>JBCBKU010000004.1:0-243279 GCA_038521345.1 Pseudomonadota bacterium | reverse complement strand
TGAGGGTGCGGGTGGTCTCAGACGGTCCGAGGCCGGGCCCGAGGCAGAGGGCGTTCAGGCGGGTGTCTTCGAGGGTCCGGGCAAGGGCCGTGGGGTCGGCGATGGGCCGACACATGATGGCGTCGAGACGGGCGGCGTTCTCGGCCAGGGCGCCGTCGGGGCAGCCGACAGTCACGAGCCCCGCGCCGATCCGGAGTGCGCCCCGGGCCGCGAGGCGGGCGGCGCCGCCATGCCCCGGAGGTCCGGCGAGGAGGAGGGCATGGCCGTGGGTGTATTTGTGGCTAGAGAATATCTTGCCAACGCTACCGCCCTCCACCGGCACCAACTCACGTCTGAATTCAACTTGCGTGTCGAGTTCATCGAGATCATCCCAGAAATGCATGTGGTGCTGATCGTCAGGCGGAATTCCTGGATCGACGGATCCTCCAAATGCGTGCGCCGACCAGAGGGCCTTCACTACGACTCTTCCACACCGCAGCGGCCCGTCATCGAGAAAATGTCCTAGCTTTGACCAATGAAACGTGACGGTGACGTTAGAAAAGAATGATCCTCCTGCGTAGCTCAAAGATGAGGAATCCACCGGTAGAATTTCCTTGCCACTATCTGAGCAAATCCCACTGGGCAGGTCGACTGAAACAACTCTCAAGTTGTCCGGAGGAGAACAACAAAGCTCAACAAAGACCTCAGCTGCCTCGGGCAGTGAACGCCTTAGTCCAGTTCCGAACATGGCGTCGATGAACACATCGGCGCATTGCAGTCGCTGGTCGCTCCTGTCGTCTTCCGGCCAATCCTCCTCGACCTCTCCAAACTCACTCCACCGTTCGTAATTCACCCGCGCATCCGGTGGCAGCTTCTCGGCGTCGCCGTAGAGAAAGACTTCGACCTCCCAACCCCACTCTTTCAGCAAGCGGGCGACGACGAAGCCGTCGCCGCCGTTGTTGCCGGGGCCGCAGAGGATGACCGCGCGGTGGGAGGTGGTGGCGAGGTCGGGCCATTCCTCGAAAATCGCCTCGACCACGCCTTTCCCGGCGCGTTCCATAAGCTCGAGGCCGGTGACCTCTCCGCTGTCGATGGCGGCCTGTTCGATGGCGCGCATCTGGGCTGCGGTGAGAAGCTCACTCATTTTGGTCGCACCCTTTCACAAACCGCATAAAAAATCCGCGCTTTGCACTAAAATAACGCATGCCGCCGGGATTCGCCCCGAGAGATCGGGCCCCCGGCAGGCCGCTTGATTGTGGGGCACAATCAGACGTGGTCTCAACCCCCGTGATCGACACGGGGGAGGCCCATGAAAAAGATCGAAGCGATCATCAAGCCGTTCAAGCTCGACGAGGTCAAAGAAGCGCTCCAAGAGATGGGCGTTCAGGGTCTCAGCGTGATCGAGGTAAAGGGCTTCGGCCGACAGAAGGGCCACACCGAACTGTATCGCGGTGCGGAATATGTCGTCGATTTCCTCCCCAAGGTGAAAATCGAAGTGGTCATCGATGACGATCAGGTTGATGCGGCCATTGATGCGATCGTTGCCGCGGCCAAGACCGACAAGATCGGAGATGGCAAGATCTTCGTATCGCCGATTGAACAGGCCTTGCGAATCCGGACCGGGGAAGTCGGGGCTGAGGCGCTTTGATCAGCTTTGACGGGACACACAAAAAGGGAAGAAGACTGAACCATGAGTAAAGCCGACGTCTTGAAGACCATCACCGACGAGGAAGTCGACTATGTCGATATCCGTTTCACGGACCCGCGCGGCAAACTCCAGCACGTGACGGTCATGTCGGACCAGGTCGACGAGGATTTCCTCGACGAAGGGTTCATGTTCGACGGCTCGTCCATCGCTGGCTGGAAGTCGATCGACCAGTCGGACATGAAGCTGATGCCGGATACGGACTCCGCCTACATGGACCCGTTCTACGCCGAAAAGACGCTTGCGGTACACTGCAACGTCCTTGAGCCGGACACGGGCGAGGCCTACGAGCGTGATCCGCGCGGTACCGCCGTCAAGGCCGAGGCCTATCTGAAGTCGTCGGGTATCGGCGACGTGTCCTATTTCGGACCTGAGGCAGAATTCTTCCTGTTCGACGACGTCAAGTTTGCCGTCGAGATGAACAAGGTGTCTTACGAAGTAGATGCGCTTGACGCGTCGTGGAACACCGATACGGATTACGAGATGGGCAACATGGGCCATCGCCCGGGTGTCAAGGGCGGCTATTTCCCCGTTCCGCCCGTGGATGACGGACAGGATATCCGTTCGGAAATGCTGTCGACCATGAAGCGCATGGGCATGAAGGTCGACAAGCACCACCACGAGGTCGCCTCGTGTCAGCACGAGTTGGGCCTGATCTTTTCGTCGCTCACAGATCAGGGCGACCAGCTTCAGAAGTACAAGTACGTCATCCACCAGGTGGCGCATGCCTATGGCAAGTCGGCAACATTCATGCCGAAGCCGGTCGCTGGCGACAATGGCACCGGCATGCACTGCAACATGTCGATCTGGAAGGATGGAAAACCGCTTTTTGCCGGCGACAAATACGCCGACCTCAGCCAGGAAGCGCTGTACTATATCGGCGGGCTTCTGAAGCATGCCAAAGCGCTGAACGCCTTCACCAATCCGTCAACCAATTCCTACAAGCGTCTGATCCCGGGCTTCGAAGCGCCGGTTCTGCGGGCCTATTCGGCGCGGAATCGTTCGGGCTGTGTCCGGATTCCGTGGACCGAGAGCCCCAAGGCGAAACGCGTCGAGGCCCGCTTCCCGGATCCGTCCGCGAACCCGTATCTCTGTTTCTCGGCGCTCCTGATGGCCGGCCTCGACGGCATCAAGAACAAAATCGATCCGGGTGAAGCGATGGACAAGGACCTTTATGATCTTCCGCCGGAAGAGCTCGAAGGGATCCCGACGGTCTGCGCATCGCTGCGTGAGGCGATGGACGAACTGGAAGCTGACATGGACTTCCTCTTGGCCGGTGACGTGTTCACGAAGGACCAGATCGAGGGCTACATGGAGCTCAAGTGGGAAGAGATCTACGCTTACGAGCACACGCCCCACCCAATGGAGTTCAAGCTTTATTACAGCTGCTGATTTCTCCCTGAAGCAGTTGCCATGGAGGGCGCCCGTAGTGGGCGCCCTTCTAAATTGGGCCCCAAAAAAAAGGGCGCCGCAATCGGCGCCCCCTATCTGGTTGGGTTGATTTGACCTCAGCTCGCGGGCTCTTCCTGATCGTTGTCCTCGGAGCCGGCTTCCGACGCGTCGGCAGGACGTTCGTCTCCGTCCTCGAGATCATCAAGCTGGGCCGAACCGATATCGTCGAAGAGTTCGGCGATCTCGAATTCTGCTGCCGCTTCCTCTTCCGCCGCGAGTTCCTGGATCGACTTGCCGGAAGCTTGTAGCTCGGCTTCTTCTTCGGACCGCGCCACGTTCAGCATGATCTCGACGTCCACCTCGGGGTGTAGGGTCACGTTGACGGTGTGCAGGCCGAGTTCCTTGATTGGGCGGATTAGCGAGACCTGCTTGCGATCTACCGAGAACCCTTCAGCCGTCGCCACGTCAGCTGCATCGCGCGTGGTAACCGAACCGTAGAGCGCCCCAGCGTCCGAGGCTGATCGAATCACGACGAATTGCTGGCCGCCGAGTTTCTCGGCCAGCGCTTCGGCTTCTGTTTTGGTCTCTAGGTTGCGGGCTTCGAGCTGAGCTTTTTCAGTTTCAAAGCGCGCGATGTTGTCTTGGGATGCCCAAAGCGCTTTACCCTGTGGAAAGAGGAAGTTCCGGGCGTAACCGTCCTTTACAGTAACGACCTCGCCCATCTGGCCCAGTTTGGCAACGCGTTCGAGAAGAATGACTTGCATGTCTCTCTCCTTACTTCACGGCGTAGGGCAGGAGCGCAAGGAAGCGGGCGCGCTTGATGGCGCGGGCCAGTTCCCGTTGCTTCTTTGCCGAGACGGCGGTGATGCGGGACGGCACGATCTTGCCCCGCTCTGAAATGTAGCGCTGCAGAAGGCGCGTATCCTTGTAGTCGATCTTCGGCGCGTTCTCACCCGAGAAAGGGCAGACCTTGCGGCGGCGGAAAAACGGTTTTGCGGCCATGGTTTAGCTCCTTCTCTTAACGACGGCGATCGTCGCGGTCGCGACGGTCGCGCTCATCGCGCTTCTGCATCTGGATGGACGGGCCTTCGGCGTGTTCGTCGACCTTGATCGTCAGGACGCGCATCACGTCTTCGTGGATGCGCATCAACCGTTCCATCTCTTGAATGGCGGGTGCCGGCGCGTCTGTTTTGAGAAAGGCATAGTGGCCTTTGCGGTTCTTGTTGATCTTGTAGGCCATCGTCTTGACGCCCCAATACTCCTGTTCGACGAGCGAGCCGCCGTTTTCAGTCAGGATGGATCCGAAGTGTTCGATCAGGCCCTCGGCCTGCGCGCTGGACAAGTCTTGGCGCGAGATAAAGACATGCTCGTAAAGCGGCATGCGTTCTCCAGTTCTTTCAAGGCGCACTTCAAAGGACTTCGGGCTCAGGTCTTCCGCCCCGGTCCACGAGAGGCTGCGCCGTTCAACTAATGCGCGGAAGACCGCGCGCTTATACACCGTCTTCTTGTTGATGCAAGGCGGTCCAAGATTTGCCCGGTTTCTCTGGTGCGTTGTCATGACGTAAAGCGAAGAGCCGTGCGATGAACGTCAGAGCAAAACCGGACACGACCGCCGAAGCCGTGGGGCGTTACTCCACGCTTGATGTTGCGGAGACCTATTGGGGATATGCTGCCGAAGAGAAAGATGCGGACGCGGCGAGCCTGAGCTTCTTGCGCATTGCCGCGCTGTTCGTGGGCATCGTTCTTGTTCTCAGCGGCGCTTTGCAGTGGCTGTTGCCGAGTTCCGAGGGTGCCGCGCCTATGGTGTTCAAAGCCGTGCTCTCGTTCTTCTTCGCAACTGCAGGTATTTTGCTTTGCCGCTATGCAAGCGGCACCGGCACGCCGGTCGTGGAAGTCGACACCGAAAAACGCGAAGTCCGTTTTCAACTGCGTCCGCGATCCGGAACGTCGCGGACGGTTCGCCGGGTCAAAATGGCCGAGATCGAGGGTGTGTTTACGATCCAGAAGAGCGAGCCAGGATCGCAGTCCGAGATGTATCTGCGCCTTCGCTCGGGCGGAGCGCCGATCGTTGTCCTCAAGGGGGATGAGGCGGACCTGCGCCGGCTCCGCATCCGGATGACAGAGGATCTTCAGCCGCCGGAGATGCGGTTGATGACGCGCTTGTCCAATCCGAACCCGGTGCGCAAAGGTGTTGCCGCGGGCTGAACGGTCGGCGCAATACTGCCGAAACGGCGGACGTGCATTCACGAACAGGCTATGTTGCTACAGGCGGACTTTCCTTTCTGCAAATAGGCGCGACATTTTGGCTGCGGAGATCATTGAACAGCTGACAAGGAGTCGTTCCCATGAAGACCACAGTTTCTGCCATCGCACTTATTCTTTGCGGTGGCGCTGCCATTGCCGAAAGCCAGACCTACAAGCTCGATCCGAGCCACAGCCAGATCATCTTTTCCTACGATCATCTCGGTTTCTCGACCACATTCGGAATGTTCTCGGGTTTCGAGGGCGAGATCGTTTTTGATGAAGACGACCCTGCCGCGTCGAGCGTCTCGGTTTCCATGCCCGTCACATCGATGTTCACCGGTTGGGAACAGCGCGACGGTCACTTCATGTCCCCGGATTTCTTCAATGCGTCGGCGGATGATCTGGTGTCTTTCACCTCGACTTCCATTGAAGTTACCGGTGACAACACCGCGCTGATCACCGGCGACCTTTCCATGAACGGCGTTACGAAAGAGATCGTTCTGGATACAACGCTGAACGGTAGCGGAACGCACCCGATGGCTCAGCAACCGTGGATCGGTTTCGATGCATCCACGACCCTGCTTCGCAGTGATTTCGGTGTGGGCGCCTTCGCGCCCGCCGTCAGCGACGAGGTCGAAGTCATGATCTCGATCGAGGCGGGCGCAGCTGGCGCCTAAGGTCTCTGGATCATGGCTCGAGGGCCGTCCCTTTTGGGGGCGGCCTATTCTTTTTGTGCGGTCAGTGCAATCGACACGTCGACGGGGAAGCCCAACGAGCTTTCGTCCGCGTAGGTTGCCGTACCGATTTCGTAGTTCCGGCGGTCAAGTGTGATTGCCCCTTGAACGGTCGCGACATTGTCCGCGATATCGATGGTGAACGGCAAGGTGACAGGGGTCGAGTTGTCCTTGATCGTGAGCGAACCCTCGACGACAAAGCCTGTTTCTGTTTCAAGGATCGGCCCTGCGAACGTCGCGGTCGGAAACATCTCGACGGCAAAGAAATCGGGGCCCATGGCCTGCGATGAAACGCTGCCGAGGGTCAGCGTGCCGATGGCAATGGTGACGTCGACCTCGCCTTTCGTGTCCCCGACCTGGTCTGGATCGAAGGAGATCGCGGCTGTCCAGTCCGCGAAACTGCCGTCGACGGCGCTGCCGAGCTGAAGGACGGAAATACCAATAGTGCCCTCCCGAACGGTCCATTCGCTGGCGACGGCGCCGAGATCAGATGCCACCGCGGTTTTGGCGCTGGGCCATCCCAACACAGTGCCGAGGGCGATCGCGACCGCGTAAAGCGCGCCTGCGATATAAATCGGGCGATGATTGTGCGGAGTGACCGTAACATCGATCTCGTTTCGGCCGAACCACATGCGACGCAGCGTGTCGTCCCGGTCGATAACAACGTGCTTAAGGGCTCCGGCAATGTGAAGAAGCACAGAGACCGCCAGCACTTTGGTGAACACAAAGTGCCAAGCGGCGAAGAAGTGCGCCACACCTTCAGACTTCGGGACAAATGGCAGGGATTGCCCGAAAGGCCACCAGATGGGCGCAAATCCTGTTGTTGCCGCGTGGTGAAGCCAGCCGGAAAGCGGCACCAGCACAAGTGAAGCGTAGAGCAGCCAGTGCACGGTTTCAGCGAGCCAGGTTTCTGCGCGACGCTCTGGGTGCAGGGCACAGGGCTTGCGTTGGGTCAAAGCCCAGAGGATCCGGGCCAGGGCAACGAAGAAAGCGGCGATGCCTACCGTTTTGTGAATAGAGAAGACGAGCGCCTTCCGGGCGAGTTCTGCATCGGTTTCAAACGGCAGCTGGTTGGCGACGACACCCAAGGGAATTGCCGTCAGGATCAGGAGTGCCGTGAGCCAGTGAAACGTCTTGGCGACGCCACCATAAAGGATATCGGTATTGGCGAGGGCCATGGGAGGTTCCTAAAATTGCCTTGTCGCGCAGGATAGGCCCGTCTTGCGACATGGCAATGTCCTTCCGCGCGCGCCGCTTGTGCGCGGTGTGACGAATAGTTAGAGGATGCCCGGATAACGGGGGAGAAGCTTATGAGCCGAGCGTTCGTGTTTCCGGGACAAGGGGCCCAGGTCGTGGGCATGGGCCGGGATCTTGCCGAGGCATATCCAGAGGCTCGGGCTGTATTCGACGAAGTTGACGATGCCCTCGGTTCGCGCCTGTCCAAACTGATCTGGGACGGGCCGCAGGAAGATCTGACCCTGACCGCCAATGCGCAACCAGCGCTTATGGCCACATCTCTTGCTGCCGTGGCTGCATTGCGGACCGAAGGCGTCGAGGTCACGGCAGCGGATTTCGTGGCTGGGCATTCGCTTGGCGAGTATTCGGCTCTGGCTGCGGCAGGCGCGTTCTCGATTGGTGACACTGCCCGTCTATTGCGGGCCCGTGGCGAGGCCATGCAGCGCGCCGTTCGGCCGGGTGACGGCGCCATGGCCGCCATACTTGGTCTGGATCTGGAGGCGGTACAGGGCGTGGCGGCAGATGCAGCCCAAGGAGCCGTATGCGCAGCGGCCAACGACAATGACCCTGCGCAGGTCGTTGTTTCGGGCCATGTCCATGCCATTGAACGGGCGGTGGAACTTGCTAAAGAGCGCGGCGCGAAGCGGGCGGTAATGCTGCCGGTTTCGGCGCCATTCCATTGCGAGTTGATGGCGCCAGCAGCCGAGGCAATGGCCATTGTCTTGGCAGAAGTGGATTTGTCCCGACCAAGCGTGCCGTTGGTGGCGAACGTTCTGGCACGAGAGGTCAACGACCCCGGAACCATCCGAAGCCTTTTGGTCGAACAGGTCACGCATGCCGTCCGCTGGCGGGAATCCGTTGCGTGGATGGTGGAACAGGGTGTGACCGAGTTCTGGGAGATCGGCGCCGGAAAAGCTTTGAGCGGGATGATCCGGCGCATCGCACGGGACGCAAAGTCGCGGACCGTTGGAACAGCAGCTGAGGCCCGAGACGCGGCCGCCAGCTTGAAAGACGCATAGGGGCGAGGCGATTGATGTTTGATTTGAATGGAAAATCAGCGCTTGTGACTGGCGCGTCGGGTGGGATCGGCGCCGAGATTGCGCGGGCCCTCCATGGAGCGGGCGCCACGGTCGGGATATCTGGAACGCGGACGGCGCCGCTTGAGGATCTGGCCGGCGCACTGGGTGACCGCGTCCATGTTCTACCGTGTAATCTGTCAGAGTCTACGGCGGTGGATTCACTGCCCAAAGACGCCACAGAGGCGATGGGCGCGGTCGATATCCTAGTTAACAATGCAGGTATTACCCGCGACAACCTGTTCATGCGAATGTCCGATGAAGAATGGGAAAGCGTTCTGGCCGTGAACCTGACGGCGGCGATGAAGCTGTGCAAAGGCGTGATGCGGGGTATGATGAAGTCCCGGTGGGGCCGGATTATCAATATCACTTCCGTTGTCGGCGCGACAGGAAACCCCGGCCAAGCAAACTATGCCGCGTCAAAAGCCGGGATGGTGGGGATGTCGAAGTCGCTGGCCTTTGAAGTGGCGAGCCGGAGCATAACCGTGAACTGCATTGCGCCGGGGTTCATAACAACGGCGATGACAGACAAGCTGACCGACGACCAGAAGACCGCTATTCTGGCTCAGGTGCCTGCCGGGCGCATGGGCGAGGCCGCCGAAATTGCGGCTGCCGCGCTTTACCTTGCCAGCCCAGAAGCGGCTTACGTGACCGGAGCCACCTTGCATGTGAATGGCGGCATGGCCATGTTCTAGGCGCCAATGAAGGCATTGTGAAAGCGTTTGCCTTCCGCAGGCCATATGCTATAGGCGGCGCCAATTGCGGTGGGATCCTCCGATTTCCATCGCTTTTTCGTCTTTTGGAGAAGGCGGGATGAGGGGCGGGAACGCCCGAGAACAAGGCGGTCGAAGACCCCGACTAGAAAAGATGTGAGGACTTAACATGAGCGACGTCGCGGACCGGGTGAAGAAGATCGTGGTCGAGCATCTCGGCGTAGAAGAAGACAAGGTATCCGAGAATGCGTCGTTCATCGACGATCTTGGTGCCGACAGCCTCGATACGGTCGAGCTTGTCATGGCGTTTGAGGAAGAGTTCGGGATTGAAATCCCTGACGATGCGGCCGAAACGATCCAGACCTTCGGCGATGCAGTCAAGTTCATCAAGGAAGCTGCCTGACAAAAGCAGGCGCGTTTGATGGATGCGAAGGCGCCCCGTTCCGGGGCGCTTTTTTCGTTTGTGCCAGTTGCGAATGTGGCGGAATTGCGGTGGCCCGTCGGGCAGTGTAGTTTGATGCGCAACGACCTGACGGAGAGGCGGGTATGAGACATCGTCGAGTGGTGGTAACGGGACTTGGCATAGTAAGTCCCCTTGGTTGCGGTGTGGAGGCGACCTGGAGGCGGCTCTTGTCGGGCGCATCGGGTGCGGGCACGATCACGCGGTTTGATGCGAGTCACCTGGCAACGACTTATGCCTGCGAGATACCGCGAGGTGATGGCTCGGACGGGACCTTCAATCCCGATGATTTTATGGAGCCCAAAGAGCAGCGGAAGGTCGACGACTTTATACTGTACGCGATGTCGGCCGCGGATCAGGCTGTGCGCGATGCGGACTGGATACCCGAGGATGAGGAAGCGCGGCTTCGCACCGGTGTAATGATCGGGTCGGGCATTGGTGGCTTGTCGGCGATTGCCGACACCGCCGTTCTCTTGAAGGAGCGCGGGCCGCGGCGGGTATCGCCGTTCTTTATCCCATCGGCGTTGATCAATCTAGCATCGGGTCAGGTTTCCATTCGGTATGGCTTCAAGGGCCCCAACCACGCTGTCGTGACGGCCTGTTCGACCGGCGCGCACGCGATCGGCGACGCGTCCCGCATGATCGCACTTGGTGACGCGGACGTTATGGTTGCCGGCGGTGCCGAAAGCCCGATTTCGGAAATCGGCATCGCGGGGTTCAATGCTTGCAAGGCACTTTCGACAAAGCGCGGCAACGAGCCCGAGAAGGCCAGCCGCCCCTACGATGCCGATCGCGATGGGTTCGTGATGGGTGAAGGCGCGGGGATCGTCGTTCTGGAAGAGTTCGAGCATGCCAGAGCGAGGGGCGCGAAGATCTATGCCGAGGTGCTGGGCTATGGCTTGTCGGGTGACGCCTATCACATCACCGCACCATCCGAAGACGGGGACGGCGCGTTGCGTTCCATGTCAGCGGCGTTGAAGAACGCAGGCTTGGACCCGAGTGCGCTGGACTACATCAACGCGCATGGGACATCGACAATGGCCGATACCATCGAACTCGGAGCGGTCGAGACCCTGATGGGGGATGCTGCTGGCGGCGCGACAATGAGTTCCACGAAGTCTTCGGTTGGCCATCTGCTGGGTGCCGCGGGATCCGTCGAAGCGATCTTCTCGGTGCTCGCCATTCGTGACCAGGTCGCTCCGCCGACGATCAATCTGGACACGCCTGCTGTGGAAACGAAACTTGATCTAGCGGCGAACGCGAAACACGAGCGGGAGATCTCAGTCGCCTTGTCGAACTCTTTCGGATTTGGCGGCACTAACGCGTCACTGGTCCTTGGCAAGGTTGCGGATTGATGTGGCGGTCCCTTGCGTCGAACCTTTTCAACGTCCTGATCGTCGCGCTTTTTGTCGGTGCCGGCTTGGTTGCCTGGGGCCAGCGCCAATACACTGGGAACGGGCCGCTCGAGACGCCGATCTGCCTTCGGGTTGAACCGGGGTCGAACATGCGCCGGGTGTCGCGAGAGCTTGCTGACAAAGGGGCGATATCCAACCCGTCGATCTTTCGGGTGGGTGCGGATTACTCGGGCAAGGCCGACCAGCTCAAGGCTGGGAGCTTTCTGGTGCCCGAGGCGACCTCGATGGAAAGTATAGTGGATATCGTGACCCGTGGTGGCGCAAGTACTTGCGGAACCGAGGTTCTCTATCGTGTCGGCGTGACATCGCAGCGTATTGAGGTCCGAGAGCTTGATCCGGCCACGAACCGCTTCACAACTTTGGATGAGTTCGATCCGGTTGAGGAAGAGGCTGTTGCCGCTTATGGCGACGTTCGGGAAGAGCCCGATACCCGATATCGCATTGCTATCGCCGAAGGTGTTACCAGCTGGCAGATTGTCCAAGCGCTGAATGCTGCTGAGTTTCTGAACGGCACGGTTGAGGAGATTCCTGCGGAAGGTGTTCTGGCTCCGGACAGCTATGAGGTTCCCGCCGGAACAGATCCTGCCGACATTCTGGACGACATGGCCGTACGCCAGGAGCAGCGGCTTGACGAAGCTTGGGTTCAAAGGGTGGATGGTCTTCCCATCGAGACGAAAGAAGACGCTTTAATTTTGGCGTCGATCATCGAGAAGGAGACTGGCGTACCCGAGGAGAGAAGGACAGTCGCGAGCGTATTCGTGAACCGATTGCGGCAGGGCATGCGCCTGCAGACGGACCCCACCGTGATCTATGGCGTGACGCGCGGTCGAGGGTCGCTGGGGCGCGGAATCCGGCAAAGCGAACTTCGGGACGACAACCCCTGGAACACCTATGTGATCGATGGTTTGCCTGCGACGCCCATTGCGAACCCCGGACTTGCGAGCATCGAGGCTGCCCTTGATCCGGAAGATACGCCCTTGCTGTTCTTTGTGGCCGACGGGACCGGGGGCCATGCCTTCGCCGAGACACTGGCCGAGCACAATGAGAATGTCGCGCGGTGGCGAGAGATCGAGGCCGAGCGGGCAAATCAATAAAAGCTTATTGTTTTCAACGCCTCGCCCGGAGCATTAACCTTTTTCGGGCGTTGGGCGGGTACACGGTATTGCGGCTAGAGATGGAGAGGGCGATCCGGTAGAACCGGGTCGCTTTTCTTGTGGCTTCGGGCGGGGCGATCTCGAAAGGTTGGCAGACCCATGAGTGTGATACGACCCGAAGGTGACGGTTCCTCTGCGGACAAGCTGATCCATCAGGCTGAAGAGCATTACCAGCGTGCGATCGACGCGCTGACCGAGCTGATCCAGAAGATCCACGCGGGGGAAATCGAGGACCCAGGTCGCGCGCAGCGGGCCGCTGACGGCTACAACAAGGCCATCCAAACGCTTCTTGATGCGACCCTCCGGATGCAATCCAGAAGAAAACAGGAGGCAGGTATAGTTCATGACTTTGCCCTCAATCTTGAAGACGCGCGGAATACAATCCGGGGCCTACTGGATCGCCTCAGGGCCGATGGAGATACAGGAGAGGTTTTTAAGTCAACTCGATCTGAGCGAGAATGAAGGTGCGCTGGCTGCGCTTCCGTTCCTCTTCGATTTCTGGGCGGCACATCATCAGATTGCGCCCGAGGGTGACTGGCGAACATGGGTCTGCATGGGTGGACGTGGCGCCGGGAAGACCCGGGCCGGGGCTGAGTGGGTGCGCGCGCAAGTCGAGGGAGCGTACCCTGCCGATCCCGGTCGATTCCAGAGACTTGCACTTGTCGGCGAGACCTTCGATCAGGTCTTGGGCGTCATGGTCGAGGGGGATAG
This sequence comes from Pseudomonadota bacterium, assembly GCA_038521345.1. Lineage (GTDB taxonomy): Bacteria > Pseudomonadota > Alphaproteobacteria > Rhodobacterales > Rhodobacteraceae > JBCBKU01. Next base: position 230,460 of record JBCBKU010000004.1, on the reverse strand, counting down.
CGGGATCCTTGCCTGCTCCCCCCCTGACCGGAGGCCGAAATGGGAGGCGGGTCGAAAGCGGCTTGTCTGGCCCAATGGTGCGACCGCACAAGCCTGTTCGGCGCAGGAACCCGAAGCCTTGCGCGGCCCTCAGTTCGATGGGGCTTGGGCGGATGAGTTGGGCAAGTGGCGGAAAGCCGACGAGACATGGGATATGCTGCAATTCGCCTTGCGTCTTGGTAAGCGACCGCGGCAATGCGTGACAACGACACCGCGAAACGTTGCGGTGCTGAAGCGTATTCTTGCTTCGCCGACGACCGTCATGACCCACGCACCTACCGAGGCCAACAGAGCGTTCTTGGCGAGTTCATTTCTGGAAGAAGTGCGGGCGCGATATGCGGGGACCCGACTTGGGCGGCAGGAATTGGACGGTGTTCTACTGAACGAGGAGGAGGGCGCGCTATGGTCGCTCGGTGCTCTTGATGAATGTCGGGAGGGTGCGGCGTTCTTGGTCGACAGAATTGTGGTGGCCGTTGACCCGCCTGTGACGGGGCATGCCGGGTCGGACGAATGTGGGATCGTCGTTGCCGGGGCGATAACGGACGGGCCGCCGACCGATTGGCGTGCTGTCGTTTTGGAAGACGCGAGCGTTCGGGGGGCGTCACCCGTGGTGTGGGCCGAGGCCGCCGTGGAAGCGCTGAGGCGGCATAAGGGTGATCGCTTGATCGCGGAAGTGAACCAGGGGGGGGATCTCGTGGAAAGCGTTGTCAGGCAGGTCGACCCAATGGTGCCCTATCGGGCTGTGCGTGCTTCACGTGGAAAGGTTGCGCGCGCAGAGCCGGTTGCGGCGCTTTATGAACAGGGGCGGGTACATCATCTGCCGGGCCTTGACGCTCTTGAAGACCAGATGTGTCGTTTCACGGCGCAGGGGTACCGCGGGGCTGGCTCGCCTGACCGGGTCGACGCTTTGGTTTGGGCAATGCAGGATCTCCTTCTTGATCCCATGGCCAAGTGGCGCCGCCCGAGGGTGCGAACGCTGGCGTAAAGGATTGTTTTACCCTTCCTGAGAAGTTGGCCCTGTCAGCAAACGGCGGGGCCTTTTCTTTGGGCGCCGTGATCCTGGGAGATAGCGATGCTATTCGGATTTCTGAAACGTGGGACGGGAGAGGCGATCGAGGCGAAAGCATCGGCGACGGGACCTGTGATCGCGTATCAGAACACGGGTCGTGTTGCGTGGTCACCGCGGGATACCAACTCGCTGACGCGCGCAGGATTTCTTGGGAACCCGGTTGGGTTCCGGTCGGTCAAGCTGATCGCAGAGGCGGCGGCGGCGCTGCCGTTGGTCGCTCAGGATGCCGAGCGTCGGTATGACACGCATCCAGTTTTGGCGCTGGTGCAGCGGCCGAATACGGCGCAGGGCAAGGCTGAGTTCTTCGAAGCGCTGGTCGGCCAGCTGCTGCTTTCAGGCGATGGGTATGTCGAAGCTGTGGGCGAGGGCGTTCCGTCGGAACTGCATGTCCTGAGATCGGATCGAATGAGCGTAGTGCCGGGGGCCGATGGCTGGCCAGTGGCCTACGAATACAAGGTTGGGGCACGGGCGCACCGCTTCGCGGTCGGCGACGGGGGGTCGCCGGTCTGCCACATCAAGGCCTTTCATCCGCAAGACGACCACTACGGGTTTTCGCCGATGCAGGCGGCCGCGGCCGCGCTCGATGTACATACGAGCGCCTCGCATTGGTCAAAGGCGCTGCTGGACAACGCGGCACGTCCGTCGGGCGCCATCGTCTACAAAGGTTCCGACGGGCAAGGGAGCCTCTCGGCCGACCAGTATGACCGGCTCCTGAGCGAGATGGAGAGCCATCACACGGGTGCGCGAAATGCAGGGCGGCCCATGCTGCTGGAAGGTGGGCTCGACTGGAAGCCAATGGGGTTTTCGCCGTCGGACATGGAATTCCAGAAGACAAAGGAAAGTGCGGCCCGAGAGATTGCCGTGGCCTTTGGTGTGCCGCCTATGCTTCTAGGGATCCCCGGCGACGCGACCTATGCAAACTACCAAGAGGCGAACCGAGCATTCTATCGCCTGACGGTCCTGCCGCTTGCAACCCGGGTGGCTGCAGCCTTGGGTGCGTGGCTATCGGAATTCAACGGCGATGCGGTGGAATTGAAGCCCGACCTGGACCAGGTTCCGGCGTTGGCCGCCGAGCGCGACGCACAGTGGAAGCGCGTGTCTGACGCGGACTTTCTGAGCGACGCGGAGAAACGAACGCTTCTGGGCCTGCCGAAAATCTCTGAAGACGAGGTGTGATCATGCTGACGATGAAAGAGAACTTCGCGCAGAGCCTTGAGCACAAGTTCGCAGCTCTTGATGGAGAGGTCAAAGTCGAGGGCGCGGTGATCGAGGGGTATGCATCGCTCTTTGGTGAGACGGACCAGAGCGGCGACGTGGTCGAGGTGGGAGCCTATGCGGGGTCGCTTGAGGAACTCGCGGCCAAGGGACGATCGGTCAAAATGCTCTGGCAGCACGATCCGACCGAACCGATCGGGATCTGGGACGAGGTGCGCGAAGACGCGAAGGGCCTTCATGTGAAAGGCCGGCTTTTGACCGATGTGACGCGTGCGCGTGAAGCCAAAGCGCTTTTGGACGCGGGCGCTATCGACGGGCTTTCCATCGGGTATCGGACCGTCAAGGCCGCGAAGGACGAGGCAGGGCGGCGGCGATTGCACGAATTGGAGCTTTGGGAAGTGTCATTGGTGACCTTTCCTATGCTCCCCGAAGCGCGGGTGGGTGCTAAGGGCGACGGTCCCGACGAAGCTCTCATGCGTGACCTGGCGGCGGCCCTTTCGGACGCCCGCTCGATGCTGGCGGGACGATAGGCCGGCGAGTTCAACCCTAGCCATCAGGACAATCAAGATGAGCGACACCGAGATCAAGGCTCGGGCCGGGGCGAGTGCGTCCGGGTCGGCAGCCGAAGAGATGAAGGATGCGCTGGCGGGCTTCATCGAAGACGTCACCGAGAAACTTGCAAAACAGGAAGAGCGACTGACCATGCTGGATCGGAAATCCACCTTGAACCGCCGCCCGGCATTGGCCGCTGCGGCAACCGAAGAAGCCCCGCATCAGAAGGCCTTTGCGGCCTATGTGCGCACCGGCGACGACGCGGCGCTTCGGGGCATCGCGCTGGAAGGCAAGGCTCTTGGCACGACCGTTCCGGGCGATGGTGGTTATCTGGTCGACCCGCAGACGTCGGAATCAGTGCAGAGCGTTCTGAAATCGGCAGCGTCGCTGCGCCAGATCGCCAATGTCGTGAATGTCGAGGCCACGTCCTATGACGTGCTGATCGATACGACCGATATCGGTTCCGGCTGGGCAACCGAGACCGTTGCTTTCGGTGAGACGACGACGCCCACAATCGACCGGATTTCCATCCCGCTTCATGAGCTTTCGGCGCTTCCAAAAGCGTCGCAGCGGCTTCTGGACGACGCGGCATTCGATATGGAAGGCTGGCTTGCGTCGCGGATTGCCGACAAGTTCGCCCGCGCCGAGGCTGAGGCTTTCGTGAGCGGAGACGGCAACGACAAACCGACCGGGTTTCTGACCCATCCGAAAGTCGACAATGCATCGTGGGCCTGGGATTCTCTCGGCTACGTTACCACGGGCGTGCAGGGCGACTTTGCGGCGTCCAACCCGGCGGATGCCGTCATCGACCTCGTCTATGCACTCGGTGCGCAGTACCGGTCGAACGCGACGTTCGTCATGAATTCGAAGACGGCCGGCGATGTGCGCAAGCTGAAGGATGCCGACGGCCGGTTCCTGTGGTCTGACGGCATGGCGGCTGGCGAGGCCGCGCGTCTACTGGGCTATCCCGTCCTGATCGCCGAGGACATGCCGTCGATCGACGACGACGCTTACGCTGTTGCGTTTGGCGATTTCGGCGCGGGCTATACCGTCGCCGAACGTCCGGATTTGCGCATTCTCCGCGATCCGTTCTCGGCAAAGCCCCATGTCCTATTCTATGCCACCAAGCGCGTGGGTGGAGACGTGAGCGACTTTGCCGCGATCAAGCTTCTGAAATTCGGCACTGCGTAAGCAGTTACGAATGGCCGTCCCGGCCATGTGTCGGGACGGTCGGTGGGCGTGCGCCAGATAACCTGTGTTGTCTAGCTGCTCCCCCTCCGTCCGAACAATGCGGGGGCGTGCGCCCATCCGCCCACAGGACGGGGTGGAACGGAAGTGCGGAGAAAAGCGATGATTTTGACCGAGTTGACAAGTGTCCCTACTGCCGTGCTGCCGGTGGCTGAATTTCGCGATCACCTTCGGCTGGGATCCGGTTTTGCAGACGATGCGCTGCAGGATGCGGTTCTTGACACGTGTCTTCGCGCGGCCATTTCGGCGATCGAGGCGCGGTTGGGCAAAGCGTTAATCACGCGGTCGTTTCTCTGGTCGCTGGCTGCGTGGCGAGACCTTGGCCGACAAGTTCTTCCCGTGGCGCCGGTTGACGCGGTGTCCGAAGTCAAGATCGTCGACCAATCGGGGAGCGAGAGCGTGGTCGACTCGAGTGCTTATCGGTTGATCAAGGACACGCATCGCCCGGTTCTGGCGGCGACATCGCTGATCCTGCCAACGATTCCGGTCGGCGGTGCGGCGGAGATCCAGTTTACGGCCGGATACGGCACGGCATGGTCGGATCTGCCGGCGGATCTTGCGCGAGCGGTCTTCCTGCTGGCGGCGCATTACTACGAGCACCGCCACGAGGTGGCGAGCGACGGGACGGTGATGCCCTGGGGCGTTTCGGTCCTGATCGAACGGTATCGCCAGGTGCGGATCTTTGGCGGGGGTCGGCGATGATCCTGAACCGGAAACTGACACTTGAAGAAGCAGCGGTCGCACCTGACGGCGCGGGCGGGTTCACCGAGACGTGGTCGTCGGTGGGCGAGATCTGGGCGCATGTAAAACCGGGTACCGGCCGCGAAAAGGCGCAGGATTTCGTTACGCTGTCCACCGTGCCTTACCGGATCACGGTACGGGCAGCACCGGACGGCGCCCCATCGCGGCCGAAGCCCAATCAGAGGTTCCGGGACGGGTCACGCCTTTTTCGGATCAGAGCAGTGGCGGAGGCGAATCCGGACGCGCGGTATCTGGTCTGTTTTGCCCAGGAGGAGGTGTCAGCATGAGCTATGGGGTCGGGGCCGCTCTGCAAGCGGCGGTCTACCAGCAGCTGTTGGCGAATGCGGCGCTCAGCGCGGCTGTTGGGTCGGCGGTTTACGATGTCGTGCCGGCGGGGGCGGTTCCAGGAACCTATGTGAGCCTCGGACCTGAAGATGTGACGGACCAGTCAGACAAGACCGGGGCTGGGGCAGAACACCAGTTTACTGTGTCTGTTGTCACCGATGCCGCTGGGTTCCAGACGGCGAAGACCGCTGCGGCGGCGATATCGGATGCCTTGGTGGATGCGCCCTTGGCGCTGTCTCGAGGGAGGCTTGTCGGTCTGCGTTTCGTGAGCGCGCGGGCGAGGCGGGTACAGGACGCGGATGTGCGAAGGATCGACTTGTTGTTCCGCGCACGTGTCGAAGACGACTGAATTTCTTAAGCTGGAGTGACGGCCATGGGTGCCCAGAACGGCAAAGACCTTCTTATAAAGCTCGATCTGACCGGCGCCGGCCAGTTCGAGACTATCGCGGGGCTGCGTGCCACGCGGATCAGCTTTAACGCCGAGAGCGTTGATGTCACGAGCCTTGAAAGCCAAGGCGGCTGGCGCGAACTTCTGGGCGGGGCAGGGGTGAAATCGGCCTCGATCTCGGGATCTGGTGTTTTCAAGGATGCCTCGACAGACGAACGGGCGCGTCAGATATTCTTTGACGGTGAGACGCCGGACTTTCAGGTGATCGTTCCGGACTTCGGGATCGTCGAGGGCCCGTTCCAAATCACCAGCGTCGAATATGCCGGGAGCTATAATGGCGAGGCCACCTATGAGCTTGCGATGGCGTCGGCCGGTGCTCTGAGTTTCACGGCCCTTTGATGGCGAACCCGTGGGCCGGCGAAGTCGCTCTGTGTCTCGATGGCGAGCAACGCGTGATGAAACTGACTCTCGGTGCGCTTGCCGAGTTGGAAGCGGAGCTTGAGGAGGACACGCTGGTCGCTCTGGTCGAGCGGTTCGAGAGCGGCGTCTTCTCGACGCGGGATGTGTTGGCCCTCGTGGTGGCGGGCTTGCGGGGTGGCGGCTGGCGGGGAACGCACGATGATCTGCTGTCAGCGGACATTGAGGGTGGCGCCGGCGCGGCCGCGCGGGCGGCGGCGGAGCTCTTGGTACGGGCCTTTGCATGAGCTTCGACTGGCCGGGATTGATGCGAGCAGGAATGTTCGAACTGCGTTTGAAGCCCGATGAGTTCTGGGGCCTGACGCCTGCAGAACTGGCGGCAATGTTGGGTCGAACTAATGGAGACGCGCCGCTGACACGCGAACGTCTGACGGCGCTCGCGGACGCGTACCCGGACGAAAGAGAGTAGGCGATGGACGATACTGACGGATTGCGCGGCCTCGACAGCCGGATCGAAACCCTCGAAAGCTCGCTTGGCGGCGCTGAAGTGGTGGCCGCAGCGTTTAACCGCGAGCTATTGCGGATGCAGGCCACAGTCGCCGATACGAGCCGGGAGGTTCGGGTCCTGTCGAGCGGGATCAGCCGCGGTCTTCGCAAGTCGTTCGACGGTCTGGTCTTCGATGGGTTGAAGCTGTCGGATGCGCTGAGCGGGGTTGCCGAGGCAATGAGCCATGCGGCCTACAACGCGGCGCTCCGCCCGGTCACCAACCACTTTGGTGGTCTATTGGCCCGAGGCGTTGAGGGCGTGGTTCAAGGGCTTTTACCTTTCGAGAACGGTGCGAGTTTTGCCCAGGGTCGGGTGATGCCCTTTGCACAGGGCGGAATCGTTTCAGGTCCTGTCTCTTTTCCCATGCGCGGGGGCACCGGTTTGATGGGTGAAGCGGGGCCAGAAGCAATTATGCCATTGAGCCGCGGGTCAGACGGGCGCCTCGGTGTTCGTGCGGAAGGCGGGGCACGGCCTGTACAGATTGTGATGAACATCAGCACACCCGATGCGCGCAGTTTCGAACGCAGCCAGAGCCAAATTGCCGCCGCAATGAGCCGGGCCGTCGGTCGCGGCACGCGGAACAGATAGGGATCTGCCATGAGTTTCCACGAAGTCCGATTTCCGGCCAATCTCAGTTTTGGGTCGCTTGGCGGTCCTGAACGGCGAACCGAGATCGTCGCGCTTGCGAATGGGTTTGAGGAACGCAATACGCCCTGGGCCCAATCCCGGCGCCGCTATGACGCGGGCGTCTCGATGCGCTCGCTTGACGATATCGAGACACTGATCGCGTTCTTCGAGGCACGGCAGGGCCAGTTGTACGGTTTTCGGTGGAAGGACTGGTCCGACTTCAAGTCATGCCGGCCATCGGCCGAGACCAGTTTCTCCGATCAGATCATCGGCCATGGAGACGGTGCGATCACGCGCTTCTCGCTTGCCAAGACATATCGGTCGGGGTCGCAAACCTATCGCCGCAGCATCACCAAGCCAGTCCTCGGGACGCTGCGGGTCGGTGTTCAGGGGACGCCGTTGGTTGAGACGGTTGACTACACGGCCGACCTCACCAACGGAGAGATCCAGTTTTCGGATGCACCAGACTTAGGCGTGGAGGTGACCGCGGGCTTTGAGTTTGACGTGCCGGTCCGTTTCGACACCGATGCGATCCGGTCGTCTGTGGCAAGTTTTCAGGCCGGAGAGGTGCCGTCGGTCCCGGTGGTGGAGCTTCGGGTCTGATGGCGAAAGAAGAGCTTTTTCAGCATCTGCAAACAGGCGTGACGACGACGTGCCAGTGCTGGGCCCTGACGCGGCGAGACGGCAAGGTTTTCGGTTTCACCGACCACGATCGTGATTTGGCTTTCGATGGCATTGTTTTTAAAGCCGATACCGGTCTGACCGCCCGTGCTCTGCAGCAAAGTACCGGATTGTCGGTCGACAACTCGGAGGCGCTGGGCGCGCTCAGTCACGTGTCTCTGACGGATGAAGAGATTGCGGCCGGGCGGTATGACGGCGCGGGTGTGGTGTCATGGCTGGTCAACTGGACTGATGTCGAAGAGCGGATGGTGCAGTTTCGAGGGTCGCTAGGTGAGATAACCAGAAGTGCTGGCGGATTCAGGGCCGAATTGCGCGGCCTGTCCGAGGCCCTGAACCGTCCGGTCGGTCGTGTTTATCAGGGTTCCTGCAGCGCGATCCTCGGCGACGCATCCTGCCGTTTCGACCTCGATCAGCCAGGCTTTGTGGCGGAATTGACCGCATTGAGCGTGCTTGAAGGTAAGGTTTTCGAGTTTGGCGCACTTGCGGCCTACGAGCCGCGGTGGTTCGAGCGGGGTCGGCTTCGGGTGCTTGACGGGTCGGGCGCCGGGCTCGTCGGGGTCATCAAAAACGATCGGACCATCGACGGGGCCCGAACCATCGAAACATGGGAGGCATTCCGCGTCCAGGTGTCTGCCGGTGTGAGGGTGCGCCTGGAGGCTGGGTGCGACAAACGCCGCGAGACCTGTAAGGCAAAGTTCGCCAACATACTAAATTTCAGAGGATTTCCGCATATCCCGGGCGAAGACTGGATGATTGCGTATCCGACCTCGTCAGGTGGCCATGACGGCGGGAGCCTGGCCTCATGAACCCGGTGGTTGACGCGGCGCGTCGGTGGATCGGCACCCCTTACCTGCACCAGGCCTCGGAATTGGGCGTCGGCGCGGATTGCCTTGGACTTGTCCGTGGAGTGTGGCGGGAGGTTTGCGGTGCTGAACCGGAGCGATTGCCGGCCTATACCCGCGATTGGGCCGAAGCTGACGGCAGGGAGGTATTGTGGTCGGTCGCGCAGCGGTTCTTTTTGCCTTGCGACCTCGCGACGATTACTCCCGGCACACTCTTGCTTTTCCGGATGCGCGACGGGTCCGTGGCAAAGCACCTAGGCGTTCTGTCCGAACCGAGCCAGTTCATTCATGCCTATGACCGGCATGGTGTCGTCGAAAACCACCTGACGTCCCCGTGGCGCAAACGGCTGGTTGCGGCGTTCATGTTTCCCGATGGAGTCCGCTGATGGCGACGATTGTTCTTTCTGCGGTTGGCGCTGCGGCTGGCGCTTCGCTCGGCGGCGGCATTCTGGGTCTGTCTTCGGTCGTGCTTGGGCGCGCGGTGGGCGCAACTGTGGGTCAGGCAATTGATCGGAACATCTTTCAGGGAGCACTGGGGGGTGGTTCGGATCTAATTGAACAGGGCAAGACAGACCGGCTTCGCCTGACAAGCGCCTCGGAGGGGGCGGCCATACGCGACATCTACGGCCGTGTAAGGGTAGCGGGACAGGTCATTTGGGCTTCTGACTTTCTTGAAGACGTGGCGACCGAGACTGTTGGTGGATCGGGGAAAGGATCGCGTCGCCAGCCGCAGACGACGGTAGCGAGCTATTCGTACTCGATCAGTCTTGCCATCGCCGTTGGCCGGGGGCGCGTCACACGCCTCGGGCGGATCTGGGCCGACGGACAAGAGATCGGGTTGGATGAGCTGAACCTGCGGTTTTATGACGGGTCGGAGGAACAGCTGCCAGACCCGAAGATCGAAGCCGTGGAAGGCATTGGAGAAGTTCCGGCTTTTCGTGGCGTTGCCTACGTCGTTCTTGAAGACTTGGAACTCGGCCGGTTCGGGAACCGAGTTCCACAGTTTTCGTTTGAAGTGACGCGAGCGGATCAAGGCGATGCCGCAGGAGTGACCAGCGACCTGAAAGCCGTGGCCCTCATCCCCGGAACAGGTGAGTATGCTTTAGCAACCACCCCCGTTCGGTTCGAGACTGAGCCTGGAAACAGCCGTTCGGCCAACGTCAACACGCCGGGTGGCCAAACCGATTTCTCCAAGTCGGTTGATGCTTTGCACGGAGATCTTCCGGCGATCGAAGCCGTGTCGCTCGTAGTTTCCTGGTTCGGAGATGACCTCCGCTGCGGTGCTTGCAAGGTTGAACCCAAGGTCGAACAGGCGGACGTGGACGGTGTTGAAATGCCCTGGCGGGTGTCCGGCGTCGCGAGGAGCGCAGCGGGCGTACTGCCAAAGGTGGATGGTCGGGTGATCTACGGAGGAACACCGTCGGACGCGTCCGTTGTTGAAGCTATTGAGGCGCTGGCGGCACGCGGTTCGGCCGTTATGTTCTATCCCTTCCTCCTGATGGAACAGCTTGAGGGCAATACGCTTCTCAATCCGTTGAATGGTGAGACAGGTCAGCCGGCGCTTCCCTGGCGTGGACGGATCACGACATCCAAAGCGCCCGGTATTCCGGGATCACCGGACGGCACCGAAACCGCCGAGGCTGAGGTCGCGGCCTTCTTTGGTGCCGCTTCGCCGGACGATTTCGTTTCGTCAGACGGCGCCGTCACTTATGCGGGGCCGCCGGAGGCGTCCTATCGCCGGTTCATACTGCACTATGCACATCTGTGCGCGGCTGCGGGGGGTGTGGCGGCCTTTTGCATTGGCTCGGAGATGCGCGGACTCACGCAGATCCGAGGGGCCGCCAACAGTTTTCCGGCGGTGGAGGCACTGCGGCAACTGGCATCCGATGTACGAACGATCTTGGGGCCGGACACGAAGATTGGATACGCCGCCGATTGGACCGAGTACTTTGGATTTCATCCGCAGGATGGAACAGGAGACGTTTTCTTTCACCTCGACCCGCTATGGTCCGACGACGCGATCGATTTCGTCGGTATCGACAATTACATGCCGCTTTCGGATTGGCGGGAGGGGTACGACCACGCGGATTCCGCCTTCGGGTCGATTTACAATCTGGACTATCTTACGGGAAACATTGAAGGCGGCGAGGGGTACGATTGGTACTACGGCGCGCCAGAGGTTGCAGCAGCGCAGAATCGGCAACCCATCATGGATGGTGCGTATGGCGAGCCTTGGGTGTTTCGCTACAAGGACATTCGCAACTGGTGGTCGCGTGCGCACCACGAGCGAATAGGCGGGATCCGCCAAAGCACATCAACCGGATGGCAACCGAGGGGCAAGCCGATTTGGTTTACCGAAATCGGCTGTCCCGCGATCGACAAAGGCACCAATCAGCCGAATGTCTTTCTTGACGTTCGATCGTCTGAAGCCGCGCGACCCGTATGGTCGAACGGCAACCGCGACGACCTTATCCAGCGCCAGTACCTTCGGGCTGTGTGCGGGTATTGGAGTGACCCGTCCAACAACCCGGTATCGGACATCTATGGCGGTTCGATGATCGACACGGGCAGGGTCTTTGCGTGGGCTTGGGACACGCGACCGTATCCCTATTTCCCGGCCAATTCAGAGCTTTGGAGCGATGGTGGCAATTATGCGCGTGGCCATTGGCTGAATGGACGTCTTTCGTCACGGACCCTTGCTTCGGTGGTGGCCGAGATCAGCGGGAATTCAGGTGTCACTGCGATCGACACGACCGAGCTCTACGGACTCGTCAAAGGCTATTCCATCGATCAGATCGGCACCGGAAGAAGCGCCTTGCAACCGCTGCTTATGGCCTATGGTGCAGATGCCATCGAACGCGATGGGACACTGACGTTTCGGTCCCGATCGAGTGTTGGGTCCAAACGATTGGATAGGGCCCTGTTTGCGGCCACGGACGAGACCTCAGGTGATCTCGAGGTCGTGCGAGCGCCAGAGGCGGAAATTGCCGGCAGGTTGCGCATCGGTTACGTGGAGTCGGATGGCGACTACGAGGCGCGGCTGGCGGAAGCTGTGTTTCCCGATGACACCGTCCCGGGTGTCGCAGAGGATGATGTGCCACTTGTTCTCACGGGAGAGGAGGCGCGAGGTGTCGCCGAGCGGTGGCTGGCTGAGGCACGAATTGCCAAGGATCGAATTCAGTTCGCGCTTCCTCCATCTGCACGATCAGTTGGTGCGGGCGATGTCATCGAGATTGAGGCCGGCGCTGGCTCCGCAACCTATCGGGTGGACAATGTCGAAGTCGGCGGGTTCACGCTGATAGAGGCGGTCAGGTCAGAACGCGAGGTCTATCAACCGAGCGACGCCGTTGAGGCTCTGCCGGCAGTGAGGTCGTTTGTGTCACCAACACCGGTGTTTCCGACCTTCTTGGATCTCCCGATTATTCGCGGTGACGAATTACCACATGCGCCGCGGATTGCGGTGACTGCCGAGCCTTGGCCGGGCCCCGTTGCTGTGGTCCGCTCCGCAGACGGATCGGGTTACTCCTTGGACACCACTGTCGAAGCTCCGTCGGTTCTTGGGGTGACACTCAGTGCGATGGGGTCCGCGGAACCGTCGCGATGGGACCGCGGTCCAGCACTGCGCGTCCGACTTTATCGGGGGGACCTCTCGGCCGCGACAGAGGCCGCCGTTCTGAACGGAACCAATATTGCAGCGATTGGCAATGGCATGACGGATGTCTGGGAAGTCTTTCAATTTGCTGGGGCACAACCGGTGGAGCCCGGTGTTTGGGATCTTTCCATGCGCCTGCGTGGGCAAGCGGGAACCGAGGCAATCATGCCGTCCGAGTGGCCCGTTGGAAGCCGTTTCGTGTTGATCGATGGGGCGCAACCTCAGCTGAGCCTTCCATCGTCGGCCCGCGGGTTGGCGCGCACCTATCGCATCGGTCCCGCTGCGCAGTCATATGATCATCCGGTTTATGTGGAGGAGACGCGGGCGTTTCCTGGAGTTGGGCTTCGACCCTTTGCGCCTGTCCATGTCCAGGCCCGACGTAGATTGGATGGTGGATTGTCGATCACTTGGATCCGGAGAACGCGGATCGATGGTGATACGTGGGAAGGCCTAGACGTGCCGCTTGGCGAAGCGACCGAGCGGTATCTTCTGCGGGTCCTAAGTCCTGGCCTGGTTCGGGAAATCGAGCTGGACCAGGTGGACTGGATCTATACTGCGGCCGAACAGGCTGCCGACGGCGTCGTTGCGCCGTTCGACATCGAAATTGCCCAAGTGTCTGAACAGTTTGGACCGGGACCTTTCAGAAGGATTTTGGTGGATGTCTGAAACAACTCGATTGGGCTTGAAGCTTCTTCAGGCCAGCCAGGCGCAAAAGCACGTGACGGTCAACGAGGCGTTGTCACGAATTGATGCGGTCAGTCAGCTGGTGTTGGCCTCACGCTCGGTATCTGTTCCGCCGAGCGGCGCCGCCGAAGGTTCCACCTACGGCGTCCCCTCTGGCGCTGTGAATGAATGGTCGGGACGGGACGGTGCGGTCGCGGTGGCGGCGAATGGAGGATGGGAGTTCATCGAGCCTGCCCGCGGATGGCAGGCTTGGATCACCGATGAGGGCGCGCGGGCGGTGCATGACGGAACACTTTGGGTTTCGGGTGCCGTGACCCAGACGGAAGCCGGGTCCGGAGCGATGATCCGGACGATCGAGTTCGATCATGTGTTGGGAGCGGGCGCGTTTTCCACGACAAACGCGATAATCCCCGCCGACTGTCTTTTACTTGCCATCACCGGGCGGGTGACGGTGGCGATCACGGGTGCGGCCACCGCCTGGCAATTGGGGATCGATGGCGTGTCGGCTGACCGCTACGGAAGTGGTCTTGGTGTCGCTGCCGGATCATTCGTGCGCGGGGTCACGGCTTCGCCACAGGCCTACTACGCGCCAACGCCGTTGACACTGACGGCGACTGGTGGGGACTTTGCTGGCGGTTCGGTCCGACTGGCGGTCCACTTGGTGGAGTTTGCAATTCCCATCTCGACCTAGGGCTAGCCGAGGTCCGATGGAGGTGTCGTGATCGCCCCGTCGGGGTTTTGGCTTTTGCTGGATGGCCGGCGCGCGTATGGTGCGAGCGAGGGCGCATCGGAGAGCAGTTATGGCCGAAACGAAGCGACAGATTACCGAACTTGATCCGATCTGGACGCGGATCACCGACGAAGCTGAGGAAGCCATTCGGGATGAGCCCTTGTTGGGCGGGATGGTTCACTCTTCCATTCTCCACCACAAGTCTCTGGCTCGGGCTTTGGCCTTTCGACTGTCGCAGAAGCTGACATCGAGCGAGATGCCCGAGCAACTGCTCGGAGAGATCATCGACGACATCTATCAAGGTGCGCCGGAGCTGGTGGCCGCAGCGCGATCCGATCTTGTGGCGGTGCTTGAGCGCGACCCGGCGTGCCAGCGATTGATTCAGCCGCTCCTTTATTTCAAGGGCTTCCAGGCGGTCCAATCCTACCGTATTGGCCACGCGCTTTGGGTGCAGGGTCGTCGCGATCTGGCCTACTTTTTCCAGATGCGCATTTCGGAGATGTTCGGGATCGACATTCATCCGGCAGCCCGGATCGGGCAGGGGATCATGATCGACCACGCCCACTCAATCGTCATCGGAGAAACGGCCGTCGTTGGTGACAATGTTTCGATGCTGCATTCAGTGACGCTGGGCGGCACCGGCAAAGAAGATGATGACCGCCATCCGAAGATCGGGAACGGCGTGCTAATTGGCGCTGGCGCCAAGGTGCTTGGCAATATCAAGGTAGGATCCTGCAGTCGCATCGCTGCGGGATCGGTTGTTCTGCATGAAGTGCCGCCGTGCAAGACTGTGGCGGGGGTTCCGGCGAAGATTGTTGGTGAAGCTGGTTGCGATCAGCCATCCATCACAATGGATCAACTGTTGAACGCTGCCCCCCAGGGTGGCGAGACCGTTTGAATGTTTGCCGGTCCCGCCACGAAGCAAGTCGTGTGACGAGGTCGGATCTTGGTTGGTTCCTATATCTCAAGTGACCAGTAGTTGATCCCTATAGGCCGCGCTTCAGGCCAGCATGGCAATTGGGTTTTCGAGGTTGTCTCGAATAGCGCCTAGGAATTCTGCGCCGAGTGCGCCATCGATCACCCGGTGATCGACTGAGAGCGTGACAGACATAACCGTCGCCACCGTCACCGCACCCTCTTCGCCCACAACCGGTTTCTTCACGCCCGCTCCGACTGCGAGTATTGATCCGTGGGGCGGGTTTATGACAGCGTCGAAATTGTCGATCCCGAACATTCCGAGGTTGGAGATCGCAAAACTGCCGCCCTGGTATTCATGCGGTGCAAGCTTCCGCTCGCGGGCTCGCGCAGCCAGATCTTTCATCTCGGCCGAAAGCGCCGAAAGAGACTTGAGGTGCGCGTCCTTCAGAACTGGTGTGAAGAGCCCCCCTTCGATGGCCACGGCCACGGCCACGTCAGACGGCGAAAGCTTGAGGATCCTGTCGCCGGCCCAGACCGCGTTGGCGGCGGGCACCTGCTGGAGCGCGATGGCGCAGGCTTTGATGATGAAATCATTGACCGACAGCTTCACGCCGCGATCCGCCAATTTCCCGTTGAGATCAGCCCGAAACGCAAGCAGCGCGTCAAGGTGGATGTCGCGGCGCAGATAGAAATGCGGAATCGATTGCTTGGCCTCGGTCAAGCGCGCTGCGATCGTCTTGCGCATACCGTCGAGCGGCACCACGGTGGTCTCCCGGTCCTCGTACATTCGCAGAACCATGTCGGCGCCCGGACCGGTTGCCGATTGAGGTTTGGTGGGTGCCTCGGTCTTGCCCGCCTGAGCAGGAGCAGAAGCCGGTGCCGCAACAGGCTTCGCCTGTTCCACATCTGCTTTCACGATACGGCCATGAGGACCCGAGCCCTTGATGTGGGACAGATCCAGTCCTTTATCGGCGGCGATACGGCGCGCGAGGGGCGAAGCAAAGACCCGTGACCCGGGCGCAGATTGCGATGCCGGTGCAGCCGCTCCGTTGGTCCGCGGTGCGTCGGGGGATGCTTTGGCCGCGGCAGGCGCGGGTTCGGCAGGTGCGGGCGCCGGACTCGCAGCGGCTCCGATATCGTCGGCGCTTTCGCCGTCTTCCAAGAGGACCGCGATCGGTGTGTTCACGGCCACGCCTTCCGTGCCTTCCGCGATCAGGATCTTGCCCACGGTTCCCTCGTCGACCGCCTCGAATTCCATTGTCGCCTTGTCGGTCTCGATCTCGGCCAAAAGATCGCCCGAGGCGACGCTATCGCCCTCCTTGACGAGCCATTTGGCGAGGGTGCCTTCCTCCATCGTGGGCGACAGCGCAGGCATCAGGATTTCAGTGGGCATGGTCGT
Source organism: Pseudomonadota bacterium (assembly GCA_038521345.1). Classification (GTDB taxonomy): domain Bacteria; phylum Pseudomonadota; class Alphaproteobacteria; order Rhodobacterales; family Rhodobacteraceae; genus JBCBKU01. Next base: position 214,366 of record JBCBKU010000004.1, on the reverse strand, counting down.
CTACTCCCGTTCAAGCCGGATCCGGTTCAACGGCGACGCAACGCGACGCCCCTCCCGGAGGGCTCTCAATGTGGTCTCGATGGCACGGGCATGGGCCGCGATCCATTCGTATAAGGTCTGGTGGCCGTGGCCGCCCGTCAACCGACGGCCCTCGGTGATCAGTGTGTCCGGGACAAGGCCAACGAGGCGGGACGTCCCGGTTCCCACGGCGACGCGAGTGGCTTCGGCCCGAGGATCCCGGCCCAGAACTTCCATCCTACCGGTAGGTCACGGCTTTCACCGCGTCCATGACTTCCCGGACCGATGTCAACGCCAGTTTTTCAAGGTTGGCGGCGTAGGGCATCGGTACATCCTTTCCGGTGACGTTGATCACCGGAGCGTCAAGCCAGTCGAAGGCCTCCTGCATGACGACCGACGCGATGTAATTGCCGACCGAACCCTGTGGGAAGCCTTCCTCGACCGTGACGCAGCGGTTGGTCTTCTGCACAGAGGCAAGCACCGTGGCGGTGTCCATCGGACGCAAGGTCCTGAGATCGATGACCTCGGCCGAGATCCCGTCCTTGGCCAACTCTTCCGCGGCGCCGAGGGCGTATTTCATCGCCACGCCGAAGGACACGATTGTGACATCCGTGCCCTCGCGCCAGATTCGAGCCTTGCCGAAGGGAATGGTGAAATCGTCGAGTACGGGAACGTCAAAGGATTGTCCGTACATGATTTCGTTCTCGAGGAAGACGACCGGGTTCGGGTCGCGGATCGCCGTCTTCAGAAGGCCCTTGGCGTCGGATGCGGAGTACGGCTGAACCACGTAGAGACCCGGGATCTGCATGTACCAAGCCGCATAGTCCTGGCTGTGTTGGGCGGCAACACGGGCCGCGGCGCCGTTCGGGCCGCGGAACACGATGGGTGATCCCATCTGGCCGCCGGACATATAGAGCGTCTTGGCCGCAGAGTTGATGATCTGGTCGATCGCTTGCATGGCAAAGTTCCAGGTCATGAATTCGACGATGGGCTTCAGTCCGCCCCACGAGGCGCCGACGCCGATACCGGCAAAGCCGTGTTCGGTGATCGGCGTGTCGATCACGCGTTTGGCACCGAACTCGTCGAGCAGACCCTGGGACACCTTGTAGGCGCCTTGGTACTCGGCCACCTCTTCGCCCATCAGAAAGACGGTGTCGTCGATACGCATCTCTTCCGCCATCGCATCGCGCAGCGCCTCGCGCACCGTCTGCGACTTGACTTCGGTGCCTTCATCCCAGTCGAGCGTGGCGCGGGGCCACGGAATTTCGCCGCCCAATGCGACGGCTGGCGCAGGTGCCGCCGGCGCAGCGGGAGCGGGCGCCTCGGGGCCCCCTGCGGGAGCCGCCTCGGCGCCCGCGGATGCGGCTGGGGCCGCCGCATCCGGAAGGGCGGAGGCATCTTCGCCTTCCTCGACCAAAACCGCGATCGGCGTGTTCACCGCCACACCCTCGGTCCCTTCAGAGACGAGAATCTTGCCGATAATGCCTTCGTCGACGGCCTCGAACTCCATCGTGGCCTTGTCGGTTTCGATCTCGGCCATGATGTCTCCGGAGGCGACAGTGTCCCCTTCCTTGACAAGCCATTTGGCGAGTGTGCCTTCCTCCATGGTCGGCGACAGCGCGGGCATCAGGATTTTGGTTGCCATGTCTGCCTCTCCCCTCAGGCTGTCCGCAACTCGGCGGCGTAGATATCGGTATAAAGCTCCTCGACCGGTGGTTCGGGGCTTTCCTTCGAGAACTCGGCAGCCGCGTTTACGATATCCTTGATCTCCTTGTCGATTGCCTTCAGCTCGTCCTCGGTCGCCTTCGCATCGAGTAGGCGCTTCCTGACCATTTCGATCGCGTCACGCTCCTCGCGCATCTTTTGGACCTCGTCCCGGGTGCGGTACTTGGCCGGGTCCGACATCGAGTGCCCGCGGTAGCGGTAGGTCATGACCTCGAGGATGTAGGGGCCCTTGCCCGCGCGGCAGTGCGCGACGGCCTTCTCGCCCGCCGCCTTCACTGCGAGCACATCCATCCCATCGACCTCTTCGCCCGGGATCCCGTAGGCGGCGCCGCGTTCCCACAAGGATGGCGACTTCGTCGACCGCTTGACGGATGTCCCCATGGCATACTGGTTGTTCTCGATCACGAAGATGACCGGCAGGTCCCAGAGCTCGGCCATGTTGTAGGTCTCATAGACCTGGCCCTGGTTCGCGGCCCCATCGCCGAAATAGGTGAAGCAGACCCCGCCGTCTTCCTTGTATTTGTGGGCAAACGCGATCCCGGCACCCAAGGGCACGTTCGCCCCAACGATGCCATGACCCCCGAAGAACCGCTTCTCGGTCGAAAACATGTGCATCGACCCGCCTTTGCCCTTGGAATAGCCGTCAATGCGCCCGGTCAGTTCGGCCATCACGCCCTTGGGATCCATCCCGCAGGCCAACATATGGCCGTGGTCGCGATACGTCGTGATCCGGCTGTCGCCCTCGTCCGCGGCGGCCTCGAGCCCGACGACCACCGCCTCCTGCCCGATGTAGAGATGGCAGAACCCGCCGATGAGACCCATCCCGTAGAGCTGGCCGGCCTTCTCCTCGAACCGCCGGATCAGCAGCATCTCGCGGTAATATTTCAGAAGCTCCTCCGTCGTCGCGGCGGGCTTCTTGGTGGTGCGGCGCGTGGCCATCCCCATCTCCTCCCTCGTGCCCGGCGCGACCGGCGCCGAGATAGTTCAGTGCTAAACTATTGCTAGACCACCTCGCCGGGAAACGCACGAGCAAAGTGCTGGACTTGCACCCGTCCGGCGCAAGTCCGTCATGCAGCAAACGCAGAGGACAGATCAGGGCAGGATAAGCTCGTCGGATCTGACCAGCCCAAGAACATCGCGTGCTTGCTGATCCAAAAGCTCGAGATCGAGATACCGGTCCGACAGCCGGCGTGTCTTGTTCTCCAGCGCGGCGATCTCGGTGGCAAGAGCGGCGCGTTCGGCTTCCAGCACGGCGCGCTCCGCCTCGATCTGAACCCTTCGGAAAAGGCCGTGATTGCCCTGCACGCTGGCGAAGGTAAAGTAGACGGCAAGCGTGAACATCAGCGCGAGGTAAAGCGCCGTGCCAAACGCGGGACGATTGTCGGAAATGCCCATCTGCCTCTGCCGTCGCGCCGCCTCTGCCGGGCGGCTGTTGGCCTGTTATGGCACATGCTCCGGCCCCTGTGAATCCCCCAACGTTTCGCAGCGCGAAGGGCCGCTCGTCTGATGGTCGATCCCGCCGCCGTCACAAACCAGCCGCCGCCGCGCCGTGATATGGACCTTTGGGCGATGGATCCGGTCCTTTCGGATCACGCCACCGCAGCGGGCGCCGACGCGGCGACGCTCCTTTCCTTCGCGCGGGACCTCGGACGCACCGAGATGGCGGAGGCGGCGCGTGACGCCAACCGACACCCGCCCGAGCTTGTTACCCATGACCGCGCCGGGCGCCGTATCGACCTCGTGCGCTTCCATCCGGCCTATCACGGTTTTCTGCAGCGCGGCCTTGCGGCCGGTTATGCGGCCGGGCCCTGGACCGGCGCCAAGGGCGGCCACGCCACCCATGCCGCGATGGTCTATCTCCAGAGCCAGGTGGAACCCGGCACGGCCTGTCCGATGACGATGACTTATGCGGTGGTTCCGGCTCTCGATGCCGATCCGGTCATCGCTGCGGTCTGGCGGCCCCGCATCCTCGGTGCGCGCTACGACCCCGCCGACGCCCCGGTCGAAGCGAAATCGGGTGCGACTATCGGCATGGCCATGACCGAAAAGCAGGGCGGATCCGACCTGCGCGCCAACATGACGCGCGCGACGCCCGAAGGCAGTCTTTACCGGCTGATCGGGCACAAATGGTTTTGCTCGGCACCCATGTCGGACGCGTTCCTGACCCTCGCCCAGACAGAGGCGGGACTTACGTGCTTTCTGGTCCCGCGCTGGCACGAAGGAGAGCGCAACGGGATCCGTCTGATGCGTCTGAAGGACAAGCTTGGCAACCGGTCCAACGCGTCGGCCGAGATCGAGTACCACGGCGCGCTCGCACATCGCCTCGGGGCGGAAGGTGAAGGTGTCCGGACGATCATAACCATGGTCCATCATACCCGGCTCGACACCGCGCTGGCTCCCGCCGGGCTGATGCGTGCGGCACTTGCCGAGGCTGTTCACTGGGTCACGCACCGCACGGTGTTCCAGCGTCGGCTCGTCGACCAGCCGCTCATGCGGGCAGTGCTCGCCGATCTCGCTCTTGATTGGGAAGGGGCCACGGCGCTGGGGTTCCGTGTTGCGGCGGCGTTCGACGACCCTGCGGCGGGGCCGCTGGCCCGGGTCGGTGTGGCATTGGCGAAGTTTCTGTCGAACAAGCTCTGCCCGGTCGTGGTCGCCGAGGCGATGGAGGTGATGGGCGGAATGGGCTATGTCGAGGATACGACGCTGCCCATGCTCTACCGCGAGGCACCATTGAACGCCATTTGGGAAGGCTCGGGCAATGTCATGGCGCTCGACATCCTGCGCACGCTCGCCCGCGACGCTGAGGCCGCACCGCAACTGGGCCACGCGCTCGACAGCGCTACCGGCGCGGACCGCCGATACGATCGGGCGCTCCGGGACTACCGGGCGCGCTGGCCGCGGGGAGCGTCCGAGCCCGAGGCCCGGTGGTTTGCAGAACAGACAGCGCTCCTTCTGACGGCTTCGGCGCTTCTGGCTGCTGCGCCCGGGCCGGTGGCCGATGCCTTTATCGCAACGCGGCTCGACCGTGACCGGGGTCAGATCCGCGGCGCCCATCGGCTTGCGGACACGGATGCGCTTCTCGCCCGCCTCGGGTCTTCATCTTGGTGAAAATACGTTCTGGGGCCCGGGGGCTGGCGCCCCCGGCTCGTGGGCTTCAGCCGGCGACCGAGGCCGCATGTATGCTGTCGATGGTCGCTCCGATCACGGCGTTGAAATCGGCGTCGGCCTGATCCGCCGACAGCCCTTCGGTCAGCGCGCGCGAGAAACTGGCGATCATCCCCGCGTTTTGGGCCAGACGGGTATTCGCTTCGTCCCGGGAATAGCCGCCCGACAGCGCGACAACCCGCATCACCTTGGGATGCGCGATGACCGGGGCGTAATGGTTGACCGTTTCGGGCAAGGTCAGTTTCAGCATCACCTGCTGCCCCTCAGGCACCGCGTCCAGGTGGGAAAGGATTTCGTCGCGCAGAATGTCTTCGGCTGCGGCCTTGTCCGGGGCCTTGATCGACACTTCCGGTTCGATGATGGGCATCAGCCCGTGACCCAGAACCTGATGCGCCAACTCGAATTGCTGGGCGACATTCGCTTTGATCCCGGACGGCGAGGCGGCGTGAATGACCGAGCGCTCCTTGGTGCCGAAGATGCCCGCCTGAACGGCTCGCGCCAGCAAGTCGTCGAGGCCGGGGATTGGTTTCATCAACTGAACGCCATCGGCTTCGGCTTCGAGTCCCTTGTCGATCTTCAAAAAGGGCACCACGCCACGGTCTTCCCAAAGATACGTTGCCGCTGGCTTGCCGCCGATTTCGCGGTCCATCGTCATCTCAAAAAGGATCGCGCCGATCACCTTCTCGCCGGTAAAGGACGGCGCCGTGGCAATGCGCGTCCGCATGGCGTGGATCAGGTCGAACATTTCGGTATCGGACGACCAGGCATCCTCGTTCACTCCGTAAAGCTGCAGGGCTTTCGGGGTCGATCCGCCGCTTTGATCGAGGGCCGCGATGAACCCCGGGCCGTCCCGCATCTGATCCGCCATCGCCTGATTGGTCATGTCCGTCTCCGCCGCTGAATTTCGGTTTCGCCCCGCTTCTAGGACCTCGGTTCCCACGCCGCAACGACCGACGCCCGACCGGTCAACAATCCCCAAGCATGGCGCAGAAGGTTTACGCCCCGGGGCCGAGCGCCGCGACGCCCGGCAGGGTCTTGCCTTCCATCCATTCGAGAAACGCGCCGCCGGCCGTCGAGATATAGCTGAACGCGGCGCCGTGTCCGGCGGTGTTGATGGCCGATACAGTGTCGCCTCCACCCGCGATCGAGACCAGCTCGCCGGCTGCCGTCTGTTTCGCGACCGCATCCAACACCGCGAAGGTCGCGGTCTGATAGGGTGCCACTTCGAAAACGCCGAGAGGTCCGTTCATGACAAAGGTTCGACAGGTGCCCAATGCTGTGATGACCCGGTCCACGGTTTCGGGCCCTGCGTCGAAAATCGACATGTCGGCGGCGACTTTGTCGATGGCGACCACTTGCGCGTGTTCCGTGGGTTCGAGTTTCTTGGCGATTGCCGCGTCGACGGGCAGGTACACCCTACAGCCTGCCGTCTCTGCCTTTTCAAGGATGTCGGTCGCTGTATCCGCCATGTCATGCTCGGCTAGCGAAGTGCCCACCTCGACCCCACGTGCGAGCAGGAAAGTGTTGGCCATCCCGCCTCCGATGACCAGATGGTCGACCTTCGTGACGAGATTGCCGAGAAGCTCAAGCTTGGTAGAGACCTTGGCTCCGCCGACAACGGCCATAACCGGACGCTCCGGGGTGCCCAAGGCGGCCTCGAGCGCCGTAAGCTCGGCTTCCATCAGCCGGCCCGCCGCCGCCGGAAGAAGTCGCGCCAAAGCCTCGGTCGAGGCATGGGCGCGATGCGCTGCGGAAAACGCGTCGTTCACATAGACGTTTCCCAGGGCCGCAAGAGCGGCTGCGAACGCCGGATCGTTGCCTTCCTCTCCGGGATGAAACCGCGTATTTTCAAGCAGGAGAACTTCGCCCGGTGGCAGTTGGGCGACCGCGCGCTCTGCCGCGGCGCCAATGCAATCCTCGGCAAACCCCACCGGAACGCCCATCGCCGCCTCGACCGCGCCGCGAATGGGTGCCAGCGACATCTCGGCGACGACCTTTCCCTTCGGCCGCCCGAAATGGGCCATCAGGATCGGCTTGCCGCCTTTGCCGAGAATGTCTTTCACCGTGGGAACGATCCGGTCGATTCGCGTGGTATCGGTGACCCGCCCGTCTTCAACAGGGACGTTGATGTCCACGCGAACAAGGACGTTCCGGTCTCGCATTTCCAGATCGTCGATCGATTTCCAACCCATCGCGCGGCCTCCTTGGTTTCGGTCCCTTCAGACCCCAAGCTGCCGCCCGACGTCAACAGCAGGAAACCCGATCCCGGGCCGGTTTCATCTTTCCACCGACGGGCACCGCCGCTAGGGTCCCGCCAAAATCCGAGCGGAGGACGGCATGGCCGACAGCACAGACCCCGAAAACACCCTGATTATGGAATTGGCCGCCGGCCAGGTGACGATCGAACTCTTGCCCGACATCGCCCCCGAGCATTGCGCGCGGATCAAGGAGTTGACGCGTGCGGGCGCCTATGACGGGGTCGTCTTTCACCGGGTCATCGACGGTTTCATGGCGCAGACGGGCGATGTCGCGCACGGCAATCTCGACAAGGAATTCAACCTTCGGCTGGCCGGTACCGGCGGGTCGGACCTTCCGGACGTGCCCGCAGAGTTTTCGAAGATTCCACATGACCGGGGAACAATTGGCGCGGCGCGGTCTTCGAACCCCAACAGCGCCAATTCCCAGTTCTTTATCAATTTCTCGGACAACCACTTCTTGAACGGCCAGTATACTGTCTACGGTCGGGTCACGTCCGGCATGGAACACGTGGACGCGATCAACCGGGGTGAGCCACCGATGAACCCGGACAAAATGATCAGCCTGAAGGTGGCTGCAGATGGCTAGGTCAATCGCCGGCGGTGCTACCGTCATCCTCTTCATGGCCATCGCGGGGGCCGGGGCCTGGTACGTGATGCAGGACAACCCGCTGGACGACCCGGTCCTTCCACCAGGCGACGGGCCCGGTCCCAATCTCGAGATCACCGTGGCCGGGGAAGCCGAAGGTACGATCATTGTCGATCTGCTGCCCGAGGTCGCACCACTTCACGTGGGACGCGTCGTGGCGTTGGCCGAAGCCGGTGACTACAACGACATCGTCTTTCACCGGGTCATCGACGGGTTCATGGCGCAAACGGGCGATGTCCAGTTCGGCGGTGCGGATGGCGAACTGGACCGGGCCGGTATGGGTGGGTCCGATCTCGGCGATTTGCCGGCGGAATTCTCGGAAATCCCGTTCGAGCGGGGAATCGTGGGCATGGCGCGGGCCGCGAGCCCGGATTCCGCCAATTCCCAGTTCTTCATCATGTTCGACCGGGCCCCAACGCTCGATCGGGAATACACCGTGTTCGGCCGCGTAATCGCGGGCATGGAGGTTGTCGACGCGATCAAGCGTGGGGATCGAAGCCGTAACGGATCCGTGGAGAACCCTGACCGCATGGTCGAAGTTCGGGTGGTCGAGTAGGGTGAATGAACCCAAGTTTCGTATTTCTGTGATGTTTCGCCACTAGATGGCGTGCAATTGAGCAGCCGAAAACCGGGCCAGATCTTGCGCTATAGAACGCTTTTCCTGTCCGATATTCACCTTGGCACCCGCGGGTGCCAAGCGGATCTTCTGCTCGACTTTCTCGACCACCACGACGCCGACACGATCTATCTCGTGGGCGACATCGTCGATGGATGGCAGTTGCGCCGCGGATGGCATTGGTCGGCCCGGCACAATGACATCGTCGCAAGCTTTCTCGACAAGGCCCGTGCCGGGACCCGGATCATCTATATTCCGGGCAACCATGACGAGGCGATGCGGCCCTATCAGGGCACCCATTTTGGGGGCATCGAACTGATGCAGCGGGACGAGTTCGAAGCCGCAGACGGGCGTCGTTACCTCGTCACGCACGGCGACCAGTTCGACAGTGTCGTCGTCCATGCGAAGTGGCTCGCCTATCTCGGCGATCATGCCTATGTCACCATCCTCTGGATGAATACTTGGGTGAACAAGCTGCGGTGGCTTTGGGGCGGCCAGTACTGGTCGCTGTCCAAATGGGTCAAGCATCAGGTTAAAGGCGCTGTGAACTTCATCTCGTCCTATGAAGACGTGCTGAGCGAAGAGGCCCGGCGCGGAGGGTTTGACGGGGTGATCTGCGGGCACATCCATTCGGCCAATATCCGGAAGATCGGTGAGGTCGACTATCTGAACACAGGCGACTGGGTCGAGAGTTGCACCGCTATCGCGGAACGCGACGATGGCCGGATGATCTTGATCGACTGGGCCGGCGCCAAGCGCCGCCGCGAACGGGTGCGCCAGCGCGATCGCAGGCCGAATAATGTCGAGCGGCGCCTGTCGGCGTCCGAGGCGCCGGAGGCACGCCAAAATGCCCATGAGAAGCGCGCATGACCGACGCGAGTGTTGTCCGAGGCCGGATCACCGATGCGGTAAGCGACGCCGAGACCGAAGGTGTGACAAGGCAGCTTGAGCGGCTTTTTGCCCGGCTTTTTCATGGCCTGGTCTACGCTCAGATCTGGGAAGATCCGGTTGCCGACATGGAGGCGCTCGACATTGGCCCCGACGACCACGTGGTCTGTATTTCGTCCGGCGGCTGCAACATGATGTCCTATCTCACCGCGGGGCCGGCAGGTCTTTCTGCGGTGGATCTCTCACCGGCCCATGTTGCCCTTGGGCGGCTTAAGCTGACGGCAGCACGCACTTTGCGTCAGGGGGACTTCCGCGCCCTTTTTGCCCAGCCTGACCGCGCTTCGAACCTGCGGCTCTTCAAGGGCGTATCCCCCTATCTTGATGCCGAGACCCGTGCATGGTGGCAGGACCGCGATCCGATCTTTCCGCGCACACGCATGCTGACGAACGGGCTTTACCGGCACGGCGTGCTGGGCCGGTTCATAGGAGCGGTCCAGCTCATGGCGCGGTTTGGCGGCGTCGATTTCCACCGGTATCTCAAGTCGGCAACGCTCGAGGATCAGCGCGCTTTCTTCGATGCCGAGATTGCCCCGCAATTCGACCGCCCGTCGGTACGATGGCTTGCGCGGCGCAAGGCGGTACTCTTCGGACTTGGTATCCCGCCTGCTCAGTACGACAAACTGGCGGCTGATGGGGACGGGGACATTATCCCGGTTCTGAAAGAGCGCTCGCGTAAGCTTTTCTGCGGTTTCCCGCTGCAAGAGAACTATTTCGCCTGGCAAGCCTGTCGTCGCGGCTATGGCCCGGGGCCTGATGCCTCGGTGCCGCCCTATCTTGAGCCTTCGCGGTTTGCAGCGCTGGCAGCTGCGGCGCCCCGCGCAACACTCGAGAACCGGTCGATGACCGACATGCTGGCGGCGACACCCGACGGAACGCGGGATGTCTTCGTGTTGCTCGATGCGCAGGACTGGATGACCGACGCGCAACTGGCGGCCCTTTGGACCGAGATCACCCGCACCGCCCGACCGGGCGCTCGGGTACTCTATCGGACCGGCGGCGCGCCGGATATCCTTCCGGGCCGCGTGCCTGACGCGCTTCTGAACCAGTGGACGTACGATCGCGACGCCTCGCGCCGTGCCACGGATCAGGACCGATCCGCCATCTACGGCGCCGTTCATCTCTGGCGAAAACACGCATGACTGCGACCGACGACCGCGGTCATGCCGATCTGATGAACGCGGTTTATCGCCGCCAGCGCCGGATCTACGACCTTACCCGCAAGTACTTTCTGTTCGGACGCGACCGCCTGATTGCCGAACTGGCCCCCCCTGCAGACGGCCATGTTCTCGAAGTGGCCTGCGGCACGGGCCGAAACCTCGCCAAGATCCGGAAGGCCTACCCTAACACGACGCTTTATGGCCTTGATATCTCGTCGGAGATGCTGATTTCCGCCCGCGCGGCGCTGGGGGCCGGTGTGCAGCTTGCCGAAGCCGATGCCTGTTCATTCGATCCCGAAACACTGTTCGGGCAGGCCGACTTTGATCGAATCGTGATTTCCTTCGCGGTGTCCATGATCCCTGAATGGGAGGCCGCGCTGGCCGAGGCGACCCGCCACCTTGCGCCCGGCGGAACCCTTCTTGTGGTCGATTTCGGGGACCAGACGGATTGGCCCGGCTGGTTCCGAAACGCCTTGCACCGCTGGCTCGCCAAGTTCCATGTAAGCCCCCGCACGGATTTGGGGGCTGTGTTTGAACGGCTTGCCGACGGAACAGGGGGACAGGCGCGGGTGACGCGCATCATGGGGGATTACGCGCGCCTCGCGACGCTTACGGTTCCTGACAAATAAAGCCTGCGTGAGCAGGGCTACCCCGTCTTCGCGCGCTCTGGCAGTCTCTGCCGAACGCTTGGGGAGGACCAACGATGCGTTTCAGATCTTTTCTTGCCGCAATGCTCGGCGTCTTGGCTACGTCCATGTGCGCGGTCGCCGATCCAAGTTTCTGGCGCTACGAATGGCCGAACACCGACTTTGAGCAGACCAATGTTGAAAATTGGCGCGAGATCCTGTCCGGGGGTCCTCCAAAAGACGGGATTCCGGCCATCGACGCTCCGACTTTTCTGAACGTATCCGAGGAGGAACGGATCGGCGACCGGGAACCTGTCATCACGGTCGAGATCGACGGCGAAACGCCGCGGGCGTATCCGATCCGGTATCTCACGTGGCATGAGATCGTGAACGACGAGGTCGGCGGCGTCCCGGTGGCGGTCACCTTCTGCCCTCTCTGTAATTCCGGAATGACCTTCGATCGCCGTGTTCAGGGGCAGGTGCTGAGTTTTGGCGTCTCGGGCAAGCTCCGGAACTCGGATATGGTGATGTATGACCGCGAGACCGAAAGCTGGTGGCAGCAGGCCATCGGCGAAGGGATTGTGGGCCAATTCACGGGTGTCGAATTGGTGCAGCTGCCCACCTGGATGGAAAGCTGGGCCGAGTTCAAGGCGCGCAATCCGGATGCGCTGGTCATGGACCAGCCGCGCGGCTTTGCCCGAAGCTACGGTGCCAATCCGTATGTGAACTACGATAGTTCAACCAAGCCGTTCCTGTACAACGGCGAGATGCCGCCGCACGACATTCCGGCACTTGCACGGGTCGTGCGCGTGGGGGATCGCGCCTGGCCGGTTGAGCGTCTTCGGACCGATACCGAGATCACCGAGGATGGGGTGACATTGAGCTGGGCGGGGGGACAGGCCTCGGCGCTCGACAACCGCGAGATTGCCGCGGGACGGGACGTGGGTACGATCCGGGTCCGGGATGCAGCGGGCAACGATCTTCCCCACGACGTGATGTTTGCCTTTGCCTTCCACGCTTTCTGGCCCGAAGGCGACTGGATGCTGGGCGACGGCTGATCGCGCCGGAACTGCCGGCGTCCGTTCAGCCGCTCAGCTGGACCAGCGCGTGGCGTTTCTTACCCGCGGACAGCTTCACCGGGCTGGCCAGCGCCCCCGCATCCAGCACCATCGTCGCGTCGGTCAACGGCGCGTCGTCCAGTCTGGCGCCCTGATCTGCAATGAGGCGCTTGGCCTCTTTGCCGGACTTGGCAAGTCCGCTGCGCACGATCAGCTGAACGATCGAAATCCCGTCCCCGACTTCTTCTGTCGAAAGCGTCAGTGTCGGAAGATCATCGCCCACGCCACCTTTCCCGAAGACTTCGCGGGCCGTCGCCTCGGCCGCTGCGGCCGCCTCGGCGCCCCGGCAAAGCGCCGTCACCTCGTTGGCCAGTCGCACCTTGGCTTCATTGATCTCGGACCCGCTGAGAACGCCCAATCTGTCGCATTCGTCGACGGGCAACTCGGTGAACATCTTCAAGAATTTGCCCACATCCGCGTCGTCGACGTTCCGCCACCACTGCCAGAAATCGTAAGACGACATCATGTCCTCGTTCAGCCAGATCGCGCCGTCCGCCGACTTGCCCATCTTCTTGCCATCCGAACGCGTGACGAGCGGCGTTGTCAGCCCGAACGCCTGCCTTTCTTCCACCCGACGGATGAGATCGGCTCCGGATACGATGTTGCCCCACTGGTCGGACCCGCCCATCTGCAGGATGCAGTCGTGGCGTCGGAACAATTCAAGGAAGTCGTAGGCCTGAAGCAGCATGTAGTTGAATTCGATGAAGCTCAGCGCCTGTTCCCTGTCGAGACGCGACTTGACGGACTCGAAGGCCAAGAGCCGGTTCACTGTGAAATGCTTGCCGATGTCCCGCAGGAAATCGATGTAGCCGAGCCGGTCGAGCCACTCGGCATTGTTGACGAGCGGTGAATCGGTGGGGCCCTCACCATAGGAGATGTAGCGCGCAAAGACCTGCCGGATCCCGTCGGCATTCGCGTTGATCGCGTCTACCGACAGAATCTTGCGCATTTCGTCCTTGCCCGAGGGGTCGCCGACCTTGGTCGTGCCGCCGCCCATCAGGGTGATCGGGCGATGACCCGTTCTCTGCATCCACCGGAGCAGCATGATTTGCACCAGATTTCCGATATGCAGCGACGTGGCGGTCAGGTCGAACCCGATATACCCGGTGACGGTCGTTTTCAGGAACCGCTCGTCCAGCTCCTGAAGGTCCGTGCAATCGGCGAGAAAGCCTCGGGAGATGATCTCGTGCAGGAACTCTGATTTCGGGTGGTAGGTCATTGGTGCGCCGCATAGGAAGAAGGTGGCGCTTCTATATCCGGGCGCCGGAACAAGGAAAAGCCATGACGGGAAATGGCCCGATCTGGGCATTGGGCACCATGTCGGGCACCTCGCTCGATGGGGTGGACGCCGCGCTCGTGCGGACGGACGGATGGCGTATCCTCGAAGTCGGGCGCAGCGCCTATCGCCCCTATTCCGATCCCGAACGCGCGCGTCTTTCTGCGGCACTGGGGCAGGGGCCCGACGGCCCGGACGTGGCCACAGCGGCCGAGGTCGTCGAGCGGGCTCATGCCGAACTGCTTGAGGACTTTCCCGACGCAGAGGTCGTTGGATTCCATGGCCAGACGCTTGCCCACTGGCCCGAACGCGGTGAGACACATCAGGCTGGCAACGGCGATCTTCTGGCGGCAGCCCTTGGCCGTCCGGTGGTGTGGGACTTCCGTTCAGCGGATATGGGGCTTGGCGGGCAGGGCGCGCCACTCGCTCCATTCTACCACTTCGCGATGGCGAAGGAGGCCGGTCTGTCCGATCCGGTCGCAATCCTCAATCTCGGAGGCGTTGGCAACCTGACTTGGCTCGATCCGACAATTGAAAAACCCGAGGATATCGGTGCTTGCCTTGCATTCGACACGGGCCCCGGCAACGCGCCGTTGGACGATCTGGTCAAGGCCCGGCGCGGACAGCCCTTCGACACCGATGGCGCGCTGGCGGGTACCGGCACGGTCGACGCGGCGCTCGTTGCACGCGTTCTCGAACGTCCATTCTTCTTCAAGCGGCCGCCGAAATCGCTCGATCGCAACGACTTCGCGGACCTGATGGATGTGGTGGCCCCCCTTGACGATGCCGATGCGGCCGCAACACTTGCCGCGATCACCGTTGCAACCGTTGCTCAAGGCATGACCCATGCGCCATGCCCGCCAGTGCGAGTCTACGTGACCGGGGGCGGCCGCAAGAATCCAGTGCTGATGAAGCGTCTCGCAGATACGGTGCCCTGCGCTGTGGACACGGTCGAAACCCTTGGCCATGACGGCGACATGCTCGAGGCCGAGGCCTTCGCCTTTCTTGCGGTTCGCGTCCTGCGCGGCCTGCCCACATCTGCTCCAACAACGACAGGTGTCGCTGTTCCAGTTGGCGGCGGTCGCATCGCTCGGCCGCAGAACGGCTGACACGGAGGAAATCCGCCGAACCGCGGAGTTTGTCCGTCGGTTCGTCTGCTTTGGTGCGTTCAAGCGGTATCGCAACCCAAGGAAGGACCCAATGCGTACACTCTTGATCCTCGCGGCGTCGGCCGTTGCCTTTGCCAGCGCTTTGCCCGCGGCCGCTCAAAACCGGCCGAACCGGGCTGCCATGCAAACAGCCATGCAAGAAATGGGCGTGACCCGTTCGGACATGCGCAGCTGCATGCAATCGGTGCCTCGCCCGGCCGTGCAAGGCCAGCCCACGGATGCCGAACGACAAGCCTCGGGTGAAGCGCTTTATTCGTGCTTGAATGCCGCGAACCCAAGCCTCACGCCCGAAGTCTTTCGGTCCGCCATGAGCCAGCTGCGCCCCGGAGGCTAATCTCGCGCGCCGTCCGGGACGCACCCCCGGACGGCGCCGCGTGCCTAGCGCAGAACGCTCTTGCCCGCGTAGATCGCGCTTTCGCCCAGTGTCTCTTCGATCCGGATCAGCTGGTTGTACTTGGCCAACCGATCCGACCGCGCAAGCGAGCCTGTTTTGATCTGCCCGCAATTCGTCGCAACCGCGAGGTCTGCGATGGTCGCATCCTCGGTTTCGCCTGAACGGTGGGACATCACACATGTAAAACGCGCCCGATGCGCCATGTCGACGGCCCGCAGAGTTTCCGACAGGGTGCCGATCTGGTTCACCTTCACCAAGAGGGAGTTGGCCGATTTGCCCGAGATCCCGCGCGACAGGCGTTCGGGATTGGTGACGAACAGGTCGTCGCCAACCAGCTGAACCTTGCCCCCAAGGGCTTCGGTCAGCATAGTCCATCCCTCCCAATCATCCTCTGCCATCCCGTCCTCGATCGACAGGATCGGATATTCGGCGACGAGTGCCTGAAGATAGGTCACATTTTCTTCCGAAGAGAGCGTCTTGCCTTCGCCGGCAAGGACATAGGCGCCATCCTTGAAATACTCGGTCGAGGCGCAATCCAGCGCCAGCATGACTTCGTCGCCCGGCGTATAGCCCGCCTTTTCGACCGACTTCAGAATGAAGTCGAGCGCTTCTCTGGTCGATGCGATGTCCGGGGCAAACCCACCCTCGTCGCCGATCCCGGTCGAAAGACCCGCGGCGGAGAGTTCCTTCTTCAGCGTGTGAAAGATCTCCGAACCCATGCGCACCGCTTCTCGGATATTGGGCGCCGAGACCGGCATGATCATGAATTCCTGGATGTCGATAGGGTTGTCCGCATGCTCGCCGCCGTTGACGATGTTCATCATCGGAACGGGAAGAATGCGCGCAGATGTGCCACCAACATAACGGTAAAGCGGCTGCATCGTGAAATCCGCCGCAGCCTTGGCCGCCGCCAGTGACACCCCGAGGATCGCGTTGGCGCCAAGTCGTCCCTTGTTAGGTGTTCCGTCGAGCTCGATCATCGTCGCATCAAGGCCCTCCTGATCGGTGACGTCGAACCCCGCCAGAGCCTCGGCAAGCTCGCCGTTGACCGCGGCGACAGCCTCGGTCACGCCCTTGCCAAGAAAACGGTTCTTGTCGCCGTCGCGCTTTTCAACGGCTTCGTGGGCACCGGTCGAGGCCCCCGAAGGCACCGCCGCCCGGCCCATGGTGCCATCGTCCAGGATCACGTCGACCTCAACGGTCGGGTTGCCGCGGCTATCAAGGATTTCGCGGCCGAGGATGTCGAGGATCGTGCTCATTTGGGCGCCCTTCTGAGGTGTTCGGATTCGCGACCATCCATAGCAGGGCGGCGGCCGCGCGGAAACGGATGCGCAATCAGTCTGAGGTGCGGCGGGCCGACAGGTTGCGCTCGCGCAGCATCGCATAAAGCCCCGAAGCCAAAATCAGCATCGA
Source organism: Pseudomonadota bacterium (assembly GCA_038521345.1). GTDB lineage: Bacteria > Pseudomonadota > Alphaproteobacteria > Rhodobacterales > Rhodobacteraceae > JBCBKU01. The sequence continues at coordinate 197,837 of JBCBKU010000004.1, read as the reverse complement.
GCCTGCGATCATCCAGATATCCGGACGCTCACCGAAGATGGCGACGCCCAGAATTCCAGCAAAGATCAGGCGCGAATACCGGAACGGCGCCACGGCCGAGATATCGCCGACGCGCATGGCTTGCGTGATTGCGAAATACCCCCCGCAGCCAAAGCCGATCATGCCGACTATCCAGAACCAGTTGGGGTCTTCCGGGATCAGCCCTCCGCCCTCCATGAGGGCCCAGACGAAGACCGAAGGGACAACCGCGGCGATGGTGAACGCCGACAACACCGTCGTTGGGACGTCGCGGGGCGTCAGCCGGGTGAAGAAATCCCGCGCCGAAAGACCAATCGTGCCGAGCACTGCCCAGAGAAGCGCGACATTGAACCCCTCTGTACCGGGCCGGACAATCAGAAGAACACCGACAAATCCCACGGCCACCGCGCTCCAGCGACGCCAGCCCACGGTCTCGCCCAGAAACATGGCGGCCATCGCCGTGACCACCAGCGGACTTGCCTGAAGAATCGCGATGGTCGTGGATAGCGGCGCGAAGGCAAAGGCCGTGATCATGCCAAAAGATCCAACGGTCTCGGCAGCGGCGCGCCCAAGGACCGCAGGGCTCTTCAGTGCAGGGTGCCAAAGCCGGTGCCCCTGCGCCCGCGCAATGCATGCAAACACAATGGCCGATCCCGCCATGATCCAAAGCGCTGTCAGCCCCGGGCCCATCACGCCGGCGGACAGCTTTAGGAAAGCGTCCGCGATGGCAAACAGTGCCATCGCAACGAGCATGAGCACGATGCCGCGTGTATTCTGTGCCACCTGGGGCGACGGGCTCGTATCGGTCAAGGGATGTGCCGGTCCAATAAGGTCAAGTGTGGCGCGCCGGGTGGTCCGCTCTTCCCATCAATCACCCTCAAAGCGGGAAGGAAAGCCTTTCTGCGCTCGTGCCGGTCAGCTCTTTTTCGATCCTGCGGGTACGCCGTAAAGCTCAAGCCGGTGCCCGCGAAGCTCATATCCGAGTTTGCGCGCGATTTTTTCCTGCAGAGCCTCGATCTCTTCGTCAACGAATTCGATGACTTCGCCCGAGCGCATATCGATCAAATGGTCGTGGTGGTCGCGGTCGGCATCCTCGTAGCGCGCGCGCCCGTCGCCGAATTCGCGCCGCTCCAGAATACCGGCTTCCTCGAACAGTTTCACGGTGCGGTAGACTGTCGCCAGCGAGATGTTCGGATCGCGGACCGCGGCGCGGGCGTACAATTCTTCTACGTCGGGGTGATCATCGGCCTCTTCGAGGACTTGCGCGATGGTGCGCCGCTGTTCCGTTAAGCGAAGCCCATTGGCTTCGCAGCGCGCGATGATGGTTTCCGACATGCCTCTCCCCGGTTCATCCCGGCTCTTGCATAGCCGATGGTCGGGACCGCTTGAAGTCCCACGCCTTTCAGACGATCAAATGCCCTTCCATGACCCGCACGGCCGCGCCTTCGATGGCGACCGCGACAGGCGCGCCGTTCTCCACGGTCACCTCGGCGTCGATCCGGCTCGGCCGGCCCATCTCGACCCCTTGCGAGACTTCGAAGCGGGCCGAGACCCCGTCGAGACGTCCGAGGTATGCAGCCAGCGCGGCAACAGCGCTACCCGTTGCGGGATCTTCCGTGATGCCACCCAAAGGCTGAAACATGCGCGCGGCGATCCGGTCGCCATCGCGCACATAGACGAAGACGGCCAGGCGGTGCGCCTCGGGGCCAGCCACGGCGCGGAAGCGGCCTGCATCGGAACTGGCCGCTCGGAGCGCGTCCATTCCGGACAATTCGGCCAGCGTGAATTCGGTCCCGAGCCCAGCAAGCACGGGTGCGTGCCGGTCGGTGCGGATTTGACCCGCATCAAGTCCGACGCATCGGGCCACGTCATTCGGGCCCAGCACATGCTCGGCAGTCAGCGGTACACGGGTTACGAAACGCGCGCGCCCGTTCGCGATACGGACCGGGATCGGGCCGACCCCCAATTCGAGTATCTGCTCCGCCGCGCCACCGTCGTCAAAAAGAGCCGTCGCTGTTCCGACCGTGGGGTGTCCGGCAAATGCCAGCTCTGCCGTCGGTGTGAAAATCCTCACCCGGGCCGTATGATCCGCCGCCTCGGGTGGCAGGACAAACGTGGTCTCGGAATACCCGAACTCGGCAGCAATCGCCTGCATCTGGCTGGTTTCGAGGTCTGCCGCATCGAAGACGATCGCCAGTGGATTGCCCGAGAACTTCGTGTCCGTGAAGACATCATAGACGAGATAGCGCATGGCCGCGACGGTGCCCCGCCGCGGCCCGGGGCACAAGGCCTTACGAGTAGAGAACCGGGGCGCCCATCTGCTGATGGATCGCGTTCATCGTGTTCTGATCCAGACCCAGCGCCTGACCGAATGTGTGCAGGTATTGCGCCTCGGCCTGACTGTCGAGATCGATGCCCATGACCGACATCGCGTAGACCTGCGGCGCCATGGCCCGCGGCGTCTCCCGCGCGAGGCCCTCGATATCCACAGGGGCTTTCAACTCGCGCTGCAGGAAGGCCCGTTCCTCTGCCGAAATGTCACCAAGGCGTTCAAGGATCTTCTCCTGCTCGCCCTCGTCGAACTTGCCGTCGGACTTGGCGGCCTGGATCATGGCCTTGAGCATCAGCGCTGCGGCGGCCTCTTGGTCGTTCGTGGTCTTCAGGCTGGCCTCGGGTTCCCGCATCGCCTTGTTGAGGTTCTCGGCGAACCCGCCGGTCGACCCACCTCCGGCCAAGGCGCCGCCCAACGCACCGATCAAGCCGCCCAATCCGCCCGACGCGCCGCCGGGAAGGCCACCCATTTGTTTTGACAGGCCCCCAAGCAGGTCGTCCAGACCGCCGCCCGTGCCGGCCGTTGCTGCTCCCGGCTGGCTCATTTGCGACAGGCCGTCCAGAAGCCCACCAAGACCGCCCTGTCCTGCGCCGGGTGTACCTCCTCCGCCGAGGACTTGTCCCAGTAGATCCTCAAGCCCACCGCCGGCAGTTCCGGTATTCGGCGAATGCGCGCCACCAAACAAGCCTCCGTCGGCTTGGCGTCCGCCGCGCGTCTGCCCGCCCTGAACCATACTGCCCACGCCCTTGGCTACGGCGACGCCGATGGCCACCTTGGCCAGTGTCTTTACCAGGCTCATGCCCTCAATCCTCTCGGTTCTGAAATCACCCGCCGTCATCTTGTCATGGCCGCTCAAAGCTGGCGAGGGGGATCAGCCGCCGTTTTTCCCCGCCCGGCGGGCATCCCGCATCAGTTCAAGCGTGGCGTCGATCTCGGCGCCGATTAGGATCACCACCCCCGAGATCCAGAGCCACATCAGCAAGACGATCACGCCGCCCAATGCGCCGAAGGTTTCGTTGTAGCTCGCGAAATTCGATACGTACCAAGAAAAGCCAAGCGAAGCCGCGACCCACGCCGCCGCCGCAAGCACCGTGCCCCAAGTGAGGATGGATCCGTCCGGGCGCGAATGGTTTGGCGCAAAGCGATAGATGATGCGCAACCCGACAATCGTGAGAACGCCCATGACCGGCCAGCGGGCCGCTGCGACTGCGGCGCTTTCACCTTGGTCAATTCCCACGGCGTGCATGGCCGCCGGGATGATCAGCGCCGTGCTGATCCCGACCAGCAGGCCCAGCACCAGTACCGCCGTGAGCGTGATCCGAAGGAAGTAGCGGTACAAGAACCCCCGGGTCTCGATCTCGTTATGGGCCATGTTCAGGCCGTCTATCAGGCTTTGCATGCCCTTCGACGCCGAGTAGAGCGCAAGTGCCAGACCAAGAAAGAAGCCGAAGCCCAGATCACTCGCGTTGGCCGCGGTCACTGCGCGCGCCTGGTCAAGGACGATGATGGCTGCCTCGTCGGGCAGGATTTCCGCAAACCGTGTCAGTTCGCGCATGACTGTTTCGGGATCCACGAGAAGCACAACCAGTGAAAGGGCCGCCGTGATCCCGGGGAACAGTGCCAGAAGCCCGTAAAAGGCGATCCCGGCGGCGACATGCATGAGGTTGTCGCGACCGAATTCGTCGGCGATGTGCCGAAAGAACACAAGCCATGGCCGCCTTGCGTCCAGAAATGGATTGCCGGGACGTCCGGCAAACGGGGGCGGCACGCCCATATCCATCAGACGAGTTCGGGCTCGCGGCCGACGCGGCGGGCCAACGGTGCCACAGTCAGCCCCTGTACGATGATCGAGAAGATCACGACGATATAGGTCGCGGTCAGGATCAGCGGTTTCCACTCGCCCTCGGGCAGCGACAGGGCCAGCGCAACCGAAATTCCGCCCTTCAGGCCACCCCAGGTCATGATTGGTACGACACCGGCCGAAAACTCGCGGAAGGGGCGCAGGATCGACACCGGAATGGCCACAGCCGCAAGCCGCCCCAAAAGCGCGAGCGCGATGGCGGCCACGCCGGCCAGTACCGCATCCATCCCAAAGGCGACCGCAAAGACCTCGACCCCGATCAACAGAAAGAGGACGGCATTCAAGATCTCGTCCACCAGTTTCCAGAACGCGTCGACATAACGGCGGGTCTCTTCGCTCATTCCCTGCTTTGCGCCGACATCGCCGATCAACAGTCCGGCGCAGACGGCCATGATGGGCGCAGAAACGTGCAGCCAGACCGCGAGTTCATAGCCTCCGAAGGCCAAGCCAAGCGTCAGCAGCACCTCAAGCGAATAATCATCGATGAGCCGCATGACTCGGAATGTCAGCCAGCCCAGTGCGATCCCAAGCGCAGCACCTCCAAGTGCCTCTTGCAGAAAGAGCGCCGCCGCGCCGGCCAGACCGCCGCCGTGGTCGTCGCCATGGGGAAAGGCGAGGCCGACCAGCACGAGAAACACCACGTAGGCGACCCCATCATTGAAGAGGCTCTCGCCGGCGATCTTCGTCTCAAGGGTCTTCGGCAGGTTCGCCGCGCGCAGAACCCCAAGCACCGCCACCGGATCCGTTGGTGAGATGATCGCGCCAAATACCAGCGCGACCAGAAGCGGCATTCCGGTCAGCCATGAGAACCCGAACCCGACCACCGCCACCGACAGTCCGACACCCAGCGTCGCCATCAGGAAGATCAGGGGCCATTGGGCGCGAAGGTCCGACAGTTTCACGTGCAGTGCGCCCGCAAACAACAACAGCCCCAGCATTCCCTCAAGCAGGGCCTCGGAGAACTCGATCTCAAGAACAAACGCGCGGATCTGATCGTCGACCGTCATCCCGGGGATCAAGAGATCAAGGATCAGAACCGCGACCGATGCCAAAAGAGCGACCACAAGGATCCCGATTGCAGAGGGCAACTTCAGAAACAGGTAGTTGATGGCCCCGAAGATGCCCGCAAGGACAATCAGAAGCGAGGTGATTTGAAGGAGGGTCATAGGTGCGGGTCCCTGCTGTTTCTTGCACAGGCACTAGCACAGGCGCGGGGCCGCTTGACAAGCGGCGCGGGCCGCTTTCAGGTCGCCGCCCGGAGGGATGGATGCCAAGAAAAGACAGTCTCGACACCTTTGGTGTGGCCTCTCTCGTGGGGTTCAGCCTGCTTCTTGGGATCAACCAGGTTGTGATCGCTGTCGTGAACGAGGGACTTCAACCGGTTTTTGCGGCGGCAATTCGATCTGTTGGCGCAACGCTTTGCATCGGCTTCTGGATGACAGCCCGCGGCACCCTGGCCTGGCCCGCTCCGGGGACGGTTCCGTCAGGTCTGCTGATGGGCGCCATCTTCTCGGCCGAGTTCGTGTTCCTTTTTAACGCGCTCGACCTGACATCGGTGTCCCGCACCAGCGTGATATTCTACGCGATGCCCGTCTGGGCCGCGCTCGGGGCGCATTTCCTGTTGCCGGGCGAAAGCATGACCCGGGTCAAGGCGCTGGGTCTGGCGCTGGCTTTTGCCGGGACAGCCTGGGCCATTCTTGACCGGCCCGAGACGGATGGCCGTGCATCGCTGGTGGGCGATCTCTGCGCGCTGGCTGCCGGCATGTGCTGGGCCGGCATTGCCCTGGCGGCCCGAGCCACGGCCATGAAAGAGGTTGCGCCGGACATGCAGCTGCTTTGGCAAGTCGCTGTTTCTGCGCCAATTCTCCTGATCCTCGCCTTGTCCTTCGGTCCCCTCATCCGGGACCTTGCACCCATTCACCTTTGGGGTATGGCCTTTCAGATCGTCGTCGTCGTCTCGGCTGGCTTCATGTTCTGGCTCTGGCTTCTTACCATCTATCCCGCTGCGAGCGTGGCCTCGTTCGCTTTTCTCGGGCCTATCTTCGGGGTGCTTCTTGGGGCGCTGGTCCTGGGCGAGGATGTGGGTCCCACCATCCTTGGACCTCTTGCGCTCGTCGCCGGCGGGCTTTGGCTGATCAATCGACCGGGCGCACCATCGGCCTGACGCTCAGGTCCCGCAAAATGTCTGCGCGACAACTTCCTCGGGCTTGGGCGGAATCAGCAGATCCGGAGCGTCCTCGGGGTCGGCATAGGGATCGCCGAGAGCGCCCAGCAGACGGTCGAACGGTCCGAAATCATCGCTGAGCGACGCCCGTATCACCGCCTCGACCTGATGATTGCGCGGGATGATTGCCGGATTGACCCGTGCCATCCGTTCAGCGGCGTCGTCGTCATTCGATCCATCTTCGGCCAGCCGGGCAAGCCAGTCGCGCCGCCAGTCCCGGAACCCTTCGGCATCCAAAAACAGGGCATCGGCGCGGCCATTGGCCAAGCCTCGAAAGGTGAGGGTGAAGTCGGCCCGGTTCGCCTCCATCAGGTCGAGAAGCCGGTAAATCAGGTTGGCATCGCCCGGCAACGGGCGCACCAGTCCGATCTTGGCCCCGAAGACCTGCATCCACGCGTCGCGGAACCGGTCGAGGAACCCGTTCACCACTTCGGTCGCCTCGGAAATCGCGGCATCCTGATCCGCGCCCATCAATGGCAGAAGCGCGGTTGCAAACTGCGCAAGGTTCCAGACCAGAATGTCGGGCTGCCGGTTGAATGCGTAGCGGCCGAAATGGTCGATCGAAGAATAGACCTGCTCGGCCTGGTAGGCATCCATGAAGGCACAGGGCCCATAGTCGATCGTTTCGCCCGAGATGGTCGTGTTATCGGTGTTCATGACCCCATGGATGAAACCCACGCCCATCCACTGGGCCACAAGACGGGCTTGGCGGTCTATGACCTGATTGAGCAGGTTCATCGGTGTGCCAGCCTGCGGGTAATGGCGGTCGATGACGAACTCGACCAGTCGTCGCAACGCGTCCACGTCCTCGCGCGCGGCGAAATACTGAAATGTGCCGACGCGGACATGGCTTGCGGCCACGCGGGTCAGGATCGCGCCGGGATAGGGGGCTTCGCGCAACACCGTCTCGCCGGTGGCTACTGCTGCAAGTGCCCGCGTGGTCGGCACCTGCATCGCGTGCATGGCTTCCGAGACGAGGTATTCCCGCAGGACCGGCCCAAGCCATGCCCGGCCATCGCCCATGCGACTGAAGGGGGTGCGTCCCGCGCCCTTCAACTGGATGTCGCGCCGTGCCCCGTGGATGTCGACAACTTCTCCCAGCAGGATCGCACGCCCATCGCCCAATTGCGGGACCCATCCGCCGAATTGGTGCCCGGCATAGGCCTGGGCAAGCGGCCGGGCATCCTCGGGAACCGCATTGCCCGCCAGAACCGCGACCCCTTCAGAGGTTTCCAGCGCATCCGCAGACAGGCCGAGTTCCTGTGCGAGCGGACGGTTGAGGCGGATCAGCCGCGGTGCTGCGACCGGAACAGGCGCCTGACGCGCGTAGAACCGGTCCGGCAAGTCCGCGTACGTGTTCTCGAATGGGAAACGCAGGGTCATGGGCCGAGATTTAGGGGGCTGGCGGGAGTAATGCCAGAGATTTAGTCGGCGCGGCGTGTCAGGATCACGTGTTCTGCCCTTGCCGCGAAGCCGTGGCGGGCAAAGAGCCGCTGCAATCCGGCATTGGCAGTCTCGGCCACAGCGTGCACCGACCGTATTCCGGCTCCTTCCAGACGGGGAAGCAGTGCCGCCAAAACCTCTGAGCCCATGCCCCGGCCGCGCACGCCTTCGCGGATGAAGATCTCGTCGATGCGCGCGACCAGCCCGCCCTCGGCCACCGACCAACCGAAGGAGACGGCGAGGAACCCGACCGGCGATTTCCTTGGCCCGATCAGATAGAGCGCCCCGTGGGGCGTCCCGGCCAAAAGCGGGTCGATGGCGTCGCGAAGCACCTCGGCATCAGGGGTGCCGCCCCGTTCCGATATCGCCGCGGCGGCGAGAGCGACACATCGATCCGCATCCTCAGACCCCGCGAGGTGAAGCGCGGCAGTCATGTGGCCGCTTCCACCCATGCCATCGCGCGTTCGACCGCGTCCGAGATCCACGCAGATTTGCAGCCACTATAGGCGAGGCCGCTTTCGGGGTGCTGAGCTGCACAGCGGGTCTTGACCGCCACGTAGTCCTTCCGCGCCGCGGGATGTGCCGCCAGCCAGTCGCGAAACGACAAATGCTGGGCAATGCCCGGATGGCCTTCCGGGAAACCATGAGCATGGACCAGGCGCGCGCCGGTCTCCGGATCCGACCGCCGACAATACCGACGCCCGGGGATCCCGGTTTCGCCCTTCCAGTCATAGCCCATGGCCTCGACCGCGTCCCGGGCGCTGTCCAATGTCGCCGGATCGGGAAAGATCGGGAGGAGATCTATGATGGGCTTCGCGGGCAGCCCCGGCACCGAAGTTGAGCCGATGTGGTGGATTTCAAGCATCCGGTCACCCATCGACCGGCGCCAGGTGGTCATCTCCGCCCCCGCGCGTGCGGGCCAATCCGGATCGGGCGGGGCGATCCGGATCACAGCCGCGCCAGCCGCTCGGTCAGAAGGGCAAAGAACCCGTCCGCGTCGATATCGCCCATGAACATCGCGTTCTTTGGGCGGTCCGTGACCCCCCACCAATCGGCCACGGTCATGCCACGGGTCAGCTCGGACGTGGTCTCGATCTCCACATTCACGTGACGTCCCGAGAAGAGCTCGGGCCGGATCAGATAGGCGATCACGCAGGGATCGTGAAGGGGCGCACCCTCGGAGCCGTACTTCTCTTTGTCGAAGCGTTCGAAGAAATCGGTCCAGGCGGCAACCATTTCCCCGACCCTCGTGCCCATGGCCCGAAAGCCCGCCACATGGGGCGCGGTCGTCAGCGCCTTGTGGGTGACATCGAGGGGCATCACGGTGATCGGTACGCCGGATCTGAAAACGATACTAGCGGCTTCCGGATCGACATAGATGTTGAACTCGGCGGCCGGGGTTATGTTGCCCACTTCGAAATACGCACCGCCCATCAGGACGACCTCGGCAACACGGGGCACGATGTCGGGCGCGGCCTCGAAGGCCATGGCGATGTTCGTCAGTGGTCCGATCGGACAAAGCGTGACCGAGCGCTCGGGCGACGTTCGCAGGATGTCGACAATCGCGTCGACCGCGTGTCCATGAGCCAGCGGATGGACGGGATCCGGCAAGGGCGGACCGTCGAGACCGGTTTTGCCGTGGACATGTTCGGCGGTGACAAGGGGGCATGCCATTGGTGCGGCAGCCCCGGCATAGACCGGAACGTCCGGGCGCCCGGCCAGATCGCGGATGATGCGCGCATTTCGCTCGGTCAGGGGCAGGGGAACGTTGCCCGCCACGGCCGTGATCGCGCGGACCTCGATCTCGTCGGGGCTGGCCAGCGCCAGCAGGATGGCGACGGCGTCGTCCTGCCCGGGATCGGTGTCGATGATGATGCTGCGGGGTGCCATATGCGCGGACGGTGGCCTCTTGCCGGGAGCTTGTAAAGCCGAAGACCACCAAAAGGCGCGCCTTCGGCGCATTCCCCTTATCTCGCCACCGGCCTTGCGGCCGGCGCCTCGGGCTGCCCGGGCCCCCGCGGACTGTGCCGGACCCGGTGGCGGGGCTAATGGCCGGCTGTGCGTTCGGCGGTCTTGGCCGCGTCCCAGAGCGCGTCCATCTCGGCGAGTGTGCTGTCTTCGGGGCGGCGGCCTGTGGCCGCGAGCGCGTCCTCGATCGCCTCGAAGCGTCGGGTGAATTTGGCATTGGCGCCGCGGAGCGCCTCTTCGGGATCGATCCCGAGATGGCGCGCGAGGTTCGCGGCCACAAAAAGAAAATCTCCCATCTCTTCGACAAGGTGCGCTTTGTCGGCAGATGACTTGGCCTCGACCAGTTCACGGGCCTCTTCGGCCAGCTTGTCGAGCACCTGTTCCGTCTCCGGCCAGTCGAAGCCCACCCGGGCGGCGCGTCTCTGAAGCTTGACCGCGCGAAGCAGCGCCGGAAGCGTGATCGCGACCCCGTCAAGGGTCCGGGCAGTCCCGCGTTCCCTTGCCTTCTGGGTTTCCCAGTCCCGGGTCTGGTCTTCGGCGCTCTTGTCGCGGCTTTCCGTTCCGAACACATGAGGATGCCGGGCGACCATCTTGTCGGCGATCCGGTTGGCAACGCTTTGGAACGTGAACCGTCCCGCTTCGGAGCCCATGGCGGTATGATAGACCGTTTGGAGCAGGAGGTCGCCGAGTTCGCCCTCCAGCGCATCCCAATCTTCGCGCGCGATCGCGTCGGCGACCTCATAGGCTTCCTCGATGGTGTAGGGGGCGATCGAGTCGAAGGTTTGCTCTATATCCCATGGACAGCCTGTCTCGGGATCGCGCAGGCGGCGCATGATCTCGATCAGGCGAGGCAAGCCGCCATCGGGGTCGTGGACAAGGGTGTCGGAGGCGTCGGGCATGGGATCATCCGTCTGGCGGCGGTGAAGGGCGTCCGGTCTCTCTTCCAAAAGGTCCCGTCCTTGTCCAGCGGATCCGGGCGATGTGTTTTGACCTTGCGCCCAATGCTCTTACATCACCGCCCATGACCTGGTCCGCAAACGCTTTCCTTCTCGCAGCTCTCGTTTTGGGCGGGCTCTTGATCGTCTTTCGCCTACCCCCCCTCGACCCTGCGCGCTGGCATGTTTCGCCAGAGGCCGCGCCGGATCCCGGGGGAAGCGGTCTGCGCCTTTTGCAGCCTGACGCGCCCGTAGTCGCGGCGCCGGCCGCGGATGCGCTGGCCCGCTTCGACGCACTGGTCCTCGGGACACCTCGGACCCGACATTTGGCAGGTAGCACCGAGGAGGGGCGGATCACCTATGTTACGCGCAGCTTCGTGTTCGGGTTTCCCGACCTGACCACCGTCGAGGCGCAAAGTGTTGCGGAGGGCACCGCGCTGACACTTGTCGCGCGGGCGCGGTTCGGTCAGTCGGATCTTGGGGTGAATGCTGCGCGGGTTTCAGGCTGGATCAAGGCGCTGCAGTCTGTCGAGGAGTGACGGCATCGCCTCGACGGCCGGGCAGCCTTCCTGAACCTTTCGCCACATCGGGTTGTTCAGCGACATCTCGCACCGCGCCATCCATGTCTGGCAACTCGCCTGGATGCAGATGACATCGCCCAGTTCAACGCGGGAGCCCGAGGAATCCGTGCAGTAGTAGTCCGAAACGAGCGGTGGATAGAGCTCTTCGGCAGCGGCCGGAGCGACGGAAAGCACGGATATGATCAATGCGCGCCACATTTTGACAGCCTAAACCGCAATTTCGCGGCCTGCCAATGGGCAAGATGGATGCGGGGCATGCATTTTGCCGCTGCTGGAAGCGATTGCCAATGCAAGAGGCACTCGGTGGCGCCTGTATGTGCGGGTTCACTGTGCATGGCAGCGATGCGGACGACTCAGCGCGCCATCCAGCCGGGTGGGCAGTCCGGACGGAGTGCCGCCGGCACCGGGACAGGACCGGGGCGTCTCGGCACATCCCGACGACCGAGGTCGGCCTAGGCCTTGACGCGCTGGACCGGATCGGGTCGAAGGCAGGGCCATGGTTCCGCTCGACAGACTTGATCAGATTGCCCAACGCTTCGGTTTCCTCGAAGCCAAGATGGCTGGTGGCGCGGCGGCGGATGAAATCGCCGATCTGTCTCGAGAATATGCAGAGCTGAAACCGGTGGTGGCTGAGATTGACACTTACCGCGAGCTTTTGGCGGATATTGATGCGGCCGAAGCCATGCTTTCGGATCCCGAAATGAAGGCGCTGGCTGAAGAGGAACTGCCCGAGCTGAAGGCGCGGCTGCCTGAAGTTGAACAGGGGCTGCGGCTCGCACTTTTGCCGAAAGATGCTGCTGACGCCCGGCCGGCCATTGTCGAAATCCGGCCCGGCACCGGAGGCGACGAAGCGGCGCTTTTTGCGGGTGACCTGCTTCGGATGTACCAGCGGTTTTCAGAGGGTCGGGGTTGGCGGGTCGAGGTCATCGAACTGGCCGAAAGCGAACTCGGGGGCGTCCGCGAGGCCGTGATCGCCGTGCGGGGCGAGGGGGTTTTTGCACGGCTGAAATACGAAAGCGGGGTCCACCGGGTCCAGCGTGTACCCGAAACGGAATCCGGAGGCCGCATTCACACATCGGCCGCCACGGTTGCCGTGCTGCCCGAAGCCGAAGACGTGGACATCGACATACCCGCCACCGACATCCGGATCGATACGATGCGGGCCAGCGGTGCCGGAGGTCAGCATGTCAATACCACCGACAGTGCGGTCCGGATCACTCACATTCCGACGGGCATTGTGGTGACAAGTTCGGAAAAGTCGCAGCACCAGAACCGCGCCATTGCAATGCAAGTCCTGCGGACGCGGCTCTATGACCTTGAACGCCAGCGCGCCGACGAGGCACGTGCGGCAGACCGCAAGGCACAAGTGGGCTCGGGCGACCGGTCGGAACGCATCCGCACGTACAACTTCCCGCAGGGTCGGATGACCGATCACCGGATCAACCTGACGCTCTACAAACTCGATCAGGTCATGGCGGGGGATCTTGACGAGGTGATCGAGGCGCTCACTGCCGCCGATCAGGCGGCCAAACTCGCGGCGGAAGGGGTATGACATCCGGATCCGACGCCCTGCGCGTGGCCGTGCGTACGCTGCGCGAGGCCGGTGTTGAGACGCCCGAACGCGATGCGCGACGGCTGCTGTCATGGGCGATCAACGAACCGGCGGACAGGCTGGCATTGGCGCTGCCGGAAAAGTTGGGACACGAGGCCGCGCGGCTTTTCGGCGAAGGCGTTGCCCGCAGGGTTCGCCGCGAACCGGTCAGCCATATCACCGGCCGTCGCCTGTTCTGGGGGCGTGAGTTCCATTTGACGGGGGATGTCCTTGACCCGCGTCCCGAGACCGAGACGCTTGTGGCGCTTGCCCTAGCGGACCCATTCGAGACGGTGCTGGACCTCGGGACGGGGTCGGGATGCCTTCTGGTCACGTTGTTGGCCGAGCGCCCCGGGGCCATTGGCACCGGCACCGACGTGTCCGAGGCCGCCCGCGCGATTGCCGAGTCGAACGCGATTGCGCTTGGTGTGTCCGACCGGGCCCGGATCCAGGAAGCCGATTGGTGGGCAGGAGTGACGGGGCGGTTCGACCTGATCGTATCAAACCCGCCCTATATCGCGGCCGCGGAAATGGCCGGGTTAGCGCCCGAAGTGCGCGACTGGGAGCCGGCTCAGGCGCTGACGGACGGGGCTGACGGTCTGACGGCGTATCGCGCGATTTCCGCCGACGCCGCGCGCTACCTTACGCCCGGGGGACGGATCCTTGTCGAGATCGGGCAGGCTCAGGGCGCAGCAGTGTCAGCACTTTTGCAAGGCGCCGGTCTTGATTCCGTTGTGGTCCATCCCGATCTTGATGGAAGAGATCGCGTCGTCGCGGCACGGGCAAAAATGCCTTGAAAGCCGCCGATCTTGGGCGATGGGCCGAGAAATCCCTTGTATCGGCGGCAATCCCGTGATTACTGAACGGCGCGGGGCGGTGGGACATTCTGTCCCCCTCGCCATATGCCGAACATCGCAGCTTCTAAGGGTCCGTGTCCGGGCCAAGGCTGAAAGACACGCTGCGAGTGCATGACAAAGGCTGGATTCAGAGACCATATGAGATCTTCGAAGTCACGTTCGCGGTCGAAGTCGAACCGCAACCGCTCGATGGGCAACATCGTCAACCGTGTGTTTGACAGTTCAGGGCCTGAGGGTAAGGTCCGCGGCACGCCGCAGCAGATCATCGACAAGTACAACCAACTTGCCCGTGATGCGCAGTTGGCCGGCGACCGGGTCGCCACCGAGAATTTCCAACAACATGCCGAGCACTATACGCGCCTTCTTTCCGAGGCTCAGCGCGAACAGGAAGCGCGGCGCGAGGCGAACGAGCAGCGCAACGGGAACAACGGCGCGGCTCAGGGCCAAAGCGGCCAGAACGGGGCACAGAACGGCGGCCAGAATGGTTCCGACGATCAGCCTCAGGCCCGTGTTGAAGCCGACGAAGCTGCGAACCGTCCTGCCGAGCCCCAAGACACTGACGCCGCCGCCCCGACCGATCCGGGTGCAGAAGCGCAGCCGGACGTCGGATCTCTGCCGGCCTTTGTGACGGGCGAAAGCGACAGCGGCTTGGTCGAAACACCGGAGGATTCTTCGCCAAAGCCCCGCCGTCAGCGTCGTCCGCGCAACAACGGCACCGCGAAGGCGGCAGAGACACCGGCAACTGAGACTCCGGCAGCAGAGACGCCGGAGGGCGACGTCGACAGCGCCCCTGCGCAGGACGCCGCCGAGTAAACAGGCCTATCCGGCGACGACACGGGCAAGGGCACAAAACCGCTCAAGATCGATGTCTTCGGCTCGGGACGTGGGTGGAATACCTGCGCTTTCCAATGCTCCTTCGAGATCGGGCACGATTCCCTTCAGAGCCGCCCGCAACATCTTTCGGCGCTGACCGAATGCACGGGCGACCACGCGGCGCAGCACGGCGGCATCGGCCGGGTAGCGGGGTTCGGGCAACGCCGTCAGATGGACCACGGCGGAACGGACCTTGGGCGGCGGGGTAAAGGCTTCGGGCGGAAGATCCATGACGATCCGCGCGTCCGTGCGCCAGGACGCAAGGATCGAGAGCCGGCCATAGGCCTTGGACCCGGGGTCCGCCACAATCCGTTGGGCCACCTCGCGTTGAAACATGAGTGTGAGACTGTCCCAGAAAGGCGGCCAGTCGGGCGGATCAAGCCACCTTGTCAAAAGCTCGGTCCCAACGTTGTAGGGCAGATTTGCCGCGATCTTGATCGGCGGTGTCAGGCGTCCAGTCAGTTCCACTTCAAGCGCATCGCCTTCGACAATGTCGAGACGCCCGGGATAGACCGCGGCAATGTCGGCCAGTGCCGGCAAACAGCGTGCGTCCCGCTCGATCGCAAGCACCCGACGCGCGCCTTCGGCGAGAAGCCCGCGCGTCAGACCACCGGGACCCGGCCCCACCTCAAGAACGTCGCACCCCCTCAGATCCCCCGCCTGCCGGGCGATCTTGGCGGTCAGGTTGAGATCAAGAAGAAAGTTCTGGCCGAGAGATTTTTTGGCCTGAAGGCCGTGGTCGCGAATGACATCGCGCAGTGGCGGCAGGGTGTCGATCGCGCTCATGGGGCGCTCGGATCACGTCGCGGACGCATGCGCCGCCCGTTGCTGCGCCATGTCGGCCGCGAGGCGCAGGGCGGCGACGGTTGAGGTCGGATCGGCCGCGCCAGTGCCCGCGATGTCGAACGCGGTCCCGTGATCCGGCGAGGTCCGCACGAATGGTAGTCCGAGCGTGACATTGACGCCGCCCGAAAAGTCCAGCGTCTTGATCGGGATCAGTGCCTGATCGTGATACATGGCCACGGCGGCGTCATAGCGTCGGCGCGCCGGTTCGTGAAACATCGTATCGGCCGATACCGGTCCGCGAACGTCGAGACCTTCGGCGGCAAGCCGCGCCACGACAGGCGCAATCACGTCCCGGTCCTCGGTCCCGATCTTGCCGTCCTCCCCGGCATGTGGGTTCAGACCGGCGACAAGAATGCGCGGACTGGCTACACCGAAATCCGTGATCAGCGCGGCATGGGTCACCCGCAACGTGGACTCAAGATCTTTGGGGTTCAGGGCAGCGGGAACCTCGGCAAGCGGGATGTGGATCGTCGCAGGTACGACCCGCAGGAGCGGCGAGGCCAGCATCATGACGACCTGATCCACACCGGCCAGCGCCGCCAAAAATTCGGTATGGCCGGGATAGGCAAAGGCGGCGCCGTCGATAAGCACAGCTTTCGAGATCGGGAGCGTGCACAAGCCCGTGCAATCCCCTGATCCAACAAGATCCACGCCGCGTTTGATCGACGAGATCACGGCATCCGAGTTTCGCCCGTCCGGTTGTCCCGGCCGCACCGGAGCGGGGCAGGGATGGGCAAGAACGGGCAAGGCGTTCTTCGAGACCATCGCAGCCTCACCTGCTGTGGCCAGAACCTTGAAAGGTGTGCCTCCGGGCAGGGTGGCAGGGTCGCCGATCCAGACAAAGGGAAGCGTGTCTTTCAGCGCGGCCCAGCATTTGGCCGCCAGTTCGGGGCCGATCCCGGCGGGATCGCCCATGGTCAGGGCCAGCGGTGCATCAGCCATCCTGACCGACGATCACCGCGTCGGCGCGCAAATCCGCGAGCCAGCTGGCGGCCAGCGATGACAGGCGCGCGTTGCGAAGCTGCGCAGCCACTTCGCGGCGGCTCTCATCCGATTGCTCTGCACGGGTCCGTTCGCAAAGCATGACAATGCGGGTCTGCCCGTCGCGTTGAAAGAGCACCGCCTCGTTTTCGTCAAGCCGTGCGAGTGTCAGGCTCAGTGCGCTTGGAACTTCAGAGATTGGCCGTACCTCGCGCAACAGCGCAGCTTCGGGCCGGCCAAAGTTCTCGCCGAAGAGATCGTCGCAAGTGTCGATCCGGGCGAGGACGGTTGCCGCGCTGGTCCCTTCGGGTGGCAGGAACTCGGCAAAATCGAGTGCCAGCGCTTCTGTCTCGGTCGCCGCCACCTCTTCCAGCGCCCGCAACTGGAACACGCCGACAGCGTTCGGGACCCGGACGGGCTCGGTCACCTGCCCGGGTGCCAGCGTCAGGATCTGCGCGCGGATCCCCGGCGGCAGGGCATTCAGGGAAAGCCAGTCCAGCCGTCCCCCCTGATCGCGACTGGTCGAGGCAGAGAATTCGCGCGCCGCCCGTGCGAATGCCTCAAATCCGGTGATCTGAGACAAGACCTCGGCGCGCGCCTCGCTCTCGGCGGCTTCTTCGGGGTTTCGGGCAGGCAGAATGATCTCTGAGAGAAGCACTCGCACACCGCCCCCCGTACCCGACGCGAGAACGGCCCGGTCGATTTCGTCGCTGCTGATCCGAACGTCGCCCGCAAAGCGCGCCTGAACCGCGGCGCGCCATGCCAGACCGGCGGTCACGAAATCGCGGACCGTCTCTTCCGCGATCCCCTCCTGGGCAAGGGCCGCGAGAAATGCGTCTGAGGTCAGCGAGGCGCGGTCGGCGAACTCGGCCAGCCCCTCCTGGTACTCGGCTTCGGTGACTTCGATTCCCGCGGCCCGCGCGGCATCGACCTGAAGTCGTTCGTCGATCAGGCGCTCGCGCGCTTCTGCCTCAAGATCGCCGGGGGATCTGAGTGCGCCGAGAAATCGTGCTCTTTGATCAATCTCCCACGCCGTTATCACACGGTCATCCACCCGAATGACCGGCGCGAAGGGGTTTTGTGCCAAGGCCGCCGGGGCTGATGCCAAAAAAAGGGCAAGAAGGACCGGGATCAGCGCGCGCATCGGCGCACCCTTTCCGACCGTCCACGCGTGCCAAAACCCGACAGGGACACCTGCACGCCAAGTTCTGTAATGGGCTCGACCTCGTCTGACGAGGTAAAGCGACGCGAAAAGTTCAGATCGACCGCGAAACATTCGTTCTCGTATTTCAGCCCCACTCCGGCCGAGGTCGCCCGGTCGACATCGGTCTCATACCGAACGTCGAAGGCGCCGGTCCAGAAGCGATTGAACATGTAGCCGGCATCGAGCGCAAGCTCCGAGGAATCCTCGAACCGGTTCTCGAAGGGTTCGGCCGCCAGCCAGATATATGTTGCCGCCAGATCCGAACGGTCCGTCGCGAGTGCCAGCCGGGTCTCGGAACGCGACACATCAAGACCGTCGTTGATGATGGACCTGTTGGTGACAGACAATTGGTCGGAGGCATTGACCTGAAAGGACAAAAGCCAATCGGACAGGTCCCCGTCGAGCCCGGTATCCGCGCCGAACTGGTTGCTGGACCCACTAAAGCGCACCACCCGTCCGACGGTCGACCCGATGGACCACCCGTCCGGGTCCGACCGTGTCCAGGACAGGCCGACATTCAGCCGAAGCCCTTCTTCATATGCGTCGCGGCCCGGAAAGCGGGACAGGGAGAACAGGTTGCCTTCGTCAAACTCGACCGCGGTGCTGTCTTCGTTCGGCACCTCGCCGCCATAGGTCTCGGCCCATGCGAGTTGAACGATCGGTTCGACCAGATGCAAGGCACCCCCGGTCTCGGTCCGGTGGAGCGGCCAGCGCAGTTCGAAACTTGCCGATGGAACGCTGCGGGTCGTTGAATCCTCGAATGTCGGGTCCTGCCCGACGAAAACCGCATCAAGGGCCAGCCCCGCCTCAGCGGTTGCGACGACACCGACGGGAAGGGTCCAGCTTTTCTGCCAGTCGGCCGCCACGGTGAAACGCGACGTGTCGCGCCCAAAGATCTGTTCAGACGAGGGGCGCTGCACGGCCAGCGCGTCGAATGTCAGCCAAGCCTGCCCCCAGCGCGGGTCGGCCAGAACGCGCTTTGTCCAACTCAGCTCGGCCAGCCGGTCGGGCAATTCGGCGTCGAAATCCTCTTCCGTGAAGCGCAATGTCCGGATGGCCGAGCCTGCGGCCTGAAATGTCTCTCGGTCTTGAGTTCGCGAGATGCTCAGCCCGCTTTCCAGCCGGTCACCATTGAAATAGCCGTAATCCCGCAGATACTCGTCGTCCGACGTGACGCGCAAATCGAACCGCAACTCGTAATTCCGGGGCAGCGCAAAAGTGGCATCGGCGAAGATGTAGGCGCGGCCACCATCGTCTTCGATCGTATCCTGACTCGCCGCGCCCTCGACCACGAGTGATCCGGTGGAAAACTCTTGGCGGTACCGCGCTTCGAGCGTCGTGGTCTCAGGAGACAGATAAGGGGTCAGGCGCAGATCCGCGTGATCGCCGAACGTCAAAAAGTAGGGTGTCTTGATCCCGGTGCCGAGGCGCGAACGCGATTGCAGGCGGGGAACCAGAAACCCGTCCGCGCGGTCGAGGGTTGGGTCCGGCAGACGAAGCCGAGGCGTGTAGAAAACCGGCACGCCGAGGATCCGAAGCTGTGCGTCGGTGAAGTAGAGTTGCTTCTCGTCCGTGTCGTGAATGACTTCGCGGGCGCGGATCTCCCATGTAGGCGTCTGGTTTTCGTCGCAAACCTCGCAGGATGAGGCGATGACACGCGTCAGCCGGGTATAGCGCCCGTCGATCCGGTCCAATTGGTTGGCGGCCAGTTGCAATTGCTGATCGAGGACGAGTCGCGCACTTCGCATAAGTCCATCGCGAAGGGCAGGGTCGATTTCGGCCGCGCTGGCAAGGATCTGGGTGTCTTCACCGTCGATGATCGTCAACGGTCCCTGCAGTTCCAACCGCTCGGTGTCCTGATCGTAGATCACCCTTTCGGCGGTCATGCGGACCCCTTCGAATATGACCGTTACGTTGCCCTCGGCGGTGATGGTGCCATCGTCCCCAATTTCCACCCGATCCGCCACCAGCGAGGCAAGGTCCGCCGCGCCGGGCGCGGCCACCATCAGCAGAACCAGCGCCAGCCAGAGGCGCCGCATCAGCCGTCCTCCAGGTGCAAGAGCAGGCCGAGCGGCAAAAGGAACGTGGCCGTCGGCGGACCCCAGGCTGCAAGCGCAACAGAGATTTGCGCGTTTTCTCCGAGGATCTGCGCGAAATTTCGCATGAAAAACAAAGTGAAGCCCAGCCCGATTGCCGCTACGACCAGAACGCCGGTGCGCCCAAAGCGCGCCGGTCGAAGCGTGAAACCCGCCGCAACAAGAACCATGCCCGCGAGGAGAAGCGGCAGGGCAAGTTCCATCTGGAACCAGACCCGATGGTTGCGCGCGGAAAAGCCGGCATCTTCAAGGTTCTGGATAAAGCCCGGCAACGCCCAGATGGGGATCGAAGACGGATTGCCGAAACTGTCGATAATCTGGTTCGGTGTCAGATCCGTGGGGATCGTGAACAGGGCCTCTTCGCGGGCATTGGCCTCGGGGTTTCCGTCCTCGCCAAGGGGCCAGATCTTGGCGTCCTCGACTTGCCAGCGGCCGGTCTGCAACGTCGCGCGGCGCCCTTCGACCCGACGCAGGATCCGGCCATCGGTGTCATAAGTGAAGAAACTCGTCAGGATCAGTTCGGTACCGTCGAAGTTGGCTCGTGCTGCACGGATGACCGTTTGCCCATCGGATCCGCCTTGCCGCAGCCAAAGTCCCTCGCGGCTGATGGACAAGACACTCGGGTCCGCTTGCGCGTAACGGTCGGCCCGGGCGTCATAGGCTTTTGACGTCGCGGCCACCAGCGGATTGAAGATCGCCACCGCGGCGACGCCGATCAGGACGGCGACCGTTACAGGCGCAACAAGTGTGGCCAGGGCCGACCGTCCGGCAGCCCGCGCGATCACCAGTTCTGACGAACGCGACAGTCCGATGAACACGGCGATTGATCCGAGGATCATGATCAGAGGCAGAGCCCGGTAGGCCGCCTCGGGGACGTTGAGAAGCGTCAGTGTCAGAATCGCGCCGAAGCTGACATCGTCGCTGTCGAAACGGCGGACCTGTTCAAGCATATCAATAAGGGCAAGGATCAGGAAAAGGGCCGCGAAGGCGCCGGCGAACCCGGTGAAGAAGCGTCGCGCGAAATAAAGGTGCAACTTCATGCGCTGCTCCGTTCGCGGCGGCGAAGAAGCGCCGGATGCGCCGCCAGCCAAAGTATGGAAGTTGCCAGAATGAACCCGAAGGCTGCGGGCGCATAGACGATGGGCCAGATCGAAAGATCCGACGTGGCCGCATCCGCCGCCGCGTTGTCAAGCGTTTGCAGCACGACGATGAGCCCGATCGCGATGAAGATCTGGTTCCAGACGCCAAAGCGGCTGAATCCGCCAAGCAGGAGGGTCGCAAACCCGATCAAAGGGGCGACCACGGCCATCAGGCCTTGGGTGAATCGCCTGTGTCCCTCGATCACCATCTTCCCGAGCGACGCCCGCGTAGTGGCCCGCACGGCTTCTGTCGGGGCCAGAAGGTCGGCCGTCCACAATTCGCGGTGATCGCGCTTTTCCTCGGCCGGGTCGGCCATCGATTCCAGAACCGACGAAATGTCGAATGTCAGGTCGACGAAGCGGGTGACCGACAACGATTGACTGTCGCGGCCATAGCCTTGGGCCATCCCATCGAACATCACCAGACGTGGGCCATCGTCGGATCGGACGAGTTTTGCACGGCTTGCGGTGTAGATCACTTCGCGTGTGCCCTCCCGTGCATCGCGCAGGAAAATGTCCAGCAATTCGCGGTCCGCATTGATGTCGCGGATGTAGAACGTAACGCCTTCGGTGGGGTGAATGAACTGTCCTGCCGTCAGGAACTGAGAGGTGACATTCTGGTTCACCTCGAATTCGCGGTCCGCGAGCCGGGTCAAACTGGCGGGCACCACGAAGTGAACAAGTACCGAGACGAAGAGGCCCACAAAAAGTCCGAACAGAAGAACCGGTCGCGCCAGCCGGAAGGGACCGAAACCGGTGGCCTGTACGACAACAAGCTCGCTTTCAGACGCCATTCGGTTGGTGACATAGACGGCGGCCGCGAAGGCCGAGACCGGCAGGACCAGCCGGATGATGTTAGGCAGGCTGAGCGCGGTGAACTCGAGAAAGACTGTGGCGTTCTGCCCAGAGCCGATCAGCCAGTCGAACAATCGGACTGCCTGATTGATCCAGTAGAGGCCCACAAGCACCACCGATGCGACCCCGAAGATCACCAAGAGCTGGGCGAGAAGGTATCGGTCAAAACGGGTCACAGAAGGAAACGGGGCTTTCGTCGCGGGCTCTTGGCCGGCGAGTGCGGGGATCGCGGGTGCCGGCACTGTAAGACTAGACCAATCCGGCGGGGATGGAAAACTCGGAACTGGCAAAGACCCGCCCGTCCCACTAAGCATAGTCCATTAACCCCCAATCACTGACGGAGACGCCTATGACCACCCCTGCGACCCTTGCCGTTGACGGCCTTGACCTCGACAAGATCGCGGCGCTTGAAGGGCGCCTCGTCGTGGTCGTGACTCCGGATGGCAAGCTGGACAATGCGGGACGGAGGGTGAACCGCCTGACACGCGGCGCGCTCGCGCGATTTGCCGAGAGCCAGGCCTTCGAAAAGCTCGGCTCGGGCGATACCGCGGATCTGGCGTGGCCGGCCGGTCTGGCCGCCGAGGCGGTGCAGGTCGTCAAGCTGGACCGCCGACCCGATGCGCAGACAGCCCGCAAGGCCGGGGCTGCCATCGGTGCGCGCGCGGGCAAAGGCCCGGTAACCATTCTGGGAGGCATCTCGAAGAACCTTAGTGAACTGGCGCTGGGCGCGGTCCTGCGTGCCTACAGTTTTCAGGATCACAAGTCCGGCGACCTTCCGGATCGGGTTGAGACGATTGCCGTTCATGCGGCCAAACCCGACGAGGCCAGCGCCGAACTTGCCGGCGTGGGTGCGATCGCCGAAGGCGTCTTTTTCTCCCGCGATCTGGTGAACGAGCCGTCAAACGTTCTGACCACGACCGAGTTTGCTGACCGGCTTGTCGCACTGTCCGAGACCGGGCTGAAGGTGACCGTTCTCGAAGAGGACGAACTGGAACGGATCGGGATGCGCACCCTTTTGGCGGTGGGGCAGGGGTCCGAAAGCCCGTCCAAGGTCGTGGTGATGGAATGGTCCGGCGGTGGGGACGAAAAGCCCCTGGCGCTGATCGGGAAGGGCGTTGTCTTCGATACCGGTGGCATCAGCCTGAAACCGGCGGGCGGAATGGAAGACATGACAATGGACATGGGTGGAGCGGGGACTGTTGCCGGGGTCATGAAGACGCTGGCCCTGCGCAAGGCCAAGGCGAATGTCGTTGGGCTGGTTGGTTTGGTCGAGAACATGCCTGACGGGCGTGCCCAGCGCCCGGGTGACGTGGTGCGGTCGATGAAGGGCGACACGGTCGAGGTGATCAACACCGACGCGGAGGGCCGGCTCGTCCTTTGCGACGTGATGTGGTACGCCCAAGAGACGTTCGAACCTGTGGGAATGGTGGATCTCGCCACGCTGACCGGGGCGATCATCATCGGCCTCGGACATGAGAACGCCGGTGTCTTTTCGAACGACGATGCGTTCTGTGGCGCCTTCCTGAAAGCGGCCGAGACGACCGGCGAAGGTGCGTGGCGCATGCCTCTCGGGCCCGCCTACGACAAGCAGCTGAAGAGCCGTATCGCCGATATGAAGAATGTTGGCGGGCGCCCGGCGGGATCGATCACCGCCGCGCAGTTTCTCCTGCGCTTTGTCAAAGAGGGCGTGCCCTGGATCCATCTCGACGTCGCAGGCGTGGCGAGCCTCAAGTCCGACGGACCGCTGAGCCCGAAGGGCGCGTCGGGCTGGGGCGTGCGCGCGCTCGACCAGTTGGTCAGGGATGGCTACGAGGGCTGAGCCCGATGGGCGCGGTCTATTTCTACCATATGACCCGCACCCCGCTCGAAGTGACTTTGCCGGTTCTTTTGGGGAAGGCGCTCGAAGCGGGTTGGCGGGTGGCCGTGCGCGGCACGGATCCGGCCCGGCTCGATTGGCTCGACGAGCGGCTCTGGCTGGACGATGGGTTCCTGCCCCATGGGCGGGCGGGCGGGGTGCATGACGCGCGACAACCGGTTCTCCTGACGACGACCTCCGAGGCGGCCAACGGGGCTGCCTGCGTGATGGCGATCGATGGGGCGACGCTCAGCACGGAGGAGGTGCCGGACCTTGCCCGGGCATGTCTTCTCTTCGACGGCAACGATCAGCAAGCGTTGGAGGCTGCGCGCGAAGAGTGGCGCCGCCTGACCGGTGCTGGGCTTGCCGCGCAATACTGGAGCCAGGAATCCGGCCGATGGGAAAAGAAGGCCGAAACCTGATCAAGTGGCGCGCCTCCGGCGCACGCCCTCCCTCTCGTCGACGGCCTCTGGCCATCTCCTCGGCGTTGCCCGAACATGCCGCTCAATGCGTGCCGGCCGCGATCTGGTCGGCGAAGCTGTGGTTCGTGTCTCGGTGGTGGGCCTCGTCCTCGCGCACGGCGATCACGACGTCACGCAACCGGGAGTCGTCCGCAAGCCCCCAATATTCCTTGGCGATATCGGGCGCGGGCACGTTCTCGGACCGACCCGCGTCGATGTCGTTCAGATAATGGGTGTAACTGACCACGGCCTCTTCTTCGAGATAGCCGACGATCCGGTGTGCGGTCTTCGGCGCGAAGAGATAGGTCCAGAAATAGACGTTATAGAAAACCGCCTGCGTGATCATGATGATCCAGCGTTCCATCCGGGTCGGCTGGGCGATGTGGATGAATGTCATCAGGTGCATGCGCTCGTTTTCTGCCTCGTCCAGCAGTTCCTTGATCCACCCCTGATCGTCGCGGATGTGACGTATCGCCTTCAAATGCTGAAGAAGGCCGCCGACCATGCCCGGGACGGCAGCGACGGTTTCCAGCACGACGGCCCGGTGACCATACCGTTTGGCGAAGAAGGCATCTGCAAAAAATCGCATGACCTTCACGATCCGGAACGCGATTCGGTCGTGAATGTCCTTCGGTGCGACATGGACGGCTCCGAATGCCTCCGGTGCGTCGCCCTCTTGTGTTTCGGCGGGAGCGAATGGCGTGTCTTTCATGGCGCATATTCCTTTCTGACAGACAGGTAGGACCCGGGCGCGCGAAGTCATCCGCGTGCCCTGCGACATGTTCAACAAGATCCCTCGGGATTTAGCGGTTTTCGACGTCCACGTAGTCGCGCTTGGTCTCACCGATATAAAGCTGGCGCGGGCGCCCGATCTTCAACTGCGGATCGGCGATCATTTCCTTCCACTGGCTGATCCAGCCGACGGTCCGTGCAAGCGAGAAGATCGGCGTGAACATCGACGTCGGGAAGCCCATCGCGTCAAGGATGATGCCAGAGTAGAAATCGACATTCGGGTAGAGCTTGCGATCTGCGAAATATGGATCTTCGAGCGCGATTTTTTCGAGCTCCTTGGCGACCTGCAATGTCGGATTGTTTTCGACACCGAGCAGATCCAGCACCTCGTCCGCGGATTGCTTCATCACCCGCGCGCGGGGATCGAAGTTTTTGTAGACGCGGTGTCCAAAGCCCATGAGGCGGAACGGGTCGTCCTTGTCCTTGGCCCGGTCAATGAATTCCGGAATCCGGTTCGGCGATCCAATCTCGCGCAGCATCTCGAGCGCCGCCTGATTGGCCCCGCCATGGGCCGGGCCCCAAAGGCAGGCAATGCCTGCGGCGATGCAGGCAAAGGGGTTGGCGCCCGACGATGAGGCCAGCCGCACCGTCGAGGTGGACGCGTTCTGTTCGTGATCCGCGTGCAGGGTGAAGATCCGGTCCATGGCCCGGCTCAGGATCGGGTTCACAACGTAATCCTCGGCCGGAACGGCAAAGCACATCCGGAGGAAGTTCGAGGCGTAATCCATGTCGTTGCGCGGATAAACGAAAGGCTGCCCGATCGAGTACTTGTAGGCCCAAGCGGCGATTGTCGGCATCTTCGCGATCAGGCGGATTGAGGCCACCTCGCGCTGCCACGGATCGTGGATGTCGGTGCTGTCGGGGTAGAAGGCCGACATTGCGCCCACGACCCCGACCATGATGGCCATGGGATGCGCATCGCGGCGGAAGCCCCGGAAGAAGTTCTGCATCTGCTCGTGAAGCATCGTGTGCATCGTCACGCGATGCTCAAAATCCTCGAGTTGGGTTGCGGTCGGCAACTCGCCGTAGAGCAGCAGGTAGCAAACCTCGAGATAATGCGATTTCTCGGCCAGCTGATCGATCGGGTAGCCGCGATGCAGTAGCTCGCCCTTATCGCCGTCGATATAGGTGATGGTCGAGTCGCAAGATGCGGTCGAGGTGAAGCCCGGATCGTAGGTGAAGACGCCCGCCTGTCCGTACAACTTGCGGATATCGATCACGTCGGGGCCGGCGGTCGGCGAATGCATGGGGAGCTCGAGCTCGGTATCGCCGAAGGTAAGTTTGGCCTTCTTGTCGCCATCCAGCATGGCTGTCCCTTCCAGTCGGAGCGCACGGGCAGAGCCGCGGGCGCGTGTCTATAGGATGCCCGGGTTGTCCCGGTTATTCAGCTGCTGCCTCGGTGAGCCTCGCCCGGGTTTCCTCGGGTCCGAGCACCAGCATCATATCAAAAACGCTCGGAGTGGCGGTGCGACCCGCGAGCGCAGCGCGCAGAGGCTGGGCCAGCTTCCCGAATTTGAGCCCGCGGGCCTCGGCAAACTCCGCCAGGATCCTCTCCAGGCTCTCTCGCGACCAGCTATCATTTCGCAGGTGCGGCGTCAATTCTTCCAGCATACCACGGGATACCGTATCCAGGGCCGCAGCCGATTTCTCGTCCGGAAGAATCGGGCGGCTTGTCAGGATAAAGTGAGCTTTTTCAATAAGCTCCGGATATGTCTTGGCACGATCTTTCAGGCAGTACATCGCCCGTTCAAGATCGCGTGCCTGCGCATCACTGAGGGCCGGATTTTCAGTTGCAGCAAGAAAATCGACGAGCTCTGCAACCAGATCGCGATCATCCATGGCGGCGATGTGCTGGCCTGACAGGTGGGCGAGTTTCTTGGGGTCGAAACGCGCCGGCGCCTTACGGATCCCACCAAGATCAAACCATTCCCGAGCCTCGGCATCGGTAAAGTACTCGTCATCGCCGTGGGCCCATCCCAACCGTGCGAGGTAATTCCGCATCGCCGCCGCAGGATAGCCCATGTCGCGCCATTCGTGGACGCCAAGCGCTCCGTGACGCTTGGATAGTTTCTTGCCATCCTCGCCATGGATCAGCGGTATGTGTGCCCAGACCGGGACGTCCCAGTCCATGGCGGCATAGATTGTCATCTGGCGTGCGGCGTTCGACAGGTGATCGTCTCCGCGGATCACATGGGTCACACCCATATCGTGATCGTCCACAACAACGGCGAGCATGTAGGTGGGCGTTCCGTCGGAGCGGAGCAGCACCATGTCGTCGAGTTCCTCGTTCCGGATGGTGACGTCGCCCTGCACTTCGTCCCGGATCACGGTTGAACCGTCGCGAGGGGCTTTGACCCGGATCACGTATGGCGTCTCCGGATGGGTCAACGGATCTGCGTCCCGCCACGGGCTGCGAAAAAGCGTCGAACGCCCTTCGGCGCGTGCGGCATCGCGAAAGGCCTCGATTTCGTCCTGGGTCGAAAAACACTTATAGGCGGTTCCGCCTGCCAGCATCATCCGGGCGACTTCGGCGTGCCGGCCGGCGCGGGCAAACTGGCTGACCCAATCACCGTCCCAGTCAAGGCCAAGCCATGTCAGGCCCTCAAGGATGGCTTCGGTCGCCTCGGGCGTCGAGCGTGTGCGGTCCGTATCTTCGATGCGTAAAACGAAACGGCCGCCCCGGCCGCGCGCGTAAAGCCAGCTGAACAGAGCCGTTCGCGCGGTGCCGATATGCATGAAACCGGTGGGCGAAGGGGCGATTCGGGTCACGACGGGGGAATCGGTCATGGGCACCGTTAACCTTTGGCTAACCAAGTTCAGGGAGCGTCGGCGCTGGTCTTAGGGGCTCCGCCCAGAGGTGACAAGGGTGCGACAGGCGACGGTTCCAAGCCGTCTATCGGGGCAAGGACCCGGATTGGCCCTGCCGGCATTGCTCGCCGCGCAGCGGGGGCGGCTGTTCCTTTGGGTTCCTGTCCTCTTCGGGGTGGGGATCGGGCTGTATTTCGGCCTTCCCCGGGAACCGTCCATCACCGAATGGGGAGGTCTGGCGACCCTATTGGCGGGCCTCCTGATTGGACGCCGGATGATCCCGGACCCGGTGTTTCCGACTGCAATTCTCTGCCTTTGTGCCGGGCTCGGCGCCGCCGGGCTCCGGGCGCATGCCGTGGCCGAGCCGGTCCTTGCATTTCGGTACTACGGGCCGATCGAAGGTCGGATCGTCGTGATTGACCGCTCCGCATCAAACAAAGTGCGGTTGACCTTGGACCGAGTCGTCCTCGAACGCATGGCGCCGGCACGAACGCCGTCTCGCGTCCGGGTGTCGCTTCACGGAATCCAAGGCTTTGTGGATCCGGCCCCGGGTCTGACCGTGATCCTGACCGGGCATCTCGGGCCTCCGGAGGGGCCTGTCGAGCCCGGCGGCTTCGACTTTCAGCGCATGGCCTGGTTCAAGGGCCTGGGCGCGGTCGGCTATACGCGGACGCCGGTCCTCGCGCTTGCTCCGCCCGGGCGCGGTCTTCCGGTAACGCGCGCACGAATGGCGATCTCGGCAGCGGTACAAGAGGCGCTGCCCGACCGACGGGGAGCCTTTGCAGCCGCGATCCTGACCGGGGACCGCTCGGGTATGGATCCCGCGACCCTTGATGCACTGCGCGCGGCCAATCTTGCACATCTTCTGGCGATCTCCGGTCTTCACATGGGACTTCTGACAGGGTTCGTTTTCGGAGCATTGCGCTGGGGGCTGGCGGTCGTGCCGGGTCTGGCCCTGCGCTGGCCGCTGAAGAAGATCGCGGCCCTCGGCGCGCTGATCGCCGGGGCCGTCTACCTTGCGCTCTCGGGAGGCAATGTCGCGACCGAGCGGGCCTATATCATGGCGGCTGTGGTGCTGGTCGCCGTCCTTTTGGACCGGCGGGCGTTGACTTTGCGGGCGGTAGCGCTTGCCGCACTGATCGTCCTCCTGCTTCGCCCAGAGGCCTTGGTCAGTCCCGGGTTTCAGATGTCTTTTGCGGCGACCACGGCGCTGATTGCGGTCTTCGGCGCAACACGCGGGCTCGATGTCTCTGGCATCCCATGGATCCTTCGGGCTCTGGGGACGGTCCTGATCTCGTCCGCTGTGGCGGGTCTTGCAACGGCTCCATTCGCGGCGGCGCACTTCAATCAGGTTCCCCATTACGGCCTCTTGGCGAACCTTCTGTCGGTTCCGCTCATGGGGATGGTGATCA
Source organism: Pseudomonadota bacterium (assembly GCA_038521345.1). Lineage (GTDB taxonomy): Bacteria > Pseudomonadota > Alphaproteobacteria > Rhodobacterales > Rhodobacteraceae > JBCBKU01. The sequence continues at coordinate 168,705 of JBCBKU010000004.1, read as the reverse complement.
TCCCCGCCGCGGTTCTGGCGGCCGTGCTGGCGCCGCTTGGGCTCGGATGGATCGGTCTCGGGGTCATGGCACCCGCCATCGGTTGGATCTTGAACGTGGCCGACCGTGTGGCCGCGGCGCCCGGAGCGGTCAGTCAGGTCGTGGCGCCAGGGCCGCTGGTACTGCCGCTTCTCACGCTTGGCGGGCTCTGGCTGGTCCTCTGGCAGGGTCGGGCCCGGTGGGCGGGACCGATCGCAATGGCCATGGCCCTCGGGCTCTGGACCGGCGTTGAACGCCCTTTACTTCTGGTGGCCCCTTCGGGCGGGCTGATCGGCGTGCTGACCAATGACGGGCGGGCGCTTTCCAAACCAAGGGGTGACGGTTTCGCGGCCCGCACATGGCTTGAGAACGACGGGGATCCAGCGGATCAGACCGAAGCCGCCGAACGACGATGGCCCGACTTGCTGACTGTGGCCGGTACGCCGGTCCGCCATGTCACGGGGCGCGAGGCCGCGGACCGTGCGCGGAACCTCTGCCGCCCCGGGACGATCGTGATCACAACCGCAGATGTGGAGTTTGTCGGTCCCTGCGACGGCTATGCCCCCTCCCGGTTGCGGGAAATCGGGGCACTCGCCATCACACCGGGTCCTGACGGCGCATCAATTACCTCTGCGCAGGACCTGACCGGAGACCGTCTCTGGCGCCGGTGACCGGCGACGCGGCTAGTATGTGCGGATCAGCCCCACGAGCTTGCCCTGCACCTTGACCTGATCGTCGCGGTAGACGCGGGTCTCGTAGGCCGGGTTCGCGGCTTCGAGTGCGATCGCACCGCCGTTCCTGCGGAACCGTTTCAGCGTCGCCTCCTGATCCTCGACCAGCGCGACAACGATATCGCCATTGTCCGCCGTGATGCCTTCGCGAATGACGACGATGTCGCCGTCATTGATGCCCGCGTCGATCATCGAATCCCCACGAACCTCGAGCGCATAGTGATCCCCGCCTCCGCCGAGCATCTGGCCCGGAACGGCAACGGTGTGCGAGACCTCGCTGATCGCTTCGATCGGGACGCCGGCGGCGATCCGCCCCATAACCGGCAGCTCCGTCGCTTCGGCGGCCACCGGCATTGCTTTGGGTGGCGGTGCGGCCTTGGCACCTTCGATCACGCGCGGCACGAAGGTTCCTCCGCGCCCGCCTTCCATTCCGTCGGGCAGTTTCAGAATTTCGAGCGCTCGCGCGCGGTGCGGCAGACGACGGATAAAACCCCGCTCTTCAAGCGCGGTAATCAGGCGGTGGATCCCGGACTTTGATCTGAGGTCCAGCGCCTCTTTCATTTCATCGAAGGACGGCGGCACACCGTCCCGGGCCATCCGCCTGTGGATGAAATCCAGAAGATCGCGTTGTTTGCGCGTCAGCATGCCTGCTCCTCTCGCCGGTCGGGACGGCGTTCAACTGTGAAAATCCGCCCGCGTTCGACCCATGTTCTATCGATGTTCGTGTTTTGTGTCAATCTACCCCGGGGGTCGGGAGGTAATCCACAACTGTCCCCAGCGGTTGGGCAGGATCCGCGGGTGGGCGGATCAGAAGCGCGTTCGCGTCGGCAAGAACTGAGAGAAGGCTGGAATCCTGTCGCTCGGCCGGCATCAATCCGGTCGGTGTCAGCTGCGCCCGCATGTAGTGTTCGCGCGGACCGTTCGCTTTGACGTCGGCAGCCAGAGGTGCGCGGCGGCGCGTGGCCGGAGCGGGTGCAAAACCCAGCATGGCGCGAACCATCGGCGCCACGAAGACCTGGCCGCAGACAAGTGCCGAGACCGGGTTTCCCGGGACGCCGACCATGGGTGTGTTGTCGACGCGTCCGGCCATCAGCGGCTTTCCGGGCCGCATTGCCACTTTATGGAAGTTCAACGCACCGCCACGCGCCGCGACCCGTCCGGCCACGAGATCATGCGCCCCGACCGAAGCGCCTCCGATCGTGACGATCAGATCGGCGCCTCGGGCAAGGTCGAAAGCCGCGTCGAGCGCCTCGGGCCTGTCGGCGGCAATGGGTAGGCGCCGGGCCCGCCCGCCCGCCATCTCGATCAAGGCTGACAGCCCAAAAGCGTTCGACGACACGATCTGATCCGGGCGCGGCGTCTGGCCCGGTAGAACGAGTTCATTGCCCGTGGAGAGAACGGCGACCTCCGGGCGACGGGTGACGCAGACCGTCCCGGCGTTCATCGCTCCCAATAGCGCAAGATCCGCCGGGCCGAGGCGTCGCGGTCCGTTGATCGCCATCCCGGCCCGGAAGTCACCGCCCGCCGGCCGCACATAGGGTCCGGGGTCGGGATCCTGTCCGATGGTGATCCTGTCGTCCCGTGCAGTGACATCCTCTTGTATCACCACCCGGTCCGCGCCTTCGGGAACAACGCCACCGGTGAATATCCGCACCGCCTCGCCCGGGCCCACGGCTCGGTCGCATACGGCGCCCGCTGGCGCTTCACCCACCACCTGCAACACTGCGCCCGGCCGCACGTCCCCGGCGCGCACGGCATAGCCGTCCATGGCTGACCGGGCCGTTGGAGGTTCATCCCTTGGGGCCTTGACAGGTTCGGCCAGCACCCGGCCGGCGGCGTCGGCAAGGTCCACGCGCTCCGTTCCCAATGGGCTCACCAGAGAGAAGAGCCGGTCCAGCGCCTCGGCGACGGGAATCATCGCGGGCCCCGCAGATTCCGGTCTTCAGAGCGCCTCATACCGTCCCGACGCGCCGCCGTCCTTGAACGTGACGCGCAGGCCTCCGATCTCCATAGATCGATCCACCGCCTTCAGCATGTCGTAGATCGTCAGTGTCGCGGTCGACGCGGCGGTCAGTGCCTCCATTTCGACACCGGTCGGTCCCGTCGTCTTGACCCGCACCGTTACACGAAAACCCGGTAGGTCGGCATCCGCGTCGATATCCACTGTAACGCCTGACAAGGACAGCGGATGACAGAGCGGGATCAAATCCGCCGTCTTCTTGGCGCCCATGATCCCTGCCAGTCGCGCGATGCCCGCTACATCGCCTTTCTTGGCCCGGCCCGATATCGCCAGTTCCAGCGCCTCGGGCGTCATCCGGATCCATGCCTCGGCCACCGCTTCGCGTGCCGTTTCCGGCTTGGCCGAGATATCGACCATCCGGGCACGCCCCTCGGCGTCAAGGTGGGTGAGATCGGCCATCAGACCGGTGTGGCGGGCGCTGTGGCCCCGGCAAGGATCGCCCGTGTGGCCGCCGCCACATCGGCCTGCCTCATCAGGTGCTCGCCAATCAGGAAGGCGCGCGCGCCGTGGTCCGCGAGGTCGGCGAGATCGGCAGGCGTCGACAGGCCGGATTCGGCGACGATCAGCTTGTCTTCGGGTACGCGGACGGCCAGATCGCGCGTTGTCGAGAGCCGTGTCTCGAACGTGCGGAGATCGCGGTTGTTGATCCCAAGTAGGGGCGAGTTCAGCGCGAGTGCGCGGTCAAGCTCTGCGTCGTCATGGACTTCGATCAGGACGTCCATGCCCCAGTTTTCCGCCGCCTCTTCCAACTCCTGCGCCTGCGCATCCGAGACCGAGGCCATGATGATCAGGATGGCGTCCGCGCCCCAGGCGCGTGCCTCGGCGACCTGGTAGGGGTCATAGAGGAAATCCTTGCGCAGGACCGGCAGGTCGACCGCGTTGCGCGCCGCCGTCAGGTAGGTGGGATCACCTTGGAACGAGGGGCCATCGGTCAGCACCGACAGGCAGGTGGCACCGCCTAAAGCATAGGCACGGGCCAGCGCCGGCGGGTCGAAATCGGCACGGATCAGGCCTTTCGAAGGACTCGCTTTCTTGATCTCGGCGATCAGGGCGTACCCGGTCCGGGCGGCCGCGCCAAGTGCCGCCGCGAACCCCCTTGGAGCCGGGGCCGCCGCTGCCGCGGCCTCCACTTCGGTCAGCGGGCGCGCAGCCTTTGCCGCCGCGATCTCCTCAAGCTTGTAGGCTTTGATCCTGTCCAGAACGGTCGTCATATCCGTTCCCTAGCGCGGGGCCGCCCGGATGAAAAGCGTCAGGCGGCCTCTCGAAGGGCCATCGCCTCGAAGCGACGCGCGACTGGGCGGGCGGTTGCACTCTCAAAGCTTCGGCGGGGCAGATCCGGAAACAGCGCACCAAGCTCGGCCGCGGTCTCCCGGTCTTCGGCGGCATAGCGCCCTCCGATGTCGAAGCTTTCCGACGGGGCGCCCTCGGCGAAAACGATTTCGTGGCGATCGAACAACAGATGCAGGTACGTGACACTCGGGCAGGGCGCGACAACGACACCGTGGCTACCAACCAGATGTTTGGCCGGGACAAGGATCTCGGATTGGCCAAGCGCCAGTTCCACCGACCATCCAGATATCAGCATCCGGTGTTGCGGGGATACGACGAGCGCGCGCTGCACCCCGAAGGCGCCGGCAGGGATCCGGATCGGGGCGAAGCGCCCGGTTCCCGGCACCGCACGCCGCCCGATCCAGCGTACCGGTTCGGCCCCGTGGTCGAGCGTCAGGACCAAATCTCCGGGGCTGAGCGCCTCGATCTTCTTGGTGCCATCGGGTGTCGCGATCCGCGTGCCGGGTGTGAAGCAGGGCGGACCGAGATCCTCGACATCCAGCGGACCCTGCGCGGTAACGAAGGTCGCCGTCACGAATGTGCCCGGCTGAAGCACCTGTCCGTCGGTGGGCGTGAAGACCCGGTCACCGTTGGCAAGGTAAAAGGTCGTTCCCGTGTAAGAGACGTTCCCGACGCCGGCCACATTGATAGTCACGATGTCACCCGGCCAAGACCGTGTCACGTCGGAGCCGCCGACCGAGTCGTTGTCAAACCGGTCGATATCCCCGTCGTCGTTCTGGTCCGTGAAGGAGATGGTTACCGGCGCGACAGCCGTGCCCGCCGGCGGGGGCGCGGCGGGGTCGAAAGTATAGAACTGATCCGTATAGGTCGTGGGCATCGCATCAGTTGGTCAGGGCGCGTCGAACAGACCGACGCGCATTGTGTTAGTCGCAGATGATTAACGAAAGAATTCGGCAGATATTTGAAGGCATTGCGGCGCGATGCAGTCCGTGATCAGGCCCAGGCGATGGGTGTGTCACCTCGATCGCGCAACCAGGTGTTCACCTTTGAGAAGGGGGCCGACCCAAAGAAACCGCGCCGCGCGGACAACGGCGATGGGTGCGCGCTTTCCACCACAAGATGCCCGGGATCCTTCAACCCCCGTCGGTAAGCCTGCGCCGCGCGCCCCCAGAGGATCAGTGCCCGCGGTCGGTCGCCAAGTCGGTCGAGGGCCTGCCGCGTAAGCCGGTCCCATCCGAGCGAGGCATGGGCGCCGGCCTTGCCCTCGGGAACGGTCAGTGCCGTGTTCAGAAGCAAGACGCCCTGGACGGCCCAGTCCGACAGATCTCCTTTATCGCGGGGCGTGCCCAGATCGCTCTCAATCTCCTGAAAGATATGGACGAGCGACCGGGGCAGCCTTGTGCCCGAAGCGACCGAAAACGCCAGACCGTTGGCGTGGCCTTTCGTCGGATAGGGGTCCTGACCTAGGATCACGACCCGGACGCGATCCGGGCCCGTGTCCTCGAACGCGCGAAATCTGAGATCGGGTGGGGGCAGTATTTCTTCCGATGTTTTCGCCAGTTGCGCCTCGATCCGTGGAAGATCTTCCCCAAAGAACGGCAGGCTTGCCCATTCGCCGAGCCGTGAAAGATCGTGCATTGTCACGGCCCGCCCGATACCGATCCGCGCTGGCACGGCTCGGGCCTCATGCGGCCCGGGTCACGCGCGCCAGGGCTTCTATCCGGGCCCGCGCCGCGCCGCTGTCGATGCTTTCGGCCGCCATCCGCGCGCCGTCTTTCAGATCTGCTACCCGGTCTGCGACCCGCAGGGCCGCGGCCGCATTCAGCAGCACAGCATCCCGGTAAGCCGAGGCCTCTCCGTCCAGCAGTGCGCGGAACGCCGCAGCGTTGTCAGACGGGCTGCCGCCAAGGATCGCCTCGAATGGATGAACGGGAAGCCCGGCATCCTCGGGATGGACTTCGCGGTCTGTTACAGCGCCGTTTTCAAGCGCCGAAACCCAGCTGACGCCGGTAATGGTCAGTTCATCTGTCCCGTCCGAACCATGAACAAGCCATGCAGTCTCGGAACCCAGCGCCGCCAAGGTCTCGGCCATGGGCCGGATCAGGTCACGGGCAAAGGCCCCCGTCAGCTGACGGGTGACCCCGGCAGGATTCGTGAGCGGCCCGAGGATGTTGAAGATCGTGCGGGTGCCCAATTCGGCACGGGTCGGCATTACGTGCGCGATTGCCGGGTGGTGCATCGGTGCCATCATGAAGCCGATGCCGGCCTCGGACAGCGCGCGCTCGACCACTTCTGGTCCCACCATCACGTCCACGCCCATCTCGGTTAGGGCATCGGCGGCGCCGGATTTAGATGACAGGTTTCGGTTGCCGTGCTTGGCGACGGTGACACCGGCGCCCGCTACCACGAAGGCGGTTGCGGTCGAAATGTTGAGCGTGCCTTTGCCGTCGCCCCCTGTACCGACGATGTCCATGGCGCCCTTGGGCGCGGTCACCGCGCGACATTTGGCTCGCATGACACGTGCCGCGGCGGTATATTCGTCAACCGTCTCGCCCCGGGTCCGAAGCGCCATAAGAAACCCCCCGATCTGGCTCGGGGTGGCTTCACCATCGAAGAGTGTTTCAAAGGCAGTCTCCGCCTCGGCACGGCTGAGCGGGCGGTCCGCGGCGGTTCCGATCAGCGGCTTCAGACGGTCGCTCATGCCGGCACCGGAACAAGGTCGAGGAAGTTTTTCAAGAGCTTATGCCCATGTTCCGAGGCGATGGATTCCGGGTGGAACTGAACCCCATGGATCGGTTTTTCGCGGTGGGCGAGCCCCATGATCGTCCCGTCGTCCAGCGCTGCGGTGACCTCGAGTGTCTCGGGGAGGCTTTCGCGGTCCACGACGAGCGAATGGTATCGTGTGGCGGCAAAAGGCGTTGGAAGCCCGCGAAACACGCTTTTTCCCTCATGGAAGATCGTGCCGGCCTTGCCATGGACGATCTCGCCCGCCATCACAACCCGCCCACCAAAGGCCTGCCCGATACTTTGATGGCCGAGACAAACGCCCAAAAGCGGAATGCCGGTTTCGGCAGCGGCCTCCGTCAGGGCAAGGCAAACGCCCGCGCGATCCGGGTCGCAGGGGCCCGGCGACAGCACAATCGCCTCTGGCCGCAGGGCCATCGCCTCTTGAACATCGATCGCATCGTTTCGGCGAACTACGGTTCGGGCACCAAGCTCGCCCAAAAAATGCACCAAGTTGTAAGTAAAGCTGTCGTAGTTATCGATGAGAAGCAGCATTCGGTCCCGTCCTGCACAAGGCCATATTTTGGGGGTGACCCGATACCGGTTCACGCGGTATAGATGTCAAAAGCCCAACCGGAAGGTCAAGGGCGGGACGAGCAGGCATATCTGGAGAGACGCGGGTGTCACGCGGTTTTTTTGCAGGCGCAATCTGGGGATCGGTGATTGGCTTTGTGACGCTGGCCTTGGTGTCGCAACTGGCTGGGTACCGGGATGTTTCACCAAGCGGTGTGGTGTCCGAAATTGCCGAGGCACCGGCCACGGTGCCCGCGGATGCGATGCCGGCCGAGACCTCGGATCCTCAGTTGCCCGACGACGTTGCCCGTGTCGATGCGCCGGCCCAGCCCCGATCCGAAGTTTCGGTAGAGGCGACCACGAACGAGACGACCCCGGAAGAAACGGACCAGTCTGTGGAAGAGATCGCCGGGGTCGCGCCCGATGCTTCCACCACCCCTGGCGTGCTCGAGGCGGCCCCGGCGCCCGCGTCGGTTCTGCCTTCGTTGCCCTCATCCGGCGACACGTCCGACAATGCCGGGTCATTAGGCAGCGCCTCCCCGGCGCGGCCAAGCGTTGAGGCTCAGCCGGAAGCACCAGAGGCCGAAATCGCCGCAAATCTTCCGGCTCCGGCCCCAAGGGTCCTGCCATCGGTCAATCGCGGGACGGTTCGGCCCGGGGACGCGACCTCACCCACCATCGGATCGGGCGAAAACGACATCGCCGCCGGGGGTGCGCCGGCACCTGCTCTGCCGGACGCGCCCGAGGCCGATGCACCGAATATCGCGACCATCGATCCGGTCACACCCGAGACCGGCACAGACGCAGGTCCAATCGTGATTGAACGCCGGGGCGGTGATACGGCCGAGACGGAGGCGCCAGCGTTTACGATCACGACAGAAATGGGTCCCGGCGGGTCCCGACGGATCGTGGTCGCTCCGGCCCCGTCGACCGGGAACGACGCCGAGGACGCCCCCCGGATTGCCGCAGCCCCCGCTCCGCAGCCCGTCCAACCCGACCTGCCAAACCAAGGGAGGGCGCCTGACGTGCAGGATGCGCCGACACCGCCCGGTGGCGCCTCCGCGCCCGAGATTGCGGCCCGCCCGGCGGATGCTTCTGCGCCCGAAGCCGATGCAACCGCGCGCGCCGAACCCGCGCCCGAACCGCTCGAACCTGCCATTGGGATCGCACCCGACCTAGTGTCGGTCTCGCCGCTGCAGCCGGCCCCGCCGGTGTTGGACGCAGTGGCGCGCAGCGGGCCGTTGCCCGCCGACCGTCGCCCGCCAGTGTCCGCTCCGGCAACGGTGGTTCTCTCGCGCCCCGGCGTCCTCGCGGCGATTGCAACGCAGGCCCCTTCGGCTCCGCCGCCTCCGCCCGGGCCCGCCCCGGATGTCTTTGCCGATGCCGTCACCCAGCCCGGCTCCCCACCGGCGGTCAGCCCACCCGGTCAGGTGCCTGTACCTGCGGCTCCGGGACCGCTGCGCACGGCCGCGGCTGCGGCACCAGGCATCGCCTCGGCCGGCCCCCGGCCCGAGTTGGATCCAGCGCCGCCGGCGCCACTGCCAGCCCCGGTGGAAGAGGCCCCCGAGCCCGCTCCGCAGCCCGAACCGCTGCCCCGGCCTGAGCCCGAGCCCGAGATCGCCGAAGTCGCCCCGGAAGCGGCTCCTGCAGAAGAGACCCCGCGTATCGCCGGCGCGAGCCCCCGTGTCATCGCCCCGGATTCCGGAACCGTTGGCGATCTTGCGCGCAATGTTCGTGTCAACCGACCCGCAGCAGGCGACGCGACCGTCACACCCGCCGCCGCAGAGGCGCCGTCGCTTCCGGGAACGGCGCAGGGGACGGCCCCTGAACCCGCGCCCACCGAAGCTGCGACGGGCGGCGCCCTTGCCCGAAACGCGGTCGCCCACGACAATGCCGATGCGGTCCCGTTGATCGCCGTGATCCTCGTGGACGACCGGGGCGGGGACGTCCCGCTTGTCGATCTGGCATTCCCCTTTAGCGTGGCAATTCCGGCCGCGCTGCCGGGTGCTCCGGCCCGCGCCGCGCGTTACCGGGCCGCAGGGCGCGAAGTCGTGCTGATCCCGAACCTGCCGCCGCGGGCCACTGCCGGGGACGTGGCGCAATCGATGCAGATTAACCTGACCGATTTCCCCGAAGCGGTCGCCATGATGGAAGATCCGGCGGCTGAAACCAGCCGCGATGGACTTCAGCAGCTTGTCGAGATCGTGTCCGAGACGGGCCACGGCTTTGTCAGCTTCCCGCGCGGTCTCAACACGGCGCAGCGCATGGCCGAGGCGCGCGGTGTGCCCGCGGCGCTGGTCGCTCGTGATCTGGGCAATGGCGAGGGCCCGTTCGGCGCACTCGCCCGTTCGCTGGATCAGGCCGGCTTCCGGGCCCGGCAGGGCGACGCGGCGATCCTGTCGGCCAAGGTTCACCCGAACACGCTGCGCGCGCTTGAGGAATGGGCCGAAGACCTCAACCCCGCCGAAGTGTCGCTTGCACCGGTTTCGGCGGCTCTGCTCAGCACTTTGGGAAGCTGACGCCCCTGTTTTGATCTACGAGGACCGGCGCCGGTCAGGTGTTGTCGGAGCCGGAAAAGCGTCCGGCCTCGGCGGCCGCTGTGCGCAGCGCCCGCGCCTTGTTGACCGTTTCCTCGAATTCGGCGTCCGGATCGCTGTCAAAGACCACACCGCCGCCGGCCTGAATGTGCAACGTGCCGTCCTTGACGACCGCCGTTCGCAGGGCAATGCACATGTCCATATCGCCGCCGGCCGAAAAATACCCGACGCCGCCCCCGTAGACCCCGCGTTTTTCGGGTTCGAGTTCATCAATAATCTCCATGGCGCGCACCTTGGGCGCCCCCGAAACGGTCCCGGCGGGTAGGCCGGCAAGCAGCGCCGACAAGGCGTCATGGTCTTCGGACAGCTCCCCCACCACGTTCGAGACGATGTGCATCACATGGCTGTAGCGTTCGATCACGAATTCCTCTGTGGGCCGTACTGTGCCGATCTTGGCGACGCGCCCGACATCGTTCCGACCGAGATCGAGTAGCATGAGGTGTTCGGCCCGCTCTTTTTCGTCGGCAAGCAGATCGACTTCAAGCGCGCGGTCGTCCTCGGGCGTCGCGCCGCGGGGACGCGTTCCCGCAATCGGGCGCAGCGTGACTTCGCCGCCGAAGACCCGAACAAGGATCTCGGGACTGGCGCCCACAACCTGGAAACCGCCAAAGTTGAAGTAGAACATGAAGGGCGACGGGTTCGTCCGCCGAAGTGCACGATAAAGCGCGAAGGACGATTGCGCGAAGGGCTGGCTCCACCGCTGGGATGGTACGACCTGAAAGATGTCGCCCGCGCGGATATACTCTTTGGCACGATCAACCGCCGCCAGGTAGTCGGCGCGCGCAAAGTTCGATACGGGTTCAGGCACCGGCCCGGTCTCTTGCAGGTCCCTGGTTTCGCCGGGGACCCCACGTTCGAGATCGCGTACTGCATCCATCACACGTTCGGCGGCCTGCGCATAGGCCGCGCGGGCAGAAAGCCCGTGACCTGCCCAGGCTGGGGCCACGACGGTGACCTCGCTTTTGACGCCGTCGAGAACCACGGTCACAGATGGGCGCAGCAGAACCGCGTCGGGCAGACCAAGGGGATCAGGGTTCACATCCGGCAATCGCTCGACAAGCCGCACCATGTCGTAGCCCAGGTACCCGAACAGGCCTGCCGCCGCAGCCGGCAGATCATCCGGTAGGGTCATACGGCTTTCCGCAATGACCGCGCGAAGCGTGTCGAGCGGGTCACCATCGAGGGTTTCAAAGGCTTCGGAATCGAAGCGAGCGTGGCGATTCAGGCGGCTGGTCGTGCCCCGGCATTCCCAAACCAGATCCGGCTTCATACCGATGATCGAGTACCGGCCCCGGATCTCTCCGCCGGTGACGGATTCAAGAAGAAAGCTGTCCTTCCGCGCCCCGGTGAGCTTCAGCATCAGCGACACGGCGGTGTCGAGATCCGCGGCCAGCCGGGCATGCACCACCTGGTTCTCGCCGGCCTCGTACCCGCGCCGGAACGTTTCGTAGTCGGGTGTAAGATCCATCAGTTGAACGCGGCGTGGACGGCGTTGAGCGCCTGCTGGTTCAGCTCGATCCCCGCCTCGGTCTGGGTGGCGATGGTGAAATAGGTCAGAATGTCATTGGCAAAATCCTGGCTGACCTGTCCGGCGAACTGATCGCGCAGCGCATTGCCTTCGGCATCGTTGGGGTCCGGCCCGTTCACGGCGTCAAGCCGGATCACCATGGCCCCCAATTCGTCCGTCAGCACAACAATCTCGCCGTCCTCCATGCCAAAGACGCGGTCCACGAAGTCGGGAGGTGTGCCCTCGAGGAACGCATCTCTCAGGACACCGCGATCGGTATTCAGCGCGAGCCCCAGTCCGGCCATTTCGCGGCCGCCCCGCAACTCTTCGGCCACAGCATTCGCCTCGGCCTCGAGTGTGGAGGCGGTCCAGTCGTTCCGCCAGGCTTCGGTTACCGCCTCGGCCACATCGTCGAAGGGCTCGACCCGCGGGGCAATGACCTCGTCGAGACGAAGCGCAAAAAGGCCGTCCTCGTCCAGGCGCAGGATCTCGGGAAAATCGCCCTCGGCGACACGGCGCGCCTCCGCACGGAAGGCATCGTAGGCTGCGATGTCGATGTCCACGTCGGGGCGCCACTCGATCGTCCCCAGCCGAATTTCCGTTTCCGCGGCCAGATCCTCAAGCGTGGCGCCGCCGGCGAGAAGGTCGGCCATATCCTCTTCCATATCGAGGATTGTGCGCCGCGCGGTGTCGGTGGCCAGTTCCGCGCGAAGTTCGTCGACCACGTCCTCGAAGGGTGTCTCCTGCGCGGCCAGAACCGCATTGACCCGGAAAAGGGCGGGACCGAAGACCGACCGTGCCGGGCCCGCGATCCCGGGACCTTCCAGCGCGAAGACAATCTCGCCCGCCTCGTCGAGATCGACACTGCGGACCTCGCCAAGATCCACATCGTCGAGCGTCAGGCCCCGTTCTTCGACAAGGGCGTCGAAGGTCACCTCGCCGGAATCAAGCCGCGCCTTGGCCTCGGCGGCGGCCTCGTCCGACGAATAGACCAGCCGCTCGACAAGCCGACGCTCGGGGCGCACGAACATCTCGATCTGTTCGTCGTAGAATTCGCGCAAGCGCGCCTCGTCGACCTCGACCGTGTCGAGTACCATGTCGGTGGTAAGCCACACATACGTGATGGCCCGCGTCTCGGGGACCGTGAACAGGTTCTCATTGTCGTTGTGGAAGGCGCGCAACGTGGCGTCATCGGGCACCGGAGTCGTGATCTCGAGATTATCTTCGGTCAGCCGCGCCCAAGTGATGTCACGCGTCTGGCGTGCCCAGTCATAGAGTGTATCGGCATAGACCGGGGGCGTTGTGACACCGCCGATGACGGCGGCCTGCAGGACCGAGCGCGCGGTGTTGGAGCGGATCTGTTCTTCGAATTCGGCGACCGTGACACCCTGACGGCCGAGTGTGAAGCGGTAGGCCTCGGGGTCGAACGCCCCGTCGGCACCTTGGAACCCGGGGATTTCGAATATGCGTTCGCGCACCGTGTCGTCGCCGACCGAGATCCCGATCGCCCTGGTGGCCTCGTCCAGCGCCGCGTCGGAAACGACGCGGCCAAGAACCTGCTGGTCGATCCCGAATGCGCGGGCCTGCGCAAAGGACACGGACTGACCCATTTGTGCGGACAGCGCCGAAAGCTCGGCTTGAAGGGCGCGGGCATAGGTGTCGGTCGGAATCTCTGTTTCGCCGACTTTCCCGATCGAGCGTACCTGACCGCCAAAGCTGGTCGCACCGAAGCCGGCCAGCGCCACGATCAAAAGCCCGAGGATCACCCAGACAAAGGCCTTCGATGCCGTGCCCGTCGCCATATCGTTCTCCCGTCCTCAGCCGACTATCGTGCCGATGTATTCCAGCGCGCCGAGGCCCGCAAGCGACGCGGTTGCCCATGCGTCCCGGGCAAGGCAAGCCGCGCCAGCCATGCGTGAGATGCAAGTCGGGATTTCCCGGCACCCGGGTGACAGGCGGGCACGGATATGCCAGATGGTTTAACGGTAAACCATATGCCCGAGGGAGGGGATCCATGGCCGCCAAGCAATTCGACATCGTCGTGATCGGAGCCGGACCGGGAGGGTACGTGGCCGCGATCCGCGCCGCGCAACTGGGTCTCAATACGGCCATCGTTGAGCGCGAGCACATGGGCGGGATCTGCCTCAACTGGGGATGTATCCCGACAAAGGCGATGCTGCGTTCTTCAGAGATCTTTCACCTGATGCACCGGGCGAGCGAATTCGGGCTGAAGGCCGATGGCGTGGGTTATGACCTTGATGCCGTGGTCAAGCGCTCGCGTGCAGTCGCCAAGCAGCTCTCGTCCGGCGTTTCGCACCTTGTGAAGAAGAACAAGATCACCGCCATCATGGGCGAGGCCAAGCTGACCGGGAAAGGCAAGGTCAGCGTAACCACCGAGAAGGGCACCGAAGAGCTGACGGCACCCAACATCATTCTGGCCACGGGTGCTCGGGCGCGGGAACTCCCCGGCCTCGAGGCCGATGGCGATCTCGTCTGGACGTACAAGCATGCCCTGACGCCGCCCCGTATGCCCAAGAAACTTCTGGTGATCGGATCTGGCGCCATCGGGATCGAGTTCGCAAGCTTCTACAATACGCTCGGAGCCGATACGACGGTGGTCGAGGTTCAGGACCGGATCCTGCCCGTGGAAGACGCCGAGATCTCGGCCTTTGCCAAGAAGAGCTTTGCCAAGCAGGGCATGAAAATCCTTGAGAAATCCATGGTGAAGAAGCTGGATCGGGCACCGTCGAAGTCCGGCGGCAAGGTCACCGCCCATATCGAGACTGGCGGCAAGACCGAGACCCACGAATTCGACACAGTCATCTCTGCGGTGGGAATCGTCGCCAATACCGAGAACCTCGGGCTCGAGGCGCTGGGTGCGAAACTCGACCGCAGTTTTGTCGTGACAGATGCGTATTGCCGGACCGGGGTCGAGGGGCTCTATGTAATCGGTGACGCGACGAACGGCCCGTGGCTCGCGCACAAGGCAAGCCATGAAGGCGTGATGGTTGCCGAACTGATCGCGGGAAAAAACGATGTGCACCCGGTGAAACCCGAAGAGATCGCCGGCTGTACCTATTGCCAGCCCCAGGTCGCTTCGGTGGGACACACCGAAGCGAAGGCAAAGGAGCTTGGCTACGACGTGAAGGTCGGGCGGTTCCCGTTCATCGGCAACGGGAAGGCGATTGCCCTTGGCGAGCCCGAGGGACTGATTAAAACGATCTTCGACGCGAAAACAGGCGAATTGCTGGGTGCCCACATGATCGGCGCCGAGGTCACGGAACTGATCCAGGGCTATGTCGTGGGCCGGACGCTGGAGACCACCGAAGAGGACCTGATGCACACGGTATTCCCGCATCCCACGCTCTCGGAGATGATGCATGAAAGTGTCCTCGACGCTTACGATCGCGTGATCCACATGTAAGACGGGCTGCCGAACGGAGCGGCCTTCGGCCGCGCATCCTCTGGCGCTGCGTGCGGATGGCGCGGGCGGGCCTGTTCCGCGCCGATGGGAATGTGGTGAGAGAGGAGAAGGGCGATGCAGAGCGATTGGCGGCTCGTCTGGTGTCTCTGGCTCATGGGGCTTGGCGCGGCTGCGCAATACGGGAAAATTAGCGTCGTCTTCGACCGCCTGCCCGAGATGTTTCCCGGTGCCGGAGCCGGGGTCGCATGGGCGGTGTCGCTTGTGGGGTTCGTGGGCATCCTGTTCGGTGTCGTGGCCGGTGTTCTGGCCGCCCGGATTGGCCTGAGACGCGCGCTGCTGGGCGGCTGCCTGGCCGCTGCGGCCCTGTCCCTTTACCAGGCGACCGCGCCCGCCTTTGTCCCGTTCCTTTTCAGCCGCGTGGCGGAAGGTGTTGCCCACCTCGCGATTGTCGTCGCGGCGCCCACGCTGATCGCACAGGTCACCGCACCGCGCGGGCGGGGGTTTGCACTCACGCTTTGGGGGACGTTCTTCGGTGTCGCCTTCGCGGTGCTCGCCTGGGCCGGATTGCCTCTGGTCGCGCGGTTCGGCGTGACGGCCCTCTTTCTTGCCCATGGCCTCTACATGGCGGCCATGTCAGCCATTCTCTGGCCTCTGCTGCCGCCGGATGGTGTGCCGGCGGTCGCGGCCCGCACCGATCCCGTGGCGGCGCACCTGGCCGTCTACCGATCTCCGCGCATCGCAGCACCCGCCCTTGGCTGGCTGTTCTATACGCTGGTATTCCTTTCGACTCTGACCCTTCTGCCCTTGCACGTGGCCGAAGGACTGCGCGGTCCTGTTCAAGGGGCCATGCCTTTGATTTCCATTGTCGCGTCGATGACTCTTGGTGTCTGGCTTCTCGGGCGTATGTCGTCGGTTCGCGTGATCGAGGCGGGATTTCTGACCGGTGCGGTCCTTCTTGTGCTTCTGGCGATCTGGCCGGGTCAGCCGGTGGTGTGCCTTGTCTTCGCGGCGGCGCTGGGCCTGGTTCAGGGCGCGAGTTTCGCGGCGGTCCCGGAACTGAACCCGTCCGGAGCGGACCAGGCGCGGGCCAATGGCGGGCTTGCCCAGATGGGAAACCTTGGCAATACGCTTGGAACTCCGGTCTTCGCGGCCCTGTTGGCGTGGCCGGGTTATGGCGCCATGGTGCTGTGCGCAGCCTTGGTACTGGGATGCGGATTCGTTGTTCACCGGTGGCTGGCGCGGCGGCGACTGTCAGGAGCCAACTGAGAGTTCGCATTTCGTTCTCATTTTTCGATTGGAGACTCAGGGGGGCTGCCCTATCTTCGTGGAGTTAACCGAGGGGCGGGCATGCCAGAGCTGAAAAACATCGAGGTCCGCGGGGCCCGCGAGCACAATCTAAAGGGCGTGGACGTCGACATCCCGCGCGACCAGCTTGTCGTGATCACGGGTCTTTCGGGTTCGGGCAAGTCGTCTCTGGCCTTCGACACGATCTACGCCGAAGGTCAGCGGCGGTACGTGGAATCGCTCTCGGCCTATGCGCGGCAATTCCTCGACATGATGGAAAAGCCGGATGTGGATCACATCAGCGGTCTCTCCCCGGCGATCTCGATCGAACAGAAGACGACATCGAAGAACCCACGCTCGACGGTGGGGACCGTCACCGAGATCTACGATTACCTTCGACTGCTGTTTGCGCGCGCCGGCACGCCCTATTCGCCGGCGACAGGCCTGCCCATCGAGGCCCAGCAGGTGCAGGACATGGTCGACCGCGTCATGGCGATGGCGGAGGGGACGCGTGCCTACCTCCTTGCCCCGATCGTCCGGGACCGGAAAGGCGAGTACCGGAAGGAGTTTCTGGAGCTCAGGAAGCAGGGCTTTCAACGGGTGAAGGTCGACGGAACCTTTTATGAACTCGACGAGCCCCCGACGCTTGACAAGAAGTACCGCCACGACATCGACGTCGTCGTTGATCGGCTGGTGGTGAAAGAGGGGCTCGAGACGCGGCTTGCCGACAGTTTCCGCACCGCGCTCGATCTGGCCGACGGCATCGCGATCCTCGAGACGGCGGTGGCCGACGATCAGGACCCTGAACGCATTACCTTTTCTGAGAACTTCGCCTGTCCTGTCAGCGGATTTACCATCCCGGAAATCGAACCGCGGCTCTTTTCGTTCAATGCTCCGTTTGGCGCCTGCCCGGAATGCGATGGCCTTGGGGTGGAGCTATTTTTCGACGAACGTCTCGTCGTGCCGGACCAGAGCCTCACGGTCTATGACGGTGCACTCGCGCCGTGGCGGAAGGGCAAATCCCCCTATTTCCGCCAGACGATCGAGGCCATCGCCAAGCATTACGAATTCGACAAGAACACGAAGTGGAAGGACCTTCCGGCCCATGTCCAGCAGGTGTTCCTGCATGGATCGGGCGGGGACGAGATCAGGTTCCGTTATGACGAGGGTGGCAGGGTCTACGAAGTCACGCGCCCCTTCGAGGGCGTCATCCCGAATATGGAGCGGCGCTATCGCGAAACGGATTCGAACTGGATCCGCGAGGAATTCGAGCGCTACCAGAACAACCGGCCCTGCCATTCCTGTGACGGCTACCGTCTTCGGGCAGAGGCGCTCGCGGTCAAAATCGGCCCGGCAGACGGTCCGCCCGAAGCCCGTCTTCACGTCGGTCAGGTCGTGCAGATGTCGATCCGCGAGGCGCATGAGTGGACGCTGGCCGTGCCCGAGCACCTTACCGCGCAGAAGAACGAAATCGCGCGCGCCATTCTAAAGGAGATCCGCGAAAGGCTCGGCTTTCTCAACAATGTAGGGCTTGAGTACCTGACCCTCTCCCGGAACGCCGGCACGCTGTCGGGCGGCGAGAGCCAGCGTATCCGGCTGGCGAGCCAGATCGGATCGGGACTGACCGGTGTACTCTACGTTCTGGACGAACCGTCGATCGGGCTTCACCAGCGCGACAACGGGCGGCTTCTCACGACGCTCAAGAATCTTCGCGATCAGGGCAACACCGTCATTGTCGTGGAACACGACGAGGAAGCGGTGCGCGAGGCCGATTATGTCCTTGATATCGGACCCGGAGCGGGCGTCCATGGCGGCCAGATCGTGGCGAAGGGCACACCGCCCGAGATCGCCGCGGATCCCGCATCGCTGACCGGGCAATACCTGAACGGATCGCGCGAGATTTCGGTGCCTGCGACTCGTCGCAAGGGCAACAAGAAGAAGGTCACTGTCGTCAGGGCCGTGGGCAACAACCTGAAGGACGTGACGGTCGATTTCCCGCTGGGCAAGTTTGTCTGCGTCACCGGGGTCTCTGGCGGCGGCAAGTCGACCTTGACCATCGAGACGCTGTTCAAGACGGCGTCGATGCAACTGAACGGGGCCCGCCAGACGCCCGCGCCCTGCGAGACGATCAAGGGGCTTCAACATCTCGACAAGGTGATCGACATTGACCAGCGGCCCATCGGCCGCACGCCGCGGTCCAACCCCGCAACCTATACCGGTGCCTTCACACCGATCCGCGACTGGTTCGCCGGGCTGCCCGAGGCCAAGGCGCGCGGGTACAAGCCCGGCCGGTTCAGTTTCAACGTCAAGGGCGGGCGGTGCGAGGCCTGTCAGGGCGACGGTGTCATCAAGATCGAGATGCACTTCCTGCCGGACGTCTACGTGACCTGCGAGACTTGCCAGGGCCAACGCTACAACCGCGAGACCCTCGAGATAAAGTTCAAGGGCAAGTCGATTGCCGATGTGCTCGACATGACGGTCGAGGACGCGCAGGAGTTCTTCAAGGCCGTCCCCTCGATCCGCGAGAAGATGGACGCGCTGATGCGAGTGGGGCTCGGTTATATCAAGGTGGGCCAGCAGGCGACGACGCTCTCAGGCGGTGAAGCGCAGCGCGTGAAGCTCTCGAAAGAGCTGTCGAAACGCGCCACCGGCCGCACGCTCTATATCCTCGACGAACCCACCACGGGTCTTCATTTCGAAGACGTCAAGAAGCTCCTCGAAGTCCTTCACGAGCTTGTGGAGCAGGGGAATTCCGTCATCGTCATCGAACATAATCTGGACGTCATCAAGACCGCCGACTGGATCATCGATATTGGCCCCGAGGGTGGTGACGGAGGAGGCACCGTGGTGGCCGAGGGCACGCCCGAAGACGTGGCTGAGGTCGAGGCCAGCCACACGGGCCGGTATCTGAAGGATATGTTGTCGCCGAAACGCGTGGCGGCCGAATAGGCGCGCTCTTAATGGCGCCTGCGCTTTTTTTGCGGCGCGCCATCAGGCGTTTCTTTTGCCAGTTCATAGAACAAGTCGATGTGGCGTTCGTCCTCGATCTGCTCGCGGATCTGTGCGATGGCGTCCGCAACCCGATCTGCAGCCTCGCTCCGCCCGGTCTCCACAAGGAATTCTCGGATATCCTCGAGGACCGGAAGGGTCCAATCCATGTGCATACGTTCGGGCATCGGTGTCGTCTGCTACCAGAAGTTGTAGCGGAACACGGAAAACCGGGTGGCGTACCGTGACGTGATGACGCAGTTCCGACATTTAGCGGATCCTCACCGCAGTGCACCCTGTTCGCGAAGTGCATCGTACTTGGCCTGATCGAACCACCAGTAATCCGCGCCCCTGACATACGGCGGTTTCACGTCCGGCCTGCCGAAAACATCCCAAAAGGCCAGCCAATGAGATCCCTTCGTCCAGTTCGGTGCCCAGATGTGCTTGGCCCGAAGTACGCGGTCGAGTGCCTTCACCCGCACGTCCAGTTCGGCCCGTGTCTCTGCGGCGATGACCTCGTCAATCAACGCGTCGACGACGGGATCCTGCAACCCTGATAGGTTGAATGTCCCGGGCTGGTCGGCGCTTTCCGATCCAAAAAGCTGACGCAACTCGATTGACGGCGAAGCCGGCATCGAGAAACGCGCGATGGTCATGTCGAAGTCGAAATCCTGCCGCCGCTCCTCATACTGCGCCCGGTCGATCAGATCGAACCGCGCATCCACGCCCGCCCGGCGCAGGTTCTCAATGAACGGCAAAATAATCCTCTCCAAGGACGCGGAAGAGCTGAGGAACGCAAGTTCAAGTGTCTTGCCTTCCGCGTTTCGGGCCATGCCGTCGTCTCCGATTTCCCACCCCGCTTCGGAGAGAAGCGCTTGCGCCTGCCGGATCGCCCGGCGGTCGGATGGCTGATCTGCGCTGATCGGCGGCACATAGGCTGCGCCCGTGAACACCTCTTCGGGCAACTCGGCGCGATAGGGCTCCAGGACCGCAAGTTCGGCCCCTTCCGGCGGACCCTCCGCCTCCATCGGCGAATTCTCCCAGAAACTGTCGGTGCGGTTGTAAAGTCCGTAGAAAAGCGTCGCGTTCGTCCATTCGAAATTGAACAGGATCGCGATCGCCTCGCGGACCCGAATGTCCTGAAACTGCGGACGACGCATGTTGAACCAGAACCCCTGGGTGCCGGCAGGGCGTCCGTCGGAAATGACGTCCTGCACCACCCACCCCCGATCGAGCGCCGGAAAGTCATAGGCCGTGGCCCAAGTGGCCGACGTGAATTCTTCGTGGAACAGGTATTCCCCGGACTTTAGCGCCTCAAAGGACGCTGTGTTGTCGAGGAAGTATTCGTAGCGGAAGCACTCGAAATTGTCGGTGCCCTGGTTCACCGGAAGATCGGCGCCCCAATAATCCTCGACTTGGCAATAGGTCACCGACCGACCCGCATCCACGTCCGAAACCACATATTTTCCCGACCCAACGGGCGGCTCGAGCGTCGACCGCGTAAAGTCAACCTCGCCATAGTAGTGTTTGGGCAGTATCGCGATCTGAGCGACGTCCGATGCAAGATCCCGAGTGGGCACATCATCCGCGAACGTGAATTTGACCCGATGCGGTCCGAGCGCCTCGATCCCGACGAGGTCCTTCAGGCGGATCTGGTAACGCGGCGACCCCTCGGCCTTTAGCGTCTCAAACGTCCAAACCACGTCTTCGGCTGTCAGCGGAACGCCATCGGTGAACCGTGCCTCGGGCCGCAGATTGAAGATTGCCCAGGATCGGTCTTCGGGCAGCTCGACGGTTTCGGCGATCTGGCCGTACACCGCATCCGGCTCATCATAGGCTCGTACCATCAAGGTGTCGTAGAGCCGCGGCAATCCCTGGGCGGGTTCGCCGGTCAGGATGAAATCGTTCAGGCTGTCGAATGTCTGGGAAGCCAGCGCCCCACGAAAACTCATCGTTCCGCCTTGCGGTGCGTCGGGATTCACATACTCGAAGGCGGCGAAATCGGGTGCGTATTTCAGGTCCCCAAAGGCCGAGATCCCGTGCGACACCGTCACGTGACCGTCCGAAACGGCGGAAATTGGCCATGCGGCGGCCACGAAGAAAAGCAGCGGGACTAGTGATTGGGGTCGGGCCATGGCGCATCTCCGGTCAACGAACACCCGATAATCTGAAGCATTTGCGTTGTTCGACAACCAAAATTCGGGTGAGACCCTGCGACCTCTGGCCCTCGGGCGGTGGTTTGCTATGGCTCGAACAAGGCCGCCCAATCGGATGGCGGACGGAGGATTGAATGGACGACGGTGCGTCTCGCCCACGGATCGGACTGGCCCTCGGCTCAGGCGGTGCCCGGGGTCTCTGCCATATCGGGGTGCTGACGGAACTCGAAACGCTCGGTGTTCCGATCGACTTGATTGCCGGGACATCGATGGGCGCCATCGTGGGCGCGGTCTACGCGGGCGGTGGGCTGCAGGAACTCCACGACTTTGTGCGCGGCCTCAACCGCGCGCGAATTCTGCGCATGGTCGATCTGGCACCGGGGCAGGGCGGTCTTCTTGGTGGGCGCGCGCTGACTCGGGTTATCGAGGGCATGATCGACGCTCGGCGCTTTGAAGATCTGTCGATCCCGCTAACCGTGGTGGCGAGCGATATGAAGACCGGGTATGAAACCCGCTTCAACTCGGGGCCGCTTACGCCTGCGGTACGCGCATCGTCCGCAATCCCGGCGGTGGTCCGACCAATTCGGGTCAATGGCGCGTGGTATCTGGATGGCGCACTTACCAATCCCTGCCCGGTTTCCGTCGCGCGGGAAATGGGAGCCGATATCGTGATTGCGGTCGATCCCTCGGCGCATATTGACGGGACCATCTGGGAGGCCCGCCAGGAAAGCGACCTCTGGTCCGCCTTTGGCGATTTTGTGGAAAAGATTCCGGGACTTCCTGACCGCTGGGGCTCACTCTTCGACATCGACGAGACGCGCGGTGAGCGTGGACCAAACCTGTTCGACGTGATCGCCTCGACCACCGATATCGTGGCCGAGCAGCTGCGCCGCCAGCATTTTGCCCTTTACCCTCCGGACATCTTTCTTCCGGCGGATCTCGAAACCATGCGGGTTCTGGATTTCGACCGTGCCAACGAAGCCATCGACGAGGGCCATCGCCTCGTCAAGGCACATGCCGACATGATCCGGGACTTGACCCTTGGGAAAGACAAGTCCACCGGGGTCTGATCTCAGTCGAAGAGCCCGTATGCCAAAAGGATCACATCCACGGTTTGCTGGTCATGGTTGACGCGCACCGACAGACCCTCGGGAGGCCGGCGCACTGGTACGGTGTCGGTTGCGGCGGTTTCGCGTCCGGCATCTGTTCCGATCTCAAGGCGGATCCGCTGGTTCTGCGATGGGGCTGGCGCATCGAAGTCGGCCGGGACACAGGCGGTGGTTACGGAACCTTCCGCCAACGAGCAGAAAGCTGGTTCTCCGTGCGCCGTAGACGCTGAAACGACCAAAGCCGCGGCCAGCATCGACCATCCAAATCGCATTGCGTTCATCCCGTCCCGTCTTCCCTGACTGAGACGCTAGGAACGGTTTGGGGCCACAATCGGGCGGGATTCAGGCGCCCGCAAAAACGAACTGTTTCCTAAAATCGGGGGTGTCAGGCGTCCAATTCGACCCAGACGGGCACATGGTCCGACGGCTTTTCCTCGCCCCGCACCTCCGCGTCAATCCGGCAATCGGTGAGCAGATCCGCGGCCTGCGGCGTTAGAAGAATATGGTCGATCCGGATCCCGTCGTTCCGATCCCATGCGCCGGCTTGATAGTCCCAGAACGAATAGTGCCCGGGGCCCCGCACCCGGGTCCGAAACGCCTCGGTAAAGCCGAGGTTCAGGATCTCACGAAACGCCGCGCGGCTCTCTGGTCTGGCGAGCGCGTCCTTGGTCCACGCCTCGGGGTGCGCCGCATCCTCGTCCTGGGGGATGACGTTGTAATCACCCGCCATCAGCGCGGGTTCCTCAGCAGCCAGCAGATTGGCCGCCCGCACCTTAAGGCGCCGCATCCAGTCGAGCTTATAGTCGTATTTCGGCCCCGGTGCCGGGTTTCCGTTCGGTAAATAGAGACCGCAGATCCTGACCGCGCGGCGGCCCACCACCGTGGCCTCGATCCAACGCGCCTGCTCGTCGGTATCGTCGCCCGGCAGGCCACGAACCACATCTTCCAACGGGTACTTTGACAGGATTGCCACCCCGTTGAAGCTTTTCTGCCCGTGGGTTTCGACGTTGTAGCCCCGTTCTTCGAAGACTTCCCTCGGGAAACCTTCGTCCACGGATTTGATCTCTTGCAAGCAGACCACATCTGGCGCCGCTGCGTCGAGCCAACGGGGCAGGGCCTCGGCCCGTGCCTTGATACCGTTGATGTTGAAGGTTGCGATCTTCATGGGGCAGACTTGTCTCTGACAGGCTGGCGCCTGTCCATGGCAAATCCGTACGAGAGGATCTTCAGATGACAGTGACCGTTCCGGCATACGGGACCGAGGCGGAAGACAAGCCGCTTGGGCCCATGATCATCCCGCGTCGCACGCTCGGCCCGAAGGACATCCGTATTGACATCGAATTCTGCGGGATCTGCCACACCGATATCCATTATGCCCGGAACGACTGGGGCACCAATGTCTACCCGTTGGTCCCGGGTCACGAAATTGTGGGTCGTGTTGCTGAAACGGGTGCCGAGGTCACGCGCCACGCGGTGGGCGACCGTGTGGGGGTCGGTTGCATGGTCGACAGTTGCCGGACTTGCGCTCCTTGCGTGTCTGGCGAGGAACAATTCTGCACCAATGGTTTCACCGCCACTTATGGCCGCGCCGACCCGAAGATGGAGGGACATTGGACCTATGGCGGCTATTCCACCATGATCGTTGTGGACGAAGCCTTCGTCGTCCGCGTTCCGGAAAGTCTTGATCCGGCGGGCGTCGCCCCGCTTCTTTGCGCGGGGATCACCACGTATTCGCCGCTCGCGCACTGGGGTGTCAAACCCGGTTGGAAAGTTGGCGTGATCGGTCTCGGTGGCCTCGGCCATATGGGCGTAAAGATAGCCGTCGCCATGGGCGCTCAGGTCACCATGATCACCACGTCTCCAGAGAAAGGCGCCGACGCGATGCGCCTTGGTGCGGACGAGATCCTGATCTCTAGCGATGCGGACGCGATGGCCGCCGCCGCGTCGACCTTCGACTTCCTTCTGAACACGATCCCCGTCAGCCATGACTTGACGCCCTATGCCGTGCTTTTGAAGCCCGATTGCGCCATGGTCATCGTGGGCTCGATTACGCCGGTAGAGGTCTCTGGCCGGTCGCTCTTCCCCCGGCGCCACATCTCTGGCTCGCTGATCGGTGGGATTGCCGAAACCCAGGAGATGCTGGATTTTTGCGGCGAACACGGGATCACGTCGGACATCGAACTGATCCGGGCGGACGCCATCAACCCGGCCTGGGACCGTGTAGTCAAAGGTGATGTCAAGTACCGTTTCGTCATCGATTGTGCGTCTTTGAAGACCTGATCCTTCACCTTGGTCAAAAGACGCACCGCGCGGAACGCATCACGTCTATTGTTCCGTCAATCAGGCCAGTGCACCGCGTCTACGTTGGCGCCGCAGAGAAGCACCCCCACCCGCTCGTCCGGTTCCGGCTGGTAGGCGCCCGAGGTCAGCGCAGCCAGGGCCGCAGCGCCCCCGGGTTCCACCACCAGACGCAGGCGGTCCCAAAGCGTCGCCTGTGCCCCGCGGATCGCATCGTCAGGCACCAGAACCGCGTCATCGACGAACTGTTGGGCAACCGCAAATCCGAGCGCGCCGATCAGGGCCGGGCCAAGACTGTCGCGCGCATAGCCGGAAGACGGCACCGGCACAGGTTTGCCGGCCTCCAAGGCCGCATGCATTTGCGGGCAGGCTTCAGGCTCGACCGAGACGACTTTGACCCGGTTCTCGGCATAGGCGGCCATCCCTCCGATCAGCCCGCCGCCGCCCGTGGCCACCAGAAGCGTGTCGACATCGGCATCGGCAAGAAACTCAAGGGCGACGGTGCCTTGGCCGGCCAGCGTGCCGGGCTGGTCATAGGCATGGACCAGTCGCGCACCCGTCGCGTCCACATGGTCATGCGTTGCCGCCATCAGTTCGTCGAAATCCGAGGACACCCGGTGCACCCGCGCGCCATAACCTTCGATCCGCTTCGCCTTGGCATCCGGCGTATGTGAGAAGACGAAGATATCGCATGGGACGCCCGCACGGGCCGCGGCCCATGCCAGCGCCGCGCCATGATTGCCGCCCGACGCGCCCGCCACCCCCGCCTCGGGCAGATCGCCCGACAACAGGTTCCACGACGCACCGCGCGCCTTGAAAGAGCCCGTATGCTGTAGTTGCTCGAGTTTCAGTGCGAGTGGAGATCCATCGCCCAGTCCCAGAACCGAACGCTCCACCGCGATGACCGGCGTCCGCCGCACGAGAGGCCGGATCGCGGCATGGGCGGCTTCAACATCCGCACGGGTCACGGGAAGGGGGTCAGTCATCTTTGCGCTCCGTTTCGGTCCGGCACGCAGCATGGCGCGCGCCGGGCCCGCCGTCCATAACCGACAATTACGTCTGGCCTAGATCGAGAACGATGTGCCGCACCCGCAGCTGGATGTGGCGTTCGGGTTTTCGATAACGAACCGCGCCCCGATCAATTCCTCGGAGAAGTGAATGACGGCGTTGGACAAGAACGGCAGCGAAACGGGGTCAACAACCACTTTTTGTCCAGACCCTTCGAGCACCAGATCTTCGGCGGCCGGTTCATCAAGAGAGATATCATACTGAAACCCCGAGCATCCGCCGCCTTCGACCGCAACGCGCAGCGCCTTCGGCGCCGCGGCATCCGCGTTGATCTCGGCAAGCCGCTGAAAAGCGCGGTCCGTTACTTTCGGGGGAAGCGTCAGCTCCATCAGGTCAAACTCCGGCATGTGCACTTTCGCCAAAACCGAATATATGGAGTGCGGGACAAGGCGACAAGCCAAGGCAGAGAACGCACGAGGGATTGATGCGGCAGGCCTACGCATCGGACCCGGCGGCCAGCCGGGGGCGGCTCTTCTCGGAAGAGGAAAGCACCTTCCGGACCTGTTATCAGCGGGATCGGGACAGGATCATCCATTCGTCGGCCTTCCGGCGGCTGAAACACAAAACGCAAGTGTTCATCGAGCATGAGGGCGACTATTTCCGCACCCGGCTCACTCATTCGATCGAAGTCGCCCAGGTCGCGCGGACCATCGCGGGCGTTCTGGGATTGAACGGAGAGCTGACCGAGGCGCTGGCTCTTGCCCACGATCTTGGCCATCCGCCGTTCGGGCATACTGGCGAAGACGCGCTCTCTGAGGCCATGGCGCCATATGGCGGGTTCGACCACAATGCCCAGGCGATCCGCATCGTCACGTCGCTTGAACGCCATTATGCCGAATTCGACGGGCTGAACCTGACGTGGGAAAGCCTCGAAGGCCTTGCCAAGCACAACGGGCCCGTGGTCGGTGACCTGCCTTGGGCGCTTGCCGCCTGCAACGATCGGTTCGACCTCGAACTGGCCACCCATGCCTCGGCCGAAGCACAGGTGGCGGCCATTGCCGATGATGTCGCCTATAACCACCACGATCTCCATGACGGGTTGCGGGCAGAGCTCTTTTCGACCGATGAACTGGCTGCCTTGCCGATCCTCGGGGCGTGTTTTTCCGAAGTGGACTCAAAGTACCCCGGCCTCAACTATTACCGTCGCCGTCACGAGGCACTGCGCCGGTTCTTCGGCGTTCTCGTCGAGGATGTGATTGCGGTTGCGCGTGCAAATCTTGCCGAGATCGACCCGGCCACCCCTGCGGAAATCCGTCACGCGGGCCGCCCGATCATCCGGTTCTCGGACCCGCTCTGGCATGATCTGAACCAGATCCGCGCCTTCTTGTTCGAGCGCATGTACCGCGCACCCACAGTGCTCAAGATGCGTGCAGAGGTGACAGGTGTGATCCGGGACTTGTTCCCGGCCTTCATGGCAGATCCATCGCAACTGCCCAAGCAATGGCGCAAGGATGTAGAATCCGCCGCGGACGAAGAGGCGCTGGCGCGGATCGTGTCTGACTATATCGCCGGTATGACCGACCGGTTTGCGCTGCAAAGCCATCAGCGGCTCATCGGGCCCGCGGCATGGGCAACCGGATCATGATTGACAAGCTTCGCGCGCTTCCGATCGAGGACACGCCCGACATCGAAACCGCGCGGAAAAACGGCGGCCCGACGGTGCTTGGTCTTGTCCTCGCCGAGGCGGGGTGCAGTCACGAAGCCTCGGCGCTTCTCCGCGGGACGCGGGCGGAATGGTCCCGGGGTCCCGATGCGCCGGTGGCGAAGGCGGCCTTGGCAGAGACAACTTGGTGGAACGCCACGTGGCGTGAGCTGGCACAGGCCATGCAGGCAGGACAAAACACTGCGGCCTTGGAGGTGATCGGGGACCGGGTCCCGAGGAACTGGGATCGTCCGGCATTGCTTCTTCACCGCGCCGCCATTGCACGCGATGCCCGCCAAGCCGAGCTGGCCGCACATCTTCTTCGGCGAGTGGCCTATCTGGCAGAACGGGGGCTTCCCAATCTTGAGATGTCGGCCTTTGCCTATGTGGCGCGATCTGGGCTTATCGACATTCTGGCCGACGCGGGGGATGTGGAGGCGGCGCTCGCGGAGTACGCGGAGGTCGTGCCCAACACGGGAAACGCCATGGCGCACGAGATCCAGGGCGTGCGCCTGTTGGCCATGGCCGGCCGGAACGACGACGCCATGCGGGCGGTGGCGGCAATGCTTATCACTGCGCGAGAAGGGCGGCACGGCTATTCCAAGGACATCCGTCTCGACTTCGTCGACCGCGCGCCCGAACTTGATGCCTTGCGCCAGCGCCCGGACTGGGCAGTGCTGCTCGACGATCCCAAGGCATGGGGCCGCTAGGACGAGACACCCAATCGCCCTGCGTTGACCTCTGAACCCGCCCTCGGTAGAGCCGCTGCCATGAACCTCTTCGCCGATATCCGCACGCTCGTCATCGAAACGCTGGACGCCATGGTGGCCGATGGTGACCTGCCCACCGGCCTCAACTATGGCGCTGTGGCGGTCGAGCCGCCGAAGGACAAGGCCCATGGCGACATGGCAACCAATGCGGCCATGGTTCTGGCCAAACCCGCAGGGCAGGCGCCGCGGGACATCGCCTCAGCACTAGCCGCACGCCTGAAGTCAGACCTGCGTGTCTCGGTTGCCGAGGTCGCGGGCCCGGGCTTTCTCAACCTCCGGCTCTCGCCCGAGACATGGCACGACGTGGTCACCGAAGCGATCGACGCGGGTTCGGCTTTTGGACATTCGGGCATGGGGGCCGGCGTCAAAGTCAATGTGGAATATGTCAGCGCCAATCCGACCGGCCCGCTTCACGTCGGTCACGCACGGGGCGCGATTTTCGGCGATGCGCTGGCCTCGCTCTTGCAGGCCGCGGGCTATGACGTGACGCGTGAATACTACATCAACGATGGTGGCGCGCAGGTCGATGTCCTCGCCCGGTCGGTCTATCTCAGATATCTCGAAGCGCATGGGCAGAAGGTGGCATTCGAAGACGGCACCTATCCCGGCGACTACCTGATCCCGGTCGGCCAAGCCCTGAAGGACAAGGTCGGCGAGGCTTTTGTGGACAAGGGCGAGCAGTTTTGGTTGTCCGAGGTTCGCGAGTTTGCCACGGACGCCATGATGGACCTGATCCGCGGCGATCTGGCGGCGCTTGGCGTCGCCATGGACCAGTTTTTTTCGGAGAAGTCTCTGTATGGCTCGGGCCGGATTGAAGAGGCCATCGAGACTCTGGACCGGAAGGGCCTGATTTATGTCGGCACGCTTGAGCCCCCGAAAGGCAAGGTCCCCGAGGATTGGGAACCCCGCGAACAGACGCTCTTCCGTTCGACCGATCATGGCGACGACGTGGACCGCCCGATCAAGAAATCGGACGGGTCGTGGACCTATTTCGCACCCGACATCGCGTATCACTGGGACAAGGTCGAACGCGGCTATGACGAGCTGATCGACGTCTTTGGCGCCGACCACGGCGGGTATGTGAAACGGATGAAAGCGGCGGTGTCGGCGTTGTCCGACGGGGCCGTGCCTCTCGACATCAAGCTCACGCAGCTCGTGAAGCTCTTCAAGGGCGGCGAGCCATTCAAGATGTCCAAGCGGGCCGGCACGTTCGTGAGTCTGCGCGATGTGGTGGATGAGGTCGGTCCCGACGTGACCCGCTTTCACATGTTGACCCGTAAGAATGATGCGCCGCTCGACTTCGACTTCGAAGAAGTGACCCAGCATTCGAAGGACAACCCGGTCTTCTACGTGCAATACGCCCACGCCCGGGTACAGTCAGTCATCCGCAAGGCGGAAGCCGCGGGGTTGCCCATTTCGGATCACCCGATCATGACCGACGAGGCCGAATTCGCCGTCGCCCGAAAGATCGCCGAATGGCCCCGGCTGGTCGAGATTGCCGCGAAGAACCACGAACCGCACCGGGTTGCCTTCTACCTCTATGAGCTTGCCTCTGACTTCCACGCGCTCTGGAACAAGGGCAACGAGCACCCGGGCCTGCGCTTCATCCACGAGGACGATGCCGAGGCGACAGCGGCGAAAACGGCGCTGCCCCGTGCCGTTGGCGTTGTTATTTCCACAGGATTAGGTATCCTTGGCGTGACCCCGATGGACGAAATGCGCTGATCAAGAAGGCGCCGCCGCCGGGGACGAGGCAGCAAGACCGGACAAAAAGTCCGGCTGACGAGCGAGGCGGTATGGCAGATCTCGAATTCGGGTCCTTTTCGGACCATATGGACGGGACCGGCGCACGCGAGGGCGCGTCGGTATCTCAGCTTGTGAACTGGGCCGGTGCAGCAGTGTCGCTTGCCCTTGTCTGTGGTCTTGGCCTTTGGGGTTGGGAACTCCTGAAGCGCGACGCCACGGGCGTGCCGGTTGTTCGAGCTCTCGAAGGGCCGATGCGCGTGGCACCCGAGGATCCGGGTGGGGTCGAGGCCGCGCATCAGGGCCTTGCCGTAAACAGGATCGCGGCAGACGAGCCCGCAGCGCCACCGCCCGAAGAAGTCGTGCTCGCGCCGGCACCCCTTGATCTGGCCGAAGAAGACTTGCCCATGGCGTCGCTTCTACCCGACACGCCGGGCGATGCCGAGACGGTGGCGCCCTCCGCTTCTGACGATGCGTCTGCAGCAGTGCCCGATGCGGACACTGCACCTGAAACTGCGGGCGGTGAAACGCTGTCGGCCATCGAATTGGCCATCGCCGAAGCGCTGGGCGTCGAACCGGACCCCGCCGTCGAGACATCGGATTTGGTCCCGGCCAGCGCTCCGGGTGTCGTACGGTCGCCGCGTCCTGCCTTGCGCCCGAACGATATTGTGCGGATCGAGTCGACGGCGTTTACGCCCGAAACACCCGCGGCCACGACCGACGCGGCCGCGCCATCTCTGACCGACGTGCCGGTGGGCACACGGCTTGTTCAGTTGGGCGCGTTCGAATCCGCCGCTGATGCCGAGGCGGCTTGGACCACGCTTTCTCGGGACTTCACGATCTACTTCGGTCCGCGCACCCGGCTCATTCAAGAGACACGCGCCGGCGGCCGCAGCTTCTATCGGCTGCGCGCAATGGGTTTTGAGGATCTTTCGGATGCCCGCCGTTTCTGCGCGGTGCTCGTCGCCGAAGATGTCGATTGCATCCCCGTGGTGCAACGCTAGGCGATGGGCGGGGCAGGGGACCATGCCACCGGAACCGGTGCCACGATCCTTGCCCCTTCCGGCCCTGTGCTCGGGCATGACGAGGCGATCTTTTTCCGAGACGCCGATCCTTTCGGTTTCATTCTCTTTGCCCGCAATATCGAAAGCCGGGACCAGACCCGTACGCTCACCGCGGCGCTGCGCGACGCCGTGGGTCGCGACGCCCCGATCCTGATTGACCAAGAGGGGGGGCGCGTCAGCCGGTTCCCCGTTGGTTTGGGTCATGAGTTTCCGCCCGCACTGGATATGGCGGAGACGTCTCGCGATCCGATCCGCGCGCTCTGGGTCCGGGCGCGGCTGATTGCCCACGATCTGCGCGACCTCGGGATCGACGTGAATTGCGCGCCCTTGGCCGATATCGCCCGACCCGACACACATGCGGTCCTCCGCAACCGGTGCTATGGCACGACGGCGGATGAGGTGACGGTGCGCGCACGCGCCGTGGCCGACGGTCACACGGCAAGTGGCGTCTCGTCAGTTCTAAAGCATATGCCGGGGCACGGGCGCGCGTTTCTTGACAGCCACCTGGCGCTGCCGGTGGTGGACACGGACCTTGCCACGCTCGAGGCGACGGATTTTGCACCTTTCCGGGCGCTCGCCGACCTCTCGATGGGCATGACCGCCCACCTTGTCTTCAAGGCTATCGATCCCGAGACACCCTCGACGCTGTCGCCTGCTGTTCTTGCGTTCTTACGCGCGCGCATCGGGTTTGCGAACCTCCTGATGACCGACGATATCTCGATGCAGGCCTTGCCGGGCACGTTGGCCTATAGGTCGGAAGGGGCGATCGCGGCCGGGTGTGATCTGGTGCTGCACTGCACCGGGGTTCTGGCCGAGATGGAAGCGGTCGTTGCTGCGGCGGGCCTCCAAAGCGATGATGCGCGCCGTCGGGCGGCCGCGGCGATTGCCGGGCGCCCCACTGCCGCCGCCATTGACATTGACGGTCTTCGCGCCGAACTCCTGGCCATGGAGGAAAGCTGCGGCCATGCCTGAGACACAGCCCGATACCGAAATGGACGCGACAGTCCTGCATGTCGATGCACGGCGCGCCGCCGAGGCGCTGATTGTCGATGTGGACGGGTTCGAAGGTCCGCTCGATCTGTTGCTGACACTGTCGCGCACCCAGAAGGTGGATCTGCGCACCATCTCGATCCTTGCTTTGGCGCGCCAGTATCTGGCCTTCATCGAACAGGCCAAAGCGCTTCGGATCGAACTTGCGGCCGACTATCTGGTGATGGCCGCGTGGTTGGCCTTTCTCAAGTCGCGTCTTCTGCTGCCACCGGATCCCGCCGAAGAGGGGCCCTCGGGCGAAGACCTCGCAGCACATCTGGCGTTTCAACTCGAACGCCTGCAGGCCATGCGCGATGCTGCAGCGAAGCTTATGGCCCGCGACCAGAAAGGCCGCGATTTCTTCCCGCGCGGTGTCCCTGAAGATGTCACGCGTGTCCGCCGGGTGCGTTTCACGGCCACGCTTCTGGATCTCATGCAAGGCTATGCGCGGATCCGAACCAAGGACGAGTTCCGTCCCTACGTGATGGACCGGGACCATATCCTGACGATGGAGCAGGCGCTGGACCGCCTTCGCCCGTTGATCGGCTTTGCAGGCGAGTGGACGGATCTTACAAACTGGCTTCCCGACGAGTGGCAGGCCGATCCCGCGCGCCGCCGATCGGCCACCGCGGCAACGTTTGCGGCCTCACTCGAACTGGTAAAGCAAGGCAGTGCCGAGATTCGCCAGTCCGGGTCTTTCGCTCCGATTCAGCTTCGGAGGCGTCGCGATGTCTGATCCCGCGCCTGGCGATGCTCCCGAAACTGAGAGCCTGTTCGAAGCGCCGCCGCTTGCCGAACAGGAGCGGATGGTCGAGGCAATCTTGTTTGCGTCCGCAGACCCCGTCGGCGTCGCCGAGTTGAATGCAAGGATGCCCCATGGTGCCGACGCGAAGGCCGCGCTGGAACTGCTTGCCAAACGCTACGAGGGCCGGGGCGTCGCATTGACCCGGGTCGGCGAAGCCTGGGCCATCCGGACGGCTCCGGATCTCGGCTTCCTCATGCGCAAGGAAACGGTCGAAACCCGCAAACTCAGCCGTGCGGCCATCGAAACCCTTGCCATTGTGGCCTATCATCAGCCGGTCACACGTGCCGAGATCGAAGAGATCCGGGGGGTGAGCGTGTCGCGCGGAACGATCGACCAGCTCCTCGAACTGGAGTGGATCCGCCTTGGGCGCCGGCGCATGACACCGGGACGGCCGGTCACTTTCGTTGTGACGGAAGCCTTCCTTGACCATTTCGGCCTAGAAAGCGCGCGGGACCTTCCGGGTCTGAAGGAACTGCGCGCGGCGGGGCTGTTGGATAACCGCCCGCCGCCCGAGGCCGAAACCGATGAAGACGACAGCCAACCGGAAATGTTCGACGACCCCAATACGACCGACGCGACCGCCAAGAGCGGCGAAAGGCAGGAGTGAGCTATGAACATGAATCAGATTGTGAACTTGGTGATCCGGCAGGTCATGCGCCGGGTGGTTAACAAGGGGATCAACGCCGGAATGAACGCGGCAAGCCGTGGCATGCAGAAGGCCGCGCCATCTTCGACCAAGACCGGCCAGACGGCACAAACCTCGGACCCGACCAGAAACCCCGGAGATCAGGCATAAGTGCGACCCGCGCCGCTACGGCGCGTGGAAGTGCTTTGAAAGTTTGAGGCCCTGGCCTTGGTAGTTTGACGCAATCCCCGCTCCATAAAGGCGGCTCGGGACTTCGGCCATCCGCTCGTAAACAAGCCGGCCCACGACCTGTCCGTGTTCGAGGACGAACGGCGCCTCGTGGCAACGCACCTCAAGAACGCCACGTGACCCGGCTCCGCCCGCTTCGGCCCAGCCAAATCCGGGATCGAAGAAACCGGCGTAATGGACGCGGAATTCGCCCGCCATGGCCATATAAGGAGCCATCTCGGCGGCATGCGTTGGGGGGATTGTCACGGCCTCTCGGCTGACGAGGATATAGAACGCACCGGGATCGAGGATGATCCGCCCGTCCTCGGCCCGGATTTCTTCCCAGAATGCGGCGGGATCATAGGCACCGATACGGTCCAGATCGATCATGCCGGCATGAGGTTTTGCGCGGTACCCGGCCGGGCCCTCGCCGGTTAAATCGACCGAGAATGCCAGCCCGTCGGAAATCAGCGGCTCCGTGTCGACCAGAGGCGTTTCGGCATGAAGCGCTGCGAGCGCCTCATCGTCCAGCCGGGCCGCACCATCCCGGAACCGGATCTGGTTCAACCGCATGCCCGGACGGACCAGAACCGAAAAAGACCGCGGACAAATCTCGGCGTAAAGTGGCCCGGCATAACCCGGCGCGATACGGTCAAACTCGGTTCCGGCATCGGTGATCGTCCGGGTCAGAAGATCCAGACGCCCGGTCGAGGATTTGGCGTTCGTCACGGCCGAGATGCCCGTCGGAAGTGCGAGCTGTTCCTGCAACTCGACCAGATAAACGCAGCCCTGCTCAAGAAGCGCGCCATCGGACAGGTCCATCCGGTGCATTGCAAAGTCCGGCAAGCGGTCGAGGATCGGATAGCCTTGGCCAAGGAACGACGCGCGTATGCGGTAGGCGGTGCGGCCCAGTCGCAGATCGACCGATGCGGGCTGAACTTGCCCGGCGTCCAATCCGGCCTGAGCAGAAAGCGCCCCTTGCGACACCAGCTCTTCAATGCGGCGATCAGGTAGAACCCCTGTCATCAGCCTTGGTCTTTCGTCGGATGGTTGTGAGTGGTCGGGCTAGCAGGATTCGAACCTGCGACCTTCCGTCCCCCAGACGGACGCGCTAACCAGGCTGCGCCATAGCCCGACCCGCGCCCTATAGACCCGTTCCCGAACCGGCTGCAAGAGGGCGCCCCGTGTCTCGGGCCGTCCGATCCTTCTTTGCCGCGCATATCTGGCAGACCCGTCAGCCCGTGCGCGCGGTGCGCGCGCGCAGCGCCGCAAGGCGACCGTGCAATTGGGCGAGTTCTGCCCGCCGCGCTGAAAGGCGTTCCGGAGCAAGCGCCGAGATCCGCACAGAAAGCGCTGGTCCCGCGCTGAAGGCAGGATCATCGTCGGCCGGGTCAGTTTCCGGCAGGCCCGGCACAACGATTGGTGCCGCAGGTTCAGGTTCTGTCACGGTCTCTGGCCCGGCAGGCTTTGGGGATGCCGCGTTGCGTCCCCGGACCGACCCGAAGGCCGGCATGGGGGCCGCTGCGTCGTCTTCCGGCTCTGGGCTGACTTCCGAGCCTTCCGTTCCCTCAGCAGCCGCCTCGCCCGCGGCACGCGGCGCTGCGGCCTCGACCGGTTTGGCGGGCTCTTTGGCTTTCTTATCGACCGCGGGCGTTTCCTCGACCGCGGTTCCTTCGATCACGTCCTCGGCGCCCAGTGGCTTCGAGTATCCCGCGACATGCTTGATGCCTTCCTCGCGCAAGAGCTTCTGTACGCCGCGGATCGTCATGCCTTCGTCATGCAGCAGGACCTTGATGCCGCCGATCAGCAACATGTCGTTTGGCCGATAATAGCGTCGCCCGCCCGCTCGTTTGACCGGTTTCACCTGGCTGAAGCGACTTTCCCAGAAGCGTAGCACATGCGTCGGGACGTCAAGCCAGTCCGCGACCTCCGAGATCGTGCGAAACGCGTCCGGAGATTTTTCCATGACCTAGTTTTTGTTCCCGGCCGCGACGCGATCCTTCATCAGATGCGACGGTCGGAAGGTCAGAACCCGACGGGGGTGGATCGGCACCTCTTGCCCGGTCTTGGGATTGCGCCCGATCCGCGCGGCCTTGTCACGGACGCTAAAGGTCCCGAATGATGAGATCTTGACAGTCTCGCCGCGGGCAAGGGCGTCGGACATATGGGCCAGCACGCTTTCCACGAGCTGCGCGGATTCGTTGCGGGACAGACCGACCTCGCGAAACACCGCCTCGCTCAGGTCCATCCGCGTCAGCGTCTTCTCGCTCATCTCGCACCTCTCCTGTCCATTGCCGACCTTAGGGCGATGCGTTTTTCCGAGTCAATATCAACGGCTTGGACGAAGCGCTTCGGCGCGGTTACCAGCGCAGCACGACGGCTCCCCACGCCAACCCTCCGCCAATCGCCTCGACAAGGACCAGATCGCCGTCCTTGATCTTGCCAGCAGAGCGCCCGACCGACAGCGCCAGAGGGATCGAAGCGGCCGACGTGTTGCCGTGGTCCTGGACCGTCACGACGACCTGGTCCATCGGCACACCCATCTTCTGGGCGGTTGACTTGATGATCCGCAGGTTTGCCTGGTGGGGGACGATCCAGTCGATATCTCCGGCCTCTAGGCCTGCGGCGGCCAAGGCGGCATGCCCGGTTTCGGCCAGTTTCTCGACCGCGTGGCGAAACACTTCCCGCCCTTCCATCCGAAGATGCCCGGTCGTTCCGGTCGACACGCCTCCGTCAACATACAGGATGTCGCGGAACCGTCCGTCGGAATGAAGATCACAGGCGAGAATACCGTGGTCCGCGGACGTACCTTCACCTTCGGCCGCCTCGAGGACCAGCGCCCCAGCCCCGTCGCCGAATAACACACAAGTGCCGCGGTCGCTCATGTCCAGAATCCGGCTGAATGTCTCGGCCCCGATGACCAGAACGCGCCGTGCCTGCCCCGAAACGATCAATGCGTTGGCCGTCGAAAGCGCAAAGACGAAACCCGCGCAGACCGCCTGAATGTCGAACGCGAAGCCGCCTGTGACGCCCAACCGGGCCTGCACCATCGTGGCTGCAGACGGAAAAGTCAGATCCGCGGTCGATGTGGCTACGACGATGGCGTCCACATCCGTGGCTGAAAGCCCCGCATCCGCCAACGCAGCTTCGGCGGCAGCCACGCCCAAATCCGAGGTGGTCTGTTCAGGGGGCGCAAAGTGTCGACGCTCGATCCCGGTGCGTTGCCGGATCCATTCGTCGGAGGTGTCGACGAGTGTCTCGAAGTGGGAATTGGGAACGATGCGCTCGGGCAGGTAGTGACCAACCCCACGCACGACCGCGCGCCGTATCATTCTTTTTCGCTGCCTTCCGCCTCGGTTTGTGAGGCATCCTGCCGTGCGGCGTCGAGGGATGCAAGGCGGGCGGCCAAGCGGGCGTTGAAGTCTTGCTGCGCCAGACGAAAGGCAAGCTTGATGGCCGCCGAGACACCGGTCGCGTCAGCGGACCCGTGGGATTTCACAACCGTTCCGTTCAGGCCAAGAAAGACGCCGCCATTTACGCGGCGGGGGTCGATCCGCCGGTTCAAGCGGCGAAGCGAGGTCCAGGCCAGAAGCGCAGCAATGCGCGAGAGGGGCGTGGCACGGAACGCCTCGCGCAGGAATTCTCCCACGAGCCGCGCGGTTCCTTCGCCGGTTTTTAGCGCGATATTGCCGGAAAACCCGTCCGTCACGATCACGTCGATCTTCGCCGATGGAAGATCACCGCCCTCGACAAATCCGTAGTACTCGTAGTCGGACGCCTTGGCATGGGCCGCAATCAGGTCCTGCGCCTCGCGCAGTTCGGGGCGCCCCTTGTGGTCCTCGGTCCCGACGTTCAACAGGCCGATCCGTGGCCGCTCAAGATCGAAGCCATTGCGGGCATAGGATGCCCCCATCAGCGCGTAGGACAAAAGATCGCGGGCTTCGGCGCGCACATCTGCACCAGCGTCGAGCATGATGTTGAAGCGCTGCGGGTTGCGCGATGGCCAGAGACAGGCGATGGCCGGCCTGTCGACGCCGGGTAACTTGCGAAGTCGGACCATCGACAGCGCCATCAAAGCCCCGGTATTGCCGCAGGAGACCGCAACGTCGGCCTCGCCGTTGCGGACCGCTTCCACCGCGCTCCACATCGATGTGTCGGAGCCGTGCCGCATGACATGCGCAGGCTTGTCGTCCATGGCGACGACGCCACTTGCGTCGCGGATGACGCAGCGTCCGGTTAGGCGCCGGTGACGGCGGACAAGACGGGCTAGCTCACCCTCGGGCCCATGCAGCAGAAATGCGATATCCGGGTTCCGGTAGGCCGAGCGGGCGCAGCCGGCAATCACGGCGCCCGGACCCTGATCGCCGCCCATTGCATCAACCGACAGAATGATGCGGCCCTTTAATGGGTCTTGATGCTCGCTCACACCGCGCGCCTCGGGCAGGGTGTTTTGATTGGGCGACACGCCTCGATCAGGCGGCGTCCTCGTCCTCGAGATCGATTTCTTCCGCCTGGGCGACGACTTCACGATCGTCGTAATAG
The DNA here is from genome assembly GCA_038521345.1 of Pseudomonadota bacterium. GTDB lineage: Bacteria > Pseudomonadota > Alphaproteobacteria > Rhodobacterales > Rhodobacteraceae > JBCBKU01. Next base: position 130,470 of record JBCBKU010000004.1, on the reverse strand, counting down.
CCGCATGCCGCGCAGACGTGGTGCGGACGCTTCAGCTCGCCGCAATTGGGGCATTCGGCCGGGTTGCCCGCGACGAGGCTATCGTGCGAGCGGCGGTTGTTCCGGCGCGACCGGGTGACTTTATTCTGTGGGACAGCCATGTCTCAACCTCGGGTCAAAGGGGCGCTGCCCCCGGAATGTTCTGATCTTCGCGGCGCGGGCTAACACCGCGCACGGCGGGCCCGGCGTCGCGGTCCGCAAGAGGCCGGCAAAATACCCAGAAATCGCTCGCGCGCAAGCCCTTTTCTCAGTCCGACTTCCGGTCCTGCATGAGATCCTTCAAACCCGCGAAGGGCCGCGCCTCTTCGTCCGTCATGGGGGTCTTTCCAGGCTCGGTTACCTGATGCGCGTCCGCCGCCGCCCCGTCAGCCCGCGGATAGGGCGGCAGGGCAAGAGACAGGGCCTCTTCGAAGATCCCCAGCATGTCCAAAGCGTCAGGAAGCGGTTCAAGAGTGTCGTCTTCGGGCATCTCGATCTCGCCGCCTTCGGGCACCTCGGGCATGCGCGCCACATAGGTGCGAACCACCGGTTCCTCGACACGGGTCGTGACCGGGGCCAGAGTGACCACGCAGGGCTGGACCACTGTCGCACCGAGGCTCGCCTCGAACCGCCAATCCCGCTTGCCCAAAGGTGCGATCTGTCCGGTCAGGCTTGGCTTTTTCAACCCGAGCAGCCCCAGACGCGCGACAAGATCCGCGATATCCTCGGATGCCGGAACATATTGCACGTCGGTGGCAGTTCCGGGGGCAAGCGTATCTAGGGAAAGATGCCTTGGTGTCGGGGCCATGGGTGCACGCTCGCTTGAACCGAAAGGGATGAGCGAGTAATCGGGAACGCCAGAGCGGTTTGCAAGGGGCTTGAGAATGCGGATCTGGATGTGGCGTGTGTGGGTGCTTGTGGCGGTCTTGGCCGTCGCGGGATGCTCGGCAACGTACCGCAACCATGGATACGTTCCCGCGGCCCGGGATCTTGCGGCGATCACGCCGGGGGTCGACACCCAGGCCACGGTGGCGGCCGCGATTGGTCAGCCAACGACTGCGGGGATCCTTGACGCTTCGGGGTGGTACTATGTCCGTTCCCGGGTGCGGTCCTTCGCTTTCTACGAGCCACAAGAGATCGACCGGCAGGTCGTCGCGATCAGCTTTGATCCCGCGGGCAGGGTCACGAATATAGAACGCTTCGGGCTGGAAGACGGTCGCGTGGTTACGCTTGAGCGTCGGGTTACGGATGACAACAGGGCCGGCGTCGGGTTCCTGCGCCAGGCCTTTGGCAACCTCGGGCGGTTTGACGCCGAATCGATCTTTGGCGGCGGCTAGGACCCTGCGCATCAAAAGGACCGCGGTCGTCGCAGCCCTTCGGGATGTCGAATGTGGAGCCTTGGCTCGTGTCAGGCGGCGGTGTCGTCAGCCGCACCTTCGGATTTCTCAAAATTCAGTGCCACGCCGTTGATGCAGTAGCGCAGCCCGGTTGGCTGTGGACCATCCGGAAAGACGTGGCCCAGATGGGCGTCGCAGCGGTTACAATGCACCTCGGTGCGTCGCATGAAGAACGACCGGTCCTCTTGTTCGCCAACCATCTCGGGATCAATCGGCTGATAAAACGAGGGCCAGCCCGTGCCCGATTCGAATTTCGCACCCTGATCGAACAGCGGTGCGTCGCAGCACACGCAGCGGAACATGCCCGGGTCCTTCGGAAAATCGTCATGCGTGTAGGCCCGTTCGGTCCCGTGCCTGCGCGTCACTTTATAGGCTAGATCGCTCAACTGTGACCGCCATGCGGCGTCGGATTTGACAATCTTGTCCATAAATTCCCTCTGTGCTGTCGCGACCATGTCATATGCTCAAGGCACTCGAAACCAAACGTAAGGCCGAATGGTCCCATATCCAAGCGAGGCGCCCGGGATCCCCGGGCAGACGGAGCAGGCGCCGATGCCACAGCCAAGACCCCGTGTGAGGCGGTCATGATCGCCCTTCGGAAAGGCCGCTATGCAGCGCGGTTGGCCGAAACGGCCGCCGATCTCGAATGCGCGCAGTTGCTGCGCAACCTCGCATTTAAGGGGGACGGCGCGGCGCGTGACTCCGACGCCTTTGACACGGCCTGTCAGCACGTGCTGGTCGAAGAGGTGCGATCCGGCACCCTTGTCGCCTGTTTCCGCCTTATGCCCCTTGGCGGCGGGTCCGAGATTGCCCGCAGCTACTCGGCCCAGTTCTATGAATTGTCCGCGCTTGAGGCCTTCGATGGTCCGATGGTCGAGATGGGGCGTTTCTGTATTCACCCTGATTGGCGCGATCCCGACATTCTGCGCGTGGCCTGGGGTGCCATGACGCGCTTTGTCGATGATACCGGCGTCGAGATGCTTTTCGGCTGTTCGTCATTTCAGGGCACCGACGCCGAGGCCTACTACGACGCCTTCGCGATGCTGCGCGACCGGCACCTTGCCCCGAAGCGTTGGCTGCCCCGCGTCAAGGCGCCCAAGGTGTTCCGGTTCGCGCGCCGACTCCGCCGCACCCCAGACGCCAAGCGCGCCATGCTGACGATGCCGCCGCTCTTGCGGACCTATCTGGTGATGGGGGGCTGGGTTTCGGATCATGCGGTGGTCGATGCGGAAATGAACACGCTTCACGTCTTCACTGGGCTCGAGATCCGGGCGATCCCCCCGGCGCGCAAACGGCTTCTGCGCGCCGCAGCCAGCTAGGGCGCGCCATGGGACAGGGGCAAGCCGCCTCGGCCTCGCCTGTGGCCACGGCTCGGCTACTGGCGTATCTCGACCGACGCGACATTCCCGTCTGGCTTGATGGCGGCTGGGGTGTGGACGCACTCTTGTCCGAAGTCACGCGACTTCACAGCGACCTCGATCTCGTGGTCGAAACACGGCATCTGGCCGCTCTCGAGGCGGCGTTGGCGGCCCGGGGCTTCGGGCCATGTCCTCGCGACGATACACGGCCATGGAACTTTGCCCTCGCCGATGCCTCAGGCTTGGAGGTCGATCTTCACGTGATCCGGTTCGATGCCCAGGGCCGCGCGCTTTACGGGCCGAACGGGGCCTTCTATCCAGCGCATGCCTTCGAAGCGCCGGGTCGTATCGGCGCCACCCGCGTGCGGTGCCTGACCCCTCGCTTTCAGGCCGAGAACCGGACGGGGTATCCCCTGCGCGCCCGCGACAGCCACGATCTCAGGGTCTTGAACGCGGCTTTCGGGCCCTTCACTGGTATTGCGCGGCGGTGATGAATTCCGAAAACGATTCACACCAGACGACAACTGTGTTGTAGGCGGCGACGTCGACACCTGCGGGCACCTCAACGACGAACCCCGAAAACGTGTCGACATCGCCGACCAGCACAGCCTGGTCGCGCAGAGGTTCGAATTCGTCCTCGTGTTCGACGAAATCTGGGAACAGATAGAGCTTATAGTCAGGTCCCGGCGCGAGGCGCCCTTCGTGGACGATTTGCGACCGCGTCACGCTGATCGTACCTTCCCCCCAATGCAGAACGTCGCTGCCGCGAAGGTCGCGTGTCAGGTCGGCAGTGAACAGCGCGTCGGCCGCGCTTTGTTCCAACATCGCCGCATCCGGACTGTCGGGCGCTGTCAGGATCGGCAGGAAATAGATGCCAAGTGCAAAGCCGATGGCCAGCGCGATGCCATGTGTGATGACCCCAATGATGAACCGCATGATTGCCCTCTTCGTTTCCTGAACAGACTAACGCCACGGACCCGAAGCGCCTAGCCCCGGCTTTCCGTCGCGCCCGGCACCGGATAGAGCAGGCTGCATGCGGATCGTCTTCCATCTCGGTGTCCACAAGACGGCATCGACCACCATTCAAACCGCCCTTGCCGAGGCATCGGACGCGTTGGCGGATCGCGGGATCTTCTACGCCAACACCCGGTTCCCCAACCTTCTTGTCCGACAGCGCGAGCACTTGCGGCGCCTGCAGTCGCCCGGGCGGGACGATCCCGCCCCGGATGCGCTTCGCAAAGTCAATCGACGTCTGCTGCGAGACGCCGCAGGGGCAGGGGCCCACACGATCCTGATCTCTGAGGAGAACCGTCTTGGGCATCCGCTCTACCGAGAGGTCGCGGATGGCCGCCGCCCCGCCCGTTTCTACCCCCGAGCCGAGGATTGTCTGCGCCGCGTCCTTGTCGGGCTGGACGACACGCCGACAACGCTACTCCTGGTCACACGCGAATTTCACAGCCTTCTTCCCAGCCTGTATTCCGAAGGGCTGACCAACCTCCTGATCTCCGAGACGTTGGACGAGTTCTGCGCGGCCGTTGATTTCGCGACCTTGGACTTTGCGGCGCTCTGCGAAAGGATCCGCGCCGCCGCCCCCGAGGCCGGCCTCGTAACCCATCCGTTTGAGGGTATCCGCGCCGGATCCGCGAACTTTCTGAGGGACCTCTTTTCCAAGGCGGGTCTTGAGCTTGGCGATCTGGACCTGTCGGACACACATGTCAGAGGCGGGCTGGACCGGCATCAGTCCGAGGACATCCGGGCCCTCGTCGCCGATCCCGACATGTCGCCGCGTCGGCGCCGGCAAAGGCTGGCGGCCATTCGATCCCGCGCGCGCGATCCAGAGGCGCGTCTGTCGCTGCCGGACTGGGCTCTGGAGCGTCTTGCCGCCGCTTCGGGGGCAGCTGACGTTGACCCCGGGGCGCGAAGGTCCTAGCTCGCCCTCCATGGCCGACGCCCCGCTTCTCCAGCTCTCTGAAATCGCACTCACCTTCGGGGGAGATCCGGTCTTCCGCGACCTTGATCTGATCGTGCAACCGCGCGACCGGATCGCGCTTGTCGGCCGGAACGGCTCGGGCAAGTCGACGCTTATGAAAGTCATGGCAGGTCTCGTCGAGGCCGACGCGGGCACACGCGCCGCCGGTCCGGGCATTCAGGTGGGTTATATGGAGCAGGATCCCGATCTCTCGGTACATGCAACGCTGGGTGATTTTGCTACCGCAGCACTGGATCCCGCCGAACACTGGCGCGCCGAACGGGCGGCCGACGGGATCGGCCTTGCCCTAGCAACCCCCACAGACACTGCTTCTGGCGGCGAACGCCGGCGCGCCGCGCTCGTGCGGATCATGGCCGAGGCGCCGGATCTCATGCTTCTCGACGAGCCGACGAACCACCTCGATATCGACGCCATCGCGTGGCTCGAAGCCGAACTCGCGCAATCGCGCGCCGCCGTCGTCCTGATCTCGCATGACCGCCGCGTGCTCGAAACCGTGACACGCGCCACGCTCTGGCTTGACCGGGGACAGGTGCGCCGACTCGACAAGGGGTTTGCCGCGTTCGAGGATTGGCGCGACAAGACCTGGGCCGAAGAGGACGAGGCCCGCCACAAGCTCGACCGCAAGATCAAGGCCGAGGCGCGCTGGGCCGTTGAAGGGATCTCCGCGCGCCGCAAGCGCAACCAGGGCCGAGTGCGCGCCCTCGGGGACCTCCGCCGCACCCGGGCCGACATGATCCGACGCCAGGGCACCGCCGACATGGCCTTCGGGCAGGGCCCGAAGAGCGGTCGCAAGGTGATCGAGGCCGACGACATCACCAAGACTTGGGGCGAGAACACCGTATTGCGCCCGCTTTCCCTCCGCGTTGCGCGCGGTGACCGGCTGGCGCTGATCGGCCCCAACGGCGCGGGAAAGACCACGCTTCTGAACATTCTCCTGGGTCGCGAAGCACCGGACAGTGGCAAGGTTACCCTCGGAACCGGGCTGGAAATCGCGCTCTTCGACCAGCGACGCGCGGCGCTTGATCCGGAGATGACGCTCTGGGACAGCCTCACCGGCGACCCGGACATGCGCGTCTCGGGTCGGGCCGATCAGGTCATGGTCCGCGGCCGGCCCCAGCACGTGGTGGGCTATCTCAAATCCTTCCTCTTCGACGAAGCGCAGGCCCGCGCACCCGTTCGCGCGTTGTCGGGCGGGGAACGCGCACGTCTCCTGCTGGCCAAGCTGATGGCCCAGCCCTCGAACCTACTCGTCCTCGACGAACCGACGAACGACCTCGACCTCGAAACACTGGATCTTCTTCAGGAACTGATCGCCGATTACGACGGAACGGTCCTTCTCGTCAGCCACGACCGAGATTTCCTCGACCGGACCGCGACGCGCACCCTGACGCTCGAGAAGGGGGGGCGAGCGACGCTTTATGCGGGCGGCTATTCCGACGCCGTGGCCCAGCGGGGGGAGGCTGGGGCGCCCGAACCCGCGACCACGGCTAAGGCGCATGCGGCCCCGAAACAGGTGGCCAAACCGGCCGCCCCGGCTGGCGGCCTCACGTTCACCGAACGCCACCGGCTTGACGCGCTGCCCGCCGAGATCGCGCGTCTTGAGGCAGAGATCGCCCGTCTCGCCACATTCCTCTCCGACGCCGAGATTCACGCCAAAGAACCCGCCAAGGCCGCCAAGGCCACCGAGGCCCTCGCCCTTCGCCAGACCAGGCTCAGCGAGGCCGAGGACGAATGGCTGGCTTTGGAGGCAAAGTCAGAGAGCTAGGTTGCCGTGATGCCAGGCCGATGAGACGGCGCTGGCGCCCTTGAACAGCACGCCCATCGAGCTCACCTTCGACGGCGCGGTCTGGGAAGTTGTGGCACAGGATGTGGGCGCCCTGCCGGATCTCAGGCACACGCCGGCGGAGGTGTTTGAGATCCTGTTCCCGGATGTGCCGGAATTGGCGGCGGGGGTGGAGATGCTGGGGCCAGTGGTGTCGGTGGAGCAGGGCCTCGCTTCTTTGCAAATTCTTGATAAACGGAGCAACATAGTTTCAAAGTTACTTACAATTCGGAGTTTAGACAGTCGTTTAAACACAGGCCTTCTTCCGCGCGCTTTGAGGAGCAAAACTCCGAGTCTATTGGCCACGTACCGACCGTCTTATGAAACAAACACACGTGTTCTTTATAACCGTGTAAAAAACCCTGTCATCAAATAAATCAACCAGCCGAGTTGAAGGAATTTATGCCTTATGACCAAAACCGCAGGCTCCCAAATTTTTCCTTAGCTGCCGAATTTACTGCATCGTAGTCTTGTTCCAAATACTTTTGGCTCTCTAGAAAAACAATACCGTGATCAATGCACTCAGAATAGAAATCAAAGTAGTCGGTCAGCGAAGTTGAAATCACCGCTGGCAAGTACCCTAAAACGCACGCAACAACCGACCCAGTCTGATCTGAAGCACTTCTTGTATCTACACAAAGATAGTTTCCTGACCAGTCAGCGGCAAAAGGATACAGTCCTGCACCCCACTGACCATCTGGGGACAAAAAACTAAAGGCTTCTACCGCCTCACTTAGTGACAGTGGCACATAACTTGGAAACAGTACCTGTTGGTCCAACGTTTCGTACTGCTCCGTGTCGACTCCATTGATCGTACTAAAGTACTCAATCAGTTGCTCGCGAGCGGTAGAGGAGAACTCAGCTTCGATTGCGTCTTCAATAACTGCCCTTCCAACTCCATCGAGCCGATATCTTTCAAGGGACCATCCAATCCCTTCAAGCTTTGACAAGTAGGTGAGGAGGCTGTCTCTCAATTCCATAGCTTAGTCTACCACGATAACTCTGAACTTATCTCCTGGCTGGAGCCCGTTTCTTTGGTAAAAGCTCCCCAGCGCTCCTCCATGGCTCATATTTTGCGAGGCTGGAACCTCCATCACGAAAGCACCTGCGCCGCCTTCTTTTGTTGAAGCGTATGGTTACTCGTCTCTGTGCATTCTGGGGGAGGGGCGCGCTTGGCCTCTCATGGCTTCGCTTCTGTTTCTGCCCACGTTGGCGAACTCCTCTCTAGTCAAGACTCTCGGAGATCCGCTTCGTTGCGCTGTTTCAGTGTTTCGCGCGACGTCCGGCCACTCAGATCTCGAAACTCGAAAGGTTGGCAGGTCGTCTGTAGATGAAGTGGTGATTGATCTGCCAGAAACGACTACCTGCCTTCTTGCCACGCCGGCTCCTCCCGCAACGGTTAAGGCAACCTCCGCCCCCATTTCCGCAGCTGCGAGCCCTGCGCCCAATGCGTTTCCGTTAGTGATGTTGTCCACCATCCTGTTTGAAGCTTCCGCTCCCGGCAACTGCCGAGCAGCTGCTTCGAAGTTTTCTGCGCTGAGGCTCGGATCGAAGCGGTTTCGGAGACTGGAAAAGAAACCGGAAACGAAGTCTGCTACGCCACGCATGAAGCTATCAAGTGCACGTTCCCCGATAGTCGGATTCTCGACGCTATTTCCATTCGGATCTTGGAGGTTCACAGGATCGTTCAAGCTGTACGCAAACCTATTCGTCCCGACGCCTCTCCGTGTCACCTCCCACCAATCTGGTTGGATGAAGATGCTCAGCTCTGGGTCGTAATACCGCGCATTGAGGTATTGGAGGCCTGCGTCGGTGTCGTAGCGCTCGCCGATGAAGCCTTGGGTTTCCTCGGCCACGGCGGGGTCGTCGGTGATCGTGCGCTCGATGGCGCCGAAGGCGCGGTAGGTGGTGCGGGACGCGCGGAGCCTCTCGCCCTTCGCCAGACCAGCCTCAGCGAGGCCGAGGACGAATGGCTGGCTTTGAAGGCAAAGGCCGAACTCTCCTAGACATGTGGCCGAAAAGGCGCGGGAATTTGGCAACAGGGCGCCGGTTTACGTCTTGTTAAGCGCTTTGCACTCGAATCCGCACGACGTGCGCGTTTAGAGTTCTCCTGCGGGCTGGGGGCGATGCTTGCACGAGGGCGCTTTCGGGCGCCGGAGGGTCGTATGACACGGATCGCCTGCCTTGCATTCTGCCTGATGATGGCAGGGGCGCCGGCCTTTTCTGACAGTTTCAGTGGCCCCTATGGTGGTGTTCAGCTGGGCTTTGCCACGGCCGAGGGATCGGGTGCCGTGTCCGCGGACGGCGAGGGCACGATCGGTGGCGGCCATATCGGCTATGACGCGGATCTCGGGAATTACGTCGTCGGCGGCGAGATCGATTTCGACCGGGCCGAGCTGGAGCTTGGCAACGGCACCGCCGAGATCGATTCCGTGGCGCGGCTCAAGATCCGGGCCGGCGGCACGGTGGGCGACACGCGGGTTTATGGGACCTTCGGACTGGCGCATGTGGATACCTCGCTTGGAAACGACAACGGCTATGTTGTCGGCGCCGGTGTCGGCCAGCAGGTCGGCGACTGGGTGCTGGGCGGCGAGGTGCTGTTCCACCAGTTCGACGATATCGACGGCTCGGGCGTCGATGCGGAGGCCACAACGGTCACGTTCCGCGCGTCTTTCCAGTTCTGACCGCGCTTTCCGGCCGGTTTATCGGATTCTCAAAAGACCCTTCTGCTTTAGGTAGAATTTGGCCCGGTTTTTAAGGGTCTATTGTTCGATATTGGAAATCAGGTCTGGCCAGGATACGGCACGGGCGCGGCATGGCGGGTCCAATGATCACCGCTTTCGCACAAGGGCCCGGTGACCGGATCAGCGTGTCTCCTGTGGTGCGAGGGGCGCGCCGTTACTCTGCCGCGCGGGTTTCGGCCATTGCGCCGACAACCTCCAGAAGACGCGTCAGCGCTGTTTCGAACGCCGCGTCGTCCACGGTCATCGCCAACCGCAAATGGCCTGCCGCCGCGCCCCCGAAGCTTTCGCCCGGCAGAACGGCGATCCGCTCTTCATCCAGAAGGTGCTCGGCCACCGTAACCCCACTCAGCCCCGTCGCCCGCACGTCCAGCATCAGGTACATCGCCCCCGCAGCCGGAACGGCGCGCACGACATTCTGGCGCGCAAGGCAGGCGACTGCTATGTCGCGACGGCGCCGGAAGGGCCGGGCAATGGCATCCTCAAACTTGTCGCCGAGACCGAGCGCAAAGAGCGCCGCGTCCTGAACGAAGCCCGGCACGCCATACGTCGTGTGGATCACCAGTTGGCCCATGGCTGCGATTGCGGCCTCAGGCCCGACGATCCAACCGATTCGGCTTCCCGTCATGGCGAAGGTCTTTGACATCGATCCGACCACCAGCGTGCGCTCGGCCATACCGGGAAGGGCGCGTGGGGTGAGGTGGGATCCATCCCAGACCATCGTCTCGTAGACCTCGTCGGAGATCAGCCAAAGCCCGGCTTCGCGAACCGCATCGGCGATGCCTTCAAGGGCCGTCCGATCGTAGACGGCACCGGTCGGATTGTTGGGTGTATTAATGAGCAGCGAACGCGCATTGCCGTCCGAGGCCGCGAGTATGGATTCCGGCCGCGGTACGAACCCGTCCTCGGCCCGGGTGGGGACCGGCACAGGCACGCCCCCGACAGCGCGCACCGTCCCCGGATAGGTGGGATAGAAAGGGTCGGGAAAAAGCGCGCGCGTCCCTTCGTCGAGCACCGCGTGGTGGGTTGCAAACAGCGCAGCCTGACCGCCAGCGGTCACAAGAACGTTCTCGGGCCCGGTGGGTACGCCGGTGCGGGCCGCAACACGCTTTGCGATGGCTGCGCGCAGCGCCGGAGTACCGGGCAGGCTCGCGTATCCCGTATGCCCGCCCATCGCCGCATCATGCATTGCCGTCAGGATCGCCGGGTCGGTCCGGATATCGTGCTCTCCGATCGTCAGATCCGTCAGAGCGACGCCAGCGTCCTTCAAGGCGCGGGTCTTGAAGAACAAAGCCCAGGCGTCGGCATTGCTGCCACCGGTGAGGTCGGAGATGCGGTGCGAGAGATCCATGTGCCGGATAGGGACCCCAAGGGCCGCGGGGGTCAACCCCGGAAGTCTTGCGCCTCAGCCGATGGAGAGCGCGAGAACCCGGCTGATCTCGGTCAAAGAGCGGCCGGACTGGGTCTGCCACGTGTCGAAGGCCGTTTGCACGGCGACAAGCGCCTTTTGCGACGTTGGGGCCTTGTCGATCACGCCTTCCGCTTGAAGGCGCGCCACCACGTCGGCGGAGAGGATAAAGCTCGACTTGCCACCGAAACGCAACGCGTACTGCGCTGTGGTTCCGCCAAGGCGTCCGCCATGTCGTTTCAGATGCGACAAAAGCCCGATGAAATCCTTGTCGGGCCAACCCGCGATGGCCTTGGTCGCTGAGCCATGGGTGGACGCCAGCTCTTGCAGCATGACCGCATTGTCGCGCACGGACTGGATCTTGGCGCCGTTTCGCACGATCCGGGTGTCCGCGACCAGGGAATCCAGGTCCTCTTCGGACATCATCGCGCACCGGCCGACGTCGAAACCCCAGAATGCGGCTTCGAACCCGTCCCACTTGGCCTCGATGACCCGCCAGTTGAACCCGGCCGAGAACACTGCCTTGGTGAACCCGGCCAGCCAGCGGTCGTCGCTGTCGGCGGGAAACGACGGGCCGCCCGCGGCAATCCGTTCGTCCAGATCGGCATGCCGTTCGGCGGCAATCGCGTGAATCGCATCGAAACTTCGCATCACGCCTCCGGCACCGGGCCAAGGCCGGCCTGAACCTTCTTGGGCAATCCCGACCGCACAATCCTGTATGAGGTCAGGATGCGCTCGCGGAACTCGGGATCCGCGACATGTCCCCAGGGCAGCCGCACCCAGGATTTATGAAAATAGGGGGCGCGTTCGGCGCGGCCCATCTCGATCAACAGGCTTGCGGTCTCAGTATCCGGGGTTTTCAGGCTGACGCCGTCATTGGCCATTCCGATGCAGGCGAACATCTTGCCGCCGACCTTCCATGCATCATGCCCGCCGCCCCAGGGATCCGACCATTCAGCCCCCGGCAGATCGCGGCAAACATCGTTTACACCGTCGCGGTTCATGGATCACAGCCTTGCCCGCCACGCGCCCCCTTGGCAAGCGGGCCCGGGATCGCTACTGACAACCCATGACCTGCTGTGCCGCCATCATTTGCTGCATTATCCGCTGACACGCGTCGCGGGCCGGTCACTTCTATCAAATCGACAGCGCCCGCGGCCTCTGCCCGAGGATCGCCTCCCGTGATCACGCTTTACAATACCGCATCCCGCCGGAAAGAGCCGTTGACGCCGCTCGACCCAGAAAACGTGCGGATGTATGTCTGCGGACCGACGGTCTATGACCGGGCGCATCTCGGCAATGGGCGCTCTGTTGTGGTCTTTGACATGCTCTTCCGGCTGCTCCGCCACACTTACGGAGCAGACCACGCAACGTATGTGCGGAACTTCACCGATGTGGACGACCGGATCAACGAGACCGCCCAGAAACGCAAAGCCGCCGGGGCATCCGGAACGTTAGAGGCGCTGATCCGCGAGCGCTCGGACGAGACCATCCGATGGTTCCGAGAAGATATGAGCGCGCTTGGTGCATTATCCCCGACCCACGAGCCCCGGGCGACCGAATACATCGACCAGATGATCGCGATGATCGGCCAGCTAATTCAGGATGGTTTCGCCTATGCCAAAGAGGGCCATGTGCTGTTCCGGGTCCGCAGTTATGCGGAGTACGGCCGCCTTTCCGGACGGTCCGTAGACGATATGATTGCGGGCGCGCGTGTGGAGGTCGCACCCTTCAAGGAGGATCCGATGGATTTCGTCCTCTGGAAGCCCTCCACCGACGACCTCCCCGGCTGGGAGAGCCCCTGGGGCCGCGGCCGTCCGGGCTGGCACATCGAATGCTCGGCCATGGCCAACGCGCTTTTGGGCGAGCGGTTCGATATCCACGGCGGGGGCAACGATCTTCAGTTTCCGCACCACGAGAACGAGATCGCCCAGTCCAAGTGCGCGGGCCATGGATTTGCGGACTTATGGATGCACAACGAGATGCTTCAGGTCGACGGAAAGAAGATGTCGAAGTCACTCGGCAACTTCTTCACGGTCCGAGACCTCCTTGACCAGGGCGTCCCCGGCGAAGTGATACGCTTCGTACTCCTGTCCACCCATTACCGCAAACCCATGGATTGGACCGATGCCAAACGAAAAGAAGCCGAGGCGACGCTTGGCAAGTGGCACCGGATGAAGGGTGATCACAGCCCGGGCCACGTGCCCGAAGCGGTGATTGCGGCCGTCGCGGACGACCTTAATACACCGGCCGCGATCGCCGAGCTTCACCGTCTGGCGAGGATCGGCGACGTTTCCTCGCTGCTTGCCGGGCTGGAATTTCTCGGGCTCGAAACGGTCGGCACGGACTTGGCGCAGGATATTCGTGCGTCAGAGACGGAACGCATCGACGAATTGACGTCTCAAATGGCAGCCGCGCGCGCGGACAAGGACTGGGCCCGCTCGGACTCCATTCGCGACATGCTGACCGCCGCAGGCGTTGATGTGAAAATCGCCAAAGACGGTATCACGGCGACCCCGGGTCCCGGCTTCGACCCCGCGAAACTATCGGCGCTTGAATAGGTGCCGCACCCAACCTGCGAAGAAGATCATGACCGACAAAACCCGCCTTTCGCTCTTCGACACGACGCTCCGCGACGGGCAGCAGACCCAGGGCGTACAGTTCTCGCCCCAGGACAAGCACGCGATCGCCGCAACTCTGGATGCACTCGGCGTCGACTATATCGAGGGGGGATGGCCCGGTGCCAATCCAACTGACAGCACCGTGTTCGCCAATCCGCCAAAAACGCGGGCGACGTTTACCGCCTTCGGGATGACCAAGCGCGCGGGCCGGTCGGCGGAGAACGACGATGTGCTCGCCGCGGTCCTGAACGCGGGGACACGGGCGGTGTGTCTTGTCGGGAAGACGCACGAGTTTCACGTGGTCAAGGCGCTTGGCATCGAATTGTCCGACAATCTCGATAACATCGAAAAGTCCGTCGCGCATTGCGTGAAGAACGATCGCGAAACCCTTTTTGATGCAGAGCATTTCTTCGATGGCTACAAGGCGAACCCCGCCTATGCGCTGGACTGCCTGAAGTCCGCGATTGACGCGGGAGCGCGCTGGGTCGTGCTGTGTGACACGAACGGCGGTACGCTTCCCCACGAGATCGGCGAGATCACCGCAGACGTGGTCGAAAAGGCCGTACCGGGCACTCATCTGGGCATCCACACCCACGACGACACGGGCACGGCGGTGGCCGGTACGCTTGCAGCCATCGATGCGGGAGCACGTCAGATCCAGGGCACGCTGAACGGCCTAGGAGAGCGCTGTGGAAACGCCAACCTGACCAGCCTGATACCGACACTTCTTCTCAAGAAACCGTATGCGGACCAATATGATACGGGGATCACGCCCGAGGCGCTCGGCACGCTCACCCACGCCTCGCGGCTACTGGACGACATTCTGAACCGGGTCCCGAACCGTGCGGCGCCCTATGTCGGCGCGTCGGCCTTCGCGCACAAGGCGGGGCTTCATGCCTCGGCAATCGTCAAGGATCCGACGACCTACGAACACATCGACCCCGCCGAAGTCGGCAATGCACGCATTGTGCCCATGTCGAACCAGGCGGGGCAATCCAATCTGATCAAGCGGTTGGCCGAGATGGGCTTGGAGGCCCGAAAGGGGGATCCCGCGCTCGCCCGTATCCTAGAGTTGGTGAAAGACCGCGAAGCCGAGGGCTATAGCTATGACACGGCGCAGGCGTCCTTCGAACTTCTTGCGCGGTCGGAACTTGGCCAATTGCCCCAGGTCTTCGAGGTCGAGCGCTACCGCGTCATCTCGGAACGCCGCCGTAACGCGAGGGGCCAGATTGTCGTGGAGTCGGAAGCTCTTGCCACCGTTCAGCTGACTGGCGGTGAAAAGCGCACCGGGTTCTTCAAGAACGAGCACGCACTCGAGATGCAGGACGCCGGGCCGGTCAACGCGCTCTGGCATGCACTCAAGACCGATCTCGGCCCAGACCAGGACCGTATTGACGACATGCGCCTCGTGGACTTCAAGGTCCGCATCACCAATGGCGGGACCGAGGCCGTGACCCGCGTGATAATCGACAGCGAAGACAGGGCCGGCCACCGTTGGTCGACGGTCGGTGTCAGTTCGAACATCGTCGACGCGTCGTTCGAGGCGCTTTTGGATGCGATTACTTGGAAACTCATACGGGACGGCGCGCCATGACCCTTCCGCCGGGCTTTTTCACCGTTCATCACGACATGCCGCGGGAGGGTCCGGGTGAACCGGCCGACGTCGCTTGGGCCGCGCGCGTGGCAGGCACGCCGAAGGATGCGCGGATCCTCGACGTCGCCTGCGGTCCGGGCGGTGACATTGCGGCGCTGCGCGACGCCGCGCCGAAGGGCACAATCACAGCGATCGATGGTCACGGCCCCTTCATCGAAACCTTGACGTCCCGGTTTCCGGACGCGCCATGGCTGACGGCACGCAAGGGTTCCATGCTTGAGGTCGAGGGTCCGTATGACCTGATCTGGTGCGCCGGCGCGGTCTATTTCAAAGGAATCGAGACCTCGCTTTCAACGTGGCGCCTCGCGCTGGCGCCCGGAGGCGCAGTGGCTTTTTCCGAGCCTTGCTACTTCACCGACACTCCTTCGAGTGCCGCACGCGCATTTTGGAGCGGATACGATGCGCCGACGGCCGACGGCATCGCAGCCTCGATCCGAGCGGCGGGGTACGAACCGCTCGACAGCAAGCGGGTGTCCGATGACGCATGGCGGGCGTATTACGATCCGCTTCTCGCGCGCTCCGATGCGCTTGAGGGTGATCCGGACTTGGCCAAAGCGATCGCCGAGACCCGCAAGGAGGCGGCGGACTGGGAGGCCCTGCGCGAGGAAACCGGGTATCTCTTGACGGTGGCCCGCCCGCGATGAGCGTCGCGGCTTGCGCAGCCCTCGTCGAGAAAGGCGACCCGGACCGGTTCCTTGCAACAATGGCCGCACCTGTGAAGGCGCGGGCCGTACTCTTTCCCATTTACGCATTCAATCTGGAGGTCGCCCGCGCACCATGGCTGACCGAAGAGCCGATGATTGCCGAGATGCGGCTTCAATGGTGGCGCGACGCGCTCGACGAAATCGCCGAGAAGCGCCCGGTTCGCCGCCACGAGGTCGCCACGCCTTTGGCCGACATTCTGGATCCCGTCGGTGCGGGACTGCTCGACAGCCTCGTCAACGCGCGCCGCGCGGACATCGAGAAAATACCCCACGCGGATGACGCGGCTCTCGATGCCTATCTCGATGCCACGGCAGGCACGCTGGCTTGGGCGGCGGCCCGCGCGCTTGGTGCAGATCCAAGAGCCGAACGGCCCTTACGCGCCCATGCATGGGCCGGGGGGCTGGCACGATATTTCCGGGCGATCCCGGAACTTGAAGCCCGCGGGCATGCGCCCTTGCCCGACGGACGGCCCGAGGCGGTCCGAGCGCTCGCCCGCGAAGGACTGCGCCGGTACCGGGGCGGTCTCTTTCTGCGCGAGGTGCTCGGGCGTCTGAAAAGTGCGTCGATGCTTGACGGTTGGTTGGCGGGCGTTCACCTGACGCGGGCGGCGCGAGCGCCGATCCGGGTCGCCGCGGGTCAGTTGGATGTCAGCCCTGCACGGGCGCGGATCACCCTTGCGATTGCCGCGTCTGCGCGTCGGTGGGGCGCGGTCTCGGGTACGCTCGACCGGCCGCCGCCCCTCTGAAACCGGATCAGGCGGGATCCGGGCGACGCGTCACCAGCCACAACAGCGCGCCGCCGGCCAGCGTGAGGAATGGCGCCATGGCCAGATTGACCGCACTCCATCCAGCAACCACGTCACCGCCAGCGCAATTCATCAACCCGCCGGATGCGAGGGATGCCAGGGTCACGCAGCCAAAGACGAGCGCGTCGTTCATCCCCTGTACGCGTCCCTGTTCGGCCACCGTGTGATACCGCGCCAGCATCGTCGTTGCGCCGATGAACCCGAAATTCCATCCGATCCCGAGCAGGATGAGCGCGCCGAAGAAGTTCCCGAGGTTCACCCCGCCAAGGGCCACGCCGGCGGCAAGCGCCAGTGTCAGAAGACCCGTGGCGACGATCCGTTCTGCCCCGAAACGCGCGATCAGGTGTCCCGTCACGAAGGACGGAGCGAACATGGCCAATACATGGGCAGAGACGACATCCGAAGCGTTGGCCGTCGTAAAGCCGCACCCCACGACGGCGAGGGGCGTGGATGTCATGACGAGGTTCATCAGCGCGTAGGAGACCATGGCGCAAATGATTGCGACGACGATACCCGGCGAAGCCAACAATTCCCGGCGGCTTCGTCCTGCGTTCGGTGCGTCGGCTTTGGCGGCCGCGGGCGGAGGAATGTCGAGGAAGAGGAAGACAAGCATGCCGAGTAGGTTCAGAACCGCGGCGGCAACATAGGTCCCGAAGAATGGGATGACCCATGCGTCGGTGCTCAGTTTGACCAGTTGCGGACCAATGATCGCCGAGATCAGGCCGCCGGCCATGACATAGGAAATCGCCTTGGGGCGGAACGCCTCGGTCGCGCGGTCCGCGGCGGCAAACCGGAAAAAGCCCTGCGAGGACATATAGATGCCGGTCAGGTAGCTGGCGAAAAGCAAAAGCGGGAAACTGGCATGCCAGACCGCCAAAGCGCCAAGTGCTGCGCCAGAGAACCCGCCGGCCGCCCCGATCACGAATCCCGTGCTTCGGCCGCGTCGCTGCATCACGCCCGACATCCATGACGCCGTCGTCATCGACCCGAAGACGATCATGGAAATCGGAAGCGTGGCAAGGCACGGGTTGGGCGCAAGGCTGAGCCCCACAAGTCCGCCGATGATAAAGAGCATCGGCATCTGGCTGCCAAGGATGGCCTGTGCAGCGATCAGAACAGCGACGTTCCGCCGGGCAAGTGCGTCGTTAATCCGTACATCAGTGGCGACCATGGGTCCGGACTACACGTGCGCGACCAGAAGACGCAAGGCATCACGCGCATCCTCTTGTACACGATGGTGGACAATCCAAAACACGACTGCTTTCTTCCCGTTCCAAAAGACGTGGGAACCGGAGACGAATGTGCGTGCCGCCCGCCATCAACGGTGGTGGTGCGGCATGTGCCCTTTGGGATTTCACGCGAAGAACGGAAAGGGAGGATTGC
This sequence comes from Pseudomonadota bacterium, assembly GCA_038521345.1. Taxonomy (GTDB): domain Bacteria; phylum Pseudomonadota; class Alphaproteobacteria; order Rhodobacterales; family Rhodobacteraceae; genus JBCBKU01. The sequence goes on along the minus strand of JBCBKU010000004.1, from coordinate 112,568 downwards.
GCCGCAGATGGCCACGCGCTTGCATCTGCTCGCCGGGACGGAAGACGCTGTGCATGTGGCCCGCGCCGTTGCACGGGATACGCGTATTGCCGCCACCGCCTCGATTGCGCGTCCCGGGATCTTGCCGCAGCAATTTGGCGTGCCGCTGCGGATTGGCGGATGGGGCGGTCGCGAGGGATTGCGTGACTGGCTGCGCCGAGAGCGGGTTCAGGGCGTCATCGATGCCACCGATCCGTTCGCCGAGACCATCAGCCATGTGGCGCACGAAGTCTGTGCGGAACTCGGCATCCCGCGGGTCCAGTTCCTTCGCAGTCCATGGATCCCCGGGCCCGAGCATTCATGGACCTTCCTGAACTCTGCGGTCGAGATCGGCGCGCATGCTTCTGAGGGCGCGACGGTCTGGTTCGCGACCGAGGCACGTGGGCTGGGCGGTCTGGGGACTTTCGAGGGGCGACGCGTCTTTGTGCGAACAGCCGGACATCCCGAGAGCCGTTTTCCCTTCGCCGAGGGTGAATATGTCGTTCGCACCCGTGGGCTAAACATAGCCGGTGCCGAGGCCGAACTGATGGCGCGTAGGGTGGACTGGATCGTCGTCCGAAACTCGGGTCAGGGCACAATTCCGCCCGAGGTCGAGGCGGCCCGGCGGCTCGGGATCGCGGTCGCGATGATCCGCCGGCCGCCCCAGCCCGAAGGTCCGCGGATCCAGACCGTGTCCGAAGCCCTTGTTTGGATCCGGGGGCGATTGTGATGGTGGGCCGCCTCATCGAGACACCGGCTTGTGTCGCCGAGGGCGCCGATTGGCTGGCTGAAAGGGAGCCCCGATTTGCCCATGCGCTGACCCTCACGGGGCCGTTGCCCCTCAGGCGTCGGAAAGACGGGTTTGCTGCCCTTCTGGACGCCATTGTCAGCCAGCAGGTGTCTGTCGCTTCGGCGGATGCGATCTGGGGGCGACTCAAGACAGCCGGGCTGACCGGGCCGCGGAAGATCATGTGGGCGTCCGACGATGATCTTCGGGCTTGTGGTCTGTCGCGACAGAAGATGCGGTATGCTCGGGCGCTCGCCGGCGCCGGAATCCGCTACCGCGACTTGCGTAACACGCCCACGGACGACGTGATCGCCATCCTGACCGAAGTTCCCGGCATCGGCGCATGGACCGCCGAAATCTATGCGATGTTCTCGCTTGGGCGTGCGGATGTGTTCGCGCCGGGCGATTTGGCCCTGCAAGAGGCCGCACGGATCCTCTTCGAGATGGAAGTGCGGCCCACGGAAAAGGAACTGCGGGCGCTGTCGGAGGAGTGGTCGCCCTGGCGCGGCGTTGCGGCCCGGCTGCTCTGGGCCTACTACCGTGTGGCAAAAGACCGGGAAGGGACGCGATGACAGAGCACTTGAACGCCAAACGCCGCGGCCCCGCCTCTGGGACGGCCCGATCGCTCGTTATTTTTCTGCACGGGTACGGAGCCGATGGATCGGATCTTTTGGGGCTTGCCGATCCGCTGGCGCCACACATGCAAGACACGGTTTTCGTTGCACCGGATGCGCCCGAGAGATCGGCCATGAATCCGATGGGGTTTCAATGGTTCCCGATCCCTTGGATCGACGGGTCCAGTGAGACTGAGGCCGGGATCTCGATGGCGCGGTCCGCCGACCTGCTTGACGCGTGGCTGGACGCCGCGATGGATGCCGAGGGCGTTCCGGCATCGCGCACAATCTTGTTCGGGTTCTCGCAAGGCACGATGATGAGCTTGCACGTCGGTCCGCGTCGCGCGGAGCCACTCGCCGGGATCGTCGGTTTCTCGGGGCGACTGATGGTGCCGGACCGCCTGGACGAAACCGTGTCGAAACCGCCGATCCTCCTTGTGCACGGGGATGCCGACGATGTTGTGTCGTTCGATTCCATGGGCGCTGCCGAGGCGGCGCTGACCGGAGCCGGGTTCGATGTTGCCTCCCATGTGATGCCTGGAACAGGGCACGGAATCGCGCCAGACGGACTGTCTGCCGCGCTTTCCTTTATGGTAGGCCGGCTCGATCTGCACTAAGTCTTGTGGGGCAGGGGGCCGTCTTGTGGATAACCTTCACATAGGCTTCATGGAATCGGGCTAAGCGATCCTTAAACGCCCCAGATCGGGGGGCTTGTCAGGCCCGAGGCGCCATATATAGTCCAAGGCGCGGGGGCGGCGACGGCAGCCAAAGCTGGGGACGAAAAACAGCGCGGGGCAAGGGCAAACGGACCGATGGACGGCGATTTCAGGACGAGTTTCGTACGAGAACCCAACAACCTGCGTCATAATCCGGCGCTGGTGCTGAACGCGGATTACCGGCCGCTTTCCTACTATCCACTTTCACTCTGGCCGTGGCAGGAAGCCGTGAAGGCCGCGTGGCTCGATCGCGTCGATATCGTGGCTGAATACGACGATGTGGTCCGAAGTCCATCGACGTCGATACGGATACCCTCCGTTGTCGTCCTGAAGGATTATGTAAAACCCCAGAAGCGCGTGGCATTCACGCGCTTCAATTTGTTTCTGCGGGACCAATTCGCGTGTCAGTATTGCGGAGCGAAGGGCGATCTGACCTTTGACCACGTTGTGCCCCGTGCGCGTGGCGGCGTCACGAGTTGGGAAAACGTCGTGGCCGCCTGTTCGTCGTGCAACCTCAAGAAAGGCTCGAAGAGCCTGAAACAGGCAGGTCTGTCGCTTCGTCGCCCGCCACGCCAGCCCGGCGCGGAAGAGCTGCGGAACTTCGGGCGGAAGTTTCCGCCGAACCACCTGCACGAGACGTGGCTCGACTTCCTGTACTGGGACGCCGAACTCGAATCCTAACTGGCTGGCCACGGCCCATCGACGACGCTCGCCTCACCCTCGCCGGGCCAAGGTGGCATGGTCACGCCGACGGCTGCCAAGGGCTCACCACTCGTCGATCGGAACTGAAACTCGGTGCCCACCGGGATCGTCAGGGTCATACCGGGAAAGACATCAACAATCTCTTCCCGCATGCCCTGTCGGCGCCACATCTGGCCGCGGCCCGCGAGAAAGTACCAGATCTCTTCGATGGTCTTGTGGACCACGGCGTGGGACGTGGCATTTGCACCGAGCTGGAAATGCGCCATGCTGCCTCCGTCGAGGCGTTGCAAAAGCCGCACTTCGGATCCATCGGGCGCAATCGCATCCGCGGCGCTTGGGGTCATCTTGGTTTGAAAATCGGGCATCGTGGATCTCCGAAATACATACAGACAATGGCCCTATGATAACCGACCGGGGGTCATCCATGAACCCGGGGGGATCGGAATTGGCACTTGATCAATCATCCGCCTAGGGTGCCCGAAACAGCGGAGTGTGCATGCAGGACATTTTGGTGATCGGATCGGGGATTGCAGGTCTTGCGGCGGCGCGGGCGTGCCATGCCGCGGGGCGCGACGTTCTGGTGATCGACAAGGGTCGGGTGCCCGGGGGACGTTGCGCGACGCGCAAGTCGCGGGACGGATGGCAGTTCGACCACGGCTGCGCCATTGTGGACGGCGGGGCCGCGGTCCTTGCCGAAACGGTGGCGGACGCGCGCGCGACCGGGGTCTTGGCGGCGTGGGGGTCGATCGGCGCACCTTTGGTCGGCGTTCCCGGAATGGCGGACTGGCCCGCGTGGCTCGCCCGAGACTTGAGCCTCCGCCAGGGCGTTGAGGTTTCGGCCATCTCGCGTATTCCGGGCGGCTGGCGGGCCGAAACCGAGGGCGGGCCCATCGATGCGGTGCGCGTCGCGCTGACCGTGCCCGCGCCGCAGGCCCTGCGGCTGATCGGCCCCGACCATGCCCTTACCGATGCGGCCGCGTCGGTCGAGATGGCGCCGATCCTGACACTGATGGCGGCGTTCAGCCCGGTCCCGCATCCCGGCTTCGAAGTACGACGCACCCCGCTGGACCCGCAGGGATCAGTGATCTGGGATGGCGGCAAGCCGGACCGCCCCCATGCCGGAGCTTGGGTCCATCACGCCGGTGCCGAGGCCAGCGAAACCTATCTCGAAGAAACGAAAGAGGCGATCGCCGAAGCCCTGTTGCCCGATCTTTGCGATCTCTTGGGGGTGCGGCGGCGTGATGCCGTCTACGTTGCTGGGCACCGCTGGCGCTATGCCCATGCGCGGCGCCCGCTTGGCCAGCCCTGCCTTGTGGATCCGTCTGGCACATTTGCGGCTGGTGGCGATTGGTGTCTGGGCACGAGCGTTGCCCATGCATGGGAAAGCGGAGAAGCCGTGGCGCGGTCCTTGTTGGCGGCCTGAAAGACCGTCAGGCCGAGCAGCTCGCCCCGCCCAGCACACAGAATTTGGCGCAATGCGGGTGGTTCAGACGCACATCAGCTTCGGCCTCGGCAAGGCTGGCGCCCATGTCGAATTCCGGCTCGTAGGGCAGCAGTGTACAGGCCACGACGGTGGGGGTCTTGGCGCCCTTGCGCTTGACCACCATCCGTGAAGAAGCGCACATCACTTCTTCCGGGCTCTTGTTCAGTATGCTCCAACATGCGGTCGTGATTTCGGGCACGTCCACAGTCTCATCCATTTCCGGGAACAGAACCGTCTGGCCGGGATGGCCCGCATCGATGGCGAACCCCTCGGCTTGGTAGAGCGCTCCGTACCCCGCCCGGGCGGTCGCGTCGTCTTCATTCCACATGGTGCGCCCGGCGACTGTCATTCGAATTCCGGCATCGCGAAGCCACCGCATTCCCTCAAGTGTCTTCGCGAATGAACCTTTACCGCGCTCTTCGTCGTGGTGTTCGGCAGAGTAGTGATCGACCGAGATGCGCAACGTGAGCTTTTCACCGAACTCGGCGACGAGATCGGTCAGGCCCTCCTGCACCTTCGGGCGCATCATCGGGCGCATGGCGTTCGTCAGGATCAGCACTTCGTATCCACGCCGGAGAGCTGTCCTTGCCATTCCGATCATCTCTGGGTTCATAAACGGTTCGCCACCGGTGAAGCCGATCTCGTGGACGCCCCAGCCGCGTGCGTCGAGCTGATCGAGGTAATCCGTGACGTCCTCGACAGTCAGGTAGACCAGCCGGTCATTAGTGGGCGACGACTCGATGTAGCAGTTCACGCATTCGATGTTGCAAAGCGTGCCGGTGTTAAACCAGAGCGTCTCGGGGCGGGACAGTGCGACAGAGGCGCGGGCCTCTCCCTTGGCCGTGACCTCGGGATTCTCGAATTTTCCAAAACCGCTTTGGTCAAGCGCCTGATCTTTCATTGAAACCGTGCTCGTGTGCCGCGTTGATCCTGCGCTACGCGTTGGTTGCGCAAAAGAAAAGGGGTGCGGCGATTGCTGACGCGGTTGTGAAGCTATGCGCCTGTGCTAGACAGGCGGCGCGCATCGGGGGTAGTCAGTCATCGGGCGGCGTTAGCGCTAACCGTTGAGCGGCTGCCTGGACTGAACCCGAACGATCCGAGGGATTTGAGAGATGGTTTCGCGCGTCATTCCGGTCGACACGTTCGACCTTGTCATCTTCGGCGCCACTGGTGACTTGGCCCGCCGCAAGATCCTGCCAGGTCTGTTTCGCCGGTTCCGCGCCGGACAGATGCCGCCGGATGCCCGGGTGATCGGTGCAGCGCGCAGCGATCTTGACACCGAAGGTTTCCGTGGCCTTGCCAAGGGCGCCTTGACCGAATTCATGGATGCTGGGGAGCGCCCTGCCAAGGACGTCAAGAAGTTCCTCGAACAGCTTGATTATACATCCGTCGATGCCAAGGGCGAAGGGGGTTGGAAGGAGCTCAAGGGGCTGATCCGCGACGACGTGGTTTCAGCTTTCTATTTCTCCGTGGGCCCGTCACTATTTGCGCCGATCGCCGAGCGCTTGCACAAGCATAAGATCGTTTGCGCATCCTGCCGGATCGTCGTGGAAAAGCCGTTCGGGCATGATCTGGCCACCGCGCGCGAATTGAACCAGACGCTCGCCAAGTTCTTCGACGAAGCACAGATCTACCGGATCGACCACTATCTCGGCAAAGAGACGGTTCAAAACCTGATGGCGGTCCGCTTTGGAAACATCCTGTTCGAACCGCTTTGGAACGCGCAGTACATCGACCACGTTCAGATTACCGTGGCGGAAACCGTCAGCGTCGGCGGACGCGGTGCCTACTACGACCGGTCGGGCGCCATGCGGGACATGATCCAGAACCATTTGATGCAGCTTCTCTGTCTGACGGCGATGGAGCCCCCGTCGAAGTTCGAACCCGATGCGGTACGCGACGAGAAGTTGAAGGTGATCCGCGCCCTCGATCCCGTCGAGCCCGCCGATATCGTGCGCGGTCAATACGCGGCAGGCGACGGCGAGACCTCGTATCTTGAAGACGCCGAGAACCCCTCCAGCCGCACCGAAAGCTTCATCGCCATGAAGCTGCACATCTCCAACTGGCGCTGGAACGGAACACCATTCTACCTGCGGACGGGAAAGCGCATGAAGGCGCGACTTTCCGAGATCACCGTTCGGTTCAAAGAGCCGCCCCATTCGATTTTTGGCGTGGCGGACGAGACGACGGCGAACGAATTGAACATCCGCTTGCAGCCCAACGAGGGCATCGAATTGACGGTGACGATCAAAGAGCCGGGACCCGGCGGCATGCGCTTGATCGAGGTTCCGCTCGACATGACCTTTGCGGATGCGCTGGGCCAGAACGGCAAGGATGTCCCCGACGCCTATGAGCGGCTGATCATGGACGTGATCCGCGGCAACCAGACCTTGTTCATGCGCGGCGACGAAGTTGAAGCGGCCTGGGCATGGACCGATCCGATCATAGACGGCTGGACCCGACGCGAGGATCAGCCGAAGACCTACGACCCCGGCTCGACGGGTCCGGAAGAAGCGTTGATGCTGCTACATAGGGATGGCCGGCGCTGGCGGGAGCTGAAAGCATGAAGTTCGTAGAATACCCCGACCGTGAAATGATGATGATCGACGTGGCGAATGTGCTCGCCGGCGAATTGAATTCGTGCCTCATGCGGCATGAATGGGCGTCCTTCGCGCTTCCGGGCGGATCGACGCCGGGGCCCATGTTCGACGCTCTTTGCGCAGCCGATCTCGATTGGGACCGGGTCCATGTCATGTTGGCCGACGAGCGCTGGGTCCCGGAGACATCGGACCGGTCCAACACGAAGCTGATCAGGGAGCGGCTGCTGGTCGAGCGCGCAGCCGCAGCACGGTACGTGTCGATCCATGCCGCTGCCGACCGGCCCGAGGATGCAATCGATGCGCTGTCGGACGACCTGAGGGCGGAACTGCCATTGTCGGTACTGGTTCTGGGTATGGGCGACGACATGCATGTCGCGTCTCTAATCCCGGGTGCCGATGGGCTCCACCACGCGATGACGACGGACGACGTTCTCGCGCCGATCCGCGTTCCCGGCTCTGACGAGGCCCGGATTACGATGACAGCCAGCGTCCTCAAAGGCGCGATGGCGACTCATCTGTTGATCACGGGCGCCGCAAAGCGTGCGGCGCTTGAGCGTGCGCAAACACTCGCCCCGGCCGATGCGCCGGTCCGGGTGATCCTTGGTGACGCGACGGTGCACTGGGCCGAATAGGGGGCAGAGGTATGGATTGGACAGACCTGCGCGCGCGGGGCCAGGCAGCAGCAGATCGCGACATCTCCGGGATCCTGGACGCAGCGCGGGCCGCTGCCTTCCGGGTCGAGGCCGGGGACCTTCTCTTCGACTATTCGAAGACCGCCATGAACGCTGATGATCGCGCGGCCTTGCTCGCGCTTTATGGGGCGTCGGGTGCGGCGGAGCGGCGCGACGCGATGTTCGCGGGCAAAGCCATCAACGAAACCGAAGGGCGGGCTGTTTTGCATACCGCGCTTCGCAACCTCGACGGTCCTGCTGTCGTTGTTGATGGTACCGATGTCATGCCCGAGGTGCATGCGACTCTGGCGCGGATGGCGGCCTTCGCCGACGGCGTGCGCGGCGGCTCCATACTTGCGCCGGGCGGCGCGCGCTTCACCGATATCGTCAATATTGGAATCGGTGGGTCGGATTTGGGTCCCGCCATGGCGGTTCTCGCGCTGGCACCCTATCAGGATGGCCCGCGTTGCCACTTCGTCTCGAACGTGGACGGCGCCCATGTCTTCGATACGTTGAAGTCGCTCGATCCCGCGTCAACGCTGGTCATCGTGGCGTCGAAGACGTTCACAACGATCGAGACGATGACCAACGCCGCCACCGCGCGGGATTGGCTCGTGGCCGGTGTCGGGTCCGATCACGCGGGCGGGCACTTCGCCGCCCTATCGTCGGCCGTCGACAAGACTGCGGCCTTCGGCATCGACCCCGAACGCGTTTTCGGCTTCGAAGACTGGGTCGGCGGGCGCTATTCTGTCTGGGGGCCGATCGGACTGTCGCTGATGCTGGCCGTGGGGCCGGACGCGTTTCGCGCATTTCTTCGCGGCGGACAGGCGATGGATCAGCATTTTCGCGCCGCCGATCCGCTTGAGAACCTGCCGGTGATGCTGGCCCTTGTGGGGCTCTGGCACCATCAGGGTATGGGATATCCCACCCGTGCGGTTTTGCCGTATGAACAGCGACTGTCGCGGTTGCCCGCTTATCTCCAGCAGCTTGAAATGGAATCGAACGGGAAGCGCGTGGCGATGGACGGCGCGGATCTGAGCGTGACCTCCGGGCCCGTGGTCTGGGGCGAGCCGGGCACAAATGGCCAGCACGCGTTCTATCAGCTGATCCATCAGGGCACTGCCGTCATCCCTTGTGAATTCATGGTGGGCGCAGAGGGACATCACCCCGAGCTTGCCCATCATCATCGGTTGCTGATTGCGAACTGCCTTGCGCAGTCCGAGGCGCTGATGCGCGGTCGATCATTGGAAGAGGCCCGCGTGTTGATGGCGGCGGCTGGACTGGACGGGGATGAACTGGACCGACAGGCCCGCCACCGCGTCTTCCCCGGCAATCGGCCCTCAACCACCTTGGTCTATCCCAAGCTAACGCCGTTCGTGCTGGGCCAGATCGTTGCCCTCTACGAACACCGGGTCTTCGTCGAAGGTGCCATGCTTGGCATCAATTCGTTCGATCAGTGGGGCGTTGAACTCGGCAAGGTGCTGGCCAAGGATCTGGAGCCCGTGCTGGCGGGCGCGGCGGATGGTGCGGACAAGGATGCCTCGACCCGGGCGCTTGTGGCTGTCCTAAGAGCCCAAGGCGCGTAGAACGGGCCTAGGCCGCGTGCTCGGCGCCGTCGCGGTCGCGAAAGCTGGCCTTGGCGGCGTCGGTCAGAGGCCGTTTCGATCCATCCTCCCAAAGCGTGACAATCACGGCCGATCCCGTTGCCCGGCACTGGCTTTCGACGAAGACGGCATAGTCCATGGTGAAACTCGTGGTCCGAAAGGCGCGCGTCCGGGCTGTCACCACGTAGCGTTCATTGAGAAACATCGGCGCCAGATATTCGGCGGTGACCGACCGCAGGACGAGCGTCGGATCCTCGGGACGGTAATGCGAAATGTCGTAGACGCCGAGATACTTGAGCCGGGTGGTCTCGAACCACCGGAGATAGGCGGTGTTGTTGACGTGGTTCAAAGCGTCGAGTTCGTAGAAACGCACTTGGTCCGATATCCCGAAAGCCCAGGGCGCAGGGATACCGGCCGCGCGCAGTGCCTCGGGTCCGAGGGGAACGAGGGCGGGCAGCGTCATTGGGTCGTTTGCCGCGCTGCAACGGCGTCGTTCAGCGCCTGTTCGAACCGTTCGGCCGCATCGTCCCACGTGTAGCCGGTGACCGAGGCATGGGCGGCATCCGACACCGCCCGCCATGCCGGTTCTTCGGCGACTAGAAGCTCTGCCGCGCGGTCGGCAAGCGCCGTTGCGTCGCCCGGCGCAACAAGATGGCCGTTCTCGCCGTCACGGATGAATTCTGCAGGGCCGCCCACACGTGTCGACACGACCGGGGTCCGGCAGGCCATGGCTTCGAGGGCGGGCAATCCGAACCCCTCGGTATGGCTGGAGACCAGCCAGACATCGGCGGCCGCATAGATTTCACGGATCGCCTCCTGCGGGGGGGTCTGGGTATAGTCGGTGTCGGCCGGAAACCCTGCGTTGGCGTCCAGTGGTGACTGCCCGAAGGCGACGACACGCAATTCAGGGAACCGTGCCTTTAACTGGCGGACGGCTTCGGCGGCCACGTCGGCGCCTTTGAATTCCTTCCGTGAGTACATGAAGCCGACGGTCGGGCGGGCCTGCTTGCCCCGTGGCGGGCCATGAAACTGGTCGAGACTGACGCTGTTCGGCACCACACGCACGTCCCGATCGCCATAGAGATCGGCCATCAGACCTTCGAGCCAACCCGAGATCGTGATTTTTTGCAACGGCAGGTAATAGCTGCCCCGGGCGAATTCCCACTGGGTCGAGCCATGGGTCTCGTGATGCTGAACGAAATAGACCTTGGCACCTTTCTCTGGTGCCAACGCGTCCACCCAGAATGCGGTTTCCCACCACGTCGCAATCACCACATCGGCGTCCGGAAAATCGTCGTCGGTCAGCGGACGTGTCGTCTCGATCTTGGTGACGAAGGGTTCAAGCGCGCCGTAATGGGCGGCCCGTGCCCTTGGCCGGACGCGGCGACCCTGCAGTTGTGCAAGGATGTGCCGCGGCCAGCTCAGATGCGGTTTCAGGCGGCTGACAATACGCACGTCATGGCCTCGGGCGCGCAACTTCTCGGCGTAGATTGCCACAACGCGGACCCCGCCCGAGATGTTGTAGGGCGCGACGAACGTGATCTTCATGGATGGCGGACCTTGTATCGTGCAGGAGCTGTACCGACCGCGCGCACCATACTGCGGCACCGGCATGTTTCAACCGCTGGCCGACCGCATTTCCCGCTTGGGAACAATGCGCCAAAGGCCGTGATATTCGGCAGCGATGACGAAGGTGATGTACCGTGCCCAAGGCCTGGGGAGCCGGGAACGTCCTGCAGGTGCGACGGCATGTGCGCGGATGCGAAAAGCAAAGCCAGCGTGCGCTGTTACAGGAAATATCTTCCCAAGATCAGAATTTTAGGGAGAATCCTCGCGACCCAAAACTGCATGGTTCACGTCGAGAATGTTTGGAGCGGGCGACGGGAATCGAACCCGTATCTCTTGCTTGGAAGGCAAGGGTCTTACCATTACACAACGCCCGCACAGCGCTTGGTGCTAAATGACAGAAGCTCACTGGTCAAGCCTGCGCGCGCCAAGCGCGGTTTCGTCCCGCTCAGTCACGTCACGTCTCCGGTCTGGTCTTCTGCATTGTGCGCTCGCCTTGGCCCCTGCACCCGTCCGGAGGTCCCGGGAGCATCAAACCGCGTCCAGAACATCGCTTTGTGATGCGGCTGATGGGTCGCTGTTGCGTTCCTGAGCCCGATAAGCTGAAAGAAGCTTCCGCGTGTAGGGGCTTTTTGGCGCGGCAAGAACAGCCCCTGCATCGTCAAAGTCACGCACTTCGCCGCCTTCGAGAACCAGCAGCGAGTGGGCGACCTGACTGACGACCGCAAGGTCATGGGTGATGAAAAGGCAGGCGAGGCCGCGGCTGTCTTGCAGGCGTCTCAGCAGTCGCAGGACCTGAGCCTGAATGGTGACGTCGAGCGCTGAGGTTATTTCATCGCAAAGCAGGACATCGGGTTCGGCGGCCAGTGCGCGCGCCAGGGCAACCCGTTGTTGCTGACCACCGGAGAGTTGTCGCGGCCTGCGCGGTAGGAACTCGGGTCCGAGGTCCATTTCCGCAAGCAAACGGATTGCAGCATCGCGCGCCTCTGCCGGCGTCTGACCAAAGTAAAGGCGCAAGGGCCGCGTGATGATGTCTTCGATGCTGAGGGCCGGGTTCAAAGAGGACAACGGGTCCTGAAAGACCATTTGCACCCGCCGCCGTGCCGTTTGACTGCGACGCTTTGCAAGTCCTGCGAGTTGCGTGCCGTCGTCAAGGCGGATCTCTCCCGTGTGACCGGCGACGGCCCCGGCGACCAAGCTGGCGAGTGTCGACTTGCCCGAGCCCGATTCACCGACAATTCCCAGTGTTTGACCGGGATAGAGGTTCAGCGACACGTCACGCAGAGCGAGGGGTCCTGTTTTGCGGAACAGCCCCGGCAGAGCATAACCAAAACTGACGTTCTCTGCCTTCAGAACGGGACTTTGGCCGACTTGCGGCATCGGGTGCCGGCCATCGTTCAGGCCCGGAATGGCCCTGACCAGATCGCGTGTGTAGGACGCATTGGGAGATTGAAAGATCTGTTGTGTGGCGCCCTCTTCGACCATTTTGCCAGAGCGCATGACCATCACCCGCGCGCACATCTTGGCAATGACGTTCAGGTCGTGGCTCACATAGATCAACGTGGCCCCAAGATCCTGTTGCACGCGTCGCACCAACTCAAGCACCCGTGCCTCGACGCTTTTGTCGAGCGCCGTGGTCGGTTCATCGAGAACGATCAGTTCGGGCCGTGCGACCAGCGCGGAGGCGATAACGACCCGCTGACGCTGACCCCCGGATATTTCATGGGGGTACCGGTCAAACAGCGTTGGTGGATCGGGCAGGTTTGTCTCGTCCATCAGCGTGAGGGCGCGGTCCTTTGCGGCCTTGCCGGTCTCACCGCCATGTAGCCCGATCAACTCGACCAATTGCGCGCCCACCGTCATATGGGGCGTCAGCGAAGACAGCGGGTTTTGCGGCACCATCGCCGCGCGACCGCCGCGAAAGTCATGCAGGGCCGCCGGGCTTAACCCGAGAACGTCCGTTTCACCGACATGCACCGAACCGTTTGCAAAGCGCGCGCCGGGCCGGGCAAAGCCCAGAAGTGCCCGCGCAACTGTTGACTTTCCCGAGCCACTTTCACCGACGATGCCGAGCGTCTCACCGCGCTCGAGCGCGAAACTCACAGTCTCAACGGCGGCGACGTCCACCCCGTTGCTCTTGAACGTGACCGAGAGGTTCCGAACCGCGACATGCGCCATCAGCCTGTCTCCAGCGAGGAAATGCCATAGGCGCGCGCCAGGCCGTCCACAGTGAAGTTTATCCCGATGATCAGAGAGGACAGGGCGATGGCCGGCAGAACCAGGAACCACGCATCGGTAAAGACAACCGACATCGCCTCTTGCACCATAAGGCCCCAATCCGGCGTGGGCTGGCTAATGCCGAGGCCAAGAAACGACAGCGCGCTGATCTTCAGAACGGCGGCCGAGATGCGGATGGCAAGCTCGACGGCCAGAATTCCAAGAAGGTTCGGCGCGATCTCGCGTCCAAGGATGAACCAACTCGCTTCACCGCGCAATTCGGCGGCCCGCACGTAGTCGAGTGCGGCAATTGTCAGTGTCTTGGCGCGGACGACGCGAATAACCCCCGGCGTGTAAACGATGGCAACGATGATCGTCAGCGCCCAAAGGTCTTTTCCGAACGTCAGAACGAGAATGGCGATCAGCAGAAGCTCGGGGATCGACATGAGCGCATCCGTGAACCGCATGATCACGTCGTCAAGCCAGCCGCCAAAGTACCCCGCGGACATGCCAAGAAGCGTCCCTGCGAGGATCGCCATGACCACCCCGGCCGCCGATACCAGAAGCGCCACCCGCCCGCCCGACATCAGTCGCGAGAAGTAGTCGCGTCCGATCTGGTCGGTGCCCATCCAATGCTCGGGCGAGGGAGGTGTGAGTCCGTCGGTGAAGATGGCGCTGATCGAGTAAGGCGCGATAACCGGGGCAAACAGGGCAAGGATCAGATGGATGGACACCAGCACGAGCCCGATCACGGTCAATGGTGACGCGAGAGCCTTGAGAAACCGGTTCTCTTGCCGGGGGATCGCGTTCAGCGTCGTGTCAGCCATGCGCCTTCCTCCGTACGCGGGGGTCAAGCGCCAGCACACCGATATCGGCGAGCAGGTTGGCCAGAATGACCGCGAAGGCCGCGCAAAAGGTAATGGCCTGCACGGTCGGCACTTCGCGTTGCGATATGGCGCGAATGAGTTCCAGACCGATGCCGGGAAAACGGAAGACAGCCTCGATGACGACAGTTCCGGAGATGATGCCTGCCACGAATTGCGCCGAGCCGTTGAGCATCGGGATCAGCGCGACCGGGAGTGCATGGGTGACCACAAGGCGCCATTGCGGGACGCCCGAGAGGCGCGCGCGTTCCACAAATTCGCTCTCAAGTGCTTCGACCATACCGGCGCGCAACAGCCTGAATTGATAGGCCACACCGGAGACCGTCAGTGCCGCCACCGGCAGTACTGATACGGCGAGGATCTCGAACCATGGTGCGCTTTCCGACACCATTAGAACAGCCGGGGCCAGTCCGAGCCAAAGCGCAAAGGCAATGATGAAGACGTTGCCCACGACGAAATCCGGCATCGAATAGGCAAAGAGCGTGGTTCCCGAGACGATGCCATCGGTGCGACCCCCGGGCTTCAGAGCGGCCCAGATGCCAAGGGCGATCGAGACGAGCGGCGTCAGGATCACCGCAACCGAGGCCATCAGGAGAGAGTTCATGAGCGGGTGATAGATTGAGTCGATCACCCGTTCCTGGGTCAGGATCGTGACGCCGAAATCGAACGTCACAAGGTTCCAGAGTACGACGCCGAAGCGCTCGAGCAGGGGCTTGTTCAGCCCAAGCTCGGTCCGCATCCGGTCCAGATCCTCTTCTGTATAGTAGATCAGTTCGTCGGCGGGGATCGTGGCGTCCAGCGCATCCCCGGGCAGGATCTCTGTCCCGACGAAAACGACCGCCGAGACGAGAACGAGGATCACGCCAGAAAGTGCGAAGCGGCGCAAGATCAGGGAAAGGATCGGACCCATGCGCCGTGCCGCCTCAGGTTGCTGCGCCGATGCCGTGCAGATAATTGAAGCCGGCCGGGATATCTTCGTGCCGCTTGAGTTCAAGGACCAGATGCGGTGTGCTTTCGAGCGTGGCAAGTGCACGGAAGACCTCGATCCACTCTATGTGGCCTTCGCCCGGTGCCCAGTGCCGGTCGGCATATCCATCGGTGTCCTGCAGATGCACGTGCTTGAGCAGGTTACCGGCGTCTCGGACATAGACATCGACCGGTGGCGCGTCCGATGCACGCTGCGCGATCTGCGCGTGCCCGGTATCGATCGAAAGTGCCAGCGCTGGCGACCCGATGATCTCGACCATTTCCCGCCGGATCTGTGGGGTGATGTCCTGGATGTTTTCCAGCACCATCTGCACGCCATGCTCTTCGCCCAGTTTCAGCGCCTGACCCATGACGTTTCGGACGTCCGATGCAACTTTCTCGACCACGCTGTCGAAACCCGGCTGGATGAAGTTGAAGCGGTTGTACTCGTGCCAGTTATTGAAGGGCGAGTGGATCACCATCTGCGTGGCACCAAGCGCGGCCGCCGCCTCGACGGCATCGGCATAGCGCTTGGCTATCACTTCGGCGGTATCCGGGTCCGAACAGGCAATATCGAGACCCATGAAGGGGCCATGGATCCCCAGACGTCCCTTGAACCCGTCGATTTCGGCCTTGGCGCGGTCCACCGTGGCTTGCCAGCCTTCGCGATAGACTTCCGCGCGGAAGAAGTCCTGGATTTCGAGATCTCGGTTCTCGGAAAAGAGCCAATCGCGATGCGTTGCAATGGCGTCGATCATCAGTGCGGCGCCGATCTTGAGCGGAGGCATGTTCGTGTCCTTTGGGTCGTGAAGGGTGGGCGCGACGCGCCCACCCGAGGGGTTAAGCGTCTTTCCAGACAGTTTCGTAACGCGGGCTCTGCCAAAGTTGCGTGGCAGGGCGCAGGTTGTTGATACCCTCCCGGTGCACAAGATTTGTGCGGCGCCCGCCGATCATGATCCCGGGAACTTCTTCCTGCGCGATCTGCTGCATCTCGTGGTAAATCGACAGCCGCTTGTCGTCGTCGACTTCGGCTGCTGCATCGGCCAGAAGCGCACTGTAGCGCTCAAAGCCTTCCCCGGCCCAGCCACCCGGCTCGGCGGCATTCAGGTTCGAGGCCCGCGATAGATTGATGTTGGGGTTGCGCGCACCGACGAGGTTCCGGCGCGGGCGACCGATCGGCTTGTTCACGGCGTTGACGAAAGGATTGAACCCGTCGCACGGACGCTCGGTGAATTGCAGTGTGATTCCCGCCTCTTTCATGCTTTCGCCGACAACCGCCCAAAGCCGCGGCTCTTCGGGGTAGGTCGGGCAATAGAAGATTGCAGGAAGTTCGATCCCGTTGGGATAGCCTGCCTCGGCCAGAAGGCGCTTGGCTTCGGCTACGTCGCGTTCCACCGGGCGCGGCAGGAACTCCTTGTTCACGCCGTTCATGTGCGTATCGTTGCCGGTCCAGCCCTCGGGATCGGCATAGACGATGGTGTTCACCGCCTTCCGGTCGATGGCCAGACTCATCGCCTTGCGCACGCGCACATCGTTCCAGGGCAGGTTGAGGTTCTTCGGCAGGACAAGCCAGAACTGGTCGCCCGATGGCGCACTTTGCACCACGCCGCCTGCGTCGCGGAACTGGTCAAACTGGCCGGGATCGGCGTTCAGGATCACGTCGAACTGACCTGCGCGGAACCCGTTGATTGCGTTTGAGCCCTGCGCGAGGACGCCGACCAACTCATCGAGATAGGGACGGCCGGGCATCCAGTAATCCTCGTGCCGGACCGAGCGGAACTGCCGCTTGTTATCGATCTCGGTCAGCTTGAAAGGACCGGTACCGATGCCGTCATAGCCCATGTCCTCTAGGTTCTCGAGCGCGGGCAGCATCTGCGCGCGATACTCGGCGGTAGCGTAGGGGAACTCGATATTCGGGCGCGTCAGGAAAAAGCGGATCCCGTACTTCCCATTGGTCTCAACGCGGTCGATATATTGTTTGAAAAAGCCGACGCCGCCCAGTTCGGGGTGGGCGTGCAGTCGGCAAGAGGCGACGGCGTCCTCGGACGTGAACTCTTTGCCGTTGTGGAACATCACGCCTTCCCGAAGCGTGTAGTCCCAGACAGTCGCGTCTTCGTTGGGCGTGTAGCTGACCGCCAGTTCAGGACGGACCTCAAGCGTTTCGTCGACCCAGGTCAGCGCGTTCCAGATGCTGCGCGTTTGGATGTCCATGAAAAAGTAGGGGTGCTGGCCGCGGTCAGATTGACCAAGTGCCCAGTTCGGCACCGGGTTGCCATAGGTCAGCGTGCCGCCCGTTTTGGGTGTTTGGCCTTCGATAAGTCCGTTGACGAAATCCTCGACCGTGCTGGCCTTGGCGAGGCTTGGAAGGGCGCCAACACCGATGATAGCGGCTGAGCCCGAAATAAAACCGCGACGTGTGACCATGGGTCCTACTCCTTGAAAGTGAAAGCGCCGCCCGTTTGGGGCGGCGCCGCTGTGCATTGGATTAGGCGTCGATCCAGATGTATTCGAAGCGGCTTGACCAGTTCTGCGAATGGCTGCGCGCGTTCTTCACATTGGCCGCGTGTGCCACCATGTTGCGTCGGCCGCCCAGCATGATGCCTGGAACCTCGTCCTGTAGGATCTTCTGCGCTTCCTGGTAGAGTTCGGTGCGCTTTGCGTCGTCCGGCGTGCCCACGGCCTCCAACACCAGCGAGTCGTATTTCTCGGATCCAGCGCCGGTCCAGCCGCCGGGCTCGGCGGCGTTGCGGCTCGAGGCGCGGCCCAGATTGATGAACGGGTTGCGCGGGCCCACAAGGTTGCGGCGCGGGCGCCCGATGGGCTGGTTAACGGCGCTCACGAAGGGGTTGAAGCCGTCGCAGGGACGTTCCTGGAATTCGAGCTTGATGCCTGCTTCGGCGAGGCTTTCAGAGACAATCGGATAGACGCGCGGCTCTTCCGGGAAGGAGGGGCAGAAGACCATCGCGGGCAGGGTCACGCCGTCGCCATAGCCCGCCTCTGCCAGAAGTGCCTTGGCCTGATCCACGTCGCGCTCTACAGGGCGCGCCACGAATTCCTTGTTCACGCCGGTCATGTGGCTGTCGTTGCCAGTCCAGCCATCCGGATCGTTATAGACAATCCGGTTGATCGCGGGCCGGTCGATCGCAAGGCTCATGGCTTTCCGCACGCGCACATCGTTCCATGGGAAGTCCAGGTTCTTCGGCATGATCAGCCAGAACTGGTCTCCGGCGGCGGAGGCATGGATCGCGCCGCCCACCTCTTCGTACTGGCCAATCTGTCCCGGATCGATGTTCCAGACCGAGTTCAACTGACCCGCCCGGAAACCATTGATGGCCGCGTTGCCCATGGCAATCACACCGCGCAGCTCGTCCAGATAGGGCGCACCCATCCAGTAATCATCGAACCGCTCGGCGCGGAACTGGCGCGCATTGTCGATCTCGATCAGCTTGAAGGGGCCAGAACCGATACCGTCGAAGCCCATCTCTTCCAGGTTGTCGTTGGCCTTCAAGATCATCGCGCGGTATTCCGCCAGCGCGAAGGGGAATTCGGCATTTGCATTCACAAGGAAGAAGCGCACGCCGTATTTGCCCATCGGCTCCATGCGGTCCACGTTCTGGCGGATGAGGCCAATCGCGTCCTTGTGAAAGTTCATCGAGGCGATCACGTCGGCGGAGGTCAATTCTGTCCCGTCATGGAACATCACGCCTTCCTTGATCGTGCAGTCCCAAACCGTGAGGTCTTCGTTGGGTGTGAGCGAGGTCGCCAGCTCAAGCTGCACGTTCATCTCCTCATCCACCCATGTGAGCGCGTTCCAGACGGAACGCGTCAGGAGGTCGAGCCAGAAATAGGGGTGCTCGCCCCGGTTCGATTGGCCGAGGGCCCAGTTCGGGTAGGTCTGGCCATAGGTCAAGATTCCGCCCTGCTTCGGAGTCTGGCCTGCGACCATGGCTTCGACCATTGCGGGTGTCGCCGCAAGCGCCTTGGTCGGATCAAGGAGATGGCTGAGACCGAAGACGGTCGCGCCGGCGGATACGTGCGTCATGAATTCGCGGCGTGTCAAACGAGGCATTTGGATACTCCCTAGCTGGTTCGCAGGGAGCGTCAGGTGCCAACATCACAGCCTTGTTTCCCGCGGACGCGAGAGGCTCAGACTTCACAAAACATTATCGCAAGGTTGCCGAGTGTGTGGGACGACACCCGTTCGGCATCCGGGCCCGTCAGGCGCCGTAGGTCGCGCGCAGCAGGTTCTTCTGGACCTTGCCCATCGTATTGCGTGGCAGTTCGGTCATAACGACGTAGCGGCGCGGATGCTTGAAGCGCGCCAGATGGGGTTCGACTTGCGCGGCGATGGTCGCTTCGGTCACGCGATCATCGTCGAGGACAATCGCTGCCACGACGCTCTCCCCGAAATCCGGATGGGGCACGCCGAAAACCGCACTTTCCCGGACGCCGTCGGCGGCATTGATCAGCGTTTCAATTTCCTTGGGGTAAATGTTGTAGCCGCCCGAAATGATCAGATCCTTCTGGCGGCCGACAATGCTGATCCGTCCATCTTCGTCCATGATCCCCAGATCGCCGGTGATGAAGAACCCGGTCTCGCGCAACTCTTCCGCGGTCTTCTCGGGCATGTTCCAGTATCCCTGGAAGACATGGTCGCCGCGCACCTCTATCATACCCACCTCGCCGGGGCCGACACGATTTCCGTTCCGGGTGATTGCGACTTCGGTGCCGGGCAGGGGATAACCCACCGTGCCGGCCACCCTGTCGCCGTCGTAGGGGTTCGAGGTGATCATGTTGGTCTCGGTCATGCCGTAGCGTTCAAGGATCCGGTGGCCCGTTCGGGTCTCGAAGGCGACGTGAGTCTCGGCCAGAAGGGGCGCCGAACCCGAGATGAAAAGGCGCATCTGCGCCACCAAGGCCCGGGTGAGGCGCGGATCACCGAGAAGCCGAGTGTAAAACGTAGGCACGCCCATTAACAGGGTCGAGGCGGGCAGGGCATCGAGAACGGCGTCCGTGTCGAAGGCAGCCATGAACCGTACCCGGGCCCCGGCAAGAAGGCAGGTATTCATCGCCACAAATAGCCCGTGAGTGTGAAAGATGGGCAGGGCGTGGATCAGCCGGTCCGACCGTCGGATTTGCCAGAGATCGGTCAGGGTTTCTGCGCTCGAGAGAAGATTCTTGTGGCTCAGCATGGCCCCCTTCGAGCGCCCTGTCGTGCCCGACGTATAGAGAAGGGCCGCCAGATCATCGGGACTGCGTGCAACTGTCTCAAACCGCGTCGGCTGGTCCCGGGCCGCCTCGGCCAGACTGCCCGCGTCCCCATCGGCCAGCGTCATCAGCGTGGCATTCGCTGCCTTGGCAAGGTCGGCCATCGCGTCTGCCCGCTCGGGGGCGCAGACGACCATCGCCGGTGCCGCGTCGGTGACGAAGTAGCGCAATTCACTCTCGGTGTAGGCGGTGTTCAGGGGCAGGTAGACGGCCCCGGCCTGCTGGGTCGCTGCATAAAGCGCGATAGAATCGGCTGTTTTGGCGGTCTGCACCACGACGCGGTCGCCCGGGCCCACGCCCGATGCAGTCAGGACATGGGCCAGTTGCGCGGCCCGTTCGACGAAGTCGGCATAGGACCAGACCGACCCGTCGTCGAGGTCCAGAAATGGTCCGTCATCGCGGGCCCGGGGCGCAATCAGGGTGTCGTAGAGTGTATTGGTCACGAAGTCGTTCCCTGCGCGCCACCCTCAGCTGTCGCGGTCCATGATCCACTGGACCTCGGGCGCGGCAACGTACCGCCATTTGCGCAAGGGCCCCGCCATGACGTTCAGGTAGTACATCTCGAAGCCGTAGGGGGCCCCGCAGGGATGATGTCCGCGTGGCACAAGCACCACGTCACCATCCGCCACGGCCATGGTCTCATCAAGGGTGCCGTCATCCGTGTAGACCCGCTGCACTCCGAAGCCCGATGCCGGGTTGAGGCGGTGATAATAGGTCTCTTCCAGATACGTGATCCGTGGAAAATCGTCCTCGTCGTGGCGATGGCTCGGGTACGACGACCAGTGGCCCGGAGGTGTGAAGACCTCCGTCACCAGAAGGGAATCGCAGTAATCCTCGGCTTCCATCGCGATGTTGTTGATGTATCGCGTGTTCGTCCCGGTTCCGCGTTCGGTCAAAGAGATGCCATCGGGTCCGATCCTACGGGCTTCGTGTCCGCCATGGCCGGGCGCTGAGCAGACTGCGAGAACGCAGTCGGTCTCGGCCTCGGCCTGCCAATCGGAACCGTTGGGCAGGTAGAGACAGTGTGGCGCCGTCTTTTCAAAGACCGACATGCGGTCCCCGAGGCTGCCCCACGATCTCCCGGCACCCTGGATCGTGGCCTTGCCTTCGACCATGACGAGGATCACCTCGGTTTCTCCGGTGATTCCCGCGGCCCGGTCGCCGGGGCGGAGACGGTAGAGCGTGAAGCCGACATAGCGCCACCCGGCGGATGCGGGGGTGATCGCGTGGACCTGTCCACGGGATCCGAAGGGTTTTCGCAGGAGATCTGGCACCGGGTCGCCTTTCTTGGGGTGGGTATTCGTAGAGACCTTGCAAGATGTGCGCCAGGATGCGCTGAACGGCAACACTCGGGTTCGGCGTTTCGTGCGTCAGTCCGCCGGTGCCGGAATGTGGCCCGTCAGAAAAGCAGGACCGTCGCCGGTGTCCTTGGATTGCGCCACAAGCCACGCGCGCAAGGCTTCTTCCGACTCGCCCTGCCGTTTCGAGCGGGCGACGATATAGAACGCGTCTTCGGCTGCGAGCTCCGGAAGACCGAACGGCACCAGATGACCCGAGGCGATCAACGCCCCCGTGATGGACCGCCAACTAAGCATAACGCCATGGCCTTCAAGCGCCGCCTGCGTCGCCTGCACGTAATTGGTAAATGTTCGCCCGCCCCCGGCGGCGTGTGGTTGCCCGACGGCCCGCAGGTATTCGGACCAGGTGATCCATGAAGTCTCTGGAGATTTCACGTGCAAAAGGGAGACGTTGTCGAGTTTGGGCGTCCCGCGCAAGCGCGCGAGAAGAGCAGGGCTGCAGACCGGCTCGACAATTTCGTCGAAAAGATGCGTCACCGCGCCATCGCCCCAGCGTCCATGGCCAAAGCGGATGGCGAGGTCGATGCCCTGGCCCAGGTCAGGCGCGCCGGACTGGGTCGTCACGACATTGACCGTGATGTCCGGATACTGATCGTAAAAGACGCCAAGCCTTGGCATCAGCCAATACGTTGCGACCCCGGTCGAACACGCGATTGTTGCCGTGCGTGCGCCTTGGGTCGCGGTTCGCCGGGCCTCCTCGAGCGCCTGTTCGATGGCACCAAGGCCCGTCGAGATGGCCCCCGCGATAAGGCGCCCCGCGTCCGTCGGTGCTGCTGGACGCCGGCTGCGATCGAGCAATCGCAAACCGCAATAGGCCTCAAGCTGCTTTACCGCCTGGCTGACCGCCGGTTGGGTCACGTTCAGTTCGGCCGCCGCTGCGCGCACCGAACCCGTTCGTACCACCGCCGCAAAGGCCAGAAGCAGGCGCAGTGGGGGCAAGGCGTATCCCATAATATAAACCACAGGTTATATATTATTGAGTGCAACGAGAGTTTCGCGGCCGACCCGTGCCCACTACCGTCGTTGGAAATAGTGGTCTTAAAAAGCGGGCAAACATGGACGGATCGGACTTCGGCACAGTGGTATTGGAGGATGCGGGCCTAAGCCTCGTTCTCGATGAAACCGGACCAGCCTACTTCAACTATTACTGGCTGCGGGACAATTGCCCGACCTCGTTCGATCGCGAAACCCGCGAACGCACGTTCGACGTGCTCCGTCCGGCACCACCACCAAGACCGCGCTCCGCGTGGATCGAGGACGCGACCCTCGTGATCGACTGGCGCGACGAACCGCATGTGTCGCGACACCGCCTGGCTGGTCTTGCGGACTACGCCGCGGGCATGCCGCGCCGGGACCCGTCGGATCTGCCGCGCCGGCCATGGTACGCTGACCACTACCCGCATCTGACCCGGGTGTCGCAGCCGGCCCTTCTCGAAGATGCGGACGAGCGCCGGCGCTGGATGGAGGCGCTGTTGATCGAAGGCGTGGCCATCGTCACCGACATGCCGGACACCGATGCGGGACTGACCGAGACTGCACTGCTTATCGGCCAAATCCGCCCAACGTTCTTCGGGCCCTATTTCGACGTGCGCACCCATGTAAAGCCCACCAATCTGGCCTTTACGTCGGCTGCACTCGAAATGCACACGGACGTGCCCGCCGAAGAATTCGCACCCGGCATCCAGTATCTGCATTGCCGCGCAAACAGCGTTTCCGGAGGATTGAACCTCTTTGCCGACGGCACGGCCATCGCCAATGACTTCCGGTCGCTTGACCCCGAAGGTTTCCGGCTTTTGGCAGAGACGGCAGTGCCGTTCTACAAGGAACACGATGCCTATGACATGCGGGCACGCCAGCACGTGATCGAACTGGACTCGAACGGTGAGGTGTCCGGGGTTACGATCAGTCTGCATATGGCCGACATGTTCGATCTGCCGCAGCGCCAGCTTGATACCTATTACCCGGCCTTCGTGCGGTTCGGTCAGATGCTGACCGATCCGAAATACGTTATGCGGTTTTCGGTGCAGGCAGGTGAGTGTCTGACCTTTGATAATCACCGCATTGTCCATGGGCGCGAGGCCTATTCGGCGACGAGCGGAGAACGCTATCTGCGCGGAACCTACACCGATCGCGGCGAGTTGCGGGGCAAGTACCGATCACTGGTTTCGGAAGGCCGCTTTCGCTGACCGCGGTGCTGTGCAAACGTTCGTCCGAGAGGCGATCGGAACAGGCAGGGGGTGTCCCATGAAAGTCGGGTTTATCGGGCTTGGCAATGTCGGCGGCAAATTGGCGGGCAGTTTGCTCCGGAATGATATGGATCTTGTCGTTCATGATCTCGATCCAAACCTGACGGCCGCATTCGCTGATCGCGGAGCGGCAGTGGCCGACGGGCCGGCAGAAATGATGCGCATGGCGGATGTTGTGATCACGTGCCTGCCGTCGCCGGCGGCTTCGGACGCGGTCCTGAGCGAAATGCTGCCCGAGATCGGACCTGGAAAGACCTGGATCGAAATGTCGACGACCGACGCGGACGAGGTCCAGCGCCAGGCAGGGGACGTTGTGGCCCGGGGCGGCCGCGCGGTCGAATGCCCGGTCTCGGGCGGCTGCCACCGTGCGGATACGGGCAACATATCGATCTTTGCAGGAGGAGCGCGCGACGCCGTCGAGCATGTCATGCCACTGTTGAAGCATCTGGGCCGCCGTATCCTGCACACGGGTCCGATTGGGTCGGCCTCGAAGCTCAAAGTCATGACGAATTATTTGGCGACCGTGAATCTCGTTTCATTGTGCGAGGCGCTGGCGACGATGAAGGCCGCGGGGCTTGATCTGGCCACAACCTATGAGGCCATCCGGATCAGCTCCGGCAATTCGTTCGTCCACGAGACGGAAAGCCAGCTTATTCTTTCCGGATCGCGCGATGTAAACTTCACCATGGACCTCGTGCAAAAGGACATCGGGCTTTTTCAGAAGCTTGCCGATGCCCATGCCGTTCCGCTCGAGATGTCGCCGCTTCTGATCGACATCATTTCCGACGGGCAGCGCCGATTTGGCGCGCGTGCGCAGTCCGACCGGATCATCGAACGGCTGGAAGAAGGCGCGGGCCTTTCCGTGCGGGCGCCGGGCTTTCCGGAGGTGCTGATCGACGAAGAGCCCGAAGAGGAAGGCTATGAGGTGGGCACCGGCCGCTCGGCCGCCTGACGCGGCCCGATGCCGCGTCGAAGCGGCGTTTGACCTCGCCTTCTGGGCGCTACGTTCTTCGCGAAACAGGCGGAGTTCTCAATGGACGAACAATGGCGATCGGTAGACCGGGCGGGCCGGAGATGAGCGACGCGACACGCTCGTCAGCGCGCGCGGTCAGCGTGCCGGCAAGCCGCGCATCGCGGATGGTCCGCGTGGGCTCAGTTGCGACGGGAATTGCCGGGAACGTGGCGCTTGGCGCGGCACGGGATCTGGGCAGAGGGGCGCGGCCGAAATTGCGCGATCTCCTGGTCACGCCCGGCAATATCCGCCGCTTTACCGACGAATTGGCGCAGATGCGTGGTGCGGCGATGAAGGTGGGCCAGCTTTTGTCCATGGATTCGGGCGAGCTGCTGCCACCGGAACTGTCCGATATTCTTGCCCGCCTGCGTGATGATGCGCATTTCATGCCGCCACGGCAGCTCAAGCAGGTGCTGAGCGCCAGCTGGGGATCGGACTGGTTGAAGAACTTCAAGACGTTTGACGTCCGGCCCATCGCGGCGGCGTCCATCGGTCAGGTGCACCGCGCTGTCCTTCGTGACGGGCGAACCGTGGCGGTCAAGGTCCAGTATCCGGGCATCGCGCGCAGCGTTGACAGCGACGTGTCGAATGTTGGGGCCCTTGTCCGCTTGTCCGGGCTTTTGCCAAAGGGGTTCGATATTGCCCCTTATCTGGACGAGGCGCGCCGTCAGCTGCGGGAAGAAACCGATTATCTGCGCGAAGGCCGATGTCTTGCGGCATTCCGGCGCCGCCTTGGCGACATGCCACGCTTCGAAGTGCCCGAATATCATCCGGACTGGAGCAGCGAGAGCGTTCTTACCATGTCGTTTGTTGCCGGGGCGCCCATCGAGGCAGTGCGGTCGCAGGACCGCGCGCTGCGAGAAGGGATCGCCGAGGATCTGATCGATCTGCTGTTTCGCGAGCTCTTTGTC
Organism: Pseudomonadota bacterium; assembly: GCA_038521345.1. Lineage (GTDB taxonomy): Bacteria > Pseudomonadota > Alphaproteobacteria > Rhodobacterales > Rhodobacteraceae > JBCBKU01. The sequence continues at coordinate 86,945 of JBCBKU010000004.1, read as the reverse complement.
TGGGGCGAGATCCAGAGCGATCCAAACTTCGCGAACTACCGCTACAACGCGGAAACGGGCCGCATCATCCTGCTGGACTTTGGCGCCACCCGGACGCTTTCGGCCGGGATTGTGAATCTCTATGGTCGGCTCTTCAGGGCTGGCCTGAATGGGGACGTCGAAGCTTTGGCCTCGGCGGTTGGGGACTTTGGGCTTTTCCCTGAGGGTGCTGATCCGGATCACCGGGCGCGGATCATGACCATGGTCGAATGGGCATTCGACGCCGTCCGTTCTTCTGAGCGCTACGACTTCTCGGACAAGACGCTGTCGCGACGGATGCAGGATGAAAGCCTGCGCTTGGCCTCTGAAGGCTATGTTCCGCCGCCGGTGCCGATGGACGCCCTCTATCTGCAACGCAAGTTTGCTGGTCTGTTTCTTCTGGCCAGCCGTCTTGACGCTTCTGTTCCCCTGCGTGCGATTCTGGAGCGCTGGCTACCTGACTCCGCAGACGCGGCGGCCTAAGACACGAAGAACGCCCTACAAGATCCTGTAAAGCAATAGAAAGCCCCCACGCCGGTGGCGCGGGGGCTTGTGGTTTCATTGACGTCGATCAGGCGTCGAAACGGTCGGCATTCATCACCTTGGTCCAGGCCGCGACAAAATCGGCCACAAACTTGGGCGCGCTGTCATCCTGGGCATAAACCTCGGCGTAGGCGCGCAGGATCGAGTTCGATCCGAAGACAAGATCGGCCCGGGTCGCCGTGTACTTGACCGCCCCGGACCTGCGATCCCGGATCTCGTAGGATCCGTCATCGGCGGGGTGCCACGACAACCCCATATCGGTCAGCGTGACGAAGAAGTCCGCCGACAACGTGCCCACCCGGTCGGTGAAGACGCCGTGTGCCGTGCCACCGTGGTTCGTGCCAAGAACCCGCATGCCGCCCACGAGGACCGTCATCTCAGGTGCCGTCAGGCCGAGAAGCTGGGCGCGGTCGAGCATCAGTTCTTCGGCACTGTCGCCATAATCCGCCTTCATCCAGTTCCGGAAACCGTCCGCGAAGGGCTCGAGCACGTCGAAGGATGCCGCATCGGTCATCTCGTCAGTGGCATCGCCTCGGCCAGGCGTGAAGGGCACATCGATATCGTGGCCCGCCGCCTTCGCGGCCATCTCGACGCTCACGGTACCCGCCAGGACGATGGTGTCGGCCACCGAAGCGCCGGCCTCGGCGGCCAGCGGTTCAAGAACCGACAGAACACGGGCCAGCCGCTCGGGCTCGTTTCCGGCCCAGTCCTTTTGCGGTGCAAGTCGGATACGTGCGCCATTCGCGCCGCCCCGATGATCGGACGACCGGTATGTGCGAGCGCTGTCCCAGGCGGTGGCGACCATGTCACTGATCGACAGTCCGCTTTCGGCGATCTTGGCTTTCAGCGCGGCAACGTCGTAGTCTTTGGCACCCGCGGGGATCGGGTCTTGCCAGATCAGGTCTTCGGACGGAACCTCGGGGCCCCAATAACGGATCTTCGGGCCCATATCGCGGTGTGTCAGCTTGAACCACGCGCGGGCAAACGTGTCTGAGAAGTAGTCATGGTCGGCCATGAAGCGTTCGCAGATCTCGCGATAGACCGGATCCACCTTCATCGCCATGTCGGCGTCTGTCATCATCGGCATACGCTTGATCGAGGGATCCTCGACATCGGGCGGCATGTCCTCTTCGCGAATGTCGATCGGCGCGTATTGCCATGCACCCGCGGGGCTTTTCACCAGCTCCCATTCATAGCCGAGCAGAAGCTTGAAATAGCCGCCGTCCCAAGTGGTCGGCTTATCGGTCCAGGCTCCTTCAATCCCACTCGTGATGGCGTGACGGCCCACGCCCTGTTCGGCGGGGTTCATCCAGCCAAGCCCCTGAGAGTCCACGTCGGTGCCTTCCGGCTCTGCACCGAGCCGGCTCGCGTCGCCATTGCCGTGCGCCTTCCCGACCGTGTGACCGCCCGCGGCGAGCGCGGCGGTTTCTTCGTCGTTCATCGCCATCCGGGCGAAAGTCTCGCGGACCTGCTGGGCAGTCTTCATCGGGTCCGGTTGGCCGTTCACACCTTCGGGGTTCACGTAGATGAGACCCATTTGAACGGCGGCCAACGGGTTCTCCATGGTCGACGGCGTTGCCACGTCTTCATAACGCGTGTCGGATGGGGCGAGCCATTCGCGCTCATGCCCCCAGTAGACATCCTTTTCCGGATGCCAGATGTCCTCGCGCCCGAAGGAGAAGCCGAAGGTCTTGAGCCCCATGCTCTCGTAGGCAACATTGCCCGCCAGAAGAATGAGGTCGGCCCAAGAGACCTGGTTTCCATACTTCTTCTTGATCGGCCAGAGAAGGCGCCGGGCCTTGTCGAGGTTCGTGTTGTCGGGCCAGGAGTTCAGGGGGGCAAACCGCAGATTGCCGGTGTTGCCGCCGCCGCGCCCGTCAGAGGTCCGGTAGGTTCCCGCTGCATGCCATGCCATCCGGATCATGAGACCGCCATAGTGCCCCCAGTCGGCCGGCCACCAGTCCTGACTGTCGGTCATCAGCGCCGTCAGGTCGGCCTTCAGCGCATCGACGTCCAGCTTTTCCAGCTCTTTCTTATAGTCGAACGCTTCGCCCATCGGGTTCGGCTTGGTGTCGTGCTGATGCAGGATGTCGAGGTTCAGCGTCTTCGGCCACCAATCCGCGACTTCGGCGTTCTTGATGGTGATTGCCCCGTGCATCACCGGGCATTTGCCGCGGTTCGAGCTGTCGGTTCCGTCCATGGAGGGTCTCCCTTGCCTGTGGGTGCGGGGCGGCGCGACGTCCAAAAACACCGAATCCGCCCTGGGTGATGGTATGCTTCTACCCCTTCTGTGGAATTATTATAATTGCGAATTTCTGATGATCCCCATAGGCGTGAATTATGACAAAGCTGACGATGAAACACTTCCGGTACTTCGAGGCGCTGTCCCGGCACGGGCATTTCGGGCGCGCTGCCGAAGCCTGTTCCATCTCGCAGCCGGCGCTCTCCGTTCAGATGAAAGAACTCGAGGCGATACTCGGCGCGCCGCTCATCGAACGCGGGGCCCGGCAGATCCGGCTGACGTCGCTTGGAGAGGTTTTGGCCGAGCGTGCGCGCGATATTCTGCGGGCGGCGACGGAGATCGAGGACCTGGCACGAACATCGCAGGGGCCATTGGCCGGGCGGCTTCGGATCGGCGTGATCCCAACAGTGGCGCCCTATGTCCTGCCTGCACTTCTGTCGGAGCTCGCAACCGAGTTTCCCGATCTCGACCTCCGGCCACGCGAAACGGTGACACAGACGCTTTTGGAGGATCTGAGCGCTGGGCGGCTTGATATGGCGATCCTTGCCTTGCCGGTAAACGAGCCGGCACTGGTGGAAGAGCCGCTTTTCGAAGAGGAATTTGTTCTGGTTCGCCCCGAGGCGGATGCAGGAGCGCCGGTGCCCCGGCCCGAACATCTGCGCGAGATGCGGCTCTTGCTTTTGGAAGAGGGACATTGCTTTCGCGATCAGGCGCTCAGCTTTTGCAACCTTGCATCGACACCGCCCCGGGACCTGATGGAGGGCAGTTCACTGGCAACCCTCGTGCAGATGGTGGGCGCAGGGATCGGAGTGACGCTGATCCCGGAAATGGCAGTCGCGGTAGAAACCGGGTCGGCGTCGGTTTCGGTGGTCCGGTTGCCGCCCCCTCGTCCGCGGCGCCGGATCGGCATGGTTTGGCGTCAAACCTCGCCGTTGGCGGCGCAGCTCCGGGGCATGGCCGGGCTGGTCCGCGGCATCGGCGTGGGCGTGCGCGCGGGCGGTGCGGTCAGCCGTATTTCGCTATGAACGTGTCGACGTCGAGCGCCCGGATATCGGGCAGGGCCTCGGCGAGCTGTTCGTGGCTCCAGTCCCACCAGGCCAGGGCCATCAGACCGTCGGCCTGATCCCGAGTGAACCGTTCCTTGATAGGCCGGGCTGGCACGCCACCCACAACGGTGTAGGGAGCGACATCCCGTGTCACGACAGCGCCGGCGCCAATCACTGCGCCCGTGCCTATAGTAACGCCGGCGGTCACTGTCACGCCATGACCGATCCACACGTCATGGCCGATCGTGACCCAGTTGTCCTTCCGCCAGTCGAAGAATTCGGCATCGTCGGGCCCCATCCCATAGGCTTCGGACCGGTAGACGAAGTGGTGCTGGCAGACCCGCCATGTCGGATGGTTGCCGGGATTGATCCGCGTCGCGTTGGCGATCGAGCAGAACTTGCCGATCGTGGACCAGACCACGTGGCAATCCCGCGTGATGTAGGAATAATCCCCCATCTCGACTTCGTTCATCTGCGTGCCGCGCCCGACATCTGTCCAGCGCCCAAGGGTGCAATCGACCAGCTTCGCATCTGGGTGGATGTTGGGGGCCTCGGAAAGAGGGGCTTTGGCACCGGCACCGACCATGGATTACCTTCTCTTTAGTTGGAATTTCCCGCACGCACAGGAAGAAGCTGGGCCGGAGTTGCACGGTCCGGCACGGGATTATGGGCGTCGACATAGGCGTCAAGGTGGATGGTGGTGCGCATCTCGTCCGACAGAACGACCGCCATCGTCGCAGGGCCTGTGCGGCGGACCTTCGTGTCTGGGCCGTCCGCGCCGTAGGCCTCGGTTGAACTGGTGTGCCCCCCGGCCAGTGTGTGGAAGGTCAGCCCGTCCCAGATCGTGGTGGTGGTCATGTGCACATGCCCAGACAGAATTGCGCGGGGACGGTGTGCACCCAGCGCCGCGCGGAACGCGCCGCCATTGTCGAGGTTCATCGCGTCCATCTGGATTCCAAGCGGAGTGGCCGGATGATGAAACGCGATGATCGTGGGCAGGTCGGTCTCGTCCAGCCGGTCTCGAAGCCATCCGAGTCGGAGGTCGCAGAGATGGCCATGGCCGTGCCCCCAGTTGCCGTTGGCGGCGGGCCCCTCGACCAAGGTGTCGAGGAGGATGACCCTGTGACCTTCCACGTCGAGGGCGCGCTGGGCGAACCCGTTCGGATCGAGATGGTCGGTGCCGAACACGGTGGCGAAGGCTTCGCGGTTGTCGTGGTTGCCAAGCGTCACCGCGTAAGGGATCGGCAGGCGATCCAACGCAGCCTTCAGTGCAAAATAGCTCTTCGGGTCACCCCGGTCGGTCACGTCTCCGATCAGGACCAAGAGGTCAGAATCTCCGTAAGCGCCCGTGATCCGCTCCATCGCCGCCTCGAGCCTTGCATGGGTGTCGAGCCCATAGCTGCCTGCGGTCGGCGCGGTGACATGCAGATCCGACAGCGCCAGAAGCTTCAGCGCCGGCGTCGTGGTCACGTGGGTGGTTCCCACTTTCCGATGAGCCGTTCACGCAGTTTTCCGGAAATCCAGTCGATGATGTAGACCATGATGATAATCAGGATGATGATCGTCCATACCTCGTCCCAGCGATAGGCCCGGATCCGGTCTGACAGGATGAAGCCAATGCCGCCCGCGCCGACGATCCCGAGGATCGTGCCCGAGCGGGTGTTGGATTCGAAGTTGTAAAGGATGATCGACATGATCACCGGTGCGACCTGCGGGTTGATGCCGAACCGGATGCGCTGCAACGCGCTTCCGCCTGACGCCATCACGCCTTCGACTGGCTTTTTCGACGTGTTTTCGATCGCTTCCGCGAAGAGTTTCGAGAACGACCCGATCTCTGAGATCGTAATGGCGAGAATACCGGCCAACGGTCCGAGACCGAAGGCGCGGATGAAGATCATCGCAAGGATCAGGGTTTCGAACGCGCGGATGAAGTCGAAGCCTCGGCGCATGGGCACGCGGATCCAGCCGAGGGGCAGGATGTTCTTGGCCCCGAGCCAGCCCAGCGGAAAGGCGATGGCGGCGCCGAGGACGGTGCCGAGGAACGCCATCGACAGGGTTTCGCCGAGCCCTATGCCAATGTCGCGCCATTCCTGCGCCGTGTAATTGATCCGCGGCCATTCAAAGAAGTTCCGGGCCTTGTCGAGACCTTCATACAGGCGTTCGATAGGCAACCACGGATTGTAGGTCCATTCCTTCGTCCGGCGGTTGTATTCGTAGAACGTCTGCCAGGGCTCGAAGGACCAGGTGTCGGTGCGCCGGTCATAATCGAACAGCACCACACGTATGAATTCGAAGTCGAACACGCACCAAAGGAACAGGGCGATCAAACCGCCATAAACGATCCTGCGGCGCAGGATCACCTGCGACGGTGCGCGGAACGCGTGAGGAACACGGGCCTTGGCGGCTTCGATTTCTGCGGCGGTGATGGTCATGTCCGCTCCTCCAGGCCGATTATGCGGTGGCGCAGGCGTTCCGAACCCCAGTCGATGATCGAGATCGTCACGAAGAACATGAGGAAGATCGCCGAAAGGTCCGTGTATTCCTGCAATTGCAGCGCGGTGTAGAATTCCTTACCGATCCCACCCGCGCCAACGAACCCGATGATCGAGGACGAGCGCACGTTGATCTCGAAGCGAAGGAACGAATAGCTGATGATGTTCGGGATCACCTGAGGCACGGCGCCATAACGGATCTGGTCGAACCAGCTTCCGCCGGCGGCCTTCACGCCTTCGAGGGGCCGCATTGAGATGTTCTCGTTAGCTTCGGAGTACAGCTTGCCGAGGGCGCCTGCGGCATGGAGACCGACGGCGAGCACACCAGCCATGGGACCGGGGCCGAACATAAAGATGAAGATCAGCGCCCAAACCAGATCCGGCACGGTTCGCGCAACTTCGAGGAAGCGCCGGCAGATGTGGAAGACGAACGAATTCGGTGCGAGGTTCCGCGAGGCAGGGAAGCTGAGGCAGAAGCCGAAGAAGATACCGAAGATTGTCGCCATGTAGGCGATCAGGATCGATTCCACGAGCAGCCAGAGCCATTTTTCAAGGCCCCAGAACCACTCGCCCATATCCGCCCAAAACGTCTCCCATCGCAGGGTGGGCAGCATTTTCACGATGAAGTCGTCGAGTTTCTCGAACCCGGCAGCGATCACCCAGCGCAGGCCACGCGTGCCATCGTCGAGGGTCGTCATCCGCATCTCGTAAAAGCCGGAAAACCATGTTGTGAACAGGAAAACGGCAATGAAGACGATGGTTCCGATCAGCCATATGCGGCGCGCCGACGTGCGGGCGGCTTGGTAGTCGCGCTCGAACGTCTCTATGGGCGTGAGGGCAGGGCCTGCGGGCGCTAGCCCGGCGTCGGAGATGCTGGCCATGAATGGGGCTCCGGAGCATTTGTCTTAACGACGAAAAAGAGAGCGGCACGATAGCCGCTCTCCCGCAATGTCAGTTCGATTAGCCGCGGCGCTGCTCGCGCAGCCATGCGCGCATGTCGATGATCCACTGATAACGCTCGTGGTTCACTTCGACATAGCCAACGTCTGGGTCTTCTTCGGTGCCGTCCATGCCCTGAAGTTCCATGAACGCTTGGGGCATCTCGGTCGGGAAGGCCTTGTGCGCGGCGACGAAGTCGTCAACCAGAGCTTGCGGCAGGTTGTTCCGGGTGGTCAGCGGACCCGATGTGATTTCGGGCGATTCCCAGATCACGCAGACGGTACCGGGCTCGATCATGCCCTTGGCTTCCATACGGGACCAGTTGCCCCAGCCGGGACGGTCGGCCCAAGTGGCTGCAGCGTCATATGTGCCTTCGACGACGCCCAGAACGCCAGCTTCGTGCGAGCCGGAGAAGGGCACGTTCTCGAAGAATTCGGTGGGCTCGTAGCCCTGATCGACGAGGTTGAAGTACGGAACCGCGTAGCCCGAGGTCGAGTCGGGGTCGGCAAAGGCCAGAACCAGACCTTCGAGGTCGTCAAGGGTGTCGAGACCGCTGTCGCAGCGGGTCATGATAACCGAGATGTAGCCTGTGTTGCCGGCCTCGGTGATCGTTGTCAGTAGCGGTACGACCTTGCCGTCGGTGGCAGTGTAAGCCGCAGCGTAAGAGGACGAGCCGAAGCGCGCGAATTCGATCTGGTCGCCGGCCATGGCCTGAACGACGCCGTCGTACGAACCGGCGGTGAAGATTTCCACTTCGACGCCAAGCTTGTCAGCCATGTACTGGCGGAACGGCTCGTAGCGCTTTAGGCGGTCGGCTTCGTTTTCGCCCGACAGAACGCCCATGCGGACGACCGGATAGTCGGCTTTCCACGAATCATCGGCGAAAGCAGCCGTGGCGGTCATGGCGACCAGGACGGCAGTGGTGGTGAGGAAACGCATAGAAGTTCTCCCTGTCTTGCGTTCTTCGGTAATGTCGCTCACGCAGGCACCTTGATGGCGGTCGAGGTGACGGCGTCATTGAATTCTTCGAGGCCTTCGATCCCGTAGATGTCACGCACAACATCATCGGTGAGTTGTCCCGCGCTGCCGTCGAACATGACCCGCCCGGTCCGCATCGCGACGATGCGGTCGCAATAGGCGCGCGCGGTGTCGAGGGTGTGCAGGTTGACGAGGACGGTGATGCCGTCTTCTCGGTTGATCGACTTCAGCCCGTCCATCACCAGTGTGGCGTTGGCCGGGTCAAGCGATGCGATCGGCTCGTCCGCGAGCATGATCCGCGGGTTCTGCACCAGCGCCTTGGCGATTGCGACGCGCTGCTGCTGACCGCCCGACAATGTGCCCGCGCGCTGGAGCGCCTGCGGGACGAGATCGAGCCGGTCCAGAGCCTGGATCGCCATGGTCCGTTCCTCGTCCGAAAACTGCATGGCCATCGAAGAAAGGAACCCGTGATCGGCCAGTCGTCCGATCAGCACGTTGGTCAGGACGTCGAGGCGATCGACGAGATTGAACTGTTGGAAGATCATCGCGCACTGACGACGCCAGAGCCGCAGCTCTTTGCCGTGCAACGACGTGATTTCGCGATCTCCAAACGAAATCGACCCCGAAGTGGGGTCGATGAGGCGGTTGATCAGGCGGAGCATGGTCGACTTACCAGCGCCTGAGCGGCCGATCACGCCAACGAACTGGCCCGGCTCGATCACGAGCGAGACCTGGTCTACGGCGGTGGTCCGATCAAACTGCTTTGATACGGACGTAAGGACGAGAGGATGACTTTCCATGAACGCGGGAGATGACCGCAGACTTTAAACCGAATTCCTCAGTTTCATGAACTTCCTGTTTCGAGTTTTTGACAGTTCCACGAAACATCCGATGCCGGGTCTCATGGATTCAACGCCTTAGCGAAAATGTGCTGTTGAGAAGGGCGGGCGAAACACCAACCGTGCCGTTCGAGCCCAAAAAAAACAGTCTAATCTGAAATTTGTCGAAGCGATAGAGGTCGGCAAATATATATAATCCATTGTTAATAATATGAAATTTTTCGATTTTGCGCGGAATAGGGTTGTGCGTCGTTACAAAAACGATACCTGCACGCCATCGGACCTTTACGTTTCTGAGACGTCGCATTCATGTGGTGGCCCTACCTCCGGGGCATCCAACCAACGGGGGATTTCCATGAAACTAATGAACGTGATCGCGGCTGCAGCCGTCAGCGCCGCCAGCGCTGTTGCTGTGCAGGCCGAAACCTGGTCCATCGCCGTGACCGATGTCGAAGGTCTTGAACGCCTCCAGATCGAATGGGGTCCGTTTAAGGAAGCGCTCGAAACCGCCACTGGCGAAACCTTCGAGTTCTTTGGTGTGAACTCGCGTACCGCCGCGGCCGAAGCGCTTCGCGCCGAAACGGTCGACTTTGTTGTCTCCGGCCCGGCCGAGTACGTCGTCATCAACAAGCTGACCGACGCCAAGCCGATCATCGGCCTCGGACGTCCCGACTATTTCTGCGCGGTGATCGTGCGCGCCGACTCGGGTTTCAACTCGGTTGCCGATCTCAAGGGCGAAAAGATCGCCATGTCGGATATCGGGTCGACCTCGGGTCACCTCTGCCCCACGCAGCTGATGGCGGATCTCGGCCTTGGTCTTGGAGAGTTCGAACCGATCCACACCTCGCGCAACATCGGCCACGAAGCGGTCAAGAACGGCGACATCGCCGCCATGGGCACCAACCATAACTCGTGGCTCCGCGTTCGGAACGGCGACGAATCGGTTCCGAACGGCTTCTTCAAGATCATCGCGCGCTCGGGCGACCTGCCGAACGACATGATCATGGCGGGCGCGCATGTTCCGGCCGAAGCCGTCGAGAAGGTCCAGACCTCGATCCTTGAGAACAAGGACGCGATCATCGCCGGTATTCTCGCCCATGAAGAGAACGACAAGTACACCGGTATGGATCTCGTGGTGATCGAAGACAGCGCCTACGATTCGGTGCGCGCCATGTACACCAACGCGGGCTTCCCGCAGTTCGACAACTTCCTCGGTGACTGAGGCGGGACTCCTCTCGCCGGCCGATGAGGTCGCAAACGGATCCGGGGCGGTTGCCGCCCCGGATGCCGAAGTTGATGTGACGGTTGTCGGATTGGCGAAAGCCTATGGCGACACGGCACCCGTCTTTGAAGATGTCAGCTTCGCATTGGTAAAGGGCGAGGCCGCGGCCCTTGTGGGTGCCAATGGAACCGGCAAATCCACCTTGCTGAAGTGCCTTCTCGCCACGACACCGGTCACATCCGGTCGGGTCGAAGTACTCGGCACCGATCTTTCGACTTTGGCGGGGTCGCGCCTGCGCGCCTTGCGCTCCCGAATCGGGCTCGTGTCGCAGAAGCACAATCTGGTTCCGCGACTGTCGGTTCTGACGAATGTGGTGCACGGGCTTTTGGGCCAGGCGGGTGGACCGCGCTACTGGAGCCAGGCCTTCGCGCCGGCCGAGGCGCGCGATCGCGCGATGAACGCGCTGGCGTCCGTTGGCATGGACGGGTTCGCGTTGCGGCGGGCCGAGCGCCTGTCCGGCGGGCAGTCCCAACGAGTGGCAATCGCACGCGCACTTGTCTCGGACCCGGAGTTCCTGATTGCGGACGAACCCTGCGCCTCACTGGACCCCGCCGCAGGAGAAGAGGTGATGGAACTCTTCTTTCGCCTTGTTCGGGACAAGGGCGTGACCGTCCTTTTCACGTCCCACCACATGGATCACGCCCTTCACTACGGCGAGCGGGTCCTTGGTCTGGCCGGGGGCAAGCTTCGGTTGGACGCCCGCGCCGGCGACGTGGATCCGGCCGAGCTTCGGAGGCTCTATGACTGATATCAGTGCAGGCGAACGGCGCGCATCCCCAGCGCGCTTTGCGGCGCCCTCCGCGCTTGGCTTTCTCGGCTATGCTGCGGCGGTCGTTCTGATCATGTGGTCCCTCGACGGTGCCGGTTTCTCGCTCGAGAAGGTGGCGTCTTCGCCGCCGCGCATGGCCGATTTCATCGATCGGGCATTTCCTCCGAACATGGATCCCGCCGTACTTCAGCGCCTTGGATGGAAGATGGTCGAAACCCTCCAGATCGCGCTGGCCGGGGCGGCCCTCGGCGTGGTCCTGTCGGTTCCCGTCGCCATGCTGGCAGCCAAGGGCCTGATCGCCGGATCCATTGTGAACACCATCACGCGCACCGTGCTTGGGTTTATCCGGGCGGTACCGGACATCGCCTGGGCGCTGATCTTCGTCGTGGCGGTGGGCTTGGGTCCGTTCGCAGGCATGCTGGCCATCATGATCGATACGATTGGCTTTTGCGGACGTTTCTTCGCCGATGACATGGAAGCCGCTGACAAAGGACCGGCCGAGGCGCTGACGGCCGGTGGCGCGCGCCGGGTCGATGTCGTGGCCTGCGCCACGGTTCCGGCCGCGATGCCGGCCTTTATCTCAACGTCGCTTTACGCGCTCGAAAAGGCCGTGCGTTCGTCCACGATCCTCGGGCTGGTGGGAGCGGGCGGAATTGGCATCGAATTGAAGGTTGGCTTCGACCTTTTCGATTATCCGACGGCGATGACCGTTATCCTGATGATTGCCGTGGTTGTGATCCTGGTCGAGCAGATCGGGGTCTGGGCCCGCGGCCACGTGATTGGACACGACAGATGAACAGCACCACAGACACCGCACATCAGCACTGGAACACCGAGTGGCAAGAGACGGATTCCACTTCGAAATGGGTGCAGGCCGAGCCTGAGGTCATGGCCCATATCGAGGGGCTCGAGGGGCCGATCCGGGTTCTCGATCTGGGTTCCGGCGTGGGCCGTCATGCGCTTGAATACGCGCGGGCGGGCCACGAGGTTTCCGCCCTCGATGCGGCCGAGGCCGGTATCTGGGAAGTTACGCGGCGCGCGTCGGCCGAAGGGCTCGATATCGATGCGCGTCTGGGCATGATGGATAAGCTGCCCTTCGAAGATCAATCGTTTCATCACGTGCTGTCGTGGAACGTGATCTATCATGGCGACGAGAGCGTCCTAACGCGAACCATTGCCGAGATTGCCCGCGTCCTTGTTCCGGGGGGGACATTTCACGGAACGATGCTCTCGAAGCGTATTCTCCGGGATCGCACAGATCTTGGAAAAGGCCGCGAGATCAGCCGGAACACATGGGTTTTCGATGGTGGGGGCGACAAGGCGCACCCGCATTACTTCTGCAACGCGGCCGAGCTTTGCGCTGTGTTCCGAGGGTTTGAGCCTCTGACACTGGTCGACCGCGAGCACGAGACACCCGGATCGTGGCACTGGCATCTTCTTGCGGAGCGCCAAGCATGAACTACGCCGTTCGTGGCGCGCGCGTGATCCTGCCGAACGACGTCGTTGAAACAGATGTCATCGTCGCCGACGGGCGGATCGCCGAGATCGGCGCGGTTCAGGCTGACGAAACGATCGACGCTCGGGGCCGTGTGCTTGCCCCGGCACTGATCGACATCCACGGTGATGCGTTCGAACGCCAGAACATGCCGCGGCCGAACGTCTTTTTCCCTATGGACGCCGCGGTTCTCGAAACCGACCGCCAACTGGCCGGGAACGGAATTGCCACGGCCTATCACGCGCTGACTCTGTCCTGGGAACCGGGGCTGCGTGCGGTCGACCGTGGCGCGGCATTCGTCGACGCCATAGAACGCCTCGCACCCCGGTGTCTGGTTGAAAACCGGATTCAGCTAAGGTGGGAGACCTTTGCGTTCGAGGCGCGCGAGCTGATCACCCGCGTTCTGAACGGTGCGTTGACCCCGTCATTGGCTTTCAACGACCACACGTCGATGACCATGCGGTCCTTCGATATCGCGATACAGGACCGCGCGTTTGAGCATTCGCCCGCCTTCGCCGCGCTGGATCCCGAGGATCCGCGACTGGTTCAGAAACGGTCGGGCGCTTCGCGCCGGGCAGGATTGTCGCCTGAGGACTATGCGCGTCGACTTCTCGAAGTCTGGGAACGGCGCCCCGAGGTTCCCGACGTGATCCGTTCCGTAGCGGACGAGGCGCGCGCGGTCGGCGCGCCCATGCTGAGCCATGACGACACCCAAGAGGAAACCCGCGACTTCTATCGGGCCATCGGCGCGCCGATTTCCGAGTTTCCCATGCGTGTGCCCGTCGCCAAATCCGCCCGGGACGCGGGCGATGCCATTGTGTTCGGAGCGCCCAACGCCGTGCGCGGTGGCAGCCATATTGGATCGCCTTCGGCGGCCGATATGGTTGAGGACGGCCTCTGCGATATCCTTGCCTCGGACTACTTCTATCCGGCAATGCTGGCCGCCGTTTCACGCCTGCACGACGAGATGCGCGCACCGCTTCCGGCACTCTGGAGCCTTGTCTCTGCCGGACCCGCGGATGCGCTGGGGCTTTCGGATCGCGGAAGAATCGCGCCGGGCCAGCGCGCCGATCTCGTCCTGCTCGATTGGCCTGATGATGCGATACCGGCAGTGTCCGCCACCATTGTCGGGGGGCGGATGGCCTATCAGGCCAATGCCTCGTGCTAAGTGGGGACGTCACACGCTTTGATGGTCTCGCCGAGACCTACGACGCCTATCGTCCGGGCTACCCGCGCGCGGTCTTTGAGATGATGGCGGAGGCCGCCCCGAAGTCGCCCCGCTGTGCGGTTGATGTGGGGGCGGGAACGGGCATCTCGACCGAAGGCCTGATCGAGGTTCTGGGCCCTGACTGGCTGATGGTCGGGATCGAGCCGGGTATGGACATGCGCCGTGTTCTCGTGCGCCGCTTCGCGAACTCGGCAAATTTTCAGGCCAGCGATGGGCGCGCGGAAGCCATGAAGCTTCCCGACAGCTCGGCGGCTCTGATCATCGCCTGCACTGCCTTTCACTGGTTCGATCGGGATGCCTTCTTTTCCGAAGCGGCGCGGGTCCTGGTACCCGAAGGCGTACTGGCGATCATCCGCAACCGGCGGGTAGAAGAGGGCGTGGTGCCTGCGCTTGATGCATACGTCGCCGCCAATTTGCCCACGGTCGCAGATTTCAAGCGCCGTGAGAAATCCAAGGAACCATCGGTTCGGGAATTGCAGGCAGTTTCAGGATTCAAACAGGCCAAGTCCAAGACCTTCTCATGGTCGATGGACACGACGGCGCGCGATCTTGTGGATCTCTACCTCACCCGATCCACGACCTCGGGTGTCGTGCGTCAACTTGGCCTGCCTTCGGTTAAATCGGCGCTGACTGACATTGTCGAAGGCGCACACGGCGCGGGAAGATTCTCGCTGAAATGGGAGACGACGGTGAAATGGGCGAAACGGATATGAACGCGGTTAGCCAAGCGCGGGAACGCTGGCTTAGTGTGCTGGCCCGGACGCCGGCTGCGGTTCTCGCGGATCATGTGGACCTGCCGGCCCCTGCGGGCACGCGGTGGGTGCGCCCGGCCGTGGCAGGCATGGTCATGTCCGAAGGACGGGCGGGGGGCTCGGGCGGCCGGTTCTCGCTTGGGCAGGTCGCCGTGACACGGGCGACGGCCGAACGCGGCGGACGGTTGGGGATCGGCTACATCATGGGCCACGATCCGGAAAGAGCCGAGCGCATGGCGCTTGCCGATCTCGCCTTGCAGGAAGCCCCCGAGGCACTGATGGCGGCGCTGGTCGAACCCGAAGCACGCCGACAGGCCGATGTCCGCGCAACTCGCGCCAAAAAGGCCGCGGCCACGCGCGTCGAATTCTTCACCATTGCACGGCAGTCTTCTGCGAGGTCCACCTGATGGCTTATGTCCCAGTCAAAGGCGGTGCCGCCGCCATCTCGAACGCCCTTAAACTGATCGCCGACGATCGCCGCGGAGATCGCGCGGTCCCCGAACTCAGCATCGACCAAATTCGCGAGCAAATGGGCCGCGCCGTGGATCGAGTGATGGCAGAGGGATCGCTCTACGATCCGGAACTCGGCGCGCTTGCGCTGAAACAGGCCGAAGGCGATGTGACCGAGGCCGTTTTTCTTCTCCGCGCCTACCGCACGACGCTCGAGACTTTCGGCCGCGCCGTTCCATTGGATACCAGCCGGATGGCCATCCGCCGACGTATCTCGGCCACCTACAAGGACCTGCCCGGTGGGCAGGTGCTTGGGCCGTCGACAGACTACACCCACCGCATTCTCGATTTCGACCTGACCGAGGATATTGCACGGCCCGAGGCCCCGGAAAACGACGCGCCCGTCGATCCGACAATGCCGCGGGTTCCCGATCTTGTCGCCAACGAAGGGTTCATGGAACCGGCGGTGCCGGAACCGGGCGATCCGGACCCGGCGGACCTGACGCGTGAGCCGCTTGCCTTTCCGGCGCCTCGGGACATACGCCTTCAGAACCTCGCGCGGGGCGACGAAGGTTTTCTTCTGGGACTTGCCTATTCCACGCAGCGGGGCTTTGGCTCCAACCACCCCTACGCAGGTGAGATCCGGGCGGGGGAAGTGCCGCTCGAGGTTGTGTCCGAAGAGCTGGGCATCACCATCGATATCGGGGATGTCACGGTCACCGAAAGCCAGATGATCACCTCGGTCAAAGGCGCTTCGGGTGAGAACCCGCAATTCACGCGTGGCTACGGCGTTGTCTTTGGCCATGCTGAACGCAAAGCCATGTCCATGGCACTGGTCGACCGTGCATTGCGCGCCGACGAATTCGGCGAAGCCCGGACCTATCCGGCGCAGGATGAGGAATTTGTTTTGTACCATAGCGATAACGTGGAAAGTTCAGGTTTCGTGCAGCATCTGAAACTTCCCCACTATGTCGACTTCCAGGCCGAACTCCGGATGCTGCGCGAGATGCGCGCAGAACGCACGGCCAAGCAGGCGGCCGAATGATGCGCGATCTTCTTTCGTCTCCGCAACCGACCTTCGAACGCCCCGACGATGCCGCCGCCGCGCCCTCACCCGGGCGCCGTGAACGCTACAATTTCGGGTATCTCGACGAAGGCACCAAACGCATGGTGCGCCGCGCGCTTCTCAAGGCCGTGGCGATCCCAGGCTACCAGGTTCCCTTCGGCAGCCGCGAAATGCCGATCCCCTTCGGCTGGGGCACGGGTGGCATGCAGATCACGGCATCTCTCCTGACACCGTCGGACACGCTCAAGGTCATCGACCAAGGTGCCGACGATACGACGAATGCGGTCAATATCCGCCACTTCTTCGGCAAGACCGCCGGTGTCGAGACCACCGAAGACACCAAGGCGGCGTCCATCATCCAGACCCGCCATCGGGTGCCCGAGGAGCCCCTGACAGAGGATCAGACGATCGTGCTACAGGTTCCCCAGCCTGAGCCCATGCGCGGTCTCGAACCGCGGGAAACCGAATGTCGCAAGATCCATGCATGGGCGGAGTACGGGCTTATGCATCTCCGGCTTTACGAAAGCGTGGCCCAGACCGGACGGATCACCATCAATCATTCCTATCCGGTGCGGACGAACGAGCGTTACATCATGTCACCAACGCCGATCCCGCGTTTTGACAATCCAAAGCTCGACCATTCCGAGGCACTGCAGCTTTACGGTGCCGGCCGCGAGCGGCGTATCTACGCGGTTCCGCCCCACACGAAAGTCGTCAGCCTCGACTTTGAAGACCATCCGTTCCGGCCCCAGCACTTCCCGGATCCTTGCGGTCTTTGCGGGGCAGTGGGCGTTTACCAGGACGAGATCCTGCTCGACGACGCGGGCGCCAAGATGTTCGTCTGTTCCGACAGTGACTATTGCGCAGGCCGTCGTGCGGCCGGGTTTCGGGGACCGATGGCAGGAGAAACCGATGTTTGACCGAACGCCGGGCGGCTTCCAGCTGTCCAATGCCCGAATCGTGACGCACGACGGGATCGTCGAGGGCGGCATCGCCATCGAGGACGGCCGGATCGCCGAGATTGGCCCATCCGTTGCCGGGGAGGATGTCGGAGGTGATGTCCTGATCCCGGGGATCGTCGACATTCACACCGACCATGTCGAGAAGCACGTGATCCCCCGAAAAAGCGTGCAGTGGAACTTCGATCAGGCGTTGGCGGCCCATGACGCAGTGGTGATCGCGGGCGGCACGACGACGGTCTTCGACAGTCTCTGCGTCGGCGCGACCATGAAGAACCCTGAGCGCCGCGAGATCCTCGCTCCCCTGATCGATGCGCTGGAGACGCGGGTGCGCGACGGGGCCTTCCGGGCCGACCACCTTCTTCACCTGCGGTGCGAAGTCTCGGATCCGACGACACCGGCGCTCGTAGATGCAGTGATGGGGCGGGGTATTGTCCGCCTGATTTCGGTCATGGATCACACGCCCGGCGATCGCCAAAGCCTTGATGTAAGCTCTTGGCGGCGGCGCATGGTGGAGACCGGAGAGGTCGCCGATGCTAATGCGGACGCGGCGCTGGAGGCGCTTTTCGAGCGCTCACGCGCAACAAGTCCGGTGGTCCGGGCCTATGTGGCCGAGGCCGCAAACGCGCAGGGTCTGACGCTGATGAGCCATGACGACCGAAGCCTCGACCACGTGGCGATGGCCAAGGCCGAAGGGACGACGGTGTCCGAATTCCCCGTAACTCTCGAAGCCGCCCGTGCCGCGAAAGAGGCGGGCCTGACCGTGGTTGTCGGCGCGCCCAACTATCTGCGCGGGGGATCGCAATCAGGCAACGTCGCCGTTCGCGAACTTCTTGCCGCGGGGGTCGTTGATGCGCTTGCATCGGATTACGTCCCGTCGTCGCCGCTTTACGCGGCCTTCGCCCTTGCGCGTGACAGCGAACTCGGGATCGACCTTCCGGCGGCCGTGCACATGGTGGCGACCGCCCCGGCGGTCCTTGCCGGTCTCGACGATCGCGGGGCGCTCGAAGCCGGGCGTCGGGCGGATATCGTGCGGGTGCAGGATGACGGTGCCCGGGCCCGCGTTGTCTCGGTCTGGCGCGAAGGTCAGCGAGTTTACTGATCTCAAGTCCGAACCGCCCGAGGAATGCCATGGATCCCGTTCCGGTCGGTGCTCGACGGGCGGAACGGGCGATTTGGTCTCGGCGGACCCTTCTGGGCGTTCAGCGCCAACACCGTTGACCCGGACCTGTCTGTATCGATTGCATTTTTTGAGAGCTTCGGGTCCGCGCTTTAGCCCGAAAGCGGGGCGACGATCCGGACCGGCAGGTCCGCGAGCAGCGGTGAATCCTCACGCATCCGGATCATGCCAGTCGGCTGAACCTCGAAGTCGGCGGCGAAGATCGCGTTCGAATAGAAGACGAGCGACGATATCCGGTGATGACCCTCGTCATTCAGTCCAAAGTCACGTGGTGGACGATAGAGCTTTCCGAAGGCAGGGGTCAGAACATTGGCCTGCTCCCGCCACTTCTTGTGCTCGTCGTCTTCGGGCAGATTCTCCAGATCCGCCTTGAACTGCGTGGGCAGATAGGCGGCCTCTTGGCCATCAACGATATAGAACGGCCCCTCTTCGCCACGAACGAAGAAACAGAAGAACCTTAGGTAGTCGACCGCATGCTCGCCGACGATTTCACGGGGGTTCTTCGCATTGAACTCATGGATCGGCGGCGACTGCCCTTTGAGCCGATAAAGCGAACCTTGTCCCGTCAGATAGTAGAGAAACAGGTTTTTGGGCTCCCAATCCGGGTGCTTGGCCATGAGCAGACGAGCGTCGTCGCCGGGATAAAATGGCAGCCGCTGCTCCTTCCATTCGACGCGCTCATCCCAGGCCAGATTTTCTGGCCCGGTCTCGATCGTGGAGACAAGGCTCGTGTCTTCGAGAGGGGACCAGTTCCCGTCGCTGGGGTGGAAGAAATTCCGTCCAAGGGGCCCGACATCGACACCTAGGGGCGGTTGGCCCAGTGCCTTCCGCAACTTGTCCGCGCCCACATCGATCGGCCGCCGGCCCCACGCATCCTTTGCGGTGGTATCGGCTCCCCGCTCAACCAGATCCGAGAAGACCGCCACTTCTCCCAGCCGCGCCATTTCATAGGCCGACGCGGTCAGCGCCTTTGCATCCAGACGATCCAGAACCGGCACCAGTCCTCTGGCCTTCACGTCCTTGAAATAAGGCGCAAGACGCGACACTAATCCCGACGAAATGTTCGGTGGAAGCCTTTCTGGCATCGTATCGAGAAGGCGCCGGGTGAGATCGGTCGCCTTCGCCTTAATCGCCTTGTCGTAGATGCCGGTGTAGTTCAACTGCGTGCGCCATGGGTCGATCAAACCCCGGTCGAGCAGTGCCATGACCGCATCGGGCCAGCCTTTCTCAAGCAAGATATGCTCGATGGATTTGTGAACCGTTTTCTCGGTCGTGATCTTGGTGAGCGATGTGCCTTCCGACAGTGCGGCAAGTGCCGCGTCAAAGGCGGACCGGTCTCCTGCATTGGCGGCATCGAGAAGGGGCTTTTGCATCGCCTCGGCCGCTCGGCGTTGCCGGTTTTTTTCCAGTTCGTCCCGCTTGCTCTCCGCGAATGCCACGATCTCGGCATCCCCGTCGATTTCCTTGACGGCTTTCTCGACCGCTTCTCGGTCTCCTTCGGACGCCGCCGCGGTGATTGCCGTGCGCGCGGCGCTGAGCGCTTTATCGCGCTGTGCGGCGCGCAAATTCACCAACTCGTCCGTCGGGAAGTTGGGATGCGCGGCAATCGCCGCCTGCAAGTCGGGGAGCCCTTCGGCCATTTGCCACGCGGTGCGCGCTGGCTTTGCCTCGGTTTCGGCTGCAACGTCCAGATGCGGGCATGCCAGGAGCGCCCGCACCGCTCGTACCGTGGCTTGTTTGAGGTGGCTTGTCGCCGACTGGCGGGCCGACGCGTAGGGCAAGAGTGCAAAGTGCAGCGCGGTCAGGCCTTCGTGCCCCTTGCGTTTTACCCGCATGTTGGAGTCGGCTCCGGCACCCAGCAGCTGGGCGACCACCTTGTCCTGCTGCGACCAAGCGGCGACGATCAACGGCGTCTCGCCTACTTCGCCGGGATCGTTCAGCAGCATTGCACCCTCGGCCCGTGTCAGGATTAGGGCAACGTTGGCCGTCCGACCGGTCATTGCCGCTAGGTGGAGAGGCGTTCGGTCGAAGGTCTTTTCGCTGAGGCGCGCGGTCAGGTCCCCACGTGGTAGGAAATACCTGAAAGAGGCAAGATCGTCGCGTGTTGCCGCGCGATGGAGCGGGGTCCAGCCGTTTGGCGCAGGCTGCATATGCGTGAAACCATGCCGGTCGAGGCGTTCGGCGAGGTCTTTGCGCCCGAGAAATGCGGCGCCGTCGATAGGATTGCGTCGCGTGGCGTCCCAATGAGTTGGGTCCACATAGGGCAGCATCGCCTCGACAATGTCTTCGCGTCCGGCCCAGACTGCGCTGTCGAGCGCGCAGTAGCCGTCTTTGTCGATCGCTGAGGCATCAGCATCGGCTTCCAGCAACAACTTGACCGTGCTGAGATGCCCCCATCCAGCATTGGCGATGGCCGTTCGGTCATTGCGCGCGCTCTTCAATTCGAGAAGGTCCTTGGGATCTCGGGCGTCGTCGAGGAACCGGCGCAGCATGTCGTCGAGACCATAGGACGCCGCCAGATGAAACACCGTGCCGCTCGGCTCAGTCTGCAAAACGGGCGCCAACGGGTCCTTGGCGTGCGCGAATACCGACAGTGCAAAGGCGCGAATGGCCTGAATGTCCGGGGTTAGATGGTCGACGCCACCAATCGCCCAGTCGCGCAGGTTGACCGACAAGACCTGCGCGGCAGCCTTGATCAGATCGTCACTAGACTCGGAATGCGTTGGTCGCCCTTCATCGGTCCACCTGAGGGCTTCGGATCGGAAGATTGCGGCAGCCTTGAGATCAGCTTGTGCGCCCTCGAACCATTTCTTCGCCCGCGGCCAGCGGCGCACCACCGACTCGTGGACAAGGCGTAGGCCCTCACCAGACGGCACAAGAACTCGGCGACGGCGAAACTCGGACTCAAGCTCGATTTCGGTGCGAAACCCACGCCCACGGACCGATTGCAGGACCAGCTTGGCCTCGTCAGGGTGATCCGGATCGTAAGACAGGCGAACGAATGGAACGAGGAACATCGCGATGTCGTCTGGCTTGTCGCCACCATCGCCTTCCTTCCAGGCGGTTTCGGCCAGTTCGGCGACCATATCGCCAAGCTCGAGTGAGGGCGTTTCGAGATCAGAAAGGCTGATCCGGACCCGCGCGACCCCCTTCGCGAAGGCCCGCTCGCTGCTGGTCTCGGCCTGGCGACCGGTCGCGCGATGTGGCGCCCTTGAAGCAAGTTCTCGAAACAGGTTGAAGAGGCGCAGCGAAAGAAGGGGCAGGGGAGAGGACGCTCCACCGACCGCCTCACGTTGTCGGGCGACTTCGGCAATCAGCGGGTCAACGATGTCATCTGCAAGTTCGATCCCGGCTTCGTCGAACGGTTCCGTGATGATCGCCCGATAGAACGCTTCGTCGCTGTCTACGAGTTCAAACAGTACCGATCCCTTGAACCCCAGATCGGCCTTGAGGCGGTCAAAGCGGTCCCGGCGACTGTCTTCCAGCGTAAAAACAATGACCCAGCCATGGTGCGACGAGAGATGAGTGAGCATCGCGGCAAGTGAGCGCCATTCGCCCGCATGCACATCTTCGCTGAGATCATCGAGGATCTCCTCAAACTGGTCGAGACAAACCAGCACGCGCGGCGGTTTCGCATCCGCGCCACAGGCTGCGCCGCCCGGGCCAAGCACGCCGTCGATCCAGGTTTGAAACCGCTTCAGATGTATTTCGTGAAACAGCGCGTCGGGGCCGACCAACTCGGGAGGCGGTGTAAGTCCAAGGTTTTCGCAAATTTCGGAGCAGAGATGGGGAAGACAGCGCACCTCGGCATGGTCCTGCTGCCGGAAATGGGTCGGCCGGAACTGGAGCGGATGCATCTCAAGGCTCTGTTGGGCCTCGGCGGCAACCTTGGCACGCAAGAACGACGATTTTCCGCAGCCCGAGGGGCCAGTGATTCCGACGAGCATTCCGGTGCCTGCGTCGGCCTGTGCCGACAAAAGGGCGTGGATCCGCTTGGCCTCATCGTCCCGACCGGCAAACTGTTCTGCATCCCCGATCTTGTAGTAGTCGAGCCCGCGATAGGGGTTCGGCAGCGCATCCACGTCCAACCCGGGTAGCGTGGCAACGTAGCTGTCAGCCCAATCGGTTGTCTGCACGGCCTTGCTATGGGTGATGCACGTCACGCCTTGGTCCTGCAGGAACCGAACCAGATTCGCACAAGTGGTGCTGACCTCTTCAGGTGCATCTGGGATGACGACCAGAAGCTGGATTCCGCGGAGGAGGCACTCAACCGCAAAACGCGACGTGAAGGTCAGAGGAACCGCGCCCGCTTCGACAGTGTTGAACAATTCGATCGGCGTGACGTGATGAAGATCGTGGATTGGGTTCTCCAGCCAGGATCGCGACTTCAGCTCCCCGAACAGCCGGAGATCGCCGGAGATGGCCCGTTCCTCTTCTTCGCTCTCGCCAAGTACGAGAACACAGCCGGTCACGAGCTCGTTCAGGGTCGTCCAGGCGTCGGTTTTCGTGTACTGCCCCTCCGGGTTCGTCTCGCGGCCCCACGACTGGCTGAAATCCCAGGCCACGGGGTCGATGGAATCCTCTGATCCACGCGCCCGGGCACGGCGGGAAATTTCATCTCGGGCGCGTTCGAATGGTTCGACAACGGCGTCACTGGCGAAGTGGCCGGCGAACATAACCGTGTTCTCGTGACTTGGCCGATGCGCCTCGATGGCGGCTGGCTGCAGGCTTGGTCCCGATTGCCCCGCACCATTGTCCAGAACGTCGATGATCGTGGCGATCCCGGCCTCAACCCTGCCGACCCCGTCTTTGATCTCGATGACGTCCTGTCCAACCTTGTCCAGAATGCCGAAAATCTCGGAACCCTGCGCGGCCAACTCATCCCGGAAGGCTTTCAAAGGTGTGTCATCCAACTGCGCCCGTGCCTCTTCGGCGGCCGCCGCATTCTGGCTCTCGAATTCCATGATCAACGTATCGACGCGACTGATCAGGGCGGTGTACATCTGAGTGTGCGCCTTGCGGTTCAAATCGCTCAGTGCCCGTGCCACCCCCTTTCCGGCCTGAGGATAGAAGTCAGGTTCTTGGTCAAGGCGGGCGAATTCGTCGAACAACAGTTGCCCGAATGTTCGGGTCTTCCCACCGATTGTGATGCCGTTGGCTGCGGCTTCCACAAGCCGCATCGGCAAGTCTTCCACGGGCCTTGCCGTCAGCGCCGCCAGAGTTGGCGCGAAGGTGGCTTCGACCGCCGGTTCGGGCTTTTCCCCGAGATAGTGGTCAGTCAGACCTTCGATCAGTGCGGTCAGTGACGCGTCAATCGGGCTTTCGCCGATCTCCGCCTGCGTCGCTGCGCTTCGAATCTCCTCGAAGGCTTGTTCAATCGCTTGTTTGAAGTCGATGAGCCCGGCGGCGCCCGGCGCAGTGCTATACTCTTTGGCCCAGGCCAGCCGATGATGAAAGAGCGTCGTCGCAGCCCGCATCCAGGCAAATCGCAAGCCGCGACGCAGGTGATCGTTGGCCGGGGTTTTGTAATCAGTAAGCGCTCCTGCGAGGACGGCGCGTTCCCGGCAATAGCGCGAAAACTCCGGATTCAGATTGGTAAAAAGACCAAGCCCTGCGCGCACCGGGTCGAGAACGGCTGATAACTCCATCGGCCCCCTTACTGCGTCCAATCAGAATGTGCACCGTATTGAAACGCTAGCGATTTTTGGGTGTTTCGCAACCCAAGGATGCGCGCATTCACCACCCGATTTGGAAGGTGGCTTGGCAATGGCGCGGACGGGGATTATTTCAACCCGACCGAAGATGCAGGGATGAGGCAAAGGGCGTGCAAACGGGCGAAGAGCGCGAAAAGTCGAAACGCGTTGGTGCGCTGCTCGCGCTTTGGCCGTTCATGCGTCCTTACCGGGGGATGCTGATTGCCGCGCTGGCGGCGCTTGTTGCAACCGCCCTTGTTTCCTTGGCGCTGCCTCTTGCCGTACGCCGGGTGGTCGATGGGTTCGAGACCTCGGCGGTGGCGCTGCTCGATCAGTACTTTCTTGCGGCGTTGGGTCTGGCGGGCCTTTTGGCGGCCGGGACGGGGATCCGCTATTACCTTGTCACTCGGCTGGGCGAACGCGTGATTGCCGATATCCGAATGGCAGTCTTCGACCGGATGGTGGGGATGAGCCCGGCCTTTTTCGAACGGGTGCTCACGGGCGAGGTTCTGAGCCGGATCACGACCGACACGACGCTGATCCTGAGCGTCATCGGCTCATCCATCTCCGTCGCGCTGCGCAATGCCCTCATTCTGATCGGCGGTCTCATCCTCCTCTTCGTGACGTCGGTAAAGCTTGCCGGGCTTGTTTTGCTGATTGTCCCTGCGATCATCGTTCCGATCGTCGTGCTCGGCCGCAGGCTTCGGACATTGTCTCGCGAAAACCAGGACTGGATCGCGGCGTCCTCCGGAAACGCGTCCGAAGTGCTCCTCGCCGCGCAGACGGTGCAGGCCTATACCCACGAGACGGCCAGCCGGGCCGAGTTCGCCCGAGTGACCGAGAAGAGCTTTGACGCAGCCAAGTCGCGCATCGGGACGCGCGCGATCATGACGGTGATCGTGATCTCGCTGGTCTTCGCGGGCATCGTCGGCGTGCTCTGGATCGGGGCGCGGGATGTGCGGGCCGAAGCCATGAGTGTGGGTGAACTTGTCCAGTTCGTAATCTACGCCGTTATGGTGGCGGGTGCAGTTGGGGCTCTGTCGGAAATCTGGGGCGAGATCCAGCGCGCGGCCGGCGCCACCGAGCGGTTGGTCGAACTCTTGCATGCCGAAGACAGCGTCGTCGATCCTGGCGCGCCCATCCCGCTTGGCGAACGGTTGACCGGGGCGATCGGGTTTGAGGACGTGGTCTTCCATTATCCCGCACGGCCGGAAACCGCGGCGCTGGACGGGGTGAGCTTTCATGTCGAGCCCGGTGAAACCGTCGCGCTCGTCGGGCCATCCGGGGCCGGCAAGACGACCATCATCCAGCTGCTTCTGCGGTTTTATGACCCCGACCGGGGCGCGATCCGCCTTGACGGGCGGGATCTGCGGGACATGGCGCGCGAGGCGTTCCGTCAATCCGTCGCGCTGGTGCCGCAGGATCCCGTCATCTTCGCGGCGTCGGCACGCGACAACATCCGGTTCGGGCGCCCGGGCGCCTCGGACGCCGACGTCGAGGCCGCGGCGCGTGCGGCGGCGGCCCATGACTTTCTGACCGCGCTGCCCCAAGGTTACGACACCTACGTGGGCGAGCGAGGCGTGATGTTGTCCGGCGGTCAGAAACAACGGATCGCAATCGCCCGCGCCATCCTCCGCGACGCTCCGGTCCTGCTTCTAGACGAGGCGACGTCGGCGCTGGATGCGGAGAGCGAGCGCGCGGTTCAGGATGCGGTCGACCGGCTTTCGAAGGGACGCACGACGTTGATTGTCGCCCACCGGCTGGCGACAGTGAAGAAGGCGGATCGCATCCTGGTCTTCGAGGCTGGGCGCATCGTGGCCGAGGGCACCCATGACAGCCTTGTCGCGCAGGGCGGCCTTTACGCGCGACTGGCGCGGCTTCAGTTCACGGACGGGATCGCAGCCGAATAAGGCACCCTGGGATCGGGCCGACGGCAATGGTTGGCCGATCTGCGGTACGCGGGCCGAGTTTCCCCTAGGCGGCGCCCTGGGGGCGTGGTTCGGTGCGCCCAACCTCAACCAAGGAGTGGGACCATGGGACTTCTGAGCTTCGTCAAAAATGCTGGAAAGCGCCTGACCGGCCGTGCCGAGGCAGCCGAGGCGCCGCCGGAAGATGCGTTGACTGCCGAGATCGATGATCTCGGCTTGGACGCCTCTGGGCTGGAGATCGCTGTCGAAGGAGACACGGTTAAGGTCACGGGGACGCCGGTCGATCAGGAAACGAAGGAAAAGATCCTCATTGCTGTCGGTAACGTCGAGGGTGTCGCGGCCGTTGACGACGCGGCCGAGGGTGACGCGCCGACACTGCACACGGTCGAAAAGGGCGACTCCCTTTGGAAGATTGCCGAGGCCACGCTGGGCAACGGCGCCCGCTATACCGAAATATTCGAGGCCAATCGACCGATGTTGTCTGATCCCGACAAGATCTATCCGGGTCAGGTTTTGCGGATCCCGGCGTCCTGATACGGCCCATTTACCGCAACGTTACATCTCCCCGCGCGTCCCTTCGCTTGATCGGGCGCGCGTTTTTCCCCATTTCTCCCTGAAATTGAGCGCCGGGCGGAGGAGCC
Source organism: Pseudomonadota bacterium (assembly GCA_038521345.1). Lineage (GTDB taxonomy): Bacteria > Pseudomonadota > Alphaproteobacteria > Rhodobacterales > Rhodobacteraceae > JBCBKU01. The sequence goes on along the minus strand of JBCBKU010000004.1, from coordinate 60,405 downwards.
CACGCAAAAAAGAACAGGGAGAATTACCATGATCCAGTTCGGGTCGGTCGCAGACGCTGAAGCCATCGCTGCCGAAGTGCCTTGGGAAAACCGTGACGTTCCCAAGTCCATCCATGGGGCGCTGACGCGGATCGCCGGACTTCATCCTGCGCGCCCTGCTGTCTCCTTCCAGATCCTGTCGGGCCCGAAGGACAAGGCCGAGACCCTAAGCTGGACGGACCTTCTGTCGAAGACCACGCAGGCGGCGAACTTGTTCCGCAGCCTCGGCGTCGGCCCGAACGACACGGTGGCATACCTCCTGCCGAACGCCAACGAAACGGTAATCACCCTTCTCGGAGGCGCGGTGGCCGGCATCGTCAACCCGATCAACCCGCTTCTTGATGCCGAACAGATCGCCTCGATCCTGACAGAGAGCCGCGCCAAGGTTCTGGTCACGCTCAAGGCATTCCCGAAAACGGATGTACCTCAGAAAGCGGCCGAGGCCGTGGCCATGGCGCCCGGCGTTGAGACCGTGCTTGAAGTCGATCTCACGCGCTACCTGACACCGCCCAAGTCGTGGATCGTGCCGCTCATCCGACCGAAGAACCCGGTGGGGCACAAGGCCCGCGTGCTGGACTTCGGTGCGGAACTGGCCAAACACCCGACGACGCTGGCCTTCGATGACGTCGAGGACGACCGGGTCGCCGCATACTTCCATACAGGCGGCACGACCGGAATGCCGAAACTCGCCCAGCACAAGGTGTCGGGCATGATCTACAATGGTTGGGTCGGAGACACGCTACTCTTCGAACCCGAAGACGTGGTGATCTGTCCGTTGCCGTTGTTTCACGTGTTTGCCTGCCACGTGATCCTGATGGCGATGATCGTCTCGGGCGCGCATGTCGTGTTCCCGACGCCCCAAGGCTACCGGGGCGATGGCGTGATGGACAATTTTTGGAAGCTTTGCGAACGCTGGGGGGTCACCTTCGTGATCACCGTGCCCACGGCGATTTCGGCGCTGATGCAGCGGCCTGTAGACGCGGATCTCTCCACGGTCAAACGTGCGTTCTCGGGTTCGTCACCTCTGCCTGTTGAATTATACAACCGTTTCGAGAAAGCGGCGGGCATACAGCTGATCGAGGGGTACGGGCTGACCGAGGCCACTTGCCTTGTCTCGTGCAACCCGCTTCACGGCGAGAAGAAGATCGGGTCGGTGGGCATTCCGTTCCCTTACACCGACGTCAAGATCCTCACCCACACGGATGATGGCCGGGTGATTGAAGAGGGCGTCGACGAAGTGGGCGAAATCTGTGTGGCAAATCCCGGGGTTTTTGCCGGCTCGACCTATACCGAAAGCGACAAGAACCTGCATCTCTTCCACTATGATCGGTACCTGCGGACCGGGGATCTCGGACGGCTCGACGCGGACGGGTATCTCTGGATCACGGGCCGCGCCAAGGACACGATCATCCGAGGCGGGCACAATATCGATCCGGCGGAGATCGAGGAAGCGCTGGCCAAGCATGAAGCCGTCGCAATGGTCGGAGCAATTGGTCAACCGGATGCTGTCGCGGGCGAGATGCCCTGCGCCTATGTCGAACTGGTCGCGGGCGCAGATGTGAGCGGAGAGGCGCTCATGGCCTTTGCGGCAGATCATGTGCACGAACGCGCAGCACGCCCCAAATATGTGGAAGTGCTTGAGGAATTGCCGAAAACAGCAGTTGGTAAGGTCTTCAAACCAGAGTTGCGTCGGCGGGCGATCGCACGCATTTACAACGAAACGTTGAAACAATCCGGTGTTTCTGCAACAGTTGTTGACGTTATTGAGGATAAAAAGCGGGGACTCGTCGCTCGGGTGAGCAAGACGGGTGACGCTTCGGACGCTCAGGTGGGTGAGGTGTTGGGGTCGTTTACGCGGCCATGGGAATGGGCCGAGGAGAGCCCGAAATAAAACGCCGGCTCGCCGCGTACGCGTCCAAATAGTGCCTTAATTTGTGTCTTGAGTGACTGAACGCTAGGCAGCGTAGGGATGCGCAAGATGATCTTGGGGCTTTTGGCCTTTGGAATAATGGTTGGATCGGTGGCGGCTGCGTGGTCGCTTTTTGCCGGCGCCTCATTCCTTGTGGCCCTCGGTGTCTACGCCGCCAGCGGATCGATCGCAGCGCTTGCTCTCGGTGTCGTCGTCGCGATGCGTCGGCCCAAGCCGCCGGTCGAGGCCGAACCGGTCGCCTACACGCCCGCCGAGTAGCCAGCTACACGGTCTGATCCAACCAGATCGTAACCGGTCCATCGTTGACCAGAGCGACCGCCATGTCGGCCCCGAACTGCCCGGTTTGCACGGCAATGCCTTCTCCGGCCAGGTCGGTTGCGAACGCTTCGTAAAGCGCTTTGCCCTTCTCCGGGGCGGCGGCCCCCGAAAAGCCCGGGCGGTTCCCGCGCGACGTATCCGCAGCAAGGGTGAATTGGCTGACCACAAGCGCCGTGCCGCCGGTGTCGAGGATCGACCGGTTCATGCGACCCTCAGCATCTCGAAAGATGCGGATCTTTGCGATCTTGGCGGCCAGCGTGCGAGCATCATCACGTGAGTCACCCTGCAAGGCGCAGACCAGGATCAAGAGCCCTGGCCCGATCTCGGCGATACGCGCACTGTCCACGGTGACCGAGGCTTCGGTGACGCGTTGAATAAGCGCTCTCACAGCTCGTGGGCCCAGGGCGGATTGGCACCTTCGCGGCCGACCGTCACCGCTGCGGCGCGGGTTCCCAGCGACAAGGCGTTGCCGAGCGTCTCGGCGTCCAGTGTTCGCAAGCCCTCTTTGCTGAGCGCACCGGCCGATGCGAGCCCGGCAAGGAGCCCGGCATTGAACGTATCACCCGCACCCACAGTGTCAGCCACGGTCACTTGCGGCGCAGCCGCACGAAGCGCCCCATGTGCCGACGTGTACCCGGTCACGCCATCCGCGCCTTCCGTTACGCAGACCAGTGCCGGCCCCCGCGCCAGCAGCGCACGCGCGAGATCGGCTGTCTCACCGGTGCCCTCGAGCCAGACGAGATCCTCGTCCGAAACTTTGACAATGTCCGCAGCTGCGAGCATCCGCTCGATCCGGGCCCGATACGCCGCCTCGTCCGCTATGAAACCGGGCCGGATATTGGGATCGATCATGGTCACCCGCTGCGGCGCTTCCTGCATCATCAGCGCCTCGTAGGCGGTTCCGCAGGGTTCGGCGACAAGGGATATCCCGCCAAAGAAAACCGCCGAAACAGTTTCCGGCAGCGCGGGCAGCGTTGCCGGGTCCAGCATTCGGCCAGCGGTGTTTTCATCATAGAATGCATACCTGGCCTGACCATCGGTCAATTGGACGAAGGCCAGGGTGGTTGGCCGGTCAGACCTGAGCGCCAGCGCCGCGTCCACCCCGCTTTGGTCCAGGCGATCGGCGAGCATCTGGCCAAAAAGGTCCGTCGACAGGCCCGTGAAGAACCCCGTCGGTGCCCCAAGCCGGCCAAGCGCCACAGCGGTGTTGAAGACGGCGCCGCCCGGATAGGGCGCGAAGGCAGGCTCGTTCTGCGTGCTCTTTCGCGGCAGCATGTCTATTAGCGCTTCACCGGCACACAGGATCATCGTTCAGCCTTTCGTTGGTCCTTCGGCGATGTACTTGGTCAATCCAACCCGGGCAATGGGAGCGTTCCCTGCCATGCCTCGAAGCCGCCGTTCTCGGACAAGGCGATGCCATACCCCACTGCTGCGGCCAGAAGGGCCGCAGCAATCACTGCTAGCGTGATCTTCCAGATCGACCACGGCCGTTCGCCTTCGACGCGGCCGGTTTGGCCGTTGACGACAAAGCGGTAGCTTTCCCCCTGGTATTTGTAGGCCGCCACCCAGATTGGCAGAAGGATATGCTTGAAGGTCACGTCCGACACCTTTGTATTGATGCTGTGAATGCGCTGCCGGTCGCCGCCGATGTCGAAGCGCACATCGCGCTGGATCACGGCATCCATCTGGGCCTTGGCAAGCGTGAAGCCGTCGGCCAGCTCAACCTGATAGCCCTCGGCCCGGAAGCCAGCGAGAAACTCTGGCTGATAGGGTAGAAGCTGGCCGAGATCCCACGGTGCCAGCCGTTCGGTAAAGCGCTTGGGAAGCGAACGCGAGGCGAGGACCAGCACATCGTCGAAGAACCGCGCCACACGCCCCGATGCCGGTCGCCAGCGGACTTTCTGGACGCGAACCTGCTTGCGTTCGCCGCCACGCATCACGGTCCGCGTCTCGTAATAGACCGTGCCACGTTCCCCGCGGTAGGATGATCGGGTATCGGCATCGAAGGTCCAGTACGGCACGTAAACGCCCGACATCTTCCGCCCCTTGCGAGCATACTCGGTCAACCCGTTCGGTGCGAACCAGAGGCCGCCCAGCCAGTCGGTCATGGCGCGGCGCGCCTCGGCTTCATCGAGGATAAAGGGGACGACGCCTTTCGGCTTGATATGCCGGTGAGCGCCCGTATCGGTAACGACCGGCGTCGCGCAATAGGCGCATTCCCGGGCATGGATCGTCGCGTCGAATTCGATCTTGGCCCCGCAATTGGGGCAGGCGGCGACACGGAACTCTTCGATCTCGCTCGCGTCGAGCTGCTGATCCAGTGCGGCACGAAAATCGATCTCGGTGATGGCCCCGTTCCACGGTCCTTCGCCTTCAAGGGGCTGCGTGTTGCCACAGTGATCGCAGACCAGCCGGTCGGTCCCCGGCGCATAGCGCAAATCGGACCCGCATGAATCGCAGGGGAACCGGTGTTCGGTTTCGACTTGAGCGGGCGATGACGGAGGCTCAGACATGGAGACCGTGCGTGGCGGAATGGGCGGACCGTTTGCGTATTCGGGCCAAGATGACGAGAAGGGCGGTCACCGCCCCTTGGGGATCACGCGCCGGGTGGCGGTGGTGGCAGGACGGTGAAGAGCTGCGCCAGTTCGGTTACATCTTCGGCGACCATCCAGCCGTCCTGGCCCGGCGTCCAGACATGGGTCTCTCGCGTCAGGCTGCCCTCGGCGGCCATGCGGCCCATATCGGCTCGGGAATAGGGGCCAGTGACCTCACCCGCCTTGGCGATGTGCCAGACATGTTCCACCGGCGGTGGGGGCGGGGCCACGGGGCGTGCGCCCCAAGGTCCCTGCTGCGCCATTTGCGCGCCCATCGCCATGCCCAGCCCCGCGCCGACACCGGCCGACATCGTGCCGCCGGCTTCGCCGCCCTGGGCCAGCGCTTCTGCGGCCGAGAACTGCGTGTACTTGCCGAGATCGCCGACCATGCCCATGGACGTTCGGCGATCGAGCGCATCTTCGACCGCAGGCGGCAGCGAGATGTTCTCGATGTAGAGCTCTGGGATCGCCAGCCCGTAATCCGTGATCGTCGCGCTGATCGCCTGAGCAACCAGCTTGCCCAGATCGGCTGTGTTGGCAGCCATGTCGAGGACGGGGATGCCGGCGGATGCGATCACGCGCGAGAATTCCTGTGTGATGATGTTCCGGATCTGAAACGTGATCTCGTCTTTGGTGAATTCGCCGTCGGTGCCCACGATTTCTGACATGAAGCGGGCCGGGTCGGTAACGCGGACGGCATAGGTGCCGAAGGCACGGATGCGTGTCGGCCCGAATTCGGGATCGCGCAGGATGATCGGGTTCTTTGTGCCCCATTTGAGATCGGTGAAGCGGGTCGTGTTGACGAAGTAGATCTCGGATTTGAACGGGGACCGAAAGCCGTGGTCCCAGTGCTGCAGTGTCGTCAGGATCGGCATGTTGTTGGTTTCGAGCATGTAGAGCCCGGGGGTGAAGACGTCCGCCAGGACGCCTTCATGGACGAACACGGCGGCCTGACCTTCGCGCACAGTCAGCTTGGCGCCGTACTTGATCTCGTGCCCGTGGCGTTCGAACCGCCAGACCATCGTGTCGCGTGAATCGTCGGTCCAGTGGATGACATCGATGAATTCGCCCGCGAGGAAATCGAAAATGCCCATGGCGTCGGTCCTTTTCTGCGGCGGAGGAGGCTTTACAGGGCCGCCCGGCCGTCGGTCTATGTCGCAAGGGCATTTTTGACAGAAACCTGGATTGGACGACACATGAATTTGAAAGCAATCGATGATCTGAGCGCCGCAGACGCCAAGCGGCATCTTCGGGAACTGATCGAGGACGTGACGCGGCCCGCTTTTGGCGTGCTGCCCACGCGGGAATACGACCTGAGAATGTTTCGCCTGATGCGCGAGATTGGCGTCCTGAAACCCGACGGTTCCCTTTATTACCTGATGACCCATCTGCGCGTCAGCCGGGCCAAGGCGCGCAATCTGATGTTCGAGCTTGAGATCCGCGACGCGCCCGAACCCGAAGACCTCGATGCACAGGTGCGTGACGCCATTGCCCGGCCGCGGGGCTTTGCCGAAGACGGGAAGTACCTTGTTCTTGGGATCGAGAACCCGGTCATTCAGGCGCATCTGAAGGACACGGTGCGTGAACTGGGCCACATCACCGACGCAAGCTTCGACTCCACGTTGATCCGGATTACGCCGAAGGCGTTGGCGGCTTTGGTGGAAAAGCTGATGAGTGATGACGACAAGTCGGACTTCCGGGCCGCTATGGTTGCCGCGGGATATGATCGCGACGAAAGCCTCGAGACGGCGCTGATCGAAGGTCTGAAACACGTGGCGGCCAAGGCCGTCGGTGAACCGCTGGCGGGCATGGCCGAGGGCTATGTCAAGGATCTGGGTGCGCTCCTCATGCCTCATGCGCGCCGGTTGAAGGATCGTCTGGTCGGGCTCTTGACCTCGATACGGGCTACCCGGCGCAAGGCCGAGGAACCGATCCGTCCGGAAGGGACCTAGATCCTGCGGGAAGTTGCCGGCGGCGCATGTGGATCGGTCAACTTGCGCCGCCGACCAGATCTTCGGCCAGTGTCCGGACCCAAGGCCGGGCCTCGTCGGCCGTCATGCCGGGGGTCAGCGAGGGGTGATACAGCATGCGGATTAGATATTCGTCATGCGGGGTCAGAAGGGCGAACTCCTCGTCATCGTTGAAGACCGAGGGCCGCGCCTCCGGGCTGTCGTTGGCAAGGCCTAGGCCTTGCGCCAGCTCTTCGTGAATGCATGACAGCCGCAGAAGGTCCGGGTGCTCTGCCCGGACAATGGCCACGGCGCGGTCATAGATCCCGCGCCGGCCGGGATCGATGGCAAAGACGAGGCAATAGCTCGACCGGTCCAGATCCGTGACGGTCTGGATCGCGGCTTCGGACAGGCCGGGCAAAAAGGCGCGCAACCGCGGACCCAAGGCCCGGCGTTCGTCCTCGGTGACGACAAAAAGCAGGAAGTTCGGGTTGTCCTTGACCTGCGTGATCGGCAACCCGGCGAGGCGCGAAAGCCGCGCCAGATAGGTCCGGATCGCGGCCTGATCCGCAGTGGCCTTGGCCGGATCGACGGTGTCGCCGAACGAGACCTCCAGCCGGACGGGACTGGTCCAGCGATGCAGGCGGCTTTCGGTTTCGCGTGCCACGATGGCCCCGCCAACGGTGGCGTATTCCTCAAAAAGGGCGATCCGCTCGAAGTTCCGGGCCAGCATGTCGGCAGTGAACGGCGCATCGGTGGCGCCGTCATCCGTGCGCAACAGCCCTTGTGACAGCAGGTTGGTCTGAACGCGGGCGTAATAGCGTTCGAGGTCCCGGCTCGCGTCCGAGCGCGGCGCCGGGATTGCCGCCGGGGCCGCGATTTCTGGCGCTGGCGGCGAGGGCGCCGGTCCAAGGGGCACGGACGCGCAGCCCGCAAGGGCAAGCCCCGCGATTGTCGCGACCCCTGAAATGGCGCGACGGGCGCCCAAGATCCGACGCCTTAGCCGTTGGTTTCGGCGGACGGTTTGACCCGTGCACGGGCCGAGGCGAGCGTTTCTTTCAGCTCATGCTCCATCTTCTGAAGCTCTTCCTCGGCGGCGGCTCGCTTGGCCTTGCCTTCGTCGGCAATCTGCAGGCTTTCCTCGATGGTTGCGATCAACTCGGCATTGGCCGCCTTGATCGAGGCGATGTCGAACACGCCGCGCTCCATCTCTTCACGGACGACCTTGTTCGCCTGCCGCAGGTTCTCTGCATTCGACGTCAGAAGCTCGTTCGTGAGATCGCTTGCCTCTTTCACCGCTTTGGCCGCCTCGGCCGAGCGCTGGATCGTCACCGCCTGGGCCAGTTGCGTTTCCCAGAGTGGCACGGTGTTGACGAGGGTCGAGTTGATCTTGGTGATAAGCGACTTGTCGTTTTCCTGAACAAGACGGATCGAGGGCAGCGACTGCATGGTGACCTGACGCGTAAGCTTCAGGTCGTGGACACGACGCTCGAGATCATCGCGGGCCGAGCGCAGGTCGCGCAGTTCCTGAGCCTTGATGACCGCCTGATCTTCCGGCGCGGCGTTCACCTCGGCCTCTTTCGCCGGGATAGTGGTCTTGTCGAGTTCCTCGATCTTCTCTTCACCGGCGGCGATGTAGAGCGCCAGCTCATCATAGAAGTTCAGTGTCTTTTCGTAGAGGATATCGAGCGACTTGACGTCCTTCAGCAGCGTGTGTTCGTGCTGCAAAAGGTTGTCCGTGATCTTATCGATCTGGCCCTGAACCGTTTCGTAGCGGGCCGCAAACTTTGCGGCCGGGGCCATTTGCCCGGTCAGCCATTCCCACCAAGACTTCTTCCGGCGCACGTCCAGTTCGTCGACCGAGAAACCACGGATCGTGGTGACGATGTCACGCAGGCTGTCGCCTGCCGGGCCCACATCCTTGTTGCGGACATCGGCCAGCATGGCTTGGCTGATTTCCTGAAGCTCTGCCTGTGCGGCCGACCCAAACGACACGATGGAGTTCGTGTCGCCCATATCGATTTCGGCCATACGCTTTTCGATTTCGGCTTTGTTCTCGCCCTGTGCCGCCTGATAGGCCACGACCGCGTCGGCCGGGGCGGGATCTGCAAGGACGACCGCGTTGATCTCATCGACGATTTTGCCGACGGCCTCGGCTTTTTTCTGAACGGTGGTGGACATGGGGGTGGTCTCCCTGGGACGGTTCCGTTGTGGTTATATTGTCATTCGGTTCGGATGCCTTCGCGGTCGAGCCGGTCACGCAGAACCCCGATTTCAACATCGAGATCGGTCCGGTCGTCGAGAAGCATCTTTGATGTGCGTTCGGTGAACGACGTCTCGAGATCGTTCAGAAGGTCTTCGTAGTCCTTGCGCGCCTGGGCATCCTGAGTGCGGGAATAGAGATCCGCGAACTTCACCGTCGCGTCCTTGGCTCCCAACAGGTAAACGCCCAAGTACTTTCGTGCCCCGGTCAGGTCGCGAGGGTCTTCCTCGACCGTGCGGAACATCTCGCGGGCCGTGGCCGAGAAGCGCTCGACCCGGGCTTCAAGATCCCGGTCACGCGCACGGAGAATGGCGTCGGACATGGCCGACAGATGCTTTTCGGCCTCGTCCACCGCTTTGGCCACGCGTTCGGTCTGGAACGTGTCCATCCCTTCCATGCCCTTGTCCGCGAAGGGATCAAGACCGAAAGCCAAGACGTGAAGGCCCGCACCAAGCCCGCCAAGGAGGATGGGCAAGACCACGCCGCCGATCGAGCCGAAGGCCGCCAAGCCGATACCGGCGCCGATGATTGCCGATCCGAAAAGCTTGCGCGGCATGGCCGGTCGGCGGGCCACACGGCGATCGTTGTAAGCGTCTTCCGCCTTGAGCCCCTCGCGGGTCAGAAAAGCCGCCAGAAAGATCAGACCGGCGGCGATCAGATTGATAGCGAGCCCGGCCGGGTCCTTTGTGAAACCCACAATGACCATGGGCAGAGCCATGAAAAACAGAGCCTTGACGCGTGATTGGGCCCGACGGGGCCCGCGGCGCCAATCCGGTGGGGGTGGGGCGCCCGGTGGGCGTCCCGCGCCGCCTTGCGACATGCCGGGGCTGAATTCTCCACCGAACCGCTCGGCCATCAGGCGGTTCCCGCGAACGAGACGTACAAGATCAGCGCCAAAAGCGCGAAGAAGGCCAGTCGTTCCATGAATTCATCCCCCTCGACCGCGTCGCCGACGCCGATCCTCGCGCGGAGCGTACGGATGCCAAGCGACAGCACCACGACGACGGCGCCGAGGAGGAGAAGCGCTAGGAAAAACCGTTGCATGGCGTGACGCACCCCGCGATAGATGTGACGTTACATAAGGGATCGTTGGGTTCCATGCCAGTCGAGACCCGAGCGATCCACGGCAAGATGTTGCATTGACCGCTCTCTGGCATTCAAGGGTCAGCGGGGCGGCGTTTTCCCCCTGATCCGTCTGCGGCGCGGCTTGGCCTCAGCCGTTCCGGTCGGATCGCCCGCCGGATCAGTACCGCCAAGGCCCAACTGATCACGGACGATTCGCGCTTTTACCTCGCTCACGGCGCCCGGTTTCAGGTCCGCCAGTCGAAACGGCCCGTAAGACACGCGTATCAGCCGGTTCACCACCAATCCCACGGCCTCCATCGCGCGCCGGATTTCGCGGTTCTTGCCTTCACGGAGACTGACCGTGATCCAGGCATTCGCGCCTTGCTGACGGTCAAGCGTGACGGTCATTGGCTGAAACCGTTCGCCATCCAGCGTCATACCAGCGCGAAGCGGGTCGAAGGTGGCGTCGGTCGGTGCACCCTTGACGCGCACACGGTACTTGCGGGTCCAGCCCGTCGAGGGAAGCTCGAGGCGGCGCTTGATGCCTCCGTCGTTGGTCAGAAGCAGGAGACCTTCTGAGTTGAGATCGAGGCGCCCCACACTCATCACCCGCGGCAGGTCTTCGGGCAGGATGTCGAAGACGGTTTCGCGGCCCTTCTCGTCCTTGGCGCTGGTGACAACGCCCGGAGGCTTGTGAAAAAGCCACAGCCGCGCGGGTTCCGGGGCGTCGATCGGGCGACCGTCCACGGCGATCTTGTCCGCGGCGGTGACAAGGGTCGCGGGCGTGTCGATGAGGGCGCCGTTCACGGCCACGCGGCCTGCGGCGATCATGCGCTCGGCCTCGCGACGCGAGGCGACGCCGGCACGCGACAGGCGCTTGGCGATACGTTCGGTGGGATCGGAGACCATGGAAGGGCCTTACCGGGGGTTGGGCCGAAGGGGAAGCCTGCGGAAACACGGTTGAGGGCCGGGGCGGACGCGGGCAGGGTCGGCTCATGGCATTTCAGGATCATATGGCCGCCGCACTGGCCGAGGCTGAGGCTGCATTCGCGCGGGGTGAAGTGCCGGTGGGCGCGGTACTGGTCGGCCCGACAGGCGCGGTCCTCGCGCGCGCCGGCAACCGCACGCGCGAGGCCTTGGATCCTACGGCTCATGCCGAGATCCTCGCAATCCGCGCGGCCTGCGCCGCCACCGGATCCGAGCGGCTTCCGGGATGCGCGCTATTCGTGACGCTGGAGCCCTGTGCAATGTGTGCGGCGGCGATATCGGCCGCACGCATCGCGCGCCTGGTTTACGGGGCCGAAGACCCAAAATCGGGCGGGGTGGCCCACGGCGCACGGGTCTTCGCACATCCCCAGGCGCACCATGTTCCCGAGATCGTGGACGGTGTCGGCGCCGCGGACTCCGAGGCGTTGCTCAGACGGTTCTTCGCCGAACGTCGCGCCGCGCCCTAGTTTTCGCCTTCAGACGGCGATGGGGACCATCACTTCGGGTTCTCTGACATCGGTGCCGGACAAGCCTTCGACAAGTGCGTCGGCCGACTGGGCCAGGAGCGGGAAGGTCTTGTAGTGGCACGGGATGACAAGGCGAAAGTCGAAGTACTTCCGCGCCGCCCATGCTGCCGCCTCCATGTCCATCGTGAAATGGCCGCCGGCGCACAGGATGCCGATATCGGGCGCATAATATTCCCCCATCCATTCCATGTCGGCCATGATGTCGGTGTCGCCGGTGACGTAGATGCAGTGGTCTTCACCTCGGATCATGAAACCGGCCTCCGACCCGGCCGCCTGTGGCGTTCCGCCGGCGACGTCAAGCGTCGAAGAATGCACTGCGTGGACCATGCTGACACGGACGTCACCTAAGCTGATCGTTCCGCCCTTGCCGAAGCCCACCGTTTCGGTGCCGTCCGCGCCCCAGATCGTTGCCAGTTCGTGGATGCAGGCAATGGGCGCACCGGTTTCTTTCGACAGGGCCACCGCGTCGGCCGCGTGATCGCCGTGGCCATGTGTGATGAGAATCGCGGTCGTGCCGGCGATTGCGTCGGCCCGGCGATCCTCGGGGAAGACCGGGTTGCCGGTGAACCAAGGGTCGACGAGCAGGATCTGGTCACCGATTTCAATGCGGAAACCGGCATGGCCGAGCCAGGTGATGTTCATGGAAGCGCTCCCCAGATATCAGGATATCAGTTGGCAGAAGTGTATCAGGGTGGCAGGGGATCTGTCATGGATTTGACGGCATACACGGACGGATATTGCGAGCGGATCGACCCGAGCTATTGGGCTGAGCCCGTAAATGCCGTGACAAACGCGGCCTTCGTGCTTGCGGCGTTCTGGCTCTGGCCGCGGGTGCGCGGGCTGCCGTTGGCGCGCGCTCTTGTCGTCGTGCTGGGACTGATCGGGGTCGGATCCTACCTCTTCCACACCCATGCACAGATCTGGGCCCTGATTGCCGATGTCACGCCCATCGCGGTATTCATCCTGCTCTATCTTTTCGCCGCCAATCGGCACTACTGGGGCATGGGGACGGGCTGGGCATTGGCGGGCACGGCTGCCTTCATTCCTTATGCGGCCCTTTTCGTACCGGCCTTCTCGAACTTGCCGTTCTTTTCCATCTCGGCCGCCTATTGGCCGGTTCCGGTCCTGATCCTGGTTTATGGCGGGCTTTTGTGGCCGCGGGACCCCGCGCTGGGCCGGGGGCTTGTCACGGGAGGCGGGATCCTGGTCGTTTCGCTGGTTTTTCGGTCGCTTGACGAGATCGTCTGCCCGGCCGTTCCACTCGGAACCCATTTTCTCTGGCACATTCTAAACGGCATCATGCTGGGTTGGATGATCGAGGTCTACCGACGCCAAAGAAGCCGAACACGTGCCCTTGAAGGCGGGGCACCGCAGGGCTAAACGAGCGCGGTCAGAGCGAAGGGAAGCCTTATGTCCATTGACCTTGAGACCGCGCGCCGCGTGGCCAAGCTCGCCCGCATCGCCGTGCCCGAGGAGGATCTCGCGGCGCTGGCCGGAGAGTTCAACACGATCCTAGGGTTCATCGAGCAGCTGAACGAGGTCGATGTCGACGGGATCGAGCCCATGGTCAGTGTAACGCCGATGCGACTGAAGCGGCGCGAGGACGTGGTGACCGCGGGCGGGGTGCAGGAAAAGATCCTGTCCAATGCGCCGGACGCGAGGGAAGGGTTTTTTGCCGTGCCGAAGGTGGTCGAGTGAGCCTGAACGATTTGACAATCGCCGCGGCCCGGGACGGGCTTCGCGCCGGAGATTTCACGGCTTCGGACCTGACCGAGGCATGTCTGTCAGCCGCCGAGGCGGCGGGTGCGCTCAACGCCGTCGTCCATCCCACGGCTGACCTTGCCCGGGCACAGGCCACGGCGGCCGACGCCCGGATCGCCGCAGGTGATGCGCCCGCGATGTGCGGGATTCCCCTTGGCATCAAGGATCTCTTTTGCACCGAGGGCGTCGCCAGCCAGGCAGGCAGCGCGATCCTGAACGGATTTCGGCCAGAATATGAATCCACCGTCACGCGCCAGCTTTTCGAGGCGGGCGCCGTGATGATCGGCAAGCTCAACATGGACGAGTTCGCGATGGGCTCGTCGAACGAAACGTCCACCTACGGATCGGTCGTCAACCCTTGGCGCAGGGGCAACGACGCGACGCCGCTGACCCCTGGCGGCTCGTCGGGCGGTTCGGCCGCGGCGGTGGCCGCGGATCTTTGTCTGGCCGCCACAGGCACCGACACGGGCGGATCGATCCGCCAGCCCGCGGCCTTCGTTGGTATCACCGGCCTGAAGCCCACCTATGGGCGCTGTTCGCGTTGGGGGATCGTGGCGTTCGCGTCGTCCCTCGATCAAGCGGGCCCAATGACCAAGTCGGTCCGGGATGCCGCGATCATGCTGGGCGCCATGGCCGGCCACGATCCGTTGGATTCGACCTCGGCCGATTTGCCGGTGCCGGATTTCGAGGCCGCGCTTACCGGGGATGTGCGTGGCAAGACCATCGGTATTCCCAAGGAGTACCGCATGGACGGGATGCCGGACGAGATCGAGGCGCTTTGGGCCGACGGACGCGCGATGCTCGAAGGGGCAGGGGCGAGGATCGTCGATATCTCATTGCCGCACACGAAATACGCGCTGCCTGCGTATTACGTGATCGCCCCGGCTGAGGCATCTTCGAACCTCGCTCGGTACGACGGGGTGCGCTATGGTCACCGCGCCAAACTGAGCCAGGGCGACGGCGTCACCGAGATGTACGAAAAGACCCGTGCCGAGGGTTTTGGCGCCGAGGTCAAGCGCCGGGTGATGATCGGGACCTATGTCCTGTCGGCCGGGTTCTATGATGCGTACTATAACCGGGCCCGGAAAGTGCGCGCGCTGATCAAGAAGGACTTCGAGGACGTCTTCGACCAAGGCATCGACGCGATCCTGACCCCGGCCACGCCGTCATCCGCGTTCGGTCTGGGCGAAATGGCCGAGGCCGATCCCGTGCAGATGTACCTGAACGACGTGTTCACCGTGACGGTGAACCTTGCCGGCCTTCCGGGAATAGCAGTGCCCACCGGGCTGGACGCGCAGGGTTTGCCGCTGGGCTTGCAACTGATCGGGCGGCCGTGGGAAGAGGCCGATCTCCTGAACACGGCTTATGCGCTGGAATCCGCTGCCGGATTTGTGGCCAAGCCGGCAAAATGGTGGTAAGGCCCCAGAAAACAAGAAGCAGGTGAGGGCCATGCGCGTCCCAGCGATCCTTTTGACCGGTCTCGTTGTTTTGGCGGCCTGTGGTCCGCGCGATCCCGCCCCCGTGCAGACCGGCGTCGGGTTCAACCAGTACACGGAATACGAAGCCGAGAGCATCATCCGAGAGGCGGAACTGACCGGGCGTCCCGTGCCGGATGATCTGATCATCGCATCGCCGTCCGACAGCCAGATCGTGGACCTGAACAACCCCGAGATCTCCGACGAACAGGATTTCGAGGCCGTGTCGGCGCGCGAGACGATCGAAAGTGATGCGGAACGCCGCCAGCGCCAGCAGGAAGCCTATCGGGTGATCGCGCCCACCGCGCTACCGGACCGGCCGGACTCAGGACGGCCGAACATCGTGGATTTCGCGCTGTCGACAACCAATGCCGTCGGCCAGCCCGTTTACCGGCGCGGGTCGGTCTCGCAGTCCCGGTACGATCGGGCCTGCGCTGCGTACGCGACGGCTGATCTGGCGCAAGAGGATTTTCTGCGGTCCGGCGGGCCAGAACGGGACCGCAAGGACCTTGATCCCGATGGCGACGGCTTTGCCTGCGCGTGGGATCCGACGCCGTTTCGGGCGGCGCGGACTGCCGCCCAGCGGGGTTGACCTGAACATCCTGCAGCATCCGTCGCCCAACCATGGAGAGCGGCTCGGCGGGCGCGGGGTCGAACTCGTGGTGGTGCATTACACTGCCATGCGCTCGGCGCAGGACGCGCTCAATCGGCTGTGCGATCCGGCAGCTGAGGTGTCTGCGCATTATCTGATCGGGCGCTGCGGCACGCTTTGGCAACTTGTGCCCGAGGATCGGCGCGCGTGGCACGCGGGTGCAGGCGACTGGTTGGGCGAGGGCGACGTGAATTCGCGGTCCATCGGGATTGAGATCGACAATGACGGATTCTCGCCCTTTGCCGAGCCTGCGATGACGGCGCTTGAAGATCTGCTGGCAACTCTCTTGAAGCGCTATGAACTGAAGGCCGACGCCGTCATCGGTCACGAGGATATGGCGCCCGGCCGCAAGCGCGATCCCGGACCGCGGTTCGACTGGGCGCGACTTGTCCGCCAAGGCCTTGCTGTGCCGCGCCCAAAGGCCTGACTTTTCAGCCCGATGTTGACGGACCGGGCGGGGGACCCTATCAGCCCTCATCGCGCGGAGGGCCGGATGGCCGCGGCCTCGATCGGGGTCGAGGAAAGTCCGGACTCCCTGAAGCAACGGTGCCGGGTAACGCCCGGGCGGGGTAACCCGACGGAAAGCGCCACAGAGAACAGACGGCCCCGCAGGCCGGGGTCACGGTGAAACGGTGGGGTAAGAGCCCACCGCGGGACGGGCAACCGGACCGGCACGGCAAGCCCCACCGGGAGCAATGCCGAATAGGGACGCCGCATGGGCCGCTTCAGCCCGGGCGTCCGGGTAGGCAGCACGAGCGGCCCGGCAACGGTCCGCCCAGAGGAATGGTCATCGACGGGACCCCGGTCCCTGAACAGAATCCGGCTTACAGGCCCTCCGCGCGATCCTGTCTCTCACTTGGTACAATTCCCGTGCTAGAATGACGGCGAACCACATCAATCCGGGGGATGATCCCATGAGTTTTGTCAAAACGCTTGCCACGTTGGCGGTCGGGTTTGCAGCGGCCAAGGGCTATGACAAGTACCGCGAAATGGGCGGTATGGCTGGCGTCCAGAAGGCCATGCGCGACAATCCGATGGTCCAGAACACCACGGACCAAATGGCCGACATGATGGACAAGATGGGGGTGCCCGGCGGCGGCAAGGCGCTTAAGGACATGATGGACCGCTTTACGGCGGGTGCGGATCAGGCCACCGAAGCCGGTGCTGCGGGCCTTGGAAGTCTGATGACCGCTCTCAGCGGGGCCGGCGCGGCTGGTGCCGAACAGGCCGGCAAGATGGTCGACGCGTTGACGGGATCGACGATGGCGTCGGATGCAATGGAATCCAACGCCAAGCTGATGATTCGCGCGATGATTCAGGCGGCCAAGGCCGACGGAGAAATTGATGATGACGAACGCGCCCGGATCTTGGAGCATCTGGGCGAAATCGACGATGAAGAGCGCGCTTTCGTCGAGGCCGAACTTGCCAAGCCTGCGGATGTCGCGGCCCTGGCGGCGGAAACTGGCGATCAGATGAAGGCGCAAGTCTATGCGACATCGTTGATGGCCGTCCGGGTCGATACCGCTTCTGAGGCGTCGTATCTCGACGGGCTCGCGGCGGCGCTTGGGCTGACGGATGCACAGCGGGCCGATATTCACAAGGCGATGGGCCTCAGCTGACATTCCGGCCAGACATGGCTTGACATGGCCTCCGCGCCGGATAAAAGGCGGGGCTCACACGTGATACCGGGGCGATGTCGCCCCGTTTCAGGAGACCCGGAATGGCAAAGCCGACCACGATCAAAATTCGTCTGAATTCGACCGCGGATACGGGCCACTTCTACGTGACCAAGAAGAACGCCCGCACCATGACCGAGAAGATGTCGGTACGAAAGTACGACCCCGTCGCGCGGAAGCACGTCGAGTACAAGGAAGGCAAGATCAAGTAGCCTTCCCGACCACCGACACGAAGCCAAGCCGCGCCCCCGAGCGCGGCTTTTTTCGTCTCGGGGGCGTCCTACCCGAAGATCAATGGGGACGCCCATGGCCACCACACTGACGGTCCGCACGACAAACCGCGCTGATATGGGCGCGCTCGATATCCTCTTCTCACTGTCCTACCCGGCACTTCTGAAGGCGGACTACCCGCCTTCGGCGCTGGTCATGGCCCTGCCTCTCATCGCGCGAGTGCAGCCGCGACTCGTGAACTCGGGCAGCTATTTCTGTGTGGTCGACGGTCGCGGCCAAATCGTTGGCGCCGGGGGGTGGACGTGGCAGGGGCCTCAGGGGGGCGTATCGCCGCGCGATATGGGACATATCCGTCACGTGGTGACGGATCGTCATTTGGTCCGCAAAGGGATTGGACGGGCTCTGATGACCCACATTTTCCGGCACGCTGGCGCGTCGGGTGTGCGGCGGCTCGACTGCATGTCCACAATAACCGCGGTGCCCTTTTACAAGGCGATGGGGTTTTCTCAGATCGCTGAGGTTGAGATCCAGTTGCGCCCCGGCATTGGCTTTCCAGCCGTGCATATGCGCCGAACGTTGTCCGAGGCCGATCTACCGCCGTCGAACGCCGGGTGATACCCTTTTGGCCAATCGTGGATGAGCCGGGCGCAGGATGATCACCGAGATCGACGACTACTTTCTCAGGGGCTGCGGGCGTTGCGCGCGCTTTGCGACGCCCGAATGCTCGACGCAGCGCTGGGTCGAGGGCCTGACAGACCTGCGTCGGATCTGCGTGGACTTGGGCCTCGAGGAAACGGTGAAGTGGGGGCATCCCTGCTACATGCATGCGGGTCGGAACGTTGCCATTCTTGGCGCGTTTCGATCCGATTTTCGCATGAGTTTTTTCGACGCCGGTCTTCTTAAGGATCCGGAGGGAATCCTTGAGCGGCAGGGACCGAACACCCGGTATCCTGACATGATCCGCTTCGTGTCGAACGATGGCGTGGTTCGGCAAGAGGCGACCATTCGCGCCTATCTTGATGAAGCCATGGGCTATGCTCAGGCGGGTCTCCGCGAGCCGAAAGCCACCGAGGATCTGGACCTTCCCGAGGAACTGGTCGAAGGCTTGGCCGCCGATCCCGAGCTGTCCGAGGCCTTCGATCGCCTGACGCCCGGTCGGCGAACAAGTTATGTCATCAACCTGCGGTCCGCCAAGAAGCCCGAGACGCGGCATGCCCGCATCGCCGGATTCCGTGACAAGATCCTTGCGGGAAAGGGCGCGCTGGAGCGCTAGACGCGGGGTGGGGCGCGCACCACTCTTCGCCGCCGACGTTCAGCCTTTCCCGGCATACGGGTTGCGGGCGGGTTGCCCGGTGGTGTCAGTCCAGCGTTCTGCGCCAGAGGCGTCACGGGTTAGAACCCTGTCATGGTCGGGATATGTGATGATATCGGCCGCATTCCGAGTGCCGACGATCAAGTAGCGCGCGGGCATGTTGCCGGTGTTCTCAAGACAGTGGCCTCGGGTTGCGCCGGCCTTGAAGGTGGCGGTGTCGCCAGGTCCCATGGGAAAGGACTGATCACCTTCGTGCAGGGTCAGGTGCCCCTCAACGACATAGACCAACTCGTCTTCGGTGGCGTGCCAGTGTTTGATCGACGAACGCGAACCGGGCGGCAAGATCTCAAGTGCGGCGCCAAACTGGGTCAGCCCGCCCGCATCGCTGAACGGGTAGAATTTTACAGGTCCGCATACTCCATCATCGTGTTTCGGCGTTACGTCCGCTTCCGACCATTTGGGCATTTGGCCGCTCCTTCTCGATGCGGGCACTCCCAATGGCGCCCGAATGCCCTAAGCTTCGTTCATGCTCGGCGTACTCCGCAATCCTGATTTCGCGCGGCTCTTCGCGGCGCAGATTGTCGCTCTTCTCGGCACTGGGCTTTTGACCGTTGCGCTGGGATTGCTGGCTTACGAGCTTGCAGGCGACGCGGCCGGCGCCGTGCTTGGAACGGCGTACGTGATCAAGATGGTGGCCTATGTGGGCCTTGCCCCTGTGGCGAGCGCAGTTGTCGCCCGCCTTGATCGCCGGGCGGTGCTGGTGGCGGCGGACCTCGTGCGTGCGGGGGCCGCTATGTCGCTGTTTTTCATCGACGCCGTCTGGCAAATCTATGTTGCGATCTTCCTCCTGCAGGCGGCGTCGGCCACGTTTACCCCCACATTTCAGGCGATCATTCCAGACATCCTGAGGCAAGAAGAAGACTATACCCGGGGGCTTTCGCTGTCGCGCATGGTCTACGACATCGAAAGCCTGGCAAGCCCGGCCATCGCCGCTGCTGTCCTGCTGGCCTTCAGTTTCGAGAGCCTGTTCGTTGGCACGGTGGCTGGCTTTTTGATTTCAGCTGGCATTGTGCTGCGCACGTGCATTCCGGCGCTTGGCGCGTCGCCGCGGTCTTTTGGCGATCGCTTAACGCGCGGGCTTCGCCTCTACTTTGCCACGCCGCGTTGCCGCGGATTTCTGGCGCTGAACCTCACCGCTGCCGCGGCCGGGGCCTTTGTCATCGTCAATACGGTGGTTGTGGTGCAATCAGGATATGCGCAGACCAGCGAGGCGGTTGCGCTGGTTCTCGCGTTATATGGCGGTGGATCCATGGCGGTGGCGCTGGCCTTGCCGTCGATGCTGAACCATCTGGCGGACCGAACGCTGATGATGCGGGCCGCCGCCGCTTTGGCGGTGCTCACCCTGGCCTACGCTGCGGCGCTGGTCGCTACCGGCGGTCCGCCTTGGCCGGTTTATCTCGGCGGCATGATCTTGGCCGGTGGTCTTTACTCTGCCGTGCTGACCCCGGGTGGTCGAATTCTACGCCGATCTGCCAGCGGGCCGGACCGTCCGGCGATCTTCGCGGCGCACTTTGCCGCCAGCCATGCAGCGTGGCTGATCACCTATTCCGTGGCGGGATACGTGGGTGCCGCCTTTGGTCTGGCCGCGGCTGCGACGGGGCTTGGGGCTCTGGCCATTCTCGGGGTCGCACTGGCACAACGAACCTGGCCCCCCGGAGAAGAAACCGCCGTGGCCCACGCTCATCCCGACCTTGCCGCGGATGATCCCCATCTGGTCGAACACGGCGGAGCCCGGACCCATGCGCATCCGGCGATTATGGACGAGGTGCACCGAAGGTGATGTCACCCCCTCCCAGAATAAAACGGGCCGGCGCATTCGCCGGCCCGTACTCAGATCCGATTCCGGACCCGGTTATTCCTGTTGGCCCATGAACATCAGCAGGAACTGGAACATGTTGAGGAAGCTGATGTAGAGACCGAGCGCGCCGTCATAAGCGGCTTTGTCGAGCCAGTCTTGATCGCCATGCGCGGCATGGGCCACGTACTGGTTCTTGATGTTCTGCGTTTCCCATGCCGTCAGGCCTGCGAAAATCAGGATCCCGATTGCCGAGATCGCGTACATCATCACCGGCGACTGCAGAAAGATGTTGATCACCATGGCAACGATCAGGCCGATCACGCCCATGATAAGGAACGATCCCCAGCCCGAGATGTCTTTCTTCGTGGTGTAGCCCCAAAGCGAGAGGCCGGCGAAGGCGA
This sequence comes from Pseudomonadota bacterium, assembly GCA_038521345.1. GTDB lineage: Bacteria > Pseudomonadota > Alphaproteobacteria > Rhodobacterales > Rhodobacteraceae > JBCBKU01. Next base: position 39,367 of record JBCBKU010000004.1, on the reverse strand, counting down.
TTGCCGTCACAAGGAAGGTCTGCACGATCGAGAAATCGGTGAAGACCAGGAAGATCGAGCTCAGCGACAGACCGATAAGGCTGGCGAAGGCGAAGAAGGCCAGCTGCACCATGCCCGCCGAAGCGTTCCGTAGAAGCGCGCCCCAGCCGAAAAACACGAAAGCCAGCGGCGCGAGCATGATGACCCAGCGCAACGGCGATGCGTAGATCAACGTGCCGAAGCTGTTGAGGAACGTGCCATTCGGCAGTTGTGCGGCGGCCAACGACGGGTCGGTCGTGGTCGTGAGACCCGCGATCGCCCAAGCGGCCAGTGCCGTAATAAGCATGCCCACGGACATCGTGCCGTAGACCTTGTTCATATGGGCGCGAAGGCCCTCGTCAATTTCGGCGGCCGTGCGGGTTCCGACTTGCGCACGGGCCGTCTGAAAGTCAGCCATGAAAGCCTCCAACCTGATCCCTGACTGGCTGCGGGGAAATCCCGCAACACTTGCAAGCAATATTGGCGGGACGCGCCGTCAATTCAAGGCGCGTTCCGCCGCATCATGATGGAAACAGTCAGGTTTCGGGTCAGGGTTAACGCTGCCAGCGCTCCGGGGCATCCCAGACCGACCGGCGCGACTCGAGATCCGCGGCTTTCCGGTCGTAGCCGATGTCGCGCAGAAGGTGCGCATCGAGCTGATTGAGATGGGTGCGCTCGCGCCAGATCGACAGCGCGGTCAGAAGGCGGCTGACAAGGCCCGGCGTGACGGCCGAGCCAGCATAGCGAGGGGCAGTGCGGACAATTCCAGTCATGGGTTGGTTCCTTTCCAAATCGTGAAGATCGGGCAGTGTCAGATCATTGATGTTGATGGATATGGAGCAATATGGTCTATATGCAAAACGAATGTTTTTGACGTGAACCATCAAGGATCGTGATATGCCAAGAAATATGGACATGACGGCGCTTCGCTCATTCGTGGCGGTTGCGGAGACCGGTGGGGTCACCAAGGCTGCCGGGTTTCTGCATGTCACCCAATCGGCGGTGTCGATGCAGTTGAAGCGTCTCGAAGAAAGCCTTGGGACTTCGCTTCTTGATCGGTCGCAGCGTGCGGTCGGACTGACATCGGCTGGCGAGCTGCTTTTGAGCTATGCGCGCCGCATGCTTGATCTGAATGACGAGGTGTTCACCCGTATGACAGGCTCGGCCTACGAGGGCGAAGTGGTCCTTGGGGTGCCTCATGACATCGTCTACCCCGCAATCCCGCGGGTGCTGCAGCAGTTCCATGCAGATTTCCCGCGCGTGAAGGTCCAGCTTCTGTCGTCGTACACGAAGCGGCTGAAAACGTTGTTCTCGCGGGGCGAGTGCGATTTGATCCTGACGACCGAGGATGGTCTGGATGCAGGCGGCGAAACGCTGACCGAGAAATCGCTCGTCTGGATCGGGGCGCCGGGCGGGACTGCATGGCGGCAACGTCCGCTTCGGCTGGCGTTCGAGCAGACCTGTATCTTCCGGCTGGGCGTGCAGCGGGCCCTCGATGAGGCGGGCATTCCTTGGGAGATGGGCGTTGAATCCGACTCCACCCGTACGATCGAGGCATCGGTCACAGCGGATCTTGCCGTGCATGCCGTGATTGAGGGTACGAATCCGCCTTACGTGGAAACCATCCAGCACGGTGGCGCGCTGCCGGACCTGATGACGAAGAAGATCAACCTTTATCAGGCCGATCCCGCCGCAGGACCGGTGGTCGACAGCCTCGCGGCGCTGATTCGGCAATCCTACTTGGCGGTCTAGGGCGCGTCCGTCATCCGAATGACGATCTTGCCGGTGACCTGGCGCGCGCCGAGCCGCTCGATGCCTTCGGGTGCGCGGTCAAATGGCAGAATTTCCGGTGGCGTCGGGCAAAGGCGGCCCGTGTCCCACCACTCAAGAAGGGTCGCGAGGCTTGAGCGCATGGCCGCGGGACGAATTCGCCCGTAGGCACCCCAGTTGACGCCGATCAGGTCGATGTTCTTGACCATCAGATGATTGAGCTTCGGTTCCGGCACACGTCCGCTGGCGAAGCCGATCACGAGGATTCGGCCCTCGGGTCGCATGGCGCGGAACGCCGCGTCGAAAGCCTCGCCACCGACTGGGTCGTAGAGGACATCCGCACCGCCTTCTGCTTTGAGCGTTGTGCGCAGGTCGCAGTTCGTCGGGTCGAGAACCAAATCGGCGCCTGCATCTCGAACGGTTTGCCCTCGTGAGGCCCCACGCGCGACGCCGATGACCCGCGCACCCATGACCCGGCCGATCTCGACCGCTGTCAGTCCAACGCCACCTGCCGCACCCAGAACAACCAGCGTTTCGTCTCTGACGAGCCGCGCGCGGCGCGCCAGCGCAAGGTGGCTGGTTCCGTAGGCCACGAGGAATCCGGCGGCGATCTCCCAAGGCATATCCTCGGGAATGGGAATGGTCCGGTCCGCCGGGACGACAGCATATTCGGCCAAGCCGCCGGCCCCGGCAAAGGCCGCGACCCGCGTGCCCGGAACCGGCGCAGTCACATCCGCGCCAATGGCTTCGACACGCCCCGCGAACTCTAGCCCGGGAGTGAACGGGAGCGGCGGTGTGTCTTGATAGCGACCGGCTATCATGAGCGCATCGGCGAAATTCAGCGCACAAGCTTCAACCTTGACGAGAATCTCTCCCGATTTTGGCTTTGGCCGTGTAGCATCATTCACGATACGTACACGGTCAAAAGCTGCCACCGTTAACGATTTCATCCGAGGCGTCCCGCATTCCGGCCGGTTTGCGGACAAACTCGGAACTTCGCTGCTTGGCAGGCATTCGGGTAACGTTCTGAACATCTTGGTCGGTGGCGGTGCTCGCGACTGATTGATTTGTGAAAGAATCGCGGGGAGGATACCATGGTATACACAATACAATTTATTTCCCGCGGTGAAAGAACTCGCCTGAAACGTGTAAGCGCGCGTTAATGCTAAGGAAACAGTCTGGTGCGAACCTTGCACGATGAGTTACTGTCGAAAAGGACAGGTTGTTGAAATCGAACCGGTTTAGCATCTCTACTGACGTTAATGCATAACTTGGGAGCAGTGTCATGAAACATCCGGTAGATGTACACGTTGGAAAGCGTGTGCGGCATCGTCGTTGGATGGTCGGCATGACGCAGCAGCAACTGGCCGAGAAAGTCGGTATCAAATTCCAACAGATCCAGAAGTACGAAACTGGCATGAATCGCGTTTCGGCAAGCCGGCTCTGGGACATTTCCGAGGCTCTTGGTGTTCCGGTGAGTTTTTTCTTCGAAGGACTGGACGGAGACAAAGCCGCAACGCCGGAATCGGTGCCCGGAGACATCATGGCCGACAAGGAAGCGCTGGAATTGATCCGCTCGTATTACGCGATTCCCGAAACGCAGCGCCGGAGGTTATTCGAACTTGCTCGGGTTTTGAGCGAAGTCGCCTGAAAGCCCCTTGACCGGCCCATCGCACCGAATTCAGACCGCGACAGCTGACGAGATGAACGAGACGCCCCCGACCTGTCGCGGGGCGCTTTTCGTTTCCGCGGCACATGTGTAAGCCCGAACGTGTGACGGACATCGATCTCTCGACGCAGGCAGAACTGCGCGCCACCGCCCACCGCCTGGCCGAGGCGGCGCGGACCGAAACCTTGCGCCACTTCCGGGCGCGCGATCTGCAGACCGAAAGCAAGGCGGCGGACTTTGACCCCGTGACCGAAGCCGACCGCGGCGCAGAGCGTGCGATGCGGGCGCTTCTGGCCGATTACCGTCCCGATGATGGAATTCTCGGAGAGGAATACGGATCCGCGGAAGGGAGATCCGGGCTAACCTGGGTCCTCGATCCGGTCGACGGCACCCGGGGCTTCGTAAGCGGAACGCCGACATGGGGCGTGTTGATCTCGATCCATAACGGCACGCGACCGATCTACGGGCTGATCGATCAGCCCTATATCGGCGAGCGCTTCGAAGGTGGTTTCGGTGTTGCGCAGGTCGAGGGTCCGATGGGGGTGGCGCCGCTTGAGACAACGGCGACGACGTCACTCATGGACGCGACCCTTCTGACGACATTCCCGGAAATCGGTTCACCGGAAGAGCATACGGCCTTTCGCAGGGTCGCGGACAAGGTCAGGCTCGTCCGCTATGGTCTTGATTGCTATGGTTATGCGCTTTTGGCAGCCGGGCAGGTGGATCTCGTGATCGAAGCCGGTCTTGCTGCTTATGATATTCAAGCGCCGATCGCGGTGATCGAGGCCGCCGGCGGCGTGGTCACCAATTGGGAAGGGGGATCGGTTGCCGCTGGCGGCAGGGCGCTTGCGGCGGCAAATCCGGCGATCCATGCCAAGGCGCTCGAACTGTTGCAGAGCGCATGACATCGCTGTTGCTCCGAGGTGCCGACATGGTGCTGACCATGGACGCCGACCGCCGTGAAATCGCGGGCGGCGATGTGCGCGTTGTCGACGGCGCAATCGCGGCGGTCGGACAGGGACTGGACACCGCCGGTGCCACCATCTTCGATGCCTCGGGCACCGTGGTCACGCCGGGCCTGATCAACACCCATCACCACCTGTTCCAGACCCTTACCCGGGCCGTTCCCGCCGGACAGGATGCGCTGTTGTTCGGTTGGCTGCGTGCGCTTTACCCGATCTGGGCGCGCATGGGTCCCGAAGAAATCCGTCTTTCGACCCAGCTTGGCCTGGCCGAGCTTGCGCTTTCGGGATGCACCACAAGTTCGGATCATCTTTACCTTTTTCCGAATGGCGCACGGCTTGACGACACGATTGAAGCCGCCGGGCATGTCGGAATGCGCTTTCATGCCACGCGGGGGGCGATGTCGATTGGCGAAAGCGCGGGGGGATTGCCTCCTGACGCGCTGGTCGAGGACGAGGCCGCGATCCTTGCCGATATGGAGCGGGTGGTGCGCAGCTTTCACGATCCGGCCCCCGGGGCCATGGTGCGCGTGGGGCTGGCGCCGTGCTCTCCCTTCTCAGTCAGTCAGGGCCTGATGCGCGACAGCGCTTTGCTGGCGCGGGATCTTGGCGTTCGCCTTCACACCCATCTGGCCGAAAACGTCGAAGACATCGCCTATTCCGAAGCAATGTTCGGGTGCCGGCCGGGGGATTATGCCCAAGAACTCGGCTGGGTTGGTGACGATGTCTGGCACGCCCACTGCGTTCGGCTCGATCCGGCCGAGATTTCGCTTTTTGCCAGAACGGGGACCGGTGTCGCCCATTGCCCCTGTTCCAACGGGCGGCTCGGATCCGGGATCGCGCCGGTGAGGGACATGCGTGACGCCGGTGTTCATGTGGGTCTCGGTGTCGACGGTTCGGCGTCCAATGACCGCGCAAGTCTTATGGCCGAGGCGCGCCAGGCTATGCTCTTGCAGCGACTAGAGAGGGGTGCAGATGCGATGGGCGCCCGCGAAGCACTCGAGATTGCCACGCGCGGGGGGGCCGCCGTTCTTGGACGTGACGATGTCGGCCAGATCGCTCCGGGCTACCGTGCCGATCTTGCCGTTTGGGATGTGGCGGGCCTTGCCAGTGCCGGAAGCTGGGATCCGGCCGCTTTGGTCCTCGCCGGCCCCGACCATGTGCGCGATCTTTTTGTCGAGGGCCGTCGCATTGTCGCCGACGGCCAGCTTCTGACGATCGACGCGGTGCAACTGTCTCGTGATGCACGGTCGGCGGTCACGCGCCTCGCCAACGGCTAGCGCACTGGCGCGCCTGCGACCCATACGCCATCGATGGCGCGGTCATCGCCCATCATGATTGTGGGAAACAGCGCCTCCCAGATGTCTTCTGCGCGGGCGGCGCGTTGGGCGATCGCGAGTGTGGAGCCAAGATCCAGCGCAACCAGATCCGCCTCGATACCCGGGGCGAGACGCCCGATCGTGTCTTCCAGTCGGAGGGCGCGCGCAGATCCGGCGGTGGCGAGCCAGATAAGCTGGGCGGGGTGCAGCACCGATCCGCGAAGCTGTCCGATCTCATAGGCCGCGGCCATCGTGCGAAGCATCGAAAAGGACGATCCCCCGCCGGTGTCCGTGGCCAGACCCACCCGGACCTGCTGTGCCAATGCCATGTCAAAGAGACCCGACCCGATGAAGGTGTTCGAGGTTGGACAATGGATCACGCTGGCATCGACCTCGGCAATGCGCGCGCGTTCGCGGTCGGTCAGGTGGATGGCATGCCCATAAAGCGCGCCGGGCCCAAGCAATCCGGCAGCCTCATAGGTGTCGAGATAGTCGCGGGCATCGGGGAACAGCTCGGCCACCCAGGTGACCTCGTCGGTTTGTTCGGACAGATGGGTCTGCAGCAGGCAGTCCGGGTTTTCGGCCCAAAGAGCACCGAGCGCGGCAAGCTGATCCGGTGTGGAAGTCGGTGAAAAGCGGGGTGTGATCACATAGGTCAGTCGGTCGACGCCATGCCAGCGATCCAGAAGCGCGCGGCTGTTGTCATAGGCCGATTGTGCGGTATCGCGCAGGCCGTCGGGTGCGTTGCGGTCCATGCAGGTCTTACCGGCCATGGCGCGCAATCCGCGTCGTCGGGCGGCGGCGAAGAAGGCGTCCACGCTTTCGGGATGGATCGTGCAATAACTCGTGACGGTTGTGGTCCCGTTGGCCAGTAAAAGGTCGAGATAGCGGTCCGCAATGTCCTGCGCATATGCCGGATCGCCGAACCGCATTTCCTCGGGAAACGTATAGGTGTTCAGCCAGTCGATCAGGCGCTTGCCCCAACTCGCGATCATGGCCGTTTGGGGATAATGCGCATGGGCGTCGATGAATCCCGGCAGGATGAGAGCGCTTCCGCGGTCATCCTCTGGTGTTCCGGGAAAGGCAGCTCGGAGGCGATCAGCGGGCCCGACGTCAAGGATGCGGCCATTTGCGATCGCCACGGCGCCCTGCCGCTCGTGCCGCGCGGCGGCATCTGGGGCGACGCGAAATGGATCCTGCTCGAAGGCAAGCGTCTGTCCGAGGATCAAGATGTCCGGGTTGGTCTGGCCCATCTAGCGGGGTCCTGAATGGCTGCGTGCCCACACGGGCATGGCGACACTAAACCCCAGAGCCTCCTAGGTAAATCGCTCCGCGGGCCTGTCATGTTTTTCGCGCTTCCCCTATGATTTTTCCCGTCAACAGGAGGCCATCGATGGCAGACGATCCAGTCCAGACCGACGAGCGCAAAGATGCGTCCTATGCGCTGGGGGACCAGCTTGTTTCAGGCGTGCTGCTTGCTGTGGCGACGCAGAACCGCGACCGCCTGCAAGAGCTTTTTGCGCCGCTCCATCCTGCCGACATCGCTGACCTTCTTGAGCAGGTGAGCCCGGGCGAACGCCGGGCCATTCTTCTTTTGGCTCATGGTCTGATCGACGGGTCGGTTCTGTCTGAGCTCGACGAGGGCCTGCGCGAAGAAGTGATCTCGTTTCTGCCGGTGCAGTCGCTCGAAGAAGCGGTGCGCGAACTCGAAACGGACGATGTTGTCGATCTGATCGAGGACCTCGACGAAGAACAGCAGGAACAGGTTCTTGAGGCGCTCGAGGCCGATGACCGGGCAGCTGTCGAAGCTTCGCTGACGTTCCCAGAGTTTTCGGCCGGGCGCCTGATGCAGCGCGAATTGGTGGCGGTCCCCGAGCATTACCGCGTCGGGCAGGCCATCGATCACATGCGGTCGCATGACGATCTGCCCGAGCAGTTCTATCACGTGATCCTTGTCGATCCCCGAATGAAGCCGGTCGGGTATGTCACGCTGGGAAAGGTGATGTCGTCGAAGCGCGAGGTCGCCATGGCCGATATCACCGAGGACTCGTTCCGAACGATCCCGGCTGATCAGGCAGAATCCGAGGTTGCCTATGCATTCAACCAATATCACCTAATCTCGTCCCCGGTCGTCGACGCGGATGGTCGACTTGTGGGCGTGATCACGATTGATGACGCGATGGCCGTGCTCGACGAACAGCACGAAGAGGATATTCTGCGACTGGCCGGCGCCGGGGATAGCCGCCTGTCGGACGGGGCCATCGAGACGACCAGACAACGGTTCCCTTGGCTTGCTGTGAACCTTGTCACCGCAATCCTGGCTTCGCTGGTGATTTCGGTCTTCGAAGACGCGATCGCGCAGGTTGTGGCGCTTGCGGTGCTGATGCCGATCGTCGCATCGATGGGGGGAAACGCTGGCACACAGGCCCTGACCGTCGCCGTGCGGGCGATCGCAACCAAAGACCTCACGCGCAAGAACCTGTTCCGCGTCGTGCGTCGCGAATCCCTTGTCGGCCTTTTGAACGGTGCGGTCTTCGCCGTGGTGATGGGCGTGGTGGGCGTCGTCTGGTTCGGCATGCCCATGCTTGGGATCGTCATCGCGGTGGCCATGATCGTGAATCTTGTCGTCGCCGGGCTGGCCGGAATCGTGATTCCGGTCGCCCTAGACCGGGTCGGCGTGGATCCGGCGCTTGCCTCGGGGGCATTCGTTACAACCGTGACGGATGTTGTCGGTTTTTTTGCCTTCCTCGGGCTTGCCGTTCTTGTACTCTTGTAGCGGCAGGTCTGGCCGGGGGTGGGGATGGTTCAGGGCGATTTGAAAGCCAGTGTCCGGCGTTCGGCCCTCGAACGGCGGAAGGCGGCGCATGAGACGGGGCGGGACGCGGACGCGGCAATGCATCTTGCGGATTACCTTGCCCCCCATGCTGGCCGCGTTCTCGCGGGATACATGGCCAGCGGGTCCGAGATCGATCCGGACCCGGTCATGACATCATGGAACGGAGACGTGGTCCTGCCCGTAGTGGATGGCCCACAACAGCGCCTCGGGTTCCGGCGCTGGAGCGCAGGTGCTCCGATGGAAATCGGGGCCTACGGGATCCCCGTGCCCGCATCGCCCGAAACCCTCGAACCCGAGATCCTGATTGTGCCGCTCGTAGCGTTCGACGGGCGTGGCAACCGGCTCGGCTATGGCGGCGGGTTTTATGACCGGACGCTCGCCGATCTCCGGGCCAGGGCCCAAATACTGGCCGTCGGCTTTGCATACCGCGCGCAAGAGGCGGCGGCGCTGCCCGTCGAGGAGACCGACCAGCCCTTGGACGCCGTCGTCACCGAAGCCGGGGTGCGCAGCTTCGCCGGGTGAGCCGCGGCGAGATGGTTCTTGCCCTTCTCCGGAGCGGGCCCTAGGCCGGGTTCATGCGACTTCTCTTTCTCGGCGATGTTATGGGCCGGTCGGGGCGAACGGCGGTATGCGAGCGGCTCGGGGCGCTCAAGGCGGACTGGCGGATCGACTTCACGGTGATCAACGGCGAAAACGCCACTTCGGGTCATGGCCTCTCGGCCGATCACGCCCGCGCCCTTCTGGCGGCCGGTGCTGATGCGATCACGCTCGGCGACCACGCCTTCGATCAAAAGGACATGCTGCGCTTCATCGAAGACGAACCGCGCATCATTCGGCCGCTGAACTTCGCCAAGGATGCCCCGGGCCGCGGAGCGCGGGTGTTCGATGCCCCGGGTGGGAGAAAGGTGCTCGTCGCGCAGGTCCTCGGCCAGGTCTTCATGAAACGTCCCTTCGCCGATCCGTTCTCTGGCGTAGACGCAGTCCTGAAGACCCACAAACCCGGAGGCCTGGTTCAGGCAAGCCTCATCGACATCCACTGCGAAGCCACGTCCGAAAAGATGGCGATGGGACATTTTTGCGATGGACGGGCCTCGGCGGTGATCGGCACGCATACCCATGTGCCAACGGCGGACGCGGCCCTTTTGCCGGGTGGCACCGCCTATCAGACCGATGCCGGGATGTGCGGCGATTACCTGTCGGTGATCGGGATGGACCGGGCCGAACCGATGCGCCGGTTCGTCACGGGAATGTCGCGCGAACGGTTCACGCCCGCCGCGGGCGAGGCGACGCTGGCCGGCGCGTTGATCGAAACCGATGACCGGACCGGTCTTGCACGGGCCATCCACCCGATACGGGTCGGGGGGCGTCTCCAGCAGGCCGGACCCTGAGACGGGCCGCGGACGAGACGCCTGTCCAGGTCGCAATGGACTACCTCGGCGCGGTATTGGTTCCGGAAACACCGGCCCGGGGGTGCCGGTACCAAGGGGTGACTTGCGGGGGCGCGCGCGACCCGCGATGATACCGGCTGACGCGGGCCAGGGAACCGACGAGCGCATATGGATATTCTGAGCCTTTCGCCCACGGCCGAGGCCCTCTTGGCGCTTGGCGTCGTTCTGGCGATGTTCGTCCTCTTCGTCCGCGAGACCTATCCGACTGAAGTCGTGGCTCTCGGCGGGGCAACTGTTCTGCTTGTGACGGGTGTGCTGCCCTATGAGGCGGCTCTGGCCACGTTTGCGAACCCGGCGCCTTGGACCATCGCCGCGATGTTTATCGTCATGGCCGCACTTGTACGATCCGGAGCGCTCGCCACCTTTACCGCCTTCGCCGAGGCCCGCGCGGAAAAGCGTCCTCTGGTCGCGATTATCGCGCTTCTCGGGTTCGCGACGCTGGCCTCGGCGATCGTCTCGAACACGCCGGTTGTGGTCGTGATGATCCCCGTCTTCGTCCAGATGGCGAAACGGCTCAAACGGCCTGCTTCGAAGCTGCTGATTCCTTTGTCCTACGCCGCCATCCTCGGTGGGACGCTCACCTTGATCGGGACGTCGACAAACCTTCTTGTCGACGGGGTGGCGCGGGCGAACGGGCTGGCCCCGTTTTCCATTTTCGAGGTCACGCCGCTGGCCGTGGTTCTGGTCTTCTGGGGCATGATCTATCTGCGGTTCATCGCGCCCAAGCTTCTGCCCGAACGCGACAGCATGGCCGATCTTCTGTCCAGTCGGTCCCGCATGCGGTTCTTCACCGAGGTCGCGGTTCCGGAGGGATCGGCGCTGATCGGGGCCCCCGTGACCCAAGTTGATCTCTTCCGCCGCGAGGGTGTGCGGGTAATCGATGTTCTGCGCGGCGACGCATCGCTTCGCCGGGATTTGGGCGCGGTCATGCTGGAGGCCGGTGACCGTGTGGTGTTGCGCACCGCCATGGCCGATCTTCTTGAAATGCAGGCGTCGAAGGCCCTGCGGACGGTGGAACGGCTCTCGTCGGTGGCGACAACGACGGTCGAGGTCCTGATCACGCCCGGAGCACGGATGGTCGGCCGATCTCTGGGCGCGCTGCGCCTCCGGCGGCGCTATGGTGTGTATCCGCTGGCCGTGCATCGGCGCAGCCAGAATATCGGTCGCCAACTTGACGACATTGTGGTGCGTGTCGGCGACACTCTCCTTCTCGAAGGGGCGCCGGACGACATCCGCCGCCTTGCCCAGGACATGGGTCTTGTGGATATCGCGCAGCCGACCGAACGCGCCTATCGCCGCCGCCATGCACCAGTGGCGATCGGGGCCCTTCTCGGTCTCGTGGGCCTTGCGGCGCTCGGCGTGGCGCCGATCCTTGCGCTTGCCGTCGTCGCTGTCGCTGTCGTGCTTTTTACACGATGCATCGACGCCGACGAGGCCTTCGGGACCATCGACGGGCGGCTCCTCGCCCTGATCTTTGCGATGCTTTCGGTGGGGGCGGCGCTTGAAGCATCGGGTGCCGTGGCGCTGATCGTCGACGCATTCGCACCTTACCTGGCCGGGTTGCCGCCGTTTCTGCTGGTCTGGTCGATCTACCTCCTGACCTCGGTCCTGACCGAACTTGTGTCCAACAACGCGGTCGCCGTGGTGGTCACGCCGGTGGCGATCGGGCTCGCCGCCGCCTTGGGGATCGATCCACGTCCGCTCGTGATCGCGGTCATGGTCGCAGCTTCGGCGAGCTTTGCGACACCGGTCGGCTATCAGACAAACATGCTCGTCTACGGGCCGGGTGGCTACAAGTTCACCGACTTTCTCAAGGTGGGTATCCCGCTCAATCTCAGTGTGGGGCTTCTGGCCTCGGCGCTCATCCCCCTGATCTGGCCGTTGACGAACTGAGCGCCTCCGGCGCACGCCCCTTCTCTCGTCGTCGGCTGCGCCTCCTCCTCGGGCCGCGCGCGGCACCGGGCTTTCCGTCATCTTCGCCTTTTCGTCAAAGGCCCCAGACCAGAAGAATGGCGGGGACGGAGACGATGATCACGAGGATCTCCAAGGGCAGGCCCATTCGCCAGTAATCACCAAACCGGTAGCCCCCGGGCCCGAGGATCAGAGTGTTGTTCTTGTGACCGATCGGGGTGAGGAACGCACAGGCCGCGCCAATGGCCACGGCCATTAAGAAAGCGTCGGGATTGACGCCGAGCCGGGTCGCCATCTCGATCGCCACCGGGGCGGCGACGATGGCCGTGGCCGTGTTGTTCAGGATATCCGAAAGCGTCATCGTGACGACGAGAAGCAGGGTCATGACCGCCCAGGCGGGCAGGCCCGCCGACAGGCTGACAAGGCCCCCGGCAATCAGGTCTGTGCCGCCCGTGGTTTCGAGAGCGGCCCCAAGCGGAATCATCGAGCCCAATAGCACCACGACTGGCCATTCGACATGGTCGTAGATCTCCGCCAGCGGCAGGACACGGAGAAGCGTGTAGGCCACGACCACGATGCCAAGTGCCACGGGGAGGTACACCAGCCCTGCCGCCGCTGCGCCCACGGCGGCCGCGAACAGGCCGATCGCCAGCCAGACCTTGCTGTTGTCGGTGACCGCCAATCCGCGCTCGGCCAACGGCAGGGCACCCAGCCATTCGGTGACGTCTCCGGCATCGCGCTCGGGCGTCAGGAGCAACAGGATGTCGCCCGCCTTGATCGGGGTCTTCCGCACTTGGCTGGTGATCCGCCGGCCACGGCGTGAGATCCCGAGCAGCACGGTGCGTTTCCGCCAGGAAAGGCCAACCGCCTGGGCCGTGCGCCCTGCGATGCGTGCGCCCTGGGGCACGACCACCTCGGTGACCGCCAGGCCATCGTTTTCCGAGCGGAGCTTGGCCTCCCGTCCCTTGTCGGCGAAGTCCAGAGCAAGCGCCGAACGGAATTCGTCGAGCGCATCGGGGCGGGCTTCGATGACGATTGCGTCGCCCGCTGCGAGCGTGGCGTTTCTCTGGGTCCCGTAAAGGCGCTTGCCACCCCGCACCAGCCCGAGGATCGCCACATCCGCCGCTTCGGCGGCGTCATAGAGATCCGCCAGCCGGCGCCCGACTTGCTTGGAGCCATCAGGGATGGTCAGTTCCGCCACATAGGCGGCAATATCGTCCATGGCCGAGGCGGCCTGCACGCCATCCCCGCCTGGGATCAGCCGCCATCCCACAAGGGCCACGAAGGCCAGCCCCACGAGGGCGGTGATGCCCCCGACCGGCGCGAAGTCGAACATGGCGAAGGGGCTTCCGAGGATGTCTTCGCGGATGGTAGCGATGATGATGTTCGACGGCGTCCCGATCAGCGTGACCATGCCACCGAGGATTGTCGCGAAGGACAGCGGCATCAGCGACAGGCCGGGCGCGCGCCCGGCCTTTCGGGCGGTCTGAATGTCGATCGGCATGAAGAGGGCCAGTGCCGCCACGTTGTTCATGAAGGCCGACAGCACGCCGCCGACCGAGCCCATGATCGCGATATGGGCGCCGAGGGGGCGGGCCGCGTCGATCATGGTGCGGGTGATCAGATAGACCGCACCGGAGCGCACGAGGCCGGCGGAGACGATCAGGACGAGTGCGACGACCAGCGTCGCGGGATGACCAAACCCGGAAAACGCGTCCGACGAAGGCACCACCCCGGCCACGACCCCGGTCATGAGCGCGCCGAAGGCCACGATATCGTAGCGGACGCGACCCCAAAGAAGGAGGCCGAAGACGGCAGCAAAGAGCGCGAAGAGGATGGTTTGATCTTGGGTCATGCCCCTGCCTACCGCGAAGGTCTCGTCCGGTCACGGGGGTCTTGGCCCTGGACTTCCCCTCATGTGGGGCACAAGCCGAGCCCGCAGGGCAGGGCTGTGCAATGCGACGCATGATGACAGCGCCGGCGCAAAGCTTCGACACTTTGATCGCCCGGACCGCGCCGAATTCTGGCTTGCGTCGCGCTAGACGAGCACAGGGATAAGAGAGGCGATCAAAAGCGCTGCCATCGTCCAGTTGAACAGCCTGAGCCGGGCGGGATCGGTCAGAAACCGGCGAAGTCCCTGCCCCAGAAGGGTCCATGTCGACACCGTGGGCAGGTTGATGGCGCCGAAGACCATTGCCACCACCGCAATTGCCGTCAGCGTGTGCGGTTCGGCATAGACCGATGTTGCGGTCAGGGCCATCGTCCAGGCTTTGGGGTTGACCCACTGGAACGCGGCGGCCTGGAGAAAGGTGATCGGACGTGTTTCGGCCGATCCGTTTCCGGGTGCCCCGGCACGGGCGATCTTCCAGGCAAGCCAGAGAAGGTAAGCGACCGAAACGGCCTTGAGCACCGTGTAGCTCGGCGGCCACGCATCGAAGAGCCCCAAAAGCCCCACGCCGACCAAAAGCACCATGATCGTGAACCCGATCCCGATCCCAAGCATATGCGGGACCGATCGCATGAACCCGAAATTCGCGCCCGAGGCCATCAGCATCAGGTTGTTGGGCCCCGGGGTAATCGAGGTTACGAAGGCGAAGCCGATTAGGGCGAAGAGAAGATCGTGTGACATGCGGGCAATTCTTGCGCGCCTTTTCCGACGGATGGTTGCAAATCACCGAGTAACGGTACGAGAATACACACGAAATGACGAAGATTGACGAAATAGACGACCGAATCTTGCGTGAACTTGGTCGTGATGGGCGGATCCCCAACACCGAACTCGCCGCACGTGTGGGGCTTTCGGCATCAGCGTGTCTGCGCCGGGTCGCGGCGCTTGAACGCTCCGGTGTGATCCGGGGCTTTCGTGCCGTGATAAACCGGGTCGCGCTGGGGCAGGGGTTCCTTGCGTTTGTTTCGGTGGGTCTTGCCGATCATAGCCAGGCCGCGCAACTGGCATTCGAGCGCGCCATGGCGCGGTACCCAGAGGTCCGCGAATGCCACAACATCACCGGCAACGTGGAGTACCTGCTGCGTGTCGAAACCGAGGACCTCGCGGCCTACAAACTCTTTCACACTGACAAGCTGGGGGCACTCCCCTCGGTGCGCCAGATCACAACACATGTGGTCATGGGCTCGCCCAAAGACGAGCGCGCCTAGCGCGTTCGCCCAATGCGGGCGCTTGCAGGGGCGCGGCCCTTTGCCTAAAACGCCCCGCAGCAGCGCCAGAAGAGGATCCGGGACCCATGGCAGGCCATTCAAAATGGGCAAACATCCAGCACCGCAAGGGGCGCCAGGATGCCGCGCGGTCGAAACTGTTCTCAAAGCTCGCCAAGGAAATCACGGTCGCCGCCAAGATGGGCGATCCCGATCCTGACAAGAACCCGCGGCTTCGCCTTGCGGTGAAGGAAGCCAAGTCGCAATCGGTTCCGAAAGACGTGATCGACCGGGCGATCAAGAAGTCGCAGGGCGGAGATGGCGAGGATTACGAAGAGATTCGCTACGAAGGATACGGACCCGGCGGTGTGGCCGTCATCGTCGAAGCGATGACCGACAACCGAAACCGCACCGCGTCGACCGTGCGTTCGACCTTCGGCAAGCACGGCGGAAACCTTGGCGAAACGGGGTCCGTCAGCTTCATGTTCGACCGGAAAGGTGAAATCGTCTATCCGGCGGCCATCGGCGACGAGGACACGGTCATGATGGCGGCGATCGAGGCCGGGGCGGAAGACGTGGAAAGCTCGGAAGACGGGCATATCATCTACACCGCCGACACAGACTTGAACGATGTCTCGACGGCGCTCGAGACCGAACTGGGCGAAGCGGATTCGACAAAACTTATCTGGAAGCCCACCACCACCACGGATCTTGATCTTGACGGTGCTCAAAAGCTGATGCGGTTGATTGAAGTGCTCGAGGACGACGACGACGTCCAGCGCGTGACCGCGAACTTCGAGATCTCGGACGAGGTGCTCGAGGCGCTGTCGGCCTGAACCGGACCGGCGCGGGGCCATGGACGATCTCATGGCTCTTGCCCGGCTCATGGGCGTCCAGCCTGACTATACCGGTATTGACGGTGTCCGGCGCGACACCGCACCCGAAAGCGCGGCGATGTGCCTTGCGGCGATGGGGATCGATCTTGATCCTTCCGCGATAACCGAGCGTCGGAAAGCAGAGGAAGCCGCCCAAGCCGCGCGCGCCGTTCCGGTGGCGCAAGTGGTCGAGGCCGGGCAGGCGGGTCCCGAACTTCCCGGCGACTGGGCAATCGAGCTTGAGGACGGACGGTCCTTGGAGGGCCGGGGTCCGCTGCCGCCGCTCCCCATGGGTGTACATCGCGTGGCCGACCGTGATGACGCATGGATTGTCGCGGCGCCGCGTTCCCTCCCGCTGCCCGCGCGCGGCTGGGGTGTCACGCTTCCTCTTTACGGCTTGAGAACCGAGGAGGCCGGCGGGATTGGAGACTACCGGGACCTCGAGGCGGCGGTCCGGGCGCTTGCGGCTGGAGGTGCCGGCTTTGTAGGCATCAACCCCGTTCACGCCGGCTTTCCAACGGATCCCGCGGCGATCAGCCCCTATTCACCCTCGCACCGGCGGCGCCTCTCGACACGTCACCTTCATATCGTCGGTGCGCCGCGCCTGGGGAACGGGCCGCATCTCGATTATCCCGAAGCCGAGCGTGCGGTCCGGCACGCGGCAGAAGCGGCTTTTCCGGGCCCGGATGCTGGACGCGCCGCGTTGTCCGAGGGCGGGGCGGACCTGCGGCGGTTCGCGACCCATCAGGCGCTGTCGGAGGTCGAGGGCCCGTATTGGGACAGCTGGGACCCGGCGCTGCGGGATCCGGAGGGGCCCGCAGTTGCCGCGTTCGCAGCCCGAAATGGTGACCGGATCGGCTTGCATGCCTGGTTGCAGACCGCGGCCGAGGCGCAATTGTCCGCGGCGGCGAAGGCCGGGGCCGGGATGGCCCATGGGCTTTATCTCGATCTCGCCGTCGGCACGCATCCCTTCGGGGCCGAGACCTGGGCCGAACCCGGGATCTTCGCCTCGGGCGTCTCGCTTGGGGCGCCGCCCGACGCGTTCAGCCCGGATGGGCAAGTCTGGAACCTCGCGCCATTCGCGCCCATGGCGCTGGCGCGGAGCGGATTTCGGGCCCTTGCCGAAACCTTGCGGTACCAGTTCCGTTTCGCTCGGCTTTTGCGGATTGATCACATCCTCGGGTTCGAACGGGCGTTTTGGGCGCCGACGGACCGCTCCGTGCCAGGCGCCTATGTGGCCATGCCGCGGGCGGCGATGCTTGCGGTGGTCCGGATCGAGGCGGCGCGGGCCGGCGCGACTGTTGTGGGCGAAGATCTCGGCAACATTCCGGGTGGCCTGCGCGAGGCTCTCGCAGCGGCCGGTATCCTTGGATGTCGGCTGGCGATGTTCGAGCCGGAGGAAACACCCGACGCCTATCCGGAACGGGCCATGACGTCGTTTGGGACCCATGACCTTCCGACCTACGCCGGTTGGCGCGAGGGGCGGGATATTGCGGCCCGGGCCCACATTGGCTTGATCCGCGCCGACTCCGCCTCGGCAGAGCAGGCGCGCCGACAGGAAGAGGTCGCGCGCCTGCACCGCACACTGGGTGGAGACGGCGCCGACCGGGTTCACGCCCATCTTGCTGCCAGCGGATCGCGGCTGGTCGCGGTGCAGGTCGAGGATGCGCTTGGGCTGGCCGATCAACCGAACTTGCCCGGGACCGTCGCCTGCTATCCGAACTGGCGTCAGCGCCTGCCGGTCGCGGCCGAGGATCTTGGAGCCGATCCCGGAATACGACGGGCGGCCGAGGTGATGGCGGCGAACGGCCGCTGATACTCAATTTCTGTTGAGAATAAGTCGCAAGAGCATTGACTTTTTGCGAATGGGTCGCATTTTCATGGGTAGTATACTTCCATCGGAGAAGTCCCATGCGCGCTCTTTCCCGCCTGCTGGCCGCCTTGTCGGTTGTGATCGGTATTTCGGGGCCCGCCGCCGCAGATACGCTGCAGGTCGTGGCCACGACGGGCATGATCGCCGATGCCGCCCGTGTGGTGGGCGGCGAAGCCGTCGAAATACGCGCGCTGATGGGCCCGGGTGTCGATCCTCATGCGTACCGGGTCACCCGGACCGACATCGTCGCCATGGCTCGGGCGGATATCGTGCTTTGGCACGGTCTGTTCCTTGAGGCACAAATGGAACGTTTCCTGGACGAGCTCGCTGCGGAAAAGCCCGTGGTTGCCGTCGCCGAGGCGCTGCCCGCCACGAGCCTGCTTGGCCATGATGACTATGCGGACAAAAAGGATCCTCATGTCTGGATGGATCCGACACTCTGGTCCGGCGTGGTGCTGTCAGTGCGTGACGCGCTGAGCGGGGTGGCGCCGGACCATGCCGAAGTCTTTGCCGCCAATGCCGAGAGCTATATCGCCGAACTTGATGCCCTTGCCGAGTACACGGCAAACGTTCTGGCTTCGGTGCCGGAGAACGCCCGCGTCCTCGTCACAGCCCATGACGCCTTCAACTATTTCGGCACGGCATACGGCTTCGAAGTGATGGGTATTCAGGGCATCTCGACGGAAAGCGAAGCAGGTCTTAAACGCGTCGCCGATCTGGTGGACGTTCTGGTGGACCGAGACGTCGCGGCTGTATTTGTCGAAACGTCGGTATCCGACAGGAATGTGCGCGCGTTGATCGAAGGCGCGGCGGCGCGGGGCCACACCGTCACCATCGGAGGCGCGCTTTTCTCCGACGCCATGGGCACGCCAGGCACCTATGAAGGCACCTATATGGGCATGATCGATCACAACGCGACACTCATTGCACGGGCCCTTGGCGGGCAAGCGCCGGATGGTGGCATGTCCGATCGTCTGAGCATCAACTGAGGGCCCAAGGATGAACCCGCAAACCCTTGAATTGGTGCATGGGCCAGGCGCAGAACGGGCCATGGAACCGGCGCCGCCACCTGCGTTGAGTGTGGCCGGCCTGACGGTTTCCTATGGCGAGAAGCCGGCGATCTTCTCTGTCGATGCCGCCTTTGAAGCAGGTGCAATGACGGCGATCGTAGGGCCGAACGGGGCGGGCAAGTCCACCTTGCTGAAGGCCGCGCTTGGCCTCGTGCCGCGGGTTTCGGGTGACGTGACCGCGTTCGGCCGGCCGGTGGACGCGGCACGGGACCGCATCGCTTTCGTGCCGCAACGTGCAAGCGTGGACTGGGATTTCCCGGCCACGGTCTTCGATGTCGTGGCCATGGGGCTTTATCGCCGGACCGGACTTGTCGGACGGCTGACCGGGGCTCTGAAAGCATCTGTTCGGGACGCGCTTGATCGGGTTGGAATGGCTGAATTCGCCAGTCGGCAGATCGGGCAATTGTCCGGGGGCCAGCAGCAACGTGTGTTCCTCGCGCGCGCCTTGGCTCAGAACGCGGATCTCTACCTTTTGGACGAGCCTTTTGCCGGGGTCGATGCCGCAACCGAGCGGGCGATCATCGACGTTCTTGCCGCGTTGAAGGCAGAAGGCCGGTCGATTGTCGCGGTGCATCATGACCTCGGTACGGTCGCGTCGTACTTCGACCACGTTCTCCTGATCAATGTGCGCAAGATCGCCGAAGGGCCAGTGACCACGGCATTCACGCCGGATGCTCTGCAAGCGGCTTACGGCGGGCGCCTTACGGCCGAAACCCTCGGCGCACTCGGCCAAGCCGGGTGAGCGCGTTTCTAGATGCCCTCTTCCTCGGGGCGGGCTACAACGCAGCACTTGTGGCCATCGGGGCCGCGCTTCTCGGGTTCGCGGGCGGGGCGGCGGGCACGTTCTTGTATCTTCGTAAGCGTGCACTGGTCTCGGACGCGGTGGCCCATGCGACCCTGCCCGGGATCGGACTGGCCTTCATCGTGATGGTCGGATCAGGGGGCGACGGGCGCAGCCTTTTGGGCCTGCTCCTTGGGTCGGCAGTGTCGGCATGGCTCGGCCTCCTCGCGGTCCAATGGCTGACCCGGCGCACCCGGTTGAACGAGGACGCAGCGATCGGTGCCGTACTCTCGGTGTTTTTCGGCGCCGGAGTCGTGGTCCTGACCATCATCCAAACCATGGCGTCCGGGCGCCAGGCGGGGCTCGAAGGGTTCCTTCTGGGCACGACGGCGGGGATGCTGTTCTCTGACGCGGTGCTCATCGCCGTCGGCGGTGCGGTGACCGTCTTGGTCACGTGGGTCCTTCGGCGCCCAATGACCCTTGTGGCCTTCGATCCGGATTATGCGGCCGCCCGCGGCTACAACATCTCGGCCATTGACCTTGCCATGATGGGGCTTGTCATGGCCGTGACGGTAATTGGCCTCAAGATCGTGGGCCTGATCCTGATCGTGGCACTTTTGATCATTCCGCCGGTTACGGCGCGGTTCTGGACCGAGCGGGCGGACCGCGTTCTTTGGATCGCCGGAGCCATTGGCGGGGTCTCGGGCTATGTGGGCGCGACACTTTCAGCTTCGGCTCCGGATCTGCCAACCGGCCCCATCATCGTCCTTGTGGCGGCGGTGCTTTTTGTCTTTTCGTTGCTTTTCGCGCCTGCTCGCGGGATCGCAGGTGCGATGCTGCGCCGGCGGGGCTTTGCGCGGCGGGTTCATCGCCGGCAGGGGCTTCTAGCGCTCGCGCGTTCCGAGCCGATCCACGATGCCTATACGCTTCGCGTTCTGGTGGCCGAGGGCCTGATCCGGGCAGACGGGGTGGCGACGGATGTGGGCCGTGCGGCCGCGGCGCGCATCGCCCGCGACGAACGGCGCTGGGACGTGGCCCGTCGCCTGCACCGCGACACCGCGCAAGCCGGGCGCTATGACGGGCTGACCCCGATCGAAGAGGTGTTCACGCCGGACGAGATCGCTGCGTTCGACGCCGAAATTGGCGGGCCCGTCCCGGCCGGGGGGGCATGATGGGCGCCGAGTTCGTTCAATTCAGCCTTGTGCCGATCCTGATCGGCGTGCTGGCCTCGATTGCCTGCGCCTTGCCGGGCAATTTCCTGATCCTGCGCCGGCAGGCACTGATTGGCGATGCGATCAGCCACGTGGTTCTTCCCGGGATTGTCGTTGCGTTTCTGGTCACGGGTCGGGTCGAGACCGGGCCGATGCTGATCGGTGCGGGTCTGGCAGCGCTGGTCGCTGTTGGTTTGATCGAGGCCGTCAAGCGGCTTGGCCGGATCGAGCCCGGCGCCGCAATGGGCGTCGTCTTCACCACTTTGTTCGCCGGGGGCGTTCTGCTTCTGGAACAGTCGGACACCTCGGACGTGCATCTTGATGTGGAGCACGCCCTGATGGGCAACCTCGAAAGCCTCGTCTGGCTGCGAGCCGATGGTTGGTCCTCGCTCGCCGATCCTGTGGCCCTGTCCGGATTGCCGCCGGAGCTTGGGCGGATCGCGCTGGTGGCGGCCCTGATTGCGGCGCTCACGGCGCTTTACTGGCGGGCACTCAGGATCGCGACCTTTGACGAGGGGTTTGCGCGGTCGGTGGGCATACCGACTGGGCCATTGGGCCTTGGGCTCGTGGTTGCGTCGGCCGTGGCGGCCGTCGCGGCCTTTGATGCCGTGGGCTCGATCATCGTCATAGCCATGTTCATTTGTCCGCCTGCGGCGGCTCGGCTTATGACCGAGCGCCTTGGGTTTCAGGTGGCGTGGAGCCTTGTCTTCGCGACTCTTTCGGCAATCCTTGGCTATGTGCTGGCTGGATACGGACCGCTGTGGCTGGGAGGGGTTCATGCCGTCAGCGCCGCGGGCATGATCGCCACAGTCTCGGGGATCGTTCTGGCGCTTGCGGCCCTCTTCGGACCAGCACGTCGACGCACCGGCGCGCCCATCGGCTGATGCGCGCGACTTTGCAAATCGGACGGCGCCCGGTATAGACCGCCGAAACGCCCCGAACGGGCAGCGAAGGCCCCGAGCACGTGCAAACCCACGCCCGCCTCCCAGATCTTGACGACGCCGCCCTGATGCGCGCTTGCCGCGACGCGCTCGTGGGCGAAGCTGACGCGATACTCGGCTTTGCCAAGGAGATGAATGGCGCGCTTGTCCGGGCCGTCCGGCTGATCCACCGATCTTCGGGCCCGCTGATCGTGGCCGGGATCGGCAAATCCGGCCACATCGCCGGGAAGATCGCGTCGACCATGCGATCCGAGGGGCAATCGGCAATCTTCCTGCATGCGGGCGAGGCCAGCCACGGCGATCTTGGGCTCGTCGAAGCCGACAGCGTGGTCCTGATCCTGTCGAATACCGGCGAGACGTCGGAACTGGGCGACCTCATCCAGTATTGCCGCGCCCACGGGAACCCGATCATCGCATTGACCGGGATCGCGGACTCGACGCTTGGCAAGGCGGCCGAAGTCACCATCGCCTATGGCCGCGTGACCGAAGTCTGCCCGAACGGGCTTGCGCCCACCACGTCCACCACCCTGATGCTGGCCATCGGCGATGCCCTGGCCGTCGGTGTCACGCATCTGATGGGCACGGCGCCCGAGGATTTCCGGCGCTACCATCCCGGTGGGCGGTTGGGGACGCGGCTTCTCAAGGTCCGCGACCTCATGCATCGGGGCGAGGCGTTGCCGTTCGTCGCGCCGGACGCGCCCATGTCCGAAACCGTTGCGGTGATGGCCGAAAAGGCGCTGGGGGTCGCGTTGATCTGGGACGGCAGGGACGTGAGCGGCATCGTGACGGACGGCGACATGCGCCGCCACGCACGGGATCTCTGGGGGGCCACCGCGGGGGAAATTGCCACCGCCGACCCGGTTTGGATCGGCGCCGACCGGCTGGCCTCGGAGGCGCTGGCGCTGATGACCGGCACGGGGAAGGGGATCACCAGCTGTGTCGTCCGGGAAGAGGACGGAACCTTTGCAGGCTTCCTCCATGTCCATGATTGCCTGCGGGCCGGGGTGACACCCTGAGCGTCTGGATCATCATCCCGGCGCGCTATGCCTCGACGCGGTTTCCGGGCAAGCCGTTGCAGCCGCTGACCGGCGCCGATGGTGTGACCAAGTCCCTGATCCATCGCACCTGGGAAGCCGGACAGGCCGTGCAGGCGGCTGACCGGGTGATCGTGGCGACCGACGACGACCGCATCGCCGAAGCAGTGAGATCGTTCGGCGGCGAGGTGGCCATGACGTCGCCGGCCGCGCGAAACGGCACCGAGCGGTGCGCCGAAGCCGTCGCGGTGCTGGACGGTCAGCCCGACATCGTCGTGAACCTTCAGGGCGACGCCCCGCTGACGCCACCGTGGTTTCTGGAAGACCTCGTGGCCGGGCTCAGGGCGCGGCCTGAGATGGGAGCGGCCACGCCGGTTTTGCTTTGCGATGCGCAGACCTATCGCCGGCTTCGCGAGGACCGCATGGCCGGACGGGTTGGCGGCACGACGGCGGTCTTCGCCTCCGATCACCGGGCCCTGTATTTCTCCAAGGAAGTCATTCCGTTCCTGCCCGATCCTCATGTCGCCGCGCCGCCGGTCTGGCACCATGTCGGCGTCTATGCCTACCGCCCGGCCAGCCTTCATGCCTATGCAGGCTGGCCGGAAGGACCCCTTGAGCGGTCGGAGGGGCTGGAGCAGTTGCGCTTTCTCGAGAACGGTGAAGGCATGCTCTGCGTTCCGGTGGATGCGCGGGGCCGGGTCTTCTGGGAGTTGAACAACCCCGTCGACATCACCCGGATCGAAGCGGTGCTCTGATCGCCGGGTTTCGCCGCGCGCAGCGCGGCGACCCGCCGCGGGCTCTGCCCCCGGACCCCCGGTGTATTTGGGCCAATATGAAGGGGTGCGGGCCGTCCGGGATTGTCGTAGCCTCTTCCCATGGGCATCGATGGCAGAATTGCAGCAGAAGTGGCGGCGCGGCGGGACACGATCGTTGAGCTGACGCAGGACCTGATCCGGGTGCCCACGCTGAACCCGCCCGGGCGGCATTATCGCGAGATCTGCGACCTGATCGCCGGGCGCCTGGCGCGGTCGGGCTTTGTCACCGAGATGATCCGCGCCGAGGGCACACCGGGCGACAGCGAGGCCTATCCGCGCTGGAACCTTGTTGCCCGTCGCGAGGGCGGACGTCCGGGCGAAACGGTTCATTTCAACGGCCATACGGATGTCGTTGAGGTCGGTCACGGCTGGAGCGTCGATCCGTTCGCCGGCACGGTCCGCGACGGTCGGGTCTATGGACGGGGCGCCTGTGACATGAAGGGCGGGATCGCGTCGGCGATCGTCGCGGCCGAGGCGTTCCTCGCGGTCCGTCCGGATTTCGGGGGGGCGATCGAAGTCTCTGCCACGGCCGATGAGGAGACCGGTGGCTATGGCGGCGTCGCTTATCTGGCCGAGCGCGGATATTTCGATCCCGCGCGCGTCCACCACGTGATCATTCCCGAACCTCTGAACAAGGACCGGATCTGTCTTGGGCATCGGGGGGTTTGGTGGGCCGAGATCGAGACCCAGGGCCGGATTGCCCACGGTTCGATGCCGTTTCTCGGAGATTGCGCCGTCCGTCACATGGGGGCGGTTCTGGCCGAGATGGAGGCGACGCTCTTTCCTGCGCTCGCGGCGCGGACAACCGAAATGCCGGTGGTGCCCGAGGGTGCGCGGTCGTCGACGATGAACATCAATTCAGTCCATGGGGGCGAGCCCGAGCCCGAGCCCGGATTCGATGGCTTTCCGGCGCCCTGCGTCCCGGACCGGTGCCGGATCATCATCGACCGGAGGTTCCTGATCGAGGAGGAGATTGCCGACGTGAAGTCCGAGATCCGCGCACTTCTGGAGCGGGTGAAGGCGGAACGTCCGGAATTCCGGTACGAGATCCGCGAGTTGCACGAGGTTCTCCCCACCATGGCGGATCGGGGTGCGCCGGTCGTCCGATCGACGGCGGCGGCGATCGAGTCGGTCCTTGGCCGCGCGCCGGACTATGTTGCCTCGCCGGGTACATATGACCAGAAGCATATCGATCGGATCGGTCGGCTGAAGAACTGCATTGCCTATGGTCCCGGGGTGCTGGATCTGGCGCATCAGCCGGACGAGTGGGTCGGCATCGACGACATGGTGGCGAGTGCGACGGTTATGGCCTTGGTTCTGGACGATCTTCTGGCCTGAGGATCCAGTCCGGACGTCAGTGACGCGCGCGCCGCTCAAGCACGCGGCCAAGAGCCCGGGCGTATAGGCGCCGCCAGCCCGATTGCGGGGTTGAAAGGAACCAGCTCCGCCTCAGGTCCCATGCGGCGTTCAACGGGTGATCGGGGTCTGCACCCATGTGCGCCATGTGGCCCTTCAGGTTGTAGACCGTCAGCTCCCCAAGCCAAAGATGGGTGCCATCGGAGATGAAATCGATGCGCATGTGATCGAACGGCGCGCCAAGGATCCGTGCGTAGTCAACGGCGCGGGCGGCCGGCGCATTCATGTCGCGCTGCGCGCGGGTCGGGCTGACGGCCGCGACTTCGTCGGTGCGGGCGAGGGCGCCATTTTTGTCTGGCGACCAGACATCGGCCGACATCGCCCCGTACCGGCCATAGATGGCGATCATGCGCTCGATCCGCTCCCCGAAGGTATAAATCTTCAGTTCCATCAGTTCCTCGGCGTCCGGTCCAAGGAACTCTTCGACGAAGAGTTTGCGGTCAATCGGCCAATACGCCCATTGCAAATCGTCGGTGCCGTGGTCAACGCGAAGGTAGCGATCGACCTCCGGTTCCATCCTGGACCGGTCCGGGGGGCCGTCCACCGCGAAGAAGTTGGTGTTCCAGGCATGGTTGGCCTTGACCACGACGGGGCCTTCAAAGACGTCGTCCGGAATGTCCGCCGCCCGGTCCCCGACCCAAAGGACCCGCGCCGTGCCAAGACCGGGGCAATGGTTGGCCACCCAGTCCTTGACGGCAAGCTTGTCGGACAGGATGACGAAGCGCGGATCGCGGTCGAACACCTTTCGCCAGAGAAACTTGTCATCAAGGGTCCGGGGCAGGGCGGCATCCGGCCACCGCGCGGTGCCCGCATAGCGACGGGCATACCAGCGATATGTCCGGGGATGGCGCAACGGAACTGAGAGGCGGACCGCCCAGAGAATGGCAGCGTCGGCCAGCCGGATCAGCGCCGTGTCAGCTTCCAGCCTCTGCGGTGTGGGGCGGGGTATCTCGGGCATGCGCAAGTGCCTAGGCGAATCTTGGACCACTGGTTAGCCTTCCCCGCAATGCACACTCAAGGGAGACGGGGTCATGACTAAGCACTTGACTGCCAGCGTGGCGGCGCTGGCGCTTTTTGCGGGCGGCGCCTGGGCGCAGACGAGCATCACCATCGGCATGCAGCTTGAGCCGCCGAACCTTGATCCCACCGCGGGCGCGGCGGCGGCAATAGACGAGGTCGTCTATGCCAATGTCTTCGAAGGCCTGGCACGGTATCAAGCCGACGGATCGGTGGTGCCGGCGCTCGCCAAGTCGTGGGACATCTCCGACGACGGAACGGTCTATACCTTCATGCTGAACGAGGGCGTGACATTCCACGACGGTACGTCGATGGACGCCGAAGACGTCAAGTTCTCGCTTGACCGCGCTCGTGCCGAGGAATCGACCAACGCCAAGAAACAATTCTTCACCGGCATCACGGACGTTGCCGTGGTCGATCCGCTGACGGTTCAGGTAACGCTGGATGTGCCCGACGGGCTGTTCATCGCCAACATGGCGAAAGGCGACGCGGTGATCGTTGCGCCCGAGAGTATCGATCAGGCGGCAACCGCGCCCGTGGGCACCGGCCCCTTCAAGTTCGGTCAGTGGGTTCAGGGCGACCGTGTCGAACTTGTCGAGAACCCTGATTACTGGGGCGAAAAGCCGGCGCTGACATCGGCCACGTTCAAGTTCATCTCGGACCCGACAGCCGCCTTCGCCGCGGTCATGGCCGGCGATATCGACGCGTTCCCTGGCTTTCCCGCGCCCGAGACACTGATCCAGTTCGAAGCCGATCCCCGGTTTGATCTGATCGTGGGATCGACAGAGGGTGAGACGATCCTGTCAACGAACAACGCCCGCGAAGTTCTGAGCGACGTTCGGGTTCGCAAGGCCATCGCCCACGCGATCAACCGGCAAGAGATCATCGACGGTGCGATGTTCGGCTACGGCACGCCCATCGGATCGCACTTCGCGCCGCACAATCCTGATTACGTGGATCTGACCGGCAACTCGAATTACGATCCGGACCTGTCGCGGGACCTTTTGGCGGAGGCGGGGTATGCCGACGGCTTGACGTTGTCGCTGAAGCTGCCACCGCCAGTTTATGCACGTCGCGGCGGTGAGATTCTGGCCGCGCAACTTCGCGAGGTCGGGATCGAGACCGAGATCCAGAACCTCGAATGGGCGCAGTGGCTTGAGGAAGTGTTCCGTGGCAAGGATTACGACCTGACCATCGTCAGCCATACCGAAGCCGACGATATCGGGATCTATGGCAACCCGGACTACTACTTCCAGTACGACAGTGCGGCGTTCCAGGGGATCATGGACGAGCTTCGCCTTGCTTCGGATCCGGCCGAGCGGTCCGAGCTCTTGGCTGCTGCGCAAACGCGGCTCTCGGAGGATTACGTGAACGGATTCCTCTTCCAGCTGGCTCGCGCCGGGGTGGCCAATGCGAAGATTGAAGGACTTTGGGCCGATGCGCCCACCCAGGCCAACGATCTGACCGGCGTCCGCTGGACCCAGTAACGCCTGCGGATCCCGCCCGTGCTGACCATGGCGCGGGCGGGGACCACATCACTCGGGATAGATCGTGGCCACGGCGCTATCGAGCGCAAAGACAAGTGCCAGGTCCTCGTTCCCGTTCATCATCGCAGCTTTCAGGTCCTCGGCCGAAGACGTCGATTCCAGCGCGGCTTCCCATTGATCGAGATAGGCGCGCGTTTGCGTAAAGGTCGAGGCGTCATTGGCCGAGCCTTCCAGCCGGTGCCCCGGCACCACAGTGCCCGCCCCGAGCGCCTCCAACTGGTCGAGGCTTGCTCGCCATTTGTCGATGGCCTCGGGTGTCGTGTTCTCGCGCACCCAGACATGGGTATCGGCGTAAAGGAGATCCGAGCCCACGAGGGTATCGAGCGCCGGAATATGCACAGCGGTGATGAAGTCAGTGTCCCCGTGGAGCGGCCCCAAAAGCTCGAGTGTTTCCCCTTCGAAGCTGAGTGTCTCGGCACCGTAGGGTTCGGGGATCACGACACGGTCGGGGAAAACACCTGCAGGCGCGCCCGATGCCATGTTCGCGCGAAACATCTCGCCCGTTTGCTCAATGAGCGGCACCACCTCCGGGTGGGCGATGGCGCGGGCATCCGGAAACCGCTCAAGAATCGTCGTCAAACCAATGACATGGTCCGGATGGAAATGGGTGAGGACCACTGTGTCGAGCCGTTTTCCCGTAGCAGCGATCAGGTCGGCCAGCCGAGACGCGTTCACGGCGTTGATCTGGGCATCGATCAAAAGCGCGCTTTCGTCGCCCACGACAACGACGCTGTCGACAAGAGCGCCGGCGGCATCGCCGGTAAAGACTTCGGCCGAGGTTGGTGCTGCGAGGGCCCGTTGTGGCAGGCCGACGGCAGCGGCGGTCGTTCCCGCAAGGGAAAGGAAGGTGCGGCGGTCAAGGATCTGCATGGATTTGGTTCCTGTTCATAGGGTAGGTTCCGATTCGGAACCGAGCCTAGCCGCGCGACCCGCATGCCTGAAGACGGCACAAAAAGGGAACCAAGTATGCCTGATGTTCGTCTCGAGGGGATCGCCTATGATCCCAATCTGTGTCCGGTCCGGGCGGTGCTGCATTCCATCGGGGACAAGTGGTCGATCCTTGTCCTAACTGCGTTGCGCGAACGCGAGCATCGCTTCAGCGAACTCCGGCGGGCAATACCCGATATATCGCAACGCATGTTGACCCAGACGCTCAGGAAGCTCGAACGCGACGGATATGTCACGCGCACGGTGACGCCCGAGGTGCCGCCCCGTGTCGACTATGCGTTGACACCGCTTGGCCAGTCGCTTTGCCAGGGGCTCTGGTCGCTTGCAGGATGGGCACGCGAAAACCTCTCAGATGTGGCGGCAGCCCGCGCCCGTTATGACGAACGGAAGTGACGCAATCGTTTAATGCGATCCCTTCAATTTTGAACGATTGCCACTCGGCGACCGCAATCTGATCGCAATCAGGCCCTCATTCTTGGGAAATCTGTTCGGCGGGGGCGCAAGAGCTGCCGCGCCACATGACAGATATGCTCCAGCGGATGCCGGCATGGGACCCAGCACCGCATCGCACTCAACAGCGGGTCGCCTGGTTCCGCCGTATCGGTCTCGCCGCCTGCGTCGCGGCGATGGCTCTCGTGTCGATGGCGGGTTCCGCCCAAGGATCGACGCGTTTCATATCCGACGGGGTGCAAGTCGCGGCGCCGCAGGGTGCACGAGGACTTTGCGAGCGGTATGGCTGGGCTTGTGTCAGCGGCACGCAGACCGCGCCTTCGAACCTCCTTGCACTGGCGGATTATGTGAACCGCCGTGTGAACCGCCAGGTGCGGGAGATCACCGATGCGCGCCAATATCGCCGGGAAGAGCATTGGGCCCTGCCCACGGCCCGCGGCGGAGATTGCGAGGATTTTGCGCTTCTCAAGAAGCGCGAACTCATGCGGCTGGGTGTGCCTGCGTCGCGATTGCTGATGGCGACGGTCCTTGATCACCAGAACGCAGCCCATGCTGTGTTGATCCTGCGGACGGATCAGGGTGACTTCGTGCTCGACAATCTCGCGCCTGACCTCAAGCACTGGTCGCGCACCGGGTACACGTTCCTGCGGATGCAGGATCCCGAGCGGCCGGACCGCTGGATGGCGGTCTTGGCCGGGGGGATCCTGGCAGGCTAAGCGCTTGAGCGCTTAGCCTTCGTTGTCCTCGACTTCGCCAGGCTCGTTGTCGGTCGGGCAGTCTTTCTTTCCGCCGCCGCCACCGGGCTTGTCGCCGCCGCCATAGCCACCGCCGGGCTTGCCGCCGCCGTGGCCACCGCCGGGCTTGCCACCGCCGTTGCCGCCGGATCCACCCGAGCCACCGCCGTTGCCGCCGGACCCACCCGAGCCACCGCCGTTGCCGCCGGATCCGCCCGAGCCACCGCCGTTGCCGCCGGACCCACCCGAGCCACCGCCGTCACCGCCGGATCCACCCGATCCGCCGCCGTTACCGCCGGATCCGCCCGAGCCACCGCCGTCACCGCCGGACCCACCCGAGCCACCGCCGTCACCGCCGGATCCGCCCGAGCCGCCGCCGCTAACCGGAACGATGTTACTGGTTCCGTCGTCTTCGTTGTCGTCTTCGCGTCCGCCGGAGCCACCGGTCGAGCCTGTCGCGCGATCTCCGAGAACGAGGCCGACCTCCGGGCAGACCTCAAAGACCTGCGCCAGAAGCTCGTCATAATCCGCCCGACGCTCAAGCCGGCGCTGGAGCCGCACAGGCATTCCGTTGCGGTACGAACAAAGGTTGATCCCCTCGCGCCCGGCAGCTGGGTCGTCTGCTCCGCCGGTTGCCGTCGAAGAGGCCACCGAGGCCGTGGCCGTGTCGGACAGCGCGAGCGCGTCTTCGGGGCAATTCTCCGCCATGTAGCCCAGAAGCTCAGGGTAATCCGAGCGGTCCTGGATTGCCGATGCAACATTTGCGGGCAATCCGCCGTCATAGCGGCACAGATCCGTGGGAAGGGCCACAAGGCTGGTTCCGGGGCCAGTGTTTCGAGGACCCGGCACGACGGCCGGTTCAAGACGCTCTCCGGCGACCTGCGGACGATCGAACGAACCCGCCCAGACCTGACCAGCGATGGTTGATGAGAGAATGGCCGCCATTGCAGCCAAATACGCGCGCGACGCGCGCGGCCCGTTACACATTATCTGCCCCCAGACTATGGCCGCTCTCCAGCAAGCGGTGTTTTGAGTTAGCGCACATATAGTCTGGTGGTCAAATGGCTGCACCAGCTATTGTGTTGCAATTTGTTGACAGTCGCCGAAATGTTCCCAGACTGTCGGCGAGATCCGGCCAATCTTAGGGGGAATTTAACCGATCATTCGTCAGTGGCGCCCTCGCAGCCACTGGATTAGCCTCGCGCACATGCTCCGGTACGCCGCCACCCGACTCGGTTCTCTAGTTCTATCGCTTTGGGTGGCGAGCATCGTCATCTTCTTCACGCTTGAGATCGTGCCCGGCGATCCGGCGACGTTCATGCTGGGGCTCGAGGCGTCGCCCGAATCCGTCGACGCGCTGCGCCGGGAACTCGGTCTCGATGAGGCACCGATCACCCGTTATCTCAGCTGGGTCACGGGCATGCTGATCGGCGATTTCGGAACGTCCTATACGTACCGCGTGCCCGTGGGAGAGCTCATCGCGGCCCGCATCACCGTCTCTCTCCCGCTTACACTTTACGCTATGGCGCTTGCGGCGGTGATCGCCCTGCCGGTGGGCATGATCGCGGCCGCGCGGCGCGGCACGCTTGCGGATGTGGCGATCATGGGGGTTACCCAAGTCGGTATTGCGCTGCCGAATTTCTGGTTCGCCATGCTTCTGGTCTTCTTCTTCGCAATCGGCCTGGGTTGGTTTTCGGCCGGCGGTTTCCCGGGCTGGGAGGCCGGTTTGGGCGCCGGGCTTAAGGCCCTGACTCTGCCGGCCCTTGCACTTGGCCTGACGCAAGCCGCGATCATGAGCCGTGTCATGCGCTCAAGCATGCTCGAGACCCTGGGTCAGGATTACATCCGAACGGCTCGGGCAAAGGGCCTGAGCCACGCGCAGGTCACGCGCCGCCATGCGATGCGGAACGCCCTGATCCCGGTCATGACCATCGTCGGGCTGCAATTCTCGTTTCTTTTGGCCAACGCCATCATTATCGAGAACGTGTTCTTCCTCCCGGGGCTCGGACGGCTGATCTTTCAGGGGATCACACAGCGCGACCTTGTCGTGGTCGAGTCCACCGTCATGCTTCTGGTCTTTACGGCGATCACAGTGAACTTCCTTGTCGATCTTGCGTATGCCGCCATCGATCCGCGGCTGAGGCGGCGCGGATGAGGCTGCCGGTTTCCATCTGGATCGGCGCGGCGCTGACCACGATCTTTGTAATCGGCGCGCTGGTCTCGTTGGTCTGGACGCCATTCGATGTGACCGATCTCGACATACAGGCACGCATGGCGCCGCCGGGCGGGGCACATCTTCTGGGGACCGACCATCTCGGGCGGGACATCCTTTCGATGGTCATGGTGGGCGCCCGCACGTCGATTGCAGTCGCCATCGTTGCCGTTGTGGTCGGCATGGTTGTCGGCGTGCCTCTTGGGCTGCATGCGGCGGCGAACCGGGGCGGGCTGATCGACGATATCATCATGCGTGGCAATGATCTGGTGCTGGCCTTCCCACCACTGGTGGTGGCCATTCTGATTACGGCCGTTTACGGGCCCTCGGCCCTGAACGCGATCCTTGCCATTGCACTGATCAACATCCCTGTCTTCGCGCGCGTCACCCGCGGTGGCGCACTCAGTCTTTGGACGCTGGACTATATTCTCGCGGCCCGCGTGGCCGGAAAGGGGAAGATCCGGATCTCGGCCGAGCACATCCTGCCCAATATCGCCAACCTTCTGATCGTTCAGGGCACGATCAGCTTTTCGCTTGGCATCATCGCCGAGGCGGGGCTTTCCTATGTCGGGCTGGGGGCGCAGCCACCAGTGCCGTCATGGGGCCGAATGCTGGCAGAAAGCCAGACGCTGATTTCCCTTGCCCCGCACATGGCCGTGATCCCGGGCCTTGCCATCGTCTTCATGGTCCTTGGACTGAACCTGATGGGTGACGGTCTTCGTGACGTGCTCGATCCGCGACTGAGGCGCGACCGATGAGCCTGCTGTCCGTTCGCGATCTGACACTTTCAATCAACGGGACGTCGATCCTGCGCGACGTGGCCTTCGAGATGCGCGAAGGGGATGTCTTCGGTCTTGTTGGCGAGAGTGGGTCGGGCAAGTCTATGACCGCTTTGTCGGTGATGCAGCTTCTGCCGTCGGGCGCGCAGGTGAGCGGGCACACAGCGCTGGCGGGGCGCGATCTACTGGCATTGAGCGAAGCGGATATGTGCGAGATCCGGGGCGGCGAGATCGGCATGATCTTCCAAGAGCCGATGACGGCGCTGAACCCCGTGCAGACAATCGGGGACCAGGTCGCCGAAACGCTCATGGTCCATGGTGTTGCCGACCGAGCCGAGGCGCTGCGCGTCGCCCGGGACCGACTGGACCGTGTCGGCCTGACCGCCGACCGCTTCAAGCTGGACCGGTATCCTCATGAACTTTCGGGTGGTCAGCGCCAACGGGTCTGCATCGCGATGGCCGTGGCGTTGCGCCCGCGGCTCCTGATCGCCGATGAGCCCACGACGGCCCTCGACGTGACGACACAGGCCCAGATCCTTGATCTTTTGCGCGGGCTCGTGGCCGACGAGGGGATGGGGCTTCTCCTGATCACCCATGATCTGGCGGTGGTGTCGGGTCTGGCCGATCACGTCGCCGTGATGAAGGACGGCGCTATCGTCGAAGCGGGCCGGACCGAGTCGCTCTTCCGGACCCGGGCGCATCCCTATACGCAAGCGCTCTTTGCGGCCTCGTCCCACGCGCCCGTGCGGCCCCCAAGGGCCGCGGCCGCCGCCCCGGTGCTCGAAGTGCGTGACGTCGTCCGGGCCTATCCCCTTTCGAGAACCGGCTTTTTTCAGCGTCCACCGCCCCTGCGTGCGGTGGACGGGGTGAATCTGATCGTGGGGGAGGGCGAAAGCGTTGGCCTCGTGGGGGAATCCGGATGCGGGAAATCGACGCTGACCCGCGCAATCCTCGGGCTTGAAAGCCTTCAAGGCGGTGAAATCCGGCTGGGTGGTGCGCCGGTTGTCGCGGGCCGGGTACCGGCGGCGCTCCGGCGCCGCATGCAGGTCGTGTTCCAGGACCCCTTCGGTTCGTTCAACCCGCGCCACCGGGTCGCCCGCCTGATCACCGAGCCGTTCCACCTTGCCGAAGGAGCCGTGCCAGAGCGCGAGGAGGCCATCGATCAGGCACTGCTTGATGTGGGATTAAACCCGGACGACAAGCACAAGTATATACACGAGTTTTCCGGGGGGCAGCGCCAGAGAATCGCGATTGCGCGCGCGTTGATCCTGCGCCCGGATCTCATTGTACTGGACGAGGCGGTCTCGGCGCTGGACGTGCGGGTGCGCGCCCAGATCCTCGATCTCCTGTCGGATCTGCAGGAGCGCTATGGCCTCAGCTATCTTTTCATCAGCCATGACCTTTCCGTTGTGCGCGTGGTGACGGACCGGGTCTATGTCATGAAGGCCGGCAAGATCGTCGAAGACGGACCGACCGAGGCCGTGTTCGAAAGGCCCGATCATCCCTATACTCGGGCGTTGATCGCTGCGGCGCCGCGGATCCCCGAGGCGTGGCAAGGCGACAGAAAGTTCGGCACCTAAGTACCGACCCGGGCGCAGGACGCTCATTGGAGGATGCATGGAAGATCTTTGGTTCCCGTCCGATCAGGTGTTCATCGACGGCATCTGGGTGCCGGTCGACACGCATCTGGGTCTCGAGGATCCCTCGACCGGCGAAGAGATCGGGCGGATCGCCGGCGGTGGCCCCGCCGAGATCGACGCCGCCGTCGCCGCCGCCACGGCGTCACTTGACGGCGCATGGGGACGCTGTACCGCGGCCGAACGCGGCCGGATCCTCGCCGAACTCGGACGCAGGGTTGCCGACCGCGTCGAAGACCTTGCCCGGATCGAAGCCCGCGATGTGGGCAAGCCGCTGAGCCAGGCGCGTGCGGATGCGCGGGCACTCGCGCGGTACCTGGAATTCTACGGGGGCGCTGCCGATAAGATCATGGGCGAGACCATCCCCTATCTCGAAGGCTATACGGTCTACACTCTCCGCGAGCCGCATGGCGTCACCGGGCATATCATCCCGTGGAACTATCCGATGCAGATCATCGGGCGGTCCGTGGGGGCGGCACTTGCTATGGGAAACGCCTGTGTACTGAAGCCCGCGGAAGAGGCCTGCCTGACCGCGTTGGCCTTTGCCGATCTGGCGCATGAGGCCGGGCTTCCGGCAGGGGCCCTCAACGTGGTCCCGGGCCACGGCGAGACGGCCGGAGCGGCGCTGGCAGGGCATGCGGGCGTCCATCACGTCTCGTTCACAGGGTCGGTGGGCGTGGGCACCGCGGTTCAGACCGCGGCGGCACGCAACGTTGTTCCCGTGACGCTTGAGCTTGGTGGAAAGTCGCCGCAGGTGGTCTTCGCCGATGCGGATATTGACGCAGCGCTGCCGTTTCTGGTGGGCGCGGGCATTCAGAATGCAGGTCAGACATGTTCGGCCTCATCGCGGATCCTCGTCGAGCGATCCCGCCTTGATGAGGTGACCGCGCGCATGGCCGAGGCATATCGCGGTCTCCGGGCCGCGCCAGCGCTCGCGGATCGGGATCTCGGTCCGCTCATTTCAGCGCGCCAGTCCGGGATTGTGAACGGATTTCTTGAGGACGGGTCAGGGCTGACAGTGTTGGCCGAAGGTGAGGTCGATGCCGCGGCGCCTGCCGGAGGACATTACTTTGCCCCGCGTCTTTTCGGGGATGTCGCGCCGGACCACCGGCTGGCCCGGGACGAGGTCTTCGGTCCAGTACAGGTCATCCTGCCGTTCGACGACGAAGACGAAGCGATCGCGATTGCGAACGGGACGGATTATGGATTGGTCGCGTCGGTTTGGACGGCTGACGGGGCGCGGCAATTCCGTCTCGCTCGGGCGCTGAATTCGGGGCAGGTCTTCGTGAACAATTACGGTGCCGGTGGCGGGGTCGAACTGCCGTTCGGTGGCCGCGGGAAATCCGGCCACGGCCGCGAGAAGGGGTTCGAGGCGCTCTATGGCTTCTCGGCGCTGAAGACCGTTGCGGTGCGGCACGGCTAGCCCGCACCAGGCTTGTCTTGGTCAGAACTGGGCGAGCGCAGCTTCCAGTCGTGCGATCAGACGCCGGCGTTCGGCCTCGGCCGCTGCGCTCAG
Source organism: Pseudomonadota bacterium (assembly GCA_038521345.1). Lineage (GTDB taxonomy): Bacteria > Pseudomonadota > Alphaproteobacteria > Rhodobacterales > Rhodobacteraceae > JBCBKU01. Next base: position 3,425 of record JBCBKU010000004.1, on the reverse strand, counting down.
GCTCGGGCCCGGCCGGCGCAGCGTCGGGTGGGCGATTGCCCCGCGTTCCGCAAGGGTTGCCTTGCGGATGGCGAGTCCGAGGCCGGGCTGGTTTTCATAGCGCACGAGGGGCAGGTAGATGTCGAAGAGGGTCTGCGCCGCGTCCGGGTCTCCTGCCTCCATGGCTTCCACGACCCCTGCCATCATCTCGGGATAGGCGAACCCCGTCATTGCACCATCGGCACCGCGGCCCATCTCCTCGGGCAGGAACAGTCCGCCGTTCCCGCACAGGACCGAGATGCGCCGCGCGCCCGCCTCGGACGCGGCGCGCAGCGCACTGATCTTCTCGAGCCCCGGCCAGTCCTCGTGCTTCAGCATCACGCATGTCGGGCAATCCGCCACGATCTGCAGTATGACCGCAGGGTCGATCTGAACGCCGGTGACCAGCGGAAAGTCCTGAAGGACAAAAGGAATCTCCCCCAGGGTCTCGGCCACATTCAGGAAGTACCCGTAGATCTGAGCATCGGTCCGCAACCCGCCGGTCGGGGCCACCATGACCCCCGCCGCGCCGGACTCCATCGCGGCTTTGGCCAGATCCCCCATGGCAGCAAGACCCGGCGCCGACACGCCAACAACGACAGGAACCGACGTCCGTGCTGTAACCGACTGGATCACGATCCGACTTTCCTCGGGGGTAAGCTTCCCGGCCTCGCCCATCATGCCGAGGATCGTCAGCCCGGTGGCGCCCTTCTCGAGATAGAAATCGACCATCCGAGGCAAGCTGTGAGTGTCGAGCGCGCCATCGGGCCGGAACGGGGTGACGGCGATGGTGAAGACGCCGCGCGCCGCTTCGTCAAGCTTCATACTTTCACGCGCCATCCCGCGTCGCCTCCTGAACCTCGATCTGGTAACCTTCGGGATCGTCGAAAACGAAGGCGCGGATTCCGATCGCGTCATTCTCGAATAGCGGTGAGAGGCCGGCGAGTTCCTCGGTCCGGGCATAAGCATACCACGCATCGACGTCGCCCACCCGGATGCAAAGCTGAACCGGCTTCACCGGCTCGGCGTTGTGCATGCCCTTGGCCTCGTCGACGAGGCCCACATGTGCGCCTCCACCAATGTTCATGATCTTGGCCCAGCCCTGATCGATGGCCAGCGGAAAGCCCATGACATTCCGGTAGAACGCCTCTGCGCGGGGCAGGTCGCGGTAATAGAAGAAGACGATGGTCAGATCGACCGGTCCGTCGGGTCGGGTCATGGGGCAGGTCTCCAAGAGGTGCGATCGATGCGCCGGCCCGAACCCGGGGCGGCGTGGCAGGCGCCCTGCGAGACGATGATCTCGCCCCGGCAAAGGACCGTTTCGGGCCAGCCTCGGATCCTAGTCCCGGCCCATGGGTTGTAGCCTGTGTTGCAATGCAGATCGTCGTCGCCATAGGTCGTGAGGCGGTCGGGATCCCAGAGAACCAGATCGGCATCAGCGCCCGGGGCGATCCGCCCCTTGTTGGTCAGGCCATGGAGCCGGGCGGGGGCCGCCGCCACCCGATCGACGAAACCGGCAAGGCCGCCGCGCGCGCCATGGCCCATCGCGTCGAACATAAGGGGCAGCCGGGTTTCAAGCCCCGGCATGCCATTCGCGATCTTCGGGAAGGGCGCGTCCGCGCCATGCGCGAACTTGCCGCTTTCGTCCATGCGGTAGGGGGCGTGATCGGATGAAATCAGTGCGATGTCCCCCCGGTCCAGCGCCGCCCAGAGTCCCGCGCGATCGGCCTCGGAGCGTTGCGGCGGCGAGCACATCCATTTGGCGGCGTCCGAACGATCAAGCACCTCTTCGGTCATCAGCAGATAATGCGGGCAGGTTTCGGCGGCGACGGGAAGTCCCCGGCGCCGTGCAGAACGGATGAGATCGGCGGCCTCGATTGTGGAGACATGAAAGATCATCACCGGCGCTCCGGTGGCCTCGGCGAAGCGAACCACGCGGGCCACCGCCTCGATCTCGGCCAAGCGCGGATGGGATGCGGCGTGGTGGCGGGGTTTCGTCATCCCGCGGGCCACCAGTTCCGCGGTGGCGCGGGCGATCAGCGCATGCGTTTCGGCGTGGACGCAGGTCAGTGCGCCCGCCTCGCGCGCGAGATCGAGGATCCTGAGGATGTCCGTGTCGTCGAGACGGATGTCGTAGGTGGTGAACACCTTCAGCGTCCGGTGCCCTTCGGCGATGAGCCGTTGAAGATCATCCTCGAAATCGGGCGCGCCGGGATCCGTCAGCATCAGGTGGAAGGCATAGTCGATCCGGGCCCCCCGCCCGGCGCGCTTCTCATAGTCGGCCACTGCATCGGCGAGGCGCTGGCCCCGGGTCTGGGCCGCGAACGCGATGACCGAGGTTGTGCCTCCCATGGCGGCGGCATGCGTTGCGCTTTCCCACGTATCCGCGTTCCAAAGGCCCATGCCCGAGCGCTGTTCGATATGGGCGTGTGGGTCGACACCGCCGGGAGTCACCACGCGGCCGGTCGCGTCAAGAAGGCTGTGGGCGGCACCAAGCGACCGACCCACCGCGTCGATGCGGCCGCCGCGAATTCCTATATCGCCGGACATCACCCCGCCCGGGGTGACCAGCGTCCCGCCCTGGACAATGAGATCGAAAGGCGCGTTCATGGAGCGATGATTGGATGGGGCGGGCCCCAGGTGCAAGGGCGCTCAGGCCGCGGGGCGCAGGTTCAGGTCGGAGATCAAGTGTGGGATCTTGGCCTTGAACTTGAAAAAGCCCGCCGTGGCATGGGGCCAGGCCAGCGCATCGTAGGGCCGGATAAGCCGGACCAAGGGCAGACCGGCGTTCTCAAGCGCGGGCTGCGCCGCCCCCATCCGGTCGGCGATCGGTCCGGTGGGTGGATAGGCAAGCACGATCTGGCGGCATCCGTGCTTGGCCGCCCAGTCCGTGATCGCCGCACCGTCCGCCGAGACCGTCACCGGACCCAATCTGTCTTTGAAGCGCGCCAGGCAATCGTCGAGCGCACCGTCAACGAAGTCATGGACGATGGGCGCGACTTCGAGCGGGGACCGTGCCGCCGTCGCCTTCAGCACGAAGGTTGCCGTCGGGGTGACCCGGTCGAGCGCAAAGCCGGGCGACAGATCGTCCTCGTGCAACAGGAACCCGGTCGGCAGATCGGGATCCAGCGCGTCGCTGACGGGGGCATCGCCCTTTGGCGGATGCGGCGTACCGTCGAGCGGCACTGGCGATGGTTCCAGGCCTTGGGGCCGGAAGCGGCCCTCGGTGTATTTGGCGATGTTGGAAGCGCGGGCCGCATAGGTCTTGCCCGGTGTCTGCAGCCCGGCCACCCAACGCCAGGACAGCGTGTTCGCGGCCGCGTCGCCGTCAAGAAGGTGACGCAGGAAGAAATCCGCACCGAGTTCCCAGGGCAGCCGCAGGGTGAAAATCCAGATCGACGCGAACC
>JBCBKU010000003.1:0-256075 GCA_038521345.1 Pseudomonadota bacterium | reverse complement strand
CCATCGGTGTGGGGCGGGATTTCCTCGGCTGCTACGACGTGCTGAACGAGCGGCTCGAACTGATGGACCGCGCCGACCGGAACCGCGTCGCCGAAACCATCGAAATCCGGGGCCTCGACGATCCGGCACTGGCCGAGCATGTGCCGTCGGACCAGTTGAACACGCTTCGCGAAGAGCTTGAAATGGCGCGCGAATTGTTGCCGCCCTTCGACCGGCAGGCATTTCTCGACGGCACGCTGACGCCCATCTGGTTCGGCTCGGCGATCAATTCGTTCGGGGTCAAGGAACTCATGGACGGCATCGGGACCTTCGGGCCCGAACCCCAGCCCCAATCGGCCGAGCCGCGCCAGGTGTCGCCCGAAGAAACCAAGGTCTCGGGCTTCGTCTTCAAGGTTCAGGCCAACATGGACCCGAAACACCGGGACAGGGTCGCCTTCCTGCGCATGGCCTCGGGCCATTTCAAACGCGGCATGAAGCTGACCCATGTTCGGACCAAGAAACCCATGGCGGTCTCAAACCCGGTGCTGTTTCTCGCCTCCGACCGCGAGCTTGCGGAGGAAGCCTGGGCCGGCGACATTATCGGGATCCCGAACCACGGCCAGCTCCGGATCGGCGACACCCTGACCGAGGGCGAAGCGATCCGGGTGACCGGCATTCCCTCGTTCGCACCGGAACTCCTGCAATCGGTGCGCGCCGGCGATCCACTGAAGGCCAAGCACCTCGACAAGGCGCTGATGCAATTCGCCGAGGAAGGCGCCGCCAAGGTCTTCAAACCGATGATCGGATCGGGCTTCATCGTGGGCGTCGTCGGACAGCTGCAATTCGAGGTGCTGGCCAGCCGGATCGAACTCGAATACGGACTGCCCGTCCGGTTCGAACCTTCGCAATTCACCTCGGCGCGATGGGTTACGGGCCCGAAAGATCCACTCGACACCTTCATCAACGCCAACAAGGGGCACATCGCCACCGACAATGACGGCGACTGGGTATTCCTGACCCGCCTCCAATGGGACATAGACCGGATCGAGCGCGACCACCCCGATCTCACCCTTTCCGCCACCAAGGAAATGATGGTCTAAGGCCCCGGCGGGCGACCTCAGGTGCGCGGGGTCCGAAACGCGATCCGGTCAGTCGCCGCGCCCGACCGCACGCAGTGCCAGAAGATGAGCGCCGAAGGCGCGCTATTGGATAACAACGCGCGACGGATAAGGCTCGCCCATGCGTAGAACCCTGCGTCACGGGAAGGAGCCGTTCCATGATCCGCATTCTCGCGCTCACCGTTCTGATCCTCGTCGGCCTCAAGGTGGATGCAGAGGCTGAAACCCGACGCGACGTGGCCTATGGCCCACACCCCGACCACCTTCTCGACATCTACAGCCCGGCCGATTCCCGGAACGCGCCGATCCTCGTCCATCTCCACGGCGGCGGATGGGCAATGGGTGACAAGGCCTATCCTGGCACCACAGGGTACAAGGTGGACCATTGGGGTGGCCAAGGATGGATATTCGTCAGTGTCTCGACACGCCTCTTGCCGGATGCGGATCCGGTCGGTCAGGCCCACGATCTCGCACGGGCCCTCGCCTTTGTGCAGCGCAACGCCACCCGCTGGGGCGGAGATTCCGACCGGCTCATCCTTATGGGCCATTCAGCGGGGGCACATGTCGCAATGCTTCTGGCGGCGCGGGAGGACATTCAGGAGACCCACGGCCTCCGATCATGGCGCGGGACAATCTCGCTCGACACCGCTGCGCTTGACGTGGTCGAACTGATGCGCAGACGGCCTGGCTACATCCATCGGGCAGCATTCGGACCTTCCCTATCGTACTGGCTCGATGCGTCGCCGGCGGTCCACGCCAGTCGGGACATGGCGCCGGCGCTCCTGGTCTGTTCGACGCAACGCACGCGGCCCTGCGCCGCCGCCCTGTCAGTCGCCCGCCGTGCGCCTGCGACCGTCATGCGCGTCAACCTCTCGCATTCTGAGATCAACCGCGAACTTGGGAAACCGGGACCCTACACATCCGCGGTCGACAGCTGGCTCCGACGGCAGGGCCTGCCTTGAGCTTGCGGGATCGGCGTGGGCGGTGCCGGGACGTTGCCCGGGGCTACTGCCATGTTATAGTGTAACGTGACCACTCATTCGGATATTCTCATGCGCTTCTCCCTCTCCGCCCTTCTTGTCCTCCTCCTTGCCGCCCCTCCGGCCCTTGCCGCCGGAGACGATCATGACGACCACCTGAGCGAGGCGGACGGGGTGCGCATCATCCATGCATGGACCAACGCGACATCCGAAGGTGAGGCCCGCGTGTTTCTCGAGATCGAGAATACAGGCACCTCGGATATCATGCTGACCGGGGGTGATACCGAAATCGCCGACACGGTGACAGTCATGGGCACGACCTTTTCGTCCAAAGGTACAGGCGCCACGGAGATCGGAACCTTTCCGATTCCCGCCGGCAGTGAGATGGCGTTGACACCGGATGGCCTCTTCCTGATGTTGTCCGGACTTGAGACCACCTTGGCAGAGGGTGAGGAGTTCGAAATGCATGTCGAACTCGACCCGCTCGGAGAGATCGAGATCCATGTGGACGTCGAAGCCGCCGATGCGACGCAGCACAGTCACGCTGGTCACGCGCATTAGTGCCGCCCTCTTGGGGGTCGCGGCGCTGATCGCCGCTGCATTCTGGACAAACGGAACAGCCCGGGCCGCGGATCCCGGCGAAGCCTGGCAGCTTCTTGCGAAAGTCGACGTGCGTGAGGTCACCGACGGCGATACGTGGCGCGCCGAAAAGAAGTATCCTCGCGCGTTGCAATCGGCGGCGGATACGTTCCAGATCTCGGGGTATTTCGTGCCGATCGAGGCGCAGGCTTGGATCCAGTCTTTTGTCCTGGTCGAAACGCCTCTGGATTGCCCCTTTTGCGGCGGCGGCGGATACGGGCCCGTTCTCGAAGTGCAACTGAAGCGGCCTCTGCGCGACATGCCCGAGTTCTCGCAGATCACCGTGCGCGGCACGCTGGACTTCATCACCGACCCAGAGACCTTCCAGGCTTTCCGGTTGGTCGACGCCGTACCGGTCAACTGAGGGCGACAGAGCCTCCGCCCGGCCACATCCCGCTGGATAACACGAAAGTTTTGTGTTCGAGGGCGTGTCGCGTTGACCCGAAGCGCTATTTCCTCTAGCGAACCGGCAACAAGGGGTAGCTTGTGGATAAGTCAGGGTCATCCGGACCCGTACCCCCCGCCGACGGGCCAAAATGCGGTCCGTGATCTGACGGACGCAATTGAACCGGACGCAAATGACAAAATTCTCTGAGCTGAAGCTCGACCCAAAAGTCCTGAAGGCCATTGAAGAGGTCGGCTACGAAAACCCGACCCCTATTCAGGAAGGTGCTATCCCCCCCGCGCTTGACGGGCGCGACGTGCTGGGGATCGCACAGACCGGAACAGGAAAGACCGCCTCGTTCACGCTGCCGATGATCACCCTGTTGAAGCGAGGGCGCGCCCGGGCACGGATGCCGCGGAGCCTTGTCCTCGCCCCGACGCGGGAGCTTGCGGCGCAGGTGGCCGAGAACTTCGATACATATGCCAAGCACGTGAAACTGACGAAGGCGCTCTTGATCGGCGGCGTGTCGTTCAAGGATCAGGATGCGTTGATCGACAAGGGGGTCGATGTCCTGATCGCAACGCCGGGCCGGCTTCTTGACCACTTTGAGCGTGGCAAGCTGTTGTTGACCGGGATCGAGATCATGGTGGTCGACGAGGCCGACCGTATGCTCGACATGGGGTTCATCCCCGATATCGAGCGGATCTTCGGCCTGACGCCGTTCACGCGGCAAACGCTGTTCTTCTCGGCCACCATGGCACCCGAGATCGAGCGGATCACCAACACCTTCCTTTCGAACCCCGAAAAGATCGAGGTGGCCCGTCAGGCTACGGCGTCCGAGACCATCACGCAGTCGGTGGTTATGTTCCGCGGCTCGCGGCGGGATGCGGCCGCAAAGGAAAAGCGGAACGTTCTGCGCGCCATCATTGCCGCCGAGGGGGACGCCTGCACGAACGCAATCGTGTTCTGCAATCGCAAGGTCGATGTGGATATCGTCGCAAAGTCGATGAAGAAACATGGGTTGAACGCCGAGGCCATCCACGGTGACCTCGACCAGTCGCACCGCACCCGCACGCTCGAAGGCTTCCGCGACGGCGAGATCCGCTTCCTCGTCGCCTCTGATGTTGCCGCGCGCGGGCTTGATATTCCAAGCGTGTCGCATGTCTTCAACTATGATGTACCGGGGCATGCGGAAGACTATGTGCATCGGATCGGACGGACGGGGCGCGCGGGCCGATCGGGCACCGCGATGATGATCTGTGAGGGTCGAGACGACAAAAACCTTGCCGCTATCGAAGCGCTGATCGGTAAAGAGATTCCGCGCGCGGACAATCCGCTTGGGGGCACGGCACCGACCGGAGTCGAGGCCACGGAAGAGAAACCGCGCCGCTCACGCAGCCGCAGAAAGCCGCAAGAAACGGAACCGGAGGCCGAGGCAACGTTGGACCAGCCGACAACAGCCGCCAACACCAGTGACGAACCAAAGTCGCGCCGCCGCGGTGGACGCGGTGGTGCGAAGGATGCCGGCGTCGTTGGCATGGGCGATCATATGCCGAGCTTCATCGCGCAAAGCTTCGAAGAGCGACTGGCAAGCTAAGGCAGACCCTGCGTCTAACCGAAGGCTCCGGCCTCAGATCAGAGCCCGGGCCTTTGCCGCCAACTCTGCCATTGCGATGCGGTAGGGACCGGGGCCATAGCTGACCCTCGCGACACCAAGCGTGCCCAGCTCCGCCGGCGACGGTACGCCGTCCCGCCACATGATGTTCACCGGAAGCACCGCTTCGGCGCAGAGTTTCTCGATCAGGTCCGGCTCTTTCAGCCACGGCGCAAAGAAACTGTTCGCGCCAGCCTCGGCATAGGCTGCGGCGCGATCGCGTGCCGGTGATATCAGACCTGCGTGGTCGGCTTCGTCCCGATCCTTCAGAAACAGGTCGGTCCGTGCATTGATCCAGATCGGTACGCCTGCCGCATCTCCGGCAGCCCGGATCGCGCGGATCCGCATGACCTGAAGATCGGTCCCATGAAGGCCTTCACCACCAATGACTTGATCTTCGAAGTTGAGGCCGATCGCGCCGGTCCGGATCAGATTGGCCACGTTCTGCCCCACGATGTCGGGATCTTCCGCATAGGCCCCTTCAAAATCCACCGACACCGGAACATCGACCGCCTCCGCAATTCGGGCGACGATGGGAAACAAAAGATCCATCGGGATCGCCTCCGCATCTTTATATCCTTGGGATGCGGCGACGGAGGCACTGCCGGTCGCAACTGCTGGCGCACCTGCGTTCGCCACAGCGGCGGCCGACCCCGCATCCCAGATGTTGTACAAAATGAGCGGCGCGCCTTTGACGTGCAGAGCACCAAAGGCCTTTGCTTTCTCGACTTGGGTCACGATCTGTCTCCTCCTTCGCGGTAACGCGCTTCCAATGTCAGCAATTCCTGTTTGCGCCAAAGCCCGCCGCCATACCCTGTCAGGCTTCCATCGGCACCGATGACCCGATGACATGGGACCAGGATCGCCAATTGATTGGCGCCGTTCGCACGCGCGACAGCCCGCGTGGCCGAGGGCCGCCCGATGGACTTGGCAAGCGCACCATAGGTGCGTGTTTCTCCTGGCGGAATCATGGTCAGTGCTTGCCAAACCTCCCGCGCGAAGGACGCTCCGTGGAAGGCCAGAGGCGTCTCGAACCGTGCCGACTGCCCGTCAAAGAAGCGCCCCAGTTCAGCTTCGACCTGATCGGTGATCGCCGTGCGACCGGCACCAAGTTCGCCCTTCGCATCACTCCAAAGGCGCCGGAGTTCCGCGGGCAGTGCCTTTCTGTCGATGAATTCCAGAAGATGCAGATGCGTTGCGTCAGCCACCGCGATCATGGGCCCGAGGCGGGTCTCAAACCAGTCGGCCTTCAAACGCCCCTCGGGTCTCAGGGCGCTTGGCGGCATGCCGAGATGGCGCGCAAAGGCTGCCCGGAATGCCGCCGGGCTTTCGTATCCCGCAGCTTGCTGCGCATCGATGACGCGGGCCCCATCGGCCAGAGCTTCGAAGCTTTCTCGGAGGCGGGTCAGACGCGCCATCTCGAGGAAGGTCATCCCGAACTGGCGCTTGAAGACGCGGCGAACGGTGGACGGATCGTACCCGAGCGCCGCAATATCGCCTTCGACCCATCGCCGCGTCGGATCCTCGTCCAGCGCAGCCAGAAGGGGTTCATAGTCCGCCTCCCACGCGCGGGCATGAAGTGGTTTGCAGCGTTTGCAGGGGCGAAACCCGGCCTCAAGACACCCGGCGATACTGTCAAAGAACGTGCAGTTCTCGGGTTTTGGCTTTCGGGCCGGGCAATTGAGCTGGCAGAAGACCCCGGTCGAGCGGACACCAACCCACGCACGCCCGTCATAGGCAGTGTCGCGATCCAAAAGGGCCCGGTACAGGGTCGCGTCATCAGGTAGGTCAAACAACATGACCTATCTTTAGCAGATTCGCGGGCCCGCGTGCGCCTCGGATCGGGCAGTTATTCCAATCACGCCAGACGGCTGATGACGACGGTCACTTCGGGCTTCTTCCCGATCTCGTCCTGGGCCACCCGGCGCACGATCTTGGTCAGCTCGTCTTCCAGCCGATCGTCATCCGAGAGGGTCCGGTCCTCGGCGCGCATCAAGAACTGGTTCAGGTCCTCTTCGAGGATCTCGGTCAGCGGGGCTCTGGAGGTTCCGATTTCGGGCAAGCCCATGGCTTCACACCAAGGTTCACCTATCGGCGCATCGTCGTCATCAAGGATGAGGGTCACCGTCACATGGCCGTTGAGCGCCATCCGGATCCGGTCGCGCACGATGCCGTCCAGCGCCCCGATATACACCTTTCCGTCATAATAGGTGCGGCCGGCTTCGATGTACTCCACCACCCGCGGCGCATTTCCCGTAAGTTCAAGCATTGTCCCGTTCACCGCGATCTCGCCAGGGATGGCGCGTTCATGACCAAGTTTCACGTGCTCTCGGAGATGGCGATGCTCGCCGTGCATGGGGACCAGCATCTTCGGACGCATCAACGCATGGACCTTTGAAAGATCTGGCCGGTTCGCATGTCCCGAGACGTGATAACGGCCCTGCGTATCGTCGACCACATCCACACCCATCTCGGAAAACGCATTCATGATCCGGATGACGCCACGCTCATTCCCGGGGATTGTTTTCGACGAGAACAGGAACAGGTCACCTTCCTGCATCTCCAGCCCGAGATACTTCCCGCGCGAAAGCTGCGCGGATGCGGCGCGGCGTTCGCCTTGTGAACCGGTGACGATCAGCATCAGGTTTTCACGCGGAATCTGTACCGCGTCCTCGGGTGCAACGGTGGACGGAAAGCCCGTCAGTACGCCGGCCTCGACCCCTGCCTCGATCATGCGCCGCATGGCACGGCCCAGCAGGCATACCGAACGACCGGCCTGCACGGCCGCTTCGGCCAGCGTTTTCACCCGGGCGATATTGGATGCAAAGGTCGTTGCCACCACCATGCCCTTGGCGTCCTTTACCAGCTCGACGATGTTGGGGCCGACGCTCGCCTCGGACCGGCCGGGATCCGGCGAGAAGACATTCGTACTGTCGCAGACCAGTGCCTGGACGCCGTCGCCTGCAACCTCGCGCCACGCTGGCTCATCCCAAGGCTCGCCCACCAATGGCGTTGGATCGAGCTTGAAGTCACCGGTGTGAACGATCCGCCCTTTCGGTGTGTCGATAACCATCGCGGCGGATTCCGGGATCGAATGGGACACGGGAAGGAAACCAACCCGAAACGGCCCGGCCTCTATTTGATGCGGCCATGCAGGTGCAGTCGTAACCACCCGGTCCTCGAGCCCCTGCTCGTCGAGTTTGCGTCGGGCGATGTTAGCTGTGAAGGCCCGGGCATACACCTTGGCCTTCAGGCGTGGCCAGAGATGGCCCACCGCCCCCACATGGTCCTCGTGGGCATGGGTGATGAAGATGGCTTCGATCCGGTCAGCCCGATCTTCAAGCCAGGTGATGTCCGGAAGGATCAGGTCGACGCCGGGCGTCGTGTCCATATCCGGAAAGGTCACACCCAGATCGACGACGATTAGCCGTTCCTTGTCTTCGGGTCCGTAGCCATAAACATAGCAATTCATGCCGACTTCCCCCGCGCCACCGAGGGGAAGGTAGATCAGCCGTTCACTGCTCATATCGTTTTGTTGTCCTTATTGAACCGGTGGATGACGGTCAGACCGTGCATCGTCAAATCGTCTTCGTAGACGTCAAACAGGTCGACCGATTGTTGGAAAAGGGGCGCGAGGCCGCCGGTCGCCACCACGCGCATGTCACCGCCGCGTTCCGCAGAGATCCGGTCGCAAATCTCGCGAACAAGGCCGACATAACCCCAATAGACCCCGGATTGCATACAAGCCACCGTATTGGTGCCGACCACCCGCTGGGGCTTCGCGATATCCACATGGGGCAGCGCGGCTGCAGCCTGGTGCAATGCCTCAAGGGACAGGTTCACACCCGGCGCAATTACGCCGCCGACATAGGCGCCGTCATGATCTACGACATCGAATGTTGTCGCGGTTCCGAAATCGACGACGATCAGGTTGCCGCCGTGACGGTTGTGGGCCGCGGCGGTGTTGACCAGCCGATCCGGCCCGACTTGCGTTCCTTCGTCTACTCGGGGGGGAACGGGCAGCAGGCAATCCGGTTTGCCTACGACCAAAGGTCGGGTGCCGAAGTATCGATCCGCAAAAACGCGAAGGTTGAATACGACGCGCGGAACCGTGGACGAGATGATGACCTCGTCGGCCTCCATCGCAAGGCCCTCATGCGCCATCAGGGTCGAAAGCCAGACGTAGTACTGGTCGGCCGTGCGCTGCCACTCGGTCGAGGTCCGGAATGTCGCCAGGAACTTAATGCCGTCCCAAAGCGAGAATACGGTATTGGTGTTGCCGCAATCGATTGCCAAAAGCATGGGCGCGCCTTCAGAAAAACACGTCGGCCGCCGGGATCGCGCGGGGACCGTCCGGGGTCATAAGCACAAGGCGCCCCCCTTCGTCCACTGTCTCGAACCGTCCCGTGACTTCCTCGCGGCCCGTATGGGCGGTAATAATCTCGCCGAGGCGGGCGGCACGGCCAAGCCATGTGCGCCGGATCTTGTCGAAGCCGAGACGGGTCAGGATGTCTTCCTCAGTCGCATAATGATTGGCGAGATGGGTGAGAAACGTACCTTGCGGAATAATCTCGCCGTCCAGGGAATCGGCCAAACAGACGGGCGGAAACGATGCATCCCGGATCCCAAGAGGTTTCTGTGCAAGGTTCACGCCAAAGCCGATGGCCAGCCAATCGGTGGCGACCGCAGAGCCCGCGCTTTCCAGAAGGATCCCCGCAACTTTGCCTTCGTTCAGAAGCACATCGTTTGGCCATTTGAGCGACAGCGCATCGCGGTCGACCCAAAGCGCCAGCGTCTCGTAAAGCGCGTTCGCGGCCAGAAACGACCGCAAGCCGGCCCAGGCCGCATTGCCACCGGGCCGCATCACCAAGGTGGCGGCAAAATTCCCTTCGGGATTTTGCCACGCCCGGCCGCGCCGGCCCCGGGCCGCGGTCTGGTGCCGTGCCATGATCCAGGTCGGGCGCCTCAGGTCTGGTGCGAGGCGCGCGGCCTCGGCATTGGTGCTATCGATCTCGTCGTAGACCAGCCGCTCGTAACCCTCGGGCCAGAGGTCACTCGACAAGGGTGACCGCCGCAAGTGCCGCGTTCGTGTCGATACCGAACAGACTAATAACCCCGATCGCCATCGCGGCGGCACCGGCCATCAGGAACCCCCAAAGCACGGGCGACGCGCTTGCGCCGGCCGGCTCTCCGTCTTCGGCAAAGTACATGAAGAAGACGAGGCGAAGATAGTAATAGGCCCCGATCACCGACGCGATGACACCGAGGATGGCAAGCCACGCAAGACCCGCATCCACCGCCGCAAGTAGGACCTGATACTTGGCGAAGAAGCCAAGGAAAGGCGGTACGCCGGCAAGCGAGAACATGAGAACGAGCAGGGCCAGCGCCCGGCCCGGTTCCGCCTTGGCGTACTGCTTCAGTCCTGCAATGTCCGTGACATGGCGGCCATCACGCTCCATCGACAGAATGAAGGCAAAGGTGCCCACATTCATGGTCACGTAGATCGCCATGTAGATCAGCATCGCCTCGACGCCGACCGCCGTCCCCGCGGCCAGACCCACAAGCGCGTAACCCATATGGGCGATCGAAGAATAGGCCATCAGCCGCTTGATATCCCGCTGGCCAATGGCCGCGACCGCGCCAAGAAACATCGAAAGCACGGCGAGCAGCGCCACGATCTGCTGCCAGTCGCCAACCACGCCGCCGAACGCGTCATGGACGACGCGGGCAAACAAGCACATGGCCGCAACCTTGGGCGCGGTAGCGAAGAACGCCGTAACCGGCGTGGGTGAGCCCTCGTAGACATCCGGTGTCCACATGTGGAACGGCACCGCCGAAACCTTGAAGGCAAGGCCGGTGACGATGAAGACGAGGCCGAAGAGAAGCCCGAGCGATATCTCTCCATCCGCCGCCTCGACGATCCCGGAGAACAGCGTTGTGCCCGAATACCCATAAGTCAGCGAGGCGCCATAAAGAAGAAAGCCTGACGAAAGCGCGCCAAGAATGAAGTACTTGAGGCCTGCCTCGGTCGATTTCACGCTGTCGCGCCGAAGGGCAGCGACGACGTATAGCGCGAGGGATTGCAATTCGAGCCCCATGTAAAGCGCGATCAGGTCGCCCGCCGAGACCATCATCATCATGCCCACGGCCGCGAGTGTGACCAGAAGCGGATACTCGAAACGCAAGAGATCACGCCGCGCCATGAAGCCTTCGCTCATCAGAAGGATCGCAGCGGCCGAAAGAAGGATCAGAACCTTCGCAAACCGGGCAAAAGGATCGTCGACGAACATGCCAGCAAAGGCGATGTTCGTTCCTTCGCCCGAAAGCCCGATCCAGACGCCCGTCGCCGCCAAAACGGCCGCGGTGGCCCATGTCAGCACGGCGGCGCCCGCGTCCTTCGTCGTGTAGGCGGCAAAAAGAAGCGCGGCCATGGCGTAGATCGCCAATACCACCTCGGGCAAAACAGTCGCGAAGTCGGTCGCGGTCATGCGAAATCCCCTAGTTCTCGGCCAGCCGCGAATCCACGGCCAGCAGGGCCTCTTGGTGGTCGGCGACAAGCGCTTCCACCGAGGGGCCGATGATATCGGTGACAAGCGCCGGATAGACGCCCAGAAGGATGGTCATGACAACGAGCGGCGCAAAGATCGCCCGCTCGCGCCGGTCCATGTCGGTGATGGACTTCAGGCTTTCCTTGATCAGGTCCCCGAAGACCACGCGGCGATAGAGCCAAAGCGCATAGGCCGCCGAGAGGATGACACCTGTTGCGGCGACGGCGGCGACCCACGTGTTCGCCTGGAACATACCCATCAGCGTTAGAAACTCACCGACGAAACCGGACGTGCCCGGCAAACCGACATTGGCCATGGTGAAAAGCATGAAGATGAGGGCATAGGCCGGCATGCGGTTCACGAGCCCGCCATAGGCGTCGATCTCGCGCGTGTGCATTCGGTCGTAGATCACGCCGACACAAAGGAACAGCGCGCCCGAGATGAAACCATGGCTGATCATCTGGAAGATCGCGCCATCAAGCCCCTGCTGGTTGATCGCAAAGATACCGGCCGTCACGTATCCCATATGGGCGACCGAGGAGTAGGCGATCAGCTTCTTCATGTCCTCCTGCGCCAGCGCCACCAGCGAGGTATAGACGATGGCGATAGCGCTGATCCAAAGGACGAAGGGGGCAAGCAGATCGGAGGCCACCGGGAACATCGGCAGACTGAAGCGCAGAAAACCGTACCCACCCATCTTCAGAAGAATCGCCGCCAGCACGACCGACCCCGCCGTTGGCGCCTGGACGTGCGCATCCGGTAGCCATGTGTGGACCGGCCACATGGGCATCTTGACCGCGAATGACGCAAAGAACGCGATCCAGAGAAGGGTCTGAAGACCGCCAGCAATCTGGTAGCCGAAGATGTTCAGCGTTTCAGACGCGAAGTTGTGGGCGAGAAGCGCCTCGATATCCGTGGTTCCGGCATTCACGACCATTGCGATCATGGCCACCAGCATCAGGACCGACCCGAGGAACGTATACAAAAAGAACTTGAACGAGGCATAGATACGCTCTTTCCCGCCCCAGATCCCGATAATCAGGAACATCGGGATCAGGCCGCCTTCGAAGAAGAGGTAGAAGAGCACCAGATCCAGCGCCACGAAGACGCCGATCATCAGCGTCTCGAGGACGAGGAATGCGATCATGTATTCCTTGACGCGGTGGGTCACGTTCCAGCAGGCCGCGATGGTGATTGGCATCAGGAACGTTGTCAGCATGACGAAGAGAACACTGATCCCGTCCACGCCGACCTTGTAGTTCAAGCCCAGGATCCATTCCCGATCCTCGACGAACTGGAAGCCGGTATCCTGCGGATCGAAGCCGGTCAGCAGGAAGAGCGAGGCCAGAAACGTCGCCGAGGTCGCAATCAAGGCAAGCCACTTGGCGTTGGTCTGGGCCGCCTCATCTTCCCCGCGAAGAAAGAAGGCAAGGATGGCGGCGGCCACCGCAGGAAGGAATGTGACAATCGAAAGCAGGTTGTCCATTACTCAGCTCCCTGCCCGAGTGTCATCCAGGAAATCAGGGCGAGGATCCCGATCACCATCCAGAACGCGTAAGTGAATATGTAGCCGGACTGCGCCCGCCCCGCGAGGCGAGTAAAGAACGGGATGATCCCCATGGAAATTCCGTTGATCGTGCCATCGATGGTTGCCCCATCGCCGCGCTTCCACAGAAGCCTGCCCAGCCAGACCGCCGGCCGCACGAAGACGGCGTCGTAGATCTCGTCGAAGTACCACTTGTTCAGCAGGAAGAGGTACAGCGGCTTTTGGTTCTCGGCCAGTTTGCCCGGAAGATCCGGGCGCCGAATATAGAACTGATAAGCGACGGCAAGCCCCAGCAGCATCGCCAGGAAGGGCGACCACACCACCCAGCCGGGAACATGGTGCGCGTCATCAAGGACATGGTTTTCGGGCGCCATGTAGATTGCCCCTTCCCCGGGCAGGGCCGTGTTCGCGTGGACGGACTTTTCGTCGCCATGCTCTGCATCGCCATGGTCTTCGGAAGCGCCCGTGTCGCCCTCGGCGTGGCTTTCGCCCTCGTCGTGGTGCTCTTCCGCATGGGGGATCCCGAAATAGCTTTGGACCTTGGCGTGATCGCCAAAGAAGGGCTTGTACCACACCATGCCAGCCAGAACCGCGCCCACCGCGAGGACCGCAAGCGGAGCAAGCATCGTCGGCGGGCTTTCATGGGCGTGCGCATGGGTGTCGCGATTGCCCCGCGGCTCTCCATAGAAGGTGAGGAACATGAGCCGCCAGGAATAGAAGCTTGTGAACACCGCCGCGACAACGAGAGCCCAGAATGCGTAGACGGCCATGCCGGTCCCGCCCGCGAAGGCACTTTCGATGATCGCATCCTTCGAAACGAAACCAGCAAAGCCGATCGGCACGTCAAACAGCTTGAAAAGCGTCGCCGGAATGCCGACGCCCGTGATCGCCAGCGTCCCGATCATCATGGCCCAGAACGTGTAGGGGATCTTGTGACGCAGCCCGCCATAGTTCCGCATGTCCTGTTCGTGGTGCATCGCGTGGATGACCGAACCGGCGCCAAGAAACAGCATCGCCTTGAAGAAGGCATGCGTGAAGAGGTGGAACATCGCCACCGAATAAACACCAACGCCAGCGGCCACGAACATGTAACCCAACTGAGAACAGGTCGAATAGGCGATGACGCGTTTGATGTCGTTCTGAACAAGGCCCACGGTCGCCGCGAAGAAGGCGGTTGTGGCACCGAGAAAGACGATGAAGGTCTTGGCATCCGGCGCAAACTCGATCACCGGCGACATGCGGCAGACGAGGAACACGCCTGCGGTCACCATGGTTGCCGCATGGATCAGCGCCGAGACCGGCGTCGGCCCCTCCATCGCGTCGGGCAGCCATGTGTGCAAGAACAGTTGCGCCGACTTTCCCATGGCACCAATGAAGAGCAGGAAGGCAATCAACTCCGCTGCATTCCAGGTGCCCCAGAGGAAGGTCAGCTCGGTTTCCGCGATCTCCGGCGCGGCGGCGAAGATATCGGTGAAGGCCACGCTGTCGACCACGAAGAAGGTCGCAAAAATGCCAAGGGCAAATCCGAAATCTCCGACCCGGTTGACGACGAACGCCTTGATCGCGGCGGAATTGGCCGAGGGCTTGCGATAGTAAAACCCGATCAAGAGGTAAGAGGCGAGGCCCACGCCTTCCCATCCGAAGAAGAGCTGGACGAGGTTGTCGGCCGTCACCAGCATCAGCATCGCGAAGGTGAAGAACGAAAGATACGCGAAGAAGCGGGGCCGGTAGCTCTCGCCCTCGCGGAAATTGTCGTCATGGGCCATGTAGCCGAACGAATAGAGGTGGACGAGTGCCGAAACGCTGGTGATCACCACCAGCATGATCGCCGTCAGCCGGTCGAGCCGGATCGCCCAGTCGGTCGCAAGGCTCCCGCTTTCGATCCAGCGCAGAATCTGGATCTGGCGCATCTCGCCGTCAAAGCCAAGGAACACGATCCACGACAACAGCGCGGCCAGGAACAGGAACCCCGTGGCCACCCACTGCGCCGGCGCCTCCCCGGTAAACCGCCAGCCGAACCCGCAAATCAGGGCGCCCACGAGGGGGGCGAAGAGGATGATCGTTTCCATAGCTAGTCTCTATCCATCCATCGCCTGGACGCTCAACCGCGCACCCCGGCTTTCCGGGTGCAAAAGGGCGCATCCACAATAAGGGTCAAACGTTGCGCCGCGCGGCAGATCGACCTGCAATGCGTTCACGCCAAAGGCAACGTCGTAGCCAAGCCGCGAAGCGCGGGCATTGATCTGTTTCGCTGTGCTGTCGGCCGTCAGGTGCAACTTGCCCAACGGCCTCAGAACCAAGTCCAGGCTGGACGCGTTCTCTTCACAATTGCTGTACACCAGCACGTCTTCGCCATCCACCTGCCTGCGCTCCCCCGAAGGAGGATCGAACGCGCCGAAAAGCTGGGCCACGTCACCTGTCCCACAATCGGTTGCCACCAAAGACTCGGCGGTCCCAAAATGCACTTGGTTCACACGCTGCGCCACCGTTCCATCGCGAAGTTCAAAGACGCCGCCTACGCTGATGCTCCGGACATGGTCAAACTCCGCGGATAGGCCGCAGTTCTGGGATGTCTGAAGGGGCATCGGAGACCATCCGGCCGGCGGAGGCGCGACGCTACACGCGATAGCCGCCGCTGAAGACAGAGCGACCCAGGCGCTGAATACCGCGATAAAAGTTGGCAGCCGCATCCTCACCCCTTCATCACGTTGACGTCTTCGACGTCGATGGTGCCGCGGTTTCGGAAGAAGCAGACCAGGATGGCCAGGCCGATGGCGGCCTCCGCTGCTGCGACCGTGAGGACGAAGAGCGTGAAGACCTGCCCCACCAGATCGCCCAGGAAGGCCGAGAAGGCCACGAGGTTGATGTTGACGCTCAAAAGGATCAGCTCGATCGACATCAAAAGGATGATCACGTTCTTCCGGTTCAGAAAGATCCCGAAGATCCCGATCACAAACAGCGTCGCCGCCACGGTAAGGTAGTGTTCCAGCCCGACCATTATCCGGCCTCCGCATAAGGTGTCTTGTCGCCCCGCATCTCGGGGTAAAGCGCCGCGCAGGCGCAGGTCTCGTCGTCCGCATCAGTCACCACGATGTCGCGACCGATCCGGTCAAGGTCCCGCGCCAGCCGGTCAAAGGAGAAAAGCGCGGGATCCGTCCGCATCGCCCGGTCCAGCACATCGACCGCATCATCGATCCGGTCGAAGCTTCGGTCGCGGATGCGTTCTTCCCGAACGCGGGTTTCGAGATATCGCCCAGTGGCGCAATCCATCACGACGAGGTCGGTGAAGATACCCTCCTGGCTCCACCACTCGGCAAAGGCAACGCGGCCCGCGCCAAAGTCGCGATGCCCGGCTTCGCCCCCATGGCTCACATGGGTGGTCCGGTCGCAATCGGACAGCGTCACTGCGCCCGCCGGCAAAGCCAGCGTGCCCATGGCAACCGCCCCGATCAAGTCTCTGACCATTCCGGCCCGTCCCTGTCCGCCCCAGAACGCTCCGGGGTCTTTCGTTCGTCGCGACCCGGGACTGACCCGGGGCCGTTATGCATCGTCACTTTCGTTCCGTTTGCGCCGACGTCGCAGGAGCAACCCCGCCACGATCAGCGCGACGCCAATGATCAGCCACCCGCTCAGAGCCCCTGCCCCGGCTTGACGTCCTTCAACTCCATGGCCTTCGCCGGATCGCGGTACATCTGTGCCAACACATCCTGACGTTTGACATCGGACCGGTGGCGCAGTGTCAGCACGATGGCCCCAATCATGGCGACCAGCAGGATCAACCCCGACAGCTGGAACAAGAGCAAGTAGTCGTCGTACAGGATCAGCCCCAGTGCCTTGGTGTTGTGCGCTTCGCCCAGTGCAGGGGTCACCTGAGCCCGAAGCTCGGGCGCGATATCGGCCGTTTGCCAAACGCCAAACGCAATGCCGAGCTGCATCAGCAGCACGACCCCGATCAGAAGCGCCAGGGGCATGTAACGCGCCATCTCGGCCTTGAGTTCTGCAAAATCCACGTCCAGCATCATCACGACGAAAAGGAACAGGACCGCCACTGCGCCCACATAGACAATCACCAGAAGCATCGCGACGAATTCAGCGCCCAGAAGAACGAAAAGGCCCGCCGACGACAGAAAGGCCAGAATGAGCCACAGGACCGAATGGACCGGGTTGCGGCTGATGACCGTGAACAACCCCCCGGCGACCGTAGAAATCGCAAAGAGGTAGAAGGCGAATACGGCGGCGCTCATGTGTCGTCCCCTTTGGTCTCGAGTTCGGCCATGGCCTCTTGGGCCAGTTCCATGGCTCGTGTCATAGCCGGGATACCCCCGAACATCGCCATCATGCCGATCGTCTCGGCCACTTCCTGACCTGTGGCGCCAGCCTCGATCGCATGGCGCACCGTCAGTCGGATCTGAGCATCGGCCTGCGCCCCAAGAATCGTCAAACCACCCAGCGTCAGCAAAAGCCTCGTCTTGGCATCAAGGCCCCCGGGGTTGAACGTCTTACCCATGAAGGACTCCATGACCTCGCGCGGAATGGTGGGCCAGAGCGCCTCAAATCCTTTGGGTGCAAAGGTTTCCAGGGCGGGATTGAACGCCCGGGCCCAGTCCTGGCCCATGGCCAGCATCATGTCGAACGGGTTCGGAGTGTCGTTCATTTGACGATCCCTTCGAGCCGTCGTGCCAGTCGGGCAAAGTTGTCGGACATTTCCTGGCGAAGCACTTCGATATCGTATTCGAGATCGCCGATGGCCTTGCGCAGATCTTCAAGAGCGGTCGCGTCTGGAATAGGAACCTCTGACGGGACCACTGCGCCAGTCTCCGCCGCCACGTCAGCCTCGGCTGCGCCGGTCACACGGCTTTGCAAATCGGCCAAAGTGGCCAGCCAATCCTCATAACCGCCACCCTCGGCCGCCTTCCAAAGCTGGGCAAGGCTCGACCCGTCCGCAATTCCGGCAATCAGATCGTTGGCCTCGTCGACAAGGGTAGCGGCCATTGCCGGATCCCCGACCGGCGCGCCCTCAAACAGCCGTGCGGCCTCTGCAGAACCTCGGCCCAGGACATGGGCGACCGCCTCGACCGCCGCAATCCCGCGCGAGGCAATTCCCGCCGACAGCCGGTTGTTCAAATGATCCTCAAGGGCGATCTTGATCGTGCTTTCGGCGACAGGCAGGCCCGTCTCACGAAACGCGGCGGCCCATTCAACCGCCTCGTCGTTTGCAAAACTATCTGTGCCCCACGTGCCCATGCATTCCTACCGGTACGGCGCGTCCATTTCGAGATTCCGCGCGATCTCGGCCTCCCACCGCTCGCCATTTTCGAGCAGCTTTTCCTTGGTGTAGTAGAGTTCTTCCCGCGTCTCGGTGGAGAACTCGAAATTCGGACCCTCGACGATGGCATCGACCGGGCACGCCTCCTGGCAGAACCCGCAATAGATACACTTCGTCATGTCGATATCGTACCGGGTGGTGCGGCGTGAACCGTCGTCGCGGGGTTCGGCGTCGATCGTGATCGCCTGCGCCGGGCAGATCGCCTCGCAGAGCTTGCAGGCAATGCAGCGCTCTTCCCCGTTGGGATAGCGGCGAAGCGCGTGTTCCCCCCGAAACCGGGGCGACAGCGGCCCCTTCTCGTGCGGGTAGTTGACCGTCGCCTTGGGCGCGAAGAAGTACTTCAGGCCAAGGCGCATCCCCTTAAAGAAGTCCGCCAGGAGAAAGTACTTGGCCGCACGTGTGTAATCGATTTGGGTCATGTCAGCCACCTAACGTCCAACGGGCCCAAAAGGCGCCGAGGACCTCGAATTTTGCCAAGAACGCCACGATGAAGACCCAGGCAAGCGACATCGGAAGGAACACTTTCCAGCCAAGCCGCATGAGCTGGTCATAGCGATACCGAGGTGTGATGGCCTTCACCATCGCGAAGAGGAAGAAGAAGAAGGCCATCTTGCCCACCATCCAGATCGCGCCATCAGGCAAGCCCGGGATCGGCGACAGCCAGCCGCCGAAGAACAAGAGCGAGATAAGCGCGCACATCAGGAAGATGGCGATGTATTCGCCCGCCATGAAGAGGAGGAAGGGCGTCGAGGAATATTCGACCTGATAACCAGCGACGAGCTCCGATTCCGCCTCGGGCAGATCGAACGGCGGGCGGTTCGTCTCGGCCAGCGTCGAGATGAAGAAGAGGAAGACCATGGGCAGGTGCGGCAGCCAGTACCATCCAAAAAGACCCCAGCCCGTGTCCTGTGCCGCCACGATCTGTCCGAAGTTGAGCGACCCGGTCGAGATAATCACACCGATGATGATGAGACCGATCGAAACCTCGTAGGAGATCATTTGCGCGGCCGAACGCAAGCTGCCGAGGAACGGGTACTTTGAGTTCGACGCCCAGCCCCCCATGATGACCCCGTAGACCTCGAGCGAGGAGATCGCGAAGACATAAAGGATCGCGACATTGATGTCCGCCAGCACCCAGGTCTCGTTGAACGGGATCACCGCCCAGGCAATCAATGCCAAAACGAACGAGATCATCGGCGCCATCATGAAGACCGTCTTGTCAGCGCCTGCGGGCACCACGATCTCTTTCACCACGTATTTGAGCGCATCGGCCACTGTCTGCAAAAGGCCGAAGGCGCCGACCACATTGGGACCACGGCGCATCTGGACGGCGGCCCAGATTTTCCTATCTCCGTAGACAAGGAACAGAAGCGAGATCATCACAAACCCGATGACCAGAAGGCATTGGGCGGCGATGATCACCGCTATGCCTGCGGGTGTGGTGAAAAAATCGGCCATCTCTGCCGGTCCCTCCGCTGGTTACCCCTGTCTAAACCCCATCCCGAGCGGAGTTTCCAGAGCCTTTCGGCGGTCTTGCGCCCCGATGCCGCGCCTTTACTCGGCCGCCATCTTCTCGGGCGACCGCGCGGACGCCAATGCTTGCAACTCGCCCATCAATGCCGATGCCCGGGCAATGGGGTTTGTCAGGTAGTGCTGACGAACGGCAGGTTCGAAATCGCCCTGCTCCATCGGTCCTGCGGCGACGGGGTCCCATACGTTTTCCGGCACCTGGTCGATCGCGCCCAGATGCGGATGTTCCGCCAAGATCGCCTGACGCAGCTGCGCAAGACTGTCCCAAGGCTGGGTCGCATCAAGTTCAGCCGACAAGGCCCTCAGGATTGCCCAGTTTTCCTTCGCATCGCCCGGCGGGAAGCCGGCGCGGAGGGCCAGCTGCGGGCGGCCTTCGGTGTTAACGAACAAACCCGCTTCCTCGGTATAGGCCGCGGACGGCAGGATCAGGTCGGCGCGATGTGCGCCCCGATCGCCGTGGCTGCCCTGATAGATCACGAAAGCGCCGTCCGGAACGTCAATTTCGTCGGTCCCAAGATTGTAGATGACGTCCGCGCCAAGCGCGGCCGAGATGCCGCCTTCCGCGACCGCGCCAACATCCATGGCACCGACCCGGGACGCCGCGCTGTGCAGAATAAGGAATTTAGACTGGCCGGCTGCCGCCGTCGCCATGGCCGTGCCCAATACGGAAGCCCCATCTTCGCCCGTCAGGGCGCCCTGCCCCACGATCATCACGCCGGGCACGCCGTGTTTGTCCGAATGATCCATCGCCGCAAGTTCGGCAAGCGCTGCGCGGCTCGTCCCAAGCTCGGTGACGTCGTACGTCAGGTCAGTGGGCGGTCCGATCCGCGCGACCTTGGCGCCCCGCAGCCAAGCCTTGCGGATCCGCGCATTCAGGACCGGGGCTTCGGCCCGCGGGTTGGTGCCGATCAGAAGAATCATCTTGGCGTTCTCGATGTCCTCGATCGACGCCGTGCCCACATATCCCGAGCGATTTCCCGCGGGCAACGCCGCGCCATCCGTCCGGCACTCGACCAAACCGCCTTGGCCTTCGATCAGGGACTTGAGAGCGAATGCCGCCTCGACCGGGGCCAGATCCCCCACGAGACCGGCGACCGACTTGCCCTTGATTGCCGCGGCGGCGGCGCGCAGCGCCTCTGGCCACGTGGCCGGGCGCAGTCTGCCGTTTTCCCTGAGGTACGGCCGGTCAAGCCGCTGCCGACGCAGCCCGTCCCAAACGAACCGTGACCGGTCGGCGAGCCATTCCTCGTTCACCCCGTCGTGGTTCCGGGGCAGGATCCGCATGACCTCGCGCCCTTTCGTGTCCACACGGATGTTCGAGCCAAGCGCGTCCATCACATCGATCGTCTCGGTTTTGGTCAGTTCCCAGGGCCGTGCCGTGAAAGCATAGGGTTTCGATGTCAGCGCGCCGACGGGACAGAGGTCGATGATGTTCCCCTGCATCTCGCTGTCGAGCGTCGCACCCAGATACGAGGTGATCTCGGCATCTTCACCCCGGCCCGTCTGTCCCAGTTCCGGCATCCCGGCCACTTCGGTGATGAAGCGCACGCAGCGGGTGCACGAGATGCAGCGGGTCATGCTCGTGCCGACAAGGGGCCCGAGATCGGGATTGTCCACCGCCCGCTTCGCCTCGTGGAAACGCGAGAAGTCAACGCCATAGGCCATGGCCTGATCCTGCAAGTCGCACTCGCCGCCCTGGTCGCAGATCGGGCAATCCAGCGGATGGTTGATCAGGAGGAACTCCATCACTCCCTCGCGGGCCTTCTTGACCATAGGAGAGTTGGTGCGGACTTGCGGCGGCGCCCCATCCTTGCCGGGGCGCAGGTCCTTGACCTGCATGGCGCAGGACGCGGCAGGCTTGGGCGGCCCGCCCACGACCTCGACAAGGCACATGCGGCAATTCCCCGCGATCGACAGGCGCTCGTGGTAGCAGAACCGCGGGATCTCGATCCCGGCCTGCTCGCACGCCTGGATCAGGGTCATGGCCGGATTGACCTCGATTTCCTTGCCGTCGATGACGATGGTGCGGAGATCGGACATGGGAGGGCCTCGTGCATATGGGTCGGCCCCTACACGCCACCCTTCGGACCCGCCGTCAAGATCGCAATTGCGCGCGGGGCTAGTCGAGCTTCAAAAGCCGCCCCACCGTGGATCCTACGGCGATCTCTCCGCGTCCAACTGCACAATATGTGCTCGGCCGCGCGGGATCCCCGCCCCGCGCGACGATCCAATCCCGCGCCTTGGCTTCGATACGGGCCTTGTCGGGCCTGCTGTCGATGTAGGCCTCGATCTCGTCGCGCGAGTAGCCCAGCGACCGGGCCCGCGACTCGAGATCCCAAATGTAGGCATAGGCCCGGATCGGCCGAGCCGATATCCCGTCGCACGACTTGCGGATCATGTCGCCGATCGCAACGACGGTCAGACCCGCCTCGAGCTCCGCATCATCGGCCAGCGCCACGCGCGTTTGTGCCTCGGCCGATACAGCCAGGCATAGGGTTGCCAGAACGGCGCCAAGAACTTTTTTCACGACGAGGCCTCCTTCGGCTGGCGTGCTGGCCGATCACATGGGCCCTTTCGCACCGCTATGCCATATCAACGCGCCCAACCCGGCGCGGATCCGCCGGAGCTAGAGCCCGTGCGCGCGCGCGTACTCAAAGTCGAACGCGTCCATTGAAGGCCCCCGGGCGCGATAAGTGTCCCGGCGTGCGGCGCCTTCGGACACGGTCGGCCTGTGCCCGTCAGCCACATGCCAAAGAACGTATTGCGGGCGCTCCAGAACCTCGAACCACTCGTCCCGGCGGGCCATAAACGCACCGTGGATGGTCTTCTGCACAAAATGGTCAAGCTCTGCGGCGGATTCCCAGACCGAAAGGCTCGACGCCACCCGTTCAGGCGGTCCGAACGCATGCATCAAGGTCTGTTCCCGCTCCATCGCTTCACCGGGCATCCGCCAAAGGAAACCCGGTGAACGCTCGGCGACTGCGTTTACGCGATCGAGCGCATTCACGAAATCCGCAACGAGCGGATCCTCCCACGGCGCTTTCAGAACGCCCCAGTTCAGGTGTGCGATTGGCATGCTACTTTCCAGCATCGTGGCTACAAGAAATGGGCCCGCGCCGCGCGCCCTCGGTTCACTGCAAACCAAAAGACCGGGCGTCCGATCTGCGGAGGTATTTACTCCGCTGCGACCGCGCTCATACGGCCCGTTCTCTTGGCCTTGATCCGATCCTCGATCTCGTCGCGGTAATGGCGGATGAGCCCCTGGATCGGCCAGGCCGCGGCGTCGCCGAGCGCACAGATCGTGTGGCCCTCGACCTGTTTGGTGACATCCAGAAGCATATCGATCTCTTCGACCTCGGCTTCCCCCTTCACCAAACGGTCCATGACCCGCATCATCCAGCCTGTGCCCTCACGACACGGCGTGCACTGGCCGCAGCTTTCATGCTTGTAAAAGGCCGAGAGCCGCCAGATCGCTTTGATGATGTCGGTCGACTGGTCCATCACGATGACCGCGGCCGTGCCCAACCCCGAGCGCTGCTCGCGCAACCAGTCAAAGTCCATGATCGCGTCGTCACAGAGATGGTTCGGCAGGCACGGAACGGACGAGCCGCCGGGTATGACCGCCTTCAGGTTCGACCAACCGCCGCGCACGCCGCCGCAATGCCGCTCAAGCAGTTCGCGAAGAGAAATCGACATCTCTTCCTCGACCACGCAGGGCTTTTCCACATGTCCCGAGATCGCGAAGATCTTGGTGCCCGCGTTGTTCGGGCGCCCGAATGACGAGAACCACTCGGCCCCGCGCCGCAGGATCGTGGGGACGACGGCAATCGATTCGACATTGTTGACCGTGGTAGGGCACCCATAAAGGCCCGCGCCGGCCGGAAAGGGCGGCTTCATCCGCGGCATACCCTTCTTGCCTTCAAGGCTTTCGAGAAGGGCGGTTTCCTCGCCGCAGATATATGCCCCGGCACCGTGGTGAAGATAGAGATCGAAATCCCATCCGGATCCGGCGGCGTCCTTGCCAAGCAAACCGGCGTCATAGCATTCGTCGATGGCCGCCTGCAGCGCCTCGCGCTCGCGGATGTATTCGCCGCGGATATAGATGTAGCAGGCATGCGCACCCATCGCGAAGGACGCGATCAGGCACCCTTCAATCAATGTGTGGGGATCATGGCGCATGATCTCCCGGTCCTTGCAGGTTCCGGGTTCGGATTCGTCGGCGTTCACAACGAGGTAGGCCGGGCGTCCATCGCTTTCCTTGGGCATGAATGACCACTTGAGACCCGTCGGGAACCCGGCGCCGCCACGACCCCGCAAGCCCGACGTCTTCATCTCGTCGACGATCCAGTCGCGTCCCTTTTCGATCAGGCCCGCCGTCCCGTCCCAGTGCCCTCGGGCCTTTGCGCCCGCAAGCGTCCGATCGTGCATCCCGTAGAGGTTTGTGAAGATCCGGTCTTCGTCTTTCAACATATCCTCAGGTCCCCGCTGGTCCCGCCCTTACCGTCGCTTGTTCCACATCCGGGCAAGCACCACCAGCGCCCAAAAGAACGCACCCAGAGAGATCAGATAAAAGAGAAACTCGAACCGTGGTGCGAGGTTCAGAACCGACCGAATCCAAGGGGCGAGGATCGCCAAAAGGCCCGCCCCGGCAATCACAATGGCCACGATCCGGCCCTGGCGTGCGAAGTCCTCGTCGTCCATGCCCACCTTCGAATGCAGAACGCGCGGCCGTCAGGGCCGCGCGCCGACAGACATGGCGTTGCGCCTAGTAGACGTCACCCTTGTCGACCTTCTTCGAGAACTCGGTCTCGCCGCCCGACGCCAGAAGCTTGGCCTGCTCGACCCAGTTGTCGCGCGACACGCGTCCCTTGAAGCCTTCGAGGTTCTGGTCGACCCAAGCCACCTCGTCCGACGTCCAGTTCGCGATCTGGTCAAAGTGATAAAAGCCGAGCGTGTTGCAGAGCTTCTCGAGTTTGGGACCGACGCCTTTGATCCGCTTCAGGTCGTCAGCTGTTCCTCCGCGCGGACCGTCCAGCGCTTCGGGACGCGTTCCCTCAGACGGGGCGTCATCGCTTGCGGCGGCCACGGGTGCCGGGGCAGGTGCTGGAGCGGGTGCCGGTGCAGGAGCCGGGGGGGCTGCCGGGACCTCGGCCGCTGCCGGCGCTGCAGGCATCTCGGCAACCGGTGCAGCCGCAGCAACCGGAGCCCGGGCCGAGGCTTCTTCGACCGCCGTCGGCCCTTCGGGTTTCTTATGGAAGGCCAGAAACAGGAATATCGCGACGACAATCGCGAGGAACACGGCCAAGAAGGCGGCCGGAGTGAAGGCATAATTTCCGACAACCATCAGCATCAGGAACGCCACCAACCCGATGCCCCCGGCGATCACGCCCACAAGCGCCATCGAGTTTTGCGTTTGTTTCGACATATTTCCCGTCTCCCTGTCAGTCCCGAGCGAAGGTGCGGCGTAACGCCGCCCTAAGTCTTGCTTTTAGCGCGGGAAGAGAACTCTGTCTCTCCCCCTTTGGCAAGGATTTTCGCTTGTGCGACCCAGTCGTCGCGAGTCACCCGGCCTTTAAAACCCTCGAGGTTCTGATCGACCCACGCGACTTCTTCGGGGGTCCAATCCGCGATTTGGTCGAAGTGGAAGAATCCAAGGCTGTTACAGAGCTTTTCGAGCTTTGGTCCGACCCCCTTTATCCGCTTCAGATCATCGGCGCGTCCGTCACGCGCCGCCTCCAAGGCAGCGGGCCGCGTGCCGGGGCCCTCCGCGGCCGGCGCCGGCGCCGGCTCGGCCGGTTTCTTCGGTTTCGACTTCGCTTTCGGCATGGGTTTCGACGCGGGCCGTTCGGCGGTCGCCGCCTGCACGCTCGGCCCATCCCGCCACGGCGCGACGAGCGGGACTTCGGTACCATCGATCCTTTTGATCGTGTCACCGATGTCGAGGGCCAGTGCCACCGACGCGTTGCGTTCGATCCGGCCGTCCACGTGATCGGTCAGCGTGGTCGGTCCGCCCGCAGGCTCAGACGCATAGCGACCGTTCTGCGGGCCGGGCACGGGGACCTCGCCAGCCTGGAAGGCATCCAGAAGCGCGTCCAGACGCTCTTCGTTCAGATCCTCGTAGTAATCTTTTCCGATCTGCACCATCGGAGCGTTGGCGCAGGCACCGAGGCATTCCACCTCTTCCCACGAGAACCGGCCATCGTCCGACAGGGCGTGTGCACGTTCGGCAATCCGGCGCTTGCAAACGCCGACGAGATCCTCGGCGCCCATGATCATGCAGGACGTGGTCCCGCAGACCTGAATATGCGCAACGCTGCCCACCGGTTGAAGCTGGAACATGAAGTAGAACGTCGCCACTTCAAGTGCGCGGATGTAGGCAAGATCCAGCATCGCGGCCACATGTTCGATCGCCGGCCGGGTTAACCACCCTTCCTGCTCTTGGGCACGCCAGAGGAGCGGGATAATCGCGCTTGCCTGCCGTCCCTCGGGGTATTTTGAGATCTGCGCATCCGCCCAATCCTGATTGGCTGGCGTGAAGGCAAAGCTCTCGGGTTGCTCGGGATGCAGGCGTCGCAGCATGAACTATCCTTTGCGTGATCCTGTGCGGGCGGCGTGCCCGGTATTTCGGTGCATTCCTAGGCGAACGGCCATCAGGTGCAATCCTCTTCCGTCAAACGCACCGTTCCTGATGCACGATCGACGAACGCGCGACCGTCAAAAAGAAGATCGCCGATGATTTGCCGTGTCTCATGACGGGTAAACCCGTAGCCCGGCAATGTCTCATCCGCTTCCGTGTCCGACATCTGGCACCCGTTCTCGGCGATGAGTGCGATCAGAAGCTGCATCCGGGGCGTGTCGTATTCGTGGGCCAGCACCGGGCCGGCCGCAAGCAACGCGGCGTATGCCGGCGCAGACCTCACGGATCGATCAGGTCCGTCGGCACGCATATAATGGTCGGCCGCGCCGAACCGCGCCGTGCCTCATCACCGCTGGTCACGGAAAGGAAATACACGTCGTCGATCTGGACCCGGCAGATATGGTTCGTCACATCGCCTTCGATCATGATCATACCCGGGGCGATGTTCTCATAGTTGATCGAGGTGTCGATCAGAACATCGAAGGGTGTTGCCCCATCCGGCGACGCCGCGTCCGCGACAATGTCGGGGGTGCGCACGCAGATGACTTCGGGCTGAGCGCCGGCCATCGCCGCGTCGTCGTCGTTCAGGTACCCAAAGAAGAACGCGTCCGCGATGTCGATCTTGCAGACCGAAGACGAAATGTCGTCTTCGATAAGGACGATGCCCGGCGCGATGTTCACGTAGCCAATGGACTCGTTAATCATCGTCGACAGATCCGTGTCCTGCGCCGCCACAGTCCCTGCGGTCAGAACCGCAGCAGCCAAAGTCAAAGTCCGCATCACAATGCTCCCGGGCAACCCGATGTTTTCAAACGCAGAACTCCAGAAGCGCCATCCCGCTCAGCCAGGCCTTCGTCTTCCAGTTGGTATACAATTTCGATCATCTCCGACCGGTCGAACCCATGGGTCGGAAGGATTTCAGCGGCTTGGGCGTTGTTCATCTCGCAACCCAGCGCCTCGACAAGGTCGACGAAGAGCGCCCGCCGCTCGGGGTCCGGCGACGCCGATGCGCCAAGGGGCACGAGACACACGACCAGCGCTGCAAGGCCCCTCACCGATCAATCTCTCCGAAGACGACGTCCATGGTTCCGATGATTGCCGCCACATCGGCAAGCTGGTGGCCTTTTGAGATGTGGTCCATCGCCTGAAGGTGCAGGAACCCGGGAGCCCGCAGCTTTGCGCGATAGGGCCGGTTCGTGCCGTCGGCGACGAGATACACTCCGAATTCGCCTTTCGGTGCCTCAACGGCGGCGTAGACCTCACCCGCTGGCACGTGAAATCCTTCGGTATAAAGCTTGAAGTGATGGATGAGCGCCTCCATCGAGGTCTTCATCTCGGACCGCTTCGGCGGGGTGATCTTGCCGCGGGCCATTACGTCGCCCGTCGCCTCGCGCAGTTTCACGATGGCCTGCCGGATGATCGAGACCGACTGGCGCATCTCCTCCATGCGGACAAGGTACCTGTCGTAGCAATCACCGTTCTTGCCCACGGGGATCTGGAAATCGAACTCGTCGTAGCACTCATAGGGCTGCGCGCGGCGAAGATCCCAGGCAAGGCCCGATCCACGCACCATCACTCCGGAGAAGCCCCACTCGAGGATTTCTTCTTCCGTCACCACGCCGATATCTGCGTTGCGCTGTTTGAAGATGCGGTTCTCGGTCAGAAGACCGTCGATATCATCGAGCACTCTGGGAAACTCGATCGCCCATTCCTCGATGTCGTCCAGCAACTCGTCGGGCAGATCCTGATGCACACCGCCGGGCCGGAAATAAGCCGCGTGCAGGCGTGCTCCGCATGCGCGCTCGTAAAACACCATCAACTTCTCGCGCTCTTCGAACCCCCAAAGCGGTGGGGTCAGCGCGCCCACGTCCATGGCCTGCGTCGTCACATTCAGAATGTGGTTCAGCACACGGCCGATCTCGCAGAACAGAACGCGGATCAACGAGGCCCGGCGCGGCACCTCGGTTCCGGTCAGCTTCTCGATCGCCAGGCACCATGCATGTTCCTGGTTCATCGGGGCGACGTAGTCCAACCGGTCCAGATACGGCAGGTTCTGGAGATAAGTCCGGCTTTCCATCAGCTTTTCGGTGCCGCGGTGCAAGAGCCCGATATGCGGATCGCAACGCTCGACAATTTCGCCATCAAGCTCGAGGACGAGGCGCAGAACACCGTGGGCCGCCGGGTGCTGCGGGCCGAAATTGATATTGAAGTTCCGGATCTGCTGTTCGCCCGTAAGCGCGTCGTCGAACTTCGAACCGTCCATCGTCGGATCCTCCAGAGGTCGCGAGCCTGTCTTGCGCCGATCCTTACCCGTTCGCAAGGGGAACAACCACGCGCCGAATGGTCCCGCCAGAGCGACAAAATGTCAATTCGGGGTGACAGTCTCCATCCGCCGCCATGATGCGGGCAACCGGCCCGGAAAACGGGTTTCTAGGCGCGCGTAGATCGGTGCGAGGTCGGCATAGAGCCGGCCGGCGAGATCATCCGGCAGTGGTGCCGCGCGCCCACCTCGCACCGTGCTGGCAAAATCGCCCGGCCACGCGCGGACCCCGATATGGCTACAGATCCGCTTCAGCGACGCATCGGTGAAGAGATCTTCGTAGAACACGAACAGCATTCGGTCCGGCGGCACCGAGGCATCAAGTGCCGCAATCGTACGGTCATAGGCCCCGCGGCGGCGCACATGCGCCAGCCCCCCTTTAAGATATCGTTCCGCCAATGCAGCGGGCGAGGCCGTTTGATCGGAGCCGCGCCGCTCGTCATGAAGCATCCGGAGCGACGACCAAAGCCGGTTAACGGGATCGCGGAGGATGAAAAGAAAGCGGGCGCAAGGGAAGGCCCGCATCATTTCCGCAAATCCAAACTGGTCCAGAAGCGCATAAGACGGGGTGATGTCGGCCAGAACCTGGCCGGGGCGAGCTCCGTCTGACAGAAGGCGGCGATAGGCGGTATGATCGGAAGTCGGATCCCTGTGCATAGAAAGAAGGGCCGCGGTGTAGGCCGGCGATGGATAGGAGAGCGGCGCGCCCCCTGCCGCCGGCCCCTTCGGCGCTCGCGCCGCGCGGCGCTTCGCGAACTGCCCCGCTTCCGGTCCGAACCGGTCGTCGAAATAGTGCATCTCTTTGACGAGGGGGACGTGGATCTCGGGATGGGCCTGAAAATACGCGTGCAGCCACGTCGTGCCGGCCTTCTGCGCTCCGACGCAAAAGAGAACGCGCTCATCCATCTTGGTCCCTCCGTTTCCGGGATGGACCTGCACGAGAAGTCTCAGTTCCGCGTTAACGGGACCATGCGTCAGGCATACGGCCGAGGGCTTCCGCCGCGGCCCGGTACTCGGGCTCCAGCCACGCTTTAGCGTCGCTTCGAAGGGCTTCGGGCAGGGGCAGTGGCGGGCCGACATGGGCCGGTTTGGTGCGCTCACCTGCGATAGGCCGAATGTCCAGCGCGCTGCAGATCCCCGTCAGCCCACCCGGGCGCACCATCTCTTCGAAGACCGCCAGATGTAGGCGGTCTGCGGGCAAGGCGCCCGTCAAACGCCTGAGTATGTCGCCATAGGCACCCCGCCGCGCGATTTCTTCTTCTTCGCCACGGAGGGTTCGGCGCAAGATCCGCACGGCCCGGTCCGGCGTCGCGCCGTCGTCGGGTGCGCGGCGGGCAGCGATCATCCGGACATGGCTCCAAAGCCGCTCGACCGGGTCGCGCAGGACATAAAGAAACCGCACATCATCGGTCAGGATCGCCATCTGGCCGAGAATATCCGCGGGCAAGAGCCCGTAGGCTGGCGTGAAATCACCAAGCACGGCACCAGCCGGCGCACCGTTGGACAGAAAGGCGGAATATGCGTCCGTGTCGATCTCGCGCCGCCCAAGAAGCTCAATATATTCAAGCCTGTCGGCCACGTATCTGCTGCGATAGGCAAGGTTCGAACCGTCCCCCGACCCAATCCGTACTTCCATACGCGAGATCGCCGCCTGATGTGCCGCAATCTCGCGATCAGCCTTGCCTGCTGACAAGGAGTCGAAGTAGTGGAGTTCCTTGATCGTGCGGAACTGGGTCTGGGGATGATCCGACAGTACCCGGAACAACCAGCTCGTGCCCGCCTTGGTGGCGCCCAAGCAGAAAACCAGCCTGTGGCTCAGCCCTTGGCCTCGTCGGTCTTCTCGTCGCCTGGCAGGACGTATTCCGCACCTTCCCAGGGCGACATAAAGTCGAACTGACGGTACTCCTGCACAAGCTTCACCGGTTCGTAGACCACGCGTTTTTCAGCTTCGTCATACCGAACCTCGGTATAGCCGGTTGTCGGGAAGTCCTTGCGAAGCGGATAGCCCCGGAACCCGTAATCCGTCAGGATCCGGCGCAGGTCCGGGTGACCTGTAAAAAGAATGCCGAACATGTCGAACACTTCCCGCTCGAACCAGTTTGCAGACGGATGCACGGACGTGATCGAGGCCACCATATCCTCTTCGCGAACGGCCAGTTTCAGCCTGATCCGCTGATTTCGGTACATCGACAGGAAATGGTAGACGACGTCGAACCGCGCCTCCCGCTCGGGATGATCGATCGCGGTGATGTCCACAAGCGTCGAGAACTTGCAGGCCGAATCGGTTTTGATGAAGTCCACGAAGCTGACGAGGGACGAGGGGGCAATTTGAAGGGTCAGTTCGCCCTGATCAATGCCCCAAGACACGACACAATCGGGGCGCTTGGCCTCGATATGGGTGCCGAGTTCGTTCAGTGCCTCACTCATGTCTTGGCCTCTACGAGAACTTCATCATGGAACGTCGCCGCGGCGTCGTAGTCGGGAAAGAACGGCGCCATGAATTCGGGCGTCTCGCCAGAATACCGGCGTATCGCATCCATGCTTTGCCACGTCGCAAGCATCGTCATGCGGCAGGGATGGCGATCCTGGGACACCATCACGCGGTTGCCGTGAAAGCCATCGACCGCCGGCATATGCGGCAAGGTCCGCGCGAGACATGTCTCGCGCCAAGCCCCGGTCTGTCCAGGTGCGATATCGGCTTCCCGGGTGCGCGCGATTGCTACCGTCATCGCTGGATCGTTCCCGTCCGCCGGATTTTGCGCTGAAGCTGCAGGATACCGTACAGCAGAGCCTCGGCTGTTGGAGGGCAACCTGGCACATAGACATCCACGGGCACGATCCTGTCGCAGCCTCGAACCACCGAATAACTGTAGTGGTAATAGCCGCCGCCGTTGGCGCAAGAGCCCATCGAGATCACGTAGCGCGGCTCCGGCATCTGGTCGTAGACCTTGCGGAGCGCCGGCGCCATCTTGTTCGTCAGGGTTCCGGCCACGATCATCAGGTCGGATTGGCGCGGCGAAGCGCGCGGCGCCGTTCCGAAGCGTTCAAGGTCGTAACGCGGCATCGAGGTATGCATCATCTCGACAGCGCAACATGCCAAACCGAACGTCATCCAGTGCAACGAGCCGGTTCGCGCCCAGTTCACAACGTCCTCGACAGAAGTGACCAGAAATCCCTTGTCCTGAAGCTCGGAATTCAGGGCCTGCGTCGCGACCTCGCGGTCCGGTCCGGCGGTGTTGGCATTGGTGGCAACGGACATGGGCGTCGCGGCTCCCTCTCGGATCGGCGCGATCCACGCCGGGTTGGCCAAGACGTAATGGAAGCCAGAAAGGAGTTCAACG
Organism: Pseudomonadota bacterium; assembly: GCA_038521345.1. GTDB lineage: Bacteria > Pseudomonadota > Alphaproteobacteria > Rhodobacterales > Rhodobacteraceae > JBCBKU01. Next base: position 224,072 of record JBCBKU010000003.1, on the reverse strand, counting down.
CGGCAAGCTGGCTCGCACCGGGTTACTCGGCCGGCGTGTGTCCCCCTCGGCGACGAACAAAGAGACCCGCCAGATCAACAAGAAACTGGTCCTGCACCTGAAACCGGTTGGCCCGCTTCTCGCGCCCTTCCGCGCGGTCAACTTCGTCTGTCAGGTAGTCGGCGATGTAATCCTGAAGCCAGAAGCCAATCCGCATACCCAGGCTCATCGGCGCGCCGCGTTCCTCGATCGTGACCCGAGTGCCGCGCTTGAGGGGCTTGAAAAGATACCGGGTTACAGAGGGGACGTCGCCCCCATCCTCGATGCTCATCACTTCGTGGGTTGTCGCGTCCGAAGTGATCACAACGCCGAATAAGTTGATGTCGAACATACCCGGGTCTTCGGGCCCGCCGACGGTCACGGTTGGATCGTCTGCATAGGCGGCGTCAAGCGTCGTGTCCTCATCCGACAGGACCGACATCCGGTGCTTCAGAGTGATCGGGAACATACCGTCGCCGTCTGGAGAACCGCATATAACCATGTCATCGGCTCGCCCGGGGTAAAGAGTGATGCGTGCCTTCAGCGTCTCTGGATCAAGCGAAGATCTGCGCGTCGCGCGCGCTGTGATCTCTTGTTCCGGCCCGCGGACCAACAAGTCGGACAAGACCAGCGAAAGGCCGAGAAACAGGCCAAAAGCCAGAATGCCAAGGCCGACCAGACGGAGCATCAGACCAATGAGGCCAACATCCGGTCCGATGGTTCCGGAGATGGCCAGAACGATGGCAAGCGTCACCGAAATTGCCACCGACTCGAGCCAGCTGGTCGGATACCGAACCGCGTGCCAGACCGGAATGCCCAGCGCGAGCGGCAATAGCGCAAAAGCCGCAGGTCCCTTGAGCGCAGCAATGATCAATACGACCAGCGCAGGCGGGACCACCACCGCGACGAGCAGGCGTCGAAGTCGGTAGAACCGATAGAACATGACCGCGCGCGTCATTGCCTGCCTTTCGAGCTTTCACGCCGATTGGCACACGTTCTCGTTGAGAAATCCGTCGGTAATGCGGCAAACTGAAGGCATTGATCTGAAATAAGAAACGGCCGCCAGCGGCGGCCGTCATCGTTGCGCAAACGCCCCGCGCCTATTCCCAGTCCATGGCGCCCTTTCGCCACTCATAGGCAAAGCCCACGGTCAGGACGATCAGGAAGACAATCATCGACCAGAATGCCGTCATGGAGATTTCTCCGAAGGCCACCGCCCACGGGAAGAGGAAGGCAATCTCGAGATCGAAGATGATGAACAGGATCGAGACAAGGTAGAAGCGCACATCGAACTTCATGCGGGCATCGTCAAAGGCGTTGAAACCGCATTCATAGGCCGACACCTTCTCGGGGTCCGGATCCGCCGGCGCGGCGACGACGGCCGCAAGGATCAACACAAGACCCAGACCGATGGCGAGCGCCAGAAAGATCAGAATGGGAAGGTATTCGCGGAGGAGTTCGTCCATGCCCGGCTCCTTGATCTCTGGCCGGTCTACCCCGCCGCCCCGAGACCGTCAACGCGGCGTCGGGGCACAGGTGTATCGAACCGTCAGGCAGCCTTGAAAACGAGACTGACGCCATTCAGACAATGGCGCTTTCCCGTCGGCGCCGGACCATCATCGAAAATGTGGCCTAGGTGGCTTCCGCATCTGCGGCAGTGCACTTCGGTCCGGACCCGCAAGAGCTTGCGGTCGGGTTTTGTGCCGACGGCGCCGGGGATCGATTGCCAGAAGCTCGGCCAGCCTGTGCCGCTGTCATACTTGGCTTCTGACGAATAGACTGGCAGGTCGCATCCGCGGCAGTGATACGTGCCCGCCGCCCAGTTTTTGTCGAGCGGGCTTGAGAACGGGCGTTCCGTCCCCTCGCGGCGCATGACCTTGTATTCCAGATCGGTGAGCATCGCGCGCCATTCATCGTCGGTGCGCGTCACCTCGAACGAGCCGGTGTTGCCCATGGCGGGTGCCGCGAGAATAGCGGCGGTCGTCGTGGTCAAAAACGTTCTGCGGTCCATGTTTGGTCCTCCTTGATAGGGACCTAGGGGGCACGCGCACTCTGACGCAACGCTGCCGCACCGTGCCTCCGCCAAACGTGATAACCCCGTGAACGGGCCGTCAGCCGGCCCAAGGCGGTGGTTTCTTTGCGAAAAAGGCGGTGATTCCCGCTGATGCCTCGGGATCGTTCCATGTCTCGGACAAAGCGTGGATGCTTGCGGTGATCGCCACCTCGTCGACCTCTCCGCCAAGGGATCTCAGATAGGCCTTGGCCCGCGCCACCGCACCGGGCGCAGCCGAAAGGACAGGTGCAATCTCGGCCTCGACCGCGGCGTCGAGATCACCGGGCGATGTCAGTCGAGCAACGAGACCCATCGCATGCGCCTCGGCCGCGTCGAAAAGACGGCCCGTGAAGAAAATGCGCCGCGCCGGCCCCGGTCCGAGAGCCGCTGCAACATAGGGGCCGATCGTTGCCGGGATGAGGCCGAGCCGGGTCTCCGTCAAGCCAAAGCGAACCCCCTCTGCCGCCACGGCTATGTCCGCGACCGCAGTGAGCCCGACGCCGCCGCCGAACGCGTTGCCATGGATCCGTGCGATGAGCGGTTTCGGCAATTCGTATAGCGCGCGCAGCATATCCGCGAGCCGCCGCGCCTCGGCCCCACGCACGGCCGCGTCCGCGCCATGCTGCGCCTTCATCCAGCCCAGATCGCCACCCGCACAGAAACTGCGGCCAGTTCCCGCGAGCACCACGGCCCGCACCGAGGGGTCCGCCCCAAGACGCGTGGCCGCGCCATGCAACGCATCAATTAGCTCGGCGGAGAGTGCGTTGTGGGCATCTGGCCGGTTCAGCCAGAGTTCCGCAACGCCGCGGTCGTCAGTGCTTTCGGTCAGAACCGTCATTCCGTGCCACCCACCCCGTCGGCCGGTCGCACACCGGTCCGCACCTTCACGGCCAGTTCGGCTGCGCACCTCAGCTCCGCCCGGTCGAGCCCGGTCGACCATCCAAGCGCCTCAAGCCGGTCGACCACCGCTTCCGTGGCCACGTTCCCGGCGGCACCGGGTGCGAAGGGGCATCCCCCAAGCCCGCCGGCCGACGCGTCGAAGACCCGAAGCCCCGCTTCAAGGGCGACGGCGATATTGTCCAGCGCCCGCCCGTTGGTATCGTGAAAATGACCGGCGAGCCGGTCGGACGGCACGGCGTCGGTCACCACCGCCAACATCACCTTGATCCGATCCGGTGTGCCGGCCCCGATCGTATCCCCGAGCGAGATCTCATGGCAGCCCATCCCGGCCAGACGCGCGGAAACCCGTGCCACCGCTTCGGGCGCAACCGGACCATCGTAAGGACAATCGGTCACGCAGCTGACATAGCCGCGAACTTGGACATTCTCTGCCTTCGCAGCTTCCAGAACCGGTTCAAACCGCTCAATGCTTTCTGAAATCGAACAATTGAGGTTGGCCTGGCTAAACCCCTCAGAGGCCGAGGCAAAGACGGCGATGCCGTCCACCCCCGCTTCCATGGCGCGCGCAAAGCCCGTCATGTTGGGAACGAGGGCCGTGTACGACACGCCCGGCAGCCTTCTTATCCCGGCCAACACTTCGGCCCCGTCGGCCATCTGCGGGACCCTGCGGGGCAGGACGAAACTGGCGGTCTCGATCCGCCGGAAGCCCACACGGCTCAGCGCGTTCACAAGCGCGATCTTCTGGTCCGTTCCGATGATCCTGCGCTCATTCTGAAGGCCGTCCCGCGGCGCCATTTCGACGATCTCGACCGTGCGCCGCGTCATTCCGAGGCCTCCAGTCGGACCAATGCCGCGCCCGCGTCAACCTGCGCGCCCGGTTCGGCCAACACCTCGGCGACGACACCCGATCGGGGCGCCACCAATGTGTGCTCCATCTTCATCGCCTCGAGGATGGCCAGCGCGTCGCCACCCTCCACCGCATCGCCCGGGCGCACATGGATCCGGCGCACGAGGCCCGGCATGGGTGCAAGGACCGCATCTCCGACCGGGCCGTCGTTGTCTGTCTTCGACAGCGGGTCGGGGATCTGGAAATGATATCCGTTGCCCCAGAAGACGCTCACATGTCCGGGCCGCCGAAGGATCCGGGCCGGCACCGACACCCCGTCGATCCACCAGTTACCCTCCTGCGCGACGACCTCGTGCGCGTGATCCGAAACCGACACCTCGAACCGCGCCGGGCCGAGCACGGTCACGCGCGCCTCCACCGGTTGGTTGTCCCAGGAAAACCGTGCCTCCCAAGACAGCGGGTCCCAAATGGCAAAACCGTTGAGCGCACCCGCGGGTCGGTCCAGTCCGAGCACGCCGAGCGCCGCGAGGGCGCGGCTTCGGGAACAGGGTACCGGCGCTTGCGCGAGTTCCGGATTGTCGGTGATCAGCGCGGTGTCTACATCACCGGACCGCAGCCGGGGATGACCGACCAGCTTGCGGAGAAACCCGTGATTGGTGGTCAGGCCAGCGATCTCGGTCCGGTCGAGCGCCCGAGCAAGCCGCGCAAATGCCTCGGAACGCGACGATCCATGCGCGATTAGCTTAGCGATCATCGGATCGTAATGCGGGGTGATCCGGTCACCGGCTGCAACACCGGTGTCCGTGCGGATATCTAGTGGGAATGCGAGGTGGTCGATCTGCCCCGTTGCCGGGAGAAACCCGGCCGGCACATCCTCTGCATAAAGCCGCACCTCGACCGCGTGGCCGGCGATCCGAAGGTCGTCCGCCTCGGGCGGCAGACCCTGCCCTGCCGCGACGCGAAGTTGCCATTCGACCAGATCCACGCCGGTGATCGCCTCGGTCACCGGATGCTCCACCTGAAGGCGCGTGTTCATTTCCATAAACCAGAACTTATCGGGGTGCAGCCCGTCCGAACCGTCGGCGATGAACTCTACCGTGCCCGCGCCAGCGTACCCGATCGCTGTTGCCGCCCTAATCGCGGCGGCGCCCATGGCCTCGCGCACCGCGTCGGTCATCGCCGGCGCGGGGGCTTCTTCAAGGACCTTCTGGTGGCGCCGCTGGCACGAGCAGTCGCGCTCGAAGAGATGAACCGCCCGAGTCCCGTCGCCGAAAATCTGCACTTCGACATGGCGCGGCTTGGTGACGAACTTCTCGATCAGTACCGCGTCGGACCCGAAGGCTCCGAGCGCCTCGGCTTTCGCCGCCTCGAGCGCATCCATGAACCTCTCCGGGTCGTCGACCCGGCGCATGCCCTTGCCGCCGCCGCCCGCCACGGCCTTGATCAGAACTGGATATCCAATCCGGTCCGCCTCAACTTCGAGCCGCCCGGGTTCCTGATCCTCTCCGTGATATCCCGGGACGACCGGCACACCAGCGGCTTCCATCGCGCGCTTGGCGGCATCCTTCAGACCCATTGCGCGGATCGCCGCCGCCGAGGGCCCGATAAAGGTCAGTCCCGCCGCCGCGACCGCGTCCACGAAATCGGGATTCTCGGAGAGGAACCCATACCCGGGATGGATCGCCTCGGCGCCCGTCTCCACTGCCGCAGCGATGATCCGCGCCCCGTCAAGATACGAGGCTGCTGGCGCCGAGCCACCAATCCACACCGCTCGGTCGGCAAGCTTGACGTGGCGCGCATCACGGTCGGCATCAGAAAAGACCGCGACCGTCCCGATGCCGAGCCGGTGGCATGTCGCGATGATCCGGCATGCGATCTCGCCCCGGTTCGCAATCAGGATTCGGGAAAACACAGGCTTGCCCCCCAATTTACGTGCACCATGACCTCCGAACGCCCCCGCTGTAAGGCCGCGCGAGACCCTGAGCGATCAAAGTCGAGGAAAGCGGAATGCCATCAAGCCGGACCGCTACAAGGGTCCGCCCATACCGATCGTTGCCTTCTCCGCGAAGCGAGACCGTATCCGCATTTCGCCACAGAGTTTCGGTCGCGCGCTTGGCCTCCCGTGCGAGCGCCAGTTCGCGTTGACATCCCGGGCTGAAGAGTTCGGGCGTGTCAAACCCCGTCAGCCGCGCCCGGAGCGGTCCATCGGGACATGAGAGATCGACCGTGTCCCCGTCGACGACCCGGTCCAGCTTGCACCCCATGCCCACGGCAGGCGAACCGGGACTAGGTGTCGTCTCGCCGAGGGACCCGCAGCCGACCAGCGCGATGCAGAGCGCACCGACGCACGCAGCGGGCACTAACCCGGCCAAGCCCGAACAGCTCTGCATGCCGTGCATCCGGCTCATGGGGTTGACCTGCCTCACATCCGGAACACGCCGAAGCGTGTCTCGGGGATGGGCGAAAGCGTGGCCGCACGAAGCGACAACGCGAGAACGTCTCGGGTCTTTCGAGGATCGATCACTCCGTCGTCCCAGAGCCGGGCGCTGGCATAGAGGGGATGAGATTGCGCGGCGAACTGCGCTTCGACCGGGCCGCGCACTTTGGCGTCGTCTTCATCGCTCCAGCCCCGCCCTGCGCGTTCGGCCGCACTGCGTTGGACGGTGGCGAGTACTCCGGCCGCCTGCGCCCCACCCATCACAGAGATGCGGGAATTGGGCCACGTCCACAGAAAACGCGGATCATATGCGCGCCCGGCCATCCCGTAATTCCCGGCCCCGAACGAGCCGCCGATCAGCATCGTGATCTTTGGAACCGCCGTGGTGGCGACCGCCGTCACCATTTTGGCCCCGTGCCGTGCTATCCCCTCGGTTTCGTATTTGCGGCCCACCATGAAGCCGGTGATGTTCTGCAGGAACACAAGCGGAATGCGCCGCTGCGAACAGAGTTCGACGAAATGCGCGCCCTTGACCGCGCTTTCGGAAAACAGAACTCCGTTGTTCGCAACAAGACCCACCGGACACCCGTCTACATGCGCGAAACCGGTGACGAGGGTCTCACCAAAGCGGGCCTTGAACTCGTCGAAGCGGGATCCGTCGACGACACGCGCGATGACCTCGCGCACGTCATAGGGCGTGCGCAGATCCGCGGGGACAAGTTCGAGGATTTCGTCGGGGTCGTAGGCGGGTGGTTCAGGGGTTGCCCATGCAAGGGCGCCGGACATCGCAGGGCCCAGGTTGGCCACCGCGCGCCGGGCAAGGGCCAGGGCATGGGCATCATCCTCGGCCAGATAATCCGCCACGCCGGACAGGCGGGTATGCACATCACCACCGCCCAGATCCTCGGCGGTCACATCCTCGCCGGTTGCGGCCTTGACCAGCGGCGGACCGGCCAGAAAGATCGTCCCCTGCTCGCGCACAATGATCGTTACATCCGACATGGCGGGAACATAGGCACCGCCCGCCGTGCACGAGCCCATAACGACGGCGATCTGCGGGATTCCCTTGGCCGACATCTGGGCCTGATTAAAAAAGATCCGACCGAAGTGATCCCGGTCAGGAAATACGTCGTCCTGACTGGGCAGATTGGCGCCGCCACTGTCCACAAGATACATGCAGGGCAGACCGTTGGCTTCGGCGATCTCCTGCGCGCGCAGGTGCTTCTTGACGGTCATTGGGAAGTACGTTCCGCCCTTCACCGTCGCATCGTTGGCCAGCACCATGACCCATCGGCCGGCAATCTGGCCGATACCGGCGATGACCCCTGCTCCGGGGGCGGCACCGTCGTAAAGGCCATGCGCCGCAAGCGCGCCGATCTCGAGGAAGGGCGATCCCGGGTCGAGGACTTGAGCAACCCGCGCCCGGGGCAGCATCTTACCCCGCGACACGTGCCGGTCCGCGGCCTTGGCGCCGCCCCCTGCCGCGGACAGTCGGGCCGCCTCGCGCACAGTTTCGAGCGCTTCAAGATGAGCGGCGCGATTGGCCATAGCCTCGGCGCCTGACGGGATATGCGACGAAACCAGTTTCATTCGGCCGCCGCATGCAGCGCGAGAAAGCGCAGAAATGCATAGCGCGAGGCCGTGAGATCGTGTTCGCAAAGCGCGCGATTGTAGACGCGCGACCGACCGTCGCCCGCGGCACTCTCACCGCAGACGACGCCCAGGGCAGCCAGGGTTTCCTCGGCCAGCGCCCAAGCCTCGGGATAGGGCGTGTCGAGCGTCGCCACCTGGGCCTCGGCCGCGCCCATGGCGCGGACGAACGTGGCACGCGACCGCGACAGGCAGCGAAGCGCGCGCTGATCTTCGCGTTGGGCGCAGGGCTGCGCGGCAAGCCGAAGGCACTCATCCGTGACAACCAGCAGGCTGGCCAGGGTCTCCGGATCGTCCGGTGTGCCCAAGGCCTTTTCACCGGCCGCAAACTCGGACAGGCATTGCTCCAGATCCGCGCCGGGTTGTTCGAGCGCTGCGGCTGGCGCCGCGAGCATGGTCGCCAGAAGCGCCCAAAGCCAAATTGCCCTCCGCCGCGTCATCGCATCATCTCGGTCTTGTCGGCCAGTTCCAACGTACGTTCCGCGGTCAGTCGTGCGAGGCAAGCGGTCCCGGCGATATGGCGCATGGATCCCGCACCCCAAACGGCATAATCAAGCGCGCATTCCGCATCCCGAAACGCGATCCATGCGCGTTGCGCAGCGCGCAGATTCTCCTCGCGCTTGGCGAATTCTGGAAATGAGACGGCCTCGTCGGCGTCCATCGCGCGGGCCCAGCCGAGTGTTTCGCGGTACTCGGCGTTCAGGATCCTGTCCCAAGCCATGCGTTCGGCGTGGTTGCAGAGCGCCATGCCCAGCGTCGTCTGGCCGCCGTCCTCGCTTTGACAGGATTGGGCGGCAAGACCGATACAGCCCCGCTGCTCAGCGGGTCCTTCCGCACCGTAGTAACACGCGTCAAGCATCGCATCGTAGCGCGGCTGATCCACCTCCTGCGCGCTGGCCGGCAAACAAAGAACGATGCCAAGGACGCCCAGTCTCATGTCGACCCCTCTGCGCGCAGCGCATCATCAAGCGTCTCGAAGTCACTCAGGCCGCCCGTCTGGTTCACCAGAAAGACCTGCGGCGGTCCAAGATCCGGCCGGCACACGATGTAAAGCCGCAGTCCCTGAACGCTCGCCGGACGCGCCTCGCAATCCGTGATCGGATTGCCCGTGTCGCGCGCGTAGAGCGCGGCATAGCGTTCGATGAGGGCCGTGTCGGTCGGTCCCTCGCTCAGGACTCCCAAAGTCAGACCACCCAATGCCGCGAGCCCGAGGAGACCGGCGAGAGGCGCTGCGATGTCACGCCAGATGGTTGGGCGATCCGTCATTGCCGACCTCGCGCCGCAGATCCCGTGCATGCGCAAGGTCGCTTTGGCGACCAACCAAGACCGGCGACACCCAGACGGTGGAACAACGTGGCCTCGAAACTCAGGTCCATCCGGATCCGGTGCCCCTAGGGTGACGCGCTGCGCCGAAGCACATCGCGGTATAGCGCTCCGACACCGGCGAGTTTGCAAAGGACGAAGTCCCGTTCGCGTTCCAGCCCGCGGTCGCCCACGGTCTCTGCGCAATGCGCCGTAAGTTGCGTTTTGTACTCGGAAATCTGCGGGGCCAGCGGCGCCAGATGCGTGTGATCGGCCACGACCTGATCGGTCCACCCTTCGAGGGACAGAATCGCATCGTCCAGACAGGTCGCCTCGGCGGTGAACCCGCGCCCTTCCGTGACCTGAAAGCAGTAGGTCCGAATGGGAACGATACACGCTGCGCCCGAGGCGTCGTCTGCAAGGTCTTCAAAACAGGTGTCAAAACTCGATTGCTGGAACACCTGTCCATGGGCCCCGGCGCCGGACAAGACCATGATTGCCAAGACAAGCCAGCGCATCATGCCATCGCCCCCATCAATTCACGCCCCACGAGCATACGACGAATTTCGCTGGTTCCTGCGCCGATTTCCATTAGTTTCGCATCGCGGAACAGCCGCGCCACGGGAGCATCGGCCAGAAACCCTGCCCCGCCCATGGCCTGAACTGCCTGATGGGCCTGCTTCATCGCCTCTTCCGAGGCATAAAGCACGCAGGCCGCCGCATCCTGGCGCGTGACCTCGCCCCGGTCGCAGGCCTTGGCAACCTCGTAGACATAGGCGCGCGCAGAGTTCATGGCCGTGTACATGTCCGCAATCTTGCCCTGCATCAGCTGAAAGGACCCGATGGGCTGGCCGAACTGTTTGCGTTCGGCCATGTAGGGCATCACCTCGTCGAGGCAGGCCGCCATGATCCCTGTCCCGATGCCGGCCAGAACGACGCGCTCGTAGTCAAGGCCCGACATCAACACGCGGACCCCCTTGCCGTCTTCGCCCAGCACGTTCTCGAACGGAACCTCCACGTCCTCGAAGATCAGCTCGGCGGTATTCGACCCGCGCATGCCGAGCTTGTCGAAATGGGGCGAGGTCGAAAACCCGGTCATTTCCTTTTCGATCAGGAAGGCGGTGATGCCTTTCGATCCGGCTTCTGGGTCAGTCTTGGCATAGACGACCAAGACTTCGGCATCCGGTCCGTTCGTGATCCAGTACTTCGTGCCGTTCAGCCGATAATGGTCGTTCCGCTTCTCGGCGCGCAGCTTCATCGAGACCACGTCCGATCCCGCGCCCGCTTCAGACATCGCCAGTGCGCCCACATGGTCCCCCGAGATAAGACCAGGCAAGTAGCGGTTCTTCTGCGCTTCGGTGCCGTTCAGCTTAATCTGGTTCACGCAGAGGTTCGAATGAGCTCCATAGGACAGAGACACGCTGGCCGACGCGCGGGCGATCTCTTCGATAGCGATCGTATGGGCGAGGTATCCCATACCGGCGCCGCCATAAGCCTCGTCCACGGTGATGCCCAGCAACCCGAGATCCCCCATCTCGCGCCAAAGCTCGGACGGAAAACCGTTGGTGCGGTCGATCTCGGCGGCCAGCGGTTTTACCCGTTCCTGCGCCCAGCGGTGGACCATCTCGCGAAGCTGGGTGATATCCTCGCCCAGATCGAAGCGCATGGATCCGTCGAACATCGCGCCCGTCCTCCCTTATTGAACGCTTGTTCAATTTATACCGGCCGGAGGGCATCCTGTCCAGAAGGATCACTTCACCGCCGATGATGCGAGACGCGGATCAAGGACAAAACGAGTTTGCTCAACATCCGCGATTCCTTTCGCGGGAAGCGGTGCAAGAAAAACAAGGTTCCAGCTTTGGCGAGAGACCGCTGAGGGGATCACCAGAATTCGATGCCGGGTCAGCATCTCGGCACCCCAATCCCGCTGGGCGGTCGTCTGGCTGTTTGGGTCCAGCCAGTCGGCATCCGGAATGTCGTTTGGCATCACAACAAGGATCCTGTCGGGATCCGTCACCGAAAACCGCGTCAGGATGTGCGGTTGGCGATCGAGCACTCCGAAGCCCTTGTGAACTGCGACCTCAAGGATTGCCGTTGCCGGGTCGAGCGATGCGTAGACCACCCGAGTATCGGGGGGGTTCCATCGCCCGCCCGCCTGAAACGCGCCTTCGCCCGTATCCCAGGTCGACGCCCATTTCTTTCGGTCAAGTCGCCATGCAACGGGCGATCCCTGAGAACCCCCAAGGGGGGGCGGAAGCGGCGTCAAATGTAGACGCCGCGGTCGATCTGGGTAAGCGTCCGCGCCACAAGGTTCGCGCCCACGAAGGTATCCAGAAGATCGATGGGCCGGCGGCCAGACAACGCCATCTGTTCACCGTCGAACCATCGCAGCGCTTCCTCACGGCCACCGAACACGTCCTCTGCCCGGGCGAGCAGGACAGCAAACAGAACCAGTTGCGAGCTGACCCGAACCGACAGTTTTGACTTTTTGCGCAGCTCTTTGACCTGCGACAGACTTACATCGACGATCTGCGCCCATGTCTTGTCACTCAGCGCCCGAACCTTATCGCGAAAATGGCGCAGCATGGCCGCTGGCAAACCGCCTTCGATCACCTCATGCGCCTCATAGGCGCTCTTGGGTGCCGGAACGTTGCCGTCCAAGTATTTCCACGCAGCCTGAATTTCGGTGGATGATGCGAAATCGAGGGCCATATCCTGTGCTCCGCTGTCACATTTTTGGCCTCTAAAATGGCCATTTCTGGCCGATCTGTCAAGTGAACTACCGGCAGACACCCGGACCGTCCTCGACAAAGGCTGCGGCGCGCCGTCGTTCGCTGGCGGACAGGGTCATGAAGCGAATGTCCTCCAACCTTTTCCATCCGGCCGAAGCCCGCGACTCTATCTGGGCCTCTCCACTGGTCAGGGAGCGGCGGATGTCTTCGGCAATCGAACGGCATGCACCGAGGATGGTGCGCTGTTTTGCGCGCGATGCACCGGACAACCACAACTCGGCCTCAAGAGCGTTGTCACAGCCCCGAGCTTCGGAAAGCGCGATACCGCGTGCAGCATCCATATCGCCCGACGCCCAGGCTGCTGGAAGACCCGCATCCCGGTAGGCCAGCGCCGGATTATGGCTTGCAAATCGGCCCTTGGGGTTCGGCACCAGCCAGACATGCACCATGGCCAGTTGGGATCGGCCCTCATCTTCCACGAAGCTGTTGTTGAACCATCGGCTCGCAATGCGGCCTATGAAGGGGCGCGTCTCTTCGATGGCGCCAATAAATTTCCGACCATCATGAACATGCCAGATATCCCGTTGCCCGGCGAAGCCTGCGGGCAGCGGATCACTCGGCCGCTTGCGAACGATATAGGCCAGCGCGACCAGCGCCTGCCGGCCTTCGACTTCGTAGTAGACAAGGTTGTTTGGGCGAGAGAAATCAATCTTCTGCCCAAAGACGTAATCGGGGTTGGACGGGTGGCTGTAGTGGCGACCCATCAGCGGCGCCTCGCCCCCGAACGGGCGCCAGCCCGCGCGCTTGGCCGCGTTGATGTCGCGCCAGCGCTCGGCTTCGGACACGGCCTCGGCAAGTTGCGCCGTCAGGCTCTGCGCCGCAGCCGCCAAGGGCAACGCCAGAAACACGGCGACAAGTGCAAGTCGGATCAGAACCATCGGATGTCTCCTCCTTGCCCTTGAACGACCGGGCTTGGTGCATCCTACGCGGTCACTCGGCTGCCTCTGCAAGTACCGCGTGCTTCGAAACTTCGTCCCGGATGATCCGACCGATCAGGGCGCAATCATCCAGCGAGAAGGTGAGCGGGAGGCGCATGTCGAGGATCCCTTTCAGAATACGATCCGAGGCGGGAAGCCGTTCGTGCGGGGCATACCGCCAGTGGGAATAAACCGAGGTGAACGCGGCAGGTTCCGGCGCACCGAACCATTTGAGTTCGACCCCCCGCGACTTGGATCCGGCCACGACCGCCTCGATCGCCGCATCGGGCCAGTCCAGCAGAAGAAACTGAAAAGACGAACCGACATAGTGCTCGTCCGCCGGTCGTGGGATCAGGGCGAGCCGCGGAACCCCGGACAATGCATCCTCCATCACCCGGTAGCGCGCGCCCCAAGCATCGACCTGGGCATCAAGCGTGGAAAGCTGCGCCCGAAGTACGGCCGCCCGCAGGTTGTCCATCCGGCCGGAAATGTTCGGTGTGTCGTACTTGATGCCTTCGAACGCTTCGGGTCCAGGCGCCGCCCCGTGACGGTCGAAAAGCATATACGACCCGGACAAGAGAATGGCCCGGGCCGCGATTTCAGCATCGTCGGTGATCAGGAATCCGCCTTCGCCGGAATTGATGTGCTTGTAGGTCTGCATGGAATAGCACCCGACCGCACCGTGCCGCCCCGACGCCACCCCTTTCCAGCGCGCGCCCATCGTGTGCGCGCAATCCTCGACAACCGTGACCCCTGCGCCATCACAAATCGCCATCAGGGCCTCCATGTCGGCGATGTGGCCGCGCATGTGGCTGAGCAGAAGGACCCGCGCGCCCGAAGTCTCGATCTTGGCGGCCAGATCCTCAAGGTCTATGGTCAGCGCTTCGGTGACCCCGACGAAGACCGGATCGGCCCCAACGCTCGCGATCGCGCCCGGCACCGGCGCCAGCGTGAACGCGTTCGACAGCACCTTCATTCCGTGTCGGACACCCACGGCTCGAAGCGCCGTGGCCATGGAATAGCCCCCCGAGGCAACGGCCAGGCAATACTTCGCGCCCGTATAGGCCGCGAACTCGGCCTCGAGGGCGCTGGTCTCAGAGACTTCTCCTGGAGACAGGTTGTAGCGGTGCAAGCGACCGTGGCGCAGAACCCGAAGCGCCGCTTGGATCCCATCCTCCGGGATCGGCTCTTGTTGGGTGAAACTGCCTTTGAAGACCTCGGTCATGTGCGTTCCCTCTGCCCCCCGTAAGGTTATCCGATCAATTCGCGGACCCGGTCAACCAGCGCTGCATAGTCCGGCAGCGTAGCGTCGGGCGCCAGATCCCCGACCTGATCCGCGTCTGCTCCGAAGGTGACAAGGATGATCGGAACCCCCGCCGCACGCGCGGTGTCGCGATCCGTCACCGTGTCGCCCACGAGAAGTGAGTGCTCGAGCGCACCACCGGCATCCTCAACCGCCAACCGGTAAGGGGCCGGGTCAGGCTTGCGAACAGCCAGCGTGCCAGCACCGACAAGCGATGCGAACCGGTCGATAACCCCAAGCCGGTCCAACAGCGTTTCGGCAAGTTCAACCGGTTTGTTGGTACAGATGCCAACCCGATAGTTCAGTGATTTCAATTCACTGACCGCTTCCAGCGCGCCCGGGTAAAGCGTGGTGTGACGATCGATCGATGCCGCATAGGCCTCGATTGCGGGCGCGTAATCCGCCTCGACCGCCGCTTCGACGTTCTCGAGCCCAGCGCGGTTGTAGCCAAGCCGCAGCATGGCTTTGCCACCCCGAAACGCGGTGGCCGCATCCACCGCCGGGTCCAGCAGATCCCCAAGTCCCCGCGCGCGAAAAACAGTGTTGGCCGCGGCGATGAGGTCGCCGCTTGTATCCGCGAGTGTTCCGTCGAGATCGAAAATGACGGTCCGCATGGCGCGATCCACCTCTCGGCAAGCCGCCGCGCATGGTGTAACGTGGCGAAAAACAACGTGATGCCCGGGGCGCTTGGCCGACAGACCAGTCTGGCGGTAGACCACCCGGGACAAAATTGAAAGAGCAGTCGATGTCCACCCATCTGATCGTCCTCGCGGCGGGTCAAGGCACGCGGATGCAGTCCGACCGGCCGAAGGTCCTCCATGAGATTGCAGGGGCGCCCATGTTCGCTCACGCCTTGGAGTCCGGCGCGGTTCTGGCGCCGGAGACGACCGTGCTTGTCGTGGGTCACGGTGCAGACGAGGTCGCCACGGTTGCTAACGAGATCAACCCCGGTATCCGCATCGCGGTCCAGTCCGAACAGCTTGGAACCGGTCATGCGGTCCGCGAGGCGCGCGCCGCCCTTCAAGACGCCAAGGGCGACGCCATCGTCCTATACGGTGATACCCCTTTCATCCGGCACGACACATTAACTCGCATGGCCGAGGCACGCGCGGACGGACACGATGTGGTCGTGCTTGGCTTCGAAGCGGCGGATCCAGGGCGCTACGGGCGTCTTGTGATGGACGGAGACCATCTTGACCGGATCGTCGAATGGAAAGACGCGAACCTGCAGGAGCGGGAGATCACGTTGTGCAATTCCGGCGTTGTGGCCGCGGATGTCGAGGTCTTGTTTGACCTCATCGACGCCGTCGGAAACGACAATGCGGCCGGCGAGTATTATCTGACCGACATCGTTGCCATCGCCCGCGCGCGCGGGTTGTCAGCGACCGTGGTCACCTGTGACGAGGCCGAGACACTGGGCGTGAACTCGCGCGCCGATCTTGCAAAGGCCGAAGAGGCGTTTCAGGTGGCGACCCGCGCCGCCATGCTTGACGGCGGTGTCACGCTGAGCGCACCGGACACTGTCTTCTTCTCGCACGACACCGTTATCGGCCGCGATGCGGTCATCGAGCCCCATGTCATTTTCGGCACGGGCGTCACGGTCGAGACCGGGGCGCGCATCCGCGCGTTCAGCCATCTCGAGGGAGCACATGTCGGTCAAGGCGCCGTAGTCGGGCCCTATGCCCGCCTCCGCCCCGGCGCCGAGTTGTCCAATGACAGCCGCGTGGGCAATTTCTGTGAGGTCAAGAACGCCTCGATTGGCGAAGGGGCCAAGGTCAACCACCTGTCCTATATCGGCGACGCATCGGTTGGCGCGAACACCAATATTGGTGCGGCAACGGTGACCTGCAATTACGACGGCGTCTCAAAGCATCGGACCGAGATCGGCACTGGCGCCTTTATCGGATCGGACACGATGCTGGTGGCACCCGTAGTTGTGGGCAACGATGCGATGACGGCCTCGGGCTCGGTCATCACCAGCGACGTGCCGGACGGCGCACTTGCCGTGGGCCGATCCCGGCAAGTGAACAAGACCGGACTGGCTCGCAAAATTATGGATCGCCTGCGCGCGGCCAAAGCAGCAAAGGGATAAGCCCATGTGCGGCATTGTCGGAATCCTTGGGGATCACGAAGCGGCCCCGACCTTGGTCGAGGCTTTGAAGCGCCTCGAGTATCGCGGTTACGACAGTGCCGGGATCGCGACGATCAACGGCGGCACGCTTGACCGGCGCCGCGCGGTCGGAAAACTGGTCAACCTGTCCGACCTACTGGTGCACGAGCCCTTGCCCGGAAAGTCTGGCATCGGCCACACCCGCTGGGCCACGCACGGCGCGCCAACGACCGGGAACGCGCATCCGCACCAAAGCGGTCCCGTCGCCGTGGTGCACAACGGTATCATCGAAAATTACAAAGATCTTCGGGCGGATCTGCAGGCCAAGGGATACGAATTCGAAACCGAGACGGATACCGAGACCGTGGCCCTTCTCGCCCGATCCTATATCGATCAGGGCCTTGCGCCCCGCGATGCCGCCGAACAGACCATTGCCCGGCTCGAAGGCGCCTTTGCGCTCGCGTTCCTGTTCGAGGGCGAGAACGACCTCATCGTCGCCGCGCGCAAGGGATCTCCGCTCGCCATCGGGCACGGGGACGGCGAGATGTACCTGGGATCGGACGCCATCGCGCTTGCCCCGCTCACCGACCGGGTGACGTATCTCGAAGAGGGCGACCGCGCGGTCCTGACGAGGGCCGGCGTCGAAATCATGGATGCAGAAGGCCGCCGCGCCAACCGCCCGGTGACCACGATCCAGATCGACGCCGGAGCGGTCGAAAAAGGCGGCCACAAGCACTTCATGGCCAAAGAGATCGCCGAACAGCCAAGTGTCGTGTCCAAAACCCTGGCCCATTACATGGACGCCTCGGGCACGGCTCTCAGCTTTCCGGACACAACTCCGGATTTTGCCCGGTTCGACCGCATCGTCATGGTTGCCTGCGGCACGGCGTTTTATGCATGCCTGACCGCAAAGTACTGGTTCGAACGGATGGCGGGCCTCCCCGTCGAGGTCGATATCGCGTCAGAGTTCCGGTACCGCGAACCACCGATCGGTCCCAACACGCTGGCCATCTTCGTTTCGCAATCCGGAGAAACCGCCGACACCCTTGCCGCCCTGCGCTATTGCGAGGCAAAGGCGATGACCCTCTCGGTGGTCAACGCCATGCAAAGCTCGATCGCGCGAGAATGCGACGTCGCGCTTCCCATTCTCGCGGGGCCCGAAATCGGCGTGGCATCGACAAAAGCCTTTTCGTGTCAGTTGACTGTTCTGGCGCTTCTGGCGCTGAAGGCTGCCGGAGATCGCGGGATGCTGGGCGACACCGCGCGCGACGCTCTTCTGGCCGAGTTTCGTCGCTTGCCGGGGCATATTGCCCGGGCGCTTGACCAAGGTCCGGCCTTCGAAGCCGTCGCGAAAAAGCTCGCCGAGGCGCAGGACATATTGTTCCTCGGGCGCGGTCTTATGTACCCGCTCGCCCTTGAAGGAGCGCTCAAGCTCAAGGAAATCAGTTACATCCACGCCGAGGGCTATGCTTCGGGTGAATTGAAGCATGGGCCCATTGCCCTCATCGACCGCCATGTTCCCGTCGTTGTGATGGCGCCAACGGACCCGCTTTTTGAAAAGTCGGTCTCGAACATGCAGGAGGTCATCGCGCGCGCGGGCCAAATCCTGTTGATCACGGACACCGCAGGAGCCACAAGCGCGCGCGAAGATGTCTGGGACTGCATCGTGATGCCGACGGTCGACGAGGTCGTGGCCCCAATCCTTTACGCGGTTCCGGCGCAACTTCTGGCTTATCACACGGCCGTGGCCAAAGGCACCGATGTTGATCAGCCGCGCAACCTCGCCAAATCGGTCACCGTGGAATAGTGCCCCATCTGGAAGCGGCCCTGGCCGAACTCCGCGCGGCGAGTGTTTCGGGCAAGGGTGACGAGATGGCGGCCTACCACAAGGTGGACCGGGTGTATCTTGGAACGTCCAATCCCGAGATCGATCGCCTCGTCAAAGCGTGGCGCGCCGAGATCACGCTCGACGCGCGCCTTGCTCTTGCGGCCGAACTTTGGACGACAGACATCCACGAGGCCCGGATCGCCGCAGCCAAATTGCTGACGCAGGCACGGATCCGCCCCGACGATGCGGCTGCATGGGCACTGATCGCCTCCTGGGTGCCGGACTTCGACGCTTGGGCGATTGCCGACCATGCCGCAATCGCTGGCCAAAAGCGCCTTGTCTGGAACCCGGATCGACTTGATGACGTGGAACCGTGGACACGATCAGACCGCCTCTGGACCCGCCGGGCAGCCCTCGTGATGACCCTCCCATGGGCGCGCCTTCGCAATCCGAAGCCAGCAGACCGCGCGATCCGCGAGCGCATCCTCGGCTGGGCCGCGGCCTGTACGGCCGACCCGGAGTGGTTCATCCAGAAATCCGTGGCTTGGTGGCTTCGCGACCTCTCGAAGAAAGACCCCGAACGGGTGCGCATCTTTCTTGAAGCCCACGGATCCGAGATGAAGCCGTTTGCCTATCGCGAGGCCGCACGCCACCTTCCCGCGGAAAGCTGACACCCTTGCCCAAAAAGCGGCGCGCCCGGGGATTGCGACGCGGGCGCAGCATGACTAGTCTCGGCGCGATGTCTTTGCCCCTTGTCGATCCATTCCAACGCAAGATCAGCTACTTGCGAGTTTCGGTCACCGACCGGTGCGATTTTCGCTGTGTCTATTGCATGGCCGAACACATGACCTTTCTGCCCAAGGCAGAGCTTCTGACGCTGGAAGAACTGGATCGCATGTGCACCACATTCATCCGGTTGGGCGTGCAGAAACTGCGCATCACCGGGGGTGAACCTCTTGTCCGTCGCGACATCCTCACGTTTTTCCGCTCGATCGCCCGGCACTTGGAGACCGGAGCGCTCGAAGAGCTGACATTAACGACCAACGGCTCGCAGTTGGCGCGGTTTGCCGATGATCTGGCATCGATCGGCATGCGACGGATCAATGTCTCGCTCGATACCCTCGATGACGACAAGTTCGCCGCCATCACCCGCTGGGGCCGCCTGCCCCAGGTTATGGACGGGATCGAGGCGGCGCAAAAGGCCGGCCTTCGGGTAAAGATCAACGCGGTCGCGCTAAAGGGCGTGAACGAAGACGAACTGTTCACTCTCACCGAATGGTGCGCGTCGCGCGATATGGATCTCACTTTTATCGAAGTGATGCCGATGGGCGATCTTGGCAACGAGAACCGGCTTGACCAGTATTGGCCCCTGTCCGACCTGAGGGCGCAGCTTGCAGAACGCTATACCCTTGTCGATCTGGCGCACCGGACCGGTGGACCTGCCCGCTATGTTCGACTTGAGGAGACCGGTCAGCAAGTGGGCTTTATCACGCCGCTGACGCACAATTTCTGCGAAAGCTGCAATCGGGTCCGCCTGACCTGCACGGGTGAGTTGTTCATGTGTCTCGGGCAAGAAGACAACGCCGATCTCAGGGCGGCCATGCGGGCCAATCCCGGCGACGACGGCCCGCTCGAGGAGGCGATCCGTGCCGCCATCGCGCGAAAGCCCAAGGGGCATGATTTCGATTACTCGCGTCAGCGGGCCGATGGACAGATGTCCCGCCATATGAGCCACACGGGCGGCTGATGGCGACGGTGTCTGCGCCTCCGGGCGTGCTTTATGCGCTGTATGGCGGCGCAACGGCTTTGGCGGCGCCGTTGATCCACGCATTGGACGCTCGCAAGATGCGCGAACGCGGCGTTCCCGCTGACCGGATTTCGGAGCGGCGTGGTCGGGCGACCCGCCCCCGTCCCGACGGGCGGCTGATCTGGTTCCATGCGGTAAGCGTGGGTGAGGCCCTTTCGGTTCTGGGGCTGATCGATGCCATGGGCAAACGCTTGTCCGGAGTGTCGTTTCTGGTCACCACGGTGACGACAACTTCCGCCGATCTGGTCGAACGACGCTTGCCGCCACGAACCGTGCACCAATATGCGCCGCTGGACACACCGGGACCGGCGCGCGCGTTCCTTGCCCATTGGCAACCGAACCTCGCCGTCTTCGTCGAAAGCGAGATCTGGCCGCGCCTTATCGTTCGGACGGATCGTCTCGGGTCGCCGCTTGCCCTTGTCAACGCGCGCCTTTCACGCCGCTCGATTGCGCGCTGGCAGATCGTGCGGGGATTTGCACGGGCTATGTTCAGCCGCTTCGGCGCCATCATGGCCCAGACCCCGGAGGTCGCCGAAGGCCTGCGCGATCTCGGCGCCAGGCCCCACGCCATCGAGGTCACCGGAGATCTGAAGGCCAGCGCAGCCCCTCTCGAGGTCGTAAGCGACGATCTCGCCAAGTTGCGCGGCCTCGTCGGCAACCGCCCTGTCTGGGCGGCGGCTTCCACTCATCCAGGTGAAGAGAAAGCGGCCCTGCAAGCCCATCGCGCAATGCTGGACGTACGGCCGGACGCACTTCTTCTTCTGATACCGCGCCACCCGGAACGAGCCGATGCGGTCGCCCGGGATGTCACCGCCGCAGGAATGCGCTTTGCGCGCCGAAGTGTCGGTGAGGATCCGGACAGCACACACGCGGTCTATCTTGCGGATACCCTCGGGGAGATGGGCCTCTGGTACAGCTTGGCCCCGCTCGTGTTTCTCGGGGGGTCGCTGGAACCGATCGGCGGCCACAATCCCTATGAACCCGCCGCCTTCGGCGCGGCGTTGCTCTACGGGCCCCATGTCCCGAACTTCGCCTCCGCCTTTGCAGCGTTCTCGACTACCGGTGCGGCCGAAGAGGTGCCGGATGCGGGTGCTTTGGCCAGGAGAGTTCCCGCGCTGCTTGGGTCGGACGACCTCGCGCAGATGCGCGCGGCAGTGCGGCGAACGCAACTGGCCAACGAGGATACCCGCGACCGGGTGGCGGACCGCCTCATCGCACTTTTGGGTCAGGCGGGATGACGGAGACGCCGGATCTCTTCGTCACGAATTTCAATCCGAAGTTCACCGGCGTCTCGGCCACCATTGCCGCGCTGTTGCCCCATCAGGCAAAGACCGTGCCGCTTCGGCTTGTCGGCCGGCCCCTGCCCGGGGCGCCCGACCCGATCTCGGTGGCGGCGGCGCGGCGGCTCTGCCGCCAGCCGCCTGCTGAGCGTCCTTTTGCCATCTGGCATGTGCGCCGCGATCCCGAGATGATCGCGGCGCTTTGGGCGCGGGACGTGTTGCGGTTGCCGATCCGGACTGTGTTCACCTCGGCCGCCAAACACAGGCATTCGGCTTTTCCCCGGTGGCTGATTTCCCGACAGGACCGGGTCATTGCAACCTCGGACGAGGCTGCCGCCTTCTTTCCCCACGTGGCCGCGATCGTTCCCCACGGGGTCGACACCGTTCGCTACCAGCCCGCCGCCGATCGCCGTGCGGCGTGGTCACGGCTCGGCTATGGCGGTGAGGAAGGAGTGGCCATCATCGGACGGGTACGCCCCGAGAAAGGCACCGATGTCTTTGTCGATGCAATGATCCGTGTTATGGCAACCAATGCACGCGTCACCGCCTTGGTCGTGGGCCTTGCCAAGCCCGAGGACGAACCTTTTCGCGATGAGCTGAAAGCCCGCGTGAACCAAGCGGGTTTGGGCGGCAGGATCCTGTTTCCGGGGTTTATCGACCACGAAACCCAGACCCATCTGATGCCGGCCCTGTCGCTTGTTGTGAACGTCGCCCGTTACGAGCCCTTCGGCGTGGTACCGGCGGAAGGAATGGCCGCAGGGACCCCCTTCGTTTGCTCGGACACGGGCCATTACCGGGAATTTTCGGATGAAGGACGCGCCGGGCTTATCGTGCCGCCGGGCGATGCGGACGCTGCGGCCGGAGCCGTTGCCGCGCTTTTGAACGATCCGGATCGGCTCGCCCGAATGGGACAACGCGCCCGGACCGTCGCCGAAGCGCGTTTCTCGGTCACCCGCGAAGCGCAACAGATCGGCGCAGTCTACGAAGACCTCTGGTCCGCCGGCGACTGACCTAGGCCACTTTCAGGCGTTGCTCGACCAGTTCCACCCACCACGAGCAACCAGCAGGGATCGCTTCGTCGTTGAAGTTGTATTCGGGGTGATGGACCATGGCAGTATCGCCGTTGCCGACAAGGATATAGGCCCCGGGGCGCGCGTTCAGCATGAACGAGAAATCCTCGCCGCCCATGACCAGGGGCGCTTCGTCCACTTCACCGGCAACGGCGCGCGCGGCCTCGCGGGCGTATTCGGTATGTTCAACGTGGTTCGACGTCACGGGATAATTCCGTTTGTACGTCAGCTTGGCCATCGCTCCGAACGAGGCTGCCACCCCTTCGACCAGAGATCCCATCCGCGTCTCGACAAGATCCTGAACCTCGAGGTCGTGGGTTCGGACCGTGCCCCGCAGGGTGACCCGCTGCGGGATCACATTGAAGGCCGTGCTGTCTGTCTGGAACGAAGTCACCGAGACGACGGCCTGCTTCACCGGATCCACGTTCCGCGCAACGATGCTTTGCAGCGCGAGAACGATATGGCTCGCCACCACCGTCGTATCGACACCGTCCTGGGGTTTCGCCGCGTGGGCGCCTTTGCCCTCGATCTCGACCTCGATCAGATCTGCGGCGGCAAAAAACGCACCCTCGCGGATTGCAAAGGAACCCACCGGCCGGCCGGGCCAATTGTGCATTCCATAGACCTCGTCAATCGCGAAGCGCTCCATCATTCCGTCTTCGACCATCTCGCGTCCGCCGCCGCCGCCCTCTTCAGCCGGCTGAAAGATGACCGCGACGGTGCCTTCGAAATTCCGGGTTTCCGCAAGGTACTGCGCCGCGCCAAGAAGCATTGCGGTGTGCCCGTCATGCCCGCAGGCATGCATCTTGCCCGGTGTCTTCGACGCATATTCAAGGCCTGTGGCTTCGTCGATCGGAAGGGCATCCATGTCGGCCCGCAACCCGATTGTGCGCCCGGCGCCGCCGTTCTTTCCCTTGATCAGACCCACGACACCTGTGCGCCCGATCCCCGTCACGATCTCGTCGCAGCCAAATGCAGCCAGCTTATCGGCCACAAGTGCCGACGTCCGCTCGGTGTCGAACTGGAGCTCTGGGTTTTCGTGGATGTCGCGTCGCCACGTGGTGATATCGGGATGAAGCTCGGAGAATCGGTTACGAATGGGCACGGCGGGAAGGTCCTCGTTTGTGGATGCACTCAGATATGTGGTCCGGGACGTGGACGGTGGCCACTCCGGGAAAATCGCGTGTGTTCAAATGCCGCGAGATCGTGTCCCGGATCCTGTCCAAGTGCAAGTCTTGCGGCTGTTTTTCCTGCCGCGGGTCCGATCCCGAAGCCGTGCCCCGAAAGGCCGGTGAGCACCGTAAGACCTTCGAGGGTCGGCAGAGCGTCGATCACCGGCAACTCGTCCGGCAGTACGTCGATCATGCCAGCCCAAGCGCATGCCGTCGTCACTGCCCCGACGGCGGGGAACGCGGCGGCGAAGCGGCGCGCGACCTCAGCCAGTTTCGCACGGTCGGGCGGCGGATCAAGGACGCGCATACGCTCGAAGGGCCCCGGGCGGTCCCCTGCAAGCTGGCGCGGTGTGGTCCACGCATCAGGAAAGCCGTCGGGCGCGCTCGGACGGTAGGTTGTCGAAGGTGTGCCTTTGCGGATTTGCGGCCAATAGGCCCCGAGAGATCGCACGGCATCCGGTCCGACCCAAAGCGTGTGCCAGTCCGATGCGGCCAGCGAGTACCCGCCATCTTCGCGACGCCGAAACGCCAGATCGCCGTCTGCGGCCCCCCCGTCGAACACCTCGGGCAATGGGCCCGTTGCCATGACGCTCGCCCGAACGGAAAGCTGCGGCAGGTCCACCCGATGATGACGCAGCAACAGCCGCGACCAGGCACCGCCTGCCAAAATCACCGCCTCTGCCTGAACGGGACCGGCTTCCGTCATGACCCCCCTGACCCGCCCCGCGGCAATGTCGAGGCAGCGGACTGCACAGTGTTCCCGGATTGCGACGCCTTCGCGTGCGGCCAGTCGCGCGAGGGCAGGCACAGCCAGCCACGGTTCCGCCCGTTGATCGGACGGTGTCCAGAGGCCACCGATCCAGGCGGCCCGCGCAGCGGGCATCATGCTCTGTAGCTCTGTCTTGCTCAGAATACGGGTGTCGAGGTTGTGGGCCTCGGCATGCATCATCCAGTCTTCGTAACGGGCTCGGTCGGCTTCGGATCGCATGAGGTAGAGCGTCCCGGTCTGGCGAAGCCCGATCTCGTCATTGGTGGCGCGCGCCAGTTCCTTCCAGAGATGCCCGGCTTCGATCGCCATGGACAATTCCGCGGGATCCCGACCCTGTTGACGGATCCATCCCCAGTTCCGAGACGATTGTTCTCCGGCGATCCGACCCTTTTCGAGCAAGAGGACAGAGGCACCCTCGCGGGCCGCGTACAGCGCCGCCGACACGCCGGCCACACCGCCTCCGATCACCACAAGCCCGACAGAGGACGGCAAAGGCGATTGGTGCGTGATCGGCGTGGCCTGGCTGACGGGCCCCGCCGCCACGCTCATGCCGCGAGCCGCTGGACCACCCGTTCGAGAAAGCGCTCGCCTGCGTCGAACTGGGCCACGGTAATGAACTCGTTCGGCTGGTGCGCCTGCGCGATATCACCGGGTCCGCAAATGACGGCGGAATATCCACGCTCTTGGAACTGGCCGGCCTCGGTTCCGTAACTGACAACATGTTCGCCGTTGTCGCCGGTGAGAGCCCGGGCAATCTCTTCCGCCGCCCCTTGCGCCTCAGGCACCAGTGGCGGGATCTGAAAGTACTTCTCCACGCCGATCGCGGCTTCTGGCCGGACGGCCTTCATCGAAGCTTCGATCTCCGCGATCTTTGCAAAAAGCCGACGATGCCAATCTTCGATATCCTCGCCGGGCACCACGCGGAAATCGATGCCGAACCGGCAGTCCTTGGCGGTGATGTTGTGTGCCGTGCCCCCCTCGATCTGCCCCACGTGGACGGTGGTCCACGGCGGCTCGAACATCTCGGCGAGCGGTCCGGGCGTCTTCGACCGGTTCTCGGCGTTCATGGCGTTTGCCCATTCGATCAGCTTGGCACCTTCCATGATGGCGTTGACGCCTTCGTGCATGATCGAGGAATGCACCTCAAACCCCTGAAAATGGACCATAAAGCCTGAGCCGCCTTTATGGCCGGTCACCGCCTGCATCATGGAAGGTTCCCCAACAATACAGGCGGCGGCCTTCGGGACCGTGCCTACCATGTCGTCGATCATCGGCGGCGCGCCGGTGCAGCCCACCTCTTCGTCGAACGAAAGTGCGATCTGAAGGGGCCGCTTGACTCCGGCCGTGAGCGCCTTCGGCACGGCGGCAAGCGCAAGCGCGTCGAAGCCCTTCATGTCGCATGTTCCCCGCCCAAACAGCTTGCCGTCCCTCTCGGTGACAACGAACGGATCAGTATCCCATGCCTGTCCGTCGACCGGCACGACGTCGGTATGACCCGAAAGAACGATCCCGCCCTCAACCTCGGGCCCGACATTCGCAAACAGTGCCGCCTTCGTCCGGTCCTCGTTCCATGTGCGATGTGCCGGAACACCGTGGGAGGACAGATACTCTTCCACCCAGTCGATCAGGTCGAGGTTTGAATCCCGGCTGACCGTGGGAAAGCCGACAAGCCGGTCGAGAATGTCGCGCGCGGATAGATCAGCCATGGAAATCCCTCAGTCGTAGAGCGGACGGGTCTTGCCGCCAGCGGGTTCAAGACCCTCGCGGATCCGGTTCTCGGCAACAACGATCTCCTCGTCACGATCGAAGCCGCCCCAATTACCCTTCAGCACTTTGTGACCCGGCGCCACCTCTTCGTACAGCGACGGACCCGCGTCATAATCGACCGGAAAGATCGGCGAGGGGATCGGTTTGAAATTCAGTTCGTGTTCCTTCTTGCGCTGACGCGGGTCGGCGATCGGGACCGCCTTCAGGAGCGAGCGCGTGTACGGATGGCGCGGATCTTCGAAGATCTGGCGGCGCGACCCGAGTTCAACGATGCGGCCAAGATACATGACCCCGACCTGATGGCTGACCCGCTCGACCACGGCCATGTCGTGGCTGATGAAAAGGATCGAAATTCCAAGATCGGCCTGCAACTCCATGATAAGGTTCAAAACCTGCGCCTGAACACTCACGTCAAGCGCGCTGACGGCTTCATCCGCGACAATCAGCTTCGGGTTCAAGGCCAGTGCGCGCGCGATCGCGATCCGCTGACGCTGACCGCCCGACAATTCATGGGGATAGCGGCGCATAAAGCTTCGCGGCAACTCGACCCGGTCGAAAAGCTGGGCGACCCGATCGTTGATCTCGGACGCCTCTGCGAGGCCATAGTTGAACAGCGGTTCAGCCACCTGATCGAGAAGCTGCATCTGGGGGTTCAGCGAGGCAAACGGATCCTGGAACACCATCTGCATGTCGCGGCGCGCCTTGCGCAGTTCCGACTGCGAGTAGGTCATGACATCCTTGCCGTCCAGCCAGACCTGTCCACTGTTGGGCTCCACGAGGCGCAGGATGGACCGGCCGCACGTGGATTTGCCGCACCCGGATTCGCCAACCAGACTTAGTGTCTCTCCGGTCCTGATCTGGAACGAAACATCCTCGGTCGCATGGACGTTCGCCACATGTCGCCTGAAGAAACCGCCGCGCACGGCGAACCGGGTGACCAAGTGCTTGACGTCCAGAAGGACCGTTTCCTGCCGGACATCGATGGGGCCTTCGACGCGCGGTTCCTGCCCGATGAGCCGCATGGGCTCCGGCGCGTCCTTGCCCTTCATCTCGCCAAGTTTCGGGACGGCGGCCAGAAGCGCCTTGGTATAGTCATGTTGGGGCGCTTCGAAAATCTGTTCGACCGGGCCTTCTTCGACCTTGCGCCCACGGAACATCACGACCACCCGGTCGGCCATCTGCGCCACGACCGCCATGTCGTGTGTGATGAACATCACGGCAGTTCCGGTTTCCCGCTTCAGGCGATCGATCAAAGCCAGAATTTCGGCCTGAATGGTCACGTCAAGCGCGGTCGTCGGCTCATCAGCGATCAGCAGGCGCGGCTCGCATGCAAGCGCCATCGCAATGACAACGCGTTGGCGCATGCCGCCGGACAATTCGTGCGGGTATTGGGTCAGCCGCCGCTCCGGCTCGGGGATCCGGACTTGCCGCAAGAGCTCCAGCGCGCGCGTTTCAGCCTCGGTCTTTGAAAGGCCCTTGTGAACGCGAAGACCCTCGACCAGCTGTCGACCGACCGTGAAGACCGGGTTCAGCGATGTCATCGGCTCTTGGAAGATCATCCCGATCTCGTTGCCGCGGATCGTGCGCATCAGGTTGTCATTCGCATCCGCGAGATTGATCTCGTCGCCGCTGCGCCGGTCGAACAGCAATTTGCCGCCAGCGATGTTGCCGCCACCGAATTCCACCAGCCGCATCAGCGACAGGGACGATACCGACTTGCCCGACCCGGATTCTCCGACCACGCACACTGTCTCGCCCGACGCGATGTCGAACGACACGTCCTCGACCCCGACGACCGTGCCATCCTTGGTTTCGAACTCGACCCGCAGGTTCTGGATAGAGGCGATTGGCTGGTCGAGCATGGCATCCTACAAGTCTGTGTCGCCGCGACGCTAGGGGCGCTTGGGCGGCAGTGTCAAACCTACGAAGCCATATTTCGGGTCGGGTTTGCCGGATTTTTGGTCGAATGGTCGGCATTTCAGCAGATACCTTCGAGGCATGACTTGCATTTGAGGCGAATTTCTGTGGAAATCTTTCATGTCCTGCCGCGGGGACGGGGCGTCCACGAACCTGAAAGCTGCATCGCATTGCACCGAACAGACTGCGGAAAAATCGGCACAGGATCGAGATCGGGCATTGTCCGGTCCCGAGGGCACGAGCCTATAGCAAAATCCAACAAGGAGAGTTCCATGACCACGAAAACCGCGCTTCTCGGCGCCGCCGCTGCGCTTGCGATCGCGCCAGCGGCCTTCGCCGAGCGGGCCTCCGACGGCGAGGTCAAGATCATCTACTGGCAGGCGCCGTCGATCTTGAACCCCTATCTGTCGGGCGGCACCAAGGACATCGAATCCGCTTCGATGATCCTCGAGCCGCTCGCACGCTACGATGAAACCGGCACGCTGACCCCATGGCTCGTCGAAGAGATTCCCACCGTCGACAATGGCGGCGTCTCGGAGGACCTGACCTCGATCACATGGAACATCACACCGGGTCTGATGTGGTCGGACGGGACCCCGTTCACCTCTGCGGATGTTGCGTTTACCTACGAGTATTGCACGCATCCTGAGGGCGGCTGCGCCCAGTTGACGAAGTTCGATGGCGTCGAAAGCGTCGACACCCCGGACGATTTGACCGTCGTCGTAACCTTCGGCTCGCCTACGCCGAACCCCTATGGTCCGTTCGTCGGCGGCGAAAGCCCGATCATTCAGGCCGCACAGTTCGCTGACTGCCTTGGCGCCGCTGCGCCGGAATGCACCGAGGCCAATTTCAACCCGATCGGCACCGGTCCGTTCACTGTCACCGAGTTCAAGCCGAACGACGTGATCACGATGGCTGCAAACGATAGCTACCGCGACCCGGCGAAACCTGCCTTCGCGTCGGTCACCTTCAAGGGTGGTGGCGATGCAACCGCAGCAGGCCGTGCCGTGATGGAAACGGGCGAGTTCGACTACGCCTGGAACCTCCAGCTTGCTCCCGATGTCATCGCCTCGATGCAGGAAGGCGGAATGGGCACACCGGTCGCTGGCTTCGGTCCGCTCGTCGAGCGCATCATGCTGAACAACACCAATCCCGATGCCTCGCTCGGAGCCGACGAGCGTTCGGTCATCAAGCCGCACCCGTTCCTCGGCGATCCGGCCGTCTACAAGGCCATGTCGATGGCGATCGATCGGCCGCTTCTGGTTGAAATCGGTTATGGTCAGGCTGGCCGCGTCACCTGCAACTGGGTTCCGGCGCCGGACATCTATGCGTCCGAAACTTTTGACTGCTCGACCCAGGACATCGCCGGCGCCAACGCCATGCTGGACGAGGCCGGTATCGTCGACACCGACGGTGACGGCATTCGCGAAAAGGACGGCGTTCCGCTTTCGATTCTCTACCAGACGTCGACCAACGCTGTTCGTCAGGACTTTCAGGCGTTGATCAAGCAGTGGTGGTCGGAAATCGGCATCGAAACCGAGCTTCGCAACCTCGACGCTTCGGTCTTCTTCGGGGGTGACCCGGGCTCGCCCGACACGTTCCAGAAGTTCTATGCCGACGTTGAAATGTACGCCAACACCTTCAACGGCACCGACCCGCAGGCCTATCTTGGCAACGGTCTTTGCGACAAGGCGCCGTCACCGGCATCCCAGTGGCAGGGCGAGAACATCTCGCGCTTCTGCATGGAAGAGTACGACGCACTACACGCGGAACTGGCCGGCACAGCCGACATCAACGAGCGGGCCCGCATCGCGCGCGAGTTGAACGACATGATGATCGAGAACGGCGGGATGATCCCGCTGGTCCACCGCGGACGCCTCTCGGCACATGCCAACAGCCTTGGCGGCGTCAAGCTCAATGTCTGGGACAGCGAGCTTTGGAACGTGGCCGACTGGTACCGGATCGACGGCTGATCCGATTGCGGGCGGGGCATGTGATGCCCCGCCCACCTTCTCCTGAAAAGAAATGAGCTGAGGCGCCGATGCTGCAATACACCGCCCGACGTTTGGTCATGGCTGTCCCGACGCTTCTGTTCATCGCTTTATGTATCTTTCTGCTCTTGGAGCTTGCCCCCGGAGACCCGCTTGCGAACCAGCCGCTGACCATCCCGGACGACGTCCGGCAACGCATGCGCGAGGCGCTTGGTGTGGGTCAACCCTGGTACATCGCCTTCCCGAAATGGCTTTATCAGTTCTTCGTCGTCGAACCGATCCACTTCATCGATATCGTCTTCGGGACGTCGTGGGGCGAAGGCCAACAGCGGGTGATCTCGTGGCAGACCCGTTCCCCGGTCATGGACATCGTCGTCCAACGCCTGCCCCAGACGCTTTGGGTCGTGGGCACGGCCTATGTGGTGGCGATCCTCATCGCGCTGCCGATCGGCATCTACTCGGCCTACAGGCAGTATTCGTGGTTCGATCAGGCCGGCACCCTCGTGACGATGATCGGTTTTTCCATACCGCCGTTTTTCTCGGGCGTCCTGGTTATCGTGATCTTCTCGGTCCAACTGGGCTGGTTCCCTTCGATTTACGACACAACCCACGTGGTCAATGACTGGGACAGTTTCGTCGTGCAGGTGCAACAGATGGTGATGCCTGTCATGGTGCTCGCGCTTCAGATCACCTCGCAGCTCAGCCGCTTCATGCGCGCCTCCATGCTGGACAACCTGAACCAGGATTACGTTCGAACCGCCCGCGCCAAGGGGCTTTCGGAAAGGGTTGTTGTGCTTGTCCACGTGCTTCGGAATTCGCTTATTCCCGTGGTCACAGTCATTGCGCTTGGCGTTCCCGCAATCTTCGGCGGCGCGATCATTACCGAGCAGGTCTTCAAGGTGAACGGGCTCGGCCAGCTTCTGATCACGGCCATTCAGGCCAACGACCTGCCGATGGTCCAGACCGTGACGTTCATGATCGCCATCCTGATCGTACTCTTCAACCTAATCGCGGATGTGCTCTATGGCCTCCTCGATCCGAGGATCCGCTATGACTGACCCCGCCATCGACCCCAACGCCATCGATGCCCGCGGGGTCGCCGAAGCCACGGGCTCGGACAAGCCACCCCGCAGCCAATGGTGGGACGTCTGGGAACAGTTTCGAAGCCATCGGGGCGCGCTCGTCGGCATGATCGTCTTCTTCTCGATCATCTTCCTCGTGCTCTTCGGTCCCCTCATCTACTGGAACGACGCGACCTTCGTGCCGACGGGTCGCGACTTTATCGAGTTGCGCGACACGCGGCCGATTTACGTGGCACTTTGGGACAGTTCGGCCAAGGTCAACTGGGCCTATCCGCTGGGCACCGACAATATCGGGCGCGACACGCTGGCTCGGCTTCTCTCGGGCGGGCGTGTCTCAATCGCGGTCGGGCTTGCGGCCATGCTTCTCAGTCTCGTGCTGGGCACATTCGTCGGTGTGGTGGCCGGATACGTCAAATGGCTGGACGGACCGCTGATGCGTCTCACCGACCTGTTTCTGGCTCTGCCCCTGCTGCCCCTTCTTCTGGTGGCGGTGCTGCTGTTCCGCGACAAGCTGGCCCAAAGCTTCGGGCCCGAGGGCGGCACGTTCATCCTGATCGTGTCACTGGTTGGTCTGACATCCTGGATGCAGACGGCGCGGATCGTGCGCGGCGATGTCTTGGCCATCAAGGAGCGCGAGTTCGTGCTGGCCGCCCGATCGATAGGAACGACAAACACCAAGATGATCGCGCGGCACATCCTGCCGAACGTGCTGTCGCCGATCATGGTGTCGGCAACGCTTGGCATCGCAACGGCGATCATTACCGAATCCGCGCTGTCCTTTCTCGGCTTCGGCTTCCCACCGGACTTCCCCACATGGGGCAAGCTCCTGTTCGATGCCGTGGACCGGATGGTCGCCTATCCCGAACGGGTGGTCTGGCCCGGTGCTCTGATCTCACTCACTGTGCTCAGCGTGAATTTCATCGGCGACGGGCTTCGGGACGCCCTCGATCCCCGGATCCGGGGCCGCTAGGATCAAGTACTATGGCCGACGAACTGGCGCCGCTTCTCCAGGCCGTGGCGGGCGGTGACAAGGCTGCCCTTTCGGGGCTATACCGGGCGCTCGAGACCCCGCTCTACAAATTTATCCGTTCGAGATTGAACGATCCGCACGAGGCCGCCGACCTACACCATGACGTGTTCATGGAGATCTGGCGAAA
Organism: Pseudomonadota bacterium; assembly: GCA_038521345.1. GTDB lineage: Bacteria > Pseudomonadota > Alphaproteobacteria > Rhodobacterales > Rhodobacteraceae > JBCBKU01. Next base: position 191,903 of record JBCBKU010000003.1, on the reverse strand, counting down.
GGCCGGATCGTTCGAAGGGAGATCGACGGTGAAAACATGGGTTTTCGGCATCGCCTATCGGAAGGTCATCGACCGGTTCCGAAAAGGGGCGCGGACCGATCTGAAGGACGAGGTTCCCGATCAAATCGATGACGCCCCGAACCCCGAGGCTGCCTTGGCGGCCACGCAAGAAGCCGGCCACGTACGGCACTGCCTTGACGAACTGAAGGACGAACACCGCCTCGCCGTGACGCTCGCCTTCTACCAGGACCTTGGCTATCGCGAGATTGCCGAGATCGCCAAAGTGCCCGAAGGCACGGTGAAGACCCGCGTGTACCACGCCAAGCAATTGTTGCTGCGCTGCTTGTCTGGCCGTGGCGTCGAAGGAGCCGTGTGATGGCTGAGCGCGAGATCGAAGAGCTCTTGGTGTTTTACGTGGGCGGAACGCTCGACCCGATAGAGACCGCGCGTATGGAGGCCGCGATTGCCGCGGACCCTGCGCTTGAGCTTCAGGTCGCCACCCTTCGCGCCTTGCGGGAAGCCAGCGAAGAGACTGCTCAAAGCCCGGGAGAGTTCGGTCTTGCACGTCTCATGCGCGACGTGGAAACGGATAGCGCGCCTCGTGCGGCCATGCCGCGGACCCGCATCTGGCAGGCGGTCGCGGGCATCGCGGTGGCAGCCTTCCTTGCACAGGCGGTCCTCGTCACGCAAAGCTCCGACGAGGTTACTCTGGCTGGCGAGGATGTCTCAGGCGATCTCATTGTGGCGTTCGCGCCCGATGCGACCGAGGGCGCGATCCGGGATCTTTTGGTCTCGGAAGGGCTGATCATCGTAGACGGACCATCTGCGCTCGGGCTTTATGTTCTCGAACTGCCCGATGGCGCCGACCCGACCGCCGCGACGGACGCGCTGGTTGCCTCAGGCCTTGTCGAGAGTGTGGAGGATGCGCCTTAGCCCCCTCGCCAGTCTGCTGCTGGCCCTGCTTACCGGTTGTCTGGCCATCACGCCCATGGGCGCTTCGGCTCAGTTTGCCGCGCCGCCCCCGGAGGCGGATGACCGGGACGACACCGACGATGATGACGACAACGACCGGCGCCGGTCCGGCGGGTCACGGGATGTGGTTCTCTCGTCGGACGGCCGTCCGGAGTACATTATCAGCGCCCCGGTCTCGGCCGCGGGGGCGACCCGGGCCGCGCTCATAGCAAGCGGAGTCGAGATCGACCGTGAGGTTTTTTTCCCGGGGCTTGATCGCCGCACGTTCTACTTCGATCTGCCGCAAGGCGTGCGGATTGCAACTGTTCAGACCACGCTTGCGCAGTTCGCGCCACCTGCCCGGCTTGGCCTTCATCACGTCTACCGGTTCGCACAGGGGAGCCAACCGCGCGTGTATGCCGCCGCGATGGTGGGCGCTGGGGCCCCGGGACGCTGCCCCTTGCCGCGCCGCGTGCGCGTCGGCGTGATCGATGGTCCCGTTGATCCGGATCACACTGCGCTTCAAGGTGTCCGGCTGACCCGGCATTCGGTTCTGCCACGCCGGACCCGCACACCCGATACGAGCCATGGGACCGCCGTCGCAGCGTTGATCGCGGGCGCACGCGGAGCCGGTCCGCTTGCGGGATATGCGACCGGCGCGGATGTGATTGCCGTCTCGGCCTTTGCACGCAGCCAGTCCGGCGAAGCGGCAAACCTCGAGCGGATCGGTGCCGCACTCGACTACCTTGTTCGGAGCGGCGCGCAGATTGTGAACATGTCCTTTGCCGGCGCACGAAACGCCGCCTTCGCCGATCTTCTGGCCGCCGCTGCCGGCCGGGGGACCATTCTCGTGGCCGCAGTTGGCAACGATCCACGGTCCCAGGCAACGTATCCCGCGGCGGCACCTCCGGTGATCGCGGTAACCGCCGTGGATGCAGCGGGGCGGCGATACCGCAGCGCCACGATGGGCGCGCATTTGGACCTTGCTGCGCCGGGGGTCGATCTCTTTGCGGCCAAAGGTCCCGGGGGCGGTTATCTGTCGGGCACATCCTACGCTGCGCCAATCGTGACGGCCTTCGCCGCACATCTTGTCGCTCGCGGCGTCCGCGAGCCCGAGGCGGTGCGATCCCGCCTGCGGGCGGCTGCGCGGGATCTGGGCCGCCCGGGTCCGGACACAGAGTTCGGCTTTGGACTTGTCCAGTCGCCCGGCTGTTGACGCGACCTCGAAAAAAACTTTGAACCGATCCGACGGGTGCTCCGACCCATAGACGAAGCAACAACGCTTCGGCTTTGACCAACAGGAGACCTCGTCATGACCCGCACCATCGCACTCGCCGCGTTTGCCGCCCTCACCCTCACCGCCGCTGCCGCCAATGCCGGCTCGGTTCTCGGATCCGCCCGCGCCTGTTATGCGCACGTCGCCAGCACCTGCCAGACCTACGATCAGCGCCCTGGCGCCTGCACCACGGCCGGGCAAGAAGCCTGCGATACACTGATTTCGGCCAGTCCCCGGCAACTCGCCCGTCTGCTTGGCCATCGCGGGCCAGCCATCCGCCTCGGCGCAACCCACGACGTACGGTTCGACACGGTGCAGCGGCGCTTCTTCCTTGTCGCTTTCGACGGTCAGGAGGGTGGCGTTGCACGGCGCACGAAACCCGGCATCGAGATCTTGCCGCCGAACACCCCCTCGAAACCGGGGCCCGGGATCACCGAAGGTACACCGACCGGCACTCTTTCGGGGCCGGACCCGAAAACCTTCGACACCGACATCGAGGACGAATCCGAAAGCGCTGGCCCCCTCGATGGTCCCGATCCCGAACCGGTTGAGAAAGACATCAACGACGCCGCCAAATCGGAAGGCGGGTTCGCATTCAACTGATTGGAACAGAAAGAACGGGGCGGTCCTTCGGATGCCGAAGGATCGCCCCGTTACTTTTCCATACTCTGTCGGATCCGCCGGACCAGAAGCCAGACGGCGCCGATCACGAGAGGGGTGACCAAGGCGGTCAGCACCAGCCGCGACACCCCCACCTCGGTTCCCACCGGGCTCAGTACATAGATCACGAGATTGACCGCATAATAGCTGATCGCCACGACCGACAGACCTTCCACGGTCCGCTGCAATTGCAGCTGCAGATCCGCGCGCTGGTCCATACTTTCCAAGAGTTTCTGGTTCTGGGCCGAGCGATCGACATCGACGCGGGTCCGAAGAAGATCACTGCCCCTAATCGACCGATCCGACAGTGTCGTGATCCGGCCCTCGGTCGCTTTGACCGTTCGCATCGCGGGATCAAAGCGCCGCATCATGAACTCGGCGAAGGTTTGTCGGCCCGAATACCGCTGTTCGCGCAGGACCTCGATTCGCTGGTTCACGATGGCCTCATAGGCGTTCGTTGCACCAAACCGGAACGATGAATCCGCCGCCAACTGCTCAAGTTTAGACGAGATCGCCAACAGCCCTTCCAAGGTGTGTTCCGGCGCGGCGCCGTCCCCGGTCATCTCTGACATCAGCGCGGCCAGTTTCCGGTCCAGATCGCCGATCTCACCCGAAATGGCGCGCACCCGCGCCAACCCCAGCATCGACATGGACTTGTATGTCTCAATCTCGCACAGGCGCTGGACGATCCTGCCCAGTCGACGCCCGCCGATGCCCGGTTTCGCAAAAACGGCAAAGCGCATGTGGCCGCCAGGATCGATGCGGAAATCACCGGCGATCACCGCCTCCTCGTCGATCACACTCGACGCCGCGAGGCTTTCCGGGACAAACCATTCATCCAGCTTCGGTCCAAGCGTGCTTTCGTCGGTCAATGCCTCTACACGGATCAGCGCGGACGTCACGCGCACACCCGGCGCCTCCGCCAGCCAGTCTTCCGGGAAAACGTCAAAAGTGGAGGCATCAAACGGCTTCTCGGACACGCCGTCGGCGAAGATCGTGTAGGTGACGAATTCGGTGTGGCTTTCCCACTTAAGCTGAAAGCGCCCGATCTCTCCAAACCAGTGGGTTGCCCCGGGTTGGGGATGCGGCGCCCCGAAACGATCCAGAAGCGCGATCAGATGTGCGCGGTCGATGTCCCGGTCCCGGGCGGCCGCGTTGCTTGGCATCTTGATCGCGAGATACGCGGCCCGGCACGGGGCCTTAAGCGCCGGAAATGGCCGGGCGTGCAGTTCGTTGGCCAACGCATAGCGCAGTGGATGGTCTTCTATCTGGCTCATCGTCGCCTCTGGATGTTCCGGTCAGCTAGTACCTTAGCACCCCGTGTAAACAGAAAGCGTAATAAATTCCAGAAGTTAGCGGCGCACAATCGTATACCGAGACGGGGGTCGGCCTTAGAACACCACCACCTCCAGCGGCGGGAACCCGTTGAATCCCACGCTGGAATAGCTGGACGTATAGGCGCCGGTATTGCGGATCAGAACCCGATCGCCAGCCTTCAATGTCAGCGGCAACAACACCGGACGCTCCTCATACAGCACGTCCACGCTGTCACAGGACGGCCCCGCCAGAATGCACGGACCGACTGGATCGCCGTCGCGCGCGGTGAGGAATTGATAGCGGATCGCTTCGTCCATCGTCTCGGCCAGACCCGAGAACTTTCCAATGTCCAGATAGACCCAGCGATGCAGATCTGTGTCGGACTTCTTCGACGCCAACACGACCTCGCAGGCAATCACTCCGGCCTCGCCGACAAGTCCGCGACCCGGCTCGGCGATGATTTGAACCTCGTCACCGAAACGCTCACGAACCAGCCGAACAACCTCGCGGGCATAGGCTTTTGGCCGCTGTACCGGCTCGCCGTAGAACGCTGGAAAGCCGCCGCCGATGTTTAAGAGCGTCAGGTCATGTCCGGCCGCCGCCGCCGCGCGCCAAACCTGCGCGACGCCGTCCAATGCCGGCGCCCACAATTCCGCGCGGCGCGTCTGGGACCCGACATGGAACGAGAAGCCGACCGGTTGGAGGCCTTTAGACTTCGCCAGATCCAGAAGCCGCAGGGCGACGCGGGGGTCGCACCCGAACTTGCGGCTAAGTGGCCAGTCGCATTCAGCACCGTCGACCAGCAGCCGAACAAAAACGCGGGCGCCGGGGGCGTTGTCTGCAATCTTCTCGATCTCTTCGGCGGCGTCGGCGGCAAAAAGTGTGATGCCCGCCCGGTGCGCATAAGCGATGTCCGAGGCGCGCTTGATCGTGTTGCCGTAGGAAATCCGATCCGGCGCCACCCCAAGACCGAGGCAAAGCGCGATCTCGCCTCGCGACGCAGCATCGAAATTGGCCCCTAGATCGGCCAGACGCTCGATAATTTTCGGGTCAGGATTGGCCTTGACTGCATAGTGAATGTCCGCATCGCCCAGGCCCTCTGCCAGCGCGCGGTATTTGTCCGCCACAAGATCCGTGGACACGAACAATGTGGGACGATCAACCTCGGCCGAGGCGGCATAGGCCTCAAGCGTCGAGGGGGCAGAGACAAGTTCGGGGGCGGACGCCCCCGCGTAATGCATCGTCATGGTCATCTCCAATAGACCAAGGCCCCAAAGGGCCGTTTGCTTCCAAGGGAGACGTTACCGTCGCTGCATAACGCGTGCTGCGGAACAGGCGTGGCCAGAGGCGCGTGCGTTGGCGTCTTGGGCCGGGCAAATGGCAAATTGACTGAGTCGTTTCAACCCCTTGGCAGTACTTTTTCACCGAACCGGCCCGACGCCGCTATTCGCTGGCCTTGCCGTGTCGGTTCCCAGACCATTAGGGTCGCGCGACCAGAATTGGACATGAACCCATGCGCAAACCGAAATCCGGCAGCCGGTCCAGCCCGCAGACGCCAGAGGATCTGGCGCGTCGTCTGCCGGGCATACGGCTGAAAGGCGTGGCGGCCCCGGTTCTGGAACGGGCGAGGCGGCTTCTGGCCGTGACCCTTGAGACGGCTTCGGCGCACAACCTGTCCTATCGGGACGTAGTGCGTGACCTTGCATACGGGACGGCAGCACTCAGGGTCGGTGAGGCCGAGATTGCACGGCAATCGTCGGACCCGAACGGCCCGCTCAGAACCGCCGCTTGTGCCTCGGGTTGCGCGTTCTGCTGTATCCTGGCCGGCGAGGACGGAGGAACAATCATCGAGGCCGAGGCGCGGCGCCTCCATGCGGCGTTGGGACCCAGCATAGGGGCCCCGCCCGCCTCAGCGTGGCATGCCAAAGCCTGCGCCGCCCTTGACCCCGAGACTCGGACCTGTCGCGCCTACGACGCCCGGCCCATGATCTGCCGAAGCCATATCTCGTCCGATGCCGGCGCCTGCGAAAAGGTGGCCGCAGGCACGCCGGCCCCGGGCCCCGGGGTGCTGTCCGGGCATTTCACCTACCTCGCTGTCATGAGCCTTGGTCGAGCGCTTTTGAAAGGGGTGGCCAAGGCCCCGACCTATGCATTGGCCGAAGTAACTCGATCGGCAATGGCCGGCGAGGATCTGGCCACCACGCTGGAGACGGCGCGTCACAAACCTCGCGCTCTCGACGACGAGGTGGCGCGCATGTCGGCCACATGGGGCAAGGCTTGGCGCGCGGGCTAGGCCTGCGACCTAGTCGATCTTCGGCAGGAGCGTATCGAGCGATGCCTTCGCGTCACCGTAGAACATGCGCGTATTGTCCTTGAAGAACAGCGGGTTCTGGATCCCGGAATAGCCAGTGCCCTGACCGCGCTTCGACACGAAGACCTGTTTGGCTTTCCAGACCTCGAGCACCGGCATTCCCGCGATGGGACTGTTCGGGTCGTCCTGCGCCGCCGGGTTCACGATGTCGTTCGAGCCGATGACGATCACGACGTCCGTATCAGGGAAGTCCTCGTTGATCTCGTCCATCTCGAGCACGATATCATAGGGCACCTTGGCCTCGGCCAGCAGAACGTTCATGTGGCCGGGAAGACGCCCCGCGACGGGGTGGATCGCGAAGCGCACGCTCTTTCCCTGGCCGCGAAGCTTGCGGGTCAGTTCACTGACCGCCTGCTGGGCCTGAGCGACCGCCATGCCATATCCCGGGACGATAATGATGCTGTCGGCATCGTTCAAGGCGCCGGCCACGCCATCGGCATCGATGGCGATCTGTTCGCCCTCGACAGCCGCCGCTTCGCCCGTCGAACCGCCCCAACCGCCAAGGATGACACTGACAAACGACCGGTTCATGGCCTTGCACATGATGTAGGAAAGGATTGCGCCCGAGGAACCAACCAGCGCGCCCACAACGATCAGAAGATCATTGCCGAGCGAGAACCCGATCGCCGCTGCCGCCCAGCCCGAATAGCTATTTAGCATCGAGACGACGACCGGCATGTCCGCGCCCCCGATCCCCATGATGAGGTGGTAGCCGATGAAGAGTGCTGCTGCCGCCAGCAGGACGAGGGTCCAGCTGCCCGCGCCGCTCAGATACATGATCAGCAGGACGAGAGAAGCAACCGCCGCCGCGGCGTTCAGGACGTGCCCGCCAGGCAGCTGCTTGGCGCTTGTATCGATCTTGAACGGCAAAAGGCTCGATCCGCCGGCAAGCTTGCCATAGGCGATGACCGACCCGGTGAATGTGACGGCGCCGATCCAGATGCCAAGCGCCAGTTCGACGCGCAGGATCCCGATCTCGACTCCGGTTTTCTTGGCCACGAGCTGACCGAAGGCCGACAGACCTTCATGGATCTCTTTGGGCAGCCCGACGGCCGTGATCCCGTCCTCTGCCACGGCGCCAAGAACGCCGCCGTTGTCGGAATAGAGACCCGAGACGATGTTGATCATGATGTCGGCATTGAAGCCCACGAATACCGCAGCGAGACCGACGAGCGAGTGCATGATCGCAACAAGTTCGGGCATCTGGGTCATCTCGACCCGGGTGGCGAGCTGATACCCGACGACGGCGCCGCCGGCGATCAGCACGATCGACAAAAGCCAGAGTCCCGCCCCCGGTCCGATCAGTGTCGCAAGCACCGCGATCGCCATGCCCGCAATCCCATACCAAACGGCGCGCTTGGCGCTTTCCTGACCCGAAAGACCGCCGAGCGACAGGATGAAGAGAACTGCCGCGACGACATAAGCCGCTGTTGTAAATCCGAAATCCATGACGCGCGCCCTTTACGACTTCTGGAACATGGCGAGCATGCGCCGGGTAACGAGGAAGCCCCCGAAGATATTCACCGCCGCCATCAGGATACCGGCGGCCGCGAGGATCGTGATCAGTACCGAACTGGACCCGACCTGCATCAGCGCGCCGAGAATGATGATCGACGAAATCGCATTCGTCACCGCCATGAGCGGTGTGTGCAGGCTGTGCGAGACACCCCAGATGACCTGGAAGCCCACAAAGACCGACAGCACGAAAACAATGAAGTGCTGCATGAAGCTGGCCGGTGCGATCAGACCCACGAGCAGGATGAGTGCCCCGCCAATCCCCAGAAGACCAACCTGCGTGGTGGTCTGTTGCCGGAATGCGGCCATCTCCTCGGCGCGTTTTTCTTCCGGCGTCAGCTCTTTGGGTTTTTCCGCCTTGGGTGCCGCTGCGATCGCCGCAACCTTGGGCGGTGGCGGAGGATACGTCACCTCACCGGCGTGGGCTGCCGTGGCGCCCCGGATGACGTCATCCTCCATGTTCTGGACCACCACGCCGTCTTTTTCGGGCGTCAGGTCCGTCAGCATGTGACGGATGTTGGTGGCGTAAAGCGTTGAGGATTGCGTGGCCATCCGGCTCGGGAAATCGGTGTAGCCGACGATGGTGACACCGTTCTCCGTGACCAGCTTTTCGTCGGGCACGGTCAATTCGCAATTTCCGCCACGCTCGGCCGCAAGGTCGATGATGACCGAGCCGGGCTTCATGGCCTCGACCATGTCTTTGGTCCAGAGAACCGGTGCGGGGCGACCCGGGATCAGGGCCGTCGTGATGACGATGTCGATCTCCGGTGCCATCTCACGGAACTTGGCGAGCTGTTTTTCCTGGAATTCGGGGCTCGACGGCGCCGCATATCCACCCGAGGCGGCACTGTCCTGTGAGTCCTCGAACTCGAGGAACACGAACTCGGCCCCCATGGATTCGATCTGTTCGGCCACTTCAGGACGGACGTCGAAAGCATACGTGATTGCGCCAAGCGAGGTGGAGGTTCCGATCGCCGCGAGCCCCGCGACCCCGGCCCCCACGACCAGCACCTTGGCAGGCGGCACCTTGCCTGCCGCGGTCACCTGCCCGGTGAAGAAACGTCCGAAGTTGTTTCCCGCCTCGATTACGGCCCGGTAACCGGCGATGTTTGCCATGGAAGACAGCGCATCCATCTTCTGCGCGCGACTGATCCGCGGGACCATATCCATCGCGATCACCGTTGCGCCTGTCTCGGCAGATTGCTTGAGCAGGGCCTCGCTCTGACCGGGATAAAAGAACGAAATCAGCGTCTTGCCGGCACCAAGCCGGCCCGCTTCGGCCTCGGATGGCGGCCGGACCTTGGCAATGATGTCGGCCCCTGTCCAAAGCGCATCAGCCGATCCTACGACCTCTACGCCCGCGGCCTCGTAGGCGGCGTCGGTAAAGCCCGCGTCCAGACCGGCGCCGGCCTCGATCGTGCAGGTATGGCCCAGCTTCATCAGCGCCGTTGCACTGTCGGGCGTCATGGCGACACGCGCTTCGCCCTCGAAGATTTCCTTCGGCGTTCCGACTTTCACGTGGTTCGTCCCCCGGTCTTGGTAGGCGGCCTCGCGTTCGCCGTGCCGCGCGGGCACGTCTTACTGGTCGCCTTGTCATTGCACAAGCCGCGCCCCTAGAACCAGCGGCGCACGCTTTCTTTATAGGCGAGGTAGTCCGCACCGAAGGCGTCGGCCAGTCGTGTTTCTTCGCCAAGTATGAATCGCGTGGTGATGATCCTGACAAAGACCGGCGCAAGGATCAGCCCGAGAATCGAACCCCACCGCAGCGACAGACCCACAAGGATCATGAGATCCGCCATATATATCGGATTGCGGCTTAGGGCGTAGACGCCGGTGGTGATAAGAGCCGACGGAGCCTTGCGCGGGACCACGGTGGTGCGGGCCCGTGCAAAAGAGGGCAACGCTGCAACCATCAACAATGCGCCAAGGCATGCCAGCACCGTTCCCGCGCCACGCCCGAATCCATAGAAGTTCATCACAGGAACATGGGTGGCCTGCAGCCACGCAAGGCCCAAGAACCCCAACAACCAAACGGGTGGCAGATCGATCCATTTCATACGGTGGTCCTACATGCCGGGGCCAAGCTGGCCAACAGGCGTCTTGCCCCCCGCGCCGCGCCGCCTATGGTCTCGGTCTATCCGCAATCCCCGAGGCTTCATGACCGATTTCGCCGCTACGCGCGCCTTCTTCGACCTTCCGGACGGCTTGATCTATCTGGATGGAAACTCGCTTGGCCCCCTGCCCCGCCTCGCGAACGAACGCGTACAATCCATGATGACCGACGAATGGGGACAGATGCTGATCACCGGCTGGAATCGCGCCGGGTGGATGGCGGCCCCGCGGTTGGTCGGGAACCGGATCGGCCGGCTGATCGGTGCGCCCGACGGGTCCGTGGTCATGGGGGACACACTGTCGGTCAAGGTATATCAGGCCTTGGCCGCGGCACTCGATCTCCGCCCCGAGCGGCGCGTTGTTCTGAGCGATGCGGGCAACTTCCCTTCGGACCTCTATATGGCCGAGGGGCTGATCCGAAGCCTGGACCGGGGCCATGAATTGCGAACGGTCGAGCCCGAGGATGTGGCGGACTCCCTCACGGAGGACGTGGCGGTCTTGTTGTTGACCGAAGTCGATTACCGGACCGGGCGGCGTCACGACATGGCTGACTTGACGGCCCGGGCCCATGCGGCCGGAGCGCTGACGCTTTGGGATCTCGCCCATTCCGCTGGAGCCTTGCCCGTCAATCTGAGTGGGGCAGAGGCCGACTTCGCAGTCGGGTGCACGTACAAATACTTGAATGGCGGGCCCGGTGCGCCCGCATTCATCTATGTTCGTCCCGAACTTGCTCCGGTGATCCGCCCGGCTCTTGCCGGCTGGCTGGGTCACGACGCACCCTTCGCGTTCGAACCTGCTTACCGCGCAGGGATGGGCATCGACCGCATGCGGGTCGGCACGCCGCCGGTCCTGCAGATGGCCGCGCTCGACGCCGCGCTTGATGTCTGGGACATGGCAACGATCGAAGACGTGCGGGTGCAATCCATGCATCTGACCCAGCGATTTCTAGAGGCCGTCGAGGCCTCGTGCCCGGACCTGGTGCTGAATTCCCCACGCGATCCCGAGGCGCGGGGAAGTCAGGTCGCTTTTCGTCACCCGAACGGTTACGCGGTCATGCAGGCGCTGATCGCCGACGGCGTCATCGGCGACTTCAGAGCGCCCGACAATCTGCGGTTCGGCGTTGCTCCACTTTATAACACGGAAGACGAGATCGACCACGCCGTCGACGTGCTGGCCCGGATCCTCAGGGACCGAACGTGGGACACGGACCGGTTCAAGCGCCGCGCCCTCGTCACCTGAACAATCGCGGTCGCCAGACGTCCGTCAGGACAGCCATGTATCGTAGTCGGACACCAGCAGATGTGTCGGGGGCTCGTCTTCCTCGACGTCTGCGAAGCGACCAATCGGTTCGCGGAATATGTTGTCGGTCAGGTCGTCGTTGACGGTCGAGACCTCGCCGATCAGCACGTCCCCCCCTTCTCCCCAGAAGGCGTGCCAGTCTCCCGGCATAAGAGTGACGCTTTCACCCGGCGCGAGTTTCAACACCTCGCCCGGCGCGTAGGCCCGCGCCACGCCATCGCAAAGAACCCGGCCACCTCGGTCTTCCGCGAAACTGCCCTCGTCGTTGGAACCGAAAAGCTCGATCGCAAGCGTGGCGCCGCCACGATTGATGATATCCTCGGCCTTGATGACATGGGTGTGCATGGGGCTGAGCTGATCCTGACGCGATATCAATAGCTTCTCAGCGTAGCACATACCCCGCCCACGCTCGAGATCGGCGAGGTCGCCATTCCGGAGCGTGAACAGGAAAAGCCCCATCCGATCGAAGTCACCCTCGCCGTAATCGGTGATGTCCCAGCCCATGCGGCTTTGAACGATGCGGCTTGCCGCCTCGCCCTTCGCCCGGAACGCATCAGGGCTCCACGACGCAAAGGGCGGTAAGGTAAAGCCGTGGCTGCGGATCATCGCATCCGCCTCGGCCATAATCTGGTTCACGCGTGAACGCTTCATCGGGCCACTCCTCCTCCGGACCCGTCAGGTGCTAGCCACCGCCATCGCGCTTGTCCAGTCGTCCAGAAGCCGGTCCAGTGCCGCCCAGTCAGTGAATTCCGTGTCGCTGTGCCTGTCTATCCCGGGCGCCTTCTGGCGGGCGATCCACCCCATGACCCAGCTTTCAAGGAAAGTGTACTCGCTAAAGCGGAAGGCACCGGCTACATGCGCCACCTGCCCGGGGGTCCAGCCTGTGACCTTGATCAGATCCTCAGCGATGTCCCTGATCCCTTTCAGATCGTCCGCATCCTTCCCCGCAGCCGCCAGGGAAACCTGAAGGTACAGTGTCGGACATCGGTTCAGGGCATCTTTGTGGTCGGCCGCGAAAGCCCGCAGGCTTTTCTGCACCTGCCCCGCATGCACCGACCCACCAAGGATGGCGGCGTCGAAACGGGCAAGATCCAGATGGGTCGCCGCCTCTGCAGGGACGAGTTCGACACTCTGCCCCTGTTCGACCAGACGATCGGCGACATGCCTCAGGATCTTGCGGGTCTGACCCTCGGTTGTGGCGTAGACACATGCGAATTTCATGGCACCCTCCGAAATAGCGCGAAGGGAACTCTATCTCCGGATCGCCGGATGCGCCTTGACCCAGCGCAAGGGTCAGGCCGAGCGCAGGCGCCTCGGCCGTGCGCCACCGGCCCAGTCTCGGGCCGAGCGTCCGAATGCCTCGAAAAGCGGGCGCGACACTGGGTCCTCGGCGGCGTTCCATTCCGCGTGCCACTGAACGCCCAAGGCAAAGCCTGGCGCCCCGTCGACATAGATGGCCTCGGGGGTTCCGTCCTCGGCACGGCCATCGATGACGATCCGTGCCCCGGGCTCCTTGATGCCTTGTCCGTGCAAGGTGTTCGTGCGCACCACCTCCGCGCCCATTAGCGTGTGGAACACGCCGCCGCATGTGAACCTTACGTCGTGGCGAATGGCGAACTTTTCTTCGATCGTGCCGTCCGGCGGCATTCGGTGGTTCATCCGTCCCGGCAATTCCCGGATCTCCGGATAAAGCGACCCGCCAAAAGCAACGTTCATTTCCTGAAACCCGCGGCAGATTGCCAGAACCGGCTGGCCCCGGTCCACGCAGGCCCGCGTGAGACCAAGGGCCATGGCATCGCGCGCCCGGTCAAACGTTCCATGGGCGGGGGTCTCGGCCTCGCCATACTCCTCGGGATGCACATTTGCGCGCGCACCGGTCAGGAGAAACCCGTCGCAGGCCTCTAGAAGCTCATCGATCGGTGCAAGATCGGGGTCTGACGGCACGATCAGCGGCAACGCTTCGGCCACCTCCGACACGGCGGTCGTGTTGATTACGCCGGCACCATGGATCCTGTACTGATCGTTTATCAGGTGTCCATTGCCAAGAATGCCAATGACCGGGCGCGCCATGTGTTCCTCTCATCCGTCGTAAGATGCCCGGTCGTTCCGGACACCCGTTTTTATAGCGGTCATGGCGCCGTCTCACTACAGACGCGGGCGCACACCTCCTTGTGCACCACTATCGCGTCTCGGCAACGACTGCGCCTTAGCCACCGGACTTGGCTTCTGCCCGCAATGCGTGCAGCAACGGTTCGGTATAGCCCGACGGCTGATCCCGCCCATCGAAGACAAGCGCGCGCGCGGCCCGGTAAGCGGGCCCGTCAAAGTCCGGCGCCATCGGTCGATAGGCCGGGTCACCGGCGTTCTGCGCGTCCACTTGCTCGGCCATCCGGCGAAACGCTGCATCGACGATCTCGGGATCAACCACGCGATGATGAAGCCAGTTGGCAAGGGCCTGACTGGAGATCCGGCAGGTTGCCCGGTCCTCCATCAACCCCACGTCGTTGAGGTCGGGCACCTTTGAACATCCCACCCCCTGATCGATCCACCGCACGACATAGCCAAGGATTCCCTGGGCGTTGTTGTCCACTTCGGCCTGCAATTCTTCAGCGGACCAGTTCCGGCCGGTTGCCACCGGGATGGTCAGCAACGCCGCAAGCCCTGCCCGTGGGCCTCCGGAACGGATTTCATCCTGACGGGCGGCAACGTCGATCGTGTGGTAGTGAGTGGCATGGAGGACGGCCGCGGTAGGCGACGGCACCCATGCGCAATTGGCCCCGGCGGCCGGATGCCCGGACTTTTCGGCAAGCATGGCTTCCATGCGGTCCGGCATGGCCCACATGCCTTTCCCGATTTGCGCCTGACCCTTCAGACCGCAGGCCAATCCGATATCGACGTTCCGGTCCTCGTAGGCGCCTATCCACGGAGATCCTTTCATTTCGCCCTTGGGGATCATCGGGCCCGCCTCCATCGAGGTGTGGATTTCGTCTCCGGTGCGATCAAGAAACCCTGTATTGATGAACGCCACCCGGTGCCGCGCCGCTCGGATGCACTCTTTCAAGTTGGCCGAGGTTCGGCGCTCTTCATCCATGATACCCAGCTTGACCGTATACTGGGCAAGCCCCAGCGCCGCCTCGACGGCGGTGAAGATCCGGTCTGCGAAGTCGACTTCGGCAGGCCCATGCATCTTGGGCTTTACGACATAGACGGATCCAGCGACCGAGTTTCGCGGGCCGGCGTCCTTCTTCAGATCGTGGCACGCGATTGCAACCGTGATCATCGCATCCAAGAGACCCTCGGGGATCTCGCGGTCTTCGGCATCCCGGATCGCCGGGTTTGTCATCAGGTGTCCGACATTCCGGACCAGCATCAGTGCCCGGCCTTTCAGCACTTTGGGGGCGCCGTCGGGTCCGGTGATCACGAGATCCGGGGCCAGCGCCCGCGTGAATGTGCGCCCGCCCTTGGTCACCTCTTCGGTCAGATCGCCACGCATCAGGCCCAGCCAATTCCGGTAGGCACCGACCTTGTCCTCGGCATCGACACAGGCGACGGAGTCTTCGCAGTCCATGATGGCCGATACCGCCGCTTCAAGGCGCATATCGGCGATGCCGGCAGGATCGTCCTGTCCAATCCGGTGCGCAGGATCCACCAAGATCTCGATGCCGAGGCCATTCTGCGTAAGATAGTACCGGGCGCTGTCGCCCGAAACGGTCGAACCGATGAATTGCGCAGGATCCGCCAAGGCTGGAACCAACGCACCGTCGATCACCGAGAGTTCGGCGACATCCGCCCATGACCCGGACGCAAGTGGAACGGCCTTGTCCAGATGTGCCTTGGCCCAGCCGATCACGCGCGCACCGCGTTCGGCGTCATAGCCACCGCCGGAGGGCAAGTCGCCCAGCGCGTCCGTTCCGTAAAGCGCGTCGTAAAGCGAGCCCCACCGCGCGTTTGCCGCGTTGAGCGCATAGCGGGCATTTGTGATCGGTACCACCAGTTGCGGGCCGGCAATCCGGGCGATCTCGGCGTCGACACCCGAGGTATCGATCTGAAAGTCGGGGCCCTCGGGCACGAGGTATCCGATCTCTTCCAGAAACACGCGATAGGCGACGGGATCATGGGCGGTACCGGCGCGATCCTTGTGCCAGCCATCAATGGCCGCCTGAATGTCAGATCGGGTTTCAAGGAGGGCGCGGTTCTCGGGCCCAAGATCGTGAACAAGCGCATCAAGGCCCGACCAGAACGCAGCGGGCGCTATCCCCGTTCCCGGCAAGGCCTCGTCTTCTACAAAGCGCGCCAGCACAGGATCGACCTTCAATCGCCCCCGGATTTCAGAACCCGCCATAACTGTCCTCCCTTTTGGCCGATCCACTCCGCATAAAGGTCGGGCCCGACCGGTTCAAGGCGCTGGTTTGTCTGGTGTTTCGCGGTCTTTCCCACGCGTTCGGTCCGACCGACAGCGGTCAGAGCAGTACCGAACCTCGTCCCATACACGCGCCCATTTCTTTCTCCATGTGAACGGTCGTCCGCAGGTGGCGCACGTCTTTTCCGGCAGGTCGGCCTTGCGGCGCATCCGGCTCACAAATCGAGGCCCAGTTGCTCGGGGCCCGGGTCCTTCATCTTCTCGCGATCGTTCACGAAGCGGCCCGTGCGGTCCTTGCGGCTTGCGTGACGTTCGACCACGCGGTCGGCTTCGGCGCGGAAAGCCGACCCCCTCCTCACCCCCCAAACCGCTTGCCGGGCGGCTTTCGCTGCGGCCGCGACATCAACGATCGGGGCAGGATAGGTATGGCCGAGAAGCGCTGCGGCACCATCCCAGCGCCACGGCTCCTGAAGATATGGGTCCGGTACATCGCGCAGTTCGGGCACCCATTCCCGCGTGAACGCCCCCGTCGGGTCTTGGTCATGGCCCTGCTTGACCGGATTGTAGATGCGGACCGTGTTCATTCCCGTCGTACCGGACTGCATCTGAACCTGCGGCCAGTGGATGCCCGGTTCATAGTCCGTGAACATCCGCGCCAGATGCGGCCCTGTGGCCCGCCAATCCAGCCAGAGGTGATAGGATGCCACGGCCATCAGCATCGACCGCATCCGGAAATTCAGCCAACCCGTGGCGCGGAGATAGCGCATGCAGGCATCGACAAACGGTATGCCCGTCTCGCCCGCTTCCCATGCCGAAAGCCGTGCCGCGTCCGGCCCACGCGGACGAAGATCTTCATAGGCCGAATGGAGGCACCGCCATTCAAGCTCGGGCTCGTCCTCGAGTTTTTGGGTAAAGTGGTCTCGCCAGGCCAGTCGGGACTGGAAGGATTTCAGGCTGCCGCCCCAGCCATCCCGGGTTCCCCGCACCTGACGCTGGCGCGCTGCCGTAGCCTGAAAGACTTCGCGGACCGAGATCGCGCCGGTGGCAAGGTGGGCAGACAGGCGCGAACAGGCCCGCTCGCCCGCGACCGGGGTCGACATGTCCTTGCGGTAAGTCAGCCCGCGTTCGGTCAAAAAACTCTGAAGACAGGCTTCGGCTGCGGCACGGCCGCCGTGTTGGCGAAGCCGGCACCCATCCTCTTCAAGCCCCAGATCCCGCGCCGAAGGGATACGGCCCGAATTTTCGGCCACGCCGCGGAGGGCCGGCGGGGTGTTGGCCGTCGGCGCCACTACAAATCGATCCCGTTGCTTGGACCAGTCATCGCGCGATTGCAGCCGCCGCACGACGGAGGATTGGGGAAGCTCAGTCCACGGGAGACCGACATCGCGGGCCCATGCCGCCACCGTCTTGTCGCGTTCAAAGGTCCAGGCGTTCCCGGTTTCTTCGTGACTGACGAGTTCGGTGAAACCATGCCGCGCATGCAAATCGCGCAGGACCTCGACCGTGTCCCCCACGCGCACGACCAAGGGTGTGCCGAGCGCGCCGATGGCGTCGCGCAATTCGGCCAGGGCCTCGGCCGTCACAGCCCATTGCCGGTGCGACGTGTCGGACAAGGCCCAATAGGCGGGCTCGACGACATACAGTGCCAGAACCGGACGACCGAGCGCCACCGCCCGCGCCAGAGCAGGGTGATCCTGAATCCGAAGATCCCGCTTGAACCAGAGACACGTCGTCATGGCCAGCAATCTAAGCGGCCGGGTCGGCCCGGAAAGCCCCGATCAGCAGTGCCGCGCCTCCATGGCGCGGTAGAAGGCAGCGAGGCTCTTGTCACGTTCGGTCCTGAACTGGCCGTCCGGGCGCATCTCGGAAATCCGGTCGAGTCGGAACATACGAAAATCGTCGCGCAATTCGCACCACGCGACGAGCGTCCAGACTTTCCCCCAATACCAGAGCCCAAGGGGGCGGATCGCGCGGTCGGTCTCGGCGCCGTCTCCGTCCGAATAGCGGACCGACAGGCGATCGCACGCCTCGATCGCTGACTCAACCTCGTCGAGCCGTGCGCGCAGCGTGTCGCTCATCTCCCAAGATGCTGCGTGGATCGGCACCTGACGGGCCCGGTCGCGCAGACGGTCGGGCAGAACCGACTCGATTTTAACGAGCGCCTCTTCCGACGCGCGCGCCATGGACGCCCCGCCCCACGCCCGCATGATCCGCGCACCTGCAACCAGCGCCACGATCTCATCCCGCGTGAACATCAGCGGAGGCAGGTCGAAGCCCTCTGCCATCAGATACCCGACACCGGCTTCGCCATCGATTGGGACGCCTGTTGACTGGAGATCGGCGATGTCCCGGTAGATGGTCCGCTCGGACACTTCGAGCCGGTCCGCCAGCACCCGGGCGGTGGTCAGCCGCCCCCCCCGCAGGTGCTGAACGATCTGGAAGAGGCGATCGGCCCGACGCATCAGCGGCCCTCGAAGAACCCGATCGAATTTCCGAACGGATCGAGACAATAAATGAAGCGCCCCGCGGGGATCTCGATCGGTGGCGAGACGACCTTGCCGCCGTTGTCCCAGACGCGGGCGACCATTTCATCTATATCACCCTCGGCGGCAATGTGGATGGTCGGACCTTTCCCCTCCTCTGCGGGGGCACCGGGGTAAAGATGTCCCGCAATGCCGGTCGCGGGATCTTGGGGCTTGAAGACGGCCATCGGGTTCGGTCCAGTCTGGTCAAGTGTCAGGGATCCGCCCGTGACGGCGGCATAAAAGGCCACGGCCTTCTCCATATCCGTGACCGGGATCTCGGCCCAGACGGTAAAGTGTTTCGGCGCATAGGTCATTGGGGGCTCTCCGTATCTGACTTGGGTCAGACTACGCCACCCCTCCTGACAGGGTCTTGTCAGCATGGTGCACGATCCGAGCGCGAGCTTTGGCGGAACCGCGCGGGCATGCGTAATCTTCCCAAGATGAAGCGGGATCGCGCGCACCTCCGATCCGCTTGCAGGGCTCGGACGCGCGTCCTAGGCTCATGCGAACCCATCCCGGAGATCCCCCATGAAAGACGCCGCGCCGAGGCCCGTCTACCTCGCCGAATACCGCCCGCCCGCCTACTTCGTGGATCATGTGGACCTTACCTTTCGTCTTGATCCCCGGGCGACGCGTGTTGTCTCGCGGATCGCCTTCCGTCCGAACGAGGCGGCTCCGGGTCCCTTCCGGCTGGACGGGGAGAACCTGCGCCTGATCCACGCTGCCATCGACGGCGTGGTGACGACGCCAGAGCTCAGCGCCGAGGGTCTGACTTGCGCCGTGCCCGACGGCCCGTTCATCTGGGAGGCCGAGGTTGAGATTGCGCCCGAGGGCAACACGGCGCTTGAAGGGCTCTACATGTCGAAAGGGATGTACTGCTCCCAGTGCGAGGCCGAGGGATTTCGCAAGATCACCTATTATCCCGACCGGCCGGACGTGATGGCCCCTTTCCGTGTGCGGATCGAGGGCGACCTGCCGGTTCTCCTGTCCAACGGCAATCAGACGGACGCGGGTGCCGGCTGGGCCGAGTGGGACGATCCCTGGCCGAAGCCGGCCTATCTTTTTGCGCTCGTCGCCGGTGATCTGGTGGCCCATGGCGACCGGTTCACGACGTCCGAAGGGCGGGACGTGACGCTCAACATCTGGGTCCGTCCGGGGGACGAAACGCGCTGTGCCTATGCGATGGACGCCCTGAAGCGATCGATGCGCTGGGACGAAGAGGTCTATGGCCGAGCCTATGACCTTGACGTCTTCAACATCGTCGCCGTGGACGATTTCAACATGGGCGCGATGGAGAACAAGGGCCTGAACATCTTCAATTCGAAATACGTTCTGGCCAGCCCCGAGACCGCCACCGACCGCGACTATGAGTTGATCGAGGGGATCGTGGCGCATGAGTATTTTCACAACTGGACAGGCAACCGGATCACCTGCCGCGACTGGTTCCAGCTCTGTCTGAAGGAAGGGCTGACCGTGTTCCGTGACCGGCAATTCACCGGCGATCAGCGAAGCCGCGCGGTCAAGCGCATCGACGATGCGATCCTTCTGCGCGCCCGGCAATTCCGGGAAGACAACGGCCCCCTTGCGCATCCGGTACGTCCTGCAAGTTTTGTCGAGATCAACAACTTCTATACGGCGACGGTCTATGAAAAAGGGGCCGAGGTCATCGCCATGCTGCAAGCGTTGGTTGGCGACGCGGCCTATGCCCGCGCGCTGGATCTCTATTTCGATCGCCACGATGGCGACGCTGCGACAATCGAAGATTGGCTGAAGGTCTTCGAGGACGCGACGGGTCGGGACCTTGGTCAATTCAAAAGGTGGTATACGCAGGCGGGCACACCCCGTGTTTCGGTGGAAGAGGTCTGGGAAGCCCGGGATCCGGTGGGCGACGGGTCGGGCGGGAAATATACCCTGACCCTGACGCAATCCACGCCGCCCACCCCGGGACAGGATGCAAAGGAACCGCAGGTGATCCCCATTGCCGTAGGATTGCTGGCGCCAGACGGATCGGAGACCCATCCGACACGGATTCTCGAACTTAGCGATGTACGTCAGAGCTTCGTGTTCGATGAGTTGGCAGATCGGCCGCTCCCATCGATTCTACGCGGGTTCTCGGCGCCGATCATCCTCGAGCGGTCAACAAGTGCCGAAGAGCGCGCGTTTCTGCTGGCCCACGACACGGACCCGTTCACGAAATGGGAGGCCGGACGGCAGCTGGCCAAGGACGTCTTGGTGGCGATGGTGACCGACGGTGCGCAACCGGGTCCGGCCTATCTGGATGCACTGGAACGCGTCGTACGAGACGACGGGCTTGATCCGGCCTTCCGGGCCCTGGTGCTTCGGCTGCCGTCCGAGGATGACATGGCCCAGACCCTTGCCGATGCGGGCCAGACACCGGATCCCGCGGTGATCCGGACAGCGCGCGACCGAGTGGCGACCCGGCTTGCTGAACGGTTGGCGGCGCATCTTCCTGAAGTGTTCGAGGCCATGGACTTGCCCGGTCCCTACACGCCCGACCCCAAGGCCGCGGGCTGCCGGGCGCTTCGTCTGACGGCCCTCGCGCTCATGACCCGTGTGGACGGAGGATCGGCGGCCCGCGAATTGTTTACCCGCGCCGACAACATGACGGAAAGCATCGGGGCGCTGACGGCGCTTCTGGCCGTCGGGGCCGGCGGCGAAGAGATCGAGGCGTTCTATCGGCGCTGGTCCGACGACCGGCTCGTGCTCGACAAATGGTTTGCGCTGCAGACCGCGCATGCCAAGCCCGATCAGGCCACCGAGATCGCGGAACGGCTGGCGGCGCATCCGGACTTCGACTGGAAGAACCCGAACCGCTTCCGTGCCCTGATCGGGGGGTTGATCTCGAACGCGGCGGGGTTCCACCAAGCATCGGGTGCAGGATATGCCTTTGTCGCCGATTGGCTGATCCGCCT
The DNA here is from genome assembly GCA_038521345.1 of Pseudomonadota bacterium. Lineage (GTDB taxonomy): Bacteria > Pseudomonadota > Alphaproteobacteria > Rhodobacterales > Rhodobacteraceae > JBCBKU01. Next base: position 170,584 of record JBCBKU010000003.1, on the reverse strand, counting down.
TGATCCACTGAACCCGCAGACAGCCGCGCGCATGACCACGGCGTTTGAGACTTGGCGCCGCTACGACGCCGATCGACAGGCCTTGATCCGCGAGGCGCTGACGCGAATCGCACAGGCCCCAGAGCTAAGCCGGGACACCGGCGAGATGATTCAAAGGATGCTCGACGGCTAGCCGCCGGCATGGTCCCGGCAGAGCCTTGCCAACCGGGGCCCTCACCTTCTCGCCATTCCCGTCGGAATGCATTATGTTAAGGCAAAGTGCTAAACGACAGGGCACCGCCACCTGTCACCAAAGTGTCGTGTAACCGTGGTGTGACGGCGAAATGAGAGAACGACTCGATCCTTTGATCGCCGAGCGCGCCCCATGGCTGTTCCGGACCGACCCTGCTTCCCAGACCGCACGCCGCATCCTGAACCGTGTTCTGGGCTATGACCGGACTGTTCGGATTGGCGAGCATATCCGAGACTTGAAGACGTCTGACGTGATGGCCGCGATGGCGGAAATGCTGGCAAAAGACGTCGAGGCGTCCGGCCTGCACAATATTCCGCGCCATGGCCCGGCCCTGATCGTGGCCAACCATCCGACGGGCATTGCCGACGGCATCATCCTTGATCACGTGCTGAAGCCGCTTCGCCCCGACGCGTTCTATTATGCGAACTCGGACATCCTTCGGGTACTGCCGCAGATGTCGGACGCGATTGTCCCCGTCGAATGGCGCGTTGACAAACGCAGCCATTCCAAGACCCGGGAAACGATGGCCCTGACGCGGGATGCCATCAAGGACGGGCGGCTGGGTGTGATCTTTCCGGCAGGACGCCTCGCCAAACGCCGCGGGCTAAAGCTGTATGAGCGTCCGTGGATGCCCTCGGCAGCGATGATCGCACGGAAGTTCGACCTGCCGGTGATCCCCGTCAACATCCGGGCGCGGAACTCTGTCCTGTTCTACCTCTTCGACTTCATCCACCCGACACTTCGCGACATCACGTTGTTCCACGAGACGCTGAACAAGCATCGCCAGCCGTTCCGGATCACAGCCGGAGAGCCCATTTCGCCCAAGGCGCTGCCAGCACAGTCCGATGCCGGGATCGAGGTCTTGCGCAAAGAAACCCTTGCTCTGGGCGGCCGCTATGCGCCCACCGTCTCGCTTGTGGCGAGCTCGCGCCGGCCCAGCTGGGCACGTCAGTTCGATCTTGGCTGAATCCTATCCCCCGCAGTAACTCTGGCCACGCGTCCAGGACTGGATGTCGGCGCGCTTTTCAGCCACGCGGAACGGGCCCCAATCCGCCGCAACGCCCCCACCATCTGCCGAAATCACTCCGTCGCGCGTGACAGTCGCCGACATGATGCGAATGGCGCAGGAAAGATTCGCCGTGCCGTCGCGCAGCGCGGTTCCGGTTGTGGCGCGGCATCCGTATCCGGCGGCCGTCGCCGGCGAGATTTGCAGCAGGCCGTGCCACTTCCCGTTTGGCGACGTGACATCTTCCCGCCACGTGCTCTCGTGCTTGGCCAGCGCCGAAAGAAATCCGACCCAGAATGCGCGCCGGTCGTAAGGTCCGGCCTCGGGATAAGCGGGACAGTACGCGTCGATATCAGCCGGAACCGTTGAGACAAGAGGATCGCCATGGGACCGGAGAGCGGCAAGGGCCCCAATCGTCCAATCTGACCCGGCAGGCCGATGATCCCACCGCGCGGCCGGAAGACCGCGTGGGTCGCTTTGCCGGGACGGCGTCGCCGACGCGCAGGCCGTCAGCAGCAGAATTCCGGACAAGCAGAGAAGTGCGGCGCGGATCATGGTCGTGTCCTTTCCCGCCCCCAACGCGGGACATGCCCGATCACGCGACGGCGTTCAAGGGATGCGGGAATTACTGGCGGTTGATCGCGCAAGGGTTACATTTCCCGGATTAGGATCAACTTACCATTCCGCGGATTCCAGACGGGGCCAGCCGATGCGTTTCTTAGTGCTTTTTGTATTCCTCTTCTCCACCCAAGCCTTCGGTCAGTCGGAAGACACCGCTGGGAAATGGCGCCCGACCCATTCAGAGCGGTTCGGGGGCTGGGACAGCGTCTGCGATGCAAGAGGAGAAGGACCGACGCTCGAGGAACGCTGTTACCTGCGCTATGTCGATGTCTATGCCTCGCGCCCGAAATTCGGTGCGCTCTTTGCCTTCGTCGAACCGGGGCCCGAAATTTCAATCGGGCTTGAATTCGGGACTGCCTTCGGACCCGGCACGATCCGCGTGTCGGGGGGGCTTCCATGGACATTGCCACCCACATCCTGCCGCGGCGACACGGCCTGCAAGTTGACCGGCGCCGATGCCGACGCTGCGCTGCTCTCGATGGAGAAGTCGACGGAAATCATGTTCAACTTCACCGATTCGAATGATCGCCCACAGACGCGTTCCTGGTCGCTGAGCGGGTTTGCAGACGCGATGGCGGACTTTCGTCGCGTCTCGGCAAGCCGCGGTCTCGGACCCGAAAGCTAAGCCGCTCTTGCCGGGCGGCCACGCGGGCCCTAAACACCCGAGGTCGCCGCACAGGAGCCCCGCCCATGTTGGATCTCACCTACGAGCCGCCGAAGCCCAAGGTCATTCAGGGCGCCAAACAGGATTGGGAACTTGTGATCGGTCTCGAGGTCCACGCGCAGGTGTCCTCGAATGCAAAACTGTTCTCGGGCGCCTCGACAGAGTTTGGTGCAGAACCGAACGCAAATGTCGCCTACGTGGACGCCGCGATGCCCGGCATGCTCCCGGTGATCAACGAGTTCTGCGTTGCCCAAGCCGTGCGGACCGGGCTGGGGCTGAAAGCGGCGATCAACCTGCGCTCGGCCTTCGACCGCAAGAACTACTTCTATCCGGATCTTCCGCAGGGCTATCAGATCAGCCAGCTCTATCACCCTATTGTCGGTGAGGGCGAGGTTCTGGTCGAGCTTGGCCCCGGGGTCGCACGACGGGTCCGGATCGAGCGGATCCATCTCGAACAGGATGCGGGCAAGTCGATCCACGATATGGATCCGGCCATGTCCTTTGTGGATCTTAACCGAACCGGCGTCGCGCTGATGGAGATCGTCTCGCGCCCGGATATGCGAGGGCCGGACGAGGCGGCGGCCTACGTCGGCAAGCTTCGCCAGATCATGCAGTATCTCGGCACTTGCGACGGAAACATGCAGAACGGGAACCTGCGCGCGGATGTGAACGTGTCGATTTGTGCGCCCGGCGCCTATGAGCGCTATCAGGAAACGCAGGATTTCAGCCATCTCGGCACCCGTTGCGAGATCAAGAACATGAACTCGATGCGCTTCATTCAGGCCGCCATCGAATACGAGGCGCGCCGCCAGATCCAGATCGTGGAAGGCGGCGGAACCGTGGATCAGGAGACGCGCCTTTATGATCCCGACAAGGGCGAGACACGGTCCATGCGGTCCAAGGAAGAGGCGCATGACTACCGCTACTTCCCCTGCCCCGACCTGCTTCCCCTGGAGATCGAGCAGGCCTGGATCGACGACATCGCCGCGAACCTGCCGGAACTGCCCGACGAAAAGAAAAGCCGTCTGATGGACATGGGCCTTACCGACTATGATGCGAGCGTCCTGACCGCCGAGAAGGAGAACGCCGACTACTTCGAGATCGTGGCTGCCGGCCGCGATGCAAAGCTGTCGGCGAACTGGGTGATCAACGAGCTTTTCGGGCGCCTCAAGGCCGAAGACCACGCGATCACCGAAAGCCCGATCAGTGCGTCCCAGCTGGGCCAGATTGTCGATCTGATCAGCGCCGATACGATCTCGGGCAAGATTGCCAAGGACGTTTTCGAAATCGCCTATACGACTGGCCGCAATCCCGAAGAGATCGTCGAGACGGAGGGCATGAAGCAGGTCACCGATACCGGCGCCATTGAGGCCGCGGTCGACGACGTGATTGCCGCGAACCCCGCTCAGGTCGAAAAGGCCAAGGCCAACCCCAAACTCGCCGGTTGGTTTGTCGGGCAGGTGATGAAGGCGACGGGCGGCAAGGCCAATCCGAAGGCCGTGAACGAGATCGTTGCGACCAAACTCGGTCTCTGATCGCCGGTTGAATCACCGATTGGCACGCGAATTGACGGGAACATGGCCGGCGCCCGTTTCCTCACAGGAAACAGTTCGGCACATGAATTGTACAAATCGAACATTTGGAAACGCCCTTTGGGCGGTCAAATCCCGCGCATCACGCCCAGGATGGCAGAAATCCCGTATGGTGGTTTGGGCCGGCATGAGCTATCTCAATCCCCTGTGGTGGGCGAGACGCAGGAGCCTCAGATGATCCGTTACGAATACAAAGTCGTCCCCGCGCCCCAGCGCGGTCGCCGTGTCCGGGGGGTCAAAAGCCAGGACGCGCGCTTCGCCGTCGCGCTTGAGGAACTGATGAATGAGTTGGGCGAAGGCGGATGGGAATACCTTCGTGCCGACACCCTGCCATGCGAAGAAAAGTCAGGTTTTGCAAGGCGTTCCATGGTTCACAAGACCGTCATGGTGTTCCAGCGCCCCTTGCATGACCCGGCCGCCGACACCGCTCCGGTCCCCGCTTCTGAGGCCACTGACGAGACCGGAGCCGCGGCGCGGCTGCCCGGCGCGAAGCGCGAGGAACCCGACGCCCGCGTCAGCGACGAGGGAACGCCCGATACCCCCACCCTGCGCTTTCGCAGCACCGATGACTCACCTGCCGACGACGAACGCTCAGTCAAATTGTTGACGAACCGCGACCACAGTTTTGCCTCATACGAGGGACGACCGCGCTTGCCCGGTGCGCACGGCCGCGACTAGCTCATCCGAAGGTTTGAGTGAGGTGCAGGTATGCGCAAGTACGAGTACAAGGTCGTTCCGGCCCCGCGTCGCAGCGACCGGATGGACGGGCTGACCGACGGGGACGATCCCTATTCCATGACCGTTGCATCGGTGATGAACGACTTCGGCCGCGGCGGTTGGGAATACCTTCAATCGGAACATTTGCCTTGCCAAAGGCGACGGTGGTGGATCTTCGGGTGGACGACCGAAGAGCGTGATGTCCTGGTGTTTCGCCGGGCTGTCGAAACGCGCTCGGAGGCCGCGGCGGACATCACCGCAGAGACGGCAAGGATCCGGGCGCGGCGCGTCCGCAACAAGGAGCTGGTCGATCAGGTGCAGGCGGGCAAACGTCGCATCCAGGTTGCCCGGTCGGAGCGCCAAGCGCCTCTGACCCTGACCGGCCCGACCAACCTCATCGACGAGGATTCGCTGCCCAACGTCGCAGCCGAATAACCTAGACGTCGATGTCGAGCGCCAGGGCGTGGATCTGCGAAATCAGGTCCGCGCCCAGTGCCCCATGAACTGCCCTGTGGCGTGCCAGCCGCGACATTTCGCCGAAGGCAGGCGAGCGGATCGCCACCCGAAAATGGCTCTCGCCGCCCTCCTGGAACCCAGCATGGCCGCGATGTGCTTCACTTTCATCAACAATTTCAAGATGCGCGGGGGCAAAGGCGTCTTCCAAGCGCTGCCGTATTTGGTCCGAAACTGACATAATTTTTTTTCCGATCTGCCTCTTCATTATTCGGCTCAGGACAGTAGACTTTGCGGTCCGAGCAGAAAAGGGGCTGTCCATGCCGAACGATGATCCATTCGGGTTCGACATCCGCGTCACGTCTGACAAGAAGAAGAAATCGCGGACACGGCGGGGGATGTCGGGTGCCTTCGAAACCTCGCAGCGGACCTGCGATCACCCGGGCTGTAGTCTGCCAGGACTGTACCGCGCACCCAAATCACCGGACACGCTCGACGAGTATTACTGGTTCTGCAAGGACCATGTGCGCGAGTACAATCTGAAATGGAATTTCTTCACCGGATCCACCGAAGAAGAGTTTCAGGCCCAGATGGAACGTGATCGCGTCTGGGACCGCCCGACCAAGCCGCTGGGCAAGAATGGGGACGAGGCGCGCGCGTGGCAGCGGCTGGGCGTCGACGACCCGCACCAGATTCTCGGCGCCAACGCGACGCAGAACCCCGGCAAGAGCATAACCGGAACCCGAAAGCTCCCGCCCAAGGAACGCCGGGCACTCGAGATTCTCGAGGCGCGCGATCATTGGACCAAGGTCGAGATCCGCAAGCAGTACAAGAGCCTCGTCAAGGATCTGCACCCCGACATGAACGGCGGCGACCGCGGCGACGAGGACCGCCTGCAAGAGGTTGTCTGGGCTTGGGATCAGATCAAGGAAAGCCGCAGCTTCAAGGAATGACCGACCCTCGCGGCCATTAACCGCGCGTCCACAAGTGATCGTGTAAGGCGGCGCCGTGCGATCGAGTGGAGGGACGCGCCGTGAAGGATTGGAGTATTTCCCGCCGGATCACCGTGATGGTGTCGGCATTGGTGACAGGCCTTGTGGTCGTCGGCGTGATTGCGATGGCGGCGACGTGGTATCTGATCAGCCTCTCGGCCCAGTACAAGCAATTGTCGAGCCTGTCCTTGCTCGCGACCATGGTGCAGGAAGACGTGCTGGAAGCCCAGGTTGCGGCGGAAAGCTATCGCGCGCGTGCCGCCGAAAATGAGCTGCTCGAGTTCAACTCGAACCTCGACGAAGTCGCCGCAGAGATCGAAGCCCTTCGGGAAAAACAGAGCAACAGCATCACCGTGATCGACGTCGACAGTTTGGTTGCCACAAAGGCCGAGTACCGCGCCGCGTTCCAGGAAGCCGCCCGGGAACAGGGCGCCCGCGACGTGGCCCAGACCGACATCAATCAGGCGGCTTCGACGGCCCGGGATGCCGTCTTCGGAGCCATGCAGATCGCACGGGAAGAAGGGCGACCCGAATTGGGTATTGTTGCTGGCGTCGCGTTGCGGGATTTTCTCGTCGGAAGCGCGGCACTTGATCGCTACACCCAATCCGGCGACAGAGCCGAGTTCGAGCGCATGGCGACAGCCGTGGACACGGCCAAGGCCGAATTGTCGAAGATGATGCTCTTCAACAGCTCTGAGGCGATCGGCGCGCAAGTCGAGAATGCCACCGCGGCAATTGAGGCCTTCCGCGCCAACGCGGATGTCATGAGCTCCGCCATCGCGGCGCGGGAAACGCAATGGGCCAAGATCGACAGGGCCGCGGATGTACTGACCGGGAAGATGGATGTCGCCGTCGATCAGGTCAGCACGGAGCAAAACCGTGTCCAACAGGTAGCCGAGAACATCGGTATCATAGCGATCATCGTTGTCGGGGTGAGTGCCGCCGGAGTTTCGGTTGCTGGCGCCGCATTCGGCTGGATGACGGGTAAAACGATCCGGACGCGCCTAGAAGATGTCGTCGGAACGATGACACGGCTTGCGAATGGCGAGAATGACGTCGAAATCGCGGGGACAGAGCAACGAAACGAGCTTGGCGCGGTCGCCTCGGCCCTTGTCGTATTCCGCGACCGAGCGCTCGAAGCCGAAGCGCTTGAAGCCGAGAAGGCCGAGCGCGAGGCCGCTCAGCGGAAAGCGGACGAGGATCGTTTGCGCGCCGAGGCGGAGGCCGAGGAACAGCGTCAGGTCAAGCTTGCCGAAGAACGCCAGCGCGTGATCCGGGATCTCAATGCCAAGGTGGGCAATGTCGTCAGCGCCGCCGCGGTCGGCGACTTCACCCATCGGATCGACGCCGACTTCGATGCGCCAGAACTTCGCGAAATGGCTCAGGCAATCAACGCATTCGTGGAAAACGTGGACATGGGGCTATCGCAGACAGCGCATGTACTCGAACAATTGTCTGCAGGAGATCTGACCCATAGGATGGACGGCAACTTCGAAGGGACTTTTGCCGAGTTGAAAGACAACGTGAACGGCACCATCGAAACGCTCGCCGAACTGGTGCGCGGCATTCAGGATCAGGGCGTGCAGGTCCAAGGCAAAGCCAACGAGATGACCGAGCAGGCGCACGAACTCGCCCGCCGGGCTGAACAGCAGGCCGCGTCCCTTGAAGAGACATCCGCGGCGATGGCAGAGATCGCGGCCTCGACCCAGTCCAGTGCGGAAGGTGCAGCGAACGCGGTGGACGTGGCTACAACCGCCTCGAACCAGGTCGACGAGGCGGGTAAAGTGGTTGATGCCGCCGTCGAAGCCATGGCCGATATACGCGACGCATCGAGTCGAATCGGCGATATCGTCTCCGTGATCGACGGGATTGCCTTCCAGACGAACCTGCTGGCCTTGAACGCTTCTGTGGAAGCGGCCCGGGCAGGAAGCGCCGGAAAGGGGTTCGCGGTTGTCGCGACCGAAGTACGGGCGCTTGCCCAACGTTCGAGCGAAGCATCGCAGGACATCAAGTCGCTTATCGAAGAAAGCTCCGAGCAGGTCCAAAAAGGTGTCTCGCTCGTCGAGGAAACCGGCACAACGCTTGAGCGGATCATGGGCGGAGTCCATCACATGGCGTCGACCATACGCGACGTGATGAACACGGCGCAGGAACAGGCGCGCGGGGTTTCCGAAGTTACCAGCGCGATGTCGCAACTCGACGTAATCACGCAGAAGAACGCCGCATTGGCGGATCAGAGCCGGACCGACGCGCAAGGGGTCAGTGCACAGGCGAAGTCCATGCGGGACCTCGTGTCGACCTTCCGGACCGACCGAAGCGATACCGCCAGGTCGCCGTCATCGATCGCAGCGGAATGATCTGATCGCCCGGTACAAGTCCGCTGCGCCGGGCAAGTCTCCTGCCCCCCGACCAGAATTGCGCCATTCGCCGCGGTATCACGTTTGCCCCGTCGTTGCTCGGTGCTTCCCCTTGCCTCCACCCCCGTTATGGTGCACCACGACGCGGCTCAAAACGGGCAACATGGGGCACGACAAAAATGGCAGATGGCGGCATAGAGACGGAGGCGAAACCGACCGAGGAGATCTCGGTCAGAGACGTGTTCGGAATCGATTCCGACATGACCGTGCGCGGGTTCGCGGCCCCAACTGATCGGGTTCCGGAACTCGACGCGACCTACAAGTTCGACCCCGACACGACGCTTGCCATCCTCGCAGGGTTCGCCCACAACCGTCGCGTCATGATCCAAGGTTATCATGGCACCGGGAAATCGACCCATATCGAGCAGGTCGCCGCGCGTCTGAACTGGCCCTGCGTCCGCGTCAACCTCGACAGCCATATCAGCAGGATCGACCTGATCGGGAAGGACGCTATCAAGCTGCGCGACGGCAAGCAGGTCACAGAGTTCCAGGAAGGCATCCTACCTTGGGCGCTGCGCAACGCGACGGCGATTGTCTTCGACGAATACGACGCGGGTCGGGCCGATGTGATGTTCGTGATTCAGCGCGTCCTGGAGACCGACGGCAAGCTCACACTTCTCGATCAGAACGAGGTGATCACTCCTCACCCGTTCTTCCGCCTTTTCGCGACCGCCAACACGGTGGGTCTTGGCGACACGACCGGCCTCTACCACGGGACGCAGCAGATCAATCAAGGCCAAATGGACCGCTGGAGCCTTGTCGCGACGCTGAACTACCTCAGCCACGACGCGGAGGTGGCGATCGTTCTGGCCAAGATCCCCCAGATGAACACCGAGAACGGGCGACGCATCGTGGGCCAGATGGTCACTGTGGCCGACCTTAGCCGGACCGCGTTCATGAATGGCGACCTGTCCACGGTCATGAGCCCGCGTACGGTCATCTCGTGGGCCCAGAACGCCCAGATCTTCCGGGATGTCGGATACGCCTTCCGCCTGACCTTTCTCAATAAATGCGACGAACTTGAACGCCAGACCGTGGCTGAGTTCTATCAGCGGTGTTTCGACGAGGAACTCCCGGAAAGCGCTGCCAGCATGAGCCTCGGCTAGCTCAGATCAGCGGCGGGTTTCGATCCTGGACTGCGAATCTACGTGTTGGATCAATGCCCCGGCACACCCAGTGGCTTGGGCTGCACCCCAGCGTGCACCCGTTGCGCAGCGCGACCTTTATGTAACATTTTTACGACAATTAGACGACGGTTTTGCAAAGAGCCGCTTGCTGATCGCACGTCGCGCTGTACGCTTTTCCCATGTCCAGTCTTCGCGCATGCTGTATCGGCGCCACCCTTGCCGTACTCGGAACCACCGCGCTCGGCGCTGCACCGTTTCCGGTTTCTCCGACGGAACGCGCGCGTGCCTTCGCTGAATGTGCGGGGCGGTACGCCGCGATTGCGGACCATGACCGCCTTATGAAAGGTCAAACCAATGCTGCCGCCGAGGCGCGTCGGGACGCGTTTTCCGGCTTGCTTGACGCGGTTCTGCCGGACGCAGTTGCCTATGGCATGCCGGTGGCAAAAAGCAGGGAGTGGCATTCAACGGCCCGTGCCGCGCATATTCAGCTTCTGGCGGCTGCCGCCTACAGTTTCCGCGAATCCGAGGCCAGCCGCGCCGAGTTGGCGGCAGCATTTCATGTTTCACTCTGCGACCGGTTGATCCTCGGGGCATAGGGCCGCTTTCGCCTTGAAATCCTGGCGCGGGCGGTGATCTATCCTGATATGTCCCGCCAAAATGACAATCCCGCTGATCCGTTCAAGAAAGCGCTGGCCGAAGCCACCCGCGTGATGGCCGACGAACCGGACCTCGGCGTGACCTATTCGGTCGACCCGCCGGGCCTCTCCGCCGATCAGGTGCGGCTGCCGCAAGTCAGCCGTCGCATGACGAAGAACGAAGTGTTGCTGGCACGCGGCACCGCCGATGCCTATGCGCTGCGCCTGAAGCACCACGATCCCGCGACCTTCGATCGGTACGCACCGCAGGGACAGATGGCGCGGGACCTCTATGATGCGATGGAAACGGCGCGGTGCGAAGCTATCGGGACCCGCGACATGCCGGGCTGTGCGGGGAACATCGACGCCACGATCGAAGCCGAGGCCGAACGGCGGGGCTATGACCAGATCCGCGAGGCTGCAGACGCCCCACTGGCCACCGCCGCCGGGTACTTGATCCGCCACCTTGCCACTGGGCGCGACCTGCCCAAGGGGGCCGACAACGTGATGGCGCTTTGGCGTGAGTTCATCGAAGGTCAGGCCGCCGGCACACTTGACCGGCTCGAAGACACCCTGTCTGATCAGGCCTCGTTCGCGCGATTTGCCCGCCAGATTATCGACGATCTGGGATATGGGGACCAACTTGGCGACGATCCCGACAGCGAAGACGCCGACGACGAAGACAGCGCCGAATCCGACGAGGCGCAGGACGAGAACCCGGACGCGCAAGGCGACGCTGAAGACGACAACGAAGACCTCGACGCTGCGCCCGAGCAGTCGCAGGACCAGCAGGACGACGCCGGTCAGGCGCAGGTCTCGATGGATGACATGGCCGATGTCGAGATGGGCGAAGATACGGAGTTTCCGGACGGCGAGGCACCGCTTGAACCGCCGCCGCCACCTCCGGTCAGCGAAGCAGATCCGAACTACGAGGTGTACTCGGCTGAGTTCGATGAGGAAATTGCTGCCGAGGATCTGGCCGAACCGGCCGAACTTGAACGGTTGCGCGCCTATCTTGACCAGCAGCTTGAACCGCTGAAAGGGGCAGTCAGCCGGCTTGCCAACAAGCTGCAGCGGCGCTTGCAAGCCCAGCAAAACCGAAGCTGGGAGTTTGACCGCGAAGAGGGGATCCTTGATGCCGGACGGCTGGCGCGCGTCGTCGCCAATCCGACCACGCCCCTCAGTTTCAAAATCGAGAAAGACACCGAGTTTCGCGATACGGTGGTGACGCTGCTTCTCGACAATTCAGGTTCGATGCGCGGGCGACCGATCTCCATCGCGGCGATTTCCGCGGATGTTCTGGCCCGCACACTGGAACGCTGCCAGGTCAAGGTCGAGATCCTCGGGTTCACAACCCGCGCATGGAAGGGCGGGCAGGCACGCGAAGCGTGGTTGGGCGCGGGCCGGCCACAGCAACCTGGCCGGCTCAACGATCTGCGCCACATCGTCTACAAAAACGCCGATGCGCCGTGGCGGCGGACGCGGGATAATCTCGGCCTGATGATGAAAGAAGGTTTGCTCAAGGAGAACATCGATGGCGAGGCTCTGGAATGGGCGCATCGCCGGATGGCGGGCCGCCCGGAAGCGCGGAAAATCCTGATGGTGATCTCGGACGGGGCACCGGTCGACGATTCAACGCTCAGCGTGAACCCCGCCAATTACCTCGAGAAACACCTGCGCGACGTGATCGCAATGGTCGAACGCCGCCGCATGGTCGAGTTGATCGCGATCGGTATTGGCCACGACGTGACCCGTTACTACGACCGCGCGGTCACGATCACAGATGTGGACCAGCTGGCGGGGGCCATGACCGAACAGCTGGCAAGCCTGTTCGACCAGGACCCGCGCGCAAGAGCCAGGATGTCCGGATTGCGGTCTGTCGCCTGATGTTCCAGTCGTTTGAGGCTACGACCCGGCCCGAGGACGGTCCACCCCGCCTTGCCGCTCTGCGCAAGGCCATGGCGAATGCGAAGCTCGATGCCTTTCTTGTGCCTCGCGCCGATGCCCATCAGGGCGAATATGTCCCGGCCCGCGACGAACGGCTGGCCTGGCTCACGGGTTTCACTGGATCGGCTGGTTTCGCGGCCATCACCTGCGAGGCGGCAGGTGTTTTCGTCGATGGACGCTACACGCTGCAAGTCAAGGCACAGGTCGCTCAGGACTTCACGCCGGTCGACTGGCCAAAAACAAAGCTCGGACCATGGCTTGCCGAGCGGCTGACCGACGGGATGCGCGTGGGATTCGACCCGTGGCTCCATACTGTGAAAGAGATCGAGGCACTGCGCACGGCACTGGGCCCGGGTATTGCCGTTCTTCCGACCCGAAATCTGGTGGATGAGATCTGGGAGGATCAACCGCCGCCACCGCAGGGCGTCGCCGAGCACCATTCCGATGAGATCGCGGGATCATCCTCTGCCGAAAAGCGTGCCATGATTGCCAAGGCATTGCGCGATGCGGGCCAGTCGGCGGCTGTTCTGACACTGCCCGACTCGATTTCTTGGCTAATGAATATCCGCGGTCGTGACCTGACGCATAACCCGGCGGTCCTCGCCTTCGCTGTCCTGCATGACGATGGCCGGGTTGCACTGTTCGTGGATCCGGCAAAGGTTCAGGGACTTGATCTGAAAGTTGAAATCGCGCCGGAAACCGCGTTTCCGGCGGCTCTCGCCGCGCTTTCGGGCCCGGTTCGGGTGGACAAGGCCACCGCGCCGTTGGCCGTTTCTGCCGCACTGGAACAGGCCGGAGTTGATGTGGTCTGGGGGCCGGACCCTTGCGCCCTACCCAAAGCCAGGAAGACCGATGCCGAGATCGCGGCCACGCGCGACGCCCATCTTCGCGACGGTGCGGCCATGGTTGAGTTTCTCGCCTGGCTTGACGCCACAGCTCCGCAAGGCGGCCTGACCGAAATCGACGTGGTCCGGCAGCTTGAAGGATACCGCCGCGCGACCAACGCGTTGCGGGGCATTTCGTTCGACACGATCTGCGGGGCGGGTCCGAATGGCGCGATTGTCCATTATCGCGTGACCGAAGAGACGAACCGGCCCGTCACCCCGGGCGAGCTTCTGTTGATCGATTCCGGTGGCCAATACGTGGACGGAACCACGGATATCACCCGGACGGTTGCAATCGGCCCACCCGGCGATTCCGAGCGCTCGGCTTTCACCCGTGTTCTTCAGGGGATGATCGCAATCAGCCGCGCACGTTGGCCGCGAGGGCTGGCGGGCCGCGATCTTGATCCGCTTGCCCGGGCCCCGCTTTGGAGCGCGGGACAGGACTATGACCACGGCACCGGCCACGGCGTGGGCGTTTTTCTGAACGTGCACGAAGGCCCACAGCGGCTGAGCCGGATTAGCGAAGTGCCATTGGAACCGGGGATGATCCTGTCGAACGAACCCGGCTACTACCGGGAAGGGGCCTTTGGCATTCGCATCGAAAACCTCGTGGCCGTCACCCCGGCGCCAAAGCTTGGGGACAACCGCGATCAGTTGTCGTTCGAGACTCTGACCTTCGTGCCGATTGACTGCGCGCTTGTCGACCGTTCGGTGCTCGCTCCTGCCGAAACCGAATGGCTTAACGGCTATCATGCCGAAGTGCTTGAAAAAATCGGGCCGCGCGTCTCCGAAACCGCCCGCAACTGGCTAGAGCGCGCGACCCGTCCTATCTGACACAAAAACGTCACGGGCCGTGGGTCAGGGTGACGCCACGCCGAGCGAGGGGAGGACCAGACATGGCTTCGCACATCACTATCACCGCCGCAAAGGGTACTTGGGTCGTCCGCGCCGGCGGCGCCGTTCTGGGTGAAACCCAGTCTGCGCTGGAACTGGTCGAGGGAAGCTATCCTCCTGTGATCTACTTTCCGCGCGCCGACATCGCGATGGCTTTCCTGGAACGGACGGACAAGACATCGACCTGCCCCCATAAAGGCGATGCAGCCTATTATTCGATCGTCACGAAGAGCACCGTGATCGAGAACGCTGCCTGGACCTACGAGGCGCCCAAAGAGGATGTGGCACGGATCAAGGACCACCTCGCCTTTTACGCAACCGATCAGGTCACTGTTGAAGAAGTCTAGGAATGCTCTTCGGCCGCCGTGGCGGCCAAAGCCCGGTTATAGGCTTTGAGCGCGTCAACCTGGAAAAGAGCCCCCAACAATTCGGGTGGATCACCCTTTGCGTTAAAGCGCACCACCGGCAGGAAGGACCGGTTCGTCTTTTCAAAGACGGGCATCGCATCTTCGAGCGTCTGGTCGGGCGCGATATAATAACCCTCTGCGAGGGCATCCCACACATCTTCGGCCTTGGCGGCGTTCGGCGCGTCGGGCTTGCGCATCACATTGGCCACGCGGAACATCGACAGAAGGTAGGCCTGCGGACCGGCTGCAAGGTGGATATTGCGCCGCTCGATCTGGGTCAGGAAGAACGATCGGTCGACAAGCCGCGAAGCAAGCGCGGTCGACGTCGACACAGCAACCATCACAGCCAAGCCCGTTTGCCAGTCGCCGGTAAGCTCGAACACGATCAGCGTCGTGGAAATGGGCGCGCCCAGAACCGCGGCGGCAAGAGCGCCCATGCCGGCGAGGGCATAGAGCGTTTCTGACCCCGATACATCCGGGAAAACAGACGTTGCGATCATGCCGAAGGCCAGTCCCGTCAGCGCGCCCAGCATCAGCGATGGCGAAAAGACCCCACCCCCCATACGCCCGCCCATGGTGATAGCCACAGCTGCGGTTTTAACCATGGCAAAGACGATGGCCTCGCGAAGCAACAGGTTCCCGGTCAGTGCGGCCGACGTCGTTTCGTAGCCGACGCCGATAATGTGCGGATAGCCAAGCGCGATGATCCCAAGAAGCGCGCCCGCGCAGGCAGGCCGAAGGTAACGCGGCATGCCGGTTGCAGATTGGGCCCGGGTTACCATGTCATCCGTCCAGAAAATGGCCCGCATAAGCAGGCCGGCGATCAGTCCGCAGACCAATCCCAACAGCAAGAACGCAGGCAGTTCGACGTAGAACTCAAGCGCCGTGGCATCGACCAGCGTGAATTCGGTCACATCCCCGAACTCCAGCCGGTTGATCACCGTACCCGCGACCGCCGCGATGGCGATCGGAGCAAAGGCATGCACGGCAAAGTGGCGAAGCACGACCTCGAGCGCAAAAAGTGCCCCGGCGATGGGAGCGTTAAAGGACGCGGACACTGCCGCGGCCACCGCACATCCCAGAAGGTCGCGTCCCGTAATCCCGTCGGCGCGGATTAGGGTCGAAACCCATGTCGAGATGACACCGGCCAAATGGACAACCGGCCCTTCCCGGCCCGTCGATCCGCCGGTCGAAAGGGTGATCATCGACGCAGCCGCTGATGCGAGACCGGCCTTCGTTTCGACCCGTCCGTCGTTCAGGGCCGCCCCTTCGATCACATCCGAAACGGATCGAACCCGCCCGTCCGGCGTGAAGACGTGCAGGATAAGGCCCACGACCAGCCCTCCTGCAATCGGGATCCCAACAATCCAGTACCAGTCGAGCTTTTCCGCAGCTGTCGCCAGCATCCGCACGTTATCCGTGCCGTAGGCCGTCGACTGAAGCCAGTTAATGCCCTTGCGGAAGAACAGGGCGGCAAATCCGGCAGCTATTCCGATGACCAATGCGATCAGCCCGAATTGGATCTGGCCCGGGCCTTCGTGGCGCAGCGTTGTGAGACCATCCTTGCAGACCGAGACCATGTCCCGGACCTGTGCTTCGATCAAAGATGGCTTCCCGTTGCCCATGGGAACCTGGGCTCCTCCCGAAACGGCGCAAAATGTGGTCTTTCCGTGTTAGGCCAAGGACTTCCGCGCTCCAAGTGTTCAGGGCAAAACGGCAGCCTTGCTGCGGCGGAATTCACACGGGGACAGGTCATTGTTGACGCGGGCGATGACCTTCGGGGTGTTGGCAGCGATGGGAGGCTGCGGACAGTCTCTCAGGCGGCGTCTGACAAAAGTGCCCGCGCCGCCCCTCTTGCTTCGTCGGTGATGCGGTCACCCGCAAGCATGCGCGCAATCTCTTCCACCCGAGCTTGAGGATCCAGCGGGGTCACCCGACTGGTGGTCAATCCGTCCGACACCGATTTGGCGACTTGCCAATGGTGTGCGCCGCGCGCCGCGACCTGCGGCGAGTGGGTCACAACGAGGACCTGAGCCTCGGAGGCCAGCCCGGCCAGACGCCGCCCGACTGCGTCTGCAGTGGCGCCGCCGACGCCGCGGTCGATTTCGTCGAAGATCAAAGTGAGACCACTGGATTGCCGCGTCAGGCAGACTTTCAGTGCCAGAAGAAACCGTGAAAGTTCTCCGCCCGAGGCGATCTTGTTCAGGGGCCCGGACGGAGCGCCGGGATTGGTCGCCACGGTAAAGGCAACGGTATCGCGACCAGATGGCCCCGGATCGGCTACCGAGATCTTGGTGGCGAAGACCGCACGGTCCATCTTGAGCGGTGCCAATTCGGCCGCCATTGCGGCATCCAACCGTTTTGCGGCCGCGATCCGCCGGTCGGTCAATGCCGCGGCGGCACGGTCATACGCGGCCTCGGCCCCGGCAAGGTCGGTCCGCAACTGGTCAAGCCCTGCGGCTCCGCCATCCAATGCGGAGAGTTTGTCTCGCAGGTTGGCTCCCTTGGCGGCAAGATCATCGGCCAAGACACCGTGCTTGCGGGCCAGCCCGCGCAGGGCGAACAACCGCTCTTCGGTGTCTTCAAGCTCGGATGGATTGAACGCCATCGCCCCAAGCGCGGCTTCGGTGGCCGCGTGGGCCTCGGCGAGTTCGTTTGCCGCGCGTGACAAGGCGTCAAGCGCTGCATCAAGTGCGCCTTCCGCTTGATCCGCCGCCCCTTCAAGCCATCGCACTGCATCGGTCACCATGCTTTCGGCACCCGAAGGTCCGAGAGCGTCGTGGGCCTTTGCGATGTCGTCGCGGATTTTCGAGGCCGCCTGCATCAGACGGCGCCGGCTGTCGAGCGCAGCCTCTTCGCCGGGCTCCGGCGCCAACGCGTCAAGCTCGGCCACCGCGTGGCGCAGGAAATCCTCTTCCTCCTTCAGGTCGAGTTGTGCGGCTTCAGCCTCGCGAAGCGCTTTCTCCGCGGCGGCCTTGGCCCGCCAGGCGGCGCGGGTGGCGCTAAGGGCTTCGTCCGCCTCTGCGAAAGCATCGAGGAGCGCCCGGTGACCCGACGGATTGAGAAGGCCGCGGTCATCATGCTGCCCATGCAATTCGACGAGTGTTTCCGAGATCGCGCGCAACAACTCGCCTCCGGCCCGGCGGTCATTGATCCATGCCGTTTTGCGCCCATCCGAGGTGTTTACCCGACGCAAGATCAGGTCACCGTCATCCTCGAACCCGGCCTCTGCGAGGACGGCGCGCGCCGGATGCTCCGCGGGCAGATCGAATACTGCAGTTACCTCGCCTTTCTCGGCCCCTTGCCGCACAAGCTCGGCCCGGCCCCGCCATCCCAAGACAAAGCCGAGCGCGTCAAGCAGAATGGACTTGCCCGCCCCAGTCTCGCCTGTGAGCACGTTCAATCCGGGCTGAAACGTCAGATCCAGCCGGTCGATCAAGAGCATGTCCCGGATGTCGAGACTGACGAGCATGGTCTAAAGCCAATCGCCCCGGACGGTCTGCCGGTAGATCCGGGCGAGCCAATTGTCGCCCCTTGCCTCGGGCCGCAGGCCTTGTCCGGTGAGAACGGCAAAGCTGGATTCATACCATTCAGAAGACTGGAAGTTGAATCCGAGGATCGCGCCCGCCGTCTGCGCCTCGTCAGTCAACCCCAGAGACAGATAAGATTCTACCAATCTGTGCAGCGCTTCGGGCGTCTGTTCCGTTGTCTGGAAGTCCTCGACGACCACCCGGAACCGGTTCACGGCGGCGGCATAGTGTCCGCGCTTGAGATAGAACCGTCCCACCTCCATCTCCTTGGCGGCAAGATGATCGAAGGCCAGATCGAACTTAAGGATCGAGGCCGAGGCATACTCGCTTTCTGGATAGCGCTCGATCACGGTCCGAAGGGATTGCAGCGCCTGAAAGGTCAGGCCCTGATCGCGCCCCACGTCGTCGATCTGATCGTAGTACGAAAGCGCCAGAAGATACTGAGCATAGGCCGCATCTTCGTCCGCCGGATAAAAATCTATGTAGCGCTGCGCAGCGATCCGGCTGTTTTCGTAGTCCCGGTCACGGTGATAGGAAAAAGCCTGCATGATCAGCGCGCGCTTGGCCCATTCCGAATAGGGGTACAGTCGCTCCACCTCACCAAAGAACCGCGCGGCTTCGTCCGCGTTGGCGTTGGCAAGCTCGAATTCTGCCCGCTGATAGATTTCCTCGGGCCCGAAGGCGTCGAGCGGCCGTTCCCGCGTCGTGAGATCGGCTCCGCAGGCTGAAAGTGCGACAACAAGCGTGAAAACGGCGATACGGCGCGCCATGGACCGGTCCCCCTACTACCTCAGAGGTATTAGCATGAGTGCGGGGGCGAGGAAAACGCCGATTAGGCGGTTTGTGGTATGTCGCGGCGGCGGACACCAACGCCGGGAAGATGCCGCGCCGTCGCGGTGTCGCAAACCGTCAGGCGAAATGCCTCTGGCCGCGCAAAAAGCGCGCGCAAAAGCGTGTTGGTCACCGCATGTCCGGCCCGATGGCCGGAGTAGCGGGCCAGCAGCGGGGCGCCGGCCAATGCAAGATCCCCAAGCGCATCGAGCATCTTGTGACGCACGGGCTCATCCACATGGCGAAGACCGCCAGGCGAAGCCACGCGGTCACCGTCAAAAACCACTGCGTTGGTGCCGGGTTCGCCGCCCAAGGCCAGCCCCCGGCCATGCATCGCAGCAATGTCACCGGCCCGACAGAACGTGCGGCTGTCGCACAGCTCCCGGACAAAAGCGCCATTGGCCATATTCAACGACTTTTTTTGCCGTCCGATCGCCGGTTCGGCAAAATCGATCTCAAAATCGATCTCGAGCGATGTGGATGGTTCCAGTCGGGCCCACGCAGCACCGCTGCGGACGGTCACCGGTTCCAAAACCTCGATCACCATCACGGGAACATGCTGTTCGACCAGACCACGCGACAGGATCGCGTCAACGAATGGTGCCGCGGATCCATCGAGCGCAGGAACCTCCGGGCCGTCGATTTCGATCAGAACGTTGTTGAGCCCGGTGCCGGCGATCGCCGCCATAAGATGTTCGATAGTCATGACCGACGCACCCGCCCGGTTTTCGATGCGGGTGCACAATTCGCCTGTTGCGACGACGTCCCAACGGGCTGGGATCAATGCGTCTCCGACTTCGATGTCCGAACGACGGAACCAGATTCCGTATTGAGCCGACGCGGGCTTCAACGTCACCGTCGCCGGTTCTCCGGAATGGAGCCCGATGCCGGACAGCGTCACCTGCGATTTTAGCGTCGTCTGCACAATATCCCTCAGCGGTTGGGTTTCAGTCGTCCCCAAGCGCTTTTCAGTTAGGAGGGTGGTGCTTTTTTAACAATTCACTCTTTGCAACGCGCTGAAACACGCGCTGAAATTTTGAGCGCTTAACCGCGCAAACGTTAATATCCACAACTTAAACTATGGATTCTATGTAAAATTCCACGGCGGCGCCCTGCGCCGCCGTGGTTCGATTTTACCAGAATCAATTGGCCTGACGGCGCAGGAAGGCCGGGATCTCGATCCGTTCCTGCTCTGGGGACAACTCGCCGTCGTCCTCTTCGGGCGCGTGGTTCGTCTGAACCGGAGGCTGCTGCCGGGGCGCGCGCGGCACCGACTGAGCCGTCTCGGTCGGATGCCCCGTCATCCGGTTGATCAGGCTGTTGATGCCGAACCGACCTGTACGATCATTGGCGGCCCCGTCCTCGGCCTCCGGCGCCTGGGTCGCGGCGGGCGACTTGCGAACGGCCGCCTGCAGGCGTGCCATCGCCTCGGCGGTGGGCACACCGGCGGGCTGCCGCTTGGGTGCAACATAGGTCTCACGCGGTTCCGTCTCGGCCACCGGCTGCGGCTCTGGCGTCGGTTCGAACGCGGGACGGTAGGCCGGGGGCGGAAGATCATCCTCGAACGCCTCTTCCGGCGCGTCGAACAGCATGGGCTCCGAGGCCGGTGCCGCTGGCGGAACGTCCTCAACGGGATCAGGTTCGGGCGCGCGCTCAGCCCGAACCGGTTCTGGCGCGGGCTCGGCAGCCGGCGCCTTGTCGTAATCTGTCAGCGCAAGCGGCGGACGGGCCACGTTGCTCCGGCGCGGACGCGGGATCTCGGCCGAGTTCTGAACCGCGTCGATACCGGTCGCAACGACACTGACGCGCATTCCGCCATCCATCTCGGGATCAAGCGTCGATCCGACAATGATGTTCGCATCAGGATCAACTTCTTCCCGGATGCGGTTGGCGGCCTCGTCGAGCTCGAAGAGGGTAAGATCATGGGCCCCGGTGATGTTGATAAGAACGCCCTTCGCGCCCTTCAGACTGATTTCGTCCAGAAGCGGGTTCGCGATGGCCTTCTCGGCGGCTTGAATGGCGCGGTCTTCGCCGGTGCCTTCGCCCGTTCCCATCATCGCCTTGCCCATCTCGTCCATCACGGCGCGGACATCGGCAAAGTCGAGGTTGATGAGACCCGGCCGGACCATCAGGTCAGTCACCCCCTTGACGCCCTGATAGAGGACGTCGTCGGCAAGACTGAATGCCTCGGTGAACGTGGTCTTTTCATTGGCGAGCCGGAACAGGTTCTGGTTCGGGATGATGATCAATGTATCGACCATCTTCTGAAGGACCTCGACGCCCTCTTCCGCCTGGCGCATCCGCTTGGCGCCCTCGAACTGGAAGGGCTTCGTCACCACACCGACCGTCAGCACACCAAGCTCGCGCGCGGCCTGCGCGATGATCGGTGCAGCCCCCGTGCCGGTACCGCCGCCCATGCCCGCCGTGATAAAGCACATGTGTGCCCCGGCAAGTTGGTCGACGATCTCCTCGATCGTTTCCTCGGCTGCAGCAGCGCCGACAGATGGCCGGGCTCCGGCGCCAAGCCCCTCGGTCACCTTCACGCCCATCTGGATGCGATTACCGGCATCGGATTGGGCGAGTGCCTGTGCGTCGGTATTGGCAACCACGAATTCGACGCCTTCGAGGTTCTTATCGATCATGTTGTTGACCGCATTCCCTCCGGCCCCTCCCACACCGAAAACGGTGATCCTTGGCTTGAGGTCGTTTGGCTTTGGCATCGAGAGGTTGAGGGTCATGGATCGGTCCGCCTGTCAGTTCTGCGCGCCCCGGGCGAGGCTTTTTGTTTTCGGTTCCGAACGGGGTCGGTTTCGGGTTGTGAATGGAAGCACAATACTCTGAAGCCCCCAATACGTCACGGGAAAATCACTGAATTGCCACAAAATATGGCGTGTGGATAACTCAATTCAGCAGGATATTGCCGTGACATCAACATCAGGGGTTTACCAATTGTCTTTGAACCATTTTACGGCTTTTCGAAAGCTCCGCGCCGGGTAGCCGTCAGCGGGAATCTCGAAGTCCCACCACTCGTCTTGCGGGTGCGCGGCGAAAAGACTCAACCCGACAGCGCTTGCAAATGCGGCTCCGGTGACGGCCTGAGGCAGTCCCTGAACCCGAAGCGGGCGGCCGATTCTAACCTGCTGGCCAAGGATTTTGGGGGCCAGCGTGTCGAGGCCCGGGATCTGGCTTCCGCCCCCGGTCAGGACGATCTGCTGGGACGGCAGCGCGTCGAACCCGGCCGCATCAAGAGCGGATCGCGCATCCTCGAGGATCTCTTCGACCCGAGGACGCATGATCCCAATTAGTTCCGCCCTGCTAACCTGGCGCCGGTCGTGCTCCCAATCGCCCGTGTCCGAGGCAAGCTCGATCATCTCGCGGTCATCCATCCCAGTGGCAACGACGCCGCCGTGGAACGTCTTGATGCGCTCGGCCTGTGCCCTGGGGATCTGCAAGCCTTTGCAGATGTCGGACGTAATGTGCTCGCCGCCCAGTCGGATCGTCTCAGAAAAGATCATGTGCTTCTTTATGAAGATCGACACGCCTGTCGTGCCGCCCCCCATATCGATGCAGGCGGCGCCGAGTTCCTGCTCGTCCTCGACGAGCGAAGAGATGCCGGAGACGTAGGTGGAGGATGCGAGACCGGCGAGTTCAAGATCGCAGCGCTTGACGCAATAGAGGATGTTTTCGATCAGGGTGGCATCCACGGTCAACATATGCATATCGCACGCAAGCCGATGACCGATTTGCCCGCGCGGATCGATCAGGCCGGTCCGGTGGTCGAGCGCAAAGTTCACGGGCTGGGCATGGACCACCTCGCGCCCGTCGCCGATATCAGGCACATCGCAGGCCGCCAGGACGCGAGCCACATCTCCTTCGCTGACCTGCGTCTCGGCCAGTGTGATGTCGCCCGCCAGTCCATAGGACCGAGGCCGCCCGCCGGACACGCAAACAATGGCGTGGTCGACGCGGACAGTGGCCATTTTTTGCGCCGCCTGAACAGCCGTTCGGATCGCCCTTTCGGTTTCGCGCATGGCGTCGATCTCGCCCAGCCGGACACCGCGCGACCGGGTGGTCGCCGCGCCGATCACGCGGAACGACGCCTGTCCAGCGAGCGACCCGATCCCGTCCGTCGATTTCTTGGGTTCGGTTCCGTCGAAGCGCAGGATTAGGCACGCGATCTTCGAGGTGCCGATGTCGAGCACCGCGATCACCCCGCGCTGCATGGCGAAGCGGCGCATGGCACGCATGGCGCGTTGGCTTTGATAAAGATCGGTCATTCTGGCGGATCCTGAGCGGGGGGCAGCGGGGCAAGGCGAAGCGTGGGCCGACTGGGCAAACGCATGTCGACGAC
Source organism: Pseudomonadota bacterium (assembly GCA_038521345.1). Lineage (GTDB taxonomy): Bacteria > Pseudomonadota > Alphaproteobacteria > Rhodobacterales > Rhodobacteraceae > JBCBKU01. The sequence continues at coordinate 147,284 of JBCBKU010000003.1, read as the reverse complement.
GGTCAGATCCCGGGCGAGCACGTCGTCCGCCTGGTCCAGCGCGATGATGCGTTCGAGTGCTGGAACGGGGTCGGTCTCGGGTAACATGATCCGCCGGTCCTCTTTCAGGACGACGTCCCACCGGCGCTCGCCCACACGAACCAACCCGCGGATCCGATCCTCGATCGGGCGTGCCACGGCCAAGAGAGCGATTGCCTCCGGAGCGGCCCTGTTGGCGCCGGGACCGGCGATCAGCGGAAGATCGGGACGGTCTCGCCGCGCGGCCACAGGAACCACCGGGTGCCCAGTGGCATCCAGCAACACCAGCCCTTCGCGCATGCGCCAGACCAAGGCCGGCTCGCGCTGGGAAACATCGATCTGCAGGACACCGCCCGACCTTATCCGCACCTCTGCACGGCGCACCGCATCGAGACCTTCGGCCGCCTCCTTGATCCGAACCAGGTTCAGGTCAAAGGACGAGGACGGAAGGTTCAGACCAATGGCCGTGCGCACCTTGTCGGCGACTTCCGGCGTGGCGCCATCGACAGCGACAAGGCGCACCATGAACTCGGGACGCTCCTCGATCTGGCGACGCAGGTCCGCCGCCCGCTGCAGAAGCGTGTCCCGGCGCATTTCGTCCGCCAGCCAAACGCCAAGAAGCGCCGACACCAACACGGTGGGCACGACATACTTCAGGGCGAACCAGAACCGCGGCGTCAGCCAGAGCCGGTGCAGCCGGTAGGCCGAGCGCGATGGCGCCGGATCCCGGATCAACGATCGCATGATGCGTCCTCGGCGATCCAGCGGCAGAAGGCCGGAAAGTCATAGCCAGCATGGGCCGCCTGCTCGGGCGACAAGGATGTGGGTGTCATGCCGGGCTGCGTGTTCGTCTCGAGTAGGATGAGACCTTCGAGTCCCCGGCTCTCGTCCCAGCGAAAATCCGTTCGCGTGACACCGCGGCAGCCCAGCGTCTTGTGGGCGCGAAGGGCGAAATCGCGGCAGGCCGCCGTTATGTCATCGGGCACTTCGGCGGGGATCACATGGCGCGATCCGCCGGGTTTGTACTTGGCATCGTAGTCGTACCAGCCGTCCGTCAGTATGTCGGTCACGCCAATCGCAGCGTCACCCATGACCGTGGTCGTCAGCTCTCGTCCGGGGACATAGGCCTCGACCATGAGCACCTCGGGCAAGGATGGATCAAGCTTCGGCGGGCCATTGGCGTCCGCGTGCACGATGTAAACGCCGACGGACGAACCCTCGGCATTGGGCTTGACCACGTAGGGAGGCTCCATCACGTGGCGGGCTTCGATATCGTTCCGCCCCGCCAACTGGCTTTTCACGACCGGAAGCCCGGCCCCCCGGTAGGCGGCCTTGGCGCGTTCCTTGTCCATAGCCAGAGCCGAGGCCAGAACCCCGGAATGCGTGTAGGGAAGCCGTAGCCATTCAAGAAGACCCTGCACGCAGCCGTCCTCGCCCCAGCGCCCGTGAAGCGCGTTGAAAACGACATCCGGGCAAAGATCCGACAGCACATTTGAGAGGTCGGGACCCGCGTCCACCTCAACCACTTCATATCCTGTCGCCCGCAAAGCCGCCGCGCATTCACGGCCCGTCGAAAGCGATACCTCGCGTTCGGCCGATGGGCCGCCCATCAGGACTGCGACTTTGGGGTGTGCCCTGCTCGACATACCCGTCTTTCCGCCTGTATCGCCGGTTGTCCGGCTTTTTGTTTCTGGGTGGGGTCTGTGACCCTGCCCACGTGCCTCAATCAGGGGTCGGTTCGCCGACCCTCATGATCTCCCACTCTAGCGTGATTCCAGACGCGTTGAACACCCTCTTGCGGACCTCTTCTCCAAGCATCTCAAGCTCTTCCGCTGTGGCCCCACCAGTATTCGTGAGAAAATTGGGATGTTTGGGGTTCATCTGCGCCCCGCCGCGTGCGGCGCCGCGCAATCCGGCGTCGTCGATTACCTTCCACGCTTTCAACTCGTTTGTATCGTCCGCCGAGCCAGTGGAGGAATACCCGGAAGGGTTGCGAAAGGTCGAGCCCGCGGTGCGATCCTTCGTGGGCTGGGTCTCGTCGCGCTTGGCCAGTTGCGCCTCCATGCGCGCTTTGAGGGCGTCCGGTTCGCCGGAGGGCGGCGCGAAGGTTGCCGAGGTCAGGATCAGATCGGCCGGCAGATCCGTCTTGCGATAAGCAAAGTCAATGTCCGCGCGGGTTAGTGTGACGCGATGCCCACCGCGCGTCACCGCTGTCGCGCTGGTGAAATGGTCAGCGGTATAGGTTCCGTAGCAACCGGCATTCATACGCACCGCGCCGCCGATCGTGCCGGGTATCGTCCTGAGAAACGTCAGGTCAAGGCCGCTGTCCGCGGCAGCCTTGGCAACCTGGGAATCGAGGGCGGCCGCACCTGCGGTCACGGTCTTGCCGGTTTCAATACCGTTGAAACCACGACCAAGACGAATGACCACGCCGCGGATTCCCCCGTCGCGGACGATCAGGTTCGAACCAACTCCCATGGTGAACACAGGCACCGCCGGATCAAGGGCCGCCACGAACTGGGCAAGGTCGTCCTCGTCAGCGGGTTGAAACAGCCAGTCTGCGGGACCGCCGACGCGCAGCCATGTCAGATCGGCAAGCGTGCGTTTCGGCGTCAACCGACCACGGATTGGGATGGTCTCTGGGTTCTGCGTCACGTGCTGTTCTTCCCCACCTCATGGCCCGGCGAACGACCCGGGCACGGACTGCGGCACGGCTAGTCGACTTCTCCGCCGCCCGGCCGCGCCTGACGCCGGATCCAGCGAAACAGATACCTGACCGGCCAGCGCAATACCGATACTCCGGCGGCAAGCACGATCAAGCCGATCCAGGGCCCGTTCTCAAATGTCACGTAGCCGAGTATCGGGATCCCGATCGCGATCAGCACATACGCCTGAGGCCAGTGGCTGCGCTTCGAGGGCAAGATTGCGATGACATTCGCCGCAATCGCCCAAAAACATGCCAGCAGTAGAGACGTCATGAGCCCTTCTCCGTTTGCCGGTCCCGCAATTCCTTGGGCAACTCGACAGGTATGCCGAGCGCCTTCTTCGCGAAGTAACGGAGGGGATTTCGGAACATCGAGACGAACGCGAAGAGGCCGATCAGCGTCCAGAGCCAGCCATTCTCATAACCGATGTAGACGATGAGAAGCGGCGCCGCGACCAGCAGGGTCACGCCGGGAACGTATTGCCGCCGCATGGGCATCAACGCGACAATGGCCGAGGCAAGAACCCAGAGGCACCCGAGAACGATCGACGTCATGCAACCCCCGACAGGCTAAGGCCAAGTGCCGCCAGTGACAAAACCAGTCCCAGTATTGGAACCATGCCGGGCACGCGGAACGGGGCCTCGGGTTCACGGCTTTTAAGGACAAGAAGCGCGGCGTTCACCACCGCAAAAACGATGAGCAAAAGAGTCGAAGCCACCTCGGCCAGCCGTGCCACAGGAAGTGTCAGGGCCCCAAGCACGACAACCGTTCCCAATAGAAGCGTGGCGACCGCCGGCGTACCAAAGCGCGGATGCACGGTGTGGAACCGAGCCAGCCACGGCCTGCGCCGACCGAGGCCAAAAAGAACCCGGGCCGCCATAACGATCTGCGCCAACACCCCGTTCAACGCCGCCGTCGCGGCAATGGCGGACAAGGTCAGTGCGCCTGCTCCGGTCCCGAGAACCAACGCCAAGGGCTGCTCGCTGGCGCCCAGCTGGTCAGCAGGAACGGCACGAACCGCAGCGGCTGCAACGGCGATATAGATCAGAGTCGTGATGACCATCGACAGGATGATTGCGCGTGGCAGGGTAACCGTCGGCTTGTCGGTTTCCTCCGCCATGTTCACTATATCCTCAAAGCCGATGAACGCGAAAAAGGCCAGCACCGCCGCCGCCGCGACGGGCAACAGCGGAATGGGCGGTGGCGCGGTCCATGCTTCGACCGGAGCCGCCGTCGCCCCGGCCCAAATCACCAAGGCGAGCCCAACCAGTTCAACGGCCGTCAGGACCGCGGCGAATGCCATACTCTCGAGGACCCCGACAAGAGCCACAAACGTCAAGAGAGCGCCGAGAGCCACAATCGCCAGAGCCGCCGGGATATCAACAAGTCCGATCAGGTACCCGACACCGCCCCGAAGGACTGCGGCGGCGGATATCGCGCCGACCACCACGATGGCCAGACCAATGGCCGTGCCGAGCGCCGGACTGGCCAGGCCTTTCTCGACATAAGCGGCCTCCCCCGCCGCCTCGGGGATACGGGTGGAGAATTCGGCATAACTCAAGGCGGTCGGAAGTGCGATCGCACCAGCCACCAGAAACGCGGCCGGCGCCCAGACACCGGCTTCGGCCGCAACCAAGCCGACAAGGACATAAATGCCCGCGCCCACCATGACGCCCACCCCATAGGCGGTGAGAAGCGGCAGTCCGATGCGGCGACGAAGTGCGGTGTCGGTCATGCTGCTCCTTTGAGCATGCGTTCGGGCAGGGAATTGGCCCATGCGGAAATCGTACCCGCGCCAAGGCACACGACGATGTCGCCCGGCCGCGCCTGCTCGCGTACAAGGCGCAAAAGATCGTCCTCGTCCGTGACAGCACGGGCATGACGGTGACCATGGCGGATCAGACCCTGAACCAGATCGTCCCGGCTGGCGCCTGCAATCGGGTCCTCTCCTGCCGCGAAAACTTCGGCGATGCCGACCACGTCGGCCTCATTGAAGCAGGCACAGAAATCTTCGAACAGCGTCGAAAGCCGCGTGTAACGGTGTGGCTGGTGCACAGCGATGACGCGGGCTCCGGGTGTGTCTGAGACGGCCTGGCGCGCGGCCTTCAGGACCGCAGCGATCTCAACAGGGTGGTGTCCGTAGTCGTCGATGATGCGCACCCCGAGAGCTTCGCCCACAGTCGTGAAGCGGCGGTTCACGCCCTTAAACCCCGCAAGAGCGGTCCGGATCTCTTCGCCCTTCATTCCAAGGTGGCGGGCCACCGCGATTGCGGCAAGCGCATTCGACACATTGTGGTCGCCGGGCATGGGCAGGGTGCAGTCTTCGATCACCATCTCGTCGGCCGAAAGCGCCACGTCGAAATGCGGGTGTCCACCTTCGTAGCGAAGATTGATGGCACGCACATCGGCCTGGGCGTTGAACCCATAGGTGACAATCCGACGGTCGGTGACACGGCCGACCAGCGCCTGCACCTCGGGGTGGTCGGTGCAGAGCACGGCGAGACCGTAGAACGGGATATTCGACACGAAATCGGTAAAGCCCTGCCGAAGCGCGTCAAGCGTGCCCCAATGCTCCATGTGTTCGGGATCGATATTGGTGACGAGGGCGATCGTCGCGGGCAGGCGGTTGAACGTGCCGTCGCTCTCGTCCGCCTCGACGACCATCCACTCGCCCTGCCCCACGCGCGCATTCGATCCATAGGCGTGGATAATGCCGCCATTGATGACGGTTGGATCGACACCGCCCGCATCGAGCAACGTGGCGACCAGCGTCGTCGTGGTGGTTTTCCCGTGGGTGCCGGCGACGGCGATGTTCGAGCGAAGCCGCATCAGTTCGGCCAGCATCTCGGCCCGGCGGACGACGGGCAACCCCATTGCGCGTGCCGCGTCAAGCTCGGGATTTCCGGGTTTGATTGCGGACGAGATCACCACTACCTCGGCGTTCTCAAGGTTCTTGGCGGTCTGGCCCACAAAGATCGTGGCGCCGAGCGCCTCAAGGCGATCGGTGATCTTCGACCGCTTCAGATCCGAGCCTTGAACGATGTAGCCATGGTTCAACAGCACCTCGGCGATCCCAGACATGCCGATACCGCCGATCCCGGTAAAGTGGATCGACCCCATTTCGGTGGGGAGCTTAGTGGCGGCGGCGTTCATGAGCCTTTTCCTTCTGCCAGATGTTCGACGAGGTTTGCCAGATCTTCCGTGGCGTCGGGTCGCGCCAGCGAAAGCGCGTTTTGTGCCATGCGATCCGCGGCCCCGGGATTGTCGAGAACCTGCGAAATCTGCTCGGACAGCGCGCCGGGTGTCAGCTCGGTCTCGGGAATGAGAATGCCGGCTTCGGCCGCGACTACGGCGCGGGCGTTCGCCGTCTGCTCATCCCGGACCGCTGCGGCCAACGGCACGAGGATAGCAGGTCGACCGATCGAAAGGATGTCGGCGATCGAGGATGCGCCCGCGCGCGAGATGACCAACTGCGCCTCGGCCAGCCGGGCGGGAATATCTTCAAAGAACGGGGCAAGTTCGGCGCGAATGCCAGCATCGCGGTACGCGGCCTCGACCCTGTCCAGATCCTCTTGCCGGGCCTGCTGAGCCACACGAAGGTTTGCCCGCAACGACGGAGACAGTTGACCAATCGCCGCCGGCACGACGTCAGAGAGAATGCGCGCGCCCTGACTGCCACCGAACACAAGGATGGACATTGGATAGTCGCCGGGCGCGATATAGCCCGCCCCCGCCCGTTCAGCCACCACGGCGCGCACCGGATTTCCGGTGAACGTGGTTTTCGTGCCTTCCGGAACCTCAGTCGGCCATGTGCCGCACGCCACAACGTCCACACGGCGCGCGAATACCTCGTTGACCCGTCCGAGCACGCCGTTTGCTTCGTGGATCATTCTTGGGCGGCGCAGGACCCAAGCCGCCGCCATCGCCGGGATCGTGGGATAGCCACCAAAGCCTACCACGATCTCCGGCCGATCCGTTAACATGCGGAGCATCGCGGTGATGGTGCCGGCGGCGATCAGAACGGGCGTCATCGCCTTGGCCAGGACCCCACCACGCGTAAACGTACCGGACGATGTCACGGAAATCTCGACCTCGCGCGGGAACCCTCCGGCATAGCGGGCGCCCCTTGGATCCGTCGACAGGCGAACGCGCCAGCCACGGGCCAACAGTTCTTCGGCCAGCGACTGGGCCGGGAACATATGGCCCCCAGTGCCGCCTGCGGCGATGATGGCGAGGCGCGCGGTCATCCCCGGCGCGAGATGAGAAGATCGCCCATCTCCCCCTGCGGTCGCGTGCGAGTGAAGGCCAGCAGCATACCGACCGTGATCCCCGCCGCGATGAGCGAAGAGCCCCCGTAGCTGACGAAGGGCAGTGTCATCCCCTTGGCGGGCATGAGGCGGACCGCGACCGAGATGTTGATCATCGCCTGGATCCCGAAGATGCAGGCAAGGCCCGTTCCCGCGAGCCGGATGAACGGGTCGCGTTCCCGCATCAGCCGAACGAGCGAGCGCACAACGATTGTCGCAAAGAGCGCGATTATGGTGAGAACAAGGATCAGCCCGAACTCTTCGGCGGCGACGGCGATGATGAAGTCCGTGTGCGCATCCGGCAGCGACCACTTGACCGTTCCCTCGCCGACCCCGACCCCCAAGAGACCGCCCTCGCGGATCGCACCGGCGGCATAGCCAAGCTGTGTGGTCGGATCGACATCGGGGTTTAGAAACCCGTCAATCCGCCGGGCCACGTGATCCGAGTTGTGGTAGGCAATGGTGCCCGCCAAGAGCGCCAAACAGGCGGCAGCGACAAGGAACAGAACCGGAGCACCGGCCACGAAATACATCACGCCCCACGAGAACAGAATGAGCGTCGCCTGACCGAAATCCGGTTGCAGCACCAGAATGCCGGCAATGGCAACGGCCAAGAAGAAGGAATAGCGCTGGCCCGGCGGCCCCGCGAGATACCGGCTCGCGGCGATCATCCAGGCGGCTACGGCGACGAAGCCGGGTTTAAGGAACTCGGATGGCTGGATCGCACCGAAGCCAAACGAATACCAGCGGGTGGCGCCTTTCCCAAAGTCCGTGCCGAAGACCGGCAGGAAAAGGATACCGACAAGGGCGATCGCAAACCCGACAACCGCAAGGCGACGCACCAGGAGCGGCGCCATCATCGATGTGACCAGCATGGTCGAGAGCGCGAGTGCGCCGAAGACGACCTGCCGCTCGACATAGTGAAATGGTGGAAGTCCGTTCTTTTCGGCCAGCGGCGGAGACGCGGCAAGCCCGAGCAAAAGCCCGATCCCAAAAAGCAGAACCGTCGCGCCGAGCGACCAGCGATCGACAGTCCGCCACCATCGCGGAAGGATCGGCTCACCTTCAGCGCCGGGGATTGCCCCGTGCACCATTTCCGTCATGTCGAGACCGCCTGCTCTTTGCCTCGGATCGCCCGCTGACCGGGTCTGTCCTCGAGTTTAGCGAAGTCGCCGCGCCAAAGCCAGTGAAAGCGTGCGTGTCGCAATCGGGCGAGACGCAACGACCGTGTCGACGCGCAATGGGCCAAAGCGACGGAGGGACACATGCGCGACGATAGCAATCTTCCGGCCAGTCCGGACTTCATCGACCATCCACTCGGACCCCCGATTGCTGCGGTGTCGCCCAGTGCGACCGGCCTGCGGATCGATTGGGCGGATGGGGTTACGATGGACGCCTCGCGCTTCTGGCTTCGGGAGAACGAAGTCGCCGCAGACATCGTGGATCCCGAAACCCGCGAACGCGTCCTGCGCATCGCTGATGTGCCGGATAATCTGGCGATCGCGGGAGCAGAGATCGAGCCCGAGGGCGCGGTTCGCGTCATCTGGGAGCCCGATCACCGTCAAAGCCGCTTCCACCCGGGGTGGTTGCGCCACACCGCCGAGGGCGGGTGGCGCCCGCAGGCCGGGTTGCCGGCAAGGGAGTCTTGGACCGCGGCCCGGATGCCGGAACTGCCGACATTCGACGGGCCCGGGGTTCTGGACGATGACGCTGCCTTGAAGGGGTGGCTTGGCGCGCTCTACCGATATGGGATCGCACGGCTCGTCGACGTACCGTTGGCGGACGGAACGGTCGAGCGGGTCGCGCGGCGGATTGGCACGATCCGGGCGTCCAATTTCGGCTTTCTCTTCACGGTCGAGTCCAAGCCGGATCCGGACAGCACGGCGTATACCGGCGCCGCGCTCGAAGGACATACAGATCTTGCAAGCCGCGAGGTTCAGCCCGGCATCCAGATGCTGCATTGTCAGGAAAACACCAGCGAAGGCGGCGCCAGCACCATGGTCGACGGCTTTGCCGTGGCCGAAGCCATCCGCGCGGAAGACCCCGAAGCTTTTGGCTCCCTCGTCCGGGATCGCTGGCTTTTCTCGAACCGCCATCCCGAGACGGATTTCCGTTGGTCCGGGCCTCTTGTCGAAACCGACATTGCGGGCAACATCGTTGAGATTCGTAACACCGGCTTTTTGCGCGCGAACCCCGACATGGAGTCTGCGCGGGTCGAGATCGCGTACAAAGCCGTGCGGCTCTTCGCTGAGCGCGCGGCGGAAAACCGGTTCACCTGCCGCAGCCGCTTTCGTGCCGGCGATCTCGTCGCCTTTGACAATCGGCGGATCTTGCACGGTCGCGACAGCTTTGATCCAAGGACCGGCTCGCGCCGCCTGCAGGGATGCTATCTTGAGACCGACGAACTTTTGTCGCGTCTTCGCGTCCTTAACCGCCCCTAGCCGTCCGGCCCGGCATCGCTCGACATGGGCACGGTTCCGCCGCCGGGGCCGACCTGGCCCAGTCTCGCGACTTCCCCGCCGTCGCACACCGTTCTATCGTTCGGTATTCCGGTTCGGAGGGCAGAATGAAGGTCGGCATCATCGGCGCAGGGATGGTCGGCAGCGCGGCGGGGTTTGCGCTGGCCCTAACGGGAACGGCCAAGGAAATCGTTTTTGTGGACCTCGACGAGGCTCGGGCCCAGGCCGAAGCCGAGGACATTGCCCATGCGGTACCCTTCGCCTCGGCGACGATCGTTCGGTCCGGTCTCTACGAAGACCTAAAGGGGGCAAGTCTTGCGATCCTGGCGGCCGGAGTGTCCCAGAAACCCGGAGAAAGCCGGTTGGATCTTCTCGCCCGCAACGCCGAGGTCTTTCGGACCGTGATCGCGGACATCCAAAGTGTCGCGCCTGACGCCCTCCTTCTGGTCGCAACGAACCCCGTCGACATCATGACCGAGATTGCCACGCGCCTTGCGGACCTGCCTCCGATGCGGGTGATCGGTTCGGGAACGATTCTCGATACCGCGCGGTTTCGCTCCCTTCTCGGCCGCCATCTCGGGATCGCACCCCGATCGGTCCACGCCTACGTGCTGGGCGAACATGGCGACAGCGAGGTTCTGGGCTGGTCGAATGCGCGGGCCGGCTCGGTGCCGATACGTGACTTCGCCGCGCAGATCGGCGCTCCGCTGACCGACGAGATCCGGAGTGACATCGACAACGGCGTGCGCAACGCCGCGTACCGGATCATCGCCGGCAAGGGGGCAACATGGTACGGGATCGGCGCCGGATTAGCGCGGATTGTCCGGGCCGTGGCGGCAGATGAACAGGCAGTCCTCTCCGTGTCGATCCTTTCGGGCGAAGTGTGCGGGGTCCGCGACGTAGCCCTTTCTCTGCCTCGTGTCGTTGGCGCCTCAGGGGTCACGGCGGATCTTTTTCCCAATCTAGACAAGGCCGAAACCGACGCCCTTCACCGGAGTGCCAGCATTCTGAAATCGACGAGTTCGGCGCTCGCGATCTGATTTGGGTGCCCGGCCCTACTCTGCCAAAGCCGCGACTGCGGCCATGAAGGCTTCACCGCGCTTCTCGAAATTGTCGTACTGGTCAAAGCTGGCCGCCGCCGGAGCCAGCAGGACGGTATCCCCAGCCTCGGCCTCTTCGGCCGCGGCCGCCACCGCGCGCTCCATGGTGCCCGCGACCATACGGGGCACATCCCCCAGAAGGAGCGCTGTCTCGGCGGCGTGTCGTCCGATTACATAGGCCTTCACGACCCGGTCCGCGGCGCTTTCGAGCACTTCAAGTCCGCCATCCTTTACTTGACCGCCGACAATCCAACGGATCCGGTCGAATGCGGCCAGCGCCCGAGCCGCGCTGTCGACATTCGTGGCTTTGGAATCGTTCACGAAAGTCACGCCATCGCGCACCGCGACGATCTGGCTACGGTGAGGCAGTCCTTCGAAGGTTTCGAATGCCTGACCAATGAGACCCGGCGCAAGCCCGAGCGCGCGGGTGGTAGCAAAGGCAGCCGCGGCGTTCTGATGATTGTGTGAACCGGGCAGCCCGACGATGGGACGCAAGTCGACCGAAGCAACTTGCCGGGCCTTGCGCGTCTCGGCTAGAAATCCTTTCCGCGCCGTCACCGTCCACCCCGGCCCGCCAAGCTTCCGACCCGCCGACACCCGGATCACCCGGTCATCGCCCGGCCCTTCCGCCAGTTGATTGGCAAGAAAGGTCCCCTCGGCCTCGTCGACCCCGATCACCGCACGTTCGGGGCCGCCTTCGGCAAAAAGCCGGCGTTTGGCGGCGAAGTACCCGCCCATCCCGCCATGACGGTCCAGATGGTCGGGCGTCAGATTGGTGAAGACGGCGATATCGGGCGTGAGCGCGCGGGCGAGTTCGGTCTGATAGGACGACAGCTCGAGAACGACGACCCCGCCGTCTCCGGGCGGGTCGATATCAAGGACACCACGCCCGATATTTCCCGCCAGCTGACTTTCACGGCCCGCAACGGTCAGGACATGGTGGATTAGGGCCGCGGTTGTCGACTTGCCGTTCGATCCAGTCACCGCAATGACCCGGGGCGTGACGTCAAACCGATCCCACATGTCGATTGCCAGTGATTGAAAGAAAAGCCCGATGTCATTGTCCACCGGAATGCCGGCACTCAAGGCGGCGGCCACGGCCGGGTGTGGGGCCGGGTAAAGATGCGGGATCCCGGGAGAAACGATCAGTCGGGCGATCCCGTCGTAGCTTGCCCCGCGGGTCAGGTCGGCCAGTTCGTAGCCAAGGTCTTCGGCCCGAGCCCGGGCCGCTTCCGCGTCGTCCCAAAGGATCGGCGTACCGCCCCCCGCAGCAATGGAAGCCGCCGCCGCCAGTCCCGAACGGCCCAGGCCAAGGACGGCGATCCGCGCCCCCGCAACGCCGCGGGCAGGGATCATGACGGGCTCTCGAGCGCGAGCGCCGCGCGCACGATGGCAACACGGGCGGGAACCGGCACTTTCGGCAGAATGACGGGTCGGTAGCCCATGCGGGGCAGGTTCTCTTCCAGCGAGGTGTATTCCTCCAGCGCCGCCTCGAACGGCAATTTGCGTTCGCTGTCGCTTGCGTAGTGCTCGGGCCAAGGCGGCGCGAGCAAAACGGTCGGATCGTAGGGATGGCTTTCGGCCAGGTTCCGATGGCGCGCGAGAAGAGGAGTGTCGCTTCGCCGATGCCAGACCAACGCATCGACGATTCCGCGATCAAACACGGTCAGGGGCGCGGATGCGGCGTCGTAATCGGCGCGGGCCTGGTCTAGCACCCGGGCTGAGAAGGCCGGTGCATCCACCCAGGGCAATGCGGTGCCCCCCTTGGCCTGTTCTTCCCGGACAATCGCGCGGCCGGGTTCGGGCACCGTAGCAAACCCGGCTTCGGCCAAGGCCTCAAGAAGCGTGGACTTGCCGCCGCCGGAACACCCGGTGAGCAGGATCCGCCTTACCATTGACTTTGCGCCCCTTCATTTTGGTCCAAATACGCCTGCGGTCTAGGGGTGGCACCCCCAAGCCGCCGCCATTCTAACGCACCTTGAGCGTGGCAAGCCCGATCAGTGCGAGGATCAGAGAGATGATCCAGAACCGGATCACGATTTGCGGTTCGGCCCAGCCCTGCTTCTCGAAATGATGGTGGATTGGCGCCATCAGGAATACCCGTTTGCCGGTCCGCTTGAAGTACGCGACCTGGATAATGACGCTCAGCGCCTCGACCACGAAGAGGCCGCCGACAATGGCCAGAACGATCTCGTGCTTCGTTGCCACTGCGATCGCGCCAAGCGCGCCGCCAAGGGCCAGCGATCCCGTGTCGCCCATGAAAACTGCGGCGGGCGGGGCGTTGTACCAGAGAAAGCCAAGCCCGCCCCCGATCAGACCCGCCGTGAAGACGAGGATCTCTCCCGTTCCCGGCACGTAATGCACATCGAGATACTCGGTGAAATCGACCCGGCCCACCGCGTAGGCGATCACCCCAAGTGTCCCGGCAGCGATCATCACCGGCATGATCGCCAGACCGTCGAGACCATCGGTCAGATTGACCGAATTGGCAGCTCCGACGATCACGATCATCGCGAACGGAATGAAGATCAGCCCGAGGTTCAAAAGCACGTCTTTGAAGATCGGGAAGGCCAGATGAAAAGACAGATCTGATGGGTGCAGCATCGATGCCCAGTACCCGGCAATGCCAGCAATAGCCAAGCCAAGGCCAAATCGCAGCTTTCCAGACACCCCTTTATGCGTGTTTTTTGTAACTTTGGCATAATCATCGGCGAACCCGATCAGGCCAAATGCGGCCGTAACGAAGAGTACGAGCCAGACGAATCCGTTATCGAGGCGGGCCCAAAACAGGGTCGAGACCACGAGGGCCGACAGGATGAGCAGACCGCCCATGGTCGGCGTTCCGGCCTTTGAGGTGATATGGCTTTCCGGCCCATCCTCGCGGATGGGCTGGCCGTGCTTCTGGCGCCGGCGCAGCAGATTGATCAAGGGCCTCCCAAAGAGGAAACCGAAGATCAGGGCCGTAAAGAACGCACCGCCCGCCCGGAAAGTGATGTAACGGAACAGGTTGAAGACATCGCCGCCATCGGAGAACGCGGTAAGCCAGTAGAGCATTCAGATAAGTTCGCTTTCGGAAAGGGGCACAGGCTGGCCCAGATTGCGGATCGCGGTCACGAGCGTGCTGACGCGGCTTGCCTTCGACCCTTTGACAAGGATGATGTCTCCTGCGTCGACAAGGCTTGAAACCTCCTCGGCGAGCGCTTCTGCGGTTACGGTATAGCGCCCGCGACGGCGATGGGGCAAGGTCTCCCAAAGCGCTTTCATACGTGGCCCGACGCAATGAACCACATCGATTGCGGCCATGGCCGGATAGTCGGCAAGCGCCGTGTGCAGCGCTTCTTCATCCGCTCCAAGCTCCAGCATGTCGCCGAGGATGACGATGCGCCGGCCACGCGCCACACGCCCGACGCCGTCGCGCGGCTGTGCGGACGCCAGCACGTCAAGCGCCGCGCGCACCGACTGAGGATTGGCATTGTAGGCGTCATCGATCAGGTCAATGGTCGCACCGTCCTCCACCATGTCGAGGGACAGGCGCTGGCGCTGGCCGCGACCGGCCGGAGGGTGCCAGCGCGCAAAGTCGCAAGCGGCCACGGCACCGTCCGCACCGAGCGTGTCGACCGCGGCCATAACCGCCAGCGCGTTGGCCGCAAAGTGACGTCCAGCCACGCCCAATCGAAACAGCATTGAACCAGCTGGGCGCTCGGCCTGGATCACGGTCGCGTCCTCGGCCAGGTCAATCTGCTTCAGCCGATACGTTGCGCCGTCGGCCTCTCCGAAGAGAACCTGCCGCGCGCCGACGGCGCGGGCCTTGTTCGTCAGAATGTCTCGCGTTGCGATATCCGCGTTCAGGATGGCCGTGCCGCCCGGACGCAGCCCGTCCATGATCGCGGCCTTTTCACGGGCGATCCCATCGATATGTCCGAATGCCTCGAGATGGGCGGTCCCGACCGTGGTGACGATCACGATGTCCGGCTCGGCAAGACGGGACAATGGCGCGATCTCTCCCGGTGCGTTCATCCCGATCTCGATAACGGCAAAGCGTGCGCGCCGCGGCATCCGGGCAAGGGTCAACGGGACACCCCAATGGTTGTTGAAGCTCGCCTCGGCCGCATGGGTCTCGCCCTGATGCGACAGCACATGGGCCAACATGTCCTTCGTGGATGTCTTCCCGACTGAACCTGTGATGGCGACAACCGCGGCATCGGCGCGCGCGCGCGCGGCTTGCGCAAGGCCCACAAGACCGTCGAGCGTGTCGTCAACGATCAAAAGTGGTGCCGTCTCGCTGACACCCCGTGGGACGCGAGAGACAAGGGCCGCGGCGGCGCCTTTTGCCAGCGCGTCGGCGACGAAGTCATGGCCATCGCGAACGTCCTTCAACGCCACAAAAAGATCACCGGGGCGCAGAGACCGGGTGTCGATAGAGATGCCGTTGGCCTGCCAGGCGCGTGTCGTGCGGCCGCCCGTCGCAGCCGCGGCTTCCGCGGATCTCCAAAGCGGCGCCGTCATACCCCCTGCCCGTCCAGCGCGGCGACCGCGATGCTGGCCTGCTCAATGTCGTCGAAGGGAAAGACATCCGTCCCGATTGTCTGCCCGGTCTCGTGCCCTTTTCCGGCAACCAGAAGCGTATCGCCCGCCTCCAGTGCGTCGACACCGCGGAGGATAGCCTCGGCACGATCCCCAACTTCGGTGGCGCCGGGGCAGCCTGCAAGGACCGCAGCACGGATAAGGGCCGGATCCTCGGACCGAGGATTGTCATCGGTGACGAAGATCAGGTCCGCCTCGTCAGCAGCCGCCTGACCCATCATCGGCCGTTTTCCCGGATCGCGATCGCCGCCCGCGCCGAAGACAACGACCAGGCGTCCCAGAACATGGGGGCGAAGGGCACGCAGCGCAGTCCGAAGGGCCCCGGGCGTATGCGAGTAATCGACAAAGACTGTCGCGCCGTTTTCCCGTGTCGCCGCATGCTGCATCCGGCCGCGGACGGCACGGAGGCGGTGCATGACCGCAAACACGTCGGCCGGATCCGATCCCGTGGCTATCGCGAGACCTGCCGCCGCGAAGGCGTTCTCGGCCTGAAACCCCCCGATCAGATCAAGGCGCACCTGCGCATCGGTGCCATTCCACGAAAAGCGCACGTCCTGTCCCATCGCATCGTATCGAAGCGCACGGATGCGCAACGCAGCTTCTTGCGAACGCCCGACCGTCAAGAGATCACATCCGCGATCATCCGCCATCGCCGCCACCTCGGCGCCCCGCGGGTCGTCGAGATTGACCACAGCCGTGCCGTCTTCGGGAAGAAGACGGGTGAAGAGCCCCGCCTTGGCGGCAAAATAGCGCTCCATGTCACCATGATAATCAAGGTGGTCCTGGGTCAGGTTGGTGAAGGCCGCAGCGCTCAGGTGGATCCCGTCCAGCCGCCGTTGATCCAGCCCGTGCGACGAGGCCTCCATCGCGCCATGGTCAACACCCGCAAAGGCGGCCTCGGCAAGGATCCGGTGCAGCGTGATCGGTTCCGGCGTGGTATGGGCCAGGGGCGTCGAGAAATCCCCTTCGACGCCCATCGTGCCCAGACTGACAGCCGGATGACCTAGCGCCTGCCAGATCTGGCGCGTGAAGCTCGCTACGGAGGTTTTTCCATTGGTCCCGGTGACCGCCACCATGGTTGGAGGCTGGGCCGCAAACCAAAGTGCCGCCGCATAGGCCAGCGACTGGCGAGGGTCTTCCACAACAATCGTAGGCGTGGTGCCAAGATCCGACGCGGCGCGGCGGGCGCCTTCGGGATCCGTCAGCACCGCACCGGCGCCATGGCGCAAAGCCGTCTCGATGTATTCGGCACCGTGGACCCGGCTTCCCGGCAAGGCGGCAAACAGGAAACCTGGCTGCACGTCCCGACTGTCGACTGCAAGCCCGGTCACCCGAACGTGGCCACCGCCGGGGATGGTCAGACCCAATTCACCCAGCGATTTTTCCTTTGCCCGCGTGCCCAACGCCTGCCCGCCCGTTCTAGTTTGACGTCAAGACTATGCCATTCAGAGTGTCTTGTTCAATCACGGGAGCCACGCCCAGAAGCGGTGCCGTACGCCGAATGATCTCGGCTGCGACCGGGGTGGCTGTCCAGCCGGCCGTACGTCTTGGCTCTTTCCCCGAGGTTTCAACGGGTTCGTCGAGCGTCACGACCAGAACGTATCGCGGCGCATCCGCCGGAAAGACGCTCGCAAACGTCGCGATCACCTTGTCTTCGTAGTATCCGCCGTTCGGATTCGGCTTGTCGGCTGTACCTGTTTTACCCGCGACCGCGTATCCTTCCACGTTGCCCATCTGCGCCGTTCCGCGAGTCACGACCTGGCGCAGGAGATTACGAGCAATGGCCGAACTTTGTTCCGAGATCACACGCTCTCCGATCTTGCCCGATCCCCGCACCAAAGTCGGCGTAACCTGCCGGCCGCCGTTCAGCAGCGTGGCGTAAGCGGTCGCCAGATGCAGGGGGCTCGCCGACAAACCGTGGCCATAGGACACCGTCATGGTCGAGATCTCGGACCAGTTGGGCGGCAAAAGTGGACGACCGACCCGGGCCTCCGGCAACTCGACCGGTGAAGGTTCAAAGAAACCGAGCGCACCGAGGAACCGCTTCTGGCGCTCGGCCCCGATCTCCATCGCGATGCGCGCCGTTCCCACATTGGAGGATTCAACGATGACGTCCTCAAGGCTCAACGTGTCGCCATGATCGCGGAAGTCACGGATCCGGTGACGTCCCCAGCGCAGAGGCCCTGTCGTGTCGATGATGGTGGACGTGGACATCATGCCTTCGTCAAGTGCTTGCGCTGCCGTGAAAATCTTGAATGTCGAGCCAAGCTCGTAGACCCCCTGGACCGCACGGTTGAAAAGCGGGCTGTCCGCTGGATCTTCGCCGGGCAACGGCACCGGTCGATCATTGGGGTCGAAGTCCGGCAGGCTGGCAAGCGAGATGATCTCGCCCGTATGAATATCCATCAGGACAGCCGCGGCACCCTTTGCATTCATCAGCCGCATACCGCCCGCCAGAACGCGTTCCACCGCGGCCTGGATCGAAAGATCAACCGACAGTGTCAGCGGCGCGCCGCCCTGCCCCGGATCACGCAGAAAATCCTCGAACCTGCGCTCGACGCCCGCAACGCCGACGAGTTCGGCCGAGTGCACGCCCTCGCGTCCAAAGCCCGCCCCGCCCAGCACATGGGACGCGAGGCGCCCGTTCGGATAGAGTCGCAGCTCACGCGGCCCGAACTGGAGGCCCGGCTCGCCGATGTCGTGCACGGCCTGTTTCTGTTCCGGCGAGATCGTGCGTTTTACCCAAAGAAACTTTCGGTCGCTGGCGAACCGGGCGCGCAGATCTTCTTCGTCGAGATCGGGAAAGATCGCGGCCAGTTCGCGGGCGGAATGGGCCGGGTCCACCATGCGTGGCGGCTGCGCATAAAGCGAATGCGTGGTCAGGTTGGTCGCAAGGATCCGGCCATTCCGGTCCGTGATGTCGGCCCGCTGGGCAATGATGGTGGCCCCTGTTGTCGTCGCGCGGGGCTCGGCCGGATCCGAGGCCGCCAAAAGGCTCATCCGCCCTGCGACAAGTACAAAGGCGCAGAGAAAGGCAATCCCGAGGACCAGAAGACGCCCTTCGGCGCGCAGTCGATCTTCGCCGCGCAGTTCCTCATGCCGAATCCGCAAGTTCTCGCGTTCGATCTGGTCGGGGTTTTCGCCTTTGGCGCGTGCCTCGAGAATACGGGCGAGCGGGCGGAGGGGTGTTCTTGTCACTCTTCTCTCTCCTCTGTGGCGGCAACGGTGACGATGCGGCTGACCGGGGCTGGAAACGGAATCTCGTCGACCCGTCCAAACTGCGTCGGAGCAAGCGGGAGGAGGCCCAGACGATCGAAATTGAGATCGGCGAGACGGGCGAGCCGCTCGGGCCGGTTGAGATAGGCCCATTCGGCGCGCAGAACGCCCAGTCGTTCGCGCATGACCGCAATGTCGTCCTGAAGGTCTTCGACTTCGCGCAGCTTGGCCTGAGTCTGGTAGTTCTCCTGGTAGGCCCAGAAGGCCAGGCCCATGACAGCGACGGCGATGAGGGCAAGAACGACGGGTCTCATTAGCGCAATCCTTGGAGGGCAGGTTTTGGAAGGCCCAGTTGGGCAAGCGGCGCGGGTCCGGCAGGCGCGTCCGTCCGGCGGCCCATGCGCAACCGGGCCGAACGGGCCCTCGGATTAGCTGCAATCTCGGCTTGGCTCGCGGCCACGTCGCGCCCTTCGCGGACAAATCGAGGCGCATCCTCGGGCGCATCCGGTGCATAGCGATTTGTGCGCGCACCGCCTGTGCGCGCTTGGAAAAACCGTTTCACCACGCGGTCTTCCAGAGAATGAAAACTGACAACCGCCAGAAGCCCGCCGGGCGCAAGTGCGCGCTCGGCAGCTTCGAGACCGCGCACAAGCTCGCCGAACTCATCGTTGACCGCGATCCGAAGCGCCTGAAAGCTGCGCGTTGCCGGATGGGATTGACCGGGCTTCGGCCGCGGAAGCACCGATTGCACGATTTCTGCAAGTTGCGCGGTCGTCGCGATCGGCGCTTCGGCACGGGCGGCAACGATCGCACGTGCGATGCGACGCGACGCCCGCTCTTCGCCGTAGTGATAGAGAAGATCAGCGAGATCTTCTTCGGCGACGCTGTTGACCAGGTCGGCGGCTGACGGGCCTGATTGCGCCATCCGCATGTCCAGAGGACCATCGGCGCGGAACGAGAAACCACGATGCGCCTCGTCAAGCTGCATGGACGAGACACCCAGATCCAGAACTACCCCATCCAGCGCGCGATCCGTATAGGTGTCGAGCGCCCCGAACGTGCCTTTGGTCAGGATCAGGCGATCACCATAGGCGTCCGCCCAACCTGCCGCCAGATCGAAGACCGCCGGATCGCGATCAACGGCAGTGACCGTGTTGGCGCCTTCGTCGAGAAGGGCGCGCGTGTAACCGCCGGCACCGAAGGTGCCATCAAGCCAGTGACCCGACACAGGCCGCGCGGCGTCCAGAATCGGATCGAGAAGGACTGGAATATGGGGAGCGTCATCGAGGGCACGGGCCGCGGGCGCCATCGATCAGGCCTCCTCCACATCATCAAGAAGGGTGAGAACGTCAAAATCGTCGGGCTTTTCGTCCAGCCACGCGGCAGTTCGCTCTTCCTCGACCGCCTCGTAGGTTTCGGGCTTCCAGATCTGGAACGTATCGCCGGTCGCGATGAAGTAGGCGTCCTCATCCGCCGCAAGACCGATTTTCGAACGCAGCTTGGCCGGCAACACGATCCGGCCGGTGTTGTCGATGGAGGCCGGCAGCGACTGACCGTTAAAAAGCTTCTCGAGCATCCGGCGCTCCATCGACCCACGGCGCATACGCGCAATCTTGGCGTCGACTTCGCTGGCTGCGTCGATGGTGAAACACTCAAGGTATTCGCGGCGATGGTCACCATACACGATGACGAGCTCGGGCGCTTTGCCTTCGGACCAATCGGGATCGCCGGTTTCAATAACGCGACGGAAGCCGGCCGGGATCGAAACCCGGCCCTTCCCGTCCACCTTCTGGTGGAATTCGCCTCTGAACCTGCGAACCACTGTCCCGCGGCCCTTTCGTTCGTTTCCTAATCCCGGAACGGAAACGGCGAGTTGAGCTGCTGCCACTGCTCAACTCGCCGCCCTCATCCCGTTGCCGGGGTGTCCGACTGCGCGCGCCACCTGGGGGGGATGTCTGCTCGCCCGCGCGCCGGATCTCTTCGTTCTGGTGAGCGGGGTGCCTGTATGAAACCTGCTTGGGGTTTTGGGTCTTAGCGCCCGTTGTCCCGATCACCGTGGCAATAGGGATGCCATGGGAATACGTGGGAAGCAATAGAAATTTTGGGACTGCATGGCACGGATAAGACCAGAACACACCCAAAAATCAAGGCGAACCGCGCCACAAGCATCAGCACAGAGCACAAATTGTGCCTTCTAATCGCTCGCCATCTACATATTGTGATTCCTGTAGAGTTTAGAAATTCCCACTATTTCCCGGCTGTTTCAAAGCGAATTGCCGCGCAACGATCAGTTCCGCGGCATATTCCCTGCGAATCATCGGAAAACTAGGGACGGCTCGGAACGCCGTCCCACAGGTCCGCAACCCTGCCCATGAATTCCCAAGTCACCCCAGAAGTCAGGCCATGCCGCCTTCCACAAGGCGATGCGCAAGCCGGGCATAGGCCTCGGCCACGGCTCCGTCACCCATCGCCACGGGGCGACCGCTGTCGCCTGCTAGACGCACGTCGAGGGACAAAGGGAGTTCGCCAAGGAAGGGCAGCCCAAGGGCCTCAGCCTCGGCGCGAACGCCTCCATGACCGAATATGTGCTCTTCATGCCCGCAGTTCGGACAGATGAAGGTCGACATATTCTCAATCAGTCCAAGGACCGGTGTCTTGAGGGTGGCAAACATGTCCATCGCCTTGCGCGCATCGAGAAGCGCCACGTCCTGCGGGGTGGAAACAACAAGCGCCCCGGTCAGATGGGTCCGCTGACAGAGCGTCAGTTGCACATCCCCAGTGCCGGGGGGCAGGTCGACGATCAGAACATCCAGATCCCCCCAAGCGACCTGTGTCAGCATTTGCTGAAGGGCTCCCATGAGCATTGGCCCCCTCCAGACCACGGCCTTGCCCTCGTCGAGCATAAGGCCGATGGACATCATCGTGACCCCATGCGCCGTGAGCGGCAGGATCGTCTTACCGTCCGGCGACGCGGGCCTCTTGGAGACCCCCATCATGCGGGGCTGGGACGGCCCGTAGATGTCCGCGTCAAGCAGACCAACCCGCCGCCCCTGTCGTGCCAGAGAGACCGCAAGGTTCGAAGCTACCGTGGACTTGCCCACGCCGCCCTTCCCGGAAGCGACAGCCAGAATGCGATCAACACCCGCAATGCGTGCGGGACCCTGCTGCGGTGTCGGATGACTGCCGATCTTGAGGCCCTTTTTCAGGTCTGGAGGAGGCTTAGACCCAGGGTTGTGGGCGGTAAGAGCCACGCTGACCGACTCGACCCCCGGCAAGTGCGATATCCGCTCTTCGGCGGCATCGCGCACCGCACGGAAGGCGTCGGCTTCGTTCGAATTCGGGGCTTCGATGACGAATCGAACGCTGCTTCCCTCAATCGTCAGCGCCCGCACAAGGTCCCGGCCAACCAGATCGCCCCCACCCGGCACTGCAAGGCCCCGTAATACCGCCCGAATATCGTCTTCGCTAACCGCCATCGTTCACCCATCGCCCTACTTTCAGGCACTAGGTGTCGCCTTTCGGGCGCGATGCAAGGCCAATGCGAAAATCTGCACTATCCGATGCGCAATTGCCTTTCTTGACCCGCGTAAAAGTCCTATGCGGTTTCTGCATAGCAGCATTGCTGAGGTCTCTATTGTGCAGGTGCAGCATAAATCTATTCTGAGGATGGTACGGCGTGATAGCGCCAACATCAGAGAGCAGAGACATGGCACAAAGTGCTTCGAACACAGTACTTGGGCGCGGTCTGCCGATCCTCGGCAGCATCAGCGCCGGCATTCAGACGTTGCGGGAGCGGTATGCGAAGTATCGTGTCTACGCCAATACGTTGAACGAATTAAGGTCGTTGTCCCCACGCGAGCGCGCGGATCTCGGACTCGACGGGTCCATGCTTACCCAGATCGCCCACGAGGCGGCCTACGGTAAGTAAAGAACACGGAATATCAGGTGGCCCCTCCTCCTCCCTGGGTCGCTTGATCTTGAGCGGTGGCACCCTCCTCCTCCCTGGTGTCACCGCTTTTTTTATGCAGCTGCAGCGTGTTCGGAGAGGGCGAGAAGTTCGTCCACGGCCACGGGCTTGCGCATGACTTTCCAGACCGAAGGCTCGATCTCGAACAATTCGCCGTTCGGAAACACATGCGTACCGGTGATGACGATGATCTTGCAGTCCGGGTTTGTGAACATCGCCAAAGTCGCAAGGGGGAGCCCGCTATCTGCGCCCAGAAACAGATCGGTCACCATCACGTCGACCGCCCCGGTCAGCAGGGCCTTGCGCGCCGCCGCGGCGCCGTTGGCCCCCGTCACCTCATGTCCTGCACCCTCGAAGACCTCGGTCAGAAACTGACGAAGTCCATCATCGTCTTCGACGATCAGAATTTGCATAACGGACTCCCTCCTTCAACCTATGGGCGAAGATAAGCGAAGCTCGGTAAACAAAACAATAACCAACATTGACGGATAGTTGCGTCGGCGGGTTTCGCGCGGAGCGCCCTCAGAAGGGCACGTCGTCCGCCTTGTCAGCGGCCACGATGAACTTCGCGACAACTTTCTTCGACCCGGCCTTCTCGAACGCGATGTCGAGCTTGTCGCCCTCGATTCCCACGACGGCGCCGTACCCGAACTTCTGGTGGAAGACCCGGTCTCCCACGGTAAAGGCGGACACCGCGTCAAGGTCGATCACCACGTTGCGCGATTCCTGTGGCTGGCTCATCGGGCGCTGCCCCTGCCGCGCCTGCAGCCGCTTCCATCCGGGTGAGTTATAGACATTCGCCTCTGTCGCGGCGGACTCAAGGCTCGATTGCATCGCCGCGGCACCGTATCCGCCGCCATAAAGACCCGGCGGGGTCAGGATATCCACATGGTCTTCGGGCAATTCATCGATAAACCGCGATGGCATCGCGGATTGCCACTGCCCAAAGACACGTCGGTTGGCCGCGAACGAGATCGTGCACAGCTCTTCCGCCCGGGTGATGCCCACATACGCGAGGCGGCGCTCTTCCTCGAGACCGGCAACACCGCTTTCGTCCATCGAACGCTGGGACGGGAACAGCCCATCCTCCCACCCGGGCAGGAAGACACTTGGAAACTCGAGCCCCTTGGCCGCATGCAGCGTCATGATCGACACTTTCTCGGTGCCGTCATCGGTCTCGTTGTCCATGATGAGCGAGACATGTTCGAGAAACCCCTGCAGGTTCTCGAACCCTTCGAGCGCCTTGATGAGTTCCTTCAAGTTGTCGAGACGGCCCGGCGCCTCTGGCGTTTTGTCATTCTGCCACATCTCGGTATAGCCGGATTCGTCGAGGATCCGCTCGGCGATCTCGAGATGGTTGGCATCGCCTGCCCGAACTTCGGCGTGCCACCGTCCAATGCCCGCGATCAGCCGCTGAAGCTCGGTCGCACCCTTTCCGGTCAGGCCCTTAGCAGTGAGAAGAAGGCGCGCGCCCTCGACCAGTGAAACGCCGTTGGTCCGCGCTGCCGTCTGGATCTTTTGCTGGGCCTTGTCGCCAAGTCCCCGCTTTGGCGTGTTCACGATCCGCTCGAAGGCCAGATCGTCATCCGGGGACACGGCGAGCCGGAAGTACGCCATGGCGTCGCGGATCTCCATCCGCTCATAGAAGCGCGGGCCACCAATCACGCGATATGGCAACCCGATCGTCAGAAACCTGTCTTCGAAAGCCCGCATCTGGTGCGACGCACGCACCAGAATGGCACTTTCGTGCAATCCCATCGGACGGCCGCCCCGTGTGCCCTGTTGCATCGCCTCGAGTTCGTCCCCGATCCAGCGCGCCTCTTCCTCGCCGTCCCAATGGCCGATCAGGCGAACCTTGTCGCCCGCGTTTCGTTCGGTCCAAAGCGTCTTTCCAAGGCGCCCCTGGTTGCCCGCGATCACGCCCGAGGCTGCACCGAGAATATGGGGGGTCGAGCGGTAATTCTGTTCAAGCCTGATGACCTTGGCGCCGGGAAAGTCCTTTTCGAACCGAAGGATGTTGCCCACCTCGGCCCCGCGCCAGCCATAGATTGACTGGTCGTCGTCGCCCACGCAGCAGATGTTCTTGTGCCCGGCGGCAAGCAGGCGCAGCCAAAGGTACTGCGCCACGTTGGTGTCCTGATACTCGTCGACAAGGATATAGGCGAACCAGCGCTGATATTGGGTCAGAACGTCTTCGTGTTCGCGGAAGATCGTCAGCATATGGAGCAGGAGATCGCCGAAATCGACGGCGTTCAGGGTTTTCAGGCGCTCCTGATACTGGGCATAAAGCTCGACGCCTGCATGGTTGAAGGCCGATCCATCGGCAGCGGGCACTTGACCGGGGGTCAGGGCCCGGTTCTTCCAACCATCGATCAGATGGGCGAGCTGGCGTGCAGGCCAGCGCTTTTCGTCGATATTGGCGACGACGATGAGCTGCTTCAGCAATCGGATCTGGTCGTCGGTGTCGAGAATGGTGAAGTTTGTTTTCAGCCCCACCAATTCGGCATGACGCCGCAAGAGTTTCACACAGATCGCGTGGAACGTGCCCATCCAGGGCATCCCCTCGATCGCCTGACCCAACAGGCCCGCGACGCGCAACTTCATTTCACGCGCGGCCTTGTTCGTGAACGTTACAGCAAGGATTTCATTGGGCCGCGCTGTCCCGGTTTGCAGAAGATGGGCGATCCGCGTCGTCAGCGCCTTGGTCTTGCCCGTGCCGGCACCCGCCAGCATCAGGACCGGCCCGTCGACCGCCTCGACCGCCTCCCTCTGAGCCGGGTTCAGACCATCGAGATAAGGAGCGGGCCGCGCGGCCACGGCGCGCGCGGAAAGCGACATCTTCGCCGCTTCGAATGCGTCACTGTCTTCAAAACTGCTCATTTGCTGAAACCGTAGCGCAAAGTCGGTCAAAGCAAAAGCCCACGTTCGGCATATGTTCTCCCCGACCGGGCCCGGGGGCGGACCGTCGCGATGCCGCGCCAAGACAACGGCGGGAGCCCCCTTTCACCCCCTTGCCCCCTCGCTTAGGAAGGCAGACATGGATCTTGACCTTGATTACCCTGCCGTATCCGACCTCAGGGCGCGCGCACGCCGCAGCATCCCGCACTTCGCGTTCGAGTACCTCGACAGTGGAACCGGAGATGAGCTGGAAGTGCATCGCAATCGCGACGCACTTGACGCTGTCCTGTTCCTGCCCCGCATTCTTCCCGGCCCGCTCGCGCCCGATTTCGCGACCACCTTCATGGGTCAGGACTTTGGCCGGCCCTTCGGCGTCTCACCCGTCGGGATGGCCGGCGTCATGTGGCCCGGTGCCGAAAAGATGCTCGCGCGTGCCTGCCAGAGACTTCGCATTCCCTACACGCTGTCGACAACGGCGACAGTGGAACCCGAAGATGTCGGACCACTTGCAGGGGATATGGGCTGGTTTCAGCTCTATTGTCCCAAGGACCCCGAAATCCGGCGTGACATGTTGCGCCGCGCGAAAGAGACCGGGTTCCAGAAGCTGGTCTTCACCGTTGATGTCCCAAACGACAGTCGACGCGAGCGCCAGAGGCGGGCGCGGCTTACGCTGCCGCCGGTGATCACGCCCAGAACAATCTGGGAAGTGGCTACGCATCCGGCCTGGGCGCTTGGGACCTTGCGCGAGGGGATCCCCCGCCTTCGCCTCGCCGAAAGCTATGTGGACGACAAGAGCGCAAAGTCGTCGCTTGCCCATGCAGGCCATGTGATCCGTGGCACGCCCGACTGGGAGACATTCGACCGGATCCGCGAGGAATGGCGGGGAGACCTGATCGTCAAGGGCTTACAGCGTCCGGACGAGGCGGCACGCCTTGTTAAATCGGGCGCGGATGCGATCTGGGTGTCGAACCACGGGGGGCGGCAACTCGAGGCCGGGCCGGCATCGATCACGCAACTGCCCAAGATCAGAGCCGCTCTCGGTCCGGACGTACCGATCCTATTTGACAGTGGCGTCCGAACAGGGATGGACGTTCTGCGTGCCTTGGCGCTTGGGGCGAATTTCGTGATGCTTGGGCGCGCCTGGCACTATGCCGTTGCCGCGTTTCAGGAGCGCGGAATTGACCATCTGCACCATATCCTGACCGATGACATGGCGCTCAACATGGCCCAGATCGGAGCACATGATCTCAGCGGGTTGGCCGAGCGGCTCATGCCGTCATGAGACCAGGGATATACTGCGGCGCAGCATTGCCCTAAGCTCACCAAAAAGACGAAGGAACAGGCGGACATGGCTGCGTTCAAGAAAATTCTCATCGCAAATCGGGGCGAGATCGCGATCCGGGTGATGCGTGCGGCCAATGAGCTTGGCAAGCGAACGGTCGCAATCTATGCGGAAGAGGACAAGCTGAGCCTGCACAGGTTCAAGGCCGACGAGGCCTATCAAGTTGGGGCGGGGCTCGGCCCTGTGGCCGCCTATCTTTCGATCGAGGACATCATTCGCATTGCCCGGGCCTCGGGCGCGGACGCGATCCATCCCGGTTACGGGCTATTGTCGGAGAACCCCGATTTCGTTGAGGCCTGTGCGGCCGCCGGCATCACCTTTATCGGTCCCAAGGCGGAAACCATGCGGGCACTGGGCGACAAGGCCTCGGCCCGGCAAGTGGCGATCAAGGCCGGTGTCCCGGTTATTCCGGCAACCGAGGTTCTGGGCAACGACATGACCGAAATCGCCCGGCAAGCGGGCGAGATCGGCTATCCCATGATGCTGAAGGCATCTTGGGGTGGCGGCGGGCGCGGCATGCGGCCCGTGAACGGCCCCGAAGAACTTGAGGAAAAGGTGCTTGAAGGCCGGCGCGAGGCCGAGGCGGCCTTCGGCAATGGCGAAGGCTATCTTGAAAAAATGATCCTTCGCGCCCGGCATGTCGAGGTGCAGATACTCGGCGACAAGGCCGGCAACATCTACCACCTCTGGGAACGCGATTGCTCGGTTCAGCGGCGGAACCAGAAGGTGGTCGAGCGTGCGCCGGCCCCGTATCTGTCCCCGACCCAGCGCGAAGAGATCTGCGGCCTTGGCAAGAAGATTGCAGCGGCCGTGGACTACGAATGCGCGGGCACGATCGAATTCCTGATGGATATGGAAACGGGCGCCTTCTACTTCATCGAGGTGAACCCGCGCGTTCAAGTCGAGCACACCGTGACCGAAGAGGTCACCGGGATCGACATCGTCCGGGCACAGATCCTTATCGCCGAGGGCAAGAGCCTGGCCGAGGCCACCGGTACGGCAAGCCAATATGACGTCAAGCTGGACGGGCACGCGATCCAGTGCCGGATCACGACAGAGGACCCACAGAACAACTTCATCCCGGATTACGGGCGCATCACGGCCTATCGCGGTGCGACCGGTATGGGCATCAGGCTGGACGGCGGGACGGCCTATTCCGGCGCGGTGGTGACGCGATACTACGACTCGCTTCTTGAAAAGGTAACTGCATGGGCTCCGACGCCCGAGGCGGCGATCGCACGGATGGACCGGGCTCTCCGCGAGTTTCGGATCCGAGGAGTAGCAACGAACATCGCCTTTGTCGAAAACCTTCTCAAGCACCCGGACTTTCTGGAGAACCGCTACCACACCAAGTTCATCGACCAGACGCCCGACCTCTTCCGGTTCCGGAAGCGTCAGGACCGCGCGACGAAGGTTCTGACCTACATCGCCGACGTGACCGTCAACGGACATCCCGAAACCGAGGGTCGCCCCACCCCACGTTCCGACGTGAAGGACCCGCGCCCGCCCGCCGCGCGCCACGAACTTCCGCCGCCGGGGACGAAGCAGATCCTCGACGACAAGGGTCCCGCCGCGCTGGCCGAATGGATGCTGGCCCAGAACGAGGTCCTCGTGACCGACACCACCATGCGAGACGCGCACCAATCGCTGCTGGCGACACGGATGCGATCCATCGACATGATCAAGGTGGCCCCCGCCTATGCGGCCAACCTGCCGCAGCTCTTCAGCGTCGAATGCTGGGGCGGCGCGACTTTCGACGTCGCGTATCGCTACCTTCAGGAATGTCCTTGGCAACGCCTGCGCGACTTGAGGGCGGGCATGCCCAACCTGATGCTGCAAATGCTGCTTCGGGGGGCCAACGGGGTCGGCTATACGAACTATCCGGATAACGTTGTTCGATTTTTCGTACAAACCGCCGCCGATCTGGGGATCGATGTGTTCCGAGTGTTCGATTCTCTAAATTGGGTTGAGAACATGCGCGTGGCCATGGACGCCGTTCAAGAGGCGGGCAAAGTCTGTGAGGGCACGATTTGCTATACGGGTGACATGCTCGACCCCGCGCGGTCCAAATACGATCGGGATTATTACCTCGCGATGGGGCGCGACCTGAAGGCGGCCGGCGCCCATGTGCTTGGCCTGAAAGACATGGCTGGACTTCTGAAACCGGATGCAGCGCGTGTGCTGATCAAGGCGCTGAAGGAAGAGGTGGGTCTGCCCGTGCATTTCCACACGCATGACACCGCGGGCATCGCCTGCGCGACGATCGGCGCGGCGGTCGATGCGGGGGTCGATGCGGTGGATGCGGCCATGGACGCCCTGTCCGGGAACACGAGCCAGGCCACGCTTGGCACCGTTGTCGACATGCTGAAGCATGGCGAACGCCCCACCGGCCTCGATATCGGGGCCGTACGGGAAATCTCGAACTACTGGGAGATGGTGCGCGGCCATTACGCGGCGTTCGAATCCGGGATGCAATCGCCCGCGTCCGAAGTGTACCTCCACGAGATGCCGGGCGGGCAGTTCACCAACCTCAAGGCGCAAGCCCGATCTCTGGGTCTGGAAGAACGCTGGCACGAGGTCGCCCAGACCTATGCCGATGTGAACGACATGTTCGGCGACATCGTGAAGGTGACCCCGTCGTCAAAGGTTGTGGGCGATATGGCCCTCATGATGGTCAGCCAAGGGCTGAGCACCGACGATGTTCTGGATCCCAAAAAGGAAGTGGCGTTCCCGGATTCCGTGGTCGACATGATGAAGGGCAATCTCGGCCAGCCGCCGGGTGGGTGGCCATCGAAGGTGCAGGCAAAAGTACTGAAGGGCGAGAGCGCGATCGACGACCGGCCGGGGCTCCACGCGGAACCGGTGGATATCGAAGCCACGCGCGCATCGGTGTCGAAAGAGCTGAATGGATACAAGCTGAACGATGCCGACCTGTCGGGCTATTTGATGTATCCCAAGGTCTACCTCGATTACATGGGCCGCCACAGGATCTACGGCCCAGTTCGCACGCTGCCGACCCGGACCTTCTTTTACGGCATGGATGCTGGCGAAGAGATTTCGGCCGAGATCAATCCGGGTGTCACACTTGAAATCCGGCTTCAGGCGGTGGGCGAAACCCATGAAGACGGCGATGTCCGAGTGTTCTTCGAGCTGAACGGCGCGCCGCGGGTGGTTCGGGTCGCCGACCGCAAGGTGGCGGCGACAAAGGTCGCACGCCCTGTGGCCGAGGCCGGAAACAAGTGCCATGTCGGCGCGCCCATGCCGGGCGTTGTCGCTTCTGTTGCCGTGAACGATGGCGCCGAGGTGGTCGAGGGCGACCTTCTTCTCACGATCGAAGCGATGAAGATGGAGACCGGCCTTTATGCCGAGCGCAATGCGGTGGTAAAGGCCGTCCACGTGAAAGCTGGCGCCCAGATCGATGCCAAGGATCTCTTGGTCGAGTTCGACGAGTGATGCCTACCGCGCCCATTCGGGGCGGTATCAGGGATCGTTGCTGCCGGACCCGGACGATGCGGTATCGCCCGGCTCGCCCAACTCGCCCTGCGGATCGTGCTCGACAAGATCGGCCACCTGTTTGAAGACCGTCGCGTTCTCGCGCATCTGTTCTTCAAGCGGCGGGTTCTCACGGGCGAGGGTGTCAAAGAAAGTCGCAGCATCCCGCAGAAGTTTTGCGGCAATGTCGGCATGAGTGGGCATGTGGGACTTGCTCCTCAGGTCTGGGGTCCCAAACGGCTATCACGTCTTCTCTGGCTTCGTGGGATAAACTACGCAACAACGCGGATGTAAGCGCCTGGGCAGCGCATTTTTTCCTTGCAGCGCGGTCCGGGTGTTTATATCCCCCCCGGTACCCAAGGACGCGGGCGTAGCTCAGGGGTAGAGCATTACCTTGCCAAGGTAAGGGTCGTGAGTTCGAATCTCATCGCCCGCTCCAAAAAATCCCGAACTTTGGGAACGGAGCGATCACGCGTCATGCGCGGTGGCAGTTCTGAACGGCGCGTCTGTCGCATTCTCGACCGTGGCCATGTCGACACCGTCGGCAAGTTCCGTCAAAACAAGCCCGTTCTTCACAACAGCGAAGACAGCGAGTTCCGTTACGATCAGGTCGACCGGTCGGCTGGACGTCAGCGGCAGGTCACAGGCCTCAACCAGCTTGCTGACACCGCGCGACGTATGCTGCATGGCCACGATGACGCGCTTGGCCCCGCTCGCAAGGTCCATCGCGCCGCCCATGCCGGGCACAAGCTTTCCGGGGATCATCCAATTCGCCAACCGACCCGTCGAGTCGACCTGCAATCCACCAAGAACCGTCAGGTCGATATGCCCCCCACGGATCAGACCGAAACTCATCGCGCTGTCGATTGACGCCGCACCGGGGACCGCCGTCACGAACCCGCCGCCCGCATCAGTCAATCGCGGGTCTTCCATGCCTTCTGGCGGGCGCGCACCAAGCCCGATGACACCATTCTCTGACTGGAAGAACACGCCCTTGTCGGCTGGCACGTAGTTGGCCACCAGGCTTGGCAATCCGATCCCGAGATTCACCAATGTACCGGGCTCGATTTCGGCGGCCACACGGCGCGCGATAACCTCTTTGGCATCCATCATGGAGCCCTCTCAATCAGATGATCGACCAGAGCCGCGGGCGTGCGCACCGCGTCGGGCGGGATCATTCCCACCGGCACGATGTGTTCCGGCTCGGCTATAACAAGATCGCCCGCCATGGCCATGATCGGATTGAAGTTTTGGGCTGTCAGCGTGTACTCGAGATTGCCGACATAGTCAGCCTGTCTGGCTGCGATCAAGGCAAAGTCGGCATGGATCGGAGGCTCGACCAGAAACGTCCGGTCATTCAGGACAAGGGTCTCCTTGCCCTCTGCAACGGGGGTCCCAACGCCTGTTGGCGTGACCACCGCACCAAGGCCCACACCCGCGGCACGGATGCACTCGACCAATGTCCCCTGAGGGATCAGTTCAACGTCCAGTTCGCCGCAGTTCATTTGACGTTGGGTTTCCGGGTTCAGCCCGATATGCGACGTCCTGAGATGGGACACCGCCCGGGCCGCAATCAGCTTGCCTATTCCGCGACCGGGCATCGCCGTGTCGTTCGCCACAAGCTGGATATCGCGCCGGCCCGCTGCCACAAGTGCATCGATCAACCGTTCGGGCGATCCAACGCCCATGAACCCCCCGATCATCACACGTGCGCCGTCAGGGATCATCTCGGCGGCTTCTGCTGGTGAAATGGACCGTTTCATCGCCCACCAATTTCCGTCTCAGAATGCGACCTGGTCGCCGCCCTTCAACGTCAGGATATCGCGCGCTTCATCCGGCGTCGCCACAGAAAGCCCAAGCCCTTCTATGATCTGGCGAACTTTCGTGACCTGCACGGCGTTGGACGTGGCCAGCTCGCCTTTACCGGCCCAGATACTGTCTTCTAGCCCGACGCGGACATTTCCGCCAAGCGCGGCGGCCTGAGCGGCGACGCGCAACTGGTTCGCACCTGCCCCCAGCACCGACCAGCTGTATTCAGATCCGAAGAGGCGATCGGCGGTGCGCTTCATGTGCATCACGTCTTCCGGGTGCGCCCCGATCCCGCCCAACAGGCCGAAGACGGACTGGACAAAAAACGGCGCCTTGACGAGGCCGCGATCGGCGAAATGCGCGAGATTGTAGAGATGCGAGATGTCATAGCATTCGAACTCGAACCGCGTCCCGTTGCCGTAACAGGTTTCGAGCACGTACTCGATGTCCTGAAACGAGTTCCGGAAGACGAGATCGCGGGACCCTTCAAGATGCTCACGTTCCCAAGCAAACTTGAACTCCTTGAACCGCTTGAGCATCGGATAAAGACCGAAGTTCATTGACCCCATGTTCAGCGATGCCACTTCGGGCTGGTACTGCGCTGCGGGCGCCGCGCGCTCGGCCACGGTCATGTAGGGGCTGCCACCGGTTGTGATGTTCAGAACCGCGTTCGTGGCCTGCTTGATGCGCGGCAGGAACGGCGCAAAGCCTTCGGGGCTTTGGTCAGGCTGTCCCGTTTCCGGGTTGCGGGCGTGAAGGTGCAAGATCGCCGCACCGGCCTCGGCGGCGGCGATGGCTTCGGACGCGATTTCGTCCGGTGTGATCGGCAAATGCGGCGTCATGGACGGTGTATGGATCGCCCCGGTGACAGCGCAGGTGATTATGACTTTCCCGTTCTGGCTCATAGGCTTATCCTGCGAAACGTGGTTCTGGAAGGCCGCGGATACCCAGCCCGGTCACGGCAAAAACACTGCCCGCCAGAAACTGTGGTTTGGCCTGAACGGCGAACATATCATGGACGGCCGGGTGTTTGACCCGCGCCATCGAGGTCACATACAGGACGTCAAGGTCCGGACCACCGAACATGACCGATGTGATGTTCTTTACCGGCATCCCGATCCGGCGCTCGACCGAGCCGTCAGGGGCATAGCGCACCAGATCGCCCGAGATGAGCTGGGCGTTCCACATGTAGCCCTCTTCGTCGACCGTCGACCCATCGGCGACCCCCTCGTCATCCTTGGTGGTGGCGTGGACGCGCTTGTTCGACAGGCTGCCTGTCTCGATATCGTAGTCGTAGGCCCAGAACTCCTCGATAAAGGTGTCGGCAATGTAGAATGTCTTGTCATCGGGGCTCCAGCAGGGCCCGTTGGTGCACATCAGCCCCTCTTCCACCCGGGTCACGGACAGATCGGGGTCGAGCCTCCACAATCCACAGTTCCTCAGCTCCTCCAGATCATCCATACCGCCCGCGAAAAAGCGACCGCGCCGGTCGACCTTGCCATCGTTGAGACGGGTGCGCTCAATATCGGCGTCGACTTCCTGAATCAGATCCAGCTCGATTTTGTCGTCCTTGATGTCCATGAAATAGAACCCGTCGCACATGGCCGCGACCATCCCACCCTTTTCGCGCAGCGCCATCGCACCAATGTCCTTGGGCAGCGCCCAGCTTTCGACCTTGCCCGATTTGGGATCCATCCGCCAAACCGCGTCGAGCCCGAAGCGTGGCCCCGTGCAGTCAAGCCAGTAGAGCCGGCCCTCCTCCACGTCCCAGACCGGGCCCTCACCGAGGTGGTTGTTGCATTCCAGAATGCACTCGATCTTCACAGACATCGCTTGTTCCCTTGACTTCGTCGTTTTGCTGGGTCGGGTCAGTTGGGCTTGATCGCCACCTTCATCGCCCCGTCCTTTCGGCCTTCATAGATGTCGAGTGCAGTGGCGAAGTCGGACAAGGGAAACTTGTGTGACAGCAATGGCTTAAGGTCGACCCGCCCCTCTGCCAGCATGGCAATCGCCGGTTCGGCGGTGTTGGGATTGGCGCGGTTTCCGACCAGCTCGACTTCGTCCAGAACCATGCGCTTGATTGGCAGACTCGGATCGGAATGGGGGATGCCGATCATCGATACGACCCCACCCTTTGCAGCCGCCAGACAAGCCTGCTGAATGGCCTGTGCCGTCCCCGCGCATTCCAGAACCCGCGGAACACCAAGACCGCCTGTCAGGTCTTTGACAGTTTCCAGTACATCTGTGGTCCGATAGTCGATGCCGATCGCCCCGAGCTTCTTGGCCAGTTCCAAGCGTTCCCCGGACCCCGCGATTATCACACGGCCCGCACCCATCGCCTGAGCGCAAAGCTGGGCCATCAGCCCCTGTGGCCCGGTTCCCATAATCAGGACATCGTCACCCGGCTCGAACCGGGACCGGTTCACCGTATAAAGCGCGATCGAAAGCGGATCGACGTTGGCCGCATATTCCAGATCCATCTCGTCGGGCACCCGGTAGAGGCTCTTGACCGAAGCGACCATATACTGAGCATAGGCTCCTGGGGTGATATGGCCATGCTGGCGATGCCCGGTGTCGAGTTTCCCGTAGTTGAGACAGATCGTGTAGCGACCCTTCATGCAATTGGCGCAGTACCCGCAGCCCACATGGCTGATTGCGCAGACGCGCTCTCCCACTTTCCAGCCAAGGGCAGCAGCCTTGGGTCCGGTCTTCTCAATGGTTCCGGACCATTCGTGACCGGGCGTGAACGGAAAGGCAGGCGGCCAGAAGCCCGGGAAATCGCCCTGGATGATGTGCGGATCGGTCCCGCAGATATAGGTGGTGTCGACCTTGACCAGAACTTCGTCATCCACCGCCACCGGGACCGGGACTTCCCGGACCGAGAACTCGCGCGGCGCGGTAAGGACCAATGCCTCCATCGTGCTGTTCATGACGTTCATAAGGTATCTCCTTGCGTCAAATTCTGGCTTTGAAGGGCCCGCCACACGCGTTCCGGTGTCATCGGCAGGTCACGGATCATGACCCCCGTCGCATCGGCAACCGCCGCACCCAAGGCGGGTGCCGTGCAAAGGATCGCGCCTTCGCTGATCCCTTTGGATCCTTTGGGACCTGGCCCGTCTTCGTTCTCGATCATGCCGGTCTTCAACTCTGCGGGCATGTCCTTGGTCGTCACGATCCGATAGTCGATGGCGCCGAGATTCCGGATGCGGCCCTGATCATCCATCAGAATCTGTTCGTAGATCGAATGGCCCAGCCCCATGATGGCAGCCCCTTCGTCTTGCATCTCGACCTGCAGGGGGTTCAGAGCCTTGCCCACATCCCCGACGGTGACGTGCTTGTGAACCTCGATCTCACCGGTGTCGCGATCCACCGACACTTCGAACGCGGTGCAGTTGAACTCAAAGAACGCTGGCGAACCGCCCAATGGGTGGTCCTTGTCGGTGGGCTTGCGCATGCGGCCATTGCCTATAAGTTCGCCGCTCCACTTTCCCAGAGACGTCTGAACGAAATCGAAGATCGGCAGCATCTGATCGGGCAGAACGATCTGGCCGTCTTCGATGCGGATGTCATCTTCGCTGATACCCAGAGTATCGGCGGCCAATTCGATGACTTGCGCATGGATGTCCTCGCATGCGCGGGTAATTGCGGTACCCATGAACACCGTCGACCGGCTCGCCGATGTCTGCAGGTCAAACGGTACGACCGCGGTGTCGCCCATCACAACCGAGACGCGGCTGTAAGGCGCCCCTAACAGATCTGCCGCGATCTGTGCAAAGATCGTGCGGGCGCCCTGCCCCATGTCAGACGTGCCGGCAAAAACGAGGATCGATCCGTCGGCCAGAAGGCGTACCGTGGAATTCGACAGACCCGTCGTCGCTCCGGCCTTGATGCCAACCGCGATGCCCCGGCCCCGGCCTTCGGGTTTTGGCGATTCCCAGCCCAGAAGATCGGCGGCCTTCTGGACCGATTGCAGCCAATGGCCGTCGGCCGGCACATCGCCTTCGACGACCTGGTCGCCCTTGTCCGATACATTCCGAAGCCGGATCGCGAGACCATCGATCCCGAGACGTCTGGCGGCTTCGTTTATCTGGCTTTCGACGGCCCAGTTGACCTGAGGGGTGCCGAACCCCCGAAAGGCGCAGCTAGGCGTTGTGTGCGACAGGACCGGTCGGGCCTTGATCCGCGCATTGGGCACGCGGTAGGGGCCGCATCCGAGGTAATTTCCCTTCTGTGTGACCCGCGTGGCAACATCCGCATAGGCCCCCACAAGGTAATGCGACGCGATGTCGTGGAACACGAGGTCCCCGTCCCGGGTGAACCCTGAGCGGATCGTCACGGATGCCGATGCACGCCGCACTGCCTGGAACGTTTCCTCAAGCGTCAGAACCAGTCTGACGGGCCGCCCGACCCGGCGGGAAGCAAAGGCCAGCAGTGGTTCGAATTTCGGCATCTGCTTGCCGCCAAACCCGCCCCCGGGGTCTGGGGCCAGAACTTGCACGTCGCTCAGCGGCAGATCGAAAAGGCCGGCCATGATCTTTTGAAGGAGGAACGGGTGCTGGACCGGGCTCCAGATCTTCAGTTTGTCATCGGCAGCATCGACGATGAACCCATGGGGCTCGATCGCGAAATGCGTGACCATTGGAAACGTGTAAGTGTTCTCAATGACGAGGTCGGCGGTGGCGCCATCGACATCACCCCAACCGTAGTCGAGGTCCTTGAAGACATTCGTGTGGGCTTTCGGATCTCCCGGGCGCAGTTCTGGCGCCTGTACCAACGGCGCATCGTTCGCGAGGGCCTCTTCAATCGTCGTGACCGCCGTCAGGGGAGTATAATCCACTTCGACAAGCCCGGCAGCGTAAGCCGCAATGTCCTTGCTTTCTGCGACGACGGCCGCAACCGGTTCACCGTGAAACTTCGTCTCTCCAACCGCGATTACTGGGCGGTCCTGCCGTTCGGGTCCAAAGCGAGGCATGGGCGATGGCAGGTCCTCGGCCGTGATCACATCGATCACACCCGGAACGGCCGCGGCCTTCGACACGTCGATGCTGTCAATCCGCGCCCGACCCACATCGAGCGTCACGAGTTTCAAATGAGTCATGCCGGCGATGCTCAAATCTGCAACGAAGGGCTGCGAGCCGTTCACCCGCTCCACACCGCCAGCCCGACTGACATCGGTGCCGACCGACGCACCGGCCTCCGGCTCGACGGTTTTCATGAGCGCGTCACCTCCGGCGGCGTCGCGCATGGCGTCAAACATCCGATTGTACCCACCGCAACGGCATAGGTTGCCCGAGAGCGCCTCACGAACCTCGGCTTCGTCGGCCTCGGGCTTGGTTCGGTGCAGTGCTTCCGCCGACATGACCATTCCCGGAATGCAAAACCCGCACTGGACACCGCCGCATTTCAGGAACGAATGCTGAACCGTGCTGAGCTGACCGCCTTTGGACAGGCCTTCGACCGTTTCGACGGATTTGCCTTGGCTTTCGACCGCAAGCATCAGGCAGGAATTGACCGGCTCGCCATCGACAATGACGGTGCAGGCGCCGCACTCGCCCACCGCGCAGCATTCCTTGGCACCTTTGAGTTCGAACGCGTCGCGGATGAAGTCCAAAAGCGAGACATGGGCCGCGACATCGGCCGTGACCGGACGGCCGTTCAACACCAGACTGAGTGTCTTCACCGCACCGAACTGGCCGCCTTCACCTGTCGTCGCAGTCTTCGCGGCCTCGCGCGGTTTGAAGGTATCAGGCATCGGCCATCGCCTCCGTCAGACGCTGCTTGGCGACCGAAAGGGCCCGTTTCGTCATCACCGTCAGCATCGCGGAGCGGTACTCCGCGCTGGCCCGGACATCCGTGATTGGCGACGCGGCCGCCGCCAATCGGCCCAAAGCGGCGTCACGTTCTGCCGCCGGGGCGCCCTCGTCCGAGAGCGCGGCGCTTTTGTCGTGAAGGACCAGCGGGCGGGGTGACACGGCTCCAAAGGCAACGACCACATCGCCGTCTGCGGCGATCGTGCAGCACATATTGGTGGTCGCAAGATCCACGCCGCGCCGGCGCGTGATACGATCAAATGCACAGCCACGTGGCTCTTCGGACAATGGGATCAGAACGGCGGACACAATCTCGCCAGGACCAAGGTCAATCCGGCGGTTACCTTCAATGAAATCGGCGACGGGCTTGGTCCGGGTCCCGCCCGGCCCGTAGATTTCAACCGACGCGGCCATGGCCGCCAGAACGGGCACCGTGTCGGCCGCGGGAGACGCATTGCAGATATTCCCCGAAAGGGTCGCCCGGTTGCGGATCTGGATGGACCCCACCACGGCTGTGGCGTCTTTCAACGCCGGAAACAGGCCGCGGGCTTCCAGGTAGGCACCCAACTCCGCCATCGTCGTGCCGGCCGACACCCGCAGATCACCGCCGTCCGTCGAAATGTCAGACTCGAGTTCCGAAACCGATTTCAGGTCAATCACGACATCGGTCGTCAGATGCCCGTGCCGTAGCGCCACGGTCAGATCGGTACCACCGCCAAGAAGCCGGCCACACGAACCGTGTTCGGCCCAAATCTCCGAGGCTTCAGCCAAATTGGACGGCAGAAGGTAGTCGAACGGTTTCATGATCAATCCCCCTTTCCGTGCATCTGGTTTCAATCAGAACCCGGCAATGCGCGCGCTCAGCGGTAGTAATCCATGACCAGCACCCGGGTTTCCTCGGGGATATCGGCCTTGGTGATGGTGGCGTCATAGCCCAGCGCGTAGTCGATCTGGGCATCGTGAAAGTTCACGAGAAACTCTTCGATCCACGCGCCGGCTTGCCGCCTATAGGTCAGAGTTCGAAAGTGCATCGGGATGACCAGCTTCGGGCCGGTCTTGTGGATCATCTCCATCAGGTCGGGCATCTTGATGGTCAGGATCGATCCGGTGAGCGCAAGAAGGATGTCGACGTCTTCGAAGAACGCCAGCTGGTCCGGTGTCAGGCGATTGCCGACATCACCCATATGGGCGATCTTGATCCCATCAAGTTCGAACCGGTACATTGCATTCTGTCCCGGCACTTCGTGTTCGAAATGGTGCTCGTACTCCATTGCCTCCTTGGCCCGGAACTCGATACCCGCGACGGTTTTCGTGCCGCCATTCTTCGCGATCTCCAGCGCCTCGACCAGATGATGCTGGCCCGGGACAAGATCTTCGCGGCAATGGCCCTCGTCATCGTCACTTGAACGGACAACGATGTCGGCTGCATCGGGAATGGGTGTGTATCCCACCAGATCCGCGCGATAAGGATCGGTGATGACCGAGGGGCCGTTTTGGGGCTTCAGGCCGAAAGCGGCGTGCCCGTACCACCTGATGTCCATCGTTCGGGTCCTTCTGATCAAGTTGCAATGTGCCGAGGTTGGTTTAGGGCCCTTGGCCAGCCAGTGCTGGCCAAGGGAGGATCGATTACATCGATTCCAGTTCGAGCACTTTTCCGGCGTCCACGGTGCCGACTTTCGAGACGGCTCCGCTGTCGTCCCACTCGAAGATGCCGAAGATCCCCGCGACGATGCCGGTGTCGGTGTATTCCATCGACCCGGTGACCCCGTCGTAGTTGATCTCTTTTCCGGCACGGATCGCTGCCAGACCATCTTCGTAGCTGTAGACAGTCTCACCTTCGCCGCCGGTGACTTTGTACATCGCCTCGGTCCAGCTTGCGGTGTTCAGTTCGCCCGCTTTTTCGATCGCCAACGCCGAAGCGACGAGGAGATCGAAGTACTGGATCGCATAGGAGTTTGCCGGATCACCGATGTCGTCGATCCACTGCGAAGACTTCGCGAACTCCATGTACGGCTCGAAGGATGGGTTGTCGCTGTGCGAGTTCGCGGCGAGAACGACCGCTTCATGCTGGTCGAGAGCCGATTTGGTCGCCGTGTCATAGAACTCGGTTTCTTGCCACTCGCCGGATCCGACGATGTACCATGAGTTCCCGCCTTCAGCAGCGTTCTTCACGAAGCTGCCGCCGGCCTGCGGCGACGAGAACATCACAACCGCTTCTGGCTCCAGCCGGGCAATCCGCGCGACGATGGAGCGATAGTTGCTTTCACCGGCCTGAATGTCGAAATCACCAAGGACCTCGAAACCGATGGCCTCCGCCGTCCGTACGGCAGCCTCTTTTTGAAGCTGCGACCCCGAGACTTCGGTGGCCACGATCACCACGTTCTTCTTGCCGGCGTCTGCGACGTGCAGCAGCGCCGCGGTTCCGTTCGCCGTATCAAGCGGCGACCCCCGGAAGATCGGCTCTTCCGAAACCCCGCCGATGGTACCTTCGATCGCGCCACCATGAACAGATGGCATCAATGGAAGGCCTTTGTCGGCCACGGTTTCAAGCATGAATTCGCGGTAGGACAGATAGCTGTGCGCCGGATTCAAAAGGATATCGACGTTGTCGCTGTCGACCAGTTTGCGGGCCGCACGCGCCTCGCCCACGGTGCCAAGATCCTGATGGATTGCGCGCATCGGTTTGCCGAGTGGCGGATCCTGGTTGATCTTCGACAGGACCATTTCGGCCACCCCGTCAAAGAACGGACCAAAGGCGCCGAATTCGCCGGTATGGTAGGTCAGGTGTCCCACCACGATCTCTTCTTCTGCGGCGGCCGGGGCAGCGAACCCGAACCCCGCAGCAAGCGCCACAGCGCCTGCAATTGTCGTAATCCTGCGTGTCATCGATGTCTCCTCCGTTGGTCGATTTCGGTGCAGTTCAAATGTGATAAGCGGCTGTTATGTCGCTCATCTCGAGTTCGTTGCGGGGTTTGAGAAGATGCATCTCGCCGAGAGAAAGCACCATCACACGGTCCGCAATTTCGAGGGTTTTGACCGCGTTCTGTTCTGCCAGAACGATGGTGACCCCTCTTTCTTTCCGGGTCTCGGCGATACTTGAAAAAAGGGTATCGACGAAGATCGGCGACAGACCAGCGGACGGTTCGTCCAGAAGCAGCACCTTCGGATCCTGCATCAGTGCGCGTCCGACAGCGAGCATCTGACCCTCTCCGCCGGAAAGCGACCCGGCGGCTTGGCTGCGGCGCTCCTTCAAGCGCGGAAAAAGCTCGAACACCTCGTCCAGCTTTTCCTGCTTGGGCCGGTGGCCCGTGCGCCCGCCGATTGACAGGTTCTCCTGCACCGACAGGTCGGGGAAGACGTTGCCCTCTTGCGGAACATATGCGACGCCCGCCTTGGGCATGACGTAGGCCGGGGTTTTCGACACGTCATTTCCATCCAGCGACATAGAACCCGATTGCAGAGGCAGAAGTCGCGCCAGTGTCTTCAGCAATGTCGTTTTTCCGGCACCGTTGGCCCCAAGCACGGCGAAAATCTCGTCACGGATGGAGAATGTCAGGTCCTTCAGAACCGCCATTTCGCCGTATCCGCTGTGCATGCTTTGGACGTCGAACATCTCTCAGACCCCCATGTACTTCTCGGCCACGACCCGGTTCGACTTCACCTCTTCTGGCGCGCCTTCAAAAAGGATCGAGCCTTCGGACAGGAAGTGGACGTAGTCGCAGTATTCCCAGATCAGCGGAAGGTCGTGTTCGACGACGACAACCCGCATCTTGCCGCCCGCGACCTTCTCTCGAACCATGTCCATCACGGTGCGGGTGACGTCTTCCGGCAATCCGGCGGTCGGTTCGTCCATCAAGAGGAGTTTCGGCTCGGCGATCAAGCAGCGCAGAATGTCGACCAG
The DNA here is from genome assembly GCA_038521345.1 of Pseudomonadota bacterium. GTDB lineage: Bacteria > Pseudomonadota > Alphaproteobacteria > Rhodobacterales > Rhodobacteraceae > JBCBKU01. Next base: position 105,676 of record JBCBKU010000003.1, on the reverse strand, counting down.
TTTCTTTTCGCCACCCGAGCGCGCATAGCCGTTGCGATCCGTAAACGGGAACGCTTCGACATAGCCAGCGACCCGCTCTTCGATGTCATCTGAATCGCGCTCTCCTGCGAAGATGCTCATGAACCCCTCCTCTTTGGGCGGGGTCACGGCAAGCCGCAGCGAGTCCTTGATCGTCAGGCTGTCAAATCCCTGGATACGCTGGTTGGTCTTGATCAGTCCGATCCGCGCAACCTCGTGCGACTTCAGCGGGTTAAGCTGATGCACGCCGTCGCCTACATCGAGGCTGATCTTGCCGCTAGTGGGAGCGATCCGGCGGGTCAACAACCCCATAAGCGTGCTCTTGCCGGCGCCGTTCGGGCCGATCAGCCCTTCGAGACCCTGTGCGCCGAATGACACGCTTGGAATATTGACCACTTCATGCGCGTGGTAAGACTTGGTCAGGTTTTCGGCTTCGAGGCGCATCGCTCAACCCTCCTTCACGGCGGCGTCGGAGACGCGCCGCGGAACAGATTTTGCACGGACTCTCGGGCCCTCTTCGCCAAGCAGGCCGGTCGGCCGGAACATGATGATCAAGACGAGCAGGACGCCGTAGCAGAAGAGTTTAAAGTTCGGGACCATCAGCGCGTAGTCGGGCGGTACCGGCGCATAGGTTTCCACAAGGATGTCAAAGAGACCGAACGTTGCGAAGACGCCGATCATCGCACCAAGATTGTGAGCCTTGCCGCCCAGCACCAGCGCGATCCAGACCGCAAAGGTCAGCGATGGTGCCAAGAGGTACGGCACAAGGAATTGGTGCAGCGGTGCCGAAAGACCGCCCAGCACGCCCATCAACCCGCATGTCACCGCAAAGGTCATTCGCTTGATCGACGCGGTGTCTTTCCCAAGGCTCGCAGCCAGTTCTTCGTTGTCACGGATGGCAATCATCGTGCGGCCAAGGCGGCTGTCGCGCAGCCGCGCCGAGGCCCAGATCAGCCCGACAACAACAGCGGTCAATATGCCAAGGAAGACCGCATTGCGATTGTCCAGCTCTCGGAACGGGAACCCGATCGTGCCCAGCCCCTGAACCCCGCCGGTCAGTTGTTTTTCCGTGACAATCAGGGTGCCCACGATCGCGGCCAGCGCCAAGGTTGCGGCAAGAATGGCCTGACCACTTCGCTGCAGGACCAGCAAAGCCAGAACATAGGCCACGCCCGCCGAGATCACCGAAGCGACGATGATCGACGGCAAAAGCGGGACGTCGAACTCGACGAAGAGCACTCCGGTTCCGTAGAGACCCAGCCCCCAGAAGCCGACAACGCCAAAGTTCGGAATGCCCAGCAGACCGAACTGGACGTGCAGAAGCTGCGCCAGGCCGATGTAGACCATCATCAACGAAAACGAGAAGATCAGGTAGTCCATTAGGCCGCCCTCGCGCCGCGATAGGTGAGCACACCGATGAAGGCCAAGAGAAGGGCCACTTCGGCGTAGAGAGGTTCGGAAACCAGTGTGATGAAGGACGTCAGGATGCCGGCAACGATTGCGGCAACCAAAGCTCCTCGCACCGAACCGATCCCGGCCACGATCGTGACAAGCATGGTGATCAGGATCACGTTCCAGCCCATATACGGCGTCACCTGCGCGAAAACGCCGGAAAAGACGCCCGAGAGCCCGCCCGCACATCCCGCAATGAACCAAATTGCAACGGAGGTGCGGTGTGGATTGATCCCACTCGCCATGGCAAGATCGTGGTTGTTCGCGAGGCCGCGCATCTGCTCGCCCAGACCGGTGTTGTAGATCATCCAGTAGAGGATGCCGGCAGTCACGAAGACGAGGACAAGGGCAATCAGCTGAAGGTTCGTCGCCCCCATACCGAGGAACTGCATGTAGGTAATGCTGGGTTCGTTCAGGAACAGGTTCTCTGGTCCCACCACGAGGATCAGCCCGTAGCGCAGCATAAAGGACACGCCGACCGAGAGAATGATCATCTCGGTCGGGCCGACACCGCGATTCAACGCAGGCCGAAAGATCGCGTAATAGACTGCAACGCTCAAGGCCCCGGACAACAGCATTGATGGCACGATCGCCATATAGAAATGCAGGCCCAGCACGACGTTGAACAGGATCGCGAAATAGGCGCCGAACGTGATGCTTTCGGCATAGGCGATATTCATGAACCCGTTCAGATAGAAGATCAGCGTGAACCCCATCGCCGCCAGGATCAACGGCGAGGCTTCAAGTAGGCCGATAAAGATCGCGTCGAGAAGTAACATGAACGTCGTTTCCTAGTCTTCGGTGGCCTTAGGCGTCGTTGTCTGTGGGCGTTACTCGGCGAATTTCATGTCGGCCGGGTTGAACGTCGTCACCTGCGCGTACATGAGCCCGTCACGGGTGACGTAGGCGTCCGCGCCCTTGTAGGGCTCGGCCAGCCAATCCGCCTCGAGACGCCAGGACACGTTGACCGTCTCGCCGACTGTCTTCACCTTCTCCGCGATGAAGGTTGCCCCAAGGAACCCACCCTCCGACCGCGGGGTGCAGAAACCAGTAAACACATCGCCGATGGCGGCGCGGCCTTCGATCCAGACACCGTTGGGAAGGATGAACAGGACCTCTTCCGGGTACTGCGCCATGAGGCGGTCCCAATCGCATTCATTTAGCGCGTCGAGATGCTCGAACGTCACCAACTCGGCATTGGGCTGCAACACAAGCGGCGGCAGCTCTCGTGCGTGACCATCGCCAAGGGCTGGCAGAGGTGAAGCAGCAACGGCTGCGAGTGCGAGGAACTTGAATGCGTTCATAATCTCTCTCCTTGGTCGGCGCCCGCTATGGGCCAAGTGCCTCGCTTTGCTTGGGGTGCGGGCGACCCCTCGGTCGGCTTTTCAGAACCGGGACACGTCTCCTGTCACGCGGTCACAGGCCGCGATTGGAGAAGGTAAATGTCGGATCGATAGATTGCCCATTCGATGTCCTGAGGCTTGCCGTAGTGATCCTCGAGATTGACTGCCAAGGCTGCCAGCCGAACGAGTTCCTCGGCGTCCAGAACGCCGCCATGGGGCGTCTGCGACTTCTTTTCTTTTCCCTTTCGGTCAACGATGTACTGGTCCGGCGTCACCTCGCCCGAGACCACAGCCTCGCCCAGCCCATAGACCGCTTCAATCATCATCCGGTCCCTGCGGCGGGTCACGGGATGGATCGAGAACGCCACACCAGCTTTGTCGGCATCCACCATTTTCTGGATCACAACCGCCATGCGCAGGTCTTCTAGAGACCCCTTCTGACCGCGGTAGAACATTGCGCGTTCCGAAAAGAACGACGCCCAACAATCGATTACGGCCTTCCGGACCGCATCGTCTCCGAAGACGTTCAGATACGTCTCTTGCTGGCCGGCATAACTTGCAGCCTCGGAATCCTCGGCCGATGCGGATGAGCGCACGGCAACCTTGCCGCCCCCCAATTCGTTGTAGGCCGCGATTACTTCGTCGGGGACCACGGCCGTCTCCTCCACCAAATTGATGGCGGCTTGGTGATCCTGTGCGCGGGCCAAGTCCCGCAGTCGCTCGACATCAACGCATTTACCGAGAACGTCCGCAGGTACGGCGAAGCCGCCTGGGACCGGCAGGTTCTGCTGGGTCATCGATGCAAGGCTTGCCCCCTTGCCACCCGCGTCGGCCACTTCAAGACACCCGACATCCTGAAACCAAAGCACATACTCAGACATCGATGATCCCCACGGCGCGGACGGGGGCACCGGTGGTGCCAACCCACTTGATCGGAAAAACGGAAAGCTTGAACCCGTGTGATGGCAATTCGCCGAGGTTGGTGAGGTTCTCGATATGCCAATATGGATCGCTCATCATGACCTTGTGGGCAGGCCAGAACGACTTGGTCTCAAACATCGCCCAAACCGGAGCGTCGTAGGTCGGCGCATCGGTACCAGTTACAAGGCAATCCTGTTCGATCAACCAGCGTGTCGCTGCCGCAGACATGCCCACGTGATCGGTCAGGTAGCGGTCCTGATCATTGTACTCGGATGCGCCTGTGCGGATGAGAACGATATCCCGCGGCTTTAGCGTGTAATTGATCTTGGCCAAGGCCGCCTTCATGTCTTCGACGGTGATGGCCGCGCCAAACTCAAGATGCCGGAAGTCCAGAACAACACCGTCGCCAAAGCAGTATTCCAGCGGGATCCCCTCGGGCCCCGGCGAGGTTTCGTCACCCATGTGCTTCAGCGCGTCCATATGAGTGCCGGCGTGATCACTAACCGTGATCGAGTAGTGGGCAGTCAGATGCTCCTCGCCGAATTCGTCGGCGCCAATCGCCTTTGCGAACCCTTCCCAGCTGTCCACAACCTCCATCTTCGGCTGCGCGAGCCGGGGAAAGACCTTCATGTCCTGATGGACCGGCATCGACAGATCGACAAAGCGATAACCCATGGCTCACTTCCTGTTGAAAGTCGCGGTTCTTCCGTCCCCCGGCGGGAGAACCCGGGGAACGGAAAGCGGCAGTGGCGCTACTTCAGGATTTCCACAACGCCGGACGTACCGTTTACGCGGAGCGTGTCGCCGGTCTTGATGTCCTTCGTGGCGACAGACGTGCCCACCACAGCGGGCAGGCCGAATTCGCGCGACACCACGGCCGAGTGCGAGGTCGTTCCCCCGGCATCCGTCACCAGCCCCGAAATTTGGGTGAACAGAACCACCCATGCCGGGTTCGTCATCCGGCAAACGAGGATCTCGCCCTCTTGCACGGTATGGAATTGATCTTCGGTGGTGATGACCCGTGCCCTGGCTTCGATCACCCCCGGGCTTGCCGCAAGGCCGGTGATTTCGCCCGCCTTGGTCGGCGGCTCGCGATAGAACCGTTCCGGAAAGCCCCAAAGTCCGGCATAGGGGAACGCCAACGCTTCTTCCGTGGCCGTTCCGATCCAATCCGGCGGACGCTTCTCAGTGGCCTCTTCGTACTCGTCACGACGATCGGACACGATCTCGCGGGCGTCATATGCACCCTTATCGCCCACCAGCGCGCGCAATTCGTTGTAGCGCAAGAACATCACGTCGTTTGGCTCGTCGAGCATGTCGAGCCCGACCATCTTCTTGCCTATTGCCAGCAAGACAGTCCGCAGCCGGGCATTCGTGCCCTGATCGATGTAGAAGTGGTGATCCGGCGTCAGCGGGTTCATTTTCAGCGATGCATCAAGCGCCGCCTGCAACTTTTCGCGCGCCTCGCCCTCGACGCCGTCCATGCACTCGGCAATCGCAGCATTCAGGTCATCTTCGACGCCCTTGATCGTGGCCGGGTAGTCGTAGTCCGACACAACATATCCGCGTACCGCTTCGATCGCCGGGCCTGGGTTTTCGATCCAGAGCGGGAACACCACCTCATGTGACCAAAGCGCCTTGTGCCCAAACTCCTCAAGATACGGCTCAAGCTGATCCTTGATCAGAGCTTGACCATCGGGAGATCCCTCGAGTGCGGTCATGACCTCTGCCGCGGTGGGCGCTTCGAACGCCTTCTCGAGCGTCGCGTTGCCCTTTACCGTTTCCTTCATCTTCCAAAGAGCTTCGACCGAGTCCCAGTTCCGGTCCTCGACGGAGCTTTGGAGGCGCCCCTTCAAGTCGGGTTTGGCATCCGGCTTGAACTCGTCAATCGCGGCATTGAGCGCCGTCGTCGATGAGAACTGCGAGAAGTTCAGCATCCAGTGGATTTTCCAATGCCGATCATGAATGTCGATCATGTCTTCGAGAAGGATTGCCAAGGCGACGAGGCTCGCGTTCTCTTTGTCGAAGCCGTCGATGTAGGCAAAGTTCGTCTTCATCTCGGGCAGGATGCGATCATTCCACCAGTCGAGGAAGTTCTCGGCATAATGGGGCAACACACCGCCAAGATAGGCACCGATCTTGCCAGCATACTCTGCATCATGAGGTACGCGCGGCACATAGCGGTTCTGGTATTCCATCGCTTCGACGTGGATACCGGGCGTCGCAGGCAAGGCGGCCGTGTAGAGATAGCCGTTGACGTTCTTGGCCACCCAGTCGCTGGCGAACGGTGTTCCGAAGCGGCGGAACATATGATCGCAAGTCAGCCACCAACCGCCGATATCAAAGAACATCGGGGAAAGTGGGTTTGGACAATGCAGGTCATCAAGAATCCAGAACAGCTCCTTCTCGCCCTCGTCCCATTGAACGGGGAAGTCGTCGGTACCCAGATTCTGTCCAAGGATATTCGTCTCGTCCAAGCTCATGTCATCCTCCCGAAAATTGACGTGTCTTGTCTCGTTCTCGCTGTGCTAGCGACTTGATTTCCTTGCGTCAAGCGATTATCGATAATTTATTATCCATTTTACCCCGTTGCCTTTTGAAACGATCGCGCTACCGCTCGTTGCCCTTGTTTTATTGAGGAATTGCCGCATCGCAGCATTGCGACGGTGCACATGCCAAACTCGTTTCGGTCGGTTCAAGAGCCCGATTACGGGTCAGAGGACCGAAACGGTGGCGCGGGTTCGTCCGGTGGAGTGAGCGACTGTCAAACCGTGCCGGTGTGCTCGCGGAACCGGAAATGGATCCCTTGGCCAGTCACCTCGAGTACGATCTCTTCGACCCACCCCGGCTCACCCGGATCCGAAATGCGCAGTCCCTGGGTCAGGACCGCCCGCATGACCGGAGAATGGGTCACGCATGCGACGACCAGGCCCTCTTTGCCTTCGATCGCCAGAAAGCTCTCGGCAAAATGAAGCACCCGGCGCGCAACGGCGGCCGCATCCTCGCCTGGTGGCGATTTATGATTGACCCAGAACTCAATCCGATCGGGTGCACTCAGGAAACCGCCGTAGAAAGGCTGGGCCAGCACCGCTTCGGGTGACATCTCTGAAAACTCGCATTGTGAAGCGAAGAAGTCAGGTGTCGATCCCATCTCAACACGGGACCCGGCCAGGTAGATATCCGGATTGCGAAGGCCCCAGGCCGGCTTAACCTCGGGCGCCGTTGGGTCGATCGCGTCGCGCAGTGCCTCGGCCGTCTGGCGCGACCTGTTGGTCCTCGTGGCGAGGAACAGAAACTTGTCGCCGGGCTTTCCCAGCGCCTGAAGGCGCGGCACCGCGGCCTCGATGTCTGCATTGGAATCCGGCGTAATCGGCATATCCCCTTTGTGTGAGGGGACTTTTGCATGGCGAAGAAGGGCCAAAGTGACTTTGCGCATTGCCTGGGCTCGTTCTGATTGGTCGCGAAAAGGGGATCAGCTGTCCGGTTTAGAAGGCGACTACCCGGCTTGCGCTTCCGTGGTCACCAGCGGGACATCCGCGTCATCGGACGCGACATGGCTGGACATGTTTTCAGAGCCGCCCCCGCCCCCAAAAATACCCTTCATCACATCTCCGAACTCTTCGACATGCCGACGCATAACCTGACCGCACTTGATCGGGTCACCGGCGCGCAACGCTTCGATAATCGGATAGTGACGCCCGGCTAGATCGATCTCAGGCGCGCTCGAGATGAGATTGTTCAGCGTTACGAAGGTTCGGGCTTCGATCATAAGAGAGTTCCAGGTCTCAATCAGGATCTGGTTGCCGGAAGCCGTCAGGATCGTGCGATGAAACCGGACGTCCCAATGGGCCAGTGTCCGAACATCGCCGGCAGAGAAGGCGCGGGTCATGTGGCCGATCGCAGTTTCGAGTTCTCCGAGATAGTCTGCCGCGTTGGCCACCGCGAGTTGACCGGCCAGCTCTTCGAGACATGCCCGGACCGGGTAAATCTCAAGCACCTCGCGCTGATCGATGCGGCGGACACGCGCACCCTTATGCGGCTCGACTTCCACGAAGCGCATGGCGACCATATCCCGCAGCGCCTCGCGGACTGGTGATTGGCTGATGCCCATCCGTTTGGCGATCTGCGATTCCACAAGCCGGTCCCCGGGCTTGTAGCGCCCGGCCATTATATCATCGAGGAGCTCTTCCTTGACTTGCTCGCTTAGAATAACGCGCTGGATCATCGGCCAAACTCCATCTAACACCTGCCCGGTCCAAGTTCCCAAATCGGTGAAACACACCAAAGGTCGGGTCTTGGAGCGGTGCGGTTCGCCACTGCTCTTGCGCCCATGTGCTACTTGGTTTGAAACACGGCGTCAACGATTATCGATAACCGCTTATGCCTGAGCTCGGGCATGAGATCTGCCGCCTACGCACCTCGTGAATCGCCCCGTTGGTCAGGTCGTTCAGGATCTAAGCCGAGGCTTTCGAGGTGGTCGCGCGTCTTGGACAAGTGCCGGTGTGGACAGGATCTCAACCTGGGAAGCCGTAGGTCCTGTTATGCGGTTAAGGCGTGCGGGCGCATCACTCTCCGACCTCGCCGGGCTTGGAGTTCTATCACCGACGCCCGAAATGGGGGCAATCGCGGTGTCAAACCAAGCGTCAAGGAACCAGAATTCAGACATGTGGCGCGACGGGCGCGCCTACCAGACGCTCGAACACGCGCCGCTGCAATCTTCTGCAAGCACACCGCCGGCAGCCCAATTTCGAAGCACTTGGCGTAACCCCTTGTGCCTCAATTGATCTCTAAGGGTGACATCGCGGCCCGCTCTCGCAACGTGGAAGACGCAGGTCGTCTAGGGTTCCGCCTCTTTCCTCTTGTGAGGGTCTGGTCCGAGAGACGTCGCTGTCGCGGCAAATTCCGCGTCAGTACACGGCGGGAAAAAATCCCGGGAGAGCACTGCACGTCACGGACAGGCCGGTCTCTCAGGTTCCGCCTCGGTCATCCGACATCATCGTTTTGGCGGAACGTCGCATAAGGGGGACTACCCGATGTTCGCACTACGCCACGTTGCCGCTGCCGCCACCGCCCTTGCCGTGGGGATCGCGGCTCCGGCCTTCGCCCAAGAGAAAACAGAATTCCGTGTCGCTTGGTCCATCTATGTGGGCTGGATGCCATGGGGCTATCTCGAAGAATCCGGAATTATGGACAAATGGGCCGACAAGTACGGGATCGAAATCGAGATTGTTCAGATCAACGACTATGTTGAATCGATCAACCAGTACACTGCCGGAGCCTTTGACGGCGTCTCTGCAACAAACATGGACACGCTGTCCATTCCCTCCGGTGGCGGGGTCGATACCACCGCACTCATCGTCGGCGACTTCTCGAACGGCAATGACGCTGTAATTCTGAAGGGTGACGGCGAACTGGACGATCTGGTGGGCAAGCCGGTCAACCTCGTCGAGTTGTCGGTTTCGCACTACCTTCTCGCCCGCGCGCTCGACAGCGTCGGTCTTCGCGAGGCGGACCTCGACGCGGTGATCAACACCTCGGACGCGGACATGATCGCTGCCTTTGCGACCGACGATGTGCAGGCTGTCGTGACATGGAACCCGCTTGTGTCGACGATCCTGGAAGATCCGAGCGCCAAGAAGCTGTTCGACAGTTCGGACATCCCGGGCGAGATCATCGATCTCATGGTGGTGAATACCGAGACACTTGATGCCAATCCGGATTTTGGAAAGGCGATGGCTGGCGCGTGGTACGAAGTTATGGGTCTTATGGCCGCCGGGGACGAAGCGGTTCTGTCCGCCATGGCCGAAGCCTCGGGCACCGATCTCGCGGGATATCAGTCGCAGCTCGCCTCGACCGAAATGTTCTACGATCCTGCCGACGCTGTCGCGTTCACCGAAAGTGCCGAGCTTCCGGCAACGATGGTCAGCGTGGCAGAGTTCCTTTTTGACAAGGGCATTCTCGGGGAAGGCGCACCGTCGGCCGACTTTGTGGGGGTCGCCTACCCCGATGGATCCACAACCGGTGACGCAAACAATGTCCAGTTCCGGTTCGACACGACCTACATGCAGATGGCGGCAGACGGCGGCCTCTGACGCAACCTTCTGGGGGGCAGGCCGATGCGGCTTATCAACCGAAAGCCGGGCATCTCGATGTCAGCGATCCTTGTCGGCCTGCCCTTCGTGCTCGTCCTAATCGCCTATGCGGTCGGCTCCGACATCAGATTGTCCGAAAACCCGTCGGACAAGTTATTGCCGGCTCCGTCGACGATCCTCTCGACGGCGGAGCGGCTCTTCACTGAACCTGATCGACGGTCCGAGAAGATCCTGCTCTGGCATGACACCGCCGCCAGCCTTCGCCGGCTGGTCCTAGGGGTCGGGATCTCTGCCGCTCTTGCGACGGTCCTAGGCCTCATGATCGGCCTGCTGCCCCATGTGCGGTCGACGCTGGCGGGGTTCGTGGCCGTTCTCTCGATGGTGCCGCCACTCGCGGTCCTTCCGATCCTGTTCATCGTGTTTGGGCTGGGTGAAACATCGAAGATCGTGCTGATTGTCGTGGGGATCCTGCCGTTCCTGATCCGAGACCTTTCAGCCCGTGTGCTTGAGATCCCAAGAGAGATGATCGTAAAGGCCGAGACACTCGGCGCTTCGACCTGGGTCATCGCTATCCGCGTGGCCCTTCCCCAGATTCTGCCGCGGCTGATCCAGGCCGTGCGCCTGTCCCTTGGGCCGGCGTGGCTCTTTCTGATCGCTGCCGAAGCCATCGCATCCGAACAGGGTCTCGGTTATCGGATCTTCCTTGTCCGGCGGTTTCTGGCAATGGACGTGATCCTGACCTACGTGATCTGGATTACGCTCCTCGCGTTTCTCATGGATCTTGCGCTGCGGTCGTTGTCGCGGCGTTTGTTTCCGTGGACCGAGGCGTCGCTATGAGCTTTGTCGTCGCGCGGGATATCTTCCTGTCCTATCTCAATCGTCCGATCCTTGAACGGGTGAACCTCTCGGTCGAGGAAGGTGAGTTCATCTCCATCGTTGGCGCGTCGGGCTGCGGCAAGTCCACGTTTCTCAGACTGCTTCTGGCGCAGGAACAGCCAACGCGCGGCGAAATCCGGGTTGCGGGAGCGGACCCCGCCCGCGAACCCGGACTGGATCGCGGCGTCGTCTTTCAGCGGTACTCGGTTTTTCCGCATATGACGGTTCGCGAGAACATCGCCGCCGGCGAGAGCTTCCGCACAACCTGGGGACGGTTCTTCGGATCAGAGCGACGCGGGGCGCTGGCCCGTGCAGATGCCACGCTGGCGAGGATCGGTTTGGACCATGTGGCGGGCCAATATCCCGCGACGCTGTCGGGTGGGATGCAGCAAAGGCTGGCCATCGGTCAGGCCCTGACAGCCAAGCCGCGGATCCTTCTACTCGACGAACCCTTTGGCGCACTCGATCCGGGAACGCGGCTTTCGATGCACGACTTCCTGCAGGACCTCCGGGCTGAAACCGGAATGACGGTGTTCATGGTGACCCATGACCTTGAAGAAGGGTTCAAACTGGGGGACCGCGTTCTTGTCTTCGACAAGCCGCGATGGGACCCAACGGACCCGAGCGCATACGGCGCCACGATCACCTACGATTTCGATGCCCGCGACGGCGGGATTCCGTTCCAACGTATCGAGGAGGATACGCATGTTCTTCGCCCCGCCTGAGCGATCACGCTCGCACCATCCCTGCGACCGCCCCGGCAGGGATCGGCGCACGCATCATCCCGACCTGACCAAGCTGCAGGGCTGGCGTTCTATGAAGGCCGAGGCCGACATACCAGAGGGCCGCTGGGAAGAAGAACGCGCCTGGGCACTTCGGATGGGTCTCACAGGGGCCGACTCGATCGAGGACAAATCGATCCCAACCTTCGCGCGCGGCGAACTGCCCCATTATGCCGGCATCAACACCTTTCTCAAGGCGCCCTACACCGAAGACGTGACCGAGGTGAAAGACTATGACGCAACCGTTCTTGGTATCCCGTTTGATGGGGGCACGACCTACCGCCCCGGCACTCGCTTCGGACCACAAGGCGTCCGAAAGATCAGCGCGCTCTATACGCCTTACAATTACGAGATGGGTGTCGATCTTCGCGAGCAGATGACGCTTTGCGACGCGGGCGACGTTTTCACCATTCCCGCCAATCTCGAAAAGAGCTTTGACCAGATCAGCCGCGCTGTCAGCCATGTCTTCTCGTCGGGATCCCTGCCGGTAATGATCGGCGGCGACCACTCGATCGGGTTTCCCTGCGTGCGCGGGATCGCCGAATGCACGTCGAAGAAAATTGGCATCGTTCACTTTGATCGTCATGCGGACATTCAGGAAAAGGATCTTGATGAACGCATGCATACAACGCCTTGGTTTCACTCTACGAACCTGCCGAACGTCCCCGCCAAGAACCTTGTACAGGTCGGCATCGGCGGCTGGCAGGTCCCGCGCGAGGCGGTAAAGGTGGCCCGAGAACGGGAGACAAACATCATCACCATGTCGGACATGGAGCGCATGGGCATCGACAAGACTGCGGAGATGGCGCTCGAGATGGCATGGGACGGCGTCGACATGGTGTATATGTCGTTCGATATCGACAGCATCGATTGCGGGTTCGTGCCCGGGACAGGCTGGCCAGAGCCGGGCGGGTTTCTTCCCCGAGAGGCACTCGCGCTCGCGTCCAAAGTGGCGGCGGAAGGGATCTGCGGCATGGAACTTGTCGAGGTGTCGCCCCCTTATGATACCAGCGACATTACCGCTCTCATGGGCACTCGTGTGATCGTCGACGTTCTGGGGTCCTTGGTCGCGTCCGGAAAGCTGGGGGCGCACAAGGCCTTTATCGACAAACCTGTGTCGATCCCGCACGGCGAATTCGAAGGCAAGAGGTGGTCCAATGCCACATGACATCGTGAACGGTCATATCGGTCACAACCATGACCCGGATCACCTGCACAGCCACCTGAAGCCCGAGGATGAGGCAGCCGAGTTGCAGCTTCTTGCCGCGCAATTCGTCGAGGGCTTCATTCAGGCCACAGACAAGACAAGCTACCTACGCCTGGCCGGCGTCCCGTTCGAGATGTCGGGCGCCGGCGGTGGAACGGCGCTGAAACTCGTGGATGTCGAGTTGCGGACCGACTGGCAGGTCGGCACGGCATCGCCGTCCTTTGGGTCGCGGGAGCTGAGCTATCTGCCATTCCCGGGCGAGTTGGTTCGTGAACGAACCAACATGGCGTTTGTCTATGTCTCGGCCGACGATAAGCGGTATGTGGACGTGCGCGAGTTTCTGAGCGAGCGGCGCTAGACGACGTTCAGAACCGCCCACGCTTGACCTCGGGTCCGGGCGGTTCAGCCCCGACCAACGGGAGGTCTGCGCCTCGAGCCAGCCCATATGTCGGCCCGGCTCTGGGTTTGCTGTCAATGGATTGCAGTTGATTTCCCCCACGTTAACCTACCGTGAATTCGCGGAGCCCTCGGCGGAAAGGCTGCGAATTCTGGCCAATGCTCGTGCTAGCGTCGGCCCACGCGGGGAGAGTGAGCATGGCTAAGACTGTGGGTCTGAGGCTGTTTGGTGCGTTCCAAGCCTTTGACGGGCGCGGGAGACCGATCAAGCTTGGCATTAAGCATCAAGCGGTTCTGGCCATGTTGGCCACGGCGCCGGACGGCACGCGGACGCGTGCATTTCTCGAAGCCCATATATGGAGCCTCGTGCCATCGGATCAGGCCAAGGCAAGCCTGCGCGCGGCGCTGACCGCGTTGCGCAAAGCGATCACACCAGATTCAGGAGAGATCATCAACGCGGATCGCGAACGCGTGCGCCTCGATCTGGAGCAGGTCGAGTTCGTCGGCGGCCCAAAGAGCGGGGTCCTCATGGAAGGCTTTGACCTGTCCCAGGAGGAAGCCTTCGAAGACTGGCTCCGGTCAGAACGCGCCAATCGGACGAACGTGGGGGCATCTTTCGGCGCGGCCATGGGCGCGGCAGGCGACGCCCGCCTGCAATCGCTGGAACCGTTGCTGCCCGGCATCGCAATTCTGCCGTTTCAACACAGGGGCATGTCCGGTGCAAAGAATCCGCTCGGCTCGATCCTTGCCGAGGAACTCTCGCGTGAAATCTCGCGATCAAACGGATTTGCGGTCACGTCCTACCTAACAAGCCGGCGGTTCAATCCGGAAACTGTTCGCCCTCTTGAAGTCGCGCAAACCTGCGAAGTCGAGTACATCGTCACCGGATCGCTGATCGTCAGTGGTCAAGAGTTCCGGCTTGTCGCCGACCTTCAAAACGCGCGGCGCGAACGCCTGATCTGGTCGCGAGAATTCGTTGGTTCCTTGTCGGAACTCCTGAATGGTCAACTTCACGCGCTGAGCGATCTTGCCGGGCAGATCTGCCGAACCGCGATCGGCGAAGCCCTGCGCAGCGTCCGGTCGACTCCCATGCATCAGTTGGATTGCCATACGCTTTTGATGGCTGGGATCTCGTTGCTGCAAGAACCGCTGAACTCCGAGTTCTCCCGGGCAGGGCAGGTCTTCCAGCTTCTCGTCGAACGGGAGCCGCGGCACGCCATCCCCCGAACCTGGCTTGGGTTCTGGCACGTTTTGCGCGTGCAGCGCGGCCTGACGCCGGACCGCTTCGAAGACACCGATGCGGCCGACCGACTGGCCGATCAGGCCCTCACCATCGATCCGTCGTTCTCACTGGCCCAAACCCTGAAGGCGATGGTGGCCAGCCATCTTCTCGGGCGTTTCGACATTGCGCGCGCGGCCTACAACACCGCGATCCAGGACAACCCGAACGAGGCGCTGGCGCTGCTTCTCAAGGGCGCCATGCGCGCGTTTCAGGGCAAGGCTGACGAGGCCGTTCGCCTGACCGAGCAGGCACGCCGGCTCTCGCCTCTCGATCCGCAGTCCTACTATTTCGATGCGCTGGCGGCGACCGCTTATCTCGCCGCGGGCCAGTACGACCGCTCGATCTCGCTGGCCGATCGATCGTTGGCGACCAATCACACATACCCGTCGACACTGCGGACCAAGGCCATCGCTCTGGAGATGGCCGGGCGAGGCGACGAAGCGCGCGTGGTCGTGCGCAATCTCATGCAATTGACACCGGATCTCACGGTGTCGGGATACCGCGCTTCGCACACGGCGGCGCGGTATGCGGTCGGCCAGGAGTGGGCGCGAGCGCTCGGCGCGGCCGGCGTACCGAACTAAGTCCAGTAGAGGAGACGGGGGATGGCAATAAGCGGAATCGCAGGCGGTGCGTCTGGCGGAGCATCGGGCGGCGCATCGGGCGGCGCTTCAGGCGGAGCGTCGGGCGGCGCCTCCGGAGGGGCGTCAGGGGGCGCATCTGGCACAAGCGGACTGGACGCCGGCGGCCCGGTCTACGGCGGCGTCACAGCCTATTCCGGGGCCCTGTCATCGGGCATCATCAGCGCGCAGGACGGCATTGCCGGCTTTTGGGGCGACGACGCGGCGACGTACCCAGACAACGATCCGGACAGCCCGGACCACCTTTTCGACCACGCCCCATGGGTCCGGAGTTTCCTTGCCCTGAACGAATTGCAGTCCAGCATGGCCATCGAAGCCACCGGCGGTACGGTAACGATGTACGCGCTGTCTGGCACGGCTGCCTCGCCGAAATCGAAGCCGTTCGTCACCGTTAGCCGCCCGGACGAGGCCGGCTTTCGCGAGCAATTCAAGCTGGTCCGCGCCTTTGCGGACCTGCGGCTTGACCGGTTCAATGAGATCCACACGCAGGTCGGGTTTCCGACACCCTATTATGGCACGATTGTCTGCCTGCACCCGGAAAAGCACCGCTACACGCTCGAGATCATTTCCATCGCCCAGACGTTGGGCGCGGCAATCTCGATGCGCTTCAAGCGTGCGATGGCATGTCGTCGGCCCGATCTCTACTCGCCGGGAACGCAGCCGATGATCCCAACGCCCGGCCATCCCACCTATCCGGCGGCGCACGCCGTCGAGGCCTATATCGTGGCGGCCATACTGGCGCATCTCTTCTCACCCAAACTTGGCGCGGCGGACGAGCCTTCGGCGGACGTCGCACGGCGTGTGATGCTGTATCGGCAGGCGTTCCGGATCTCCGAGAACCGGGTTGTCGCGGGCGTCCATTTCCCTGCGGACTCCATCGCCGGCGCCGGGATCGGTCTTGCCCTTGCCGAAGCCATGATACTTGCCGCGGGCAAGGACATGAAAATCGCGGTGACGGAAGTGTCCGGAATGGCGATCGGCGGTCAGGCAATGGCCCTTTCGGATGCCATTTCGGTCGAGACCGGCCTTCGGCGGACGGCAGCAACAGCATGGCTTGACGGGGCCATGAAGGCCGAGATTCCAAAGAACAAACCGAAAGAGATCGACATTGCACAGGCGCCGACACTGGCCTGGCTCTGGGAGCGCGCCTTGGAAGAGCTGGCCCGGAAATGAGCTGGCAAGCCACGGTTCACGGCCCGCTGCGGATCCTGGATCCCGTGTCGGGCTGGTTCTTCAACGGGCGGCGTCAGGCGGCACTAAACCGGCGCTTCACGTCGCTGCGCCCGATCACCCACTACATTGTGGCCGGCGGTGCGAATGATGGCACCAGCGGAACCGAGATGTTCGCGGGCGCGTCGATTATGCCGACCGAGGCTGCGATCGATACGCTTCCCGCACCCTCGGATGGTTCCCTTCGGCCGGAGGCGGAATTTGCATTTCTCATGCCCATTCCACTTGGACCGGACGAGATCGGCACCGCAGCGGCTGCGGATCTGGCGGCCGATGCACTGACCCCTGCCCCGCGTCAGCCAAAGGCAATCGTTCTTGTCGTCGACAATGCAATCTCGGTTGGCCACGAACGCTTTCGCAAGGCCGATGGGACAAGCCGCGTTGAAGGTCATTGGGTAATGGACGCCCGCCACGGTACCGGCGATCCAGTTCCCTTCGGCCGGTTTTTCGACAAGGCCGCCATCGATGGCTTGATTTCGGAACACGGCGATGACGTCGACGGTGTGCTGGCCGCCATGGGCCAGGCACCGGCCGAAACCATGGCACTTCCCATTGCCTGGTCGAACACAGCGCATGGGACGCAGATCGCGGACCTTGCCGCCGGATTGTCCCCGGACGACGCCAAAGCGAACGACATTGCACTTCTGACGGCGCAATTGCCAACCTTGGTATATTGGGCCGGTACAGGCGACACGATGGGGTACTTCGTCATCGCGGCGCTTCAGCAGATGCTGCGCTATGCGCGGGCCCGGTTTCCCGGGGTGCCGGTGGTGGCTACCCTGTCCTACTCTATCGCGGGCGGGCCGCATAACGGCACCCACTATATCGAACGGGCGATGGACCGCGTGCTCGACGACCATGCGATGGCTGATGGCGCGGGACCGGTCATACCGATCCTGCCTGCGGGCAACACCTATGACGGGCAGCGTCATGCGCGCGCCCGAATTGATGCGGGCACCGAGTTGTTGTGGCGCATCCTGCCCGGCGACCGTAGCCCGAACGTTCTCGAGATCTGGGTTCCGTCAGATGCCGCGGCGACGGTCGAAGTCACGACCCCGTCGGGTGCGAGCACCGTCGCCGATACCGCGGGTAAAGATCTGATCCATAATGGAGAAACTGTTGCTCGGGCCATCGACGAAGGCCTTGCTTACGGGGATCTTCGCCGGATTTCGGTCATCGTCGGTCCAACCGACACCGCAGGCTTCGTCGCCAGCGACCCGGTCCCCGGTGAAGACCGTTCCGGTCTCGATCCGGCGTTGGGTTTCGCGGCCGCGCCCGTGGGAACCTGGCGGGTGACCATATCGGGCAGTGATCCGCGGCTCTTCCAGGCATGGATCCACCGCGACGATCAGGATTTCGGCTTTCAGGCGGTCGAGCCCCAGTCCTATTTGGACGACCCTATCTACGAAGCTCAGCTCAAGAACCGCCCGGCCGGACAGCCTGAGACCACAGTGCCCGACCTCGACACCTGCATGATAAAACGTTCGGGATCGCTGAGCGGCATGGCGGGCAGCCGATCCACGTGGATCGTTGCAGCGGCGCGGATGCGGGACGGGCGCCTTGCGAAATACTCGTCGGCGGCGAATTATGCGCAGGGTATTCGAAAGTTCGCGCCGCTACTGTCAACCGCCGCAGATGTGTCGATCGTGCGCCCGGGGCAACTCGCGGCATCGAACCGATACGGGACACGTCGTTGGCGAAGCGGCACCAGTGCCGCTGTCCCGGTTCTTGCCCGACAATTGGCCATGAAGATCGCAGACGGCGCGGATGCGGCGGCTCTGGCTGCGAATCCGGAAGCGGCGGCACGACCGGACAGTCTGGTCGCGGTGCTGGAGCGCGATGGCTACGGCTATCTCGCCACCCAGCCGATCGCCGGCGCGAACGCGTTTCGCGTCGGAGAATTCTTCGTTGAACCGAACGAATTTCCGGTCGGTTAACGATGCTTTCGCGCTCGACACAACGACCAAGAACTACCGTCAACACATGCCGTTCGGGGCAAGGGGAACAGGGTTTCATGTCGAATACAGTCACATTCGATCGGACCTATGCGGATTTCGGAGGCGAAGTCCGCGAGTTCGAGAAAGCGCCAGAAGTCATCGCGGCCATCAATGTCCTGATGAAGGAGTGGCCATATTCGATCGAGGATTTTCTGGGCGCCCGCTTCACCGCGGAATGGCTGGGCAGCGATCAGCGCCCGGCGAAGGTCCGGGACCTCAACGACCATGACCTGATCTTCGAGATGGGGGATACCGGGTTTTATGAGTTGGTCCTGCGGAACGACCGTGGCGACAGTGTTTATGGGGGCTGGCTGATCGGCCTTGAACCGGTCGTGGTGACCGACGAGGTGGTGCACGGACACAGGGTGATCTTGACGACACTCGAGGACGGAACCCAGCAGCGTCACGACTACTTCCCCAATCTGGGCTACGGCCCCGCGTCCGGCGCAAGCGCGATGGCGCTGGGCCGCGAGACGCAAGACATGTTGCGTCGCGCCGTCTAGCGCGGCGCAAATCCCGGGGCCGGCTCCTCCCGGTTGGCCCCGGCCCATTTGTTCAATGGTGAGGGGTAACGAGTACCCCATGGCCCGGCCTCTGGCGGGGCCATGGGTGTTTGTGCGGCAAGCTTGTCCGAAATTTGTGCTTGCAGACAAGGCGTTCGATCCCGATTGTGCGACGTGGGGAGACCGGGATGCTGTAGTGAAGGGCGCGATCAAACGACGCCCTAAGACGGCCGGTCCACGCATAGGGAGGAACACATGACCCCAGCTAAGATTACGCGCGCGGTATTGCTCGCCGGAACGGCATTGGCCGTTGCGCTGCCCGCCGCGGCAGATATCCGCTTTTGGACAACCGAGAACCAGCCCGAGCGGCTTGAACGCCAACAACAGATGGCCGCCGACTTCGAAGCCGGCACCGGCATCGCGGTTGAGGTGATCCCGGTCGAGGAAAGCGATCTTGGGACCCGCGCCACGGCAGCCTTCGCGGCCGGCGACCTGCCGGACGTCATCTACCATCCGCTCCAGTTCGCGCTTCCGTGGACCGAGGCCGGCATTCTCGACGCCGAAGCCGCGACCGAGGTTGTCGACGCACTTGGAACGGACACGTTCGCGCCGGGGCCGCTCTCGATGGCCGCCGTCGAAGACGGATATGCCGCAGTTCCGGTCGACGGATGGACGCAGATGATCGTCTATCGAAAGGATCTGTTCGACGCCGCCGGTCTTGCCGCACCCACGACCTTCGAGGCCGTGACAGCAGCCATCGACGCGCTGCACAATCCGCCAGAGATGTTCGGCTTTGTCGCCCCGACCAAGGTGGACGAAGGCTACATGAGCCAGGTGCTTGAGCATATCCTTCTGGCCAACGGCGTCTCGCCCGTGGACGAAAGCGGTTTCTCGGCTCTGGACGAGGGCGCCACCACTGAAGTGCTGGAGTTCTACAAGTCGATCGCCGAAGCTTCACCCCCGGGTGAACTGTACTGGGATCAGTCGCGCACGGTCTATTTTGCCGGTCAAACGGCGATGATCATCTGGTCGCCGTTCATCCTTGACGAACTGGCCGGACTTCGCGACAGCGCCCCGCCGACAATCAACGACGACCCGACCAGCCGTGACCTTGCTGCGGCGACAGGTATCGTGACCAACTTCGCCGGACCCTCGAACGCGGACGGCGCCGCATGGGCCGATGCGCGCTACTTCGGCATCACCGCCGACGCGGATATCGATGAGGCGCAGCAGTTCGTCGAATTCTCGATGTCGGATGGCTACGCTTCGACGCTTGCCATTGCTCCAGAAGGCAAGTTTCCTGTGCGTCGCGGCACTGCGGACAACCCGACAGCGTTCGTCGAGGCGTGGGCATCGCTGGACGTCGGCGTGGACCGTCGGGCGCCACTCGGCGAGCTCTACGATGCAGCGATGATCGATGAGATCGTCGGCGGTCTTGATGTCGGAAAGCGCTGGGGCGTTGAGGAAGGACAGCTCGCATTGGCTTCCAAAATCATCAACAGCCAGGCGATCAACCGCGTCTTCCGTCAGTTCTTCGACGGTGAGATCGACGCAGCGGCGGCCGTCGCGGCAATGAACGATGAACTGAGCGCCATCGAGTAACCAACACGTCCCGGGGCATTCGCCGATGCGGTGCCCCGGGACACGTTCGGGTCAATCGTCGCATCCGTCGACGCATGAGAACCGGACCAAATGCGGAACCGATGATGAGCGACGCGACACCCCCAACCGGCACAGGGCCCTTGGCCCGGCGCGAAGCGCGGCTTGCCTGGGGTCTCTTGGCTCCGACCATCACGATTGTGGCCGCGGTCGTCGTCCTGCCGCTGCTCGCAATTTTCTGGATCAGCTTCAAACCCATTGGACTGGCGGATCTCAGACCGCCGACTCCGGTTGTCCGCGAAGCCTTGCGCGGGTCGGGTGAGAACCTTCGACTTGAATACCGTGTAAGAAACTCGTCCCAGAGCGAAGAGATCCGGAATGTCACGCTATCGGACCGTCTGCCCCCCTTCCTGTCACTGGCAGGGGCCGACGAAAGATGCATCTTCGACGGTCAGGACTTCACCTGCGGTCTCGGAAACCTTGCAGGCGGTGCCCGCGACGAAATCGAAGTGTTCGTTTTTCTGGACGGCGATGAAGACGCGGCCGAAGAAGCGGCCGAAGCGTCCGTGCCGCGCGTCACAGGGAACGCCAACAACATACTCACGAATGCCGAGTTCACGCTCGAGAACTTCGTCCGTATTTTTGATGGCGACGAGTTCTGGACGGTCTTGTTTGCCACCGTCTTCTACACGTTCTTCGGCACGATCGGTGCAATCATTCTGGGTCTCTTCGCGGCGATGCTCCTGAACCGGGAGTTCCCCGGCCAAGGCATCCTTCGGGGGCTGTTCCTGTTCCCCTATGTGGCTCCGATCATCGCCGTGGCATTCGCGTGGATCATCCTCTTCGATCCATTCTCCGGCTCCGTGAACGCGCTTCTGATCCAAATGGGTGTCCTGTCCGAGGCGGTGAACTTCTTCGGCCAGAGACCGTTTGCCCTGATCATGGTGACCATCTTCGCAATGTGGAGTTATTTCCCGCTTTGCTTCCTCTTCATTCTGGCCCGAATGCAGTCGATCCCTGAGGACATGTACGAGGCCGCCGATATGGACGGGGCCTCACCCTTCCAGAAGTTCTGGTATCTTTCTATCCCACAACTTCTCGGGATACTGTCGGTTCTCTTCCTGCTCCGCTTCATTTGGACCTTCAACAAGTTCGACGACATCTTCCTGCTGACCGGAGGGAATGCAGGCACACGAACCTTGACGGTAAATGTCTATGAACAGGCCTTCGCGATCTCGAATATCGGGGCGGGTGCGGCGGTGGCCGTGGTGATCTTCTTCTGCCTCTTGCTGTTCTCTGTGTTCTTCTTCCGGTTCATCAGCCGGGAGGAGGGATTGTGAGCGCGCTCCGGCATGGTTGGTTGACGGCAATCCTGCTTGGCGCCCTCTGGATGATCGTCCTGTCCACGACAGTCGCGGTTGTATTCTCGTTCGGAACAGGCGGAGCTTACCGCCCGGCAGTCGTGCCCAGCTTGTTCTGGGGTGCAGCCTTCGGCCTTGCGTTTCTAAGCCCGCGGCTACCTTGGTTTCTGGGCTTGGTGATCTTGGCGGGCGTCTTGGGTTTTGTTCCGTTGGCACCAGTGGCGATCGGCGAGGGCGCCACGGCATCCGGACGCGTGTTCGCAAATGGATTGACCGGCGCCATCTTCGCCTGGAGCATGTCGATGTTCGTGCGCGGATTGCCCATCGGGGCCCTGACGCGGCACGAGTTTGAAGAGGCGCTGATCCGCTTCTTGACCGGGTTCGGCTATATCTTCTTCATCGCCGTCGTTCTTATTCCCTTCTACGTGATGGTGATGACCAGCCTGAAGAACCAAGCGGAGCTGGTCGCCAATCCGCTCGACTTCACGCTCGACTTCTCACAAGGCTGGGATCTGCTGCGAAGCTATTCGGAACTGTTCGGTCAGTTCAATTTCGGGACATACCTCTGGACGTCTTTCTATGTGTCGGTGCTGACGGTTCTGATCACGCTGCTGTTCAGCATTCCCGGGGCCTATGCGGTCGCAAGGCTCCGGTTCAAAGGCCGTGCTGCCTTTTCGCGTTCGATCCTCCTGATCTACATGGTACCGCTGATCGTTCTCGCCCTGCCCATCTATATTGCCTTCTCGGTGACCGGGCTTCGAAATACGATCACAGGGATCGTGATGATCTATCCCGTCACGACCATCCCGGTCGCTCTTTACATGCTGCAGGGCTATTTCCGCGGTCTTCCGGCCGAAGTCGAGGAAGCGGGCCTGATGGACGGCCTGAACCGGCTTCAGGTGATCTGGAAGATCACCCTGCCACTCAGCCTGCCCGCGCTCGCCTCCGTTGCGCTTTATGTCTTCATGATCGCGTGGAACGAGTTCCTTCTCGCCTTCATGCTGCTGGACGATCCGTCGAAGTTCACCCTGACCCGCGGTATCGCAAGCCTCAATTCCTCCGAGATCCCGCGCCAGCACCTCATGGCCGGGGCAGTGATCGCCACAGTGCCGATCATGGCGCTTTTCCTCGGGCTAGAGCGGTTCATGACCAAGGGTCTCACAGCCGGGAGTGTAAAAGGATGAATGACGCGGACCGCGATGACGAGGCCCGCCGCATCCTGCGCGACAACGACCGCGGGGGATATACGATCCCGACCGCCGGGCTCTATCCTTATCAATGGAACTGGGATTCCGCTTTTGCGGCATGGGGCATTGCGACCTTTGATATTGACCGGGCATGGGAAGAGTTGGAGATCCTGTTCGACGGTCAATGGGACAGCGGCATGGTCCCGCATATTCTGTTCCACAAGCCCGACCCGGGCTACTTCCCCGGGCCGGACGTCTGGGCCGCGGGGGGCAACCCGCCCTCTTCGGGAATCACCCAGCCACCCGTGGCCGCGACGCTGGCACGCTGGATCTGGGAACGAGATCCGGAAGCCGGCACCGAACGGTTCCGCGCTCTTTTTCCCAAGATGGCCGCCTGGCACCGATGGTTTGCCCGCGCGCGGCTGAAGGATGGTGCGATCTGCGTGACCCATCCCTGGGAATCCGGCCGTGACAATTGCCCGGACTGGGATCTGGGCTTGGCCCACGTCGACGCGTCGGCGGTGGGCGATTACCAACGCCGGGATCTCGGCCACGTGGACGCCTCCATGCGGCCCGGCAAGCTCGATTATGACCGCTACATCGCAATCCTCCAGTTCGGGCGTGCGGCGGGCTGGGACGACCAGACCATCCTCGAAAGCGGACCGTTTCTCACCGCCGATCCCGGCACGCACTTTATCCTGATGCGTGCAAATGAGGACCTGATCGCGATGGGCGAGGTTCTGGACACCGACCCAGGTGACCTTGCGGACCTCTCCGCGGCACTCCGTACCGGTGCCGCCACCATGTGGAACCCGGACCTGGGCGCTTTCGACGCGCGTGAAATGGCAACCGGTGCTTTCGCCGGAAATCTTTCGTCGGCCACCGCTCTGGCCGCCTATGCGGGTTTGTCTCAGCCGGGGCTCGACGACCGACTGCGACGTGCCTGGGACAAAGTTCCCTTCGGCATCCCGTCCTCGGACCCAGAAGCCCCGGGATTCGAGCCACGCCGCTACTGGCGCGGTCCCACATGGCCGTTCCTGAACGCGCTCATTGCCCGCGGCTTCGCCGATGCGGGGCAAGGCACCTGGGCCGAGCGCCTTCGTGCCGAGACCCGGGCTTTGATTCAGCAAGGCGGCTTCTACGAGTATTTCGACCCCACCGACGGCCATCCCGCCGGCGGCGGGGATTTCAGCTGGACGGCGGCCATCTGGCTCGCATGGGCCAGCCCCAGCGCAGGAGACCCGTAAATGGGCGCTATCACGCTTCAGGCCGTCGAAAAGTGGTACGGCGATGCCCAGGTGATCAAGGGCGTGGACCTCGAGATCGCGGCCGGAGAATTCGTCGTCTTCGTCGGCCCTTCGGGTTGCGGGAAGTCCACGCTCCTGCGGATGATCGGAGGGCTCGAGGAGATCTCTCGCGGTCAGCTTCTGATCGACGGGCGCGACGTGACCTCAGAGCCGCCTTCAAAGCGGGGATTGACGATGGTCTTTCAATCCTATGCGCTCTACCCCCACATGTCGGTGCGCGACAATATGGGGTTTTCGCTGAAGACCGCCGGTGCGCCCCGAACCGAGATCTCGGCCAAGGTCGACGAGGCCGCGCGGATCCTCAAACTCGAATCCTATCTCGACCGGCGTCCCAAGGCCCTGTCCGGCGGCCAGCGCCAGCGCGTGGCAATCGGGCGCTCGATCGTTCGCGATCCCACCGCGTTCCTTTTCGACGAGCCTCTGTCCAATCTCGACGCGGCTCTGCGTGTCGAGATGCGCTACGAAATTGCCAAACTCCACCGCAGCCTGGCGCGCACGATGATCTACGTCACCCACGACCAGATCGAGGCGATGACACTTGCCGACCGGATCGTGGTTCTGGAGTTCGGGACGATCGCGCAGGTCGGTACCCCGCGCGAGCTCTACAACCATCCCGCCAACCTCTTCGTGGCCGAGTTCATTGGCTCGCCCAAGATGAACATCCTGCCCTGTCGCGCCGAGGGCGCGTCCTATGCGCTCGAAGGCGGCCGGGGCGGGCCATTTGACGGATCCAGACCGGCCAACAGGATCGGCATCCGGCCCGAGCATATTGGCATGGGCGCTCCTGGCACCGGTCAGTGCGACGCGGTCGTGGACGTCATCGAGTACCACGGCGCCGACAGCTTCATCATCACGGATGGCGGACCGCTCGGCCAGATCAACCTTCGCGTCGAAGGCGATCCCGATATCGAAACGGGCCAGTCGGTCGGCCTCGCCTTCCCAGATGACAAGGTGCATTTCTTCGGCGACGACGGCCTCGCCGTCACCTGAGGATCCCCGTCTTCATCTTGGCTCCCAATACGGCGGGGTCCGGAGCAGCGCCCCGGATCTCCCCGCCCGCGCCGCCCTCAGGAATAAAGCCCCGCGACCCGCGCCCGCTGAATGACCATGGCAAGCACCAGGTCGATCACCGGTGTCGGCGTCCCGGTCAGTCGACCGAGTTCGGCCACGGACCCAAGCAGCGCATCGATCTCCATGGGACGCCCGGCGTCAAGATCCTGCAGCATGGACGTGCGGTGTGCGCCCACCGCCGCGCCTCCGTCGATCCGGCGATCGACATCGATGGGAAACTTCACTCCAAGATGCGTGGCGATCATCTCGGCCTCGACCATCATCGCACGGGCCACGGCGCGGGTGCCGGGATCCGTGCAAAGGACGTCGAGGGTCGCATGGGTCAAGGCCGAGATCGGGTTGAACGACAGGTTGCCCCAGAGCTTGACCCAGATCTCGTCCCGAAGTCGCGGCCGCACAGGCGCCTTGAGCCCCGCCACCGTCAAGGCCTTCGACAGCGCGAGCGCCCGGTCGGATTTGGAGCCGTCGGGTTCGCCAAGCGAAAACCGGGTCCCCTCTATATGCCGGACAACGCCCGGCTCGGCCACTTCTGCGGCCGGATAGACGACGCAGCCCAGCACGCGATCGGGGCCAAAACCGTCCCATTGCGCATTGCCGGGATCGACGCTTTCAAGTCTCGTGCCGTCATAGGGACCGCCGGACTTGTAGAAGTACCACCACGGGACCCCATTGACGCCGCTGACCACGGTCGTCTCCGGCCCGATAAGCGGTGCCATCGCCGGGACAAGGGGCGGCACCGAATGCGCCTTCAGGGTGATGATCAGGTAATCCTGTGGTCCAAGGGCGGCAGGGTCCTCAGCGGCGCGCACGGGCAGTGTCTTTTCCGAACCATCTTCGATCAGAGTCAGGCCGCGATCCTGCATCGCCGCGAGATGCGGCCCACGGGCAACCAGACTCACGTCCGCTCCGGCCTCCGCCAGCTTGGCGCCCATGTAGCCTCCAATGGCGCCGGCGCCGAAAATACAGATCTTCACGAGACCAATCCCAGTTTCTCGGCCATGCCGATCCGCTGCATCTTGCCGGTCGCGCCCTTGGGAATCTCGGCGACGATCACCACGCGGCGCGGCACCTTGAAGGCGGCAAGACGCGTGCCCGCAAATTCGCGAATGGACCCCTCGTCGGCGCCAGCTCCATCGTTCAGGACAACGGCGGCGGCGACCTCTTCCCCAAGCTTCGGATGGGGGAGCGCAAATGTGACGACCTGCGCGATGTCGGGATGATCCAGTAGGACACCGTCAACCTCTAGGGGGCTCACCTTCTCGCCACCTCTATTGATGATTTCTTTCAAACGCCCGGTCAGATGAAGGTAACCTTCGGCATCAAAGGCGCCCTGATCACCGGTCCGGAACCAGCGCTTGTCCTCCGCCATGAAGAAGCTCTTTGCATTGGCCTCGTCATTGGCCTCGTAGCCCGGTGTCACATTCGGGCCCGAAATCACGACTTCACCAGTCCCGTCCATCAGGACATCGGCAGTCTCATCGGCAATTCGCACCTCGGGGCCTGCCGGAACACCGACCGAACCCGGCTTCTGCACACGCGGCGGCAGGGGATTTGACGCCATCTGGTGGGCAGCCTCGGTCATTCCATAGCCTTCGATCACCGGGGCGGCGAACGTGTCGGCCAACGCCTCCATTACCTGCGCGGGCAAGGACGCCGAGGAAGATCGCAGAAACCGCAGCGGTACCTCGGCAATCGTGTCCGCGTTTCGCCCGGCACGGGACAGGATCGCCTGATGCATTGTGGGAACCGCCGTGTACCAGGTCGGCCGCACCTCGCGCATCCAACCGAAGAACCGCAAAGCGTCAAAGCCCGTCGTGCACGACACTGCCGCGCCAGCAGATAACGACGCGGCAAGGGCGGCGACCAGGCCATGTATATGGAACAGCGGCATCACATTCAGGCAGCGATCATCCGGCGTCAGTCCCAGCGCATCCGCGATATGGCGGGCCGATGCCGCAATATTCGTCTGGGTAAGCGGCACGATCTTCGGCCGTGACGTCGTGCCCGACGTATGTAGGATCAGCGCGATGTCATCCGGGCCGGGTGCGGTCACAGGCGCAGCCGTGTCTGCCTGGATCTCGGGGGTCAGGGTAAATCGCCCTGCTGCAAGTGTGGTGTCCTCTGTCAGTCTCAGAATGGCGACACCCCGACGACGGGCGACCGAGACTGCCGGCCCATCTTCGTCCGAGGAGACGATCAACGCCTTGGCACCCAGATCGGACAAATAGAAGTCAAACTCGTCCTCTTTGTACGCCGGGTTCAGTGGTGCGGTCGTGGCGGCCTGAGCAACCGTGATGAACGCCGCAGCCATCGCCGGGCCGTTGGGCAGGACAATCGCCACCCGATCCGATGCGCCGATCCCTGCCGCCCGCAAGGCCGCGGCGGTATCCGCAGCCAGCGTCTGAAGTGCGCCGTAGGTTAGCCAATCGCGTCCCGGCGCCCCTAGCGCGGGCGACGTCTCGGGGTGTTCAGCAATCTGAGCGGCCAGCATAGGTGTCATCACGTCCTCTCCTCTTCGCGGACTGGGACGCGGTCTAGGTTGAGCCATGGGGAAAGGTCCAGCGAAAAGACCCGCTTTGCCTTCGTCCGCGGCGCCGGGTGGCGCTCAGTTGGTTCAGCCTGTCTGTTGCGCCGTCATGCCGAATGCCGCGCTGCTTCTATGAATGTCGGCGCAAATGACGGACCCCTTGCAAACCGAACTTAGTTTCCATTCCGCCATGTCCTGGCGACTCCGCTCTTATCCCGAAGGTTGAAAACGGGGCCTTCGACCCAAAGCACGACGCCTCAATCGCGCCGCGAGACAAGCCCGAGTGTGGCCAGCGCGATCGCTTGCGCGACTCCAGCCTGGCACGGCTCGACCACGGGAAGGCCAAGCGCGTCTTCCAGCGCCCTTCGTTGATCGGCCATGCCGGCGCATCCAAGGATCAGGACATCGGCGCCATCCTCGTCACGCAGGCGTGTGCCGACCTCACGCAGACGGGATCGGGTGGTCGCGACATCCGCCAGTTCCGCTACCGACAACTCCAGCGGACGCGACGCGGCAAAGCGGGACAGCACGCCCATGGCGCCGAGTGCGCGGTGATGGCGCGGAACGCTGCGCCCGAGGATAGCAAGAATGCCGAACCGGTGGCCCAGCGTCATCGCCATCCCGACCGCGGCTTCCTGGATGCCCACCACCGGACAGCGCATGACGTCGCGCAAGGCATGGAGACCCGGATCGCCGAAACACGCGATAACGATGGCTGCGGCGCCTTCGGCGTGGCTCTGGGCACGGGCCAGAAGTGCGGGGATCACGGCGTCGGCTTGCGCCTGACTTTCTATGCCGGGCGGGCCTTCATCCAGCGTCTCACACCGAAGCTCCGGCCCCCAGCGCCCGAGCGGTTGAACGGATCTGTGAATCGCGGCCGTCACATTCTCGGATGAGTTCGGGTTGATGACGAAAATTGCGTGTCCGGACATTGGCAGCCTCCCGATGACACAGGGGCCCGGGACGCAAATTGTGTCAAGACACGGTCACGGTTCTGCCCCGAATCCCCTCGGCCCCGGCCATGCGATTCCCAGTCGTGTTTGGGCTACCTGTGTCGACTGTTCGAGATTCGCGACCAGTCTTGGGTGTGAACGCAAATCTGTTAACGAGTGGTAAGCGCCGAATCCGCCGAAATTGGGCATTCAAGAAGATCACCACAGTTTCGCCCCAATCTCGGGCACACAAGTCCCCAGCAAATTCTTAACACGGGGACCGATATGCGCGCCGCCCGCCTTCTTATGGTCAGCACTGCTGGCACCGCTCTTCTGTCGGCAACTGTCGCCTTTGCGATGGACACCGCTCCTGAGACCCTCACTCCGGCCATGGTTGGACCGGTTTTGGAACCGCAGATGCCTGTAGAAGCTTTGGCTGCGGCTCCGGCCGCTGCTGAACCCGAGGTCACGGCGCCTTCGGCGCCGACCGAGACACCGGGCCAGGCCATCGCAAACAGTTTTTACCTGAATGCGCCGGACGCCGGCACATACGTTTTTGAAGTCACACCAAGCGAACCCTTTCAGATCCTGATCGATGGAAGCGTCGTTCTGTCTCTTGGCGCGGCTGACGCTGCCGGCGGTGAGCCGGTGCGCGCGGTCTTCGCGCTGACGGAGGGCATGCACCTTGTCACGATCGACGGTGCCGATCTAACTCCCGAGATCCTGAACAGCATCAAGCTCGGTCGCAGCGGCTTCGATGTCGAACCCCTGATGGACGTGGTTGAAGGTCCGGCCGACGGCTCGCGCCCGTTGCCATCCGCTCTGTCGGATCTGGCGGCTGTTCCGGGTGCACTTGGCGCTCGCACACCCGGCAGCGACGCGCGCCGGCCATTTGAGATCGGCGGCAGCGCTGGCCGTGGTGGCCTGATTGGGCCCCCCGATCCGAATGGTCCGTTTCAATCGGCTGCACTGACGCCGGGCGCCGGCGCCGGTGCAGGCCTTCCTGGAGCGGGCGGCATGCCTGCTGCTGGCGGCACGACTTCGTCGGGCGGCGGAACGACCCTCGCTTCGGGCGGCACGACCGGGTCGGGCACAAGCTCGGGCGGATCGACATCCGTTCCATCGAGTTCCTCTGGAGGAAGCAGCAGCAGCGGTAGCGGCAGCGGCGGATCCGGCAGCTCGGGCTCATCTTCGGCCCCAGCACCTGCCCCGGCTCCGGCTCCGGCGCCCGCGCCGGCTCCTGCCCCCGCTCCAGCACCAGCTCCGGCCCCGGTCGCACCGATCCCGCCCGGTACCGTTGTTCCGCCAAGCACACCGGCGGCTCCGGTTCCGGCTGGACAGAGCACCTCGAGCCCGCTGGCTCCTCCGACGAACGTGGTCCTGACCCAAGCCGTGGAAATCACTTCGGGCGGCACGCCGGATGGTGTGGTCGCAAGCACCGGCCAGACCCTGTTCGGTCAGGTGCAGGATCCGCAAGCATTCGACATCGTCAATGTCGCAGTCCAGCCAAGCGGCCGGACCACGACCGTCGACGTGGGCCCGATGACCGGCCAGTTTGCGGTTCGTCTTTTCCCCGAAGACATGACTGGACCGGTTTCGGTTCAGCTGACCGCCGCCAATTCGGCAAATTCCGAAGTTGAGGCCCAGACAGTCAGCTACAGCTTCACCAACGCCATGCCGCAAGACGGTCTGGTGCAGGCGCTGAACCGCGTGTCCTACGGTGCGACCCCATCGCTTTATGCGCGGGTGCGGGCCATGGGCTTTGCCAACTACATCGAAGAGCAGCTGTCGCCCGAAACCATCAACGACAGTGCCTTCAATGCCGCCAACCTCGATGACCAGCTTTTGCCGCCGGTCAATGACGCGTCGTCGAACGACATTCGCGAAGGCACAATGGAATACGAACTGGCCAACGCCGCGTATTCCGAACTGCAGCTGCGCGAAATCATGGGCGCGTTCTGGTCGAACCACTTCCATGCTTCGAATAAGAACTCGAGCATCGTGCGGAACTTCATGTACGACCGCGAGTTCTTCCGCCAGAACGCCTTCGGACGTTTCGAAGATCTGCTTGTCTACTCGGCACGTTCGCCGCTGATGTCGCAATTCCTCGACAACGACAACAGCCGCCGCGGGAACATCAACGAAAACTACGGTCGTGAGATCCTTGAGCTTCACACCGTGGGTGTTGACGGCGGCTACTCGGACGAGGACGTGATCGCGGTCAGCCGCGTATTCACAGGCTGGCGTTACGAACGCACCGATAACCGCGAGAACGCGGACTCGGCGGAACAGACTTGGGAATTCCTCTTCGAGCCGGACCGGCACGACGAAGACGACAAGGTCATCCCGTTCCTCGGCGTTACGATCACCGGCCGCGCGGGCCCAACCGGCGTGCAGGAAGGCGAGGAACTGATCGCGATACTGTCGGCGGACGCACGGACCCGCGACTACGTCTGCGGCAAGATCGTCCAGAAGTTCGTGGCGGACACTCCGCCAGCCAACTTCGTACAGGCCTGCGCTACTGCTTGGGCCATCTCGGACGGCGACACGCGCGAAATGCTGCGGGCCATCCTGCTGCATCCCGACTTCATCGGTGCCGTCGCCGAGAGCCGGTCGATCGCCAAGAACCCGGTCGAATACACTGCATCGTGGATGCGTGCCGTGGGTGCGGAACCGGTTGAGGGCGGCGAAGGCGACTTCTTCCGGAAGTTCCGCGAAGCGGTCTATGATGCCGGCTGGGCCCCCTACTTCTATCCCGTTCCGACCGGACTGGCTGAAGTATCTGGCGCCTGGTTGTCGTCGGCGGTTCTGGTCGAACAGTACAACAAGCTGTCGGAAGTGGCCGAACGAGCGGATCGCTGGGGTATCGACCTTCAGACAGACATCACCGAAGCCGGGCTCGAGACCGCGGAAGAGGTTGCGGCCTACCTTCTGGCGATCGGCACCGGCGACCGATACCAGCGCGACGAATACGAGGCGATGGTCCAGACGCTGAAGGGGGCAGACGGCATCTTCGAACCGCGCACTCAGGACGAAACCGCGGCGCTTGATAAAGCGGCCGGTCTGCTCCTGGTGCTCCCGAGCTTCCACCTCCAGTAACAGACGGCGCTGAAGGAGATATTCCCATGACTACGCGCAGAGATTTCCTAAGAAACGCCGCCTACGTGACAGCGGCCTCCATGATCGGCGCTGCAGGCGCTCCTAAATTCACCTTCGCGCAGGAGGCTGGCGGCAAAACATTCGTCAAAGTCTTCATGCGAGGTGGTGCGGATGGTCTACACACTTTCCCGAAAGTGGGCGACATCAACTACTACAATCACCGTCCGAATATCGCGATCGAAGCACCAAACTCGGGCGACACCGAAACCTCGGTTAGTCTTGGCAACGGCCTCGCTCGGGCGATGAACCCGAACCTCGAGCCGCTGCTCGAGATTTGGGACGCAGGCCGCATGATGGTCGCGCCGGCCTGCGGCATCACCGAAGGCAACCGGTCGCACTTCGACTGTCAGCGCTGGATCGGCAATGGGGCCCGCTCGAACATCATCGACGGCTACTTGAACCGGCTCTTGCAGGAAACCGGTGGCGAAACGGGTCAGTTGCGCGGCGCCGTCCTTGGCAAGGGCAGCGTGTCGACGGAGCTTTCCGGTCAGATTGCGGTTCCAGCGATCAACAATCCCGGCAACTTCGAGATCGAAAACAACGACTTCTGCATGGGCAGTGGCTGTGCGGACAACCAGCTAACCGAACTCATGATGCAGGTCGTGTCGAACAGTCCCACGGATATGAGTGATGTGGAGGCCCGTGTGCGTGCCACCCAGCTCGTGACGCTGGACACAATCTCGGGCGTCATGGGCGCCACGCAGAACTACGTCACCGATGCCGGCGGCCTAGAGTATTCGGGTTCGAGCCTCGGCAAGGGTCTGAAGATGGTTGCGCAGTTCCTGAAAGGGGGCATCCCGCTCGAGGTTGCCGCAATGGACTTCAACGTCGGTTGGGACAGCCACTCGAACCAGATCGCCGACGGCGCGCAGCGCTTCACCGATCAGACCAAAGGCTATCACCGCAACATCCGCCAGGGTGCGCTTGATTTCGTGACCTTCTACCGCGACATCGGCCCGCTGCTGGACAATGTCGTCGTTCTGGTCTGCACCGAGTTCGGTCGGACGGTGAAGGAAAACGGCAGCCAGGGTACCGACCACGGACATGCCAGCGGATGGTTCGCATTCGGCGGCCCGACCTCGCCGGTCATGGCCGAGGATGTCACCACTCTCGCCGAAGAGAACCTGGACCGCGGACGCTATCTGCCCAACGTCGTCGACTACCGGAACGTCGTCGGTGAGATCATGGTCCGGCACATGGGTCTGTCCGAGAACCTCGTGTCCACGGTCTTCCCGGGCCACGGGTTCACGAACCTCAATCTCTTCACGCAGACCTCCTAAGGGTCAGGGCAATCGGCGGCGCTCAGCCGCCGTTTCAGCCTCAAGATAGATCTCTGGCGGTGTGCCTGCCGCCAGAGCGCTCCACATCCGCGCAGCGGCGGATGCCGGCGCAAGACCACCCACCGGCGGATCGTTGTCGAGGTTCGTGGGAAAAGCATACCCTTCGGCAGCGGCAGCGATCGCATTGCCAAGCGCCCGATCATCCAATGCACCCGTGGTCTTGAGACCCAGCAGGACCGGATAAAGCGCCGATTGCATCGCCGGGCGGTCAACCGATTCCATGGCCCGGCCGAAGGCGGACGAGACCTGCAAGAGGTTGGCCATACGTCGGATATCGGTGGACCGGTTCGTGCCGGCCCCGTGCATCAACGCCGGGTTGAAGAACACCGCATCGCCTTTCTCGAGGGGAAGCTGCACGTGGTGCTGCGCAAAAATTTCCTGAAACTCTGGACGTTCGAACGCGACATAACCCTCTGGAAAGACTTGTGAATGCGGCAGGAGCATCGTGGGGCCGCTTTCTACGGGCATGTCCACATGGGCGACGGCGCCCTGCAACGTCAGAAACGGTGACAGCCGATGGACCTGAGCGGGATAGGCGCCAGCGGCCTCGGCCGACATGAACCCGAGGTGGTAGTCGCGATGCGCGGTCTGCGCCGCGCCACCGGGGTTTACACGGTTCACCTGCGCAGTGATCTGATAGCCGGGCCCAAGCCAGGCGCGCGCGGCAAGTGCGATAGCGTCAGAGGCATAGTAGCGGGCGAAATTCTCCGGATCGACCACGCAATGCTTCTGGATCGCATTCCAGACACGGTCATTGGCGCCGGGCTTGGCAAAATGATCGCCGCCGCCGCCGCCCGCCGACTTTTCGGCATCGATCTGAGCTTCGAATGTCTCCGTTGCACGATCGAGCACATCGAGCGGCACAGCCCCCGAAATGGCAAGAACGCCCGGGCCGGTCTCGAGCAGGCGCGCCCATTCCGCCATCAGCACCCTCGCGCCCTCGGCCGATGCCGCCGCAGCCGATACCGCGGTGCCGTCATAGACCGGTATTCCCGCATCGATCCGCGACGCATTTGGCCAGTCCGTGATGCTTGTCTGTCGCTCAGCGAGCGCGATGAAGTCTTCAACATCGCCCGAAGCCGTGTCGAACCACCAATCTCTTTGCGCGTCGCGCAAGGGTCCCTTGTCCATCGCATCCTCCCATCTGCCGGTTGCCCCGAGTCGCTGTACAAATGGTGCCGCCAAAGCTTGCCTTTGCCTAGAGGCAGCTGGGCGTGGGCGACCTGACGCAGGGCAGCAAGCTTGCGGAAACCCGGCTGTGCGACCAATTGTACACGCTGAGGATCACCCTGCGCGACAAGCTGATCCTGACGACGTGATCAAAGCCGGAGGCCAAGACTGCATGGCTAAATTGCCAAGCCCCTGTATCGACGTCTGCAAGTACAAGCGCGCCGGCCACTGCATCGCGTGTTCAATGACGAAACCTCAGAAGAAAATGTTCAAATCATTGAAGTCCGACCGGCACAGGCGCGCTTTTGTGGAGCTTCTGACCGCCCAGCAGCGGGATATGGGCCGGTTCACCGCGTGGGAACCGGCCTATCGCA
The DNA here is from genome assembly GCA_038521345.1 of Pseudomonadota bacterium. Lineage (GTDB taxonomy): Bacteria > Pseudomonadota > Alphaproteobacteria > Rhodobacterales > Rhodobacteraceae > JBCBKU01. The sequence goes on along the minus strand of JBCBKU010000003.1, from coordinate 70,912 downwards.
AGAAGTGCGCGAAGAAAGGGGTCAGGCCGCCTTTACCCGCGGCCTGAACGGCCTCAGGAGATGTGCGCGCGAAGCATCCAGGCGAACTTCTCGTGGATCCTGCCGCGTTCGACGCAAAGATCCTCGGTCAGGACATCGCCATGGCGCCCGGCAATCTCACCCGCGCCGGCCAGCGTTGCACCAAGCGTTTCTTCTGCTGCCATCAGGGCCTTGATCATGTCCTGATCGTCGAGAACCTTCGCCTCTTCCGTGACTTTCGAGCGCGCAACCATGCCCGCAAGCGTTGCATCGACAAAGATGTCGAGCGCTCGGATCCGCTCGGCCAGATCATCCTGACCGGTGAAGTGGTCCTCATAAATGGTTTGGAACAGCTCATGGAGCGGGCCGAACGCCATTCCGGTCACGTTCCAGTGGAAATTCTGGGCAAGCATTGTGGCGACAACAGTCTCGGCCACGCTTTGCTGCAAGGCAGCCGCGATTTCGGTCCGGGCGTCTTCGGAAATGGCAAGAGCGGTCTGGTTCATGGGATCCTCGTTTTGGCATGAAAGCGCGGCGGATGGTGGCGGGCAGCGTCTCGGAGAATACTCGTCAGAAGTAACCGATCAAGTCGGATTTAGAATCATTCTAGATTTTGCGCCCCAAAGTGGCCAAGTCGGAGGCCAAGACCGCAACCCACCCGCGTGCCGCGGGCAGGACGCGCGACGAAAGTAGGAACTGGGTGCTTCGAGTGTCTCCGGCTTGGAAGCTGCTGAGCAGGCGTGCGATCCAGGCCTCGTCAAAGGTGTAGGTGGAGCATTCCGGGCAAAGAAAGTAGACCCGTTTTCCAATCGCATCGCCAAGATTGCAGGCGAGCGCCGTCGCTGGATCGGGATCGGCACCATGGACAGGCCGACGTGGCGACGCGCGGTGCCTTTCGGCCTCTTTGCGAATCCGCTCGATTGCCGGAATCTGATCGGGCGCGATCGGAGCCGTATGGCGTGCAGCGGAACGCGCGACGATCGGGGCCGGTACCGGAGCGGGTTCTGGACGAGGATTCATGAGATCGAGAAAACTCACTTTGTCTTATCCTGAGTGTAAGAGTTGGGTACTCGAAGTTCAAGGTCACCACGGGCGCGCCTTGCAAGGCGACCCAAGGCGGGGGAAGATCACGACGAAGGAGGGCAATATGCCGGAATTGAGGAAGACATCCGCTCAGATGGTTGCCGAGGCTCGTGCCCGGATCGATGAGATCGTGGCAGAAGACTTGATCGCGCGTGCCAACGACCCCGATCTTGTCATCGTCGATATTCGGGACATTCGGGAACGCCAGCGCAGCGGGTTCATCCACGGCAGTGTACACGCGCCAAGAGGCATGGTGGAGTTTTGGGTGGATCCCGAAAGCCCATATTTCAAAGACGTCTTCGGTCAGGAGAAGACATTCGTCTTTCACTGCGCCAGCGGATGGCGCTCGGCGCTGACTGTGGCGACTCTGACCGACATGGGCTTCGCGGCCGCCCACCTGAAAGACGGGTTCACGTCGTGGGTGGCGGCGGGGGGGCCCGTTGAAGAGGCGCCCCCGCGCAGGGATTAGACCCGGGGCGTTTGCGGCACGAAATCGTCTCGGCTGATGCCGGCCACCTGAACAGGCGCCTTCATCGCATCACGCCGGAAGGGTTCACCCAGTTCCTGGTTCAGCACGACTTCGAGGAAGGTGGTAACGCCGTCCTCCATCTGGGCCCGGATGGCCTCGCGCAGGGCTTCGGTCAGTTGCTCTCGACCTGACACCTGAACGCCGTTCAAACCGCAGCCGTCGGCAACCTTGGCGTAATTGACACCTGCGTTCAGCTCCGTGCCGACAAAGTTGTCGTCAAACCAAAGGGTTGTGTTGCGCTTCTCGGCGCCCCATTGGTAATTCCGGAAGATCACCATCGTAATCGCGGGCCAGTCACCACGTCCGCAGGCCGTCATCTCATTCATCGAAATGCCGAATGCACCGTCGCCGGCAAAGCCCACTACGGGTGTATCCGGGCAACCAATCTTGGCGCCCAGGATCGACGGAAGGCCATAGCCGCACGGCCCGAAAAGACCGGGAGCGAGGTATTTCCGGCCGTCCTCGAATGTCGGGTAGGCGTTGCCGATCGCGCAATTGTTCCCAATGTCGGACGAGATGATCGCCTCACGCGGCAGGGCCGCCTGGATCGCGCGCCATGCCTGCCGGGGCGACATGCGCTCGGGCTCGCGCGTGCGGGCACGGTGGTTCCACGTCGTGCCTGGATCGTCGTCTTCGTGGTCCATCGAGGTCAGTTCTTGCGCCCAGACGGACTTGGCCTGGGCCACGGCCGCTTCGCGGTCACTGCGGCCCGCGTCCCCGGCCGCGTCCGACAGAGCCTCGGTGATCGCCTGCGCCACTTTGCGTGCATCACCCTGTATCCCGACCGTGACTGGTTTCGTCAGGCCGATCCGATCAGCGTTGATGTCGACCTGAATGAGCTTGGCGTCCTTTGGCCAGTAGTCGATCCGGTAAGCCGGAAGCGACGAAAACGGGTTCAACCGGGTGCCAAGCGCCAGAACGACGTCGGCCTTGGCGATCATCTCCATCCCTGCCTTCGAGCCATTGTAGCCCAAGGGCCCGACATGAAGCGGGTGGCTGCCGGGGAACGCGTCGTTGTGCTGGTAGTTGCAGGCCACGGGGGCTGACAGACGCTCCGCCAGCGCCACGGTCGCCGGGATGGCGCCCGACAGGACAACGCCGGCGCCGCTCAGGATCACCGGGAACTTTGCCTCGGAAAGTAGCGCGGCGGCCGCAGACACGGCCTCGGGGTCGCCCGGGGGGTGCTCGATCCGCAGAGCCTGCGGTAGATCGATATCGATCACCTGTGTCCACATATCCCTCGGCACGTTGATCTGGGCCGGGGCCGAGCCCCGATGGGCCTTCTGGATCACGCGGTTCAGGACCTCGGCGATGCGCGCGGGATCGCGCACCTCTTCCTGATAACAGACGCAATCAGAGAACAGCCGCATCTGCTGCATCTCCTGAAAGCCTCCCTGCCCGATCGTCTTGTTCGCTGCCTGCGGTGTGACAAGAAGCATAGGCGTGTGGTTCCAATAGGCGGTCATGACCGGGGTCACCATATTGGTGATGCCCGGTCCGTTCTGGGCCACCGCCATAGCCATTTTGCCGGTGGCGCGTGTGTAACCGTCCGCACTCATCCCGGCATTGCACTCATGGGCACAATCCCAGAACCGGATACCGGCTGCCGGAAACAGGTCCGAGATCGGCATCATGGCCGAGCCGATGATCCCGAACGCATGTTCGATCCCGTGCATTTGGAGGACCTTCACGAAGGCCTCTTCGGTGGTCATTTTCATCGGACTTTCCTCCCCTTGGCCGGTGCGCGCGGCCCCACGTGCTTAGGCTAAGGGCGACCGGGCCGATAGGGCCAGACGCGCGCCGCAATCAGTCCAGATTCACCCCGGCAGAACGCGTGAGAGAAAGGCACGCGTCCGGTCTTGGCGCGGCGTCGAGAACAGCACGTCCGGCGGCCCCTCTTCAAGAATATGGCCGCCGTCGAGAAAACAGACCCTGTCGGCCAATTCGCGCGCAAAACCCATTTCGTGGGTCGCGAGGATCATGGTCATCCCTTCGGCGTGCAGTTGGCGCAGGACGTCCAACACCTCACCCACAAGTTCCGGGTCGAGGGCGGAAGTGATCTCGTCGAAGAGCATGATCTCGGGCTCCATCGCAAGAGCACGGATAATCGCGACCCGCTGCTGCTGCCCGCCCGACAATTGGTCAGGATAGTGATCCATATGGCCGGCAAGGCCGAACCGTTCGAAGAGTGCAGCCACGGGCTCGGCAAGTTCCGCGCGGGTTCGGTGATGCACACGCATCGGTGCGAGCATGACGTTCTCAGAGGCCCGCATATGCGGAAAGAGATTGTAGGACTGAAAAACGATCCCGATGCGCTGGCGCACTGGTTGGGGATCGAGTCCGGGCTCGGCGATGTCCGTGCCGTCCAGCCAGATAGCGCCGTCGTCTATGGGTTCGAGAAGGTTGATGCAACGCAGCAGCGTGGACTTTCCAGAGCCCGAGGCACCGATCAGGCACGCCATCTGACCTGCGTCCACGTCAAGATCGATGCCGGTGAGCACCTGCCGCGCACCGAAGCTCTTGGTGACCCCGCGCAGGGACAGCTTCATTGTCACCGGCGGGCCCGGGTCTGGCGGTGCATCAGGTAGTCCGCATATCGCGTCGCAGGGATGGTGATCGCAAGAAAGATCAGGGCTGCACCCACATAAGGCGTGAAATTCGCAAGGAGCGACTTGTAGACGCCAGCCTGCCGGAAAATCTCGACCGGACCGATAAAGGACAGCAGGGCCACATCCTTCTGAAGTGCGATGAACAGGTTCATGTTCGCCGGCATGACAGCGCGGATGGCCTGCGGAAGGACCACGTACCGCATCGTGTCGCCTTCGGTCAGCCCGAGCGAGGCCGCCGCCGCACGCTGACTCTCATGGACCCCCTCAATGCCGGAACGAAAGACCTCGGCTACATAAGCCGCATAGACAAGCACCAGGGCCACCGATCCCCAGATGTAGGGTGAGTTCCACGGGCGCGGAAGGCCAAGACCCGGGACACCGAACCCGATCAGATAGATGACAAGGATCACAGGAACGCCGCGGAAGATGTCCGTATAAAGCGCACCGAAGGCCCGAAGTGGAAAAAGAACCGGGGCGCGAACATCCCGGCAAAGCGCGACGGCAAGGCCGAGGACCGCGATGATCGGCGCGCACCAGGCGAAGATTGCGACGTTCTGGAGAAAGGCGTTCAACAAGCCCGGGAAGGTGCGCGCGAAAACCTCACCGTTGAAAAAGCTTCGCTGCACGGCCTCCCATCCCGGCGCAAGCGGGATGAGAATAACAAGGGCGATCAGGACGGCAAAGCTCGAGCCGCCGGCGATCAAAGTCGCCCTGCGGCGCACCCGCGCCTCATAGGCCGCGCGCCGGGTCATCGGGGCCCCGGCGCGCGCCTTGGGTATCGCGGCCTCGGCCACGTTACTCGATGATCGGGACGCCAGTGGCCTCTTGGAGCCACTGGGCTTCGATCGCGGCCAGTTCTCCGCTTTCCATCAGCTCCGTGATCGCGGCGTCCACGCACTCCTTCAGCGGATTGCCCTCTTCCATCAGAAGACCGAACTGATCGGGGTTCTCGGACCGGTCGGCCGGGAATTGCCCGAGGATCGCGCCGCCCTCCACCACGACGGCCGAGAGATAGAGTGCCGTCGGCAAATCGAAGAGCGCGGCGTCGATCTGGCCAGCCTGCATGGCGGCGGTGACATCGGTATTGTCGCCGTAGAGAAGCGGATCACGCTCAGGCGCAACGATATCGGTCAGCATCGGCACCGCGGTCGTGTTTGCATCAGCCCCCCAGATCGCCGCCTTCAGGGAATCCAGCGTCGGCTCGAGTCCCGCCGCAACCGCCGTTTCGGTTGTCAGCACAGCCATGGCCGAGGTGTAATAGGGCAAAGAGAAGTCGACCATGGCGTCCCGCTCGGGCGTGATCGAGTATTGCTGCATGTTAAAGTCGAAGTTCTTCGCGCCGGGCTGGATCGCCTCGTCAAAAGACGTGCGGACCCACGTCACTTGGTCTTCGCCAAGACCCATCGCCCCCGCGATGGCATAGGCAACGGCAGCTTCGAAGCCCTGACCGCTTTCCGGAGCATCGTCGATGACCCAAGGGTAGTAGGCAGGGTTGCCGGTGGCGATCGTCAGAACGCCCTCTTCGAGCGTCTTGCCTTCGTAGCAGAGATGGCCCCCCGCAAGTGCGCCGGTGGCAGTCAACGTGAAGGCAAAGGTGGTGAGAACGGTTTTCATGGGCAGGCTCCCTTTCGGTTTCCCGTAGGGTCGGCCCAAGGGCCGGGTTTGTCCAGCCTTCGGGGCACAGGCCAGTGTCCGTGACCCGGACCAAGGCCCGTGAAAGCGCGAGTGTGTTCGCGAAATGGGCGACTTCGGATGCCGGTTCTCAGGCGGCGAGATGCTCGGGCTTCTTGCCCGCAATGATCATCGCCAGGATGTCGTCGGTCGAGACCTTGTCGACCTCGACGGTGCCGACAAGCTGACCGTTCTTCATCACGGCGGCCCGGTCGCAAAGCTGTTTGACCTGATGGACATCGTGGTCGATCAGGAAGATCCCGAGACCCTGACGCTTAAGCTCGTCGATCAGCTCGGCAACCATCTGGGTTTCCTGCGGTCCAAGGGCGGCCGTCGGTTCGTCCATGATCAGGATCTTTGCATTGAAGTAGACGGCGCGCGCGATGGCCACAGATTGCCGTTGTCCCCCGGAAAGGGCGGAAACGGGTGCGTTGAACTTCCTGAAGTTGGGGTTCAGGCGTCCCATGATGCGGCGCGTTTCGGCCTCCATCTTCGCGTCGTCAACAAGACCTGCAGCGGTGGTGATCTCGCGCCCGAGGAACAGGTTCGAGGCCGCGTCCAGATTGTCTGCCAAGGCAAGTGTCTGGTAGATCGTCTCGATGTTGTAACGCCGCGCATCGCGGGGATTGTGGATCTCAACCGGGCTGCCGTTGATGCGGATTTCGCCGGCATCTTTCTGGTAGGCACCCGAGAGACATTTGATCAGCGTCGACTTGCCGGCGCCGTTATGTCCGAGAAGGCCGACCACCTCGCCCGGAAAAAGGTCGACCGAGACATGGTCGACGGCACGGATGCCGCCAAAGGCGATGGAAATGTCGATCAGCTCGACAAGGGGTGTACCCGTGCGGTCGACCATCAGCTGGCTCCGGTCCGTTTGCGGTAGAGAATGTCGATCAGAACGGCCGTCACAAGTACGATGCCCACAACGATGTTCTGGAAGGGCGCATCGACGCCGACCATGGCCATTCCCGATTGCAGCGATTGCATGATGAGCGCACCAAGAATTGCGCCGTAGATCGTGCCGATCCCACCGGAAAGCGCCGTGCCTCCGATGACGGCCGCGGCGATGACGCGCAATTCGTCCAAGGTGCCGATGTCGTTCGAGTGGAAGGTCAGGCGCGACGAAGCGACGACGGCCGAGAGCGCACAAAGAAAGCCCATAAGCGCAAAGACCTTCACGGTCAGCATGCGGGTGTTGATCCCCGAAAGCTCTGCCGCGTCCGGATTGCCGCCGGTTGCGAAGATGTATCGGCCAAGGCGCGTCCTTTGTGCGACGACGGTCATCACAACGGCCACGATAATCAGCACGAGAACTGAGATCGGCATGCCATAGCCCTGGGTGAAACCCTCGGGCATCACCTCGCCCCGTGCCTCAAACATCCGTTCGAGCCGCCGGGTCGGAATTTCGTAGGAATTCAGGATTCCGACGAAGCCAAGTATGGCAGCCGTTATAAGTCCTCCGAGCGCGAACTCGGCCCATAGTGGCTTTACCGGAAAGTCATGGTTCACCTTGTTGCGCCGTGCCGAGGCCAGGACAAGAAGGGCACCCACAACGGCCACGATTCCAAAGACCCAGGACCAGGTTTCGCCGAGCGTCCCGTTGGTGCCGCCGAATAGCTGGAACGTCTCGTCGAGCGGGCCAATCGTCTGGCCGCTGGTCAGATACCAAGCGACGTTCCGCCAAACGAGAAGGCCTCCAAGCGTCACGATAAACGCCGGGATGGTGAGATAGCCCACCAGCCATCCGTTGAATGCGCCAACCAAGGTGCCCACGACAAGGCCGACGATGATCGCAACCGGGGTGACCATCGGATGACCCAGCCCGAGCCCCAGCCACTCCGGAACGACAAGGGTTTGCGTCATTGCCATGAATGCCGAACACGTGGCCAGAAGCGAACCGACTGAAAGATCAATGTGGCGGGTGACGATCACGAAGACCATTCCGGTTGCCATGATTGCGACGCTGACAGTCTGGATCGTGAGGTTGAAAATGTTCCGAGGCGTCAGAAAGCGGCCTTCGGTGATAAAGTTGAAGACCAAGCACAACACGACGAACGCGCCGATCATCCCAAGCAGACGTGTGTCGAGTTCAAGCGCTTCGAAGACGGAGCGCTTGCGCGCGGTGTCGGGCGTGGTGGGCGCCGTTTCGGTCATCGCGTTCCCTTTGGAAGAGAGAGGGCACCGTGGGGTGGCCGGGCCATGAACCGGCGCGCAGCAAAGGCGCGCCGGTTTTCATCGGGTCAGATCAGTTGCAGGGGATGGGGCCGGCAGTGACGCCCTGGCAAAGCGCTTCCTGCGTGATCCAGCCAGCTTCGACGACGGCGTTCAGGTTGGTGCGCGTGATCGGCACCGGCGCAAGAAAAGCCGCCGTCATCGTGTTGCCACCCGGCGTATCGAACTGAACCGTGTTCTCGATGTCCGACATCTCGGCGCCATTGGCGAGCTGCACGGCAATCTCGCCGGCCGCACGACCCAGATCGCGAGCATCTTTCCAAACCGACACGGTCTGCGTTCCGAGCGCGACGCGGTTCAGCGCGGCATGATCGCCGTCCTGACCCGAGACCGGAATGCCTTCCATGCCCTGTGCGGTCAGAGCTGCGACAACGCCACCGGCTGTGCCGTCGTTCGAAGCCACGACAGCGTCGACGTTGTTGTCGTTGGCCGTCAGGATCTGTTCCATGTTCCGCTGGGCGTTCGCCGGAAGCCAGCCATCCGTATAGGCTTCGCCGACGATGGTGATGTCGCCTGCATCAATCGCCGCCTGCAGGATCTCTTGCTGACCGCCGCGCAGGAAGTCCGCGTTCGGGTCCTGAGCCGAGCCTTTGATCATCACGTAGTTGCCCGAGGGCTGCGCCGCGAAGACTGCGCGCGCCTGCATGCGGCCAACCTCGACATTGTCGAACGTCAGGTAGAAGGCACGCTCGTCCTCAATCAGACGGTCGTAGGCAACAACCGGGATGCCTTCGTCGGCTGCGGCTTGCACCGCGGGGCCAATCGCAGACGCATCCTGAGCAAGGATGATCAGAGCATCGACGCCCTGAGCGATAAGGCTTTCCACATCGGCAAGCTGCTTGGCGGCTGACGACTGCGCGTCGGCCGAGACATACTCGGCACCGGCGGCCTCAAGCGCGCCGACAATGGCAGCTTCGTCCGTCTTCCAACGCTCTTCCTGAAAGTTCGACCAGCTGACACCGACTGTCTGGGCAAGCGCGGTTGAACCGAAAGCGCCGGCCGCGGCAACCGCGGCAGCGAGAATAGAGTAACGCATCGGATTTCCTCCCGTGATGTGTTGCACCCCTGTCTCGGGGTTTGACCGGCAGAATCGCCGGGGCAGCATGAGCGTGGCAGATTAATTTCGATTGTCAAAATAAATCTTGACGTCGATACACAAACCGCCTCACGCTTGGGCATGTTTTTGGCCTGCCGCCGGATCAAACGCCGAATTCCGAGTGGTGGCTGCCGATTTTTACTTCGAGGTCCAAAGTAAATATGTCCAGTAACTGGGGTATCGAGGAGCTTCGGCGCGGCGGGGTGCATGGTTGCGGCCCCGTCATCACGCCCGTTGCGGGCGCTTCTCGGCCCATTCGGCAGCAGATCTTCGAACATGTTCGGGCCGCCGGACTCGTGCCGCGCGTTCGAGTCGCAAAAGAGCTGGGCGTCAGTCCGGCCACCGTCACAACATCGACATCGGAACTGATCGAGATCGGGTTCCTAGAAGAAGTGGCCGCGCCCCGCGAACCCAGCGACACCAGCCGCGGCCGTCCTCCGGTTGCGCTTGGGGTGCGTGCGGACGCGGTCCATGTGGCGGGGATCAAACTGTCGGACGAAAACTATACCATCGTGGTTCTCGATTTTGCCGGCAACGAGGTCATCTCTGGTTCGGTCTCTGTCGAACGAGGCTTGCGCAAGGCCGAAGATGTCCTGACCGACGCCAGTGCGCTTCTTGATGACATGGTGCGCCAGGCCGGCCTTGATCGCGATCGGGTGGCTGCTGTCGGGCTAGGCGTCCCGGGCTTTGTCGACAGCGATACGGGCCGGGTCTCTTGGTCCCCCGTCCTTGACGCCCGCGGCATCGATTTTGCGAGCCTCGCAACACAGCGCCTTGGCATACCTTGCGCAATCGACAACGATGCAAATGTGGTCGCCCTGGCGGAACTCTGGTTCGGCGTCGGGCGGCGCAAGGCCAACTTCGCGGTTGTGACAATCGAGCATGGGGTTGGCATGGGTTTCGTGATGAACCACCGCCTCTATCGCGGGACCCAGGGCATGGGACTGGAGCTAGGCCATACCAAGGTCCAGTTGGATGGCGCGCTTTGCCGATGCGGCCAACGCGGCTGTCTTGAGGCCTATGTGGCCGATTACGCCCTTGCGCGCGAGGCGGGAACGGTCCTCGACTGGACCAAGAGCGAGGGACAAAGTGTCCGCAGCCTGATCGAGTCACTCTACCACGAGGCCAAGGCCGGAAACATGGCGGCGCAAACCGTGTTCCGACGTGCCGGGCGATATCTCGCCATGGGTCTGGCCAATGTGGTGAACCTGTTCGACCCGGCCTTCATCGTTCTGTCGGGCGAGCGCATGCGATACGATTATCTGTATTCGGCCGAAACCCTGTCAGAGATGGAGCGGCTCGTCCTTGAAACCGGCGGATCGCCGACGCCGATCGAGGTGAATGCCTGGGGCGACCTCTTGTGGGCTTATGGCGCTGGTGCGCTGGCTTTGGCGTCTGTCACCGAAGAGCGGCTTGGGCCCGGCCGCGAACTGGCTGCACAATGATCCGGCTTCTGTGCATCGCAGCGGTGTTGGCGGCCCCGGCCGTGGCCAACCCTGTTTTTGAGGACCGCATCAGTGCTCTGCCGGTCCAGCACATCTATTCGGGTGGGTGGGAGCATTTCGTGGGAGGGGGCGTCGCGGTCTTCGATTGCAATGGCGACACCCGTCCCGACATCGCCGCCGCCGGAGGCGCGTCGCCTGCAAGGCTTTTCGTGAACACCACGCCAGAACCCGGCGCGGCGTTTCAGTTCCGCATGGGCGAATTTGCGGAACTTGTCGACGTCACCGGAATCTATCCCGCAGACATCGACAGCGACGGACGGCTGGACCTTGTTCTTCTCCGCGTCGGTCCGAACATCCTATTGAAAGGCAACGGATCCTGCGGCTTCCGGGAAGCATCGAACGACTGGGGCTTTCATGCGGGCGATGCGTGGACAACGGCGTTCTCGGCAACATGGGAGGCGGGCCAGACATGGCCCACATTGGCGATCGGGAACTATGTGGATCGTGATGACCCGGAGGGTCCCTTTGGTGCCTGCGCCCCGAACGAGCTGCACCGCCCGGGCCCCGAGGGATACAGCGCACCCTTGGGAATCGAACCCGGCTATTGTGCCTTGTCGATGCTTCTGTCGGACTGGCGTCGGACGGGCGTTCCTGAACTGCGCATATCCAACGATCGGCACTACTACCTGTCGGGCGGCCATGAAGAGATGTGGCGCCTGTCGCCCCTCGCCCCTCGTACCGAGGCCGACGGATGGAACCGGGTGTCGCTTTGGGGAATGGGCATCGCAAGCGGCGACGTGGATGCCGATGGGTGGCCCGATGTGATGCTCACCTCCATGGGCGATCAGCTTTTGCAGTTCAACCGCGCGGGCAAACTTCAGAACGCGCCATTCGCGCAAGGAACCTATGCCCAGCGCCCTTTCCTTGGCGATGATGGGCGGCCCTCCACCGGGTGGCACGCCGAGTTCGGCGATATCGACAACGACGGGCGTCTCGACCTCTTCATCGCCAAGGGCAATGTCGATCAGATGCCATCAAACGCCATGGAAGACCCGAACAACCTTCTGGTCCAACGCCCGGACGGAACGTTTTCCGAAGTCGCCGAGAGCGCCGGCGTCGCCTCGGTAACGCGGTCGCGAGGTGCGGCCATGGCCGATTTCGACGGCGACGGTCGACTGGACCTCGTTGTCGTGAACCGCCGGGCGCCCATGGAGCTTTGGCAAAACACGACGCAGGACACCGGCAATTGGGTCCGCGTCGAACTCCGGCAAAACGCACGCAACACGCGCGGGATCGGTGCGTGGATCGAGGTTCGCACCAAAGCCGGTGTACAGGCGCGCGAGGTCACGGTCGGCGGCGGCCATGCCGGCGGCCAGGCGGGCCCGGTGCATTTCGGTCTTGGTCCTGCATCCACCGCCGAAGTACGCGTCCGATGGCCCGGCGCCGACTGGTCCGATTGGAAGATGTTCGACGCGAACCAGACGTTGACCCTTCGGCCTGACGTCGTCCCACCCGGTTAAGTCTACCGGTCGACACTGAGACCGCTTGGCACAGCCGCTGGCACACCAAGCCGCCCCGCTAGTGATGTCTCATCTGTCAACGCATCGAGAAAGGCGAGGATTGCCGTCATCTCGGCATCGCCAAGATCCACCGGCGTTCGGGACACCGCCTTGGTGATATCGGCGACAAGCGTGGCATCCTGAAGGACTGACCAGTCATCGACCTCGAGCGGCGGCAGCGTCGCATCGGGCTCATATGCGGCCAACCCGGCGACCGGATCAACGTGGTGGCGAAGGAACCGCTCCAGATCGGAGAACGCGCCTGCATGGCCCCAGGGCCCCGTACGGGTCACATTCCGAAGCATCGGCGTGCGGAAGGCATAGGCATCTTCGACCCGCCCGGTCACGCGCATGCGTCCGGTATCGTTCTTGTGGCTTTCAAACCGCGCGGCCTTGCCAGGACCAAGCTGTGGCTGGCCCATGGCATGAAACTGCTGGTCGCTCAGAAGCCGGCCCGAATGGCAGTCCCCGCACCCCGCCGGCCCATAGAAAAGCGCCAGACCTTTCGCCGCCTGCGCAGGCAAGGCCGTTCCATCGCGGAGAAAGGAGTCAAACGGGCTTTGGTTCGCCCGCCACTCGGCCGCCATGAACGCGGCGATCGCATTCGAGATATCTGTGAAATGGATCGGGCCACCGGCCTTGTCCGGATAGGCGGCATCGAACATGGCGCGATATTCCTGGATCGCCTCAACCCGCTTCGAGATGATGTCCCACGCGCCGCCGCTACCCGTGATGCGGCCCTGACGAACGGCCTTGGCCACGTCGTTTTCCTGATAGTGCCCGGCCATTTCATCGGCCGAGAGCACAGGGAACATGGTCTGGGCCGAGACGAGGTTGGCAAAGCCCGCCTCCATTTCCGCTCCGAGGGGCGTGCGAAACCCCGAGGGTCGCGCGGCATCCGCCTCGATCCGGCCGTCATGGAAAAGCGTTGTCAGCGACCGGGCGCCCAGATTGAACAGCGCGGGCGAATTCCGGGGGATCCGCTGCTCGGGCACATTTGTGGGATCCGCGCGGCGCTCGGGGCCAAGTCCAACGCCGCCTTCTCCGAGACCGAGCGAGAGACCATCGCCGGTTGCAAAGCGCGGGTGGTGGCAGGAGCCGCATGAGATGTTTCGATTGCCCGACAGGATCGGGTCCCAAAACAGGAGATGCCCCAAGCGCACCTCGGCTTCTGGCGTCTCGATGAAATCGGCGTCGGTAAGCGGTGGTGGGAGTTCCGCAGCGTTGGCGAGCACACTCGCGCAGGCAAGAATGGCAGCAAAAAGTATACGCATAGCGCGCCGACCCTAGGCCCCTGCCCCGTTCGGGTGCAAGCCGCCTGCCCGTCGCACCTGAAAGCGGGAGTGCTCGAATGGCCGCGCGGACACCCCCGGCCCATGCCCGAGGCGATCTAGTCCTTTCGTAGATCCATCCAAAGGAACGTGGGCAACTGGAGACGAAGCGAGAACCGCTCGGTTGCAGGGTGGGACGGATCTGCTTTCGGCTCTTCCATGCGTGCCATCCGAAGCCCGGTTTCGGCCAGCACGTTCACATAGGCAGACAATGGGCGGCGCCAACCGTGAAACCGCATGCTGAGCCCGTCGGTTTCGACTTCGACATCCACCGGATGGGACCCGAAATAGGGGCGCTCTTCCAATGCCCCGGATTTCTGGGCCTCGAGCACATCCATGATCGGATGTACAAGCCCGACCAGCAGCCGGCCGCCGGGTTTCAAAAGCCGCACCGCTTCGGCGACACTGCCCTCCAGATCATCGACATCCATCAGGACGTTGTAGAGGACGACAAGGTCGAACCCCGCGTCCGGAAGCGGAACCGCACCTGCGCGGGCCTCGACATAGGTCTCGGCGGAATCCGCGTCCCGTGCGGCCTGAAGAAGCTGTGGAACAGGCTCGACCGCTGTGACGGTCCATCCGAGGGACCCAAGAACGCGGGCAATCCGTCCTTCTCCGCAGCCAATTTCGATGGCATCCCCGGGGCCGCGCCCGACAAAGGTTTCGAACGCGTCACGATAGGCCCAAAACGCATCATGATCCTTGGCCCGGACCCAGTCGATCCATTGTGAAGCTGAAGCGGCCCAGTGCGTCACATCGCCTGCCATGTCAGAACCTCCTTTCCACGAATGACGGATCTCTTTGTGGCGAAATGGTAATCGGCTCATATGACCGCAGGGCAACGATACTATTCCCGGCGGTGGCACTCGCAACCGCACCGGGAGCCATTGTTTCCCGAACAGGTGGGCCATGTTGCGACGCACTTGCGTTTTCCGTTCCCAGACAAGACGGTAGAGGGCAATCATGCAATGGGCCCCAAACGCGAAGCGAGACCATCAGGCAGCCACCGCAATCGTTGCGGCGGCCTTCGTCGCCTGTCTGGTTGCGGGTCTGATGGCGCTTCCCCGTATCGAAGCCTATCTGGCCGGCCGCGCCCAGACCGACAGCCAAGCTACCCTTCGGCTGGTCTCAGGCGGAGTGCATCAGGCCATTCGCCGTTTCTCACCGCTGCCCGAGTTGATTGCCCAGACGCCGTCTTTGCGGACCCTTCTGCGGGACCCTGAGAATGCCGGACTGATCCCGTTCGTGAACGAAAAGCTTCGCCTGACGGCGCGTTCGATCGGAGTCTCGGACATTTATCTGATGGACAGGTCAGGCCATACCATCGCGGCAAGCAACTACCGAGAAGACCGATCCTTTGTCGGGCGCAACTTTGATTTCCGCCCGTACTTTCAGGACGCGATGAAAGGCGAACTGGCGCGGTTCCACGCTCTCGGCACGACCTCTGGCGAGCCGGGTTTTTTCTTCGCAGCACCGGTGCTCGAAGGAATCGAAATCATTGGTGTTTTGGCCGTGAAAGTTACAACCGAAGCCATCGAAGATGGCTGGGCGGGCGCAGGTCGAGAAATCCTTGTGGCCGACGGAGACGGGATCATCTTTCTGACCAGCCGACCCGATCTTAGGTTTCGTGCACTGGCCCCCCTAAGTGAAGGAACGCAGACCCGCATCATCGAGACTCGTCAGTTTCCACTTGATGTCGTCCAACCCTTGCCGCTTTCGACCAGCGTTCTTGGTCCCGGCACGGTCGAGCTTCAGTTCGGCGAAAACGGGGCGCGCTACCTTTCCGATAGCATTCCGCTTGATCTTCCGGGCTGGCACGCGATCGTCCTCACCCCGCTCGCGCCGATCGCAGCCCAGGCGGTTTACGTTCTTGCATTCTGGGCACTGGCAGTTCTGGTCTTGTCGCTTGCGGCGTTCATTCTACTCCAGCGGCAGGTCCGCCGGGCCGAGGGGCGGCGCGCAGAGCGTGCGCAACGCGAACTCCTTGAACAGACCGTTGCTTCACGCACTTCCGAACTGAGACAGGCCAACGAAACGCTCCTGTCCGAGGTGGCCGAGCGGCGTGCAACCGAGGATCGCCTGCGCCAGACGCAGAAAGAGCTGGTCCAGGCCGGCAAGCTTGCCGCACTGGGCCACATGTCGGCGGCCCTTTCGCATGAGATCAATCAACCGCTTGCCGCGGTAAAATCCTATGCTGACAACGCAGTCACCTTTTTGGACCGCTCCCGGATCGGCGAAGCCCGGGACAACCTTTCACTCATTTCGAAGATGGCCGACCGCATGGCGCGGATTTCGGGGCATTTGCGCAATTTCGCTCGCCGTCCCGGCGACAAGCTGAGTGCTGTTCCGATTGGCCAAGTTATTGACGCCGCGATTTTTCTGACTGAGCCGGTCGCGCGCAAATGCGGGGCTGAGTTGGACTATACCCCTCCGGATGAGGAGCTTTGGGCGATCGGTGGGCGGCTGCGCCTGCAACAGGTTCTCGTCAATCTCCTCACGAACGCGTTCGATGCCATGGCGGGCGGCGACGTAAGGCGCGCTGAAGTTCGGATTGAACACACCGAAACTCGTGTGGACATTATCATTCGTGATCACGGCCCCGGTCTCTCCGATGGCGACACCGAACAAGTGTTCGAGCCCTTCTTCACCACCAAACCCGTTGGTCAGGGTCTTGGCCTTGGCTTGTCGATTTCGTTCAATATCGTCGAGGATTTCGGCGGCAAGCTTTCCGCCCAGAACGCGACTGGCGGCGGCGCCCAGTTCCGCGTTTCGTTGCTGCGCGCGGACGATATGCCCGAGACTGACGAGACGATGGTGGCAGAGTGACCGCCCAAGACGTCATATTCGTCGATGACGAGGAAGACCTCCGGCTGGCCGCGGCCCAGACCTTTGAACTTGCCGGCCTGAACGCGAAATGCCTGCCCGCAGCAGAGGCGGCGCTTGACGGGATCGGGCGCAATTATCCCGGCGTTGTCGTGACCGATATCCGGATGCAAGGCATGGATGGTGTCGCCTTGATGCGCCGGATCCTCGACATCGACCCTGAACTTCCGGTGATCCTTGTGACAGGCCATGGCGACGTGGATCTGGCGGTGAAGTGCATGAGAGACGGGGCCTATGACTTTCTTGAAAAACCATGCGAACCCGCGCGGCTCGTGGCTTCGGCCCGCCGCGCCTTGGATAAACGCCGCCTTACCCTAGAGAACCGATCACTGCGTCGCCAGGTTGGATCCGCGGATGTGATTGAGTCCCGTCTGATGGGCCGCAGTGCCGGCATGGTGGCGCTGCGACAGACCATGCGGGCGGTGGCTTCGACCGATGCCGATGTCCTGATCACGGGGGCGACAGGCACTGGCAAAGAAGTCGCCGCCCGGGCCATCCACCGCGCCAGCGAGCGTTCCAAGGGACCCTTCGTCCACATAAATTGCGCCGCTTTGCCGGCAGCCCATGTGGAGAGCGAACTGTTTGGTCACGAAGCCGGTGCATTCCCCGGCGCCACCCGCGCGCGGTACGGAAAGTTCGAACATGCCCGTGGCGGTGTCCTGTGCCTCGACGAGGTCGACAGTCTGGACATCCGGACACAAGCCAAGCTTCTGGACGTGCTGCACAACCGGACGGTGACGCGGCTGGGGTCGAACGAGTCGATCCCTCTCGATATCCGCGTGATCGCGCTCTCGAAATCCGATCTGGACGCAGAAGTCGCGGCCGGCCGGTTTCGACCCGATCTTCTCTACCGGCTGAACGTGGTGACACTTCACCTGCCCCCTCTTGCAGAACGGCAAGACGACATACCTCGGTTGTTTGCCGTTCTCGTCTCAGAGGCGGCGGCGCGCTATCGCCGCCCGACTTCGGATATCCCTGCATCCGTACTTGCCGCACTGGCCGCAGAAGAGTGGCCGGGGAACGTGCGGGAATTGCGCAACGCTGCGGATCGGTTTGTTCTGGGGCTTGATACGCTTGGACAGCGCAAGGATCCGGATGCCGCCACGAACCTGTCGGACCAAGTGGCAAACTACGAGAAGGCGCTGATCTCGGCCTCAATCTCGGCTCATGGTGGACGCCTTAAAGAGACATACGAGGCGCTCGGCCTCTCAAGAAAGACGCTCTACGAGAAGATGCAGAAGCACGGTCTCTCGCGCGGAGACTTTGCAAGAGACGAGTGATGTGTGGATATCGACCCGTCGACCGGGGGCGATTGCCACCAATTCCGCCCATGCGTCTCCTTTTTTGTTCTCGGGACCACAAAAAACTGCGGGACTGGACTTAACGCGCCCGACCTTTAGGTGGCACGGGGCGCTTGAACGTCCGCGGCGCGGGCGTTGCGCACGTTTCGGGGACATCCCCGTTCTTTGGGAGGAATACATGAGAATCTTCAGCTTCACGGCGGTCGTCGCCGTGTCTTTCGCTACGTCGGCAATCGCCGGTGGTCATCTCGATCGCACCGGCTGGCCCGAGAGCTTCACGGTGGGCACAGCATCGCAGGGCGGCACCTATTTCGCATACGGCTCGGGCTGGGCGAACCTTGTTGCCGAAGAGCTTGGCCTTTCGGGCGGCGGCGAAGTCACCGGCGGCCCCATGCAGAACATGGCGCTCGTCCATACGGGCGACGCGGCCTTCGGGATGACCACAATGGGCCCTGCGGCGGAATCGCTGGCCGGAACCAACCCGATCGCCCCGGGCCTTCAGATGGACAAGGCCTGCGCGATGTTCCCAATGTATCAGACTCCGTTCTCGGTGACGGCCCTGTCGTCGTCGGGCATCGAAAGCGTTGCCGACATCCCGGACGGTGCGCGCATCGGGTTTGGTCCCGCGGGCTCGACCTCGGACACCTACTTCCCACGGATGATGGAAGAGCTGGGCGTGAACTTTGAGCGTCGGAACGGCGGCTGGACCGACCTTGGCGGCCAGCTTCAGGACGGACTTCTGGATGTTATCGCCTTCGCCGCAGGCGTGCCGGTTCCAGCTGTAAGCCAATTGGAAGTGCAGACCGACGTGAACATCATCGAATTCACGGAAGAAGAGCAGACCAAGATCCTTAGCGCCTTCCCGGTCAGCCCGTTCGCGATCGCCGCCGACACCTATACCACGCTCGAAGCCGACGCGCGGTCCGTGTCGATGTGGAACTTCGCGATCGCCAACTGCGACCTTCCCGAGACCCTCGTGGAGGCCGTTGTTGAGGTCGTGATGTCCGACAACGAGCGGATGGTGAATATCCACCGCGCCGCCCGTTCGACGCTTCCAGAGAACTACGACAAGAACGGCGTGCTGATGTGGCACCCGGGCGCGGCCAAGTGGTTCAAGGAAAACGCGGGCGCAGAAATTCCGGACGACATGATCTACGGAATGTAATCGCCAAGTGTTCCGGGGACTGTCTACGCACGTTCCCCGGAACACATCCCCTTTTTTTGGCCTCTTGGCCTGCCAGAAAAGGCGGCGCCCAGCGCGCTGACCCAGCCCATGACCAATAAAGACGAAGTACCGTCAAACGCGCCCACCGTTGCCGAGGGCGTCGACGACGAACCCATCGAATCCAATCGCCGCATCTTTGACGGCAACCGCTTCGTCTTCGTATCGGTCTTCGGAACGCTCTATGCGGCATTCCACATGGCCGCCCTGAATGGATTGTCGATTTCCGACTGGACCGGAATCACGATCCCCTTCCTGCCGACCTTTCCGATGGAGACGTGGAACTTCCGCATCGTTCACGTGGCCGGAGCGCTTGCCCTTGGGTTTCTCATGTTCTCCGGGCGCGACTTTGCCAAGAGTGAAGCGGACCAGACCCGCATCCTTAGCTATGTCAGCTATGCGCTGCTGGTTCCTGCGCTCTTCTCGCTCGGAATGGCCTTGTCCTTTGCCGCAGAAATCGCCGGCGGTGCGATGTGGAATGGCATCGACGAAACCATCCGCTACCGCGAAACTTGGCTTTTCGGGGCGCCGCTTCTTCTGGCGACGGCAGGTGGGATCGTCCTGTCGTGGGTGCACAAACGAGAGCGGAACCGGTTTGCGGAACCCGACCTTGTGCTGGCGGTCGCCGGAATTGCCGTCGCGACCTACCTCATCACGCTCTACGGCACACTGATGCGCAACTCGACCGGCACGCCGTTTGCACCGATCGGCATTTCGATAGCGGCCGTCGCCGGTTCCGCGCTGATCATGGAGCTCACCCGCCGCGTGGCCGGTTTGGCGCTGGTGATCATTGCGGGCGTCTTTCTTGCCTACGTCTTCGCCGGCCAGTATCTGCCCGGCTTTCTCAATTCCCCGGCGATCAGCTGGCAGCGGTTCTTTAGCCAAGTCTACACCGATGCCGGGATCCTTGGGCCCACAACAGCGGTGTCTTCAACATATATCATTCTTTTCATCATCTTCGCAGCGTTCCTGCAGGCCTCGAAGGTGGGCGACTACTTTGTCAACTTCGCCTTCGCGGCAGCCGGGCGGGCCCGCGGCGGACCGGCAAAAGTGGCAATTTTCGCGAGTGGGTTGATGGGAATGATCAACGGCACTTCGGCCGGAAACGTGGTGGCCACAGGCTCGCTGACGATCCCGCTGATGAAGAAGGTTGGATACCACAAGAAGACAGCCGGCGCGGTTGAGGCTGCCGCATCGACCGGCGGCCAGATCATGCCACCGATCATGGGCGCGGGCGCCTTCATCATGGCCGAGATCACGGGCATCCCCTACACCGAGATCGCCGTCGCAGCTATTATCCCCGCTATTCTCTACTTCGTGTCGATCTACTTCATGGTGGATTTCGAGGCCGCCAAGCTTGGCATGCGCGGGATGCGCGAGGATGAACTGCCCAAGTTCCGGGATATGGCGCGACGGGTGTTCCTGTTCCTGCCGATCATCATCCTGATCGCAGCACTGTTCATGGGGTATTCGGTGATCCGCGCCGGTACGCTGGCCACCGTGTCGGCGGCTGTGGTGAGTTGGCTAACGCCCTACCGGATGGGCATCCGCTCGGTCATCAAGGCGTTTGAGCTTGCGGGCACCATGTCGATCCAAATCATCGCGGTCTGTGCCTGCGCCGGTATCATCGTTGGGGTGATCTCGTTGACCGGAGTCGGCGCGCGTTTCTCGAACCTGCTTCTCGGGCTGGCCGAGGCGTCGCAGCTTTTGGCGCTATTTTTTGCCATGTGCATCGCCATCCTTCTGGGCATGGGCATGCCGACGACGGCGGCCTATGCGGTAGCCGCATCGGTAGTCGCCCCGGGTCTGGTGAATCTCGGTATCCCGACCCTGACGGCGCATTTCTTCGTCTTCTACTTCGCGGTGGTCTCGGCAATCACGCCGCCTGTCGCGCTGGCGAGCTACGCGGCCGCTGGCATATCCGGGGCGAACCCGATGGAGACATCTATCGCCAGTTTCAAAATCGGGATTGCGGCGTTCATCGTGCCCTTCATGTTCTTCTACAATTCGGCAATCCTGATGGATGGTACGTGGATCGAGGTTGGCCGCGCCGGCGTGACGGCCGTCTTCGGTGTGTTCCTTTTGTCGTCGGGCGTTCAGGGATGGTTCATGGGCGGGCGTGCAGCTTGGTTCATCCGACTTGGCCTGATCCTTGGGGCGCTCTTCATGATCGAAGGTGGGATCGTGACGGACCTTGTGGGCGTCGGGATCACGGGTGCGTTGTTCCTCGTCCAGAAAGTCTTCCATCCGGACCCCGAGGCCACAATCGCTGTTCGCGGGGCCGACTGACCCTTGGATCTAGGCGCCGCGTAACCCTTTAGGGCCTCACGGCCACCAGAGCATCGGTGGCCGCCTGGCCTGTCAGCGCCGAATGCCCATGAACAGAACCGGTGTCAGATACATTGGGATCTGATAGCAGCCCACAAAGATCATCATGGGCGCCGCGAATTCTTCCGGAAGAACAACAAGAAACAGCGCGATGTTTCGATTGCCCGCATAGATGGCGGTCGAGATCGGGTCGTCCAAGCCAAACCGGAGACACACGGCGTAGGTGAGAAGAACGAGACCGAAATTGATACCGCAGGCGGCCATCAACCAGCCGACCAGCGTCAGGGGATTGTCTCGGAGTAATGGGCCGATCGCACTCATGAGCCCGACCACAACCACCGCAAGAAGCAGCGCCGCGATCCCATCCAGCGTTCTTTGGGGCAATGTGTCGCCAAGGCCGGGCACGTTTTGGCGAATGACAAGACCCAAGCCCACCGACACAAGGATCACGGCCAACAATCCAAGAGACTGCGTCAGGGCGCCCATGGGACCGCTTCCTCCCGGATCCGCCAACAGAAAGATCAGAAGAGCCGTGGCCGGAAACAGGGCCGTCCCGATAACCAGCAAGCGCATACCGGCATCCGGTAAGGCGCCAATCATGATGGCGAAGTTAGGAGCGCCGGTCACCGATGGCGCTGCAAGCATTAGGACGATGGCAAGAGCCATCGGATGATGCAATGCGCCCATGCCGGCAAACACCGCGAACGCCGCGATAGGACAGATAACCTGAAGCACACCAATGCGCCGCAGGACCGGGCCGAGATCCCCGGGCCGGCCAAACACCTTTGCCGCACCGACCCGAGCGCCGGTCACAACCAGTAGCAGGGCGATCAATGCGCCGACCCAAGGCCGAACGAATTCCGACGCGGTTGGTGACAAAAGCCCGACAACAAGGCCCGCCACCAGAAAGAACGGGCCGCGCCGACCGATCCAGATCAGGACGGGTGTCACCCGCCAGGGGCCTGCCGCATGTTCTCGGGCAACCACAGGGCGATGTCGGGGATCCAGATGAGCACGAAGCACATCAGGACCATGATCATGAACATCGGAAACGCCGCACGTGTGATGTAGCCCATCTCGTGCTCCGTCATCCCTTGCAAAACGAACAGATTGAAGCCGATGGGCGGCGTGATCTGAGCCATTTCGACGACCACGACCACGAAGATACCGAACCAGATCAGGTCAATTCCGGCCTCGCGCACCATTGGCTCCACGACGGCCATGGTCAGAACCACCGACGAGATCCCGTCAAGGAACATCCCGAGCACGATGTAGAAGACCATGAGGATCATCAGGAGTTCAAAGCGAGACAGCTCCATCGTTGCGATACCATCGGCCAGGGCACGCGGCAGGCCGGTAAAGCCCATGGCAAGCTTCAGAAAGGCCGCGCCTGCCAGGATCAGGGCAATCATGGCCGAAGTCCGGGTTGCCCCCATCAGGCTTTCGGTGAAGGTCGATCGGTTGAGAGACCCCTGACTTGCCGCGAGAACCAGCGCGCCGATGACGCCGATGGCCGCCGCTTCTGTCGCCGTTGCATAGCCCGCATACATGGACCCGATAACCACGAATATCAGGCAGAGCACCGGGATGAGAAAGCGCGAGTTCTTGAGCTTGTCCGCAAAAGACATCCCCGTCTCCTGAATCGGGTTCCACTTGCTGGAAAAGCGGGAATAGAGGGCGACGTATCCCATGAACATCAACGCAAGACAGAGGCCCGGAAACACGCCAGCAAAGAAAAGCTGCGTAATGCTCTCATTTACCGTCACCCCATACACGATCAACGCCAGCGACGGTGGGATCATCAGTCCGAGGGTCGCGGCCCCGGCCAGCGTTCCGATGACAATCCGCTCGGGATAGTCGCGAGCCCGAAGCTCTGGGATCGACATTTTGCCAACGGTGGTCAGCGTGGCAGCCGAGGATCCCGACACCGCAGCGAACACCGTACAGCCGACGATGTTGGTGTGGACCAGTCCACCGGGCAGCCGGGCGAGCCATGGCGACAATCCGCGAAACATGTCTTCGGACAATCGGGTCCGGAACAGGATTTCGCCCATCCAAATGAAGAGCGGCAGCGCGGTCAGCGTCCAACTCGACGAGGATGCCCAGATCGTCGTGATCATCGTGTCGCCAACCGGTCTGGTCGTGAACAGCTCCATTCCGACCCAGGCAACGCCCATCAGCGCCAAGCCCACCCAGACCCCCGACCCGAGCAGGAGGAAAAGAACGAAGAGAAACAGTGTGATTGCGTAGAGCTCTTCCATGGCCTTACTCTCCGTGGCTCTGATCGACCAGATCACGTCGAATGCGGTGATCACCGCGGAAAATGACGTGGACAAGATGGTCGGTCAGGGCGATGGCGAGAATGCCACCGCCGATCACCATCACGGATTGCGGGATCCAAAGTGGCGTGGCGTCCTGCGCCTGACTCACTTCTTTGAATTTCCACGACCAGAAGGTGAACCAGTAAGCGTAGTAGGTGAAATACCACATCACGGCTGCGCCTATGGCGAAGCACCATATTTCCAGGAACCAGCGCACCGATGACGGAACCGCGTTCAGGACCAGCGACACACGGATGTGCGAACCGCGGTTCAACGCGTTGGCAAAGGCAAAAAAACTTGCGGCGGCCATGGCGTAGCCGGCGTAATTAGCCGCACCCGGAAAGATCTCTCCCGTCCATCTCGCGACCATCTGGGCCACGATCAGGGCAAGAATGGCGATTAGGCACATCGCCGCCAAGACACCGGACGCGGCGTAAACCCCGTCCAGAATGCGGCGCACAATTCGCAAGACATTGTTCATTTTTGCCGCCTCCGCCGCGTTTGACACAGGAAAAGGGCCGCCTCGAAGAAGCGGCCCTTGGTGTGAACCGAATTATTCGGCGTTGTAGGCGTCTACGATGGCCTGGCCGGTGTCGCCTGCGGCTTCGAGCCATTCGGCCGTCATCGTCTCACCGATTGCCTTCAGTTCTCCGACCAAGGTGTCGCCGGCCGGCTGAACCGTCATGCCGCCCGCCGCGAGGCCAGCCAGCGTGAAGCCGGTGTATTCCTTGGCCCGCCACGTCCCGGCGTATTCTGCAATACCGGCGCAGGCGTTGATGACGTTCTTGTTGGCGTCCGACACGTCCGACCAAACATCCGAGTTCACCAGCATGTAGTTCCGCGGAAGCCACGCATCGACTTCATAGAAGTGGCTCAGGCTTTCCCAGACCTTCCGGTCATAGCCCGTGGCGCCCGAAGAGACCATCGACTCGGCCACGCCAGTGGCGAAGGCTTGGCTGATTTCGGCGGCCTCGATCTGCACCGGCAGCATACCGGTCAGTTCGGCCAGACGTGCCGTAGCGTTGTTGTACGAGCGGAACTTGATCCCCTCCATATCTGCGACCGAGTTCACTTCCTTGTTGAAGTAGAGACCCTGAGGCGGCCACGGCACCGAGTAGAGCAAGGTGAGGTTCTGTTCGGCCAGCAATTCTTCGACATGGGGTTTGGCGACCTCGTAGAGCTTTTCGTGCTCATCGAAAGACGACACAAGGAACGGAATGGAATCCCAGCCGAAGATCGCGCTTTCGTTCTGGTGGCCGGACAGCAGACGTTCGCCGATCGGCACCTGACCCGTCTGGACGGCGCGCTTGATGTCCGCGCCGGCAAAGAGCGAGCCGGACGGGTGCGTCGTGATCGAGATGTCGCCGCCCGTGCCGGTGGTCACGCACTTGGCGAACTCCGCGCCGGTGACCGAATGGAAGTTGGAACCGGAATAGGCCATGGGGAGATCCCATTCCTCGGCCACCGCGGGAAAGGCAACAAGCGCTGTGGTCGCCGCCACTGCCATCGCCGTCGTAAATCTGGTCATGTTCGTTCTCCTTGTTGAATGGATCATTTTTTTTCTGTTTGTTGCTTAGGCAAACCGCATGGGGCTGAATGCCGTAAGGTCGGTATTTATCGGTTGCGCGGCCACAAGACTGGCCACGATGCGGCCGGTTTTGGGACCTCCGGTCAACCCGATATGGTGATGACCGAAGGCCGTATAGATGCCTGAACTCCGCACTTGCCCGATCAGCGGCAGACTGTCCGAAGGGGCGGGGCGATGGCCCAACCACTCAATCTCGCTGGTCGAGGTAAGATTGGGAAAGGCCGCCTTTGTGTGTTTGCGCAACAAACCGAGCGCGTTGGGGTTCGGTTCCGCCTTCAGCCCGCCAAACTCCACAACACCGGCGCACCGCAACCCGGCTGCCATGGGCGTGGCAACGAACTTGCCACTTGCGACCATAACCGGGTGGTTCGGACCGCCCTCGGCGCCCTCGAAGACGATGTGATAGCCGCGCTCGGTCTCGATCGGGATTGTCAGGCCGAGTTTTTGCATCAAGGGTTTCGACCAGACGCCGGTCGCCAGAACGACCCGGTCGCATGCCACCCGGCCCTGCGATGTCAGGGCGGCACAGACCTTGTCATGCTCGGTTTCGAAATCCTTGATCTCGGCCTGCAGGACCTGACCGCCAAGACCTTCAAACACGGACGCCAGCGCTTTTACATATCCGCCCGGGTCGCGGATGAAGCCATGGTCGGTCATGGTCGCCAAGAGACCGATATCGTCGGACAGCGCCGGCTCATAATCGCGGATGGCGGCGCCTTCCCGGATTACGGGCGCAAAACCGGCCTCTTTGCGCAGCGCCCAAGTATAGGCATCCGCGTCAAACGCAGTCCGATCGGCATAGGCGAACGAATAGTCGCTTTCGCGCACCCAGTCTGCGGCGTCCGTCTCTGCAACCAGGGCTTTGTGCTGGTCGACAGTGTCGGCGACGACCGTGGTCAGGCCGGATGCGATGCGGCGGGTATCGGTGTCGTTTGCGTTGGAAAGGTACCTCAACAACCAAGGAAAAAGCTTCGGGAAATAGCCCCAGCGCATGAAAAGCGGGAAATCGGCGTTCATAAGCATGCGGGGTGCTTTGCCCACAAGGCCAGGAGCCGTGACCGGCGCAACCGAGCATGCGGCAAGGACACCGGCGTTTCCGTGCGACGTGCCCTCACCCGGTGGCAATCGGTCGATGATTGTGACCTCGGCTTCCGAAAACCGACGAAGCCAGATCCCCGTCGACACGCCGACGATCCCGGCCCCCGCTATGACCACCCGTTCAGGAATCTTCGCTCCTCCGCAAACCCACCGTGACAGTCTTTTCTGCTTTCCCTTCGCAATCAAGCGTTTCCATGGCTAACCCATCCATCGCCGGACCGGCGCCGCGGCATCTTCAAGAGGTTGGGTCAGGATATCGATCAGTGTTGGCCCGTCATGCCTGATGGCCGCGCGCAGCGTGCTGTCGAGCTGATCCGGCGTTTCGACGCGCCAACTTGTCACCCCATAGGCAGCCGCGATTGCTGCGTGGTCGGTTCGTGAAAAGTCGACGTTGTAGAAGCGACCTCCCTTATCGGCCTTCTGGCTGGCCTTGATCCAGCCGAAGTTCGAATTTGACAGGACGAGGAAGGTGATATCCGCGCGGGCGCGGCAGACGGTTTCCAACTCGCCGCAGGTGAAACCGAACGACCCATCGCCCATCACGGCAACCACTTTCGATCCGGGCCGCCCATACCATGCCCCCAATGCTGCCGAGAGCGAGTAGCCAAGTGCGCCATGGGCACGGTTCGTGATGAAGTGCCGCCCGGGTCTCGGAAGCCGGTAATAGGCCGACAGGTAAGGACAACTGGTGCCGGGGTCCGACACGATGATTGCGTCCTCAGGCAAGGCATCTTGCAGGGATGCGATAACCCGTTCGGGTTTCAGGGGCGCGTCCTCGCTGTCGGCGAGTGCGGCAAAGGCGGCAAATTTGCGCGCCTTCAGATCCGCAACGGCCGCAGTACCGCCAAACGAGCTTGTCCCTTGTGCGCGAGCGTCGAGGACTCGGTTCGCCTCGGCCAGAGATAGTCGGAGATCGGCAACTACGCCGACCTCGGTCGGATAGTTCGCACCGATCACCATCGGATCACTGTCGAAATGCACGATGCGCGCACCGGGCTTCGGCGCCTCCCAACGGGCGGTGGTTGTCGACCCGGCTCGGCACCCCATGAACACAACCAGATCTGCCGCCTCCATCGCCTCCCAAGTCTGGTCCGTCCCGCCATTGGATCCGACCACGCCCACAGCATTGGGGTGCGTGTCGGCCAGTGAACCCTGCCCCGAAATGGACGTGGCAACCGGAATGTCGAGCCGACGGGCCAGACGGTCGAGTTCCGCCATCGCGCCGGCGATCACGACGCCTCCTCCACACACGATCAAAGGCGAAGTCGCCGACAGGATCGCATCAACTGCCGCGTCGACGGCGCCGGGCTGTGGCGCAGCCGGATAGGCCGGGTAGGAGACTAGATTTCCGTCCGCCCAGATGTCCTCAGGATCCACAGTGTCGTACTGGATGTCGTAGGGCAGACCCAGATGCGCAGCCCCGGGGCGCCCCGTAGACATTGCCCGAAAGGCCGAGCGGACCATCCTCGGGATATGATCGGCCCGCTTGATCACGGTATTCCACTTGGTCAGGGGGCGCATGACCGCCTCCTGATCAACCTCGGTCAATGGAAACTTACCGTAACTTGCCACCGAGATGTCCGACGTAATGGCCAGAACCGGATAGCTTGATTCACTGGCCTCTATCAGGCCCGGCAGAATGTACGTAGCTCCACCGCCCGATGGGCCTTCGCAGACCCCCGGTCGTCCACTGACGCGGGCGTAACCGTCCGCCATGTAGGTGGCCGAGCGTTCGTCGCGCGTCAGTACATGTGTGATCCCGTGGTCGAGTTGCCGAAGCGAGTCATAAAGCGGGAGCGTGGTGTCACCGCACAGCCCAAAAATGTGCCGCACGCCATGCGCTTCGAGCATTCGAACCATGGCGTCAGCGCCGGTCATCGCATTGGACATCCACTCCCCCGAGACACGTGCCACAATTCTGTATACAACAGGATACACAGCATTGTCAGTGACTCAAGTCCTGCGCTAAGCGTGGAGCAGTTCAAGAGGACTTCGCCGGTGAACATTCCAACACCCACCCTAGAGGGCACCGTCAGCTCGCTTTACGTGCGCCTGCGCAAGATGGCGGCCGAGTTCGAATTCAAGCCCGGCGAACGGATTAATGAATCCGCTTTGTCCCGTACGCTCGGGGCCAGCCGCACGCCGCTCAGAGAAGCGCTGAACAGGTTGGTGGCAGAGGGCTTCATCGACTTTCGTTCCGGTCGCGGTTTCTTCTGCCGGTCCCTATCGCCAGAGACCATCCTCCATCTCTATCAGGCCCGGGTCGCGGTGGAATGCGAAGCTGTCCGGCACGCCACGGCACACGCCAACCCGGCCGACCTGCAGTCCCTCGACACGGCCTTGAACGACACGGCCGACGAATACGCGCATTACGCGGATCCACTGCGCCTGGTTGAGCTGGACGAGGCCTTTCACCTTCAGGTCTGCGGGCTTTCGGCCAACGCCGAACTGATCGGTATGCTGCAAACAATCTACGACAAGATCAGGTTCGTTCGGGCCGCGGATCTTCGGCAGCTTCAGGCCAAGGGTCGCGCAACCACCGAACGCCATCGGTCAATTCTTGGCGTCATGCAGACCGGAGACCCCCTTGCCGCCTCGGAAGCGATGCGTGACCACATCGAACACCGCACCAAGCACGCCACCGAGGCGGTCCGGCTGGCCTTCGCGGATCTCTATGCCCCTCAGGACATTTCTACATGACCACATCCGGCGGCAAAACCGTTTACGGGGCAAGCGTCGGCATCCTCATGCTCGACACGCAGTTCCCGCGGATACCCGGCGACATCGGAAATGCAACAACGTGGCCGTTTCCGGTGCAGTACAAGGTTGTTCAGACAGCCACGCCCGATACCGTGGTCCGCGGAGATGCCCGCCCGCTTTTGGACGCCTTCCTGGAAGCCGGCCGCGAACTCGTCGCGATGGGCTGCGATGGCGTCGCAACGAATTGCGGGTTCCTCGTCCCGTTTCAGGACGACTTTGCAAACCAGCTTGGCGTTCCCGTGGCATCGTCCGCACTTTTGCAGGGGCCCATGATCCAAAGAACCCTACCCAAAGATAAAAGACTGGGCGTGTTGACAATATCGGTTGAGACCCTGACCCGCGCCCACCTCGACGCAGCAGATCTGGATCCAGATACACCGGTCATGGGCACGGGTGCCGGCTCACACTTCACGACGCATATTCTTGAAGATCGGGCCGAGATCGACTTCGTCCAAGCGCGGGCCGACAACGTCGCTGCTGCCGAGCGACTTGTCCGCACCCATCCGGACATTGGTGCAATCCTTTTGGAGTGTACGAACATGGTCCCCTATGCGGCCGACATTAGCCGGGCTACGGGTCGTCCCGTCTATTCCATCTACACCTATCTGCTGTGGTTTCAGGCGGCCCTCATGCCACGCCGGTTCCCGACACAGCTTGACGACATTCGCATCAGGAGCTGACGCGTGACGGATCACAGGATCGTCGAACTGCGGGTCCACTGTGTCGCCATACCGGCCCAAGCGGTGCATTCCCATGGGTCGGGTGATGTGGGCAGCATCACGGTTGCTTTGTGCGAATTGGTGACGGAATCCGGTCTGCGAGGATGGGGTGAAGCCGCGCCATGGCCCGTCTTTACCGGCACAGTCGAGGGGAACGCGGCCGCCCTGCATGTGCATTTACGGCCGCATGTGATCGGAGCGGACCCGATCCGGGTCGAAGCGATCATGGCTCGAGCCGAGCAGGTTCTTGTGGGCCATCCCGAGGCCAAGGCCGCGCTCGAATGCAGCCTACTGGACCTTGCCGGCCAAATCTCGGGCTTGCCGATCGCAGAGATGGTCGGCGGCCGGCACCGCGATTCAATTCCGTTGAGTTTCTCGGTCGCCAACCCCGACTTTGCCGCCGACTTGGACGACATTGCGCGGATCTGGGACGATGGCGTTCGGATCCTGAAACTGAAGACGGGCTTTGCCGATCATGCATTCGACGTTATGCGCCTCGAAGCGCTTCGGCAGCGGTACGGCGATGAACTGCGCCTGAGGATCGACTATAATCAAGGCCTTGCGGCCTATGATGCAATTCGGAAGATCCGCGATGTCGAGAGCTTCGCACCGGACTTTGTAGAGCAACCTGTCGGCCGTCATGAGCGCGATGCGCTCGCCGAGATCACCCGCGCCGTCGATGTACCGATCATGGCCGACGAAAGCATCTTCGATGTGCGCGAAGCCCTTCACGGTGTGCAGAACCGGGTGGCCAACATCTTCTCGCTAAAGACCGCGAAATCCGGTGGCATTCGCCGATGTCTTGAGATTGCGGCCATCGCTCGGGCCGCGGGGATCGAAGTTTACGGCGGGTGCATGTTCGAGACATCGATCGCGCATATGGCCGGTGCCCATCTTATGGCGGCGGTCCCCAATCTTACTCTTGGATGCGAATTCTATATGTCGACCTACTACGCCGCGGTGGATCTGGCCCAAAGCCCGTTTCCGGTGTCGAACGGGCATGTGCATATCCCGACTGAACCCGGACTTGGGCTTGTGCCCGATGCGGATGCTCTGGCCAGTGTCCGCAAGGAGCTGCTTGTCTAAACGCCCGCGGTGGCAGGACACGCCCAAGCGCGTCAGACGGTGAAGGCCTCCCGAAATGCTTCAAGCGCGCGTTCTTCCCCGTCCCGCGCGAAAGCCTCCAAAGCGACGGGTCCTGAATACCCCATGTTGGCCAAGGCGGAGGCGACAGCCCCGTAGTTGATCTCGCCCGTGCCCGGCTCGAAACGGCCCGGGTTGTCCGCGACCTGCACCTCGCCGATCCATGGCAGGCACTTCTGGCACCACCGCACCAAGTCTCCTTCACCAATCTGGGTATGGTAGAGGTCGAGGTTCATGCGCAACTGGGGCCGATCAATGCTCGACACCAGCGCAAGGACATCTTCGGTCGTGCCAAACGGGCATCCCGGGTGATCCATGAGATTGAGGTTTTCCAACGAGAAGACCACACCCTCTTGCTCAGCCAGATCGCAGACCCGGTTCAGTGTGTCGTGTGCCTTGAGCCACATGGACCCCGAGGTCGCTTCGGACGGGGTGACAGGGATCCCGCCCTCGCCCAAACCGGTTCCATGCAGATTCAAGCGATCGACATCCAACCGCTTGCCGACCCGTAAAGTCTCCCGTGCGGAAGCCAACAGCATATCGGCGCCGTCGTCATCGGCAAGCCGCCCCTCAAGATATCCGTTCATGATTGTGAAGTTGGCGCCCGTGGTTTCGAGCGCGTCCAGATCCCAAGCCGGCCAGTTCCAAAGACCGACGCCGAACCCCATCTCGGTCAGTCGCTCAGCCCGCCAAGCCATGGGCTTGTCGGGCCAGAGCATTTCCGCGCAGGCCGCGAGTTGAAACCGTTCGCTCATGCTACCAGCCCTGCGCCTCGGTCCGTGCGGCACCGGGCATCGGGGTGCTCGGGTGTAGCCGGACGCACAGCGCGTGTCCCATTACACGGTGCCGCCGAGAGACCCTTCCAAAGCAGCCATTTCCTGACCGCCTGCCATGAGATCCTGAAGCTGTTCCGGGGTGATCTCGCCACGCTTCGCAGTGCCAAGGGTCTTTCCGCGGTTCAGAACGGTGAACCGGTCGCCGACCGCCAGCGCGTGCCGCACGTTGTGGCTGATGAACACGACCCCGACGCCCTGTTTGCGGACCTTGTCGATGGTAGCGAGCACATTGGATGTCTGCCGCACGCCCAACGCCGATGTGGGTTCATCAAGGATCAAAACCTTCGCACCGAAGTAGACCGCCCGTGCAATGGCCACGGTCTGGCGTTCGCCACCGGACAGTGTTCCCACCGCCTGATCGGGACCGCGAAGGTTGATGCCCATCTTGCGCATCTCGTCCATCGTGATCTGGTTGGCGGCGTCAACGTCGAAGCGTTTCAGAAGTCCCCGCCCCTTGGTCGGCTCGCGCCCCATGAAGAAGTTCCGCGTGACCGACATCAATGGGATCATCGCGAGGTCCTGGAACACGGTGGCAATCCCGGCCTCCATCGAGTCCCTCGGCGTCGAGAAACTCATCTGGCGCCCCTCGAACAGGATTTCGCCATGGGTTGGTTGATGAACGCCGGACATTGTCTTGATGAAAGTCGACTTGCCTGCACCGTTGTCACCCAACAGACAGTGGCATTCGCCCGGCCGGATATCGAAGCTCACCCCGGCCAATGCGATGATGTTGCCGAAGTGCTTTTCGATATCGCGCATTTGGATGATCGGGGCGACGCTGTCGTCGACATCGCCGTGATGGAACTTTGTGTCATCGGTCATGTCAGCGCTCCCCCGTAACCCGCTTGCGGATCGCGTTGTTGAACAACACGGCGATCAACAGCATTCCGCCCAGGAACACCTGGAACCAGTCCTGGTCGAAATCGGTATACGTCAGGCCAATGACCACCATCCCGAAAATGATCGAGCCGAAGAAGGCGCCAATCGCCGATCCGTAACCCCCCGTCAGAAGGCAGCCGCCGATCACGGCGGCGATGATCGCCTCAAACTCTTTCTGAAAGCCCCGCCGCGCGTCGGTTGAACCCGCATCGATCATCGTGATGATGGCGACCATCGCAGCGCAGCAGGCCGTCACCATGAATAGTGAGACCTTCACGCGGTTCACCGGAACGCCGGAATTCGATGCCGCAACCTTGTCGCCGCCGGCGGCAAAGATCCAGTTGCCGGCCGGCGTCCGCAGAAGCACGTAAGTCGCGACCACGGCGATGACGATGAACCACAGGATCTCGACGGGAATGCCGGGAACCTTGGGATTGCCATTATTGAAGGTATCGACCAGCCCCCGCTCGGCCAGCCACACGAAAAGACCGGGAAAGGCATCCCCCGCGAAGACAGAGGCCAACCAGTCGCCTTCGACCGCGTCGCGAATACCGCGCAACTGCGTGGAGCCGCCCGTGGCCCATTTCAGGCCAACAAGGGAAAGGCCCCTGAGAATGAAAAGAAACGCGAGCGTGACGATGAATGATGGCAACCCGGATCGGATCACGATGTTGCCGTTGATTGCGCCCACGCAGGCGGAGAAAACGAATGTCAGGGGGATGGCTGCAATCAGCGGCAGCCCCCAGACAATAATGCAGACGCCGAAGAAAAGACCGGCGAAGGCGACCATCGACCCGATCGACAGATCGAACTCGCCGCCGATCATCAGCAAAGCTGCACCGATCGCAAGGATCCCAAGCTGGGCAGCCGGCGTCATGAAGTTCACGATACCCGCCAGTGTGAACATGGCGGAGTCGGCAGTCAGCAAGAAGAAAATCGTTACGAGAATAACACCCGCGATGGCCCCGAGTTCCGGGCGCTTCATCAGACGCGATAGTAAAGGCTCAGCCTTA
Source organism: Pseudomonadota bacterium (assembly GCA_038521345.1). GTDB lineage: Bacteria > Pseudomonadota > Alphaproteobacteria > Rhodobacterales > Rhodobacteraceae > JBCBKU01. The sequence continues at coordinate 37,248 of JBCBKU010000003.1, read as the reverse complement.
ACGCGTTCGTCCGTTTTCTGGTTTTCCGCAGCGTCGCTCATGGCTCTTTCCCCCCTGCCGCTCAAAGAACGGCGCCCGAAAGCGCCGTTCCGATGTTCAGGTGTTCCGCGACTTAGCGGATGCCCTGCGCGGACAGTTCGATGACCTGTGCTGCTTTGTCGGCGGTCACGAGGTTCGGACCCGACGGCACGTCGCCACCCGGCATCAAACCGTAGTTGGCGTTGTTGGCAAGCATTACGACCGGCAGGTAGCCCTGCAGGAACTGCTGCTGATCGATGGCGAAGGCTGCATCACCTGCAACGATCGACTCGAGGAAGCCGGCCGAAAGGTCGAAGGACGCAACCTTCACGTCACGACCCGAAGCCTGTGCGGCGGCCACGGCAGGTTCGCCGGCAAGTCCAGCGCCCAGAGCCATCACGGTGTCGACGTCTTCGTTCGAAGCCAACGATGCGGCGACTTTGGACTCGATCTCGGCAGGATCATTGCCGGTGGGAAGGACTTCAACCGCGCCGCCAAAGCCTTCTTCGAAACCTGCACAGCGCAGGTCGAGCGCCACGTTGCCGACCTCGTGGTTCACGCAGATGGCGCTTGTGCCGCCCATGCTGGCCAGTTCCTTACCGGCGGCAAGGCCTGCGTCGTACTCAGACTGCCCGACATGCAGCGAGACGCCGAGGGCCGCCGCAACATCGGAGCCCGAGTTCATGGAAATCACGGGAATGCCCGCTTCCACTGCACGCATGATCGAGGGCCCGAGTGCATCACCATCGGGGATCGAAACCACAAGCCCGTCGGGCTCTTGGTTCACTGCGGCATCGATCAGCTGCGACATGGCAACCATGTCGAAGGTCTCGGGCGCACGATAGTCAACGGTGGCGCCGGTGTGGTCGGCGGCCAGATCAACGCCGTTCTTGACAACAGACCAGAACGGGTCGTTCGCCTGACCGTGGCTGACGACGATGATGTCCTGGGCTACTGCCGGAGCCGCGACTGCGAGAGCCCCGGCCGCAAGAGCGCCTTTCAAGAAAGTCTTCATTAGGATGTCCTCCCTAGGTTTCATTTTTTGCCCGCTCAACCGGGCCTTACTTCACACGAACAAGTCGCGCAGTTCGTCCCCCTCGAAGAGGTGGGTACCTTGCATCAAGCTGCCTCCCCGCAGCCAGAATTCCTAAAAACCTCGGCCATGTCGACAGGGGTCCCGCGTGCGGCCGACTGTGTCGCGGCCTCTGCCATAGCCAATGCGGCAATACCGTCCTCAAGGGACACGGGCATCCGTGCCCCGTTCGCATGCGCCAGAACAAACGCTTCCCATTCGGCCTTGTATGCCGACATGTAGCGCTCAAGGAAGAAGTACTGTGGCTTGGCAGAGCTCACCCCAGCCTCAGTCGACATGACCACCGTGTTCTCAAGCATGTTCTGCGCTTGCAAAAGACCCTTGGATCCCAGCAATTCGACCCGTTGGTCGTACCCATAGACCGCGCGGCGCGAATTCTTGATGACCGCGATCCGACCATCTGAGTAGGTCAGCGTGACAACGGCGGTGTCGACATCACCGGCGGCCCCGATCGCGGGATCCACAATCGACGATCCCGTGGCGAAGACCCGGACCGGCAATTCTCCGAACAGGAAATTCGCCATGTCAAAGTCGTGGATCATCATGTCGCGGAAGAGCCCGCCGGACACCTTGATGTATTCAAGAGGCGGCGGGGCCGGATCGAACGACGTAATCGACACAAGCTCTGCTCGCCCGACTTCCCCGGCGTCGAGTGCAGCCTTGAGTGCACTGAAATTCGGATCGAAACGGCGGTTGAACCCAAGCATCACTTGCGAGGCGCGCGCGCCCACTGCATTCCGGCACGCTGTCGCGCGCTCGAGGCTGAGATCCACAGGTTTCTCGCACAGCACCGCTTTTCCGGCCGCCGAGGCTGCTTCGATCAATCGTGCATGGCTGTCCGTGGATGTGGCGATCAGCACCGCATCTATGGAAGGGTCCGCTAGGATCGCTTCCGACGGCTGAGCGGAACAGCCATAGGTTTCGGCCAAAGCGATGGCGTTGTCCTCGCGGACATCGGACACAGCAACGAGATCGCTCTTGGGATGTGCTGAAATCGCTTGTGCGTGCACATTTCCAATGCGCCCTGCTCCGAGCAAACCTACGCGCAAAACAGCGCCTCCCGAATCTCTCCCACAGTGACGTTCGTCGCTCTTGCACCCGGGTGCAAGGAAAATCTCGGCGGGATATGGCGCGCAGATGCGCAGACGCCTGGGGGGCAAGTGAAACTTGGCCGGCCCGACTTGCGCCACGCCATATGCGAGGCGCCGACACCTGGCTAAGCCAAGGCCAACCCGTGATTGTCGAACTCTCGCCCATCGGCGGTGCCAAGTGTCGTGCTGCCGATCTCAATCCGCCGATAGCCGGAGTAGACGGCCGTTTTCGAGGTAAGCGCAGCGGCTGAGGCACCATCGACGCGCGTTGCCTCCACCACCTCTCCATCCCGCAGCAGAAGGGCCAAATGCGCCTCTTTCGAAGTAACGAGGGTGTCGTCCCCCCGGCTCGCAACCGACGAAACGTAGCCAGCCAGAAGACGCCCGGCCGTGACGATTTCGCCCTGTCCCTTCCGGCATTGCCACAAGATGTTCGTCGGTCGTCCCCGCTCCGGGTCGACCAGTTGACCGCCGATCATCAGCGTTTCGTCCGCGCCAAAGGCCAAGTGACGAAGCGATATGCCCTCGGTACCGTCCCAGTGTCCGAATTCGCCAACACCTGAACGCCGAATGTCCAGTTCAAGGATCTGGCTGCGGAAGACATCCAGATTCAAGGGCAGTCGCCCGTAGTCGGGATGCGTCTCAATTCCTCCTAGCGCGATAAAAAAGAGGTCGCGCGTCGGGTGTCGGATGATCTCATGTGGGCCGGGTCCGGGAAGATCAATTTGGCCCAATCGCCGGAACGGCGCCCTCGTCTCATAAACCCCGACACCGCCATGCAGCGTCGCGAGATCGTTCTCGGCCACCAGAAGTGTCGCGCCATCCGCCGTGAAAGCCCCATGGCCAAAAAAGTGCCGGCCTCGAGGTGCGTCGATAACGGTTAGGATCTCGAGCGAGTCGGTTCTTGCAAGAGCTACCCTGTTACCAGGCCGACGCGGAAAAACGGCGAGCACACTGCCATGCTGCGCCATGCCGTGCGCGCGAAAGTCGAGGTCCGTCGCCCCGAGACGTTCCCCCGAAGATGACACGAAAAGCGCACGACTTAGGCCGGTCGCGATGGATGTCTCGACACCGACATAGTGCGCGCGGTCCGCCGGCTGAGCGACGAGGCCACGGCAGGCCATGACCCCGAGCCCCAGCGCCACCTGACCCAGAAGGGATCGCCTAGTCGCCATCGGCAGCCGTGAAACCGGTCGTCAGTCCAATTGAGCCCGAGAACCCGGACTTGAGAAAGCTCTCCTGATACAGAACGAGATCGGCGAACCGCCGCAGCTCAGATGCGCTGGTTCCGTCTTCGGCAACAATTTCGTCAAGAGGTCTGGGATCGATGGCGATCGTGTCTGCAATCGATCGGGCCGTCTCTCCGAGGACATAGTATTCCATCGACCCGCCGATATCCGGTGCAACATCAAAGAGACCAAACGGTGTCTCATAGAAGTCTGCCAGTGTCCTGAAGCTGGTCTCGATGCTCGGAAGTCCAAGACCACTGCGCCGCGCCTCTGTGCGCTCGGGTCGTGCCTCGCCCGTCGCTTCGCCCAATCCTCGAAGCAATTTGAACTTGCGAAGGCGATCCACATAGACGATGGCGCCTGCCAGAAACTCGCGCACCAGCGTGTCCACGTTCGGATAGCGTGGATTTCCTGAAATGGCGGTGTCGTATTCGCCGCGGAAGGCGCTTCCCGGTGTCCACGCGGCAACGAGGTGCGCCGCCAGATCGGCCTGAAACGCGGCAATCGCCGTTGCGAGATCGCAGGCATAGCTTTGTACCGGCAACGGGTCATAGATCAGCGTCTCGAGCGCGGTAAGATTGGTCAGTGCAATCGACCGACCGTCAAGGCCGTCGGGCGCGACCAGCGCCGGATCCTCCGCCGCAAGCGCGGTGCGTACGGCGCGTCTGGCAAAGCCCTTGGGATCGGGCCAAAGCTGCACGCGCATAGGCCCCTCGGCCTCGGTGATCGGGCCGACCTGAACGATGCTGCTTCTCTGCCACGTCAGGAACACGTCCGCAAACGCCGTGTGCACCACAGCAATATCTCCGTCGCCGGTGCAATACGCGTCGAGCTGGTCGCGAAGGTTCGTCGCCGCCGCCTCTTGCGCGGCATAGGCGGGCAGGACAAATGCATCCGCAGTGACCGCAAGGCCCTCCTGCAGAATGGCCGCGTCGTCCGCGCCCAGTCGCGATTGCGCGAAGGAGAGGCTCGGCAAGATCAAGAGCAGTGCAAGAAGCGGTCGCATTAGAGGCTTTCGAGAAAACGGATTACACGCGAACGGTCGGCCGAACTCAGTCCGGAGAATTCAGCCCGCGCGCCGGCGGCCTCTCCGTCGTGCCAAAGTACGGCCTCTTCCAACGACCGCGCCCGGCCATCGTGAAGAAAATAGGTATGACCGTTCACGATCTCGGTCAGCCCGATCCCCCAAAGAGGTTGGGTCCGCCATTCGGAACCCAGCCGGTCGTCCGTTGGATTGGCATCTGCCAAGCCGGGACCCATGTCGTGCAAAAGAAAGTCGCTATAGGGCCAGATCAGCTGGTTCCTCTGGGCTGGCGCCGCCTCAGAGCCGGTTGCGAATTTTGGCGTATGGCAGCCGGTGCATCCGATCTCGTAGAAGAGTGCCTTGCCCGCCAGCACCTCGGGGTCGGCGATGTCGCGCCGTGCCGGGACAGCCAAGTGAGACGAGTAGAAAGCCACTACATCAAGCAGCGCATCGGCAACCTCGGGCGCGTTTGGGGTCCCCCCGTGAAAGGCCGTGCGGCAGGCCGTTTGGGCAGCGGTGCAATCGCCCCAAGCCGCCGGACGAAGGCGCGTGGAGAGCCCCATGTCATTGCTGAACGCGGTGGCAGTCTGATCGAGAATGCTGGGCGCCATCGCCTTCCACCCGAAACGCCCAAGGGAATAACCTGCCATGCCCGGGCGCCCGGATATCCCATCGCCGTTCGTATCGTCCGGATCCGCGTTCCGAAGGATGTCTTCGGCCGGGATGGCCTCGACGAGCCCGAGCCCGATCATGGGCGGCGCGACGCGGGGATTAAGGGAAACGTCCGGGCCAAGCGGCGTATCCGTCTCGTAGACAGGGCGACGCAGGGTCGCGCTTGTTCCGTCCGGATAAGTGAAATCAACGTCTTCGTACCGGACACGTACACGCCCTTCGCCCGCAAAGCCGGGAATGGCCTGATCCTGAAACTGGTGCCCGAAGACCGGATCAGGTCCGCCCGCAAGATTGCTGAGCGCAAACAGCATCGAGACCATGTTGGAGTCGCCGGGTTCCGGCGGATGCCCACGCCCATCCTTGATGTGGCACCCCTGACATGACCGCGCGTTGAAGAACGGGCCAAGACCATCCGATGCGATGGTGGAAGCCGGCGCAGCCACCCACGGCCTGTCGAAGATTCCGTTTCCGATGAAAAATTCCGATCGCTCTTCAAAACTCAGCGCGGCGGACGGAAGCGAGAAGGCGTTTTGATCGAACCTCTCTCGGTTCGTTCCCGATCCGCCCTGAAACTCCTCGAACGGCTCTGCTCGGGTAAAGTCAGTCGTCGGAGCCAAAAGCCGCGCCTTGCGTTCAACCCGCGTCTCTGCTCCGACCGCCGATGCCGACAGTACAGCGCAGACTGAGACTAGTGTCAGTTTCCGACAGGCTTGGCCCAAGCTGGCTCCTCCGCAACGCATCGCAGACTGGTCTAACCCATTCCCGAATGGTTTCTTTGACATACCGCCGTCATTCGAAAACCGCACCGGGGTTATCGAGGCTATCGGACCCTTCAACGGTAATCTCGGTTGCGTCGAGTGCAGCGACAAGATCTTCGATCGTGCGGGTCTGATCCACGAGCGCGTCGATCGCCGCCTGAACGATCGCATTCCCCGCGTCATTTCCAAAGCCGATCATCTGATCATAGGCCTCGACCCCACTATCGGCGCGCTCCTTCATGATCCCCATCGCATCCATCGTGGCGGCGAACTTGGCCGTCATCTCGGCGTCAAGGTCCGGATTGATCGTGGCGACGAGCGCCGACATAGACGGGACCGTAATTGTCGCCCCATCGGTTGCCGTGTACGTGCCCAGATAGACATTCTGCATGCCGAGCGCGTCATAGAAATGCGAGTTGTGCGTGTTGTCGGCAAAGCAATCGTGCTCTTCCTCGGGGTCGTGAAGGATAAGCCCAAGCGTCATGCGCTCGCCCGCCAATTCTCCATAGCTCAGCGACCCCAGACCGGTCAGGATCGATGCAAGCCCTTGGGCGTCCGACTGACCTTCGAGATCAAGCCGCGCAGCGCCACCAGCGTCCCACGCCGAAACGATGTCTTCCAGATCCGAGATCAGAAGGGCCGATGCGGCGGCGAGATAGGCCGCGCGACGTGTGCAGTTCCCCCCGGTACAGTTCGACCCATCGAAATCCGTATAGGGGCGCGCACCGGCGCCGGCATTCGTGCCGTTCGTATCCTGGCCCCATAGCAAAAATTCGATCGCGTGATAGCCGGTTGCCACATTGGCTTCCACGCCATCGATTTCATGCAGTTCTTGCAACAACGCGGGGGTGATCTCGGCCGCGTCAACGGTCTGGCCCCCGACCTGCAGCGACGGGTTGCCCACGACATTTGCCGTGTAGAACCCGTTCTCCGCGTTCTCTTCCCCGTAAAACCCCGCATCGACATAGTCGATCAGGCCTTCGTCCAACGGCCAGGCATTGACCTTGCCTTCCCAAGCGTCGACGACCGCATTCCCAAAGCGGTAGGCCTCAGTCTGCTGATAGGGAACGCGGGCGGCCAGCCATGCGTCCTTGGCGCCTGCATGCGTTTCTTCGCTTGGCTCTGCGATAAGTGTATTGATCGCCGCATCGAGCGTTCGGGCGGCCGCAAGGCTGTCGCTGTACTTCGCGAAGGCGAGATCGGCGTAACCGTTGATCACGTCGCGCGCGGATTGTGCGTGAAGGGCCGAACCTGCGCTCAGCGCACAAATCGTACATGTGGACAGGAGACTGGGGCGCATCGGATCCGCTTTCGTGTCAATCAAAGTGTACGGCAACGTTATACCTGACAAATTTGATCGGCAGTGAGAATGCTCTTCTTTCACAGGCGAAATTGTCGCATCACAGCCCGCTTCATCCCCATGTCATCCTTGCCTGACACCGTGACACCTGCGTGAAATCCGAGGAAAGGACCGTACGCATGCGCCCAACGTTTCCTGCTTTTCTCATCGCGCTCGCAGCCTCGACGGGCTTTGCGCAAAACGACACGATTGCTGCCCCGCCAATGGAATTCGGGAACTACGACCCGACACTCAGTGCCAAGGAGGCCGTACTGGCAAACTGGGAACTCGCGGCGTCGGGCATCCGCGCCGGTGAGGTGCTGGGCCGAAAGATCGTCACGCTCGCGGATGATGGCGCGAGCTACGCGTATCTCGTGCGACAGGCATCCTTCGCGCAAGAAACGATGCTGGCACGCTACCACGCTGCCGCGTGGATTTATGCCGGTGAACCGGAACTGGCGCGAGTTGACGGCGCCACGCTACGTGCCATCGTGGCATCGACCTCGGCCGAGTGCAGCACCGAGGGATGCGAAGCGGAAAGCGCGTCGATCCGGTCCGCCTTCGCCGCCGGCGCCGAACAGCTGGGCGCCGCCGCAGTGGATGCACGCAGCGAGATCTTGGAGCGGCAGGGCGGCGTTGACGCCGCGCTGATGTCCGAGCAATTCGTCATGATGGCGGATTACCTGGAAAGCGGCGACTGGTCCCGGGATCTGGTCCTGACCGACTTTGGTATGGACGTCGATGTTGTGGCAAACCGCGTCGTTGGGACAATCGCCCTTTGGCGCAACGTCGAACCCTATGTGGGCCTTGTGAACCAGGACATCGACAACGCCATCAACGCGTCGTCCGAGCAATTGCTGCGCGCCCTGCGCCGGGAAACCCGGGGAGTCGACGTGCTGGATCCGGATGGCCAGGTTCTGGCCGAACTAAAAGTGCGCGCCGATGAGCTTGCGGCCGAGTTTCGCCGTGCGTCGGCGCTTTTTGCGTCCTAGGTGCGTAAAGCCCTGCTTCTCGTCTTTTTCCTGAGCGTGTCGGACGCTCAGGCGGAACAGCCGATCTCAACCACTGCGGAACAATGCTTGTCTTGCCACCGCACGCCATCGGGCGCGATCGATATCGTGGGGTTAGAGGCGCTGAAATCCCTCCCGCAGGAGTGGCCTTTCCTCTTTGAGGACCAATTCGATCTCAACGGCGATGGGATCGCGGGGACCATGCGCTTTGTCAGCGGCGAGAACGGACCGCGCATCGGAGTTTTCGGGCGATCCCTTGCCGCGGGCCGGTTCGAAGATTTTGCACATATTGCGGGGGCCGCCCACGGGATCGAAATCGCCGGGCCCGAGGTGATGGATCAGCTTCGCGCAGCCTTCGAGGCGCGCTCTCCCGATCCTGCGTTTCCCTTTTCGACACGGGCGGAACAGGAACGTTTCGAGGCCCGTGGATGTGCGTCATGCCATGTGACGGAGACGTTCGAACATGAAGGGCGGCACTACATGCCGCTAAGTGACTTTTTACTGCATGATGTGGGCGACGGCCCGCGCCGAACAACCCCGCTTTGGGGGTGTTCCACCTGCCTGACGGCCCCGGGTCATGCGGCCATATCTGAGGACAACTGAGCCGCCGGTGACCCGGAGGAATCGAAAAGGGCCGCGGGTGCACCGCGGCCCTTCGCTTGGTTGTTCACCAGTGGAGCTTACTGCGCCATCGAGAGGTCGTATGCAGCCTCGGGCAGGTTCATCTGGAAGAGGAACACCTGGCCGCCGCGGTCGGCTTCGACGGCCGCGACCTGACCACCCGACTTGGTGCGGTGCTGGACGACGCCCATCAGCAGGTGCTCGTTCACCGGGATCGAGTTGTTGATTTCCTGCTGACCAGTGCCGGCAATCTCTTCCATGGTGTAGAAGCTGCCATCATCCTTCTGGGCGAGCATGGCCGTCAGATCCCAAGTCCCCGAGAATTCCGATGTCCGCGGACGGTCCAAAGCACCGGCAAGGGCCGTGGCGCCAGCCTGGGCGCGGGGGCTTTCGGTGCCACCGGCCATGGCAAGGAAGTAGCCGCGGCCATCTTCGACGAGTTGCATGGTCTCGGGATTGACGACCAGGGCGTATTTCCGTTCGCCGAAGGCGTTACCCGAGTCTTCGTCGGCAATCAGAACGTCCGCGTCCGAGCCCTTGATCCAGAGAAGACCGTCAGGCGCCGTCGACTTGGCCACACCGTCTTCGTCCGTCGCGTGGGTGCCCATGCCGCCATGCTTGATGCCCTTGTCGGCAACTTCGATCGTCAGGCTGCCGTCATAGGACGGAACCGTCCGGATCGCGACACCGCTCAGAACAGCAGGCAGGGCGCCGTCGGCGGCTTCGAGTTCCGCGGCAAGGTTGGTGAGCTCGAAGCTCATGTATCCGCCGTCCTGGCTCATCGACTGGACCCAACGGGTCTTGGTGATGTCTGGATCAACGGCCGGATGCTCGGTCTTGCTGTCGCCGACGAGGAACATATGACCCTCGGGCTGTTCTTCCTCGACCTGCCAAAGCGCCATTTCTGTCGCGCCAACAGCCACCGGGTTGTCCCAGCCGCCCCACTGATACGACGTGGGTGCGAAAGCAACGGGGAACTCGGTCGCGGCGTCCGGATTGGACATATAGGCTTCCATCATCTTGTCGTTGACGGACGGCGCATCAATCCCGAGGTCGGCAAACGTGTCCATGGCTGCAGCAAGACCGTAGATCTTGCCGTGAAGCAGGCCGTTCCGCGCAAGGAACTGATCACGCTCGTTCGCGCCATCGGCGAGCGGCTGACCGTCCACATCGGCGCCCTTGAGACCGACATAAATCTTGAGCGGTGCAGGCTCGAGATCGTGGTTATAGCCGGCCAGCACGATAACGACGTAGTCAGGGTGCTGCGGGTTGATCGGCATCAGCTTCTCATAGCCCGTCTGGCCGAGCGCCGGCACGGTGTAGGCCGTCTCGTTCGCGATATCGACGACGATCGAAGCCAGACCCATGCCGAAGTTCGTGTCCCACACCTTGGAGACGACGTCGCCGTCTTCATTGGTGATGTTGAACATGCGCTGGATATTCCACTCTTCCGCGTTCATCCAGACATCGTCGACAAGGCCGATGCCGTCGCCGTACTTGTTCGCGGGTTCGTAATACGAGCCGCAGAACGACTGGAAGAAGAAGTCGGCCTTCTGAAGGACGAAGTTCGGAGCAAACTCCACGAACTGGCCGTCGGGCCGCGCCTGGTTGCCCCAGATGCCTCCTTCGGACTTCGGCAGAACAACATCGCCGAAGACGTTGTAGATGGTGCTGAAGAGGTGGCCCGACCCTTCAAGGATCTCCGAAGCCGCGAGATCGTTGTCGAGGAACGAGGCCATGCCGGTGCGGTCATAGTCGAGATAATGGATGTGGCTGCCGGTGAAGGTGACGCCCGAGTCCATTTCCCACGGGTATGTCTCAGTCGACATCGTGGCATAGGATTCCGACTGGTAGGCGAGGCGGATGGTATCCTCGTCAAGAAGCCAACCGGCGTTGCCGTCGGGCCAGCCTGTCAGCGCCATGCCCGTCTCGGCATCGACTTCACCGACGGTTGCAAGGGCTTTCATGTGGCTGATGAACGGGAAATCGGTGTCGGCGGACTCGCCGTCCACGATCTCAAAACCGTCGCCAGCAGTGCTCGCTTCGGCAACAAGTGCGGTGGTCTCACCGATCTTCACGAGGTCACCGTGACCTCCGGCCAAAGCGGTAAGCGCCGTGCTGGCGAGAATTGCGCCAGCGAGCGAAAAAACGTTCGTGGATTTGACTGGGTCAAAGGGCATATGCCGTCTCCTTAGCTAGACAAATTCACGGTATGGTGGGATTGCGACAGTTGGTTGAAGAATCTGTAAACTGTCAGGCTTTTTTGACGGATACATGTGTCAAGAAGATAGATCACATTGGGTCTGTCGAAGCCCGCGTGAAAACGTCGCTGGATCAGGCGACCGTCCTTGCGCTCTCTGCGGAACCGGTGGCGACCAAAGCGTCATATGCCGCGAGAACCCCGGCCCGGATACCGGGGGCCACCTCGGGTCCGAAAACCTCGGCAACTGAAAGCACGGCATCGACCTTTTCGCTTGGGTCCCGTGCTTGCTCCAACATGGCACGCAGGCGCTTTGCATGCGGGTCGCGAACGTCGATTGGTTGGCCCTGCTCATCCATGCCGCCGACATAACGGATCCATGCAGCTACAGCGAGAAAGAGACCGTTGCTGGGACGTCCGGCCGCCACATTGTCCCGTATCGTGCCCAAGATGCGCTGTGGAAGCTTCTGGCTGCCATCCATGGCGATCTGCCAGGTTCTGTGCCGTATCGCCGGGTTGGCGTAGCGGTCCAGAAGCTCATTTGCGTACTGCTGTAGATCGATACCGTCGGGCGGCACGAGCGTTGGAATGATCTCGGCCGTCCAGACGTTGCGAATGAAATCTCGAAATACCGGGTTCGCGACCGTTTCTGCGATGGTCTCATGCCCGGCGAGGTAGCCAAGATAGGCGAGTGCGGAATGCGTGCCGTTCAGCATCCGGATCTTCATGAACTCGAACGGCGCGACGTCTCTGACCATTCGCACGCCGGGTACATGTTCGAACCTCGGCCGGGCACCATCAACGAAGTCTTCCTCGATCACCCATTGCAAGAAGGGTTCGTGGAACACAGGCGCCAGATCGAGGCGTCCGGTTTCCGCGGCGAGGTTTCGAATACCCTCGTCCGTGGTTGCCGGAACGATCCGATCGACCATCGTGGCGGGAAAGCGCACCTCGTCCGAGATCCATTCGGCCAGAACCGGGTCGATCAGTTCCGCCAGCCCGATCACGACACTACGTGTCACGTAACCATTGCCCGGCAGGTTGTCGCAGCTCAGTACGGTGAATGGTCTGATCCCGGCCCGATGCCGCGCTTGCAACGCGCGCACGATGAAACCGATGGCGCTGCGCGGCAATGGATTTGCCACATCGTGCTGAATTTCGGCATGCTCACGGTCCAGAGCACCGCTGCTTGGAACGTGGCAATACCCCTTCTCAGTAATCGTGAGCGAAACGATGCGGACAGACGGGGCCGCCATGCGCGCGACCAATGCCTCTGGATCGCCGGGGGCAAAGAGGACATCGGACAGCACGTTTACCACCCGCCTGCTCTGCCCGTCGGGTGCCATTTCGACCGCCGTGTAGACGAAGTCCTGTGGAGCCAGCCGATCGCGAATGTCCGGTGACCTGAGGCTTGCGCCGATGACCCCCCAATCACCCCCGGCGCTCTGACACGCCTCCTCGATTACCAAAGCACCGTGCGACCGAAAGAACGCTCCGAGCCCGAGGTGAACCATTCCGGGTTCTGGCGCGGTCTGAACGCGTGCCAGTCGCGGTTCGTCGGTCACAATCGGTACGCCTTTTTGGCAAGACGGTACGCCAGATCCCGAGCGATGTCGTGGGCTTCCTCTTCGGTCAATTGCCCCGCGCGCACCAATTTGGCGAGGTAGGCACAGTCGACGCGACGCGCCATGTCGTGGCGCGAGGGAATTGAGCAGAAGGCCCGCGTGTCGTCATTGAAGCCGACCGTATTGTAAAAACCCGCAGTTTCCGTCGTGAGTTCGCGGAACCGCATCATCCCGGCCGGGCTGTCGAAGAACCACCAGGGCGGCCCAAGGCGCAACGCCGGATAGACGCCGGCAAGCGGGGCCAGTTCGCGCGACAAGGTCGTTTCATCGAGCATGAATAGAATGATTGTCAGACGCGGATCTGTCCCGACAACGTCGAGCATGGGACGAAGCGCATGGACAAAATCCGTCCGCGTCGGAATGTCGAACCCTTTGTCCCGACCAAAGTGCGCGAGCACAGACGCAGAGTGGTTCCTGAATGATCCGGCGTGGATCTGCATCACCAACCCGTCCTCAAGGCTCATACGCGCCATCTCGGTCAGCATATGCCCACGGAAAGCATCCGCTTCGTCCGGTGTACACGTGCCGGCCATTGCTTTGGCAAATAGCTGGGCTGCTTCGGCGGTTGGAAGGTTCTCGGTCCGCGCTGTCGGATGCCCGTGATCCGTTGACGTGGCGCCCATGTCCTTGAAGAAGGTGCGGCGGTTCCGATGCGCCGCCAGATAACCCTCCCAAGAGTTGGTGTCTTCATTCGTGAGTTCGCCCAGAACGGCCACGTTTTCGGCGAAGCCCTCAAACTCCGGGTCAACGACATTGTCAGGGCGATACGCCGTGATCACGCGGCCCTTCCAATCGGACGCCCTGATCTGTTTGTGCCATGTCAGCGGATCAAGTGCACTTTCGGTCGTACAGAGCGATTCGATGCCGAACCGGTCAAAAAGCTGCCGCGGCCGGAAGTCATCGCGGGCGAGGCAGTCCGAGATGTGATCGTAAAACTCATCGGCCGTTTCAGGCCCGAACGGCTTCGTTAGTCCGAACACATGTTCGAAGCTGTGATCGATCCACATTTTCGATGGGGTGGCGCGCAGCAGGAAGTAATGCTCGGCAAAGAGCTTCCAGATGCTGCGCCCGTCCCTCTCGGTCGGACCTCCATCCACGCGCGCAACACCAAGAGCGTCCAGCGGGACACCCTGCGAAAAGAGCATGCGGAACACGTAATGGTCCGGCGTCACAAATAGCTGGGCGGGATCGGGAAAGTGGTCGTTTTCGGCAAACCATCTTGGGTCCGTATGGCCATGCGGACTTATGATGGGCAGTCCTGAAACGGACCCGTAAAGCGCGCGCGCAAGCTGTCGTGTCGCAGGATCAGGTGGAAACAACCGGTCAGGATCAAGTGCCATGCCGCACCATACGTCGTATTCCCGGCGTGGGCGAGTGATTGCGCGGGCGATTTCCGCTGGCCCGCGACACCCGGGCTGTTGTCAGGCCCCGGTCAGGCAGCGCCAGTGCTGCGCGATATCGGCCTCGGCATCGGCGTTGACAAGAAGGACGAGAACCTGATCCCCGAACCGTGCAATGACCCTGACATCGCCGCCGGACATCCGCGTTGCCAGCAGCGGCGCGGGCTCAAGAGGATCGATACGGGCCGCAACCAGTTCCCCGGCAGCCGCGTCCAGATCCACCGGCGGTCCAAGCCGAGCAAGTGTCGCCTCTTCGCCAAAGCTGTCGGCTTCTTCGCCGTGCATCCATATTCCGGCCTGCACATTCTGTTCGATCGCTGACAGAAAGCCGCCAAGAACCGCCGCGGCATCTGTGGGCGGGTCCGGATCAAGCGCAAAGCCCCACATGTCCGCCAGTAGCGCCGCCGAAATTCCCACTTCCCCCGGAGCAACGTCGCGCCCAAGCATATGCGCTTCGACGCTCAGGATGTCGGCCCCCTGCATTGCGCCAAGGAACATGGCGCGCAGGCGGTCGCCCGCGTCGCCCTGGCTGGCGTCAAGGTCCGCGCCCAGCAAGGCTGCCTGTCCAGGAAGCGGGGACGGCGACACGATATCAGAGACTTTGAGGAGCCTGCGCCCCACGACATCGCAATGGACCCGGCGGCCCGCATCCGTAGAAAAGTCGAGCGTGCGAGGAAGAACCGTTTCGTCGATCTCGGACAGGATCGCTGCGAGGGGGTCCGCACCGCCGAGCCGCGCAATGATACGCGGGCCCGGGCCTGACAGCCCTGCCGAGGCAAGTTTGGTCAGAAGGCCGTCGAGCGGCAGGTCGTCGCCCATGGTCGCGTGATCCTGGAGGTCGAGAAGCACCATGGTTACGCGGCCTCTGCGAGGCTGTCGAGGGTCTCACGCGTCTGGGCCAGAGTGTTGGCAAGGTCCCCGCCCGGGGCGCACACAACGCCAAGCGCTTCGCCCGCGTTCCGGCGGGCGCGGTGCAAGAGCAGCGTTTCGGTCGCGCTCAAGATCAGCGCTTCGTCCTCGCGATCCTCGCCCTGCCCCAACAGCGTTGCGGCCATGGCACACAATGTGTCCAGGCGCTCCTGAGGCACCTGAACGCGCGCGCTGGCGCAAAGGACCGTCCCTTGGTTCATATCCATATACACGGCCGTCTCAACGCCCGGCACGGCCGCGCAAAGGGCGTCCAGCGAAGCCATAACGGTGCGTGTTTCGGTCATCGGTCAACGCCCTTCGTCACACTCGGCGGCAACCGATTACGCCCCGGGACGGGCACCGCCATCGCGACCGGGTCTCGGACGCGCCGACGGCTTTGCACTCGGGCGCGACACACGTCGGGGTGTCACCGGTCCGTCGCTGGCCGGTCGAGCTTCCGGAGTCGTCGGGCGCGCCGCCTGCGGGGCGTCGAGACTGACGACCTTGCCAGCGTCTGCATGCGTCGCGGCGCTGGGCGCGGGTTTCAGACCGGCCTTTTCGGCCTCAAGCTCAAGCACGATATCCAACAGCGCTTGCGTGAAAGCTTCGGCACCACTTTGCTCCCAGCGTTCGCGGTCCTCTTCACCGGCTTCCAATGCAGTGAGAAGCGACACAGGAAAGATGGCGCGGAACTTGTCGCCGGCTTCCTTGGTCACGCGGTTGATGACCCGGGCCTTGTCGGTGTCTTTGAGGATCTTGTCGAAGCGCGTCAGCAAAAGAAGGCTGCGGGCATGCACCTCGGCCGGAAATTCGTCCCAGACGGCGGCTTCGCTCTGCCGCCATGCTTGGGTCGCGTGGGTGCACCAGATGACGCTATCCGCAAAGTGGATCGTACGCTGCCAAACCTCCGGCGACATGTTGGGATCCGAATTGCCCGGCATGTCGATCATCTCGCAGATCGTCAGAATGTCCGCCTCGATCGGAATGCGAACAAATGCGGTGTCGGCGACTGTCACCCGATCAAGCTCGTTCAGATCCAGCGGGCGTTTGGCACCGTCGAGACCGACGGTAAACGGGGATCCCGAGCCATAGGCGTACCAGACCGGGGGCAATTGGGTTGCCGTCACCTGAACGGGCGACCGGACCTCACCCAAAAGTAAGTTCGCTAGCGTGCTTTTTCCGGCGCTGAATTCCCCCATCAGCGCAATCACTGGCTTCCTGGCCATCGACCGTCCCTTTCCCCTAGCCCGCGCGCGCGGTCGCAGCCGGTGCTGCGGGCTCGACATATTTCCCAAGTGTGGCAGACAACTTTTCGAGGGCTTCGGCGCGGCCACGGTTCGACGCGCTCTGGCCCGCAGCCACCACGTCGTCCATGGTCGTTTCGGCCTGCGCCGCCAGCCCCGCCAACGTGGCGCGTTGTGCGGCGGCGAATTCTTGCAGCACCCGAACGGCGTCAATCTCGACCGACTTGGCGTGTTCGGACCGCAGCGACTGCACGATCGGATCGGTCTCGGCCTGGATCATCTCGGCAAAGTCCATCGCGAACGCCCGGTAACCCCGGCGACGGTGCCACCAACGCGACCACCAGCTGCCCTTCATATCAAGCGCTATGGTCTGACCAAGAAGGACCGGCGAAGGGATGCGCGGCACCTGAGGTGCGGCAAGTCCAAAGCTCGCATCCGGCACGTTGAAGGCCCGCAAGTAGATCTCGCGCATTTCCGATGTGGCTTCGAGGAAGACCTTTTGCATTGCGGTCTCGGCACTCTTTGCGAAAACCCGATAGGAGGAGCGCATAAGCACCCGCAATCCGGTCGGATCGTAGTGCCAGACCTCGTTCTCGCCGAACTTCTCGAGATGTTCGACGAGCGAGGCGGTGGCGCGATCCAGAAAGCCTTTGTGAGAACGGTCAAGCCGCTTGGCGAACTCGTCCATAACCCCTTCGAATTCGCTTCTCAGGCGGTCCATGGCCGCCGCTTCCACACGGTCGACTTCGGCCCCGATGGACTTGCGATCCAGCGGAAGCACACGGCTATCGCTAGATCGCACCGAAACGATCTGCCGCGCCGCTTCGATCCCGCTCAGCAGGTTCGATGCCGAACGGGCGACGCGGTCCGTCACTTCGGCGCCGATCCCCTGTTCGATCCGCGCCGCTAGGGTGCGGTAGATCGACGGGACACCCGACAATTCCCAGATCATGTCCTCAACCGAGGCCGGCACTGGCGCGTCGGCCATTTGGGTTTCAGCCCAGTTGATCAATGCCGCACTCGACGCCTCGTCCAGGTCTTCAAGCGATCCGGAAAGTGCGTTTGTCGCCCAATGCGCACTGCCAAACAGTATCTCGGCGTCGGTCGGACCGTGGTGGGTCTTCAGGGTCCGGCGGATCGATTCACGGATCTCGGGAACCTGACGCGACGGGTCAGACAATTCGTCGATCCGATTGACGAAGATGATGACTTCCCGGGAGGGAATGTTTGAAATCAGGCGGATCAGGGCAAGGTCCACCGTCGACAGGGCCTGGTGCGCGGACAAGACCACCACGCAGATCCGGCTTTCCCGGATCGCACGGATCGTGATTTGTTCCCGCATCATGAAGGTGTCATTCACGCCCGGCGTATCGCGAATGCAGAGATCCATCGGGAACCCGTCCCGCTGAAGGAACAGATCCGCTGACTTCGTGACATCCGCGAACCGACCCTGATTTGCAGCGGTTTCCGTATCGTCCTCGAAATCGTCGCCGAGGCAGACGTAGCGCTCGATCAGGTCTGTATCGAAATAGCCATAATTGTGCGCCTGACCGAGCAGCAGTTCGAACTTGTCGCCCAGCCGCCGTTTCGATTTCAACCGCATCTCTTCAAGCTGGCGGGTGACCTTCTCGAGTTCATCGTCGGCGCCCGCACGGCCCGCAAGTTCGCCAATGCGGCCGCCGCGTTCGATCAGGCGGCTCCATTCTTCCTCTTCGAAGAACCGGAAGCTCGCATGATTGCCGCCCGGATGTGCGCGCGGGCTGACATGAAGCGACGTGACCACCGAAGTCCACGGGTTAACGTCGGCCGGAAGCAATTGCGGCCAGCCCAGCATTGCGTTGACCAGCGAGGTCTTGCCTGCCTTCACCTGCCCGATCATGGTCACGCTGGGTTCGACGGTCCGTAGCTGATGCTGAAGGCGACGCGCAGATTTCTGGGCGGTCCGATCACCAATTTCGGCGATGGTCTCAAGCCCGACATCCAAATCGTCTATACAGGTCAGAAACGCGGAAAAAGCACCAATGCCATAGCCAAGCCGCGCCGCGCGGGGCGATCCGGTTTCCTGTTCGGCCGCGGTCGGCCCGTCGGGAAACTCGGTTTCCGACAGGTCTTCACCAGGCTCGCGCCCATGGACCGGAGCGATCCTTTTCTCAACGTTCATGCGGCACCTTTGGCTCTGTCGGTCTGCTCCTCGTCGGTGGCCCGGATCGGCGCATCGGTCTGAAGGCGTGGACACACTGTTGCCGGAACCACTGACATCGTCGGGTTTGGCCGGATAAAGTGGTGATTGTGTGGCGCATTTCAGACAATCCCAGCCATTGTTTCTGAATTGTTACGCAGCGAGGCGCGCCTCGAAATCGCGCCTGAGCTGCAAGAGCAGCGTCACGGCCTCGATTGCCGGGCCGGGACCAGCTTCGAGCTCCAAAAGCACCACCATGCCTTCGGCCTCCAGCACAGCATCTGAGAGGAAGGCAAGCCGGGGGTCCGCCACGTCGTCGAGATCGGCCACAAGCACCGAAACATCGCCCAGAACGGCCGAGCAGCTTTCAATCACAGCTTCGGCCGTCAACGAACCTCCGCGCCGTCGGTCCCAGAGAAGGCTTTGTCCGGTCTCGCGCAAAAGTCCGATCACCGCACCCAGCGTCTCGGCATGTTCCGCCAGATTCTCGTCCTTGACGCCGGCGCTAGCTGCGGACGGTTTTGCAGCGTCTTGCGGCGCTTCTCCATCGACCTCGGCCGTCGTATCGGAGGCCGGCGCGTCCGCGCGATCGCGTATCGGCGCCACGGGCTTGTCCGTCGGCTCATAGCGTGCCAGCACAGCCTCGGCGCGATCAATTCGCGCCTTTATCGCGCGCTCCGCATCTTCGAGGACCGAGGCGATTAGGGCCGACGGGCCACCGGCGTCCTGGGACACCGGGATCACCGCTCGGAACTCGCCTTGAACGACCTCGGCCAACTGGGCCTGCCGGGCTGCAGAATCCGGTCCGGTCAAGGCCAGGCGCGCGTGATCAGTCAGTTCGTCGGGCACACGGTCCCAGATCGCCCCGTCGCTGTCGTCGAAAACCGCCGAACACCAGATGGCCACGTCGGTTTGGGGTGCCGCCCATTGCGACGCCGCAACAAGGTCCTCGGGACTTGGATCGGCGACAACGTCCAAAAGCGTGATCCGCCGAAAAAGCTCTTCTGGCCGACCGAGTGCCACCATGACCGCATCGACCGGCCATGCGGCCGGTTCGGGATCCTGCAGATCGCACCACGTGCCATCCGGCCCCATCGCCCGGGCCAAAGGTTCGGGTGCATGGGTGATCTGAAGCGTGGCCATGCGCGGCAGCGCAAAAACCGGAAGATCATCGCAGAAAGCACTGACAAGTCGGGATTTTTCGCCCTGGTCCGATCCAAGAAGCGTGACCCGCAACCGGGCGTCTAGCCGCTTGATCAATCGGGCCACTTCCGTGCGTGCGCCCGGGGGCAAGTCCGGCATGGTCACGAGCCGTGACAGACGTTCCTTGACCGACAAGTCGGCCGCGGTCATCTCTGGGCTCCTACCTTTTTCGGGGCCTCCTCGGACGGACGGCGAATGCGAACCCGCCGCGGCGAGATGCCGGGATCACCACCGGCGTCGCCCCCGTCAACCTGCTGAACGGACTGGTCGGTCGCCGGTGCCATATCCATCGATGCGGCGCATCCGATCCGCACCACCGTCATCGAAATATTGTCCTGATCCGGATCGCCCAATTCGTGCAGTGCCTGCAAGAGCCGGTCGGCAATCTCGGCGGCGGGCCGGCCCGAGGCGGACTTGATCTCTGCTTCGATCTTATCATTGTCGAGATACTGCACGCCGTCCGAAGCCGCGATCACAATGTCGCCGGGCACCAGTTCGTAGGCGCTTTCCGGGCAGTCGATCCGGGCAATCGAACCGCCATTCAGAACCGATGTCAGGCAATTGCGATCCGGGTGATCCTTGGCGGCTTCGGGGTCGATCAGCCCAGACTGCGCCATGAAGTCAATTTGTGGCGCCATCGAGTGGTCCTCGTTCAGCTGGCGGAGCGCGCCATCGCGGAAGAGGAACAACGGAGAATCCCCAATCGAGATCCAATGTAGTTCAGGCCCGAGAAGCACCGCAGTCAGCAGCGTGGCCCCCATGCCCTGCGCTTCGGGATTGTCGGCAACATGTTCCGCTAGTGCGGCATTGGCCGACGCCGCGGCGTGGCGCAGCACGCCGTGAACATGGGCCGCGAACCGGTTCGGCGCACCAGACTTGAATTTCAGCTCCGTAAAGACTTCGGTCATCACGATTTTCGAGGCGACATCGCCTGCGGCATGCCCACCCATGCCGTCGGACAGCACCATGAAGCCGACCTCGGTCCCAAGTGGGAAGTCCGCGACGACCGCGTCCTCTTGATACTGCCGCGCGCCCTGACTGATGGCGGTTGCGGCGTCGACCGTGGTTTCAGTCTCGAGCCACATCGTCACGTCCGCTCTCGTCGTTGTTCCACGCGAAATCCGACCCGCAGAGCGCAACAAAGCGCAACGTGGTCTCACCGATGCGGATAACATCGCCATGGGAAAGTGTCTCGGTGCTCAGAACCGGCGCCGCATTCAGCCGCACCAGGTTTGCCTTGCCGCCATGCCCGATAAAAAATCCATTCTGTTCAGCGTCATAGGCTATGGCGGCGTGGTTGGATCGGGAGATCGACATGTCGCCAAAATCCAGACGGATTGTCTGGTCTGCACCCCGGCCGATCTGGGAAACACCGTCACCAATCGCAAAGGACGTTCCGCGGCCCGGACCTTCTGTGATGACGATCCAGCCCACGGGAAATTCAGCCTGTGATGCCGGTACTACGGCCTTGGCACCCTGGAAAACATCCTGCGCCTCGGCATCATCGCCGGCATTGAAGCCAAGAAGGCGCGTCTTGACGCGCCCGCCCCGGCGACCTCCGGCCGCGGGAGCGGCCTGCGCCGGCGCATCGGCGGCGGCCGGCGGCACAACGGGCGCGACCGGCGCCACCGGGGCGGCGGGCGCCGCCGGTGCCGTGCCGCCCGATTGAGGGGGTGACAGATCCCAGATCTTCTTTTGTGACGATCTCAGGACTGTGGCAGCCCCATCGGGCTCGTCCATCGGGGCCGGCTGTTCTGCCGGTGCGGTATCGAACGGGTCCGGTGTATCCGCGCCGTCGACGTCGAAGGTCGGATGACGCAACCCATGCGTCGACGCGCTGCGCCGGCGCTTGGCCGTCTCTTCGGCCGCTTCCCAAGCAGCAAGATTGGTTTCGTCGTCGTCGAATTCGGCGGCCTCTTCGGACAACTCCTCGACCATGTCTTCCCGATCTGGCGCACCGGCCTTGTACGGGATGATCGAAGCGCTCATCGGCTCTGGATCGGCGTCGAAATCGGCGACTTCGTCATCGGCCGGGTCGAATGCGGCATCGGAAATCGGGGGTTCCGGCGCGGCCAGTTCGTGTTCCGGCGCGGCCATGTCGGAATCGATCGGTTCTTCGATGGCACCCGGAAACGCAGGGGCGTCGTCATCAGCCTCGGCAGCCAGCGCTTCGATCATGTCACGGGTCAAGGCGTCGTCATCGGCCGCAGGTCGCCGCTCGGCCCGGATGGCACCGTCTGCGGCGCGTACCCGGCGCGGGGCGGCAATCGGCGCGTCCTCACGTCCGGTTTCCAAGTTGTCCGTGGCCTCGGGTTCGGCCGGAATCGATTGCCGTTTCTTGGCAATCATCTCCTGAATGAACTTCATCGCTCAGCCTTTCTCGCGTAATCTTTGTTGGCCTTCTCGCGTTCCGTCAGGCGCCAGAGGGACACATTGAATACCCTGCCAAACAACGATTTACGGGGGCTCGTTTTGCCCTCGAGGGACGTGTTGACCTGATCCGCTCCGGATCCGTTGTAATCCGGAAGCTCACCGCCACGTGCGTCTCTTGAGCGGACGCGCTTTTTCATTTTTTGTTCATGCGCTTCTTCCCGACGAAGCGCTTCGTTGGTTTCCGCCGCGATTTTCAGGATCGCGTCTTCCATTGCCTTGTCTTCGCTCGCCCGCGCGAGGGCAGCCGACCGGCGCCGATCGGTGTCGATCGCATCAATCCACTCTTGTGCGGTCTGAAGCCGGTCGTTCGGGAAGACCTGCAGAGCCTCGTCAATGGCGCCCAGGAAATACGGATCGTAGTCCGGAAAACTGCCATCGTTCAGGTGGATATACGGGTCCTCGCGCTTTTCGGCTACGGCCGCGAGACGCTGCTGGCTGACCGGTGGCGCCTCGCCGGTGATGACGTGGAAGAAGGTCGCGCCCAGCGCGTACAAGTCGGCCGACGTGGTTTGCTTTGCACCCTGCACGTAGAATTCCTGCGGGGAGTAGCCGTCCTTGACCATGTGCAACTGCGACAAAAGCCGACTGGCCCGGGTCGCCTGTTCCCGCGCGGCGCCGAAATCGATGAGCACCGGTTCGTTCTCTTTGGTCAGGAGGATGTTGTCGGGCGAGATATCGCGGTGAAGGATGTCGTGACTGTGGATGTAGTCCACGGCATCGAGCAACTTGCGCAGCATGTCGACGACGGCATCGGGCTGAAGGCGGCGCGGTTCATGCTCGATTACATCAAGAAGGTCCTGACCCTGAACGAAGTCAAGCGCCATATAGGCCGTGTGGTTGTCCTCGAAGACCTGATGAACGCCCACGATATGCGGGTGATCGAGCTTGGCCAGCGCGCGTGCTTCCTGACCGAACAACCGCACGATCGAGTCGAATTCCTCGGCATGCCCGCGTGATCGCACACGCACGGTCTTGTTTGACCGCACGCACATCGACGACGGATAGCATTCCTTGATGACGACGATGCGGTCGAGGCTGTCCCGCGCGAGATAGGTGATCCCGAACCCACCGGCGTTCAAAAAGCGTTCGATGCGATACTGCCCCCCCAAGAGAAGGGTGCCATTGGGCAACTCATCCGCAAAAGTCGGATCGTTGCCATCTTCCATCAACCTAGGCTTCGCGCTCATAACCACTGTCCACTCACTCCGCGGCAGGCCGGATCGCCCCCGCGGACAGGTCCACACCACGGGTACCCTGCTGGAATAGTGTGGCCTAAAGATGGTCGAATTCAGAAAATCATGCGCCTCCTCGGCGCGAAGCGACGGTCAATCAAGGCGATGCACACCGTCCACGATGCGGAAACTGGGCCGCATTTGTGACAACAGGCCACGGGCCAGATGGATCGGCGCCGATTGCAATCATCGGCAATTGGCGCCACGCTCGGGCTAACGCCAACCGATCTGCGGCCTCCGTCGCCCCCGTTCTGACCACTGCGCCGCCGATGACCGATTTTCACTCAGTCCCACCTTGCTTGCCCGAACCGTGGGCTCTTCTCGATCCTGAAGACCGCGCGCTTCTGGTCCGCCGGCTTGAAGAATTCGGCCTCGCACCGCTCAAGAACCGCCGGATCGGCGCCGTGCGTGTGCGTCCTTTGGAGGCCTATTCGGGTTGGATGCTCGTGGATCTTGCTGTGACCGAGCCGCTTGTTCCCGAAGTACTCAGACCGGATCCGGATGCCGAAGTCAGCTACGGCCGCGGCGGCGTTGTCAGCGTGCTGTACGGCCCCGGCGGCGCCACTGTTCTCGATGGGGCTTCGGCGGTCATCCACGAAGTGAACCGGAGTTTCGGCGTCGATCTGAGCACCGACGCCGCCGCCCTCGACTACTTGCGGTACTTCTGCTTCTTCGTCCACGGCGACCTCGGTCCGTTCGCGCTGCTCGGCAGTGCCGCGGACTGCGTCGCGACAAAGAAAGTCAAAGGGTTGAAGGCCAAAGTCAAACCCCCGCTTTTGGTCGGCGACCCGGACCCAGAGACCCGAAACCGCAAGGCGGCCGCCACAGTTCTCTACGGTCAGAGCCTTTTTGCAGCCGAGTTCGAGATCCGACCGGACGGCATGATCGAAATGCTTGACGATACCGTTCTCGCCGAAGAGGTCGAGGCCAAGATCCCACTCGAATTTGACGGCGCCCTCCGGCGCGTCCGGCCATCATCGAAAAGCTCAGGAGGTGCGGCCGAATGACCCGTATGCCGTTTCCAACCGGCGTGCCCCCCCTGTCGGCCGAGTTGCGGATACCCGACACGATCCCAGAGCCGGGCCTTCTCGTCGGGTGGTCGCTGGAAGCGACCCACCGGCGCACTCCTGTCGGCTTCAGCTTCGGTCCGCCGAAGGATGGCACGAGCATGGGATTTGTCGATCCGGTCCTGATGAAGGGCGAAGGCCATCTACTCACCATCGCGCCCACTGGGGCCGGCAAGGGTGTCGGTTGCATTATCCCCGCCCTCCTCCGGCATGACGGTCCGATCATCGTTATTGATCCCAAGGGCGAGAACACGATGGTCACCGCCCGACACCGCCGCGATATCGGGCAGGAGGTCGTGATCCTCGACCCGATGGGTCTGACCGGCGAGAAACCGGGGCGTTTCAACCCGCTCAGCCTGATCGATCCCGGTGACGCCCGAGGGGTCGACGAGGCCGCCACCATCGTCAACGCGCTGCTGCCGCTCAACCTTGCAGGAGAACGCAATCTTTACTGGCTGAACCGCGCCCGGACCCTCATGCTCGCCTGTGTCCTCCACGTGGCAACGGACATGGAGCCTGACGACCGAACGCTGGCCAAGGTACGCGAGGTCGTGAACGACCTTGCGGCAAACCCAGACAAGGGTGCGCGTGCGATGGCCAAGTCACGGCACCCCGAGGTGAGGATGATCGCCGACAACCTTCGGATCGCCGCCAAAGAGACCTTGGGTTCGATCATCTCCTTTGCTCAGGAAGGCATCGATTTCCTGCGCGGCCCCCAGATACAGGACGCGTCTTCCGCCACGACGTTCGACATCAACGCCGTCACGCGAGGTGACCCGGTTTCGATCTACATCGTGCTCCCACCGCACATGCTGGCGTCACACGGCCGTTTCCTTCGCCTCTGGATTGGTAGTTTGTTGACGCTCATCATGCGCCGGCAGGCCAAGCCGCCCGCCTCGACGCTGTTCATCCTCGACGAGGCCGCGCAACTTGGCACGCTCGATGAGCTGCGCACGGCGGTGACGCTTTTGCGTGGCTACGGTCTGCAGACCTGGAGTTTCTGGCAGGACGTAAGCCAACTGAAGGCGCTGTATCCCAACGACTGGCAAACCATGGTGAACAATTGCCGGGTCTTTCAGGCCTTCGGCGCCAACAACCTTGCCGCCGCGACGGACATGGCCGAGATCGTGGGATTCCTATCGGGCCAGTCACTCCTCGATCTCGAACAAGGCGAGATGTTGCTTCAGATCGCCGGAGACGAAGCCGTGATCGCGCAATTGCCCCACTACCTCACCGACCCGGCCTTTGCCGGCAAGTTCGACGACAACCCTCTGTTCGACAGCGCGCGCGACCCGATGCCCGAAGCAAGGCCCCTGCCCTCGTATCTCCGGGCGCGACGCGAACTTGTGCGCCCAGCCCGAGGCGCCGCCGGTCGGACCGGCCCCCGTCCGCTTGAACAGAACGCGATCGACGAGTTGATTGCCGAACGCCTCCTCGATGCCGCGCGCAACAGTCGATGACGCCCGCACGCGCAAGGTCCGTTTGCGAACAAACCATGTCTCTTTTGGACCAGCGCTGCTCGCGGGCCACCGGGAGACTGGCACTGTTCCATGGGGCCTGACATGCACTATTCCGCCTTCAGAGTGTTCCGGGAAGCCCTGCGCGCGCATAGCGGCTGGCGTCCTGCATGGCGCTCGCCCGACCCGAAACCGGCCTATGATGTAGTGATTGTCGGCGGCGGTGGCCATGGGCTTTCGACCGCCTACTACCTCGCCAAGGTCTTCGGAATTACCAATGTCGCGGTTGTCGAGAAGGGCTGGCTCGGCTCGGGCAATATCGGCCGCAACACCACCATAATCCGTTCGAATTACCTGCTTGAGGGCAACCAGCCCTTCTACGAGTTCTCTCTCAAGCTCTGGGAGGGACTCGAACAGGATTTCAACTACAATGCCATGGTCAGCCAGCGAGGCATCCTGAACCTCTACCACTCGGACGCGCAACGCGACGCCTATGCCCGTCGCGGCAACGCAATGCGCCTTTCTGGTGCGGATGGGGATCTTCTGGACCAGGTCGAGCTAAAACGCCTCTGCCCGTGGCTCGACTACGCCAATGCCCGCTTCCCGATCAAAGGCGCTCTCTTGCAAAAACGCGGCGGAACCGTGCGTCACGACGCTGTCGCATGGGGCTATGCCCGGGGCGCCGATACCCGGGGCGTTGATATCCTCGAGAACTGCGAAGTCACCGGAATTGCCCGCGACGGCGGCCGGGCCACCGCAATTCAGACGACCCGCGGAACGATCCGCGCCAACCGCATCGCCATCTGCGTCGCCGGTTCGTCGAGCCGCGTCGCCGCCATGGCAGGTCTGAGATTGCCCATCGAGAGCCATGTCCTCCAGGCCTTTGTCTCCGAAGGGCTGAAACCGATCCTGCCCGGCGTCATCACTTTCGGGGGCGGGCACTTCTATATCAGCCAGTCCGACAAGGGCGGCCTTGTCTTCGGCGGCGATATCGACGGCTACAATTCATATGCTCAACGCGGCAACCTGCCAGTGGTCGAGGATGTCTGCGAAGGCGGCATGGCGATCCTCCCCATGCTGGGGCGGGCGCGCCTTCTGCGCTCCTGGGGTGGGATCATGGACATGTCGATGGATGGCTCGCCGATCATCGACCGCACGCCCGTGGACGGGCTCTACCTGAACGCTGGCTGGTGCTATGGTGGGTTTAAGGCTACGCCAGCCAGCGGATATGCCTATGCCCATCTCCTCGCCACCGACCAGCCGCACCCGACCGCCACGCGCTATCGTCTCGACAGGTTCGCCACCGGCGCGCTGATCGACGAACGCGGTGCCGGCGCCCAGCCCAACCTGCACTGAGGCTGCCCATGCACCGCGTCTTCATCTTGGCCGAAATACGCAAGACCAACCGCCCCCGGCCCGCGCGCGCTCCCGGCAGAGACACGCCATGATCATCCACCATCCCCTCCTCGGCCCCCGCGACGCCGCGGAGTTCGTCTACAAGGGCGACGCCGCGCTTCTGGACCGTCCGGGAGAGGCGGCGTCCGACGTCGACTGGCTGGACCATACCTATCTCCGCGACAACCCGGCGGGCCTCCACCGGGAGCTCTGGTACCACGAGGCCGGTGACCGGTCCTGGCTGGTTGTCACCAGAGATACTGTCACGCACGAGATCCTCTCCGTGGCACTCGCCCGCGACGTCGCGCAACGCCGGACCGATGCGCCGTGACCGACCAGACAGCACCCCGCGCCCCCGGCCTGACCCGAACTCTCTCGCCGGACCCGGCCGCCGGCAACGACACGGCTGAACCCCGGCGGATCGCCCGGGGTCTCACCGACACCGATTCCGTGCTTCGCTTCACATGGAACCACCGCTGGATCACCGGCCGGTCGGGCGACACGCTGGCCTCGGCGCTTTTGGCCAACGGGATCCGCATTGTCGGGCGATCCTTCAAGTATCACCGGCCGCGGGGCATCGTTGCAGCGGGACCCGAAGAACCGAACGCCCTTGTCACATTGGGACGCGGCGCGGCAGCCGAACCCAACACCCGCGCCACCGTGACCGAACTGATCCATGGCCTTCATGCCACCAGTCAGAACCACAAGGGCCCGCTCGGCTTCGACCTGATGTCGGTCAACGACGCGTTGGCGCCCGTCCTGACCGCTGGGTTCTACTACAAGACCTTCATGTGGCCCGCCGCGTTTTGGGAACGGGTCTACGAGCCGATGATCCGCGCCGCGGCCGGGCTCGGTGCGCTGTCGGGCCGACCGGATCCCGACAGCTACGACAAGGGTTTTCTCCACGCCGACCTCCTGATCATAGGCGCCGGTCCCGCGGGAATTGCGGCAGCGCGCGCGGCGGGTCGCGCCGGCGCGCGTGTCATCCTTGCCGACGAGGATTTCCGGATGGGCGGTCGGCTCCTGACTGAAACCCACGAGGTGGACGGCGCACCCGGTCATCTCTGGGCGGACGCCGCGCTCGCGGACCTCGCCGCACTTCCCAACGTTCGGCTGATGCCCCGCACCACCGTTTTCGGTGCCTACGATCAAGGGCAGACCGGCGCCCTTGAACGCCGCACCGACACCGGCCCTCGGCATGTTCTCTGGCACATCAAGGCCCGCCGCACGCTTCTTGCGGCTGGCGCGACCGAACGCCCGATCGCGTTCCCGATGAACGACCGCCCTGGGATCATGCTCGCCGGCGCCGTACGGGCCTATGTCAACCGATGGGGCGTGGCGCCGGGGCGGCGCGTGGCCGTGTTCACAAACAACGACGATGGGCACCGGACCGCCCACGACCTTCGCGCTCGGGGGGTGGAAATCGCCGCGGTGCTTGACACCCGCGAGGGCGAGATGGTTACCGGAACCGAAGGACGGCACGGGCTTCGCGCCATCCGACTTCATACCGGTCGCCGCATTCCCGCCGATTGTCTTGCGGTCTCTGGCGGTTGGTCGCCGAACGTTCACCTGACCTGCCATCAACGCGGCCGCCCGATCTGGAACCCCGACATCGCGGCCTTCGTCCCAGGTGCAGGTTTGCCCCCGGGGATGGTCGTTGCCGGTGCGGCCGACGGCCACCTGACCCTTGCAGCGGCCCTTCGTACGGGCCACGAGGCTGCCGCCGAAATCGCAGGAGATCTCGGACATACCGGCGCCCCCGGCAGTCCGCCCGAGGCATCGGACGAACCCGCCGAGATCACGGCCTTTTGGCACGTTACAGGCAAGGGTCGCGCATGGGTCGATCTTCAGAACGACGTGACGACCAAGGACATCGTGCTTGCCGAACAGGAAGGTTTCCGCTCGGTCGAGCATGTCAAACGCTACACGACCCTTGGAATGGCAACGGATCAGGGGAAGACCTCGAATGTACTGGGTCTCGCCATTCTCGCCGAGACGACGGGTCGGCCCATCGAAGAAACCGGCACGACCATCTTCCGCCCTCCCTACACGCCCGTCCCCATCGGCGCCTTCGCGGGCCGGTCGCGGGGCAAGAATTTCCGCCCGACACGGTTTACGCCCTCCCACGACTGGGCCTCGGAGAACGGCGCAAGCTTCACCGAAAGCGGTCTTTGGCTGCGCGCCGAATGGTACGCCCGGCCCGGCGAAAAGGGCTGGCGGGACAGCGTCGACCGCGAGGCACTGGCCGTTCGCAGCGCGGTCGGCATCTGCGACGTCTCGACCCTTGGAAAGATCGAGATCCAGGGTCGCGACGTTGGCGAGTTTCTGTCTCGTGTCTATACCGGTGCGTTCCGCAAGCTCGAACCCGGCCGTGTGCGCTATGGGCTCATGCTGCGCGACGACGGATTCGCCTATGACGACGGAACCGTCGCCCGCCTGTCCGACACTGGCTATATGATGACCACGACAACGGCGAATGCCGGCCTCGTCTACCGCGAGCTTGAGTTCGCGCGCCAATGCCTTTGGCCCGATCTCGACGTGCACCTGACGTCTGTCACCGATGGCTGGGCACAGTACGCGGTGGCGGGCCCGCATTCCCGCGCGCTTCTCGACCGCGTCGTCGACGAACTCGATCTCTCGAACGACTCCTTCCCGTTCATGGCCTGCGCGACCTGCACTGTCTTCGGTGGAACGCCTGCGCGGCTCTATCGTATCTCGTTTTCCGGCGAGTTGGCTTACGAAATCGCCGTCCCCGCCCGCTATGGCGACGCGACGATCCGCGCCCTTATGTCTAAGGGCGCGGATCTGGGCGTGACGCCTTATGGGACCGAGGCGCTCAACGTTCTCCGGATCGAGAAAGGCCATCCGACCGGGGCCGAGATCAACGGACAAACCACAGCGCTGATGCTTGGCCTCGACCGGACGTTAAAGGGCGGTGATCTCACCCTTGGCGCCCGGATGCGGCAGCGGCCCGAGCTTGTGCGGGACGATGGCCTGCGGCTGGTCGGCATTCGTCCGGTGGACCGAGCAGCCCAGTTGACCGCCGGGGCCCATTTCCTTCGACCCGGTGACCCCGAGGATATGGCCCATGACCAGGGCTGGGTGACCTCGGTCGCTCATTCTCCGACGCTGGGCCATGCCATCGGGCTCGGATTCCTCAACGCCGGGACCGACCGCATGGGCGAAGAATTGCGCGCCTTCTCTCCAATCCGAGATCAGGACATCCGCGTCGAAATCTGCTCGCCCCACCACTACGATCCCGACGGGGGGCGTCAGCGTGGTTGAAGTACGGCTTCATCCGACGCCGATCCTCGGGACCGACACGACCCGAGGCCAAACCCGGGTCCGCGCCCGGAACGACCTTCGGCTTTGGTCTTTCGCCTTGCCGCAGGGTGCCGAACCAGCGGTCGCCGCGGCCCTGAAGGATGACTTCGGCCTCGACTGGCCAAGCCCTGTGCAGTCTTCTGGGTCGACCCCTGTTCGGGCCCTTCTAACACAACCGGATCAGGTGCTTTTGATCCTCGAAGACCCAGCGGATCCGGCCATCCCTGACCTTGGCCCGGCCTATAGGACCGATCTGAGCGATGGACATGTGGTCCTCGAGATCGAAGGCCCGGACGTGGACGCGGCATTGGAACGCCTGTCGCCGATCGATGTTTCGCTCCACGCCTTTCCGGAAGGCGCGTATGCACGCACCTTGATGGAGCATGTGCCTGTGACCACGCTTCGAACCGGCCACGACAGGTTCCTTCTGGTGGCCGCGCGATCCTATGCCGCGTCCGTCGAACACGCGGTTCTGGCATCGCTTGACAATGTCTTGGCAACCTAGCCCGAGAACTGGCCTTCCACCGTCACGACCGATGTGCCACATCACCCGGGACCCCGACCGGAGGAGCCTGCCCGATGCGCGATATCTCATATCAGCTCTATTCGTCCCGTAACTTTCCACCGCTCAGCGACACGCTCATGATGCTGAGGGATCTCGGCTATGCCGGGGTCGAAGGATATGGCGGTCTTTTTGAGACCGATGCGGCAACGGACATGCTCCGCGCGGCACTCGACATGACGGGTCTGAAGATGCCGACCGCGCATATCGGCCTCGATGCCCTCCAGGCAGACCCCGAACGCATTCTTGCCCTGGCGCATACGCTTGGCATGACAGGTGTATTCGTACCCTTCACTCCGAACCAATCCCGCGACGCCGCGGGATGGGCCGCATTTGGGCAGGAACTCGCTGAAGCGGGCAAACCCGTTCTCGAGGCTGGCCTTGCCTTCGGCTGGCACAACCACGCGTTCGAGTTCGCGGATCTCGGTGGCGCGGAACGCCCGTTGGAATTGATCCTTGCCGCCTCCGACGATCTTGCACTCGAACTGGACGTGGCATGGGTTGCGCGGGCGGGCGAGGACCCGCTGTACTGGA
This sequence comes from Pseudomonadota bacterium, assembly GCA_038521345.1. Classification (GTDB taxonomy): domain Bacteria; phylum Pseudomonadota; class Alphaproteobacteria; order Rhodobacterales; family Rhodobacteraceae; genus JBCBKU01. The sequence continues at coordinate 5,629 of JBCBKU010000003.1, read as the reverse complement.
TTGACCGGCTGGGCGAGCGCATCCTGTCCGTGCATGTAAAGGACATCGCCTTGCCCGGCGAAGCCGACGACGAAGACGGTTGGGCCGACCCCGGACACGGAACACTGGACTGGCCCGCAATCGCCGACGCGCTGACGAGGACGCCAGCACAGCACTATATCGTCGAACACGACAATCCATCGGACCACCGTCGCTTCGCCAGCCGTGCAATCGAAGCCGCCCGGTCGTTCTAAGGAGGATCCCCAATGACCGGTATCGGCATAATCGGCTGCGGCAACATCTCGAAAGCCTACCTTCGGCTCGCGCCCCTGTTCAAAGGGCTTGAGGTCCGCGCGGTGGCCGACCTCAACGCCGAGGCGGCCGCGGCCCGGGCCAAGGAATTCGGTGTGCGCGCCGAGACGGTGGACGGCCTCCTTGCCGCCGAAGACATCGATGTCGTGGTCAACCTGACCATTCCCGCCGCCCATGCCCAGGTGACCGAGAATATTCTGCGTGCCGGCAAACACGCCTATTCGGAGAAGCCCGTCGCCCTGACAATGTCAGAAGGGGCCCATCTTCGGAACTTGGCCGAGGCTGCCGATCTGCGCGTGGGCTCAGCCCCGGACACGTTCCTCGGCGGAACCCACCAGCAAGCCCGCACGCTCATCGATGCCGGTGCCATTGGGCGCGTAACAGCGGCCACGGCCCATGTCATGGGGCCCGGCATGGAAAGCTGGCATCCAAACCCGGACTTCTTCTTCAAACCGGGGGCTGGCCCGATCCTCGACATCGGCCCGTACTATATCGCGAACCTGATCCAACTGCTTGGTCCGGTCGCACGGGTAGGTGCGTTGACAACTTCGGCGTCGGACACACGCACGATCACGTCCGAACCCCGGGCCGGAGAAACGATAAACGTCGAAACGCCAACAACCATTCACGCCCTTCTCGAGTTTGTCTCAGGTGCGGCGGTCACCCTTGGTGCAAGCTGGGACGTCAAGGCCCATCGGCATGGGCATATGGAGCTATACGGCACCGACGGAGCACTGTTCCTGCCCGATCCCAACTTCTTCGGCGGAGATCTGGAGCAGGCCGACGCGGCCGGAGCGATCACCCCGGTCGATCCTTGGGATCATCCCTTCGGCAAGATCAACGAAACCGGCGAGGAACCCCGCGCGAATTATCGAATGGCGGGTCTTGCGGACATGGTGGCCGCCATCGCCGAGAACAGGCCGCACCGCTGCGGGCTCGACTTCGCCCTTCACGCCGTCGAGGTGATGACGGAGATCCTGCGCGCCGGAGAGACCGGCCAGTTCATCGTCCTCTCCACCACCTGCGATCGCCCCGCCCCGCTTGGTCCTGACGAGGCTTCGGAGCTCTTGTCTTAGGTTCTCAGCGCCCGCAATCGATTGCGCCGCTCGGCCGGAATCGCAGCCGCGATCACATCGGTCAGGGCCGGAGCTCCGGCCAAAACCGGACCGGGCCCGGCGAGGAACATCTCAAGTGGCGGGGCTGACACCATGGCCCCGGCTTCGGCGGCAATGCACATCCCGGCCAGCGCGTCCCAGGCATTGAGCGAAGCTTCATAGTACCCATCGGCCGCACCTTCGGCGACTAGGGCCAGTGCAAGCGCAGCCGACCCGAAACGTCGATGTTCCGCACCGCTGGCATGCAGAGCGTCGAGCAGTCCCAGATGGGCCGCGATATCCGCCTTGCGCGCAGATCCAAGGATCACCATTGCGTCGGCCACATCCACGTCCGTCGCCGCAGTCAACGGGATGTCGTCCCGAAAAGCGCCCACGCCCCGGACAGCCCAGTAGGTGACGTCGCGCGGCGCATCATGGATGACCCCGCCGACGATCTGGCCGCCCGAAACGAGTGCAATCGACACTGCCCAGAACGGGAACCCACGGACGAAATTCGTGGTGCCGTCGATGGGGTCCACGACCCAGGTCGGGCCGTCGCCCGGAAGTCCACCCGTCTCCTCGCCGACAAAGTGATCGTCGGGAAACCGGCCCAAGAGCCACGTGCGGATCTCGTCCTCGGCAGCCTTGTCGAAGGCCGTGACAAAATCCTGCGGGCCTTTCCGGTCGATCCCTGGGCCGTCAAAGCCCGCCTCTGCGCGCCCGGCCAAGGCTCTCTGCCCCGCGGCCTGCGCCACGTCGCGGGCGGCCACAATCCGATCGGCCCAAACCTCGGGCCCCGCCAACACACTCATACACCACCTTCCACTTCCGACACCTGCGTAAGGACCTCGTCGGTCACTGCCCGGGTGCCCATGTCGCCGCCGAATTCCATCGGCCGAATGCGGTTGGCAGCAAAGCCGCGCTCCACCGCCGCTTCGATCAATCCCGCAGCCTTGGTCAAGGCCTCGTCCGACGCGCGCTCTGCCAGATAATCCAGCATCAGGGCCCCGGAGAGGATTGCGGCAAGCGGATTTGCCTTGTCTTGGCCCATGATATCCGGGGCCGAACCATGGGCCGGCTGGAAGAGGCCGTGCGCATCGCCGATTTCGGCGCAGGCCGCCATGCCCATGCCGCCGACCAATCCGCCACCAAGGTCCGACAGGATGTCGCCAAACATGTTCTCCATGACCAGTACATCATAGTCCCAAGGCTGACGGATCAGGTTCAGAGCCTGCGCATCCACATAGGCGTGGTCGGCTGACACGCCGGGAAACTCCGGTGCAATCTCGTCAAAGATCTTCCGAAAGAACGCCATCGACTGGAACACGTTGGCTTTGTCGACACAGGTGATGCGCCCGGGGCGACCCTTTGCCTTGCGTCGCTCGGCCAGCCGAAAACCGAACCGATGCAGTTTCTCGGTGACGGTCCGGGTGATGCGGAGCGTGTCGCGCACCTCGGAGTCGCCAATGACCTCGCCGCGCCCATGAACGGCCGCCGAATAGAAAAGGCCTTCGGTCGATTCCCGGAGGATCACGAAATCGATCGCGGCAGCACGGGGATCGGCAAGCCGTTGCGGTGCGTTCGGGTAGGCCTTGACCGGGCGCACACCGGCATAAAGACCATAAAGGTCGCGAAGCCTCAGGTGCGGGGCAATCTCGGTTCCATCCGGACGCCGAACCGCAGGCAAGCCGATTGCACCAAGAAATATCGCGTCGGCCTCTCCCGCCCGAGCTTCCCCGCCGGGTTCGATGTCCTCGCCCGTTTCACGAAAGCAGCCCGCCCCGGCCCGTATCTCGGTGTAGCTGAGCGGTGCAGTACCGATTGCGGCCAGTGCGGCGTCCACCACCGCCATGGCGGCCTCGGCCACATCCACGCCGATCCCATCGCCCTTTATCAACGCCACGGTTTGGGTCTTCGGCATGTTGTGTCCTTTCCTTGTACGCAGTGTCTACAATTGCGGAAGTCGATAGGTGTCGAGGATTGCAAGCAATTCCCGACCCGTGCGCGCCCGGTGCATCCGAAAGACGTTTCGCGCGGCTTCGGCATTTCCGAGATGCAGGCACTCCAGAATGTCGCGATGTTCTTCGGTCGATTTCCTCGGCCGCTCGCGCAGGCGTAGGGTGACCATGCGCGCCCGATGCGCCTGATCGTAAAGCGCACCCGCCATCTCGGCCAAACGACGGTTCCCATGCAAAGTCAGAAGCGCGCGGTGAAATCGGTCATCGGCCTCGGCCCATGTGTCAAGGTCATCGGCGTCCAGAGCGCGTTCCATCTCGACGGTGGCCTGCTCAAGCGGCGCAAGATCTTCGACCGACGGTTTACGCACCGCCAGCCCCGCCGCGGCCTCGGGTTCGAGCGCCGACAGGATTTCGTAAATCTCGCGCATATCCGCGGCCCGGATCGGCAAAACGCGCGCGCCCCGGCGCGGCACAAGTTCCACAAGCCCTTCGGCTTCCAACCGTATCAAAGCCTCGCGAACGGGCGTTCGGCTCATACCAAGTCGGGCCGCGATCTCGGGTTCGGGTGCGAGTTCGCCCGGCTGCAGATGGTTCGCACGAATATCGGACTTCAGCCGCGCATAGGCCTCGTCGGTCAACGATTGGCGTTCGGTAAGCGACACGGAACTGTCTCCCTCGATCCCGGGTCGCAAACAATGCTCACATTGTCAAATACTTTAATGCATACGTTGTTTCAGGGATGGGCCAAGGTCCGCATCCAGCCGAGTGTCGGCTCTGTCGGCCCACGAGGGGCGTATTCCGCTCCGATCGGGTGGGTCCATCCCTGTTCCGCAAGAAAAGCGAGGATCGGAAGGTAGTCGAGCTCTCCTTGATCCGGGCGCCCGCGGTCGGGGACCGAGGCGACCTGAATATGCCCGATCACGGGCAAGAGCCGCTGCAACCGGGCTCGCACGTCTCCTTCGGTCCTGGCCACGTGATAGCAATCGAACATCAGCCTCAGGTTCGGTGCCTGTACCGCGGCAAGAACAGCTTCGGCCTGGTCTGTGGTCTGAAGAAAGTACCCAGGTGCGTCATGACTGTTCAGCGGCTCGATCAGGATCCTTCGATCGGTCGCCTCAGTCGCGTATCTCAGGTTCCGCACGAAGACAGCGGCGTTTTCGGGACCGGATCCGTGGCCAGCCAAAACATGGATCGCGGCGGCATCCACCGCCTCGGCATACGCGATTGCCTGATCGATGTCGGCGCGCGCCTCCGACTCTTGCCCGGGAGAGGCGGCACGCCCCATGGCCCCCTGACCGCCGCGAGTGGTGTTCAGAGCCAGAAGCGGCAGACCGGTCTCGAGTAGCACGGCACGCACATCTTCTGCGGGAACATCGTAGGGGCTGTGGCACTCAACCGCCGCAAAGCCGGCCCGTTTCGCGGCGCGGATGGCCTCGGGCAAAGCGCAATCTGTCCAGAGAAATCCGAGATTGGCCGAGAACGCGGTCACGTCTCCCAATCCACGTCGAAACGCGTCACCACCGAACGGATATCGGCTTCGTTCAGGGGCTGAACAGGCATGCCGCGGGTCAGCAGGGCAAGGCGCGCAGTGGCCTCAAGTTCTTCAATGGCATTGCAGGCGGCCTCGACATCCTTGCCAGCAACGACCGGACCGTGATTGGCAAGCATTACGGCCGAGCGTTTGCCTGCCAACCCCCGGACCGCCGCGCCCATGGCCGGATCGCCGGGTACGAAGAACGGCAACAGCCGCACGCGGCCAAGCTGCATGATCGCGTAAGGCGTCAGAGGCGGCAGGAAATTCTCGGGATTCACATCCGGTAACATCGAGAGTGCCACGGAATGGCAGGAATGCAGGTGAACAACGGCCCCCGCCGATGATCGCGTGTCGTAGAATGCCGTGTGCAGCGGCATTTCCTTCGTTGGCGGATCGCCGTCGATCAGATGTCCCGACGCGTCAAAGCGGCTGAGGCGCCCTGGGTCAAGCCGACCGAAGCTGGTCCCGGTGGGTGACACCAAGAGCCCGCCATCGTCGGTTCGGGCCGAGATATTGCCGGTGCTGCCATGGGTCAGGCCCCGTGCAAACAGGGATGCCGCGAGGGTGCAGATCTTTTCGCGCAATTGAGCTTCGGTCATCCGGCCAGCATCCGATCGGCCTTCTCAAAGAAGTCCTCAGTCCCGAAATTCCCCGATTTGAGTGCAAGAACAAGGTCATCGCCGGCCCGCAACGCCGGCACGCCCGGATCAATCTCGGGGCCGATGGAAAGTTCCCGCAGCGCCAACCCTTCG
>JBCBKU010000002.1:0-350890 GCA_038521345.1 Pseudomonadota bacterium | reverse complement strand
GTCACCGGCCTCGAGCTTATGGAACGCGCCGGGAAAGGCGTGGTCGAGGCGATTTTCGAGGAATGGCCCGACCTCGCGAAACGGGGGCGTACTTGGTATCATCCTTTGAGGCATCAGCCGAAAGCTGTGGTTCTCTGCGGCCCGGGGAACAATGGAGGAGACGGTTTTGTTGTCGCCAGGATGCTTCGGAAGCGCGGATGGAAAGTCGTCGTACTGCACTTGTTTCCCGAAAACAAAAGACATCCACCACCAGACGCGTACAAGAACGCAAATGCTTGGCTTCGGCTCGGCAAAATGTATCCCTTCGATGACAATGACGCTCGCCACCCTTTGCTTTCGAATCCGCATCCTGATCTTTGGATCGATGCGGTGTTTGGAATTGGGCAATCTCGGCCTCTGCCTGCGCTCGTTACTAAGATGATGCATCGAGTGTACTACGAGCAGAACTGGTGCACTGCGCCTGTCGTCGCCATCGATTTTCCGACAGGCGTTGCATCGGACACAGGACGAACTCTTCAGGATTTCTTACTAAAAATAGATCTGACGGTGACATTCCACGGTCGGAAAGTCGGGCATATGACTGCAGAAGGCGCCACTCGATGCGGCAAAGTCGTTGTCAAATCCATTGGCCTTGAGGGCAGCCCCCGACCGCCGGGTGGGGGAGAAGCCCCCGCCCGGGGGGGCGGTCGGGGGCTGCCCGTCGTTCCGCCGGGCGAGACAGTGACCCTGGTCGGCGCGCCGACAACCCTCGCCAAAGCCCCATTCAGCCACAAATACACCCACGGCCACGCCCTCCTGCTCGCTGGCCCCCCAGGCTACGGCGGCGCCGCCCGCCTCGCCGCCCGGGGCGCACTTCGGATCGGCGCGGGGCTGGTGACGGTCGGCTGCCCCGACGGCGCCTTAGCCGAGAACGCCGCCCGCCTCGATGCCATCATGTGCCGCCCCATCGCCGATCCCACGGCCCTCGCCCAGACCCTCGAAGACACCCGCCTGAACGCCCTCTGCCTCGGGCCCGGCCTCGGACCGTCTGAGACCACCCGCACCCTCACCGCAACAGCCCTCGCCGCCCGCCGCGCCACCGTCCTCGACGCCGACGCGCTGACCGCCTTCGAAGACGACCCCGCCGCCCTCTTCGCCCTCCTCCACGAAGCTTGCGTCCTCACACCCCACGGGGGCGAATTCCGCCGCCTCTTCCCCGACATCCACGACCGCCTCACCGCGCCCGCCACCCAAGGCCCCGCCTATTCCAAGGTCGACGCCACCCGCGAGGCCGCCGCCCGTGCCGGTTGCACAATTCTCTTCAAGGGCCCCGACACGGTGGTCGCCGACCCAGACGGCCGGTGCTCCCTGAACTCATCGCACTACGACCGCGCCGCCCCCTGGCTCGCCACGGCAGGCTCCGGCGACGTCCTCGCAGGCTTCATCACCGGCCTCCTGGCTCGCGGCTTCGCGCCCCACGACGCCGCCGCGACAGCCGCCTGGCTCCACACGGAGTGCGCGCTCTCGTTCGGCCCCGGCCTCATCGCCGAAGACCTGCCAGAGGAACTCCCGAGGGTCTTTAGGGCTCTCGGCCTTTGACCTTCATCTTGGCCCAAATCGCAAATCCTGCGTTCGGTATCCGCTCCTCCTGTCGGATAGGGCTCGCCACTCCCAAAACGCTCTGATACACCCCCGCCGCGTGCGGGTGTGGCGAAATTGGTAGACGCACCAGATTTAGGTTCTGGCGCCGCAAGGCGTGGGGGTTCAAGTCCCTCCACCCGCACCAAAAACCGAGCCAGCCGCGAGCGTTCTCTCGGGGCGCATGATCGGGCGCCAATAATACCCTCCCAGGACATCCGGCTTTGCCGACAGAGTGCCTACGCGCCGACGACGACCGAGGCGGTCAGCAGCAGCATGACCGTCGTGATCGGCCCCCAGAGTTGCCGCTCCGGCCGCCAGGGCGTGATCCAGTTCAGGACCATGGAAACCGACTGGACCCCAAGCGCCATTCCAACCAGAAGAAAGATCGATACACCGGCAATGACGCGCCCGGAGAGAGGCAACGGCCCTTTGTGTTGACCGCCTTGCGTGACCCGCCCCCACGAAGCATCGACGTTCGCGAACCGGGATCGCGGATGCGAGGCGGTTTCAAGCCCGTTTCACCAGCGAAACCCGGCAAGCCGTTGCCGAAACCCGGCATTGGCGGTTGCGCGGGCCCAGCGTCCGAATTACGTCCGCTCTGCTGTCCTATTTTCTTGAACGAGCCACGATTCCCCTCCGCATATGATGCACGACTGCCACCTGACCTGCCGCGACGAAACGGCACTTACCGCCGATCAGATCGCGCGCGCGCTCACCATCGTCGTTCCGGCCAAACGCCGCGGCCACGTACGCTTCGTCAAAGATCGCTGCTTTGGGCGGTCGGGTGCCGTGGTGAGCCTCTCGGAATATCGCATTCTCACTGGAGCGCATCCGATGCAGGCGGCCAATACCACCGACGCGACCTCCCGGGCGGGCTAGGGCTTTCGCCCTTGCAACGCCCGGCGCCCCTGAATAGAAGGCGCCGATCGAATTTTGCGGCCCCGGCCCTCCCGTCAGGTGGCCACGACCAGAGGATATCCCATGCAGGTGACCGAGACCCTGAACGAGGGCCTGAAGCGCGGCTATGAAATCGTTCTGACGGCAAAAGAACTGGACGCGAAGGTCCAGGAGAAACTGACGGAAGCCCAGCCCGACATCGTCATGAAGGGTTTTCGCAAGGGCAAGGTGCCGCTGGCGCTTCTCAAGAAGCAGTTCGGACCCCGGGTCATGGGCGAAGCGATGCAAGAGGCAATCGACGGCGCCATGTCCCAGCATTTCGAGGATACCGGCGACCGCCCCGCTCTTCAGCCCGAAGTCAAAATGACCAACGAGGACTGGAAGGAAGGCGACGACGTCCATGTCGCGATGAACTACGAAGCGCTGCCCGAAGTGCCGGACGTGGATTTCTCGGACATCGCGCTCGAGAAGATGGTCGTCAAAGCGGATGATCCAGCTGTCGATGAAGCGCTCGACCGTCTTGCGGAAACCGCACAATCCTTTGAAGACCGCAAGAAGGGCTCCAAGGCAAAGTCGGGCGACCAGGTCGTTATCGATTTCGTGGGCCGCGTGGACGGTGAAGCATTCGAAGGCGGCTCGGCCGAGGATTATCCGCTGGTCCTTGGCTCGGAAAGCTTCATCCCGGGCTTTGAAGACCAGCTCGAAGGCGCCAAGGTTGGCGAAGAAAAGATCGTGACAGTGACCTTCCCGGAAAACTACGGGAACGCGGAACTGGCGAACAAAGAGGCCGAATTCACCTGTCAGGTGAAGGCCGTCAAGGCTCCAGCCCCGGCCAAGATTGATGATGAGCTTGCGACGAAGTTCGGCGCCGACGATCTGGCAGCCTTGCGCAGCCAGCTTACCGAGCGTTTGGAAGCCGAGTATTCGGGCGCCGCACGCCAGGTATTGAAGCGTGGTCTGCTTGATGCGTTGGACGCGAAGGTATCCTTCGATCTTCCCCCGTCACTCGTTTCCGCCGAGGCGGGTCAGATCGCCCACCAATTGTGGCATGAAGAAAACCCCGATGTGCAAGGGCACGATCATCCAGAGATCGTACCAACGGACGAACACAATCGGCTGGCCGAGCGGCGTGTGCGCCTTGGCCTTCTCTTGGCCGAGGTCGGCCGCCGCAACGACGTGCAGGTGACCGATGCGGAAATCACGCAAGCCGTGATGGCCCAAGCCCGGCAATACCCGGGGCAAGAAAGACAGTTCTTCGAAATGGTTCAGAAGAACGACCAGATGCGCCAGCAAATCCAGGCGCCGATCTTCGAAGACAAGGTCGTCGACTTCATCTTTGAACTCGCCAAGATCTCTGAGAAGTCCGTTTCGAAAGACGACCTCGAGAAGGCTGTCGAAACGCTCGACGACGAGTAATTCTTGGTCGCGGGAATTGCGGCGGTGCTGGAAACAGCATCGCCTTTCGCCAAGTTTCGTCTAAGTAACTGATACAGAGGCATTTCGCAGGACCGGCAAAAAACCGCCGCCAGGTTAACCGACGTGCCAATACCGCGGTCCTGCCCGATTTCCTCCACATTTCGCGCCGAAGCTCGCAGCATTCGATTTCGACGTCTGAGCGAGTTTCATGACCCTTGATCTGATCTCATCGCGACCGACCTCCCGCACCCCCGAGGCGCAGGAACGGCGTGACGCGGCCGCCCGTGCGGCGCGCGCGCGCACGATGGCGCGGATCTGCTCGGAGCTTCAGACTCACGAAATCACCGTTCCGACCACCATCGACGAGGAAGATCAGCGCGCACTTCGCAGCGCGTTGGATCAGCTTCCCGAACTTGCCCCGGATCCGAAGCCACGCCGCAGTCTCATGCAGTCGATCGCCGTCAACTCAGGTGTTCGCCTTGCAAGCAACGCCGCGCATGACGAAGAAACCGATTTCCGCAACCGCGAAGAAGCGACCAGCATCGAAGCCCGGCTCACGGTCTACGCATTGAATGCCGCGATCATGCTCTTCGCATTTCCGGTCGGGTTTGCGCTCTTGATCTTCAACATCCTTGGCGGCGAGAACCTGCGCACGACAGCCCACGCTATGGCATTGACCGGCATGGGCATCGCGATCGGGTGGACGGAACTCGGCGCTGCAATCTACGCCAGCATTTAAGTTTCGAGCCGAAGTACCGCCGAAAGCGACATGGCCTACGGTCGCTTTCTGACGCGCCCAGGCTTGCCTGGCTCCGCAAAGCTTGCTGGAGAAGGCGGCGACGGGGCGACCCATGAACCAGCACTACCGCGACAATCGCAAGATCGACCCCACGCGGGGAGATCGTCTTGGGGACAACACGCCGAACGATGCTGACCGTATCGAGATCGGTCCGACATTGCTGGCGTTTCGCGAGTGGGAGGCGGCCGGGCTGGACTTGCCCGATCTGCAGGCGATGCGTCGGGATCGCTGGGCCCGGCTGACACAACAAGTCGTGGACCACGATTTGGCGGGGATCCTGATGTTCGATCCATTGAACATCCGCTACGCAACGGACTCCACCAATATGCAGCTTTGGAACACCCATAATCCGTTCCGGGCCTGTCTCGTCTGTGCCGACGGTCACATGGTGCTTTGGGATTATAAGAATGCGCCCTTTCTTGCGGATCATAATCCACTGGTCCGCGAGGTTCGTTCAGGCGCATCAATGTTCTACTTTGTGACCGGTGACAAAGGAGCCGATGCAGCAAAGGCGTTCGTCGCGCAGGTTTCGGACGTCTTGATCGAGCACGCGGGCGCGAACCGGCGGCTCGGCGTGGACAAGATTATGTTGCACGGGCTTCGCGCCCTCGAGGCGGCGGGCTTCGATGTGGTCGAGGGAGAAGAGGTCACAGAACGCGCGCGGGCGGTCAAAGGGCTCGACGAAATCAAGGCCATGCGCTGCGCAATTCATGCCTGCGAAGCTTCCATGTACGCTATGGAGGCCGCGATGAGTCCCGGCATGACCGAGGATGATCTCTGGGCCGTCCTACACGCCGAGAACATCCGCCGTGGCGGCGAATGGATCGAAACGCGCCTGCTGGCTTCGGGTCCCCGCACCAATCCTTGGTTCCAAGAGTGTGGACCGCGCGAAATCCGAGCCAATGAAATCGTGGCATTCGACACGGATCTGGTCGGCCCATACGGCATCTGCACTGATATCTCACGGACCTGGTGGACTGGCCCTGCCAAGCCCAGCGACGCCATGGTCTATGCCATGCGCCACGCCCACGATCACATCATGACGAACATGGCACTCTTGAAGCCCGGCGTCTCCATCGAAGAACTGGTCATGGGCGGCCACCAGTTGGACGATCAGTACTGGGCCCAGAAGTACTCGTGCAAATTCCACGGTGTCGGGCTCTGTGATGAATGGCCGATGATCGTCTATCCCGACCACTACGAAAATGGTGCGTGGGACGCGGTGCTGGAACCCGGCATGACACTTTGCGTCGAAGCCTTGGTCAGCCCGGAGGGTGGCGACTTTTCAATCAAACTCGAAGAACAGGTTCTGATCACCGAGGACGGATACGAGAATCTGACCCACTATCCGTTCGACCCCGCTCTCATGGGACACGTTTAGATCCGTGGTTTCATCGGTTTATCTGACCCATCCCGAGGTTGTGGTCGATCCAAAGGTTCCCGTCTCTGACTGGGGTCTAAACTCCGCCGGGAGCGCCCGCACCCGCGCAAATGCGCACCGTTTCAAGGGTATGGAGCGCATAGTTACATCCACGGAACAAAAGGCCCGCGATGCCGGCGTGATCATCGCGGAATCGTGCGGCATTCCGTTTGAAGCCTTGCCCGGCTTTGGAGAAAACGACCGTAGCGCGACAGGCTACTTGCCGGAAATCGAGTTCTGGCCAGTGGTTGAAGCCTTCTTTGCCAAACCGGACGAAAGTGCGCGCGGCTGGAAGACCGCATGCGAGGAACAGACCCGTATTGTCACCTCTGTTACGGCTGCACTAACCGAACAGAATGTGCCGACGCTCTTCGTCGGCCATGGCGGGGTGGGATCGCTCCTCTTTGCGCATCTGGCAAATCACCCCATCGGCGAAAAAAGCACGCTTTCCAACGGCATGGGGCGCGCCTTCGGCTTTAACTTGTCCGGGATAACCCGGCCCTGGCACGACCTCGAAGACCATTAACCAACGTCACATTCAGAAACATCCTCTCACCTTGGCGTGACGAAGACGACCGAGGACTTGCGTGCGCAGGACCTCGTCCGCAGGTTGAGACTGAGTCGGATGACCAAGAGGACCGGGATAAAATGACGACTGAACGTGTGACCTTTGTTGGCCATGCGGGCACCACGCTTGCGGCCCGGCTCGACATACCTGACGGACCCCACCTTGCGACGGCCGTATTCGCGCATTGCTTCACTTGTTCAAAAGATATTCCGGCCGCACGCCGCATTGCCGGCCGTTTGGCGGCCATGGGGATCGCCGTCCTGCGTTTTGACTTTACCGGACTTGGCCACTCCGATGGAGAATTCGAAAACACGACCTTCAGTTCAAATGTCGAGGACTTGATGCTGGCCGCCGATTATTTGGCGGGGCGCGGCATGGCACCATCGTTGATCATCGGCCATTCACTTGGCGGGGCAGCAGTGCTGAAAGCCGCGGGCACGATCGAAACGATCAAGGCCGTTGTCACGATCGGTGCCCCTTTCGATCCGGGACATGTCACCCACAACTTCGCCAACGCGCTCAAGACCATCGAGACGGACGGCGTGGCCGAGGTGGATCTCGGCGGGCGACCCTTCCGTATCGGTCGTGACTTTGTGCGCGATGTGCAAGCCGAAGCCCTCGCGCCCGCAATCGGACAATTGAAACGCGCGCTCCTCGTTCTCCATGCGCCTCGGGACAAAATTGTCGGCATAGAGAACGCCACTCAGATCTTCGTGAATGCCCGCCACCCCAAGAGCTTCGTCACACTCGATGACGCCGATCATCTGATCACGAACCCTTCTGATGCCGAATACGCTGCCGAAGTTATCTCGGCGTGGGTTGGACGATACCTCGATCTAAAGGCACCTGCCCCGCCGCCGGGAGCACCCGAAGGCGTTGTCCGCGTCGCCGAGGCCGATCCGGGCGGGTTCCTTCAAGACGTTAATGCCGGGCCCCATCACCACCTGCTGGCCGACGAACCCTTGGCTTATGGCGGCACCAACCGCGGCCTCACGCCCTATGGATTCCTTTCATCGGGACTGGGGGCATGCACGTCCATGACGATCCGGATGTACGCTCGCCGCAAAGGCTGGCCGCTGAACCACATCTGGGTCGATGTGGTCCACGACAAAGTCCACGCACAAGACGCTGAAAACGGGGGGACAAAGAAGGTCGACACCTTCACTCGCGAGATTCACCTCGTCGGCGACTTAACGGACGAGCAGCGCGAGCGTCTGCTTGAGATTGCTGACAAATGTCCTGTACATCGGACCCTCGAGCAAAGCTCGACCGTTGTCACAAAACTGGCCGATCCGGTCAGCGCCTGAATTAAAAGGGCGGGCCGTGGCCCGCCCGTCAGGACTTACGCGCGCGCGTCCCCGACCACCCGCCAGATCGCGGGGAAGGCGATCACGGCGACCACCAGTTTCAGCGCGTCGATCCAGATGAACGTCTTCACACCGTAGGCGTACCAGTTCTCCCAACCAAGCGCTGCGCCAAACCCGGCCGAAAGCCAGACGACACCGGGCACATAGACGCAAAGGATGCCCACACCCATGGCCAGAGCCATGCTCAACGGCGACCGGTCCCAACCGGCCTTGGCCAGCGCGCCGACGCTGAAGGCTGCAAGCGCGAATCCGATGAGGTAGCCGCCTGTCGGACCCATCATGTACGCCAGTCCAAGACCGCGCTCCGGCGTGCCCGCGAAGACGGGATAGCCCTGCACGCCCAGCGCAAGGTAGGCCAAAACGGTCGCCAGCGCCAAACGCGGTCCGTAAGCTGCGCCGATCACCATGACAACGAGCATCTGCAACGTCACGGGAACGGGTACGCTCGCGATCTGAACCTTTGCGGACACCCAAAGCGCCACGACACCTGCAACAAGAAGTACGGCCCGCTTAAGCCAGAGAGCACCGCCGCCCGTCGGGCCGAAGCGGTCAATAAGGACACCGCCAGTCAAGGTTGCACTCATTCGCCTCACTCCTTGTTCGTCATAGGTTGGATCGGTTCTGCCTCAGCCCATCGCCACCTTCAAGCCGCTTCCGTACGCCGGCGATAGGTGGACGTTGTCCGATAGTCCTTTCGTGGCCCTTTAACCTGCCAGATGGCAGACCAGTCGGGCCAGGCCGAGAAGTCGTATTCAACATCGTAGCGATCCGCTCCGCAATTATGGGTTGCCGATGGGCACCCGGCGGTCAGTTGGATGATGTGAAATGGCCGGCGATCTTGAAACAACACCTCGATATTGCCCTCCGACGCGTCTCGCCAGTAGTTGGTGCGTTCAGCATGCAGGTCGCGCTGCCCCGGTATCACAAGCCGGCCCTTTTCCCCGTAACGGACATAATGCCCGTCGATGGCAAAAGCGACATGCCCAACCAATTCTCCGGTTCGTCCGCTTGCGAAATCGTCTATCAGCCGGTGCAGATCCCAAAGGCCCAGAAAGTCCGTTGCGGTTTTTGGCTCGTCCATCATCCCTGTCTGACCTTGTCCGGGCCCTGATCCGTCCGCTCGTTCTTGCTGTGTCCCGTCGCGCAGTCTAAGACCCGTTCGGCAGCGCACACCAACGAAAAGGCGACCCCGACCGATGATCCCTCGATATGCCCGTCCAGACATGGTGGAGATTTGGTCGCCCGAAACCAAGTTCCGGATCTGGTTCGAGATCGAGGCGCATGCCGGCGACGCCATGGCGGATCTCGGGGTCATCCCGCGGGAAAACGCCGAGGCCGTGTGGAAGGCAAAGGATGTGCCCTTCGATACAGCTCGAATAGACGAGATTGAGGCGGTGACAAAACATGACGTGATCGCCTTTTTGACCCATCTTGGCGAAATTGTCGGTCCCGATGCTGCACGTTTCGTGCACCAGGGGATGACATCATCCGATGTGCTCGACACCACGCTGAACGTCCAACTCGTCCGGGCTGGCGAAATCCTTCGGGCCGATCTCGTCGCTCTGCTCGAGGCGCTGAAGACCCGCGCCATGGAGCACAAATACACGCTGCGAATGGGCCGAAGCCACGCCATTCACGCCGAACCCACGACCATGGGCCTAACCTTTGCACGCTTCTACGCCGAAATGGACCGCAACCGTGACCGGCTGGACCGTGCCATCGACGAAGTACGCACAGGCGCCATATCGGGCGCGGTCGGGACATTTGCCAATGTCGATCCGGCCGTGGAAGAGCATGTCTGCTACAAGATGGACCTGAAACCAGAGCCGATCTCCACACAGGTCATTCCCCGCGACCGTCACGCCATGTTTTTTGCAACGCTGGGCGTCATTGCCAGTTCGGTCGAGAACATTGCGATTGAAATCCGCCACATGCAGCGAACCGAGGTCCGGGAAGCCGAAGAGTTCTTCTCGTCAGGCCAAAAAGGCTCGTCGGCGATGCCGCACAAACGCAATCCGGTCCTGACCGAGAACCTGACGGGTCTTGCCCGACTTGTCCGGATGTCCGTCATCCCGGCGTTGGAAAACGTGGCGCTTTGGCACGAACGCGACATTTCGCACTCCTCGGTCGAACGAATGATCGGACCGGATAGCACCGTCACACTGGACTTCGCGCTCGCCCGCTTGACCTCGGTCATAAGCAAGCTGGTGATCTATCCCGAAGCCATGGCAGCCAATCTGAACCTCCACCGCGGGCTCGTGCACTCGCAGCGTGTGCTTCTCGCACTAACCCAGGCGGGCGTGAGCCGCGAGGACGCCTATGTCCTTGTGCAGCGCAACGCGATGCGCGTCTGGGAAGAGGGTGCGGATTTCCGCGAGGAACTGAAGGCGGATCCGGATGTAAGGGCTGCCCTTTCCGAGACCGAAATCGATGAAAAATTCGACATGTCCTATCACACAAAACATGTCGACACGCTCTTTGCCCGCGTCTTCGGAGAAGGCACCTGATCGTGAGTTGACCGCTTTCTGGCTCGTGCTACCCTTTCGCCATCCAACAAGGGAGCTGGCTATGACGATCAAGACCCTTCTCGCTGCTGCGGTTCTAGTCGCCGCACCGACCCTCAGCATGGCGATGGGCTGCAATTACGGCAGCCACTCGACAACGACGACCGCTCAGATCTCGTGCGCCGAAGGCGCCGTCTATGATGAGACGACTGGGACCTGCGTGCCGGTCGCCAGCAGCTAATACCACCACTCACCGACCCGGGGGCGGCCTTGTAGGCCGCCCTTTTTCTTCGCGCATCGCATATTCTTCAGGAGCCCGCATGATCCGCCTCGCCCCAACGATCGCCGCCGTTCTGTTTCCTGTGGCCGTTTTTGCCGCAGGGGAAGAATCTCCAACACCTCCGACACCCACAGAGACCACGGTGGAATGCACCGATGGTCAGGTGTGGGACGACGCCAGCAAATCGTGCGTTGCGCCCCAGGAAAGCAGCTTGGACGACGACACGCTGTTCCGTGCCGCTCGAGAGTTTGCTTATGCAGGCCAGCCCCAGGCGGCAATCGGCGCGCTCGAAGCAATGTCCGACCCCACCGAGGATCGGGTCCTCACTTATCTTGGGTTCGCAAATCGGAAGCTTGGACGGCAGGACATTGCGATGGGCTATTATCAGGCAGCCTTGACCCGCAATCCGGACAACCTTCTTGCGCGCTCCTATATGGGACAGGGATATGTCGAGATCGGAGATATCGCTCTCGCGCAGGCTCAACTGAGAGAGATCCGCACCCGTGGCGGCCGCCAGACATGGGCGGAAGTCTCGCTCGCTCAGGCCATCCGTTCGGGCAAAGGCTACAGCTACTGATCGAAGGCTTGCTAGGGCGGCGTTAATCCTCCTCTGGCACCGAGGTTCCTGTGCCAAATCGGGAGATTCCGCCGCCCATGACAATGGCTTTGCCCGCCGCCGGACCTGCCACGGGGTTACCGTCAGCTCCCCCAGCGGCCGCGACCCAGCAACTGCCCGTCCTCGACGGTCCTACCAAGGCTGCGATTTTGGTCCGCCTTCTCCTAACCGAAGGGGCCACTCTGTCTATCACCGCCCTGCCGGAGGACATGCAGGCCGATCTAGCCCGGGAAATCGCCCGGCTCGACCGCGTCGACAGCGCGACAGTCTCCGCCGTAATTGAAGAGTTTGCCCAAGAACTTGCAGGGGCCGGCTTCAATTCCACGGGGGGTCTTGCGGAGGCACTCGATCTTCTCGACGGGGTGATCGATGCCGGTTTGGCCAGCCGCCTGCGGGCGCAGAGCGGGCTGAACCTGCGTGGAGACCCGTGGGGGCGGATCATGGAGGCGGATCTCGAGAAACTGGTTCCGGTGATCGAGGCCGAAGCGCCGGAAGTCGCCGCAGTCATCCTTTCAAAACTCAAGGTATCCAAGGCGGCCGAGATCCTCGGCCAATTACCAGGCGATACAGCCCGACGCCTGACCTATGCGATCTCGCGCACCAACGCAGTCACACCGGACGCCGTCGCCCGTATCGGACGTTCAGTTGCTGAACACTTGTCGATCGAACCAATCGTGGCCTTCTCCGATGGTCCGGTCGAACGTGTTGGCGCGATCCTGAACTTCTCGCGAAGTGCAACACGCCAGGAAGTGTTGAATGGCTTGGCCGAAACCGATCAGGAATTTGCTGACGAAGTTCGAAGGGTGATCTTCACATTCGCAAACATTCCCCAACGCATTGATCCGCGGGACGTGCCAAAGATCCTGCGGGCCGTCGACCAAGAAACACTGATCCGCGCCCTTGCCGCTGCGGCCAAGGACCTTCCGGACGTAACGGAGTTCTTTTTCGCCGGGATTTCCCAACGGATGGCGACCACCTTGCGCTCGGACATGGAAGAATTGGGTGACATCGCCGAGGAAGACGCGGAAGCCGCCATGGTCGAGGTTGTTTCGGCGATCCGCGAATTGGAGGAGTCCGGAGAGATATTCCTCATTCTGTCCGACGAATAGCCCAAGGCTTGCCGGGGCCCGAGGCCGCCGGTATGTCACGGCCGATCGCCCTCGGTGAACGGACCCGTATGGCCAAACCCAAGACCCGCCCCCGCGACCGGATCGAGGATCTGGCGTTCCGGGCCCTGATCTCGTCGGCACTGGCGCTGCCATACCCGGCCCGTGTCCGCGCGATGGGCACCTTCGCCGACACGGTTGTGGCGCCTCTGGCGGGTTGGCGGGACCGGATTCGTGCGAACCTCGCCCACGTTCGCCCCGATCTTCCAGAGTCGGAGACCAAGCGCCTAATCCATGCGGTCCCCAATAATGTGGGCCGCACCTTGATCGAAAACTACGACACAGTTGGATTGCTCGCGCGCGGCAAGTCGCAAAGCCTGGAAGGTGATGGCCTTGCAGACCTCGAAGCCGCCCGACGCGATGGTCGCCCGGCGATTCTCGCAACCGGCCATTTTGGCAACTACGAAGTTCCCCGCGCGGCATTGGTTGCCCAAGGTTATCAGGTCGGAGCGCTGTACCGGCCGATGTCCAACGCCTTCATCGATCGTCACTATGCCCAAACGATCAAAGGGTTTGGCGGACCGGTCGTCTCGCAAGGCCAGAAAGGCACCGCCGCTTTCATTCGCGCGCTCCGGGATGGGCGCATGATGGTCTTGCTCTTTGACTTGCATGTCTTTGGTGCCCCGCGCATGGACTTTCTGGGCAAGCCAGCCCGGACCGCTGTTTCGGCGGCCAAAATGGCCCTGCGGCATGACGCGCTTCTGATCCCGTTCTTCGGCGTCCGGAATCCAGACGGGCTGACCTTTCGCGCAATTTTCGACGCGCCAATCCCTCCTTCGGACCCCGAAACGATGACCGCCGAATTGAATGCGCGGTTAGGTGCCCGGATCGACGCCACACCGGAACAATGGTTCTGGATCCACCGACGGTGGAAATAGGGTCCCGCCGAGCGATTGTCAGCGCGCGCGCACGGCTCCTGCGATCGCACCGTGATCCACGCTTTGCACAAGTACCGCATAACTCTGGCCCGACTCAACCGGCGCGCGTGCCGTAAACCGGCCCGACCCGTTCCATTGGCCGACCTCGGTCCAGCCCGAAACGATGTTGTGGTAAGTCAGCGCGCGACCGGCATTCTCTCCGCGGCGAACATCGACTGTCTGCGCGGCAGTGAACGACACGAGCTGAACCAGATAGGGCCCTGTCCCTTCCTGTGACGCATCCGCAAGGATGGTAACGGTGCCGCCATCAATCGAGGCGCGGACATCTACGACCGGGTTTGTAGACCGGTGGCGCTGGATCGTGTCCGCCACATCCATCGGCCGATATCCGATGACGTGATCAACGCCTCCGATGACCATCTGAGGAGTATAGATGCGGCGATGCCCTGCCGCTGCTGCGTAACCGCGCTGCCGTTGCGTATAGGCCGGGTCTGCGAAGGTATCCTTCCAGCCGATGTAGTCCCAGTAATCAACATGCAGAGCGAGCGCGATAACGTCGTCGCGCTGCGCCAGTTCTCCCAACAACTTGTCGGCCGGCGGGCATGACGAACAGCCCTGAGACGTAAAAAGCTCGACCACAACGGCGTCGCCCGCACGAGCAGCCGATGTCAGCCCGGCAATCCAGACAACCAATAAGAATGCGACAACCGCGCGCATGTTCATCCCTTCCTTCGTGCAGGTGAAGGGCATAACCGAGAGCGGGCCAGCCCTCCAATCAACGTTTTGCGAGGATCTGTCACACCTCTGGTCGGGATATTGTGAGACTGGCCCAGCTGCAGCGCCTTGAAACTCAGTGCACCACGGTATACAAAGCGACAAACTGCTCAGCGGCCTCCAAGCCGTCGCTCGCCCCATCATCAACATAGCATCGTCAGAGAGGCCCTCCCATGCCCATTACCGTCGGACAGGACACCGCCAAAACGCGAAAAACCCTCAGCGCAGGTGGCGCAAGCGTCGCCTATTATTCGATCCCGGCCGCTGAGGCAGCAGGCCTTGGCGACTTTTCCAAACTGCCCGCAGCTCTGAAAGTGGTTCTGGAGAACATGCTGCGATTCGAAGACGGCAAGACGGTGTCGACCGACGATATCAAGGCGTTCTCGGACTGGGCCACCATGGGCGGCAAGAACCCTCGCGAGATCGCCTACCGCCCGGCCCGCGTCCTGATGCAAGACTTCACCGGCGTGCCCGCGGTCGTGGATCTGGCGGCAATGCGCGACGGGATCGTGGCCCTCGGCGGTGATGCCGAAAAGATCAACCCGCTGAATCCCGTCGACCTCGTTATCGACCACTCGGTCATGATCGATGAGTTCGGCAATCCGCGCGCCTTCCAGATGAACGTGGACCGTGAATACGAGCGCAACATGGAACGCTACACCTTCCTCAAATGGGGCCAGTCCGCGTTCGACAACTTCCGCGTCGTCCCGCCCGGCACCGGCATCTGCCACCAGGTGAACCTCGAATACCTCGCCCAGGCGGTCTGGACCGACACCGACCAGAACGGCGAGACGGTCGCCTATCCCGACACGCTCGTCGGCACCGACAGCCACACCACCATGGTCAACGGGCTTGCCGTCCTCGGCTGGGGCGTCGGCGGCATCGAGGCCGAGGCCGCGATGCTCGGCCAGCCCATCTCGATGCTGATCCCCGAAGTCATCGGCTTCGAATTGACGGGCAAGATGGTCGAAGGCACCACCGGCACCGATCTCGTTCTGAAAGTCGTCGAAATGCTTCGCGCAAAGGGCGTTGTAGGCAAATTTGTGGAGTTCTTTGGCGCAGGCCTCGACAGCTTGCCGCTGGCCGACCGCGCGACGATCGCGAACATGGCGCCGGAATACGGTGCGACTTGCGGGTTCTTCCCGATCGACGGTGAAACGCTTCGCTACCTCCGCCAGACGGGCCGGGACGAGGATCGTGTTGCCCTCGTCGAGGCCTATGCCAAGGAAAACGGGTTCTGGCGCGGCGACGATTACGCCCCCGTCTACACCGACACCTTGCATCTCGACATGGGCACCATCGTCCCGGCGATTTCCGGACCGAAGCGGCCACAGGACTTCGTCGCGCTCACCGATGCGAAATCCGCCTTCACCAAGGAGATGGCAGAAACCTTCAAGCGTCCACTCGACAAAGAGGTTGCCGTTGCCGGGGAAGACTATGCAATGTCATCGGGAAAAGTCGTGATCGCCTCGATCACGTCCTGCACCAACACCTCAAACCCATACGTGATGATCGGGGCGGGCCTCGTTGCGAAGAAGGCGCGTGAATTGGGTCTCGATCGCAAGCCATGGGTTAAGACCTCGCTCGCACCTGGAAGCCAAGTCGTGTCGGCTTATCTCGAGGCGGCCGAGTTGCAGGACGATCTCGACGCCATCGGCTTCAACCTTGTCGGCTACGGATGCACCACCTGCATCGGCAACTCGGGGCCTCTCCAGCCCGAGATTTCAGCGGCCATCAACGAAGGGGATCTCGTCGCAACGGCGGTTCTCTCGGGAAACCGGAATTTCGAAGGGCGTATCAGCCCTGACGTCCGCGCAAACTATCTCGCATCGCCTCCTCTCGTCGTCGCCTACGCCTTGGCGGGGACCATGGATATCGACCTGACGTCCGAACCGATCGGCCAAGGCAGCGATGGCCAAGACGTCTACCTGAAGGACATTTGGCCAACCCAGCAGGAAATCGCGGAACTGGTCGAGAAGACCGTCACCCGCGAGGCGTTCCAAACCAAGTACGCTGAGGTCTTCACCGGCGACGAGAAATGGCAAGGCGTCGAGACCACCGACAGCCTGACCTACGACTGGCCGTCGACCTCGACCTATGTCCAGAACCCGCCCTACTTCCAGGACATGCCGGCAGAGGCAGGTGTCATCGAGAACGTCGAGAACGCCAGGGTCCTTGCCATCCTCGGCGACATGATCACGACGGACCACATCTCACCCGCAGGCTCGTTCAAGGACACGACCCCAGCGGGGCAGTATCTTACCGATCGGCAGGTCGCCCCGCGCGAGTTCAACTCTTACGGCTCCCGCCGCGGCAACCATCAGGTGATGATGCGCGGGACTTTCGCCAACATCCGTATCAAGAACGAGATGTTGGATGGCGTTGAAGGCGGTTACACAAAGGGCCCGGACGGCGCGCAAACATCCATCTATGACGCCGCAATGGCCTATCAGGAGGCGGGCACGCCGCTTGTCATCATCGCAGGCGAACAATACGGCGCGGGATCCTCGCGGGACTGGGCAGCCAAAGGTACGGCCCTTCTCGGCGTAAAGGCCGTAATCGCCGAAACTTTCGAACGCATCCACCGTTCCAACCTTGTCGGAATGGGGGTCATTCCGTTTGAGTTCACCGGTGGCGATACGCGCAAGTCTCTGGGCATCACGGGTGCTGAAACCGTCTCGATCTCTGGTCTGGACGGCGACCTCGAACCTCTCTCCAAAGTGCCGTGCCAGATCACATATCCCGATGGGACGGTCAAAGAAATCGCCCTCAAGTGCCGGATCGATACGGCCGTTGAAATTGACTACATCAAGAACGGTGGCGTCCTGCACTACGTGCTGCGGAACCTCGCCAAGGCAGCCTGAACGCGGGATTAATCCCCGCCACAATTAAAGTGACAATCCCGTGCCCAGCGCGGGATTGTTTCGATCCAACCCATCAAAACGCCGGAAAATCTCCGTTTCCTCGCGTCAATCCCGCCCTTCTGCCAACTATTAACCTGTGAGCAGTACGAGTGGGGTGACATGACAATAGACTTAAATCCTCCGCCCAAGCGGTCCCGCTTTCGTGCCCCTATATCAATTCTCTGGATCGAAGCGGCGGCGCTGATGATCCTTGTGGCGTCGGGGCTCGTTTAGCTGCCTTGGACTGCGGCGTCCAACGCCGGCAGAATCCGGGTTTCAAGGGAACGCTGGGTGATCGGCCCGCGAAAGTGCAGGATTACGTTCCCGTCGCCATCGATGAAGAACGTCTCGGGAAACGCGTAAACGCCCCACTCGATCGACTGCGCGTTCCGCGCATTGCCGACCACGCCATCGAATGGATTTCCCAACTCGTCCAGAAATGCAACCGCATCGGCATCCGACACATCGCCGTTGATCCCGTAGACGGGATAGTCTTCGCCGAGTTCGATCAGGTTTGGATGCTCTGCACGGCAGGGGGCGCACCACGAGGCCCAGAAATTCACGATCTTGATCCCTGATGCCGCCAATTCCTCTTCCCCAAAGATCGGAAGGCCCGCAACGGGTAAGGCCACCACGTTTGGCGCCGGGGCCCCTTCCCGGGTCGACGGCAGCGCATTCGGATCGTCCCGCATCATGCCAGCAAAGAACAGCCCCGCGATTCCTGCAAAGATCAGCGGCGGCAAAACGACCAGCGGCGAAATCCTAGCCATCCTCCGAACGCCCCTCTGCTCGGTCGAGTGCTCTTTTAACCCGTCGGGCACGCAGCACACTGGCTCCGACGAGCCCAAACAAAAGCACGAGTGATATGCAGTAGGCCGCCAGAACAGGGACCACGTGCGGGCCTAGATCAGGCATTGGCCATCCTTTCGCGCATTGCCAACGCGTGGAGACGGCGCGCACGGATTTCGGTCCGCGTGCGCACGAGCACAAGCGCCACGAACACTAGAACAAAGCCAGCGATCGCAAAAAGAAGCGGGATATAGAAGACATCCGCCACGTTCTCTTCCTTGTCGAGCGACAGCGAAGCGCCCTGATGCAGTCCCTGGTTCCAGAAAAGCGCCGCATAACGCGACAGGACCGCAAAGACCGAGCCGACGAGGCAGAGGACAGATGTCAGATCCGCCGCTGTATCAGGATCTTCGATTGCCTGCCAAAGGGCCACGTACCCGAGATAGAACAGGAACAGGATGAAAAAGGAGGTCAAGCGCGGGTCCCACACCCACCATGTTCCCCACGTCGGTTGCCCCCAGATTGCGCCGGTCAACAGTGCCATTGCGGTAAAGACCAGCCCCACAGGGGCCGCAGCACGCGCGGCAAGTGCCGAGACATGATGGCGCCGCACCAACCAGATCAACGAGGCCACCAGCATCATCACCCATGCGTTGATGGCCATCATGGCCGCAGGGACGTGCAAGTAGATGATCTTGACAGTTGCACCCTGACGGAAATCGTTCGGCGTGAAAAAGAAGCCCCACACCAATCCAACGCTCAACGCCAACGCCGCCAACGCCGAAACCCAAGGCAGGACCGGCGCCGTCCAAGCCATGAACTTTCGCGGATTTGCGAATTCCCAGAACGACATGGGCGGTATCTAATTGGTTGGCCGGTCACCCTCAAGCCGCAACCAGCCGTCCCCGGCTAGCGCAGATTGACGCGGAGCGCGGCTGAGGCCGCAAAAGGCAAGAGCGCGAGCGCGCCAGTGGTTATCCCCGCCAGAAGTAGCAACGGCACAGCGGTCGGCTGCTGCTCGATGCCCCGCCGCACCACTTCGGCGGCAAACAGAAGCGTGGGCACATAAAGCGGTAGAACAAGAAGCGACAGTAGAAGTCCGCCCCGCCGCAAACCGACCGTCAACGCCGCGCCGAACGCACCGATCAGCGACAATGCCGGCGTCCCGACGAGAAGAGCCAGCGAAACCCAGAAATACCCTGCCGGCGGCAAGTTCAGCAGGATCCCGAACGCGGGCGCCGCAAGTGTGAGAGGCAGCCCTGTTGTCAGCCAATGTGCGCCCGCCTTGGCGAGAACCACCGCCTCAAGCGGGATCGGTGAGGTCGCCAGTAGATCGAGAGATCCGTCTTCCCGGTCCGTCGCAAAGATCCGGTCAAGTGACAAGAGCGTCGCCAAGAGTGCACCGACCAAGAGCACGCCGCCCGCAATGCGGGCCAACAGATCAAGACGCGGACCGACCCCGAAGGCAACAAGCGACGTCACGATCAAAAAAAAGGCCACCGCCAGTCCGAAACCTCCGCCCGCTCGCACCGCGAGCGTCAGGTCGCGCATTAACAGCGCGATCATCCGACCGCCTCGTCAAAGGCACTTTTTGGAACCTCGGGCGCCGTTGCGCGATGCGCCGAAAGGTCAAGGATGCTCGCTGGCAGCGCGATGTCGAGATGGGTGGCGATAATAGCTGACCCCCCGTCTTCGAGATGCTGGCGCAGCACGTCAGTGACCCGCAACACGGCCTCTGCATCCAGCGAGACCGTCGGTTCGTCCAAGACCCAGATCGGACGACCCGTCACAAGAAGCCGCGCCAGCCCGAGGCGCCGCCGTTGACCGGCCGAGAGTGCGCCGGCCGGACGCTCTGCCAACGCCGCGAGCGCAAAGGCGTTTATGGCTTCGAAAACGGACCGGCTCCGGTGAAGCGCTGCCCAGAACTGCAGGTTCTCGGCCACGCTGAGGGTTGTCTTAATCCCATCCGCATGGGCGGCATAGGCCATGACCTCAGGACCCGGTGCGATCGTCCCAGAAACGGGCGGCTGTAACCCGGTCAGCGTACGCAAGAGCGTGGTTTTGCCCGATCCATTCGGCCCCCGAACCATGAGCGCAGACCCGGGTCGCAGATCAAACGACACGCCTTCGATCACGGGAATACCGCCGCGCGCGCAAACTAGTTCTCGAACCGACATATCCATCCGCGGGCCTTATCGCAGGGCGAACGCGCCGAAAAGCCAGTTCAAACGGGGATCACCGCCAACGCGATGCGCCGGCCCTCAGAAAGCAGGACGTTGTAGGTGCGGCACGCTGCCGGGGATGCCATGATCTCAACGCCCAACCCCGCGTCTTCAAGCTCATTTCGCAGGGCGGCGGGCACATGCACAATCTCGGACCCGGTCCCGATGAAGACGACATCCACACTGTCCGCAAGCGCGCTCAAAACCGTGACATCTTCGAACCCGCCCCACGATCGGACCCCGCTTGGCGAAACCATCAGTGGCCCATTGTGGACCGCGCCGGCGATCCGAAAGAACCCCGGGCCATAGCCATCGACCGGCTGCGCATCGGTGTAAGTAATCTCAACAAACCGCATAAGGTGTACTTAACCGAAGATCGGCAGTCCCAAAAGGACCGATGCGCCAATGATGGCGTAGGCGATGTACCGGTAAAGACCCTCGTGGGCAGGGTTGAAGAGCCCGCGACCGACAATGTTTCCCAGACCGTAGGCTGGGAACAAGACCGCACCCAGCCACAAGGCCTCGGCGCTTATCAGGCCCTGTAAGGCCATCTGCGGCACAACAAAAAGACTCGCCAAAGTAAGAAAGATCAGCGTGTTGGCCCGCATCCGACGCGCGTCGTCCCCGCTAGATAGGTTGAAGAGGATTACGACCGGTCCCAGAAGCCCCGTCGCCCCACCCATGACGCCCGCGGCGCCGGCGACACCAACACTCGGCAGAAGTCCGGGACGCACGCGGAAACGAAACCCAGCAATCAGAATAGCCAGCGTCAATGCTGCGAATACGGAAATCGCAATCTGGACCGCCCTCGGATCAAGGACCTTTAAGAGCAAGATTCCGACCGGCAATGTCAGCGTTGCGGTGAGCGTCATCGCTAGGGTCACTTTGCGGTCCATCTCTGACCACGCGCGTGGGACGAGCGTGAAGAGTGATGACAACGCAGACAGCGAAAAAGCCGCGATGGCAAGCCGAGGTTCGATCAAGGAAGAAGCTACCGGCAGAAAAACGAGCGCGGCACCGAAGCCCGCGAACCCGTAAACAACCCCTGCAAGCGTTGTCGTTGCGATGACTGGCCACAGTGCGTCAAGCGCAAGAACATTGGCCAGTGCCGCAGGCGCGAGGTCGGGCGTCACGCCCCGGATGCGCCAAACTGGTTTCCTTCGTTGGCGTCGGGCTTGGACCAGTCACGTTTCACGCCCAACCAAAGGAGAATGGCAGAGGCAACGAAGACCGACGAGTACGTCCCGACGATCACGCCCCAGATCATTGCGAAAACAAATCCCCGGATCACGTCTCCACCGAGAACGAAGAGTGAGATCAGCGCCAGCAACGTCGTGACGGACGTCATGACCGTCCGACTGAGCGTCTCGTTGATGGAAAGGTTCAGGACTTCGCTCAGGTCCTTTTTCTTGTACTTTCGAAGATTTTCGCGAACGCGGTCGAACACCACGACTGTATCGTTCAGCGAATAACCAACGATCGTCAGAAGCGCCGCGATGATGGCGAGGTCGAACCGGATCTGAAGTTCGGAAAAGATCCCGATCGTCAGCACGACATCATGAACCAACGCGGCCACTGCACCGACCGCAAACTGCCACTCAAACCGCAGCCAGATGTAGACCAACACCGCAGCAATCGCGAGCGTGACCGCAATGATGGCCGCCTGGATCAACTCGCCGGAAACTTTGGGTCCAACCGACTCGACCGATGGGAACGTGATGGCCGGATCAATCTCAAGAAGCGCAGCCTCCACTGCACTGATTACTTCAACCGAGACGCTCTCCTGGCCTTCCTGCGCTTGGATCCGCACCATGGCCACATTCTGATCAGGACCGAAATTCGGATCAAAAACCTCGGTGATCGACACATCACCAAGACCAAGGGGCGAAATCGCATCTCGATAGGCGCCCACATCAACGGATTGCGTGCTTTCCGTCCGGATCGTTGTGCCG
Organism: Pseudomonadota bacterium; assembly: GCA_038521345.1. Taxonomy (GTDB): domain Bacteria; phylum Pseudomonadota; class Alphaproteobacteria; order Rhodobacterales; family Rhodobacteraceae; genus JBCBKU01. The sequence continues at coordinate 328,719 of JBCBKU010000002.1, read as the reverse complement.
CCCCGGAAATCGATGCCGAAATTCAGACCCTGGATCAGGAACGACCCCAGCGCCAACAGCATGAGCAAAGCTGAAATGCCAAGCCAAAGCCGCCACTTCGCGAAGAAATCGAACGAGGTTTGCTTGGGAACAAGTCTCAGCCGCATATCAGACCTCAATCGTCCTTGGGCGCCGCCGCTCGAACCAGAGGACAATCAGGAGGCGGGTGACAAAGATCGCAGTGAAAACCGAGGTCAGAATCCCAAGCCCAAGCGTGATCGCAAAGCCGCGCACGGGTCCCGATCCCATGGCAAAAAGGATTACAGCGGTAATGAAGGTGGTGATATTGGCGTCGATGATGGCCGAAAGCGCTTTTTCGTAGCCAAGCTCGATGGCCCGCGCCGGGCCCTTGGCGGTTCGCAACTCCTCGCGAATACGCTCAAAGACCAGAACATTCGCGTCGACGGCCATCCCGATGGTCAGAACGATCCCCGCGATCCCAGGCAGGGTCAGTGTTGCTCCGATGATAGACAGAAGCCCGAAGATCAGCGCGATGTTCAGGATCAGCGCAACGTTCGCAAAAAGCCCGAACAGGCCATAGGACAGCGCCATGAAGACAAGAACGGCGGCAAAGGCGACGAGTGTTGCAATCTGGCCGGCCTCGATCGAATCCTGACCCAGCTCCGGACCGATGGTCCGTTCCTCGAGAAAGATTAGTTCCGCCGGCAGCGCCCCCGCCCGGAGAAGAACGGCAAGGTTCGTCGATTCCTCGACCGAGAAGTTGCCTGTAATGATCCCGGATCCCCCCGGTATGTGATCCTGGATAACCGGGGCCGAGATCACCTCTTCATCAAGGACGATGGCGAAAGGCGATCCGATATTCGCCGCGGTATAGTCTCCGAACGCCCGCGCGCCGGACGGATTGAAGCGAAAGTTCACCGCCGGACGGTTATTCTGATCGAACGTCGGCTGGGCATCGGTCAGCTCCTCACCGGAAACAACCGGTGTCGGCTCAAGCCGATAGAAGACGCCCTCCTCGTCGAGCGACGGGTAGACCAGTTCCCGCCCCTCGCCCTCGTCCGCCGACGCGGCCCGGCCGACGACCGGATGGAAGGTTAGACGGGCCGTCGTGCCAATCAGGGCCTTGAGTTCCTCGGCCGACCCGATACCCGGCACCTGGATCAGGATCCGGTCCGTGCCCTGACGCTGGATCGTCGGTTCGCGGGTGCCGACCTCGTCCACGCGCCGGCGGATGATCTCGAGCGACTGGAGGATCGTCCGATCGTCGGTCGCCTGCCGTTCGGCCTCGGACAGCGAAATGATCATGTCGGATCCCGACGCCTCGACCTCAAGGTCGGTGGCACCCACGCCGGTCAGACTGACCACCGGTTGCGCGAGCTCGCGCACAACGTCCAGAGCCCGCGCCATCCCCTCGGGCTGGCTGATGCGGACGCGAAGCTGGTCCGGCGGGCCGTCCTGCCGCCGGATCGTGCCGACGGTCTCGCGTTCCGATCTCAGGCGATCGCGAACCTCGGGCCAAAGCCCGTCCATTCGCACCGCGTAGACGTCCTCAAGCTGGACCTCCGCCAAAAGGTGGGCCCCGCCGCGCAGATCCAATCCGAGATTGACGAGGCTCGACGGAAGAAAACCCGGCCACCCGGACCGGTCCGCCGCAAGCTCGGGTGTCTCCCCTGATATCTCGATCGCGACCACGGCGTCGTTGTGGCGCTCGACCGTCCCGTAAAAGAGGTTCGGCATCGAGAAGACCAGCCCGAGCACACAGATGCCCAGGACCAGAACACGGCGCCAGAGGGGGATCTGCAGCATGGGCCGGTCGACCTTAGCTGGCGGGTTCGGTTTTCGACTGGACGGATGCGACCGTGGCCTTGACCACTTTCACTTTCACACCCTGCGCAATCTCGACATCGATATGCGTGCTGTCGTCATGCACCTTGACGACCTTGCCGACAACACCGCCCTGCGTGACCACCTGATCGCCCTTGCGCAGGGCTTCGACCATGGCCTGATGCTGCTTCAGCTTCTGCTGCTGCGGGCGGATCAAAAGGAAATACATGATCGCGAAGATCAGGATGAGCGGAATAAAGCTGGCGAAGGCGCCCCCGGCCCCTCCGGCCGCCTGCGCATAGGCTGGTGTCGCGAACATGATATCTCCCTGCATTCCCGCGGGGGCTCGACCCGCCGCGCCGTCTCTATCTGTGGCCCTCTGGCTTGGCAAGCAAGGGGCGGAATGGAATGGTTGGTCGACATATTTGGATGACGAGACCTATGACAACCTTCGCAGGCGTGATCTTTGCCGCTCTTCTAATCGGTGTCTTCATAATGCTCGTTCTCAACGAGGCCCGGCACCTTCGGAAAACTGGCCGGCACTTGGACCCATGGGACTGGCTCCGCCGCCACTACTGGAAGGTGTTGCTGGCTGCCGGTATCCTTTTGGGTCTCGCCGCCATCGGCTTTTATCTGGCGGAAATCGGCTTTGCGGTGTCTGCCATGGTCGACCGTTTGAGGAAAACGGCAGCCACCGCCACGCCCGAAGACCTGCGCAATCTCGCGACCGGCATCGCGGTCCTTCTGGCGTCCCTCGCCGCCGCCGCCACGCTGATCTTTCAGCTTGTCCGCGTCTGGATCACCGAACGCACCACGACCGCCACCGAAGAAGGCCTCGTGACAGACCGGATCAACACCGCGGTCGAAAACCTCGGCGCCACCCGGGTCACGTACGATGCCGACGGCAAGGCAACGACCGAGGCAAACCTCGAGGTTCGGATCGGCGCGCTCTATTCCCTTGAACGCATTGGAAAGGACAGCCCCCGCGATCACATCCAGATCATGGAGATCCTCTGCGCCTATATCCGCGAAAACTCAAACGCGCGCACGCCCGTCGATTTTCCAAGGCCGGAACCCCTTGCCGAAGACGCATCGGAGGAAGAGCGCAAAGCCTTTGCAGAGGCGAAGAAAGAGCGGCTTGGGTCCGTATATTATATGAGCGCCGCTTGGGAATGGGCGCATTCGGACGCGGTCCCCCGGCTCAGAACAGACATTCAGGCTGCGCTTGAGATCGTGGGGCGGCGCGATTCCAATCAGATCCGCCTTGAACGCAACGCCGAGGTGCGGGGCAGCGTGATCGGGTACCGGATCGATCTGACCCGCGCCAACCTTCAACGCGCTGACCTTTCCGAAATGAATTTCGAATATGCGATCCTGGCGGGCGTCCGTTTAGAGGGGGCGGACCTCAGTGGGGCGAAGATGGAGAGCGCTGATCTAAGCAGGGCGCGGATGGAGGGAGCTGATCTCAGCGGGGCGTACATGGCTGATCTCAGCGGGGCTTATATTGAAGGGAATTTCCTTTACGGGGTGCAGATGGAGGGGGCAGACCTCAGCGAGGCGCGGATGAAGGGGGCGGACCTCCGCGGGGCGCAGATGGAGGGGGCGTACTTCCTCGGGGCACAGATGGAGGGGGCGCAGCTACTAGGAGCGCGGATGGAGGGGGCGAACCTCAACGGAGCACGGATGGAGGGGGTGGACTTCCGCTGGGCGCGGTTCGATGACTCCACCCGCTTCGGCGTGGCGAGCAATTTTGCGGCTGCGCTTGGATCGGTGGATTTTACCGGCGTAGATGTTCCCAAGGCGTTTCTTGAAGGCGCGTTTGGCGATGGCTCGGTCGTCTTGCCCGAGGGCTACAACGCCGGTGAGCCGCCGCTCGCGCATTGGGCGCCAGAGAAACTCGATGACGGCACACTCGAAGATCGCTGGCAAGCCATACTGGTTATGAACGGGCTCCGCCAGCCGGGCGACGACTAGCGGTTTCCCCTCGGCGCGAAATCGGGCATGAGGCGCGTGGTCTTGTCCAAGGAGCCCGCCATGCACGATATCCGCGCCATCCGCGAAAACCCCGATCAGTTCGACACGGCACTCGCCCGTCGGGGGGTGTCGGCGGTCTCGGCCGATATCCTGTCGATCGATGAAGCGCGCCGGGCCGCGATTTCGGCCGCCGAGACGGCGCAGGCCGAACGCAACGCCCAGTCCAAGGCCGTGGGCGCCGCCATGAAGTCCGGCGACGCCGACGAGGGCGCGCGCCTGAAGGCCGCGGTCGTCGCGCTCAAGGACCAGATCGCCGCCCATGAAGCCCTGGCCAAGGCCAAGGACACCGAGTTGACGAACATCCTGATGTCCCTGCCGAACCTGCCGCATGACGACGTACCCGACGGCGCGGACGAGGACGACAATGTCGAACTTCGCCGCTGGGGCACGCCGCCCGAATTCTCCTTCACGCCGAAAGAGCATTACGACCTCGCCGCCGTACAGGACGGCATGGATTTCGAGACGGCGGCCAAGCTCTCGGGGTCGCGGTTTGTTCTTCTCTCCGGTGCGGTCGCCCGCCTTCATCGGGCGCTGGCCCAGTTCATGCTGGATACCCACACCACGGAGAACGGCCTGACCGAGGTCATGCCGCCGGTTCTGGTGCGCGATGACGCGATGCTGGGGACCGGCCAGCTTCCGAAGTTCTCGGAAGACAGCTATCGGACCGAGAACGGATGGTGGCTGATCCCGACGTCGGAAGTCCCGCTCACGAACATCGTCGCAGAGTGTATCGTCGACGAAAGCTACCTGCCGCGCCGCTACACCGCCCATACGCCCTGTTTCCGATCGGAGGCCGGCAGCGCGGGCCGCGACACGGCGGGCATGCTGCGTCAGCATCAATTCGAGAAGGTCGAGATGGTGTCGGTCACCCATCCCGACCAGTCCCGCGAAGAGCTGGATCGGATGACCCGGTGCGCCGAAGACATCCTTGAGCGGCTCGGACTCCCCTATCGTACGGTTGTGCTCTGCACGGGTGACATGGGCTTTGGTGCGCGTCGGACCCATGACATCGAAGTCTGGCTTCCCGGGCAGAACACCTATCGCGAGATCTCGTCCTGCTCGGTCTGCGGTGACTTTCAGGCGCGGCGTATGAACGGGCGTTTCCGGCCAGAGGGCGGCGGGAAACCGGAATTCGTGCATACCCTGAACGGGTCCGGTCTGGCGGTTGGGCGCTGCCTCATCGCGGTGCTCGAGAACGGACAGCAGGAGGACGGGTCGGTCCTGCTGCCCCAAACCCTGTCACCCTGGCTCGGCGGCAAGACGCGGATCACGGCGGACGGCGATCTGGCCTAAACCGCCCTGCCCGCCTCACCTTCTAGTGCCAGTGACCGCAGGACCGGCTTGGCCTCATCGAGATCGCTGACAATGGCGTCGACACTCGCAAGTTCCGCGATCTCGCGAACACGCGCCGCACCGGCGCCGCCAACAACGATGGCCGCGCCGGGTGCGACCACGCGAACAGCAGTGGCCGTTCGCAAAAACTCGGTCAAGGGCATGTCCGATCCAAGCGACAAACCAACGATGCGCACAGGATGGGCCTCCACGGCTTCGAGGATCTCGTCCAGCGTCGGGCTAAGCAAGACACGGGTGTCCCACCCATCGTCGCGCAGCAAGTCGCCCGCCATCGCAACGCCCAGCGTGTGCATGTCACCTGGAACCGAGGCCAGAAGGATTGACTGCGCCTCGCCACGGGACACCACACCCAGATAGGGACGCAGCGCGTGCAAAAGGCCGAAAATGCGCGCCGACCCGATCGACACATCGATGAAAGAGAGCCGGTCATCAACCCACCAAGCCCCGAGCTTTGCGGCCGCACCCGCAAGATAGCAAAGATAGATCTCGCGGACCTGCAAACCTTCGTCTCTCAGGGTCTCGACAATAGACAGCCCACCGTCCGAGGTATGATCCACCAAGGCATGGGCGAGACGGGTAAGAACGGCGTCTACGGGCTCGGACGACAGGACTTCGCTGCGATGGCGTTCGGCGAGGCGTTGAACGACTTCGCGGGCCACGGAACGGACGGTGTCTTCGGGCAAACGTTCGGGCAGTTTCTCGAACGCGGCGCGCGCACGTCCGTACGCGTCATAGTCAAAAGGCATTCCGGGTTTGCGCGCGGCAGCCATAGGGCGGCACTCCATGGTCCGGGACGAGGGCAGCTCGGACCGATAGGCAAAGCGTACGCGCTCGGGGCTTTTCGCTCAAGCACGGAGGTCCAGCGTGCGTTGGTCCCCAACTGAAAAGGCGCCCTTCATTGACCGCCGAAGCGACTATTTTGATGCTGGTTTTCCGAGGTGTTTCCGCAATCGAGACGGCGTGGATTTCTTGCGGCCCTTGTACGGGTTCTTCTCGGCTTGGCTGCGCAATGTCAGCCGCACAGGTGTTCCGGGCATGTCAAACGCCTCGCGCAAGCCATTGATTAAATAGCGGTTATAGCTCTCTGGCAGCTTATCCGGATGCGAACACATCAGAACAAAGGACGGGGGCCGGGTCTTCACCTGTGTCATGTATCTCAGCTTGATGCGCCGCCCTCCCGGGGCCGGGGGCGGATGGGCAGATATCACCTCCGACAACCAACGGTTTAGCTGCGCGGTTGTGACGCGGCGGTTCCAGATCTCATGGGCCGTCAGCACGGCGGTTCGAAGTCGGTCGAGCCCACGACCGGTCTTGGCCGAGACCGTAACCAGCGGTGCGCCTCGCAATTGCGGCAGCAACCGCTCAAAGGCCTCGCGCAGATCCTTCAGCTTGGCCTGCTTCTCGGGCTCAAGATCCCATTTGTTGACGGCCACGACCACGGCCCGCCCTTCGCGTTCGGCCAGATCAGCGAGCCGAAGGTCCTGTTGCTCGAACGGAATGGCCGCATCCAGCAGCACAACCACTACTTCGGCAAAGCGGACAGCCCGCACACCGTCCGAGACGCTGAGCTTTTCCAGTTTCTCCTGAACCTTGGCGCGTTTCCTCATCCCGGCGGTGTCAAACATGCGCACCGCCCGACCGTCCCAGTTCAAGGTGATCGAAATCGCATCCCGGGTGATCCCGGCTTCGGGACCCGTCAGCAGTCGGTCTTCGCCGAGGATGGCGTTGATCAAGGTCGACTTGCCCGCATTCGGGCGGCCGACCACGGCCACCTGCAATGGGCGTCCGTCATCGATGGCATCGTCATCTATGTCGACATCTGTCACTGCATCGTCCGAACCCGCGTCCGCGATCAGTGGTTCGAGCGCCATCAGCAATTCGCTCATCCCCTCACCGTGCTCTGCCGAAAGACGCACCGGCTCACCAAGGCCGAGTTCATAGGCCTCGATCAATCCGGCCTCGCCGGCCTGCCCTTCTGCCTTGTTGGCCGCTAGAAGGACCTTGGCGCCCTTCTTCCTGAGGATTTCGGCGAACACACGATCATCAGGCAAGACGCCGGCGCGTGCATCGATAATGAACAGGCTGGCATCGGCCAACTCGACCGCGCGCTCGGTCAGACGGCGCATGCGGCCCTGAAGGCTTTCATCGGTCGCTTGTTCAAGTCCGGCAGTGTCGATCACTGTGAACCGCAAATCGCCGAGACGGGCCTCGCCCTCACGCAGATCCCGCGTCACACCCGGCTGGTCATCCACCAGCGCAAGGCGCCGACCGACAAGTCGGTTGAACAAGGTCGACTTTCCGACATTCGGGCGGCCGACAAGGGCTAGCGTAAAGGACATGATCTCTCCGATCGGGCGCAGCCTTTGCCCATAGCGCAGCTTGGCGCTAGCGGAAAGCGTGAAGGCGGCCGCTTGCCGAGACGATGTAAAGCGTGCCGTTGGCGACAACCGGGTTCGAGGCCGCACCGCCGCCAACGCTCTGTGCTCCGATCTGACCACCTGTCGCCGGATCGAAGAAACGGATCACGCCGCCGCTTGACGCGACGATCAATCGTCCGCCTGCAAGGACCGGTCCGTACTGCGCAAAAACGCCCTTGCGCCGCCGTGCCCGCTCATCGACGAAAAAGGGAAGGTCCGTTCTCCAAATCTCTGCACCCGTCTCGGCATCAAGCCGGACCAGCGCATTCTCGTCACTCACGACGAAGACCGATCCCCCAACTGCAAGGGCCGGGCTGAGCGACCCGTGCGGCGCTGTCCACAAGGTTTCGCCCGTTCTCGCGTCAAAGGCTCGGGTCCGTCCAGAGGGGTTTCCCGCGAAGATCCGATTGCCCTGCAGCACCGGGTCGCCAGAGACGTCGCGAATCTGGGCGTAGACACGACCAAGCCTGCCTCCGGAAAGAGACGCGGTCCAAAGCCGCAAGCCGCCTTGACGAAGTGCCCCAACGAGTTCCCCGGAAGCGGTCGGGAATACGACGATCCGATCATTGACCGCCGGCGAAGCGCCTCCGTCGAAGCCGGAAATACTCGGCAGACCATCAATTCGCCACAAGACCCGTCCATTGGCAGCATCGATCGCCCAGGACGTGCTGTCGCGTGTGACAGCATAGACAATACCGTCGAACACGGTCGGAGCACCCGCCGCCGCGTCCGGCAAACGCTGAACCCAAAGCTCGGCGCCGGTGGTCGGGTCAAGCGCATGCAGCCGTCCGAAACCGGTCGTGACGAACAAGCGGTCCGGCCCAAGCGCGAGCCCTCCTCCGGACGCGTCATCGGCGCTATCGGTGCCGGGTGTCAGATTGCTCGACCAGAGAGGCGTACCTCCGGTGGAAAACGCGGTGACGCGTGCGCGGCTGTCAAGCGTGAAGACGCGTCCGCCTCCCACGACAGGATCCGATGTGATGCGGTGCTTGCGTCCGTTTCCCTCTCCGATCTCAGTTGACCAGATCTCTGTGGGGCGGTCCGACAAAGCGGCATGGCCCATGTTGTGCGATGGTGTCGCAGCCCGGTGTGTCCAAACCGAATTCGTCGACGGCGGCGGGGGCGAGAACGGAACCGCCCGATCCAGGCCTGCGTCCAGAATGCCCGTAGCATCCGCGGGGGCACCAAGATCGCTTCTAAGTTCTTCCCGCGGCCCTTCAAGAATGACTTCACGTGGGGCACAGGCCGCGAGGGCAACAAGCAACGCGGCCAGTATTGCTGCGCGCAAGCTCATCCGTGTCTCGCCCCCTTGCCGCCCTGAGATCCGGGTGTCATCCGCATCCGCTCAGGCGCCGTCCTCGTCACCACCGAGCGCCACAATCAACTGGCTGGCGCGGCGGCGCAAGCCCTCGCTCGCCCCCCCGTCTTCGGCAATCTCTTCAAGAATTTGAAGGGCACGATCGGATCCGCCCCGTTCGATCTCGGCAAGCGCGGTCTGCTCCAGTGCCAACAGCCGGAAAGGAGCGCCAGGATTTGTGAGAGGCTCCAGATCGGCAATCCGGTCTTCTGGCGACCTTGTATCCGTCTCGGCCATCGCGGCCTTCAAAAGAGCGAGATCGCGATAGACAGCAGGAACTTGCGGCTGCGCGGCCACTTCTCGAAGCGCCGTGGGGTCGTTGCCCTCGCCACTCTCAGCCGCACCGATAAAACCCAGTAGCGCCATGCCGGAACCCTCGGACTCAAGCGCGGACAATGCAGCGGCACGTTCATCGGCATCCTCGATAGACATCGCCTCCAAAAGCGAGTCCCCAAAAGCCTGGGCGCGAGCTTCGACTCGCGACTTGCGCACCTCGTTCCACGCCGCACCGCCGACCAAAAGCAGGATGGCAAGAACTGCTATCCAACCATAGCGCCGCAACAACGCGAACAAGCGGTCGCGCCGAAGCTCGTCATTCACCTCGTTGATGAAACTGTCCTCTTCGGACACCGGAGCCCTCCACTTTAGATCGGTGCGTCTTACCGTGCCCGCGGTGGGCTTGCCAAGGGCCGGGCGAATTCTTGCCCGGGCCCTTGAAAGCGATGCAATTGCAGCATAAACTAAACTGACCAGTTTAGAGGATCGGTCATCCGTTTCGGACTGTGGCACGTAAAGTTCATTGAAAGTGCCGAATGTTAGCCTGACCGGCCGGGAGCCAAGGAATGCGTTTCTTTTCGATCGTGACCGCCATTGTGGTTATGGCCGTCCTGTATTTTGTCGTTTTCGAACGCGATCGCCTGTTCGAATTCGCTGGACGCTCAGACGAGGCGCCTGCTGAAGCGGTACCGGCATCAGAAGCGGTTGGCGCGGCCTCTGCGGCCCCCGCCCCTGCTTCCAACGATGGCGTTCCCGTTGTGGCCGTACGGTCCGACGCACGTGTGATCGATAGCGCGGTTCTTCTGCGCGGACGAACCGAGGCCGCCCGGCAAGTGGACGTGCGGGCCGAGACGTCCGGCTTGGTCATTTCCGACCCGATCCGCAAAGGTGCCAGCGTCGATGAGGGGGCGCTCCTGTGCACGCTCGACCCCGGAACGCGAGAGATCGCGCTGGAAGAAGCGGAGGCGCGGCTTGACGAGGCCGCGGCCCGTTTGCCCGAATCCCAGGCGCGGCTCGCCGAAGCCGAGGCCATGCTGGCCGAGGCCGAAATCAACGATCGTGCCGCGGCACGGCTGAGCCAGGACGGCTTTGCATCTGAGACGCGTGTGGCAGCAACGCAAGCAGCCGTTGAATCGGCGCGGGCCGGCGTGGAAAGCGCAAAGTCCAGTGTTCAGTCCGCGAATGCGGGCATCCGAAGCGCAGAGGCTTCTGTCGCTTCAGCGAAAAAGGACATCGAACGCCTCGAGATCCACGCACCTTTCGCCGGGCTCTTGGAATCGGACACGGCCGAGATCGGCACGCTCCTGCAGCCGGGCGCGCTTTGTGCAACAGTGATCGCGCTGGATCCGATCAAAGTTGTCGGCTTCGTGCCGGAAACGAGCGTTGACCGTGTGACCGTCGGCGCACTTGCCGGGGCACGGCTTGCAAGCGGGCGCGAAGTTCAGGGCAATGTGATATTCCTAAGTCGGGCATCGGATCCGGAAACACGAACCTTTCGTGTCGAGATCGAGGTCGGCAATGCAGACCTGACGATCCGCGACGGCCAGACTGCTGAGATTGCAATCGCTTCCGACGGCGCAGAAGCCCATCTGGTCCCGGCTTCTGCCCTGACCCTCGACGACGACGGTAATCTTGGGGTCCGGACAGTGACCGACGAGGGTACAGCCCGATTCTCCCCCGTCACAGTATTGCGGGACACGACAGAAGGCGTTTGGGTGGGCGGTTTGCCCGCAACCATCGCTCTAATTACCGTGGGCCAAGAATTCGTCACTGACGGTGTGCCCGTCGACCCCACATTCCGGGAGGCTGCTGAATGACCGGTATTGTCGATTGGGCCGCGTCCCGGGCGCGGATGATCCTTGCCTTCATCGTTCTGTCGATCCTGGCAGGCGGCTTCTCGTATATGGGCCTGCCGAAGGAAGGCGAACCGGACATCGAGATTCCGGCGGTGGTGATATCGGTGCCGTTTCCGGGCATTTCCGCCGAGGATTCCGAGAAACTCGTCGTCAAACCCATGGAGACCGAACTCTCGGATCTTGACGGCTTGAAAGAAATGATCGGTACGGCCGCCGAAGGCTATGCCAATGTGGTTCTTGAATTCGATTTTGGCTGGGACAAGACCAAGATCATGGCCGATATCCGTGACGCCATGGATTCTGCCGAAGCCCAGTTCCCGAGCGGGTACGAACGCTATTCGATTTCGGAGTTCAACTTTTCGGAATTCCCGATCATCATCGTCGACCTGACCGGTCCGGTGCCTGAGCGCACCCTGCTGCGCGTAGCGAAGGATCTGCAGGACCGCCTTGAGTCCCTCGAACCGGTTCTCGAAGCGTCCCTCGCAGGCCACCGCGACGAAATGCTGGAAGTCGTGATCGATCCGTTGCGGCTCGAGGCCTACAATGTCACGGCCGACGAGCTGATCTCGGTCGTCGTTAACAACAACCAGCTGATTGCTGCGGGCGAGGTCGAACAGGCCGCCGGGGCATTTGCGGTCAAGATCCCCTCGTCCTTCGACGAAGTCGCCGATATCTACGAACTGCCGATCAAGGTTCAGGGCGACCGCGTCGTTACCCTTGGTGATCTCGCCGAGATCAACCTGACTTTCGAGGATCGCGCCGGCACAGCACGCTTCAACGGCGAAACGACGGTTGCCCTTCAGGTCGTCAAGCGCAAAGGATTTAACCTGATCGATACTGCGGCGCTGGTGCGCGAAGAGGTTGCCGCGGAACGCGCCACATGGCCCGAAGAGCTGCAGACCGCCGTCCGGGTCGGCACATCGAACGATCAAAGCCGGACGGTCGAATCCATGGTCGGCCAGCTTGAGGGTTCGGTTCTTACGGCGGTCGCGCTGGTCATGATCGTGGTCCTTGCGGCCCTTGGTGCCCGCTCGGCCTTTCTGGTCGGTTTCGCAATTCCAACATCTTTCCTGCTCTGCTTCGCGCTCTTGGCCGTCATGGGCGTATCCATTTCGAACATTGTGATGTTCGGGCTGATCCTCGCGGTCGGGATGCTGGTGGACGGTGCGATCGTTGTGACCGAATACGCCGATCGCCGGATCACCGAGGGCCAGGGCCCGATGCGCGCATATGTCGAGGCCGCCAAGCGCATGTTCTGGCCCATCGTCTCATCAACGGCGACGACGCTCTGCGCATTCCTTCCGATGTTGTTCTGGCCGGGTGTCCCGGGACAGTTCATGGGCATGCTGCCGGTGACTCTGATCTTCGTCTTGTCGGCCTCTCTCGTTGTTGCGCTGATCTATCTGCCCGTTATGGGCGGTGTCGCAGGTCGTTTTACGCGTTCGCTTGAAAATGCGTCGGACGGTCTGAAGCGGGCGCTACCATGGTATGTTCGCTTCGCGCTGGTGCCGATCGCGCTTTACGGTCTCTTCGTTGCCGCAATGCAGACGATCAATCCAACCTACCTTTTGGGTCCCGATGCCGCTTCGTCAGGTTCCCTAATTGGCGCGATCATGTTTGTCGTCATGGCGGTTGTCGCCTCGATCATCTTCGGCGCCGCGCGTATCGAACGGGCGGCAAAGCGCATCGACGCCGGCTATCGCCGTACACCTTTCGGCTACTTCATCGCCTTCATCTCCGGCAATCCCGTGATGCCCATCGTTGCCGTTGCGGCGGTTGGGGCCTTCGTGATGACGACGTTTTCGATCTATGGCCAGAACAACAACGGCGTCGAGTTCTTCGTCGAGAGTGAACCGGAACAGGCAATCGTATACGTGCAGGCGCGCGGAAACCTGTCGCTGTCCGAGAAAGACGATCTCGTACGACAGGTTGAGAACGTCATTCTCAGCACCGAAGGCATCCAAAGCGCCTTCTCATTCGCGGGCGATGGCGGACTGAACGCCAATACCGGCGGCGCCGGCGGGCCTGCGGACTCGATTGGTCAGGTGCAAATTGAACTGATCCCCTGGGAAGACCGGGCCGCCTATGCCGATACCGTGGACGGCCTCACTTTTGCGGATCTGGACGGTGACGTGGTGATCGCAAACCTGGAAGCGGCCCTAGGCAAGATCCCTGGTATCCAGACCGAGGTCCTTGATCTTGCTCAGGGTCCTGCCTCTGGCAAACCGGTGCATCTCCGCCTAACGGGCAATGACCGGACGGCCCTTCTCGGAGCGACTGCCGCCGCTCGGGCGCATTTCGATGCGGACCCGGCATTGGTTGACGTCGAAGACAACCTTCCGTTGCCGGGCATCGACTGGCAGATTGATGTCGATGTCGAGGCCGCAGGCCGTTACGGCGCCAGTGTTTCGACCGTTGGCGCAATGGTCCAGCTCGTCACACGCGGGATCTACCTGGACTCGATGCGCGTTCCCTCGTCGGACGAAGAAGTCGACATCCGCGTCCGCCTTCCCGAAGAGGATCGGGTGCTGTCCACACTCGACACGCTCAAGGTGCGCACCGAACAAGGTCTTGTGCCGCTCTCCAACTTCATTTCCCGCACGCCGGTAGAGAAGCTCGCGATCATCAACCGCATCGACCAAAAGCAATATTTCGATGTGAAGGCGGACGTTGGCGCCAACCTTTTCAAGGTCGAGACCATCCCGTCGGGCGATGGCGAGCCTCGGGTCCTGGCGATCGTTCGTGAGCTTTCGGAAGATGCCGTCGCTTCCGGCGAAACCGGCAATTACGATATTGCCGGCGAAGATGGCGCCTATGTTCTGGTCGAAGAGTACCCCGACGCATCCTCGGGCGGGTCGGAAGATACCCGTCTGGTCCCGGTAAATCCGAACGAACGCATCGCCGTGCTGACCAAGTGGATCGAGACGGAGACTCCGTTCCCGGCCTCTATCGGTTGGCAATGGACGGGGGATCAGGAGGATCAGGAAGAATCCGGTCAGTTCCTGATGACGGCGTTCGCGGGCGCTCTGGGCCTGATGTTCATCATCCTCCTGGCTCAGTTCAATTCGTTCTACAACGCGGCCCTGGTCCTGCTCGCGGTGATCCTGTCGACGACCGGCGTGCTGATCGGGATGCTGGTCATGGAACAGCCCTTCTCGATCATCATGACAGGGACGGGCATCGTGGCGCTTGCCGGGATTGTGGTGAACAACAACATCGTCCTGATCGACACGTATCAGGAATACGCGCGATACATGCCTCGTCTGGAAGCGATTGTCCGGACCGCCGAAGTCCGGATTCGCCCGGTTTTGTTGACCACGATCACGACAATGGCAGGCCTTGCACCCATGATGTTTGGCCTCAGCCTCGACTTCTTCGGCGGTGGCTACACAATCGACAGCCCCACCGCACTTTGGTGGAAGCAGCTTGCGACTGCGGTTGTCTTCGGTCTCGGGATCGCAACGGTGCTGACGCTGATTTTCACGCCGTCAATGCTCGCCCTTCGGGTCTGGGTCGTTACCTATGCGAAGTTCATCGCCCGCGTTCTGGCGCGTCTCTCGTTGGGCCGTGCCAGCCGCGTCGCGCGGGATTGGGCGCTTCAGCGCGAAGCGCGCCGCATCCGGGCGCCCGAGATTGTATGGGACCTCGTGCCGGAACCGGTGGTTCCGGAGGTTCCTGAACGAAAGGGCCCCGGCGCCCCGCTTCGTGCGGCGGAGTAAATAACAGGCGGCGCGCCGCCGACACGGCGGCGTGATTTGCGCAAGCTGGCCTCCCTTGGCAGGCTCGCGCCATCACGGAACCCGGAGCCTGCAATGCTGTCCCGTCTTCTCGCCCTCGTCCTGTTTACAGGCGCTGTCCCCGCCGTAGCGTCCGACCTGATCACCAAGGAAAGCGCGCACGACGTCGCGACGACGATCGACCGACTCGAAAAGGCGGTGGCGAATGCCGGCGCGACTGTCTTTGCCCGCGTTGACCATGCCGGCGGGGCCGCATCCGTCGGTGCCGAGCTTGCCCCAACCGAAATGTTGATGTTCGGTAATCCGGCGCTTGGAACTCCCGCCATTCAGGCTGCGCCCACGGCGGGTCTTGATCTGCCTCTTCGCGCCCTGGCTTATGAAGACGCGACGGGTACCGTCATCCTCGTCTATCGCGATCCCGCGGCACTGGTCGACGCCCACGGCATTCCGGCCGACGCCGAGGTCCTTGCCCGAATGACGGGCGCACTTGACCGGCTGACAGACGCAGCAACGGCGCCTTGACGCGAACGGGCGGCCACAGCCCGTTCGCCTTAAGACGCGCTCTGACGGTGAAAAACGAGGTCCGGGTGATCATAGCCTGCGTGCATGACTTCCCCGATCTCGACGAACCCGAGTCGTTTCAACAATCGGATCGACCGATGGTTCTCCGGATCAACCTCTGCAAGGACACGGCCGTTGGGTTTGGCTGCTGAAAGAACGGCCTCGGCCGCTTCATGGGCAAATCCCCTGCCCCATGCCGAAGGCCTGAGCCGGATACCAAGAACATGGTCGAGGCCAGCCAGATTAAGGCGCACGTAACCGAAGACTCGACCTTCGGCGGTCACCGCCTTCGACATGGTTGCCGAACAGTTCTCGGAGAGCCACTCGGCCCGAGCCTTGGGCCCTAGCGGTCCCGTCGCGCTGAAAGCCATCACCCTATCGTCATCGAGAAGCCCAGCCAGCGCACCAAGATCAGACGGCGCCCAAGGTCGCAGCACAAGGCGTGGGGTCCGAAGGATCTCGGGCAGGCTCATGCCGCCGCCTCGTCCTCCTCGGCCTGCTGGCGATGCCACATGCTGGCATACCGACCGGATTTCACCAAAAGCGCCTCATGGGTCCCGCGCTCAACGATCTCTCCGGCTTCGAGCACAAGGATCTGGTCCGCGTGCACGATGGTCGAAAGCCTGTGCGCGATGGTCAGAACCGTTCGCCCTTGTCCCATGGCGCGCAATTCGTCCTGAATGTCACGTTCGGTCTCGCTGTCCAGTGCGCTGGTCGCCTCGTCCAGCAACAGGATCGGCGGATTCTTCAGTAGCGTTCGCGCGATGCCTACCCGCTGCTTCTCGCCGCCCGACAGTTTCAGACCGCGTTCGCCCACCTGCGTGTCATACCCATCCGGAAGACCGGCGATGAAATCGTGAATCTTGGCGGCCTTGGCCGCGCCTTCGATCTCGGCCTCGGTGGCACCGTCCCTGCCATAAGCGATATTGTACCGGATCGTGTCGTTAAAAAGCACGGTGTCCTGAGGGACAACACCGATGGCGTTGTGGAGACTTTCCTGGCGAATATCCCGCACGTCCTGCCCATCGATCCGAAGCGCCCCGCTCTGGACATCGTAGAACCGAAAGAGAAGGCGTCCGATCGTCGACTTGCCCGAGCCCGAAGGCCCCACTAGGGCAATCGTTTGCCCGGCTTCGGCGTTAAAGCTGACGCCTTTCAGGATTGGACGCGCCGGCTCATATCCGAACCGCACGTCGTCGAATGTGACCTCGCCCCCACTGACAACCAGATCCGGTGCGCCCGCTTTGTCGGAAATCTCGCGCGGCTGTTCGAGAAGATCGAACATCTCGCCCATGTCGATCAGCGCCTGCCGGATCTCACGATAAACAGTGCCGAGGAAATTCAAAGGCATTGTGATCTGGATCATGTAGGCGTTGACCATGACGAAATCCCCCACTGTCAGCGCGCCGTTTGACACCCCGATCGCGGCCATAACCATGACGATCACAAGCCCGGCTGTGATCAGAACTGACTGTCCGAAGTTCAGGAAAGCGAGAGAATAGGACGTGCGAAGCGCCGCCCTCTCGTATCCTTCCATGGCCCTGTCATAGCGATCCGCCTCGCGCCCTTCCGCACCGAAGTATTTGACGGTTTCGAAGTTCAGAAGACTGTCGATGGCTTTCTGGTTGGCTTCCGTGTCCTGATCGTTCATCTCCTTGCGGATTTGCACCCGCCACTCGGTGATCCGAAACGTAAACCAGATGTAGACGGCGATCGTCCCAACGACAACGAGCAGGTATCGAACGTCGAAGACGACGGCCAGCACAACGGCGATCATCAAGAGCTCGAGGAGCAGCGGGCCGATCGAGAACAGTAGGAACCGAAGCAGAAACTCGACGCCCTTCACCCCACGTTCGATGATCCGCGATAGGCCACCCGTCTTGCGGGTTATGTGATAGCGCAGCGAAAGCCGGTGAATATGCGTGAAGGTTTCTAGTGCCAACTGTCGGAGCGCCCTCTGGCCGACCGCGGCAAAGATGACGTCGCGAAGCTGCTGGAAACCCACATTCATCAGCCGTGCGACGCCATAGGCCACGGTCAGTCCCACCGCCCCGGCGCCAAGCGTCCACGCGGCGTCTGCCGCCCCTTCGCCTGCGAGTGAGTCCACCGCGGCCTTGTAGAAAAACGGGGTCGCGACCGAGACGAGCTTGGCGACGAACAGCGCGGCAAGTGCCAAGACAACCCGACGTTTGACCCAAGCCATACCGTCAGGCCAGAGATACGGCGTAACCTTTCGTACGACCCGCCAGCCGGACGCACGCGCTTCGGCTTCCGCCGTTTTGGTGTCGGTGTCGCTCAATCTGCCTGCCCCGCCAATTCTACCGCATCTAGGTAGACCGCTGCGTCAGGCAACGCCAGCGCCGTCAGTTCGGCACTGTAAAGACCTGCCCTGGATAGATCAGGTTCGGATCCCGAATATCTTCCGCATTGGCCTGAAAGATCTTAAGGAACAGGCGACCGTCCCCATAGGCCCCTTCCGAGATTCCCCAAAGCGTGTTGCCGGGTTGAACGATGATCCGTTCGATCGGAGACGGCGTCTCAAGTGCCTCGGCGCCAAGTGCAAGGATCGTCTCAGCAGCCTCGCGACGGAACGGCGTCACGATCCGTGACACGACAGCCCCCGTTGCATCGACCTGATCAACCCGCAGCGTGTAGACGCCCGTATCGACATTGGGCAGCGGGGTGCGCCAGCCGCCATCCTCGGCAATCCGTGCCGTTTCAATCGGTTCGTTGTCGAGATAGATCCGCACGAAGCCTTCGTCGTCCGATCCTCGGCCTGCGATGAAGACCTCTCCGGTCTCGTCATAGGTGATTGCATCGATCACGACGTTGTCCATCACGTCGGGCGCAGGCGCCGGGTTTTGCAGCACCCGAAGCCCGCCTTCGTCGGCAAGAATTACCGCCGGGGCTTCAGGTGTCTCGATCACGGCTCTCGGAAGCTCGGACCCGGCTTCGACGCTCGGAGCGTCTTGCTGCGATGGCGCATCGAGACGGGCTGCCAGCTCGGTTTCGGTTTCGCTAAGCGGTGCGGGGGCCGGTTCCTCGGGCACCTCAGCTGTCTCGGCCTCGGGTTCGACCGGCGCGGCCTCGGGAGCCTCGGCCAACTCGGGTTCAGGCTCGGGCGCCGCCGGCGGTTCCACCGGCGCCAAAAATACGGACTGGCGCGACGCAACGGGCGCGCTGCCCTCATCGTCGGCGCTCGACAGGGACAGGACCCGACCTTCGGTCGAAACGCCAAGATCAGTCATCGAGACGAAACCACCGGTCGCATCGGCTTCGACCGTCGCCACGGCAAGACCATCCAGTTCGATTTGGACCGTCGTACCCGGCTCGGCACGCCCGGCAACCAGCGCACTTCCATCGGGTTCCACACGAACAATGTCAAAGCTGGGCGGCTCAGGTGCGGCTGGCGTCGCAAGCGGAACCGCCGGTGGCTCGGCCGGTGCAGTCGCGCTCTCGGCGTCGGGCAAGGCGTCGGATTCCGGTGCATCGGCCGTTTCCTCGATCGCCTCGGGCACCTCTGGGTCGGATGCAGGAGCCAGAACCGGGCTCGGCTCCTCTGCCGTTACGGACGGCTCTGTCGCAGCAACCTGTTCCGGCTCCACGACCTCGGGTGTGTCCGGGGCCTCGGCCACATCGTCGGAAGCCCCGGTACCAAATAGCCAAAGCGTAACGCCCAGAATGGCCGCCACCACGCCGGCACCGATAAGCCGCGTCGAGTTCATACCGAAAACATCCCCATGCCATCGCGGTCAGCGGGCAGTCGCTGACGCTTGAGAGACCATATCAACCCCGGTATCAGGGGTCAAAACACCTCTCCGGAAAGCACGGCAACCACGATGGACGAAATGACGCGCGCGATCTGCGTGTTCTGCGGCTCACGGCCCGGCAACGATCCGGCCTACCTGAAGGCGGCGACAGATCTTGGGACAGCACTCGCGGGGGCGGGACACACACTCGTCTACGGCGCGGGTGATGTGGGTCTTATGGGTGCAGTGGCCCGTGCCGGAAAGGCGGCCGGCGGAGAATCCCTTGGCGTGATTCCGGTGCACCTTCTGGATGTCGAAGAGGGCAAACGTGATCTGACGCGCTTTATCGTTACCGAGAACATGCACGAGCGCAAAAAGGTCATGTTCATGAACTCCCACGCCATTGTCGTACTTCCGGGCGGCGCGGGCTCTCTGGATGAGTTCTTCGAGGTCCTGACTTGGCGCCAATTGGGTCTGCATCGCAAACCGATTTTTCTTCTCGATATCAACGGCTACTGGGCGCCGCTTCAAAGCTTGGTGCAGCATGTTATTGACGAAGGCTTCGCCGATCCGTCGCTCGCCACCTTCGTGACCCGGGTGACGGACGTGGACAGCCTGATGGACGCCCTCTCCCGCGATCTACCCTAGGTCCCAACCCAGACCAAAGGGGGCAAAGCGGCCGCGGTCCGAGCAGCTTCACAAACACCGCTGCGCCGATGCATTCGAAAGCACAGTCGGGGCAGACTTTCGCCGCACATCGCCCCGACTGCTCATGAGTTAGGAGGTCGTCGCCCTTACTCAGCCATCAACTGCGCAATCACGCCGGTCCAGTCTTCCAGGTGATAGGTGAGAGTGATGCGCCCGTCTTCCACGGTCACGATGTCGATGGACATGGCCTCAAAGTTCTTTCCGGTGGCCGGATCGACTCCGAAGAACGGACCGACCGGTGTACCCCGGAATAGACTGCGCACGACAAAACGTCCGTCGCCGAGATCAATGATCTCCTGTGGCTCCCATTCCAGATCCGGCACGACCTGACCCAGAAAGGCGATGGTGTTGAGCATGCCTTGTGCACCTTCACCGCCGGGAGGTGTGGGGATCGAGACAACCTCGGGCGAAAAGACCTCGTAGTAGCGCTCTTCGGTTGTCGCCGCCGGGTCCGTGAGAATGTCGGTATAGAACGCGCGAACAGTGTCGCGATCCCCTGCAAAGGCTGTACCCGCCAGTGTAATCACGGCCAGAACGGCGGCTGTCAGTGTCTTTTTCATGTAGGTCTCTCCATGTGTGCACCGGGACGTTCACAGTCTATTCAGCCCCGGCTTGTAAATTTACGGACCAACTGGTACGGTTTCCAGGTGAAGCTGTCAATATTAAATTACCGATCGGTACGAAATGTCTTCAGATGAACCCAAACGGCCGCGTGGACGACCAGGCACTTTGGACACCGATAAGACGCTGGATGTCGCAATGCAGGCATACTGGTCCGAAGATCCGGCGGACGTCTCGCTGAACGAGATTTGCAAACGCGCTGGCGTGTCTAAGCCGTCCCTATACAGAGGGTTCGGCAATGAGGATGGGTTCATGCGCGCGGTGCTTGACCGCTATGCCGAGCAGGTCTTGTCCGGCATATTCGAAGTCCTCTCAAAGCAGGCAACGCTGGACGAAACCCTCGATACCTTGATCAATTTTGCAAGTCGTGACCCAAAGATGGAGACGGGCTGTCTTTTCTATAAAATGCGGGCAGGAAAGCACCGCCTGGGTCCATTGACACGCCAGCGTGTGGAAGAAATTGATGCCACAGCGGTGCGAGCCTATGAAGACTTCCTCGTGGCCCGCCGAGACGCCGGTGATTGGGCTGCTGACCGTCCGGTCGGTTCCACCGCACGTTATCTTTCCGAACAGATCGCCCTGGCACTCACGCAACGCGCCGCGGATCAAGACAAAGACCAGATTCAAGAGACTCTGGAACTGGCGCTGTCTGTATTGCGTCGCCGATAAGGCACACCACCAACAGCAGGAAACCCACGCAAGAACCCATTGATCTCGTTCGCGCACCGTGGGCTCGGTGCAATGCAATTGGCTTGGAGCCTTGCTTAGGTTTGCTCAGGCTTCAGGGCCACCTTTGGGATCTGAACTCAGCAAGACGGGCTTTGGAGCACGTGCGGTTTTGTTCGCGGGCTGACCTTGCGGGAACAAAACATGCCCGGCTTCTCGGGTGGAGGCATCAGAAACTCGCTCTGAACCCAAAGCGACCGCTATTCGACCTTCCCCGGATGTGCCCTCGCTCGGTGCCCGCCCGTTGTCGATCCGTCCAATCGTGAAGAGATATTCAAGAAGCTTCGATCGTTGCGATGACGACATCCGGGTCGAGCCAATCGTCCTCAAACCTTGCTCCCAGCCGCTGGAGCACGGCGATAGACGCCGAATTCGCCTTCACGGGGCAGATGTGCAGACGCCGCAGGCGCACAACCTCGAAGGCGAACTCAACCCAGAACTGCGCGATCTCGGTCGCATAACCCTTTCCCCGATAAGGTCGCGCCAGTTTATACATGACCTCCCACTCAACGGTTCGCGAGCCGTCTCGCTGGTCATAGATGTAGGGATTGAGCCCACCTTGACCGACCAAGACGCCCTCCGCACCGCCCTCATCGGGCAGAAACGCAGCGCAGGGGCCAAACCCAAACTGTCGATGCAGCATCGAGAACCGTGTGATGGTCGCTTTGCGATGTTCGAGTGTAGGAGCATATCCGGGGTTGAACTTCCAAACTGCCTCATCGGAGTCGAAGGCTGCATGGGCGGCCAGCGCATCCATGTGATCGAATGGACGAAGGATCAATCGCGGCGATCGCCACGGAGGCGCGGGCAACTCAGAGGGTTCATAGGCGTCGCCCATCGGGCCTCCGTCACCGGAAACTGCCACAAAAAGCAGAGAACGTCAGAATGGCAGTGCGTGCCAAACTTTCAAGGGCACAAATTTGGCCGGGTTGGTCGGCAACAAAAGCTCTGAATGCCGCGCCAGACCAGACGTCCAGCCGGCCCATCCAGTTGGCAGCATCGACTATCGGAGAGCGCCCGACGCGTACTACGAATTATGCGTCTCGCCGTCTTCAGCACCGATCGCCGCGAGAGCGTTCCCAAGTTCTTGTCGGAGCTGGATCAGACGCTCCTTGCCCAAGTATCCAGCGAGTGTGTCATCGACCTCGGCAAAAGCTTCCATCGCGGCCATATGAGCCTCCAGACCCTTGGGAGCTCGAACAATTATCTTTGCCCGACGGTCGCTAGGATCCGGGAAGCGGGCCAGATAGCCCAACGCAATCATTTCCTCGACGATCTCGGCCATGGCCTGCTTCGACATATTGGCCATTCGTGCGAGGTCTGTCAGACGGCATCCGTCAGCTGGCAAGTGAATGAACACCGGGTTGAACGTTCGGCGACCGTCCGGAAAGGTCTTCTGGATCGCCGCGATATGACGCTGATCGATCCACTCGGCCAAATGAAACAGCAGAAACTGAAGGGGCGGTACCCTTGGTCTGCCTTCGCGCAGCACAGCGATCCCTTCGGCCTGCAACCTGGCCAATTCGGTTTCCAAGGCAGAGTTATCGGTCATTGACGGCCCACTTGACATATCGTCAGGTAACCTGATTACTTTTCGTCAGGCAACCTGACTAAAGGAGATTCGCAATGGCACTGACAAACGGATGCAATCACGTCACGATCGTCACCGAGGACCTTGACCGCTTCATTGATTTTTATGAGCGCAACTTCGATGCCAAAGTCCGCATGGATCTGGACGAAGGGGCGTTGCGGCACGCCTTGATCGATCTGGGGTCCGGATTCTGCCTTCACCCGTTCGAAGTGACCTGGCCCAGCGAACATGAGAAAGGACTGCCCAAGATGTTTGCGCGTGGGCACGTCGACCACTTTGCCATCAACGTGCCATCTCCCGCGTCGTTTGAAACACTGCGAAAGAGACTGGTGGAGTGCGGTGCGAGCGACGGACGCATCAGAGATTTCGGAATGGTTCAAGTCATGTCGTTTCAAGACACGGATGGGATGGAATGCGAGATAGCGCTTTGGAAAGAAGGTAAGTTACTGACAATGGAAGAAAGTCGTACCGAGGACTATGCCGCCTAAGGCCCACGTCGTTCTGAGTGCGGGCGAGGGATCGCCTCCTCGATAAAGCGACCCTCGCGGGACAAGGATCTGTGCAAGCCCCGGCAGTGCGACAATAAGAAGATTGGCACCCGGCCTTAGAATGCGGAGCTCTTGGATCGCGTCCGCCAATTCATAAAAAGCCGTCGTGAGTTCTGGCAGAAGACCAGCCTCTCCGGCTGTCCGCACGACGCCCAAGCCGTTCAGAGATGGTCCTTTGAGGCGCTTGAGTGCAACGCTCAAAACCCAGCCTTGGTCTTTCGACGCTGAGCAGTCACAATTCTGCTTTGCACGGTTACCGCACAGAAGGGCAGACTGTGCGAAACGGAGGCTTGTCGATGACGCTTGCAGAACGAAATTGGGTCCCCGCAGACTGCGAAGCCCGGGTGCAGGACATAGCGAACGGGGCATCCGGCGCGTCATCCGCCGACTTGATGGCCCGTATAGAGGCTCTTGCTGACCGCAACCGGGTGATCCACGAGGAAGAGTGTTTCAACCTCAACCCGGCCACGAACGTGATGAACCCCAAGGCCGAAATGCTTTTGTCTTCCGGCATCGGCTCGCGGCCATCTCTGGGGTATCCGGGAGACAAGTACGAAATGGGCCTGGAGGCGATCGAAGAGATCGAGGTCATTGCAGCGCAACTATGTGCCGAGGTGTTTGATGCACGGTTTGCAGAAGTCCGTGTGCCCTCGGGGGCGTTGGCCAACCTTTACGGGTTCATGGCGACCTGCAAGGCAGGAGACACCATTATCGCCCCGCCTGCATCAATTGGCGGCCATGTCACGCACCACCTTGCGGGGTGCGCGGGGCTGTTCGGCTTGCGCACGGTCGAGGCGCCGGTCAATGCCGATGGCTACACTGTCGATTTGGATCAGCTTCGCGTCCTAGCACTGGCCGAACGCCCGAAGCTCATCACCGTCGGCGGCAGTTTGAACCTGTTCGAACACCCCGTGGCCGAGGTCCGTGCGATTGCAGACGAGGTTGGTGCCAAGGTCATGTTTGATGCCGCGCATCAATGCGGGATCATCGCGGGCCAGGCTTGGTCCAATCCCCTCGCGGAGGGCGCCCATTTCATGACGATGAGTACCTATAAGAGCCTTGGTGGACCCGCTGGAGGTCTGATCGTAACCAATGACGCCGAGATCGCAAAAGCGCTCGACGCCATCGCGTTTCCCGGTATGACCGCCAATTTCGATGCCGCCAAGACAGCGGCTCTGGCCGTGACAATGCTGGATTGGAAAGACTTTGGCGTGTCTTATGCAAAAGAGATGATCGCTCTCGCCCAGGCTTTGGCCCTGGCCCTGAACGACAACGGTGTGCCAGTGTTCGCGGGGGCGGACGGCTTCACAAACTCCCATCAATTCGCCGTTGAAGCCTCTGCCTTCGGAGGCGGTCAAGCGGCATCCAAGACCCTGCGAAAAGCCGGCTTTCTGGCCTGCGGCATCGGCCTACCCATTGCGGCCGTTGAAGGCGACATGAATGGTTTGAGAATTGGTACGCCTGAGTTGGTTCGCTGGGGCGTGACCTCAAAGGACGCGGAACAACTGGCGAAACTGATCAGTCGCGGCCTGACGGAGTCCGGGATCGCAGCCGAAGTGTCCAACTGGCGGCGGTCCTTCGACACACTCTGTTTTATCCACTAGCCGCAAAGCGGCGGCTGGGTCGTATTCGACCACGGCTAATTGTGTCCGCATAGCGGACCTGTGCGTTCTGGTTCCCGCTCATGAAAAAGGCGCGCTCATTGGGCGCGCCTTTTGTCTGAAGATGCAGCCGAAGCTTACATGCGCGAGGCAACGTTTTCCCAGTTGACGAGGTTGTCGAGGAAGTTCGTCAGGTAGGCAGGGCGCTTGTTGCGGAAATCGATGTAGTAAGAATGCTCCCACACATCGCAGCCCAGCAGCGCAGTCTGGCCAAAGCAGAGCGGGTTCACGCCGTTCTCGGTCTTAGTTACTTTCAACGACCCGTCCGTGTCCTTGACCAGCCACGCCCAGCCCGATCCGAATTGTCCGGCGCCGGCGGCAGAGAATTGCGACTTGAACTCATCGACCGATCCGAACGCCTCGGTGATCGCGCTTTCGAGTTCGCCAGGCATACCGGTCTGGCCCGGCCCCATCATCTCCCAGAACTGGTTGTGGTTCCAAAGCTGGCTGATGTTGTTGAAGATACCGTTCTGGGCCACCGCATTGGCGTCGTAGGTGCCAGTGATGATGTCTTCGAGGCTCTTGCCGTCCCACTCGGTGCCAGCAATCAGCTTGTTGCCGTTGTCGACATAGGCCTTGTGGTGAAGGTCGTGGTGATACTCAAGCGTCTCTTGGCTCATACCATGGGCCGCAAGAGCGTCGTGTGCGTAGGGAAGATCAGGAAGGTCAAAAGCCATAGCGTGCCCCTCGGGTTTGGCTGCGGTCGTCTGCCGCATACCTGAGGCGCAAGGGGGTCAAGGTCAAGGCCCGGGACAAAGGCACCGCGGTCTTCTCGGAAAAACAGGGGTTCGCGGTCTAATGATGCCCGATCATCGTTCCGGGCCGCGCGGCATTCGCCAGAAGATCGAACGCATAACGGGCCACCGATCTGAAAACCATGACCTCAAACGTTTCGGCATCGCGCAGCCAGAACGCTGCCGGGATCTGAGCCAGCCGCGTGCGCCGCAACTCTCCCGTTCCGAAGACACCCGGGCGCAGGTCCGCCGGTGTCAGCTTGCCCAGAATGTCACGCCCCCCTGCACCTTCGACGTAAAGCAGGGCGCGGGCATCAGATACATCTGCGACCAATCCATGTGTCGACCCGATGGCCCGGGTCAGAACGTCGACCGCCTTTGCGGCCTCGGCGCGGGGTGTCAGCACCATGATCTCGTCGGGCGCCATCCAAAGCAGGCCCTTCTCGCCAACGCAATTCGCTTCCCGTATGTCCGGAAAGTCGACCCCCGAGATGCCGGTGGCCGCGTTCTTGAGGCCCGACGCGCCCAGGTCCCCCTTGACCGAGATCATCCCGCGCGGTCCGGCATCGGCGATGGCGACCGCCCCGTCATAGCGATGTCCGTCGAGGGCGCTTCTGGGGTCAGACATTCTGCTTTTCCCCCTCGGGATCGTAGAAGACCGGGGTGACGATACGCGCCTTAACGAGGCTGCCATCGGTTCGGGCAAAACTCAGGACCTCGCCCATCCGGGCCGGGCCGTGGCGGACAAGGCCCATCGCAATACCCCGTCCGAGTGTGGGGGAATGATAAGTCGACGTCACCCGGCCCTGCATGTTGCGTTGTCCATTGGCGTTTTGCCCTTCGTCCACCGCGTAGGCGCCTTCCGGCAGCACGGACCCGTCCAAGGTTTCGAGCCCCACCAGCCGCCATCGGTCGGGATCCGTCATATGGGGCCGCTGCTGGGCACGTTTACCTAGGAAATCGTCCTTTTTCTTCGATATCGCCCAGTCAAGCCCAAGGTCCTGTGGAATCACCGTGCCGTCGGTTTCGTCGCCGATCATGATGAAACCCTTCTCGGCCCGCATGACATGCAGTGCTTCGGTGCCATAGGGCGTGATACCCGCACCCGCACCGGCTTCCAGCAGCGCGTCCCACAATGCGCGACCCTGTCCCGCGGCGACCGCAATTTCGTAGCTGAGCTCACCCGAGAACGAGATCCGGAAGACCCGGGCCGGGATTCCGTCAAGCGTTCCATCAGCCCAGCGCATGAATGGAAGCGCCTCCGCAGAGAGATCCATGCCTCCCAACCGGTCCAGAACCTCGCGAGCCTTGGGCCCAACGACCGCGACCTGAGCATAGGCTTCTGTCACGTTGAGGGTGTGGACCTTCCAGTCCCACCACTCACACTGAAGCCAGTCCTCGAAATGGGCGTGGATGCGGTCAGCGCCCCCTGAGGTTGTATGGCAGAGCCACGTGTCGGGTCCGATCCGCGCAACCACCCCGTCATCGATCAGGAACCCGTTCTCAGAGCACATGAGACCGTATCGGCAGCGCCCCTCACCAAGGCTCGACATCATGTTTGTATACATCATGTCGAGGAAACGCCCGGCATCGGGACCCTTTACAAGGATCTTGCCAAGGGTCGAGGCATCCAAGAGACCGACACTCGTCCGCGTGGCCGTGATCTCTCGGGCGACGGAGTCTTCAATGGCCTCGCCTGGCCGACGATAGCAGTAGGGGCGCCGCCAATGCCCGACAGGTTCCCAGG
This sequence comes from Pseudomonadota bacterium, assembly GCA_038521345.1. Classification (GTDB taxonomy): domain Bacteria; phylum Pseudomonadota; class Alphaproteobacteria; order Rhodobacterales; family Rhodobacteraceae; genus JBCBKU01. The sequence continues at coordinate 301,219 of JBCBKU010000002.1, read as the reverse complement.
CGGCGCCATTGGCCTCGTGCCAGTCATGGATCGGCGTGCGGCGGACGGGCTGGAACAAAGCGCCGCGCGCCTCGCCCCCGATGGCGCCCATCGAGATCGGAGTATAGGGCGGCCGGAACGTGGTGGTCCCGACCTCGGGAACGGGCACGCCACGGGCATCCGCCAGTATGGCGAGACCGTTGACGTTGCTCAGTTTACCCTGATCGGTGGCCATACCGAGGGTTGTGTAGCGCTTGGCATGTTCGACACTCTCGAACCCCTCACGCGCGGCGAGGTCCACGTCTGAAACCTTTACGTCGTTCTGAAAATCGAGAAAGGCCTTTGCCCTCGACGCGTCTCCCGCACCTTCCGGCATGATCCAGACCGGCTTCATCGGCGCTTCACGTACTGACTCCGCCTTTGGCACGTGCCGTCGCTTTGGCCGCTTGCCCAGTCGCGCCAGAACGCTTCGGGACGTGTCAGTCGCGCTTTCGAGAGCGGCTGCAGTACCAAGGTCCCCCTCAGGTCCATGGGGGCCTGCTGCGACACCGGCGACGGCCACGAAGGGCTGCCCATCGGCCCCTGACGGCGCGCGGTCCGGGTCCGGTTGGAACAGCGCATGGGCATCGTTCCAGAGCAGTTTTCCCCCGGTATGGGACCAGAGATGGACGGCTGGCGACCAGCCGCCCGACATGGCGACGGCATCGCACGGCACCACCTCGGTCGTGTGGCCCTCGCCCGCCATTGCGGCGATGGCGACCCCCTCAACCCGTGCCACGCCTTTCACCGAGGCAACGGCACGCCCCGCATGCACGTCGATGCCTTTTTGCCGGGCAAGTTCCGGAAGCGCGCCGGTGACCATCGACCGCGCGTCGATGATGGCCGGAACGTCAAGCCCCGCATCTTTCAGTGCTATGGCGGTACGATAAGCGTCGTCATTGTTCGTCACCACCACCGTCCGATCCCCGGGATTCACGGCCCAATGACCGACGTAGTCACGGACTGCCGAGGCAAGCATCACACCGGGAATGTCATTGCCCGGAAAGACCAGGGGACGCTCGATTGCACCGGTTGCCAGAATGATCTGCTTGGCGCGGATTTTCCAAAGCCGGTGGCGTGGCCCGTCGGAGCCGGGCACATGGTCCGAAACCTGTTCGAGCGCCAGCACGTAGCCATGATCGTAAATGCCGGCGCCGGTCGTACGCAGCCGAAGGCGGACATTGGCCAGACCTTCAAGATCGCGCACCGCGCCCGAGACCCAGTCCGACGCGGATGCCCCGTCAATCGGGCCAGCATCCAGATGGGCTCGCCCGCCCCATTCGACACCCTGATCGATCAAAAGCACTTCGGCCCCGGCTTCCGAGGCTGAGCGGGCCGCTTGCAACCCGGCCACTCCGCCGCCGACAACAAGAACATCCGTGTGAGCATAGAAGTGTTCGTACTCGTCCGCGTCCCGCGCGGCGGGCGGCCGCCCAAGGCCCGCCGATTGCCGGATGAAGGGCTCATATATGTGCTTCCAGAAGGGCCGCGGATGCATAAACATCTTGTAGTAGAAGCCCGCTGGCAGAAATTGCGACAATAGCGAATTCACCGCGCCGAGATCGAACTCAAGCGACGGCCAATGGTTCTGGGTGGTGGCCGTCAGGCCATCAAAGAGCTCGGTCACCGTGGCGCGCTGGTTCGGCTCCAGCGTCGGTCCCTCGCCGAGGTTCATTAGCGCGTTCGGTTCTTCCGGACCCGCACCGACAACACCGCGTGGCCGGTGGTACTTAAAGGAACGACCCATGAGCAGCTGATCATTGGCGAGCAGGGCCGAAGCAAGCGTATCCCCACCAAAGCCGCGCATGGGCCGGTCGTTGAACCGAAACGCGAGGGGACGCGTGCGGTCGATCAGCCGACCGCCATGAGAAAGGCGTCCACTCATGAACTCACCTTTCGAATGCGGAGTTGCAAGGCGCCGCGAGCCATCATGTCCAGAATCTCCAGCTCCAGCCCGGCCGGCGCCCGGAAAGGCGATCGCGCACCTCTTGCGGCGGCTCCGTAGTTTGCGCGGGATAGGTTCCGAAGACCTCAAGCGTGGTGGTGCAGCGCGCGGCCAAAAACCACTTGCCGCAACCCGCCGCGTGGCGCCAGCGTTCGAAATGGATGCCTTTGGGGTTCTCTCGAAGGAACAGATAGGCTTCAAAGTCCGCGTCATCGCTGTCCGGACCGGCACGCACGACATGGGCCTCGCCGCCGGGCGCAAGCTCGGTCTCGTCGGCCTCAACCCCGCAATAGGGACATCTCAGGATCAACACGGCCGGACCTCCATCCCGGCAACCGGCCGAGTGAAACCCGATCCTGTTTGGATCGCGCCGATGCGGGTCCCAGGTCCGGCGGGGGTCCCTCGTCCCCCGCCGGGGCGGCCCGGACGGACCGCGCGCCGAGGGTCAGCCGTCCGAGGCTGGAGCCCCGGCCGAGCTGCCATCTGGGGCGACAGATGGCGCCGTTCCGTCGGTACTCGCGCCTCCGAATACAAGCATCCCGATAAGTGCCAGCACGGCGATAAGTCCGACAACAATCCAGACGCCAGAGCTTGCGCCCTCTGTCGCGGTGTCGAGCGCCCGGCTGCCGTGAAGATCGTTCGGCCGATAATCGTAGTTCGACATGGATGGTCCTCCTCCTGAGATCCCACTCGGGGATCGCAGTGGAAGCATGCCGGGGAACCATCGCTGCCGTCAGGGGGATGACATCTTTGCGCCCGATTTGCGCTTAAACCTGCGGGAAAAGCTGAAACATCTCGGCCATCCGCCGCCGAAATGGCCGTGCCGGGCTGCGGTGTCTCAGGGGAAGTAGACCTGCTCCACCGGACGGGGATCGCGCCCAAAGCCCTCGCCGGAATAAGCCACGGTGAAAAAGGCCATGAGAAGCGCGCCGCCCAGAAGTCCGGCGCCAAAGCCCGCGAGCTTGCCGCTGTTTCGATCGAAATACGCGCGGTCTGGCAACCGGGCGAGGATGGCTTGCATGGCGATCGCTCCGTGATTTCGTTCCCGACAGCTATGCTCCGAAGCGCCGAGGTCAAGCCCGGCACAAGCAGCAAAAAGGTCAAATGGCAGCGCCACTCCTTGCCGCCGGAGGGATCTGAACCCATCTCTGGTTTATGGAGTTGTTTCTCATCCTTGCGGCCGCCCTTGCGATTCCTGCATTTGTGATCTGGCGGAACCGGAACACGCGCAATACGACCAACGAGGGCACCGGCGACGGTGATATCGACGAATTTATGACCGCCGGTCGGGTTCGGACCGATCGCGGCGGCGGCAACGAGGATCTTGGCGGGGATGTTGGCGACTGACATCAATGCGCGACCCCGGCGGCAACGCTTTCGTCGATAAACCGTCCTTCACGGAACCGTTCCAAACCGAATTCCGCCGTCAAAGGCGACTGCCCCTTGGCCATCAACTCGGCAAACCCCCAACCGGATCCCGGGATGGCCTTGAACCCACCCGTGCCCCAACCGCAGTTGATGTAGCAGCCCCCAAGAGGCGTCGCCGACAGAATGGGCGAACGATCTCCGGTCATGTCGACGATGCCGCCCCATTGGCGCAGCATCTTAAGGCGCGAAATCATCGGAAATGTCTCGATCAGGGCCCGGACGGTCTCCTCGATGTGATGGAATGACCCGCGCTGGGTGTAGTTGTTGTAGCCGTCAGCGCCCCCACCGATGACCATCTCGCCCTTGTCTGACTGGCTCATGTACCCGTGTACTGTATTGGCCATAACGACGACGTCCATGCAGGGCTTGATCGGTTCCGAGACCAGCGCCTGCAGCGCAACGCTTTCCACCGGCAGTCGAAAACCCGCCATATCGGCAAGGACACCGGAATGCCCTGCCACGACGATACCGAGCTTGCTGGTCGTGATCGGACCCTTTGATGTCTCGACCCCCGTCACCTGTCCCCTGTCCGACCGAACACCTGTAACTTCGCAATTCTCGATGATGTGCATGCCCATATCCGAACAGGCCCGCGCGTACCCCCAAGCCACCGCATCGTGCCGCGCCGTGCCCCCCCTTGGCTGCCAAAGCGCGCCGAGCACGGGGTAGCGGGGTCCGCGGGTTTCGATGATCGGACAAAGACGTTTGACTTCGGATGGGCCGATGAACCGGGTTTCGACCCCTTGCAGTGCATTCGCATGCGCAGTCCGGTGATACCCCCGCACCTCGTGCTCGGTCTGGGCCAACATCATGACACCGCGCGGCGAAAACATGACGTTGTAGTTCAGTTCCTGGCTCAGCGTCTCATAAAGCGCCCGCGACTTCTCATAAATCGCGGCCGAAGCATCCTGCAGATAGTTCGAGCGGATGATCGTCGTATTGCGGCCCGTGTTTCCTCCGCCGAGCCAGCCTTTCTCGATCACGGCGACATTTTTGATGCCGTGGTTCTTGCCGAGATAGTAGGCGGAGGCGAGACCGTGCCCCCCCGCACCCACGATGATCGCATCGTAACCGGCCCGCGGCTCCGGGGACGCCCAGGCGCGATCCCAGCCCGCATGCTGGCGCAGCGCCTCGCGGGCAACGGCGAAAACCGAGTAGCGTTGCATGGGCCGAAGGCTCCCCAATACTGGCGGCCTCACGCCGCCGCCGGACCGTTTTGATCGGAAATGTGCGGGTTTTCCAAGTCGCGGGCGGCAGAAACGCGTCAAATGCGACATCGCGCCCGAGGGGTGAGGCCGGGGGCTACCACCCGGGCGCAGGTGACTATAGATGATGCCGAGGAGGTTGATATCGCATGGCGTTTTGGATCATTGCCCTTGGCTTTGCAGCTTTGGTCGCGGCCACGCTCGTCCGCGCACTTTGGCAAGACGCGGGCGCGGGTTCTTCGGGTGACGTCGCTATCTATCGCGACCAGCTTCGCGAGGTCGACCGCGATGTGGCCCGCGGCGTTCTCGGCGACGAGGAAGCCGAGGCCGCGCGGATCGAGGTTTCGCGCCGGCTTCTGGCTGCAGACAAGGCCGTTGCGAGTGCCGCGGCATCCGGCGGACCAGAGCGGGGACGGGTCATTGCGGCAGCTGCAGTGGCCGCGATCTCGTTTGGTGGAGCGATCGCGCTTTACATGGTGATCGGTGCACCGGGCTATCCGGATCTTCCGCTTGATCGGCGGATCGCACTCGCAGATGCGGCCCGCGCCGACCGTCCGGGCCAAGCCGAAGCCGAACGCGCAATCCCGGAGAGCCTGCGGCCAGATGCCCAGCCTGAGCACCTCACTCTCGTGACCCGGCTACGCGAAGCGCTGGAGGACAGGCCCGACGATTTGCAAGGCCACCGCTTGCTGGCCCAGCACGAGGCCAACCTCGGGCGGTTTCAGGCGGCGGCAGCGGCGCAGACCAGGGTGATCGGCATCTTGGGAGAAAACGCAACGGCCGAAGACCATGCTCGGTTGGCAGATGTCCTTATCCTCGCGGCCGGAGGATATGTCTCGCCAGAGGCCGAGGCGGCCATCGGCGCAACGCTGAGCCGCGATCCCGGGAACGGAACCGCCCTTTATTATGCCGGCCTTCTCGAGGCCCAGACCGGTCGACCCGACCGCGCCTTCCGCATCTGGCGTCGTCTTCTTGAGGGAACGTCGGACCAAGCGCCGTGGGCCCTGCCGATCCGTGCGCAAATCGAGCAGGTCGCGGCCCTGGCGGGCGTGGACTACGTATTACCCGAACTGGGTCGTGGGCCGACCGCCGACGACGTGGCGGCCGCGGAACAAATGAGCCCGACCGAACGGATGGCCATGATCGAGGGCATGGTCGCCTCGCTGTCGAGCCGGCTGGCTGAGGACGGTGGCCCACCGGAAGATTGGGCGCGCCTGATCCGCGCGCTTGGCGTATTGGGCCAGCGCGAGGATGCCGCTGCCATCTGGACCGAGGCCCAACAGGTCTTTCCCGATCCGGTGACGCGACTCCCGATCCTAGATGCGGCCCGGGACGCGGGGGTGGCGCAATGACGGGGGACGAGATGCGGGACTTTGCAGCCACCCTCCCAAAGACGGGTGCCCTGGCGGGCCTCGATCTTGGCGAAAAGACAATCGGTGTCGCGGTCTCGGACATCTACAGGCGGGTGGCGACGCCGGTGACCACGATCCGCCGCCGCAAGTTCACCGCGGATGCCGATGCGCTACTTGCCCTTCTGGTGGACCGCAACGTAGCCGGTATCGTCATGGGCTTGCCGCGAAACATGGATGGAAGCGAAGGCCCACGTGCCCAGTCGACCCGCGCTTTCGCCCGCGGACTTGGTCAACTCAGCCCACTGCCCCTCGTTTTCTGGGACGAGCGGCTGTCAACGGTGGCCGCCGAGCGCGCATTGTTGGAAGCCGACGCGTCCCGGGCGCGACGCGCCGATGTGATCGATCATGTCGCCGCCGGGTTCATCCTTCAGGGTGCGCTTGACCGGCTTGCCCATCTTGGATCGGACGCATGACGGACCACGTTTGGAAGCGCCCCGAGGTGGACAGCCCCTGTATCCGGATCTGTCAGATCCATCCTGAAACACGGCTCTGCATCGGTTGCGCCAGATCCATTGACGAAATCGGTCGCTGGTCGTCGATGTCACCCGAAGATCGCGCGGCGGTCATGGCCGAACTTCCCACCCGGCGGACATCGCCGGGCCGACGTGGCGGACGCAAGGGACGCCAGACCGGCTAGACCGGCGGCACCGTGGCAAACGCTGCCCGAAAGTAGTTGGCGTCCGCGCCAACAAGCTCCGAACCAAGCGCTGCGGCACGCCGTGCGTGATGTGCATGACCTGCTTGGTCTCCCAACGAATGGCACGCCGCCGACGCGGCGGCTTCCGCGAAGGCCCTCTCCCAGACCGCCGCCGATGTCTCCTCGAAAAAAGTCCGAGCGCGTTCGGTTAGGTGGAACGCCGGGCCACCAACCCCTGCCCGCGCCATGGCCCATCCCAGAAGCAGGTCGGCATGGGCCTTGTTCGCCTCTGTTCCAACCGCGTGCCAATGGTGGTGCGCCGCGGCCCCGAGGGCGATAAGCTCGGCCTGTTGTGCGGTGTCGAGAACCGGCGTCTCGAGCAGGGTCCAAGCGGCGTTGTTGAGCCGTGACGCCAGCTCTCGATGCTGGTCATCGGTCAACGTGGACATCGGAATCCCCCTTCTTCACCAAGCGCGTCCTCACTCTGCCGGGACCGGAGCCACGGCCGCCAGCGCCTCTTCGACAAGTTCCGGCCCCGCACCGGGTCGCGTCGCACCTTCCGACAATATGCGCCGCCAGGCCCGCGCGCCGGGCCGGCCGGAGAACAATCCGAGAATATGCCGTGTGACCGCGTGCAGACGCTCACCCCCGGCCAGGACACGTTCGATATATGGCAGGATCGCGCGCACGGCCTCTTCCGGCGTCGGATCCGGGGTGTGCGACCCGAAGATACGCCGATCGACCGCGGCGAGCATGGCCGGGGTTTGATAGGCCGCACGACCGATCATCACACCGTCCAGACCCGCACCGAGATGGGCAAGCGCGTCGTCGAGCGACGTGATCCCGCCGTTGATCGACAGGTGCAGATCGGGAAACCGGGCCTTCATGGCGTGCACGAGCGGATAGTCGAGCGGGGGCACATCCCGGTTTTCCTTGGGCGATAACCCTTTCAGCCAGGCTTTCCGGGCATGGACGATCACGCGGCGCACCCCTGCCGCACGGATCTTGTCCAGAAACGCCGGCAAGGTCTCGGACGGCGTCTGAGTATCGACGCCGATCCGGCACTTGACCGTGACCTCGCGCGGCTGCGCGGCGGCCATCGCAGAGACGCAATCCGCGACAAGTTCAGGCCGGTTCATCAGGATAGCCCCGAAACATCCCGACTGAACACGGTCCGACGGGCAGCCAACATTCAGGTTGATCTCGTCAAAACCGGCTTCGGCCCCGATCCGGGCCGCCTTGGCCAGTTCATCCGGATCCGAACCGCCAAGCTGCAGGGCGACGGGATGCTCGCAGGCGTCGTGGTCCAGCAGATGATACGCCCCACCCCGGACCAGCGCGGGCGCCGTCACCATCTCGGTATAAAGAAGCGCGCTGCCTGTCAGCGCACGGTGAAACACGCGGCAATGCCGGTCCGTCCAATCCATCATCGGCGCGACCGAGAGGCGGGAGTGGGGTTCGGGACTTGTGGCCATAGTTCGGCCTAGCAGGGCGGGAGCGATGCGTCGATAGCAACACCACCGACAGCCAGCGCGAGACCGATCAGGCTTCGGCGTAAAGCGCGAGTGCGCGTGCTGTGCCGTCGGCCCAAATCAGGTTCAACCAGCGCGCGAAAGCCTCGGTAAAGTGCGGGTCTTTTGAAAGATCACCGTAGATAAGGTCCTGTTCCAACCACGCAGCCGGGCGAGAGCGGGCCGCCTCGGCCGCTGGCGCCAGATTGTCCCAAAGCGGATCATTCGGCGCGATCTCGGTCCCGTCTTCGCGATACCCGGCGCACATCCGCGCCCAAAGGGCCTCGACCAGGCTCAGACCGTCGATCGACCCGCCCTCCGCCAGCGCATCCCGCAACACCGGCAGAACAAATCCGGCATGGCGCGATGACCCGTCGAATGCCACCCGCCGCGTCGTGTCCCGGATGGCGGGGTTCGAGAACCGCTCTTCGATCAGTCGGACATACTCCATGGGCGTGGTACCCGGCACGGCCGTGACATAGGGCGCAATCTCGGATGCCTGTACCTTTTGGAAGAGGCCCAGGATCAGAGGATGGGCCATGCAATCCGCAATCGTGGCGACGGACAGAAGCTCACCCGCATTGGCCAGGACTTGGTGCCCTGCGTTCAGGATGCGGATCTTCATCGCCTCGTAATCGTGGACCGCATCGGTAAACGTCGCCCCGGCATCCTCCCAGTTCGGGCGACCGGCACAAAACGCGTCCTCGATCACCCATTGGCGGAAGTTCTCGTGCGTCACCGGGGCCGCATCGTCGATCCCAAGCGCCCGCGCTTGCGCGATTTCGTCCGGACCGGTGGCCGGAACGATGCAGTCCACCATCGAGTTCGGGAAGCTCACATAGGTTTTAATCCAATCGGCGAGATCGGGATCCGAAAGCGCCGCAAGACCCAGTACGGCGTCACGGGCGATCGCACCGTTGCCACGCAAGTTGTCGCAGCTTTGCACGGCAAAGGCTCCAAGGCCCGCAGCCCGGCGGCGTCCAAGTGCGGCAACAATGGCCCCGAAGGCCGTTCGGGGCGTTGCCGGATGGGCGGCATCGTGCTGAATATCGGGATGGGAGATGTCGAACGTCCCTGTCGCAGCATTCAGGAAGTACCCACCCTCGGTCACCGTCATTGAGACGATGCGAATGGCCGGATCGGCCAATTGCTCGATCAATGCGCCGTTGTTGTCCTCTACCGGGACAAACCCGATAATCGACCCACAGATCTCGGCGGAGGTGCCCGAGGGGCCCAGCTCGATCAGGGTGGTCAGGCAATCCTGCGCCAAGAGCCGCTCGCGCATGCGCGCGTCTCCCGCGCGGACCCCGGCCCCCACGATGGCCCAATCCAGCGCCTGTCCGCGCTGCATCAGCCGATGAAGGTACCACGCCTGATGGGCGCGGTGAAAATTGCCCATACCAATATGAACGATGCCGGGACTAAGATCACTCCGTTCGTAGCGGGGGACTTCGACCTCGCTGGGAAGGCGGTCGAGGTGGCCTAGAGACAGCGGGACCGAGTTGTCCGTTTTCAGCTCATCCATTGACCGCCATCCACATTGTAGGTCTGCGCAACCACATAGCGGGCCTCATCGCTCGCCAGGAAGATCGCCATCCCGGTCAGGTCCTCGGCGGTTCCCATCCGTCCAAAAGGCACGGCGGCCCCGACCTCTTTCTTCTTCTGACCAGGCTCTTTGCCTTCGTACTTGGCAAAGAACGCATCCACGCCGTCCCAATGCTCGCCATCCACCACGCCCGGTGAAATCGCGTTCACGTTGATCCCGTGAGAGATCAGGTTCAGACCCGCCGATTGCGTCAGGCTGATCACGGCGGCCTTCGTCGCACAGTAGACGGCGACCAGCGGCTCGCCGCGACGGCCCGCCTGACTGGCCATGTTGATGATGCGGCCCTTGATCCCGGCCTCGATCATGTGGCGGGCGACGGCCTGCATCGTGAACAGCGTCCCACTCACGTTGATGTCAAATACCCGCGCAAAGTCGTCGCGGGTGATCTCAACGATCGGAGCGGCAGTGAAGACAGCGGCGTTGTTGATAAGGATATCAATTCGACCCAGAGCGGAGATGGTTCTCGCAACTCCGTCTTCAATTGAAACCTGATCCGTCACATCCATCTCGATGGCCACGGCTGCCTTACCAATGGCATCTGCGGTATCTCGCGCGCGCAAGATATCGATATCCGCGATTGCGATCCTTGCACCTTCCCGCACATAGGCCTCGGCGAAGGCGCGGCCGATCCCACGCGCGGCACCTGTGATCAGAGCCGTCTTGCCAGCAAGCCGTGTCACGCGATCCGAAGCCCTGCATAGTCGAACCGGTGGATCTGATCGGCGCGGGGGGTCAAGCCGATCCGTTCTCCACTGCGGAACGCCACCTCACCCGGCGCACGCACCGTCAGCGTGTCCGCGAGGCCGGTGTCGTGGACATGGAAGAATGTGTCAGAGCCCAGATGTTCGGCCACACCAACAACACCGGACCAGGGGGCATCGCCGACCGAAACATCGATGTGCTCGGGTCGGATGCCGATTGTGTGGGCGTTATGCGTGTCCGCCTCGGAGCCATCGATCAGGTTCATTTTCGGGCTGCCTATGAACCCGGCCACGAACAGGTTTCGGGGATTTCGATAGAGTTCAAGCGGCGAGCCCACCTGCTCGATATGCCCCGCGCGCAGCACTACGATCTTGTCCGCCATTGTCATGGCTTCGACCTGGTCGTGCGTGACATAGATCATCGTAGTCTTAAGGCGCTCGTGCAGTTCGCTGATTTCAAGTCGCATCCCCACGCGCAGCGCGGCATCGAGGTTGGACAAGGGTTCGTCAAAAAGAAACGCAGCCGGTTCCCGTACGATGGCGCGCCCAATGGCGACTCGCTGACGCTGGCCGCCCGAAAGCTGGCCCGGACGCCGGTCGAGATAGTCGGTGAGGTTCAGCGCTTTCGCCGCCGCGTCGATCCGCCGTTCTTGTTCGTCCTGCGGTATTCCCGCCATCCGCATCGGGAAGGCGATGTTCTTTCGGACGCTCATATGCGGGTAAAGAGCGTAGGACTGAAACACCATCGCCAGACCGCGTTTGGCGGGCGGAATGTCGGTCGCATCCTTGCCGTCGATCTTAATCGTGCCCGACGTGGTGTCCTCAAGCCCGGCGATCAGTCGCAGCAATGTCGACTTCCCACAGCCCGAAGGTCCGACGAAAACGCAAAATTCGCCGTCATTGATGGTCAGATCCAGAGGGGGGATAACTTCCACGTCCCCGAAGCTCTTCGTCACTTTCTCAAGTGTGATCTCGCCCATGATCCGGGTCTCCTTATTTGACCGCGCCGAAGGTGAGGCCGCGCACGAGTTGTTTTTGACTGAACCAGCCGAGAATGAGGATCGGCGCGATGGCCATGGTCGATGCCGCGCTGAGCTTGGCATAAAAGAGACCCTCCGGGCTCGAGTAGCTGGCAATGAAGGCAGTCAGCGGCGCTGCGCTGGCCGCTGTCAGGTTCAACGTCCAGAACGCCTCGTTCCAGGCCAGGATGAAATTCAAGAGAATGGTCGAGGCGATCCCGGGCACGGCCATGGGCGTCAGAACGTACAGGATCTCTTCCCGAAGCCCGGCCCCGTCCATCCGAGAGGCTTCGAGGATCTCGCCCGGAATTTCACGGAAGTAAGTGTACAGCATCCAGACGATAATCGGCAGGTTGATCAGCATAAGGACCACAACCAGTCCGACACGGCTGTCGAGAATGCCAAGCTGAATAAAGAGAAGGTAGATCGGGTAAAGAACCCCCACCGCCGGCAACATCTTCGTCGACAACATCCAGAGTAGAATGTCCTTAGTTCGCTTGGACGGCACAAACGCCATCGACCAAGCTGCCGGTACCGCGATGATCACGCCAAGAATGGTCGACCCGCCGGCGATGATGACCGAGTTCCACAAGAACTTCATATAATCCGACCGTTCCTGAACGACGGCGTAGTTCTCGAGTGTCCAGTCGAAGAACAGGAAAAGCGGTGGATCGTTGATGGCTTGCGCCTCGGTTTTGAAGCTTGTCAGGATCGTCCAGAGGATCGGAAAGAAAATCAGTAACCCAATCGTCCATGCGACGAGCGTGTTCAGGGCTTTCTTCTGCGGTGTCACGGAGCGTGCCATCGGATGATCTCCCTACCGGTCCAAGTTCTTGCCGACGATACGCATCAGGAACAGCGCGACGATGTTGGCCAGAATGATTGCATAGACACCTCCGGCCGATCCCAAGCCGACGTTCTGGCTTTCCAACACCCGCTGGAAAATCAGGTAGGTCAGGGTCCGGGTTCCGAAGGCACCGCCAGTTGTCACGAAGATCTCGGCGAAGATAGACAGAAGAAAGATCGTCTGGATCAGGATCACGATCGTGATCGCGCGGCTCAGATGGGGAAGGATGATGAAGCCGAACCGCGCGAAAGGGTTCGCTCCGTCCATCTCGGCGGCTTCAAGCTGCTCGCTGTCCAGCGACTGAATTGCCGTCAGCAGGATGAGCGTCGCAAACGGAAGCCATTGCCATGACACGATCATGATGATCGACAGGATCGGCACATCGCTGAGCCACACCACCGGATCAGCACCGAAGAACCGCCAGAGATGGGCAAAAAGTCCGTTCACCGGATCCATGAAGATGTTCTTCCAAACCAGTGCAGACACGGTTGGCATGACGAAGAACGGTGCGATGACAAGGATCCGGACAACCCCCTGCCCCCACATTGGCTGGTCGAGGAGCATGGCAAGCAACACGCCCAGCACCACGGTGATAAGAAGGATGCCACCAACAATGACCAGCGTCGTCTGCACGGCGGGCCAGAAGGAACTCGACGAGAGGAAGCGCACATAGTTTTCGAAGCCGACGAACCCCTGATCGCCCCCACGCAAGGGCAAATAACGGCGGAACGAGAACCAGAGTGTCATGGTCAGGGGGACCAGCATCCAACCGAGAAGCAGGATCACAGCGGGCGCCATCATGAGCCGGGCGGCGGATCGGGAGTGTTGGGTTGCCATGACGCAAATCCTCTGGGTTCGGGCGACTGGGCCCGTTGGAAACCGAGTTTACGTGGAACGTACGTTGCAGAGAACCGGGAGGCGACAGCGTCGCCGCCTCCCGGCCCGGGAGGAAGCCTTAGCGGTAGCCCGCTGCTTCCATGGCTTCGTTCGTAAGAGCCTGCGCCTTGGCGAGAGCTTCGTCGACGGTCTGCTGACCGGCATAGACAGCCGAGAATTCCTGGCTGACTTCAGACGCAATACCGGCGAACTCCGGGATGGCGGCAAACTGGATGCCGACATACGGCGACGGTTCGACGGTGGAGTCGTTCGGATCAGCCGATAGAATGGAGTCGAGCGTCATCTGCGCGAACGGAACCTCTTGATAGTTCGGGTTCTCGTAAAGCGATGTCCGCGCGCCCGGTGGAACGTTCGCCCAGCCTTCGTTCGCTGCGACAAGCTCGATGTAGTCCTTCGAGGTTGCCCATTCGATGAATTGCTTGGCTTCCGCCTCCTGCTGCGTGCCCGCAGGAATGGCCAGCGCCCATGCCCAAAGCCAGTTCGACCGCTTGCCGAGACCGGTGTCAGGAGCGAGCGCGAAGCCAACACTATCAGCAACAGTCGAGTCGTTCGGGTTGGTCACGAAAGACGCTGCAACTGTCGCGTCGATCCACATGCCGCACTTGCCCTGCTGGAAGAGCGACAGGTTCTCGTTGAACCCATTCGTGGCGTATCCGGCAGGACCGCTTTCGCTCATCATGCCAACGAAGAACTCAAGAGTGTTCTTCCAGGGATCGGTGTCGAACTGAGCATTCCAGTCCATGTCAAACCAGCGGGCGCCGAACGAGTTGGACATGGCCGTGATGAATGCACCGCCTTCACCCCAACCGGCCTTGCCGCGAAGGCAGATCCCGTTGATTTCGTTGTCGCGGTCGGTCATCGCGGCGGCCGCTTCACGGATGAATTGCCACGTCGGCGCGTCCGGCATCTCAAGACCGGCAGCTTCCATGAGATCCGTCCGGTACATGATCATCGAGCTTTCGCCATAGAACGGCGCGGCATAAAGCGTGCCGTCATAGCTCAGACCGCCAGCCATGGCCGGCAGGATGTCGTCGACATCGTAGTCTTCCGACAGATCGTCCAGAGCGACGAGCCAGTCGTTCGAGCCCCAGATCGGCGCTTCGTACATGCCGATGGTCATGATGTCGAACTGGCCACCCTTGGTGGTGATGTCGGTGGTGACGCGCTGGCGAAGAACGTTTTCTTCGAGCGTGACCCATTCGACGGCGATGCCGGTCTCAGCGGTGAACTGATCCGTGTACCCCTGCATGCGGATCATGTCGCCGTTGTTGACGGTGGCGATGGTGATCGTGGCGCTGTGGCTACCTGCGAAGGCGGTCGTTCCTGCAACAACAGCAAGAACGCTGGCCGCAGAAAGTGCGGTCCTTAGATACATCCCAGTTCCTCCCTAAGATTGGATGCTATGTGCCGAAAATGTACGCACAGCGCGCAACAGCCGTCAATCTAAAATTTTACGCGCGTCAAATTTAATCACAGCCTCGGCTAGGCCGATCTTCGCATCACCAGCGTGCCGTCAAACAATTCGGTTTCTCGAATGGTCGGGCGCCGACCCGCCTCGATAATCGACAAGAGCCGGTCGAGGCTGGTACCGGTGATTGCATCGTAATCCTGCGAAACCGTGGTCAATGCCGGTCCTGTGTAACCGGCATAGGGGTGATCGTCGTGCCCGGCGACACGAAGTGCGTGCCCATGCCCGATGCCCACCCGCATACCCTTTTCATACGCTGCGGCGAGGAACCCGATCGCAAGACGGTCATTACTGCAAAGCACCGTGTCCGTCGGCAGAGCATTGGCATCGATCAGGCGCCGCCCCTCTCTCAGCCCAACTTCTTCGAAGTCCCACCCGCTTCCCTCGGCCAAAAGGAACATCGGTTCCTGGCCGAGATCCCGCATCGCCTTTTCGTACGCGGCATGACGCTTGTTGGCATTGGGATTGGGCGCGTTACGCATCTCGAAGAGTGCCGGAGGCTGACCGGTTCGCGACAGGTACTCGACGATCAAGCGAACGCTCTGGGTGTTGTTCGACCCAAAGAACGCGTCGCCGACGCCTTCGATATCGCAATCGAAGAGAACCGTGGGAATATCGCGGCAGAACGCCGCGACGTCTTCCTTCCGAGACCTCCGCCCGAGCGGAGCCAGCAAGACGCCCGCGGGCTTGATGGAGATCAGACTCTCAAGGTTCTCTACTTCGCGGTCCGGATCACCATGCGAGCTAAGCAAGATCGGGTTGAACCCGGACTGAGCACACAATGGTTCCAACCCCCGGGCCACCTCGGCAAAGAACGGGTCGGCAAGAAAGGGCACGACGATACCGATGTTCCGCGTGAGCTGACGGTTCTGATTGATGGCATAGACGTTGGGTTTGTATTCATAGCGCCGCAGTGCCGCCTCGATCCGCTCCCGTGTCGACGCGCGAACACTGGTTGGATCGTTGAAATACTTGGAGAGCGTAGGGCGGGAGATGCCACTGAGCGTGGCAAACTCTTCCATGGTCTTTACCTTTTCAGGTCGCATCGTTGTCCCGCCCTTGCCGTCGCTCCTGCTCTATCCGCGCGCCATCCATCAGGACAAAAGTTGACGCGTGTAAATCACCGTGACGTTGGCGGGTCGGGTTTGTCAAGTTGCGTTCTCCGCCATTCAAGCATCCGCATTGGCCAAAAGGGCGGCGTTCCCGCCAGCCGCGGTCGTGTCGATGCAGATCGCGCGCTCGGAACAGAAGGCCATCGGCGAATGGCCTTCACTGACCAGCGGCACGATGGCTCCGTCACGGCGCGACACACGCATCCGGATCCGCTTCAGATCGGCCCCTGTCACGGCCAATGCGACCGCATCTATATCCAGAGTATCGAGAGCACCCGGATCGAGCACTCCGTCCACCACAGCAAGGGGCAGGTCGGACTTAAGCAGCGGTTGAAGGGTCCGTCGCGCGCCGGGGCCAACCGCAAGAACGGCGTTCCCGGTTCCGAGCGCCGTAACCACCTGGCCAAGAAGGATGTCCGGCGTCGGCCCCAGACACAAAACCCGCCCCCGCGGAGACAGCTCGAACTGGTTGGCTTCACCGGTGGGACCGGGAAGATCCACCGGTCCGGTCTCCAAGGCGGCGACTGCGGAAATGGCGTCAGCCGCCCGCCCCCGCAGTAAACTGCGCAGTCGCGGGACACGGTCGGGGGCCCGGCTCCATCCGTCCGCGGATACCCTCACTAGCGCTTTCCGGGCTTCTTCGGCCGTGACGTCGGCCGACGCCGGCAGGACCCCCCGTGGCGCTTCTGCCTTGCGAAAACGCGGCAGGTAATGCGGCCCGCCCGCCTTTGGGCCCGTGCCGGACAATCCGTGTCCTCCGAAGGGCTGCGACCCCACTATGGCCCCGATCTGATCGCGGTTTACATAGACATTTCCGACATGAATGCGATCAAGGATCGCCTGAACGCGGCGGTCGATCCGCGTGTGCAGTCCGAAGGTGAGACCGTAGCCGCGCGCATTTATGGCCTCTACGACCTCGCTGATTTCGTCACCATCGAAAGTTGCCACGTGCAGGACCGGGCCGAAGATTTCGCGGTCGAGTTCGGCGATCCCGTCAACCCGTACCAGCGCCGGTGGAACAAAAAGGCCGCCATTGGGCACATCGCAGGTCTTCCAAAGGCGCCCCTTCACACGTTGCATTTCGAGGTAGGAGGTGATCCCAGCATGCGCATCGGCATCGATGACCGGCGATACATCCGTCGGCAAAGCCCAAGGATCTCCGGTAACCAGAGCGTCCATCGCGCCAGAAACCATCTCAAGCAGATCGTCCGCCACATCCTCCTGAACATAGAGTATGCGGAGCGCCGAACAGCGTTGGCCCGCCGACTGAAAGGCGGATCGGACGATGTCGCGCGTCGCCTGTTCGAGCAGAGCTGTCGAATCGACGACCATCGCATTCAGGCCGCCGGTTTCGGCGATCAGCATCGCCTCCGGTGCAGTCTCGGCCAGTTGCCGGTCAATAGTCTTCGCGACCTCGGTCGAACCTGTAAAGCAAACGCCCCCAATTCGCGGATCCGCCGTCAACGCCGCGCCGACGGTTCCCCCGTCGCCGGGAGCAAGTTGAAGGACCCCCTCCGGCACGCCCGCATCCAGCAGCCATTGCGTCGCCCGGGCGGCGATCAGGGGCGTCTGCTCGGCAGGTTTTGCGATGACCGCATTGCCGGCTCCGAGCGCTGCAGCAATCTGGCCGGTGAAAATCGCCAGCGGGAAATTCCATGGGCTGATGCACGCGATCACCCCTCGAGGTCGCGAGGCCGTGTCGGTGGCAACAGACGCGTCGGCGTAATAGCGCAGGAAATCCACCGCTTCGCGCAACTCGGCAATGCCGTCGGCCAAGGTCTTGCCGGCCTCGCGCGCGCACAGCGCGAAGACCTCGTGGGCATGATCCTCATAGATCTCGGCTGCGCGCCGCAGGATCCGGCTTCGTTCATCCGCGGGCCGCGCGGCCCATGCCGGTTGCGCACCTACAGCCGCATCCACAACAGCACCGATCTGATCGGGATCGGCATCAACGACATGTCCCACGACCTCGCTCGGACGCGCGGGGTTGGTCACGGCGCGCGCGGTCCCCGCCGTGGCGGCCGCCAGTGTCACAGGGGCGGCATCCCACTGATGCGGGGCCGCGAATGGCACTCGACCAACGTCGATCAGGGCCAGGTCGACAGGATCGGTTACATCCCAGCCACGCGAGTTTATCCGCGGGGCATAAAGACCGGACGGCAGCACGATGTTCGGGTTGGGCGAGTACTCCTCCGCCTCAGCCGCTGAAATCGGGTCAGCCGCGATCTCTTCCGCCGGCACGGCGAGGTCGACGATCTGATTTACGAAGGAAGAGTTGGCACCGTTCTCCAGGAGGCGCCGCACCAGATAGGCCAGCAAATCCTGGTGCGCGCCCACAGGAGCATAGATACGGCTGCGGCGGCCCGACCCGGTCCGCACCAGATCGTGCAGAACCTCGCCCATGCCGTGAAGACGCTGGAATTCGAACGGGGTCTCGGGATCAGCCAAGGCAAGTATAGCGGCGACAGAATGCGCGTTGTGGGTCGCAAATTGCGGGTAGATCCGGTCCGTCATGCCAAGCAGACGCCGGGCCGAAGCCAGGTAACTGATATCGGTATGGCTTTTGCGCGTGAAAACCGGGTACCCCGGCAAGCCCAGGACTTGCGCGCGTTTGACCTCGGTGTCCCAGTACGCGCCTTTGACCAGCCGAACCATGATCCGGCGATCAAGGCGGGTGGCCAAATGGTACAACCACTCGATGACCGGACGCGACCGGCGCCCGAACGCCTGAACGACAACACCGAAACCATCCCACCCGGCCAGTGAGGGATCCGATAGCACCCGCTCTATCACGTCAAGCGACAGGTCGAGCCGGTCGGCCTCTTCCGCATCCACGTTGAACCCGATACGCGCCTCGGAGGCGAGGCGTGCCAGCTCAAGAAGCCTGTCCATCAGAACCGGAAGCGCCGTGTCAGCCTGCCCGCGCTCATAGCGCGGATGCAGCGCGGACAGCTTGACCGAAATCCCGGGATTGGAAGCAACATTGTCATGCGTCGCCGCCTGAGCAATGGTTCGGATCGCCTCGGCATAGGCAGCATGGTAGCGACGCGCATCCGCATCTGTTCGCGCGGCCTCACCTAGCATGTCGTAGGAATAGGTGTATCCCTTCTGTTCCATCGCATGGCCGCGCTTCATGGCCTCGTCGATTGTTCGGCCAAGAACGAATTGCGATCCCATTTCGGCCATGGCCTGGCCCACCGCCTTGCGGATCACCGGCTCGCCCAGCCGGCGGACAAGGCCGTGGAGTGTCCCGACAACCCCCGGTCCTTCGTCTTCAAGCACCCGGCCCGTCAGCAAGAGGCCCCATGTCGACGCGTTCACGAGAATGGACCCGGAATCCCCGATGTGACTGGCCCAATCGTGCGGCGTGATCTTGTCGCGGATCAACTCGTCGACCGTGTCAGTGTCCGGCACCCGAAGCATGGCTTCGGCGAGGCACATGAGCGCGACGCCCTCGTCCGTCGAAAGACCGTATTCGGCAAGAAGGCTCTCCATCATGCCAATCTTGCCGGTGTCGCGCACCTGTCGCACAAGGTTCGCTGCACTGTCCGAAATCGCGTCCCGGTCCGCCTTGGACAGATCGGTCTCGGTCACAAGCGCCCGGACAAGCTCCGTCTCGTCCGCCAGTGTATGGTCGCGGATGGCCGCGCGCAGCCGCTCATTATGTGCGGATTGGTTCCACGTCGCGTCCACAACAAGCCCCTCGGTGCTCAATTCGCTTTCCGGTCATCGACGATGTTCATAAGCGATGTCGCGCTTTGGCCAAGATCCACCTTCGCGAAGGGTCCGCCATGGTACATGTCGGCAGGATCTTTCGGATCCGCGGGCGCGGCGTCGGCAAAAATCTCCTCAGCAAAAACCTCGGCATTGTCCTTGGGCCGATAGCCGAGATAGGACGCGCCGGAATTGTCCACAGGCGCCCGGTCGTTATTCGACACTCCGTACACGATGCTAAAGCCCGTAGTCGGCGTGTCGATGGACCGTGTGACCAGCTGGATCAGATCGTCGTAGCTCAGCCAAGTTCCTAGGGCCCGCGTGTTTGTCACCTGGGCACAGGACAGGATCCGGAGGCAGACCGCCTCCAACCCGCGCCGGGTCCAATACATGCTGCCCAGATCCTCGGCGAAACACTTTGCCAGTCCGTAGAACGTGTCGGGGCGGTGCGGGGTATCCACACCGATTGCCTCGCGGCGCGGATACATGCCAACGGCATGGATCGAACTTGCATAGATGACGCGCCGCAAGCCGTGCTGATAGGCAGCCTCCCAGATGTTGTAGGCACCTACGAAATTCGGCCCAAGCAGCTCTTCGAAGGGCGCCTCGTCAACAATGGCTCCGAAATGCGCGACCATGTCGGCCCCTTCGAGGAGCGGTGCAATCTCTGAATATTGTGCAATATCGGCCCGCACATAGCGCTCGCCCGGGTAGAGCGTGCCTATGTCGTCGGCAATATCGGTCGAGACAAGCTCGTCACAAAGGGCCGACAGAGGTTCGCGCAGGTAAGATCCAAGGCGCCCGGCGGCACCGGTAAGGACAAGCTTTTTCAAGGGATTGGTCTCCTGCATTGATGTTTCATATGACGGCGGGCTCGACAAACGGTGTGCCGCTTGCGACCCGCTCATAGCTCAGCGGGCTCATGTCGATAGTGCGAAAGGCGCCATGGGTGATCCACTCGGCTGTGGCCCGTCCAGCCGCCGCGGATTGCTGAAGCCCGTGGCCCGAGAACCCGTTGATAAACACGAAATTGGTCACGCTTGGGTGGCCTCCAAGGATCGCGTTCTGGTCGAGCGTGTTGAACTCGTAATGCCCTGCCCACTCGCTCTCAACGCGGATCGCTTCGAACTGGGGAATACGGGTCGCAAGGGTCGGCCAGACGTGGGTTTCCCAGATTGCGTGATCCATGTTGAAATCATCCGGGGCGGGCGGATCGTCTACGTCAGGCTTGCAGCCGGCCAGATACGTGCCACCGCCGTTCTCTCGGACGTGAATTCCGGACGGGTCGATTGTGAGCGGGAGAGCCTCATCCAAAGGGTTCTCGGCCCGAAAGATCCAAGAAAAGCGCTTCCGCGGTTCGATGGGCAAAGCGATCCCTGCCATGGCGGCCGTTTTTGCTGCTGCCGGACCGGAGGCGTTCACAACGTGGCCAACCACGATCTCCTCACCACGCGCCAGCGTCAGCGATTGCACGCGCCCCGCGCCCGTGTCCATCGCGAGGACCTCGTTCTCGATGAACTCAACACCCGACTCGCGCGCTTTTCGGCGCCACCAGTCGAAAAGGGCCTGCCCGTCGAAGTAGCCTTCATCGACCGTGTTGATCGAACCCAGAACAACATCGTCGAGTGCATAGAACGGATAGCGGGCCGCGATTTCGTCCGGTGACAACAATTCGGTCGCGGCACCGGCGGCAAGCTGGACGGCCTGATTTGCGCGCAAAGTCTGCGCGGCACCTTCGGAACCCGCCAAGTAGAGATATCCGAAGCTCTGGATGCTAAGTTCAGGGACACGTTCGTCGCCGCCGAGTTCCGATCGCAAGTTCTTGTAATATGCGGCCCCGAATTGAGAAATCCGGACATTCAGTTCGGTTCCGAACTGCTGGCGTATGCATGAATTTGTGCGCGCCGTTGACGAGAATTCGTATGTTGGCGCACGCTCGATCACAAGGACGGATCCGTCGAAATCGGGATCGGCGGCCAAAAACCACGCCGTGGACGACCCCATGATCGCACCGCCCACAATGACGACGTCATATGACTTGCGCGACGGTTCGGTTGGAAGACCGGAGCGTTTCATGTGGTGTCACCGGACTTAGCATCGCTTGCGAGGTCCGCCAGCTCCACTTCCGAGAGCGCGTAGTCACGCATCGCGGCCGCCGGCGTGACATAGCCCAGCCGCACATCCCGAAGAACCGCGGCGCGGTCTCGACCGGCCGGGTCGCCGTATCCGCCACCGCCCGGAAAGGCCATCTGGACACGCAACCCATCGGGCACGAATTGCTTGCCCTTCCCGCGCATGGACGCTCCGTCGCTGCGCGCGATCCGGGTCGGCGCGCCGTCACGGCCACCCTCTCTGCCGCGCGCGGGATGCTCGACCCGGTCAAGCATGGCTGAGAAGTCGAACTCGTAGCCATCCGAGGCTCCGACCTCCATAATCTGTCCCAACCCGCCGCGATGGGTCCCGGCGCCCCCGCTGTCGGGCCGTAGCTCCTTGCGCCAGATCAAGACGGGCCCGACCTGTTCCGTGGCTTCCACCGGCATCGTCATCACCCCCGACGGAAAGGCCGTGGCGTTCAGCCCATCCAGACCCGGTCGCGCACCAGATCCGCCGGAGTTGAAGGTCAGCACCTCGGCCCGGCGTCCCGACCCCGGAATTGGGGCATCCCGGCTGGGACGAAGACTCAGCTGGAAATTACACAAGGCGCCAGCGCCTTCCGCCGGGACCAGCCCGGGCAAAAGCTGATCCAAGGCGCCGTAGACCGTGTCCGGAACCATATGGCCGATCACATGGCGCAACGCGACGGGAGCCGGCGGCATGGCGTTGACGATGCTGCCCTCAGGCGCACGGATCTCAAACGGAGCGAGCGAACCGGCGTTGTTCGGGATCTCTGGCGCGATGGCACATTTGAGCGCGTAGCAGGCATAGGCCTTGGTGTAGACCAAAGGCACGTTGATGCCCTTGGGGTCCACGTCGCTGGTGCCCGCCCAATCCGTGAGGATGCGCGTCGGCTCAATGATGACGCGGACGCGCAAATCGATCGGCGCCGCATATCCATCGATGCGCATGTGGCCCTCGGCCTCACCCGGCGTCAGCGCCGCAATCCGGGCCAGTGTCGCTTCGCGGGAATTCGTCAGGATAAAGTCGGAAATCGCATCAAGATCCGCCAGCGCGAACTCGCGGACCATCTCAAGAAGCCGCCTCTGCCCGATTTCGTTCGAGGTCGCGAGTGCGTGAATGTCTCCGACAAGCTGGTCTGGTTCACGCACATTGGCGCGGATCATGGTCAGGAGCGTTTGGTCGACCTGACCCGCCCGGGCAAATGGCATGGCGGGCAGCGCGAGCCCCTCTTCATGGACGTCATTCGCCTCGGCCCCGAACCCACGTCCACCGATATCCGTGACATGGGCGGTGCAGGCGAAAAAGCCGATCAGCCGATCCTTGTAGAAGACCGGAGTGACGACGGTGATGTCGTGCTTGTGACCAGTGCCCTCCCAAGGATCGTTCGTCAGATAAACGTCGCCATCCGCCATGGCATCAAGCCCGATCCGCCGGATGAAGTGACCCACGGCATCGGCCATGGCATTGACATGGCCTGGTGTCCCGGTCACCGCCTGGGCAAGCATATGGCCCGCCGCGTTGTAGACGCCCGCAGAAAGGTCGCCCGCTTCGCGCACTGACGTCGAGAAGGCCGTCCGAACAAGTGCCTGGGCCTGTTCTTCGACCACCGAAATCAGGCGGGTCCACATAACCTGAAGGGCGACTTCACTTGGCCTAGTCAACGCCGAGATCCTCCGCGACGGGAAATATTTCTGTGGTATCCGCGGATACGACGACATCCAGTGTGCCATCGGACAGCGCACGAACCGCGCGTCCCTCGGGAACAATGACGGTGGTTTCATCCTCCGTCACCAGTGCGGGGCCGGCCAACATCGCCCCCGGGACAAGACCTGAACGTGGGACAACCGCTGCCTGCGACACGGTGCCGGCCACCGGATCGAAAAGCGGTCGCGCGCCTTGCCCCGCCACCTTGCTGGACTTGGGTGATGGTTCGGCCCGCGCGACGGCATCGGGCTCGGTTGATACGTTCACCGACCAAACGGTGATCTCGATTTCCAGTCCATCGACCACCCGGCCGAACAACGCCGCGTAAACGGCTTCGAACCGATCCAACAGAAGGTTCCGATCGATCGCGCCCTCCGGAAGCTCGACCGGCACGTCCCAACCTTGCCCTTCGTAGCGCATAAATGCCTTTCGCTCGGAGCGAAGCGGCGCGTTTGGCGCACAAGTGCGGACGAACCGCGCGGCTTCGTCCGTCATCTCATCGAACAAACTGGCGACAAGAGTGCCCTCAACGTCCATCAGGCGCATGAACCGGGACCTGCTTGCTTCGAAGCTGAACGGCGCCCGCAGGAAGCCGATGGCGGATCCCACGCCAGCGCCCTCAGGGATCAAACACCGGGAGATGCCGAGCTTTTGGCAAAGTCGCGCGGCGTGCAGCGGCGCCGCGCCTCCGAACGCGATCATGGCGTAATCGCCCAGATCCTCACCGTTCTCCACAGCATGAACGCGGGCGGCGTTCGCCATTGTTTCGTCCACGACCTCGGCGACACCCCACGCCGCCTGTTCCTCATCGAGATCCAGTGGCGTTCCGATTTCGGTAGATAGCGCTTCCCGGGACTTGGCGATGTCCAAAGAGATCGAGCCGCCTGCAAAATGGTCAGGATCGAGCTTTCCAAGCACTAGATCGGCATCGGTGACGGCAGGACGCGTCCCGCCACGTCCGTAGCAGGCCGGACCCGGCTCGGACCCGGCACTTTCCGGCCCGACGCGGATCTGGCGAAGATCGTCGACTGAGGCAATCGAACCGCCTCCGGCCCCAATCTCGACCATATCGATGACAGGGATCGAGATCGGCATGCCCGATCCTTTCTTGAATCGGTAGCTGCGCGCAACCTCGAAGACCCGGGCGGTCTTGGGGCTTTGATCCCGGATCAGGCAGATCTTGGCGGTCGTTCCGCCCATATCGAAACTCAGAACCCGGTCCAATCCATGGCGCGCCGCGACATGCGCGGCAAAGATCGCCCCGCCAGCCGGCCCGGATTCCACCAGCCGCACGGGAAACGCCTGCGCGCTTTCAACCGACATGATGCCGCCACCGGAATGCATCAGGAAGACCGGGCACACTGCCCCTTCGTGGGACAGACGTTCCTTCAAGCGCCCAAGATACGAGGCCATGAGCGGTTTGATATAGGCGTTGGCGATCGTGGTGTTGAAGCGCTCGTATTCCCGCATCTGGGGCGACACTTCGGACGAAACCGAAATCGAAAGATTTGGCAATGCCGCCGACAATGCCTCAGCCACGGCCACTTCGTGTGCATCGTTGGCATAGGAGTGGAGCAAGCCAATCGCCACGCTTTCGTAGCCCTTGGACTTGATCGTCTCGACCAGATCCTTGACCTCGGCCGCCTCCAAGGGGATCAGGACACGCCCCTGTGCATCCATCCGTTCGGTGACCACATGCCGGTCGTCTCTGGCAAGAAGAGGCGCCGGCAAAGTCAGGTTCAGATCGTATTGTTCGAAGCGGCTTTCGGTCCGCATTTCGATCACGTCCCGAAAGCCCCGCGTGGTGATCAGCGCGGTCTTCGCCCCGCGCCGCTCGATCAGCGCGTTGGTCGCCAAAGTCGTCCCATGAATGATCTGCGTAAGATCCGATGGGGCGATCCCTGCCTTGGCACAAACGTCATTTAACCCCAGAACGATGGCGTCCTCGGGGGCATTGTAAGTTGTCAGGACTTTCGTAGAGATCCGGGTGCTGCCGCCTTCGAGCACGACATCGGTGAACGTTCCGCCGATATCGACCCCAAGCCGGTAATCCATTTGATCCATCTGGCGCGCGCTCCCTTGGATCGAAGCTAGGCGCATTCCTCCGCCAATTTCAAACGCAAAGCGCGGGAAACCCGAGCAATTGCCGGTGGCGTCCATCCGGGTTTTGTGATCGGAGTCACCCGCATGATCGAAGCCAGTACCAAGGCCATTCTCGAGTCGCTGTTCGACGCAGCGGTCGCCGCAGCAGACCCGCGGCAGGCCATGGCCGCCCATCTTCCCCCGCGGCCCGAAGGGCGCACGGTGGTGATCGGGGCAGGCAAGGGTAGCGCGCAGATGGGCGCGGCCTTCGAAGACCTCTGGGACGGTCCGATAGACGGCGTGATCGTCACCCGATACGGCTATGCCTCGCCGTGCCGACACCTGCGGGTCCTCGAGGCGGCGCATCCCGTACCGGACGCCGCCGGTCTGGACGCGACCGCCGCGCTGTTGTCGGCCGTGGCGGATCTGACCGCAGACGATCTTGTCATTGCACTGATTTCCGGCGGTGGGTCCGCGCTTTTGCCGGCTCCACCCGGTGCACTTTCGCTTGCCGACGAGGCGGCTCTGAACGCGGCGCTGCTCGCGTCGGGTGCCCCGATCGCCGCCATGAACGCCATTCGGAAACAGGTCAGCCGGATCAAGGGCGGTCGGCTTGCTGCCGCGGCGCACCCCGCTAAGGTGGTCAGCCTGATCGTTTCGGATGTACCTGGCGACAATCCTGCCGAAGTCGCATCAGGGCCAACCATCGCGGATAAGCGCGACCGGGCCCTCGCGCTGCGACTCGTCGAAAACTATCGGATCGACCTGCCGCCCGCGGTTGCCGCGCACCTTGCCGATGCAGCGGAAGACGCGCCGCGGCCGGAGGATCAGAGCTTCGCGCGGGACGAAGTGCAAGTGGTCGCTTCGGCGCGCCTGTCACTCGAAGCAGCGGCACAGCTTGCCGAGGCGCAAGGCATTCCGGCGGTTATCCTTTCCGATGCCATCGAGGGGGAGGCACGCGATGTGGGCCTTGTCCACGCCGCGATCGCCCGTGAGATCGCAACCCGCGACCGGCCCCACAAACGGCCCGTCGTCCTGCTTTCCGGCGGCGAGACAACGGTGACGCTCAGGGGCAAGCCGGGCCGTGGCGGGCGCAATACCGAGTTCCTGTTATCCTTGGCGAGCGCGCTTGACGGCACCGCCGGGATCACCGCGCTGGCCGCCGATACCGATGGCATTGACGGATCAGAAGACAATGCAGGAGCCTTCGCAGACGGGACGACCGCCACGCAGATGCGTGTGGCGGGGATCGACCCCGCCCGTGCACTGGCAGGCCACGATGCCTGGACGGCTTTCGACGCGACGGGCGATCTTTTCGTGCCGGGCCCGACCGGCACGAACGTCAACGATTTCCGGGCGATCCTGATCCGCTAGCGGCCCAACAGGTCTGGCATAGAGGCATGCACCTCTCTCGACACCGATCGCCCGCCCATGGCAAATGCTCGGCATGACATCGCTAGTTACGCATAACGACCGCGCCATCCGGCCGCGGCTTCAGACCGGCTAAGGGCTTCATGGACCGCGCTACTCTGGTTGACCAAGCGTTCGAGCGGCGCGTCCGTGCCGGCGACCTGCCACCCGGTCCTGCGCCCTTGGGCCCCTTACCTGCGGATCGGGCGGTTTCCCTTTTCCGCTCGGGTTGCCTGAGCCGCGCGCTCGATCTGCAGAGCCGGAACATGCAGAAGGCTGGCCATGGGTATTACACGATAGGCTCTTCGGGTCACGAAGGCATGGCGGCGGTCGCAGAGGCGCTCCGTCCGACGGACATGGCATTCCTTCACTATCGTGACGCAGCATTTCAGATCGCGCGTGCCAATCAGGTGCCGGGCCAGAGCATCGCTTGGGACATGCTTTTGTCCTTTACCTGCTCATCCGAGGATCCGATCTCGGGCGGCCGCCACAAGGTCTTGGGATCGCGCGAGCTATTGATCCCGCCGCAGACCTCGACGATTGCATCGCATCTTCCGAAGGCAGTCGGGGCAGCCTATTCCATCGGACTGGCCCGCCGTCATCCGCCCGACCACAGATTGCTCAAGGATGATGGCGTGGTCTTGGCATCCTTCGGCGATGCGTCCGCGAACCATTCGACGGCGCAGGGGGCTTTCAACACGGCAGTGTGGGCTGCCTACCAGAACGTTCCGCTTCCCCTGCTTTTCGTCTGCGAGGACAACGGAATTGGCATCTCGGTGCGTACGCCCACGGGCTGGATCGCAGCCCAGTTTTCGCATCGTCCGGGGCTCAGGTACTTTGCCTGTGACGGCCTCGATATCTACGACACCTACCGCACGGCGCGGGATGCAGCAGCATATGTCCGTGAACGGCGTCGCCCAGCATTCCTGCATGTGCGAACCGTCCGCTTGTTTGGCCATGCGGGGGCCGATATCCCGACCACCTACCTGCCGAAGTCCGTCGTCGAGGCGGATGAGGCGAATGACCCGCTTCTGCATACGGTGCGGCTCTTGCGGGACGCCGACGCACTGACACCCGACGCAGCTCTTGCGATCTATACCGAGACCAAGGCGCGCGTCGGGCGGATCGCCGCCGAGGCTGTCACCCGGCCCCGCCTTGCCTCGGCCGAAGACGTGATGGCCTCGCTGATCCCGCAAAAACGCCCGGCCGCACCCACAAACGGTCCGGAAGACAGCGCCCGGTCGGCTGCCTTCGGGGCCGACATGCGATCCATGGATGCCCCCCAGATCATGTCGCGGCTGATCAATTGGGCGCTGACCGATCTTATGCTGGAGCATCCCGAGATCGTGCTGATGGGCGAAGACGTGGGCGCAAAGGGCGGTGTATACGGCGTGACCCAACGTTTGTCGGACCGGTTCGGCCCGGACCGGGTCATCGATACGCTGCTGGACGAGCAATCGATCCTCGGACTGGGGATCGGTCTGGCCCATAACGGCTTTCTTCCGGTCCCCGAGATTCAGTTTCTTGCCTATCTCCACAATGCCGAAGACCAATTGCGGGGCGAGGCCGCAACGCTTCCCTTCTTCTCGAACGGCCAATTCGTGAACCCGATGGTCGTGCGCATCGCTGGACTTGGCTACCAGAAGGGTTTTGGCGGCCATTTCCACAATGACAATTCGGTTGCTGTTCTGCGCGATATACCGGGCCTTGTGCTCGCCTGCCCGTCAGTTGGCGCGGACGCAGTCCGCATGCTTCGCGAATGCGTGCGACTGGCGCGCGAGGAATGCCGGTTGGTCGTGTTCCTCGAGCCGATCGCGCTTTATGCCGTCCGGGATCTGCACACAGAGGGCGATGGCGCATGGCTTTGCACCTATCCCGAAGCAGGCGAGCGAATCCCACTTGGCGATGTCGGAACGGATGGGGATGGTCGCCTCGCACTCATCAGCTTTGCCAACGGCCACCGTCTTTGCCGTCAGGCGGCGGCAGAGCTTGGCGAGGCGGGCGTTCATACACGTGTAATCGATCTTCGCTGGCTTTCGCCCTTGCCAGAAGAAACCCTGGTGCAGGCGCTGGAGGGCTGTTCGCACGCGCTCGTCGTCGATGAAACAAGGGCCTCGGGCGGCGTGTCCGAGGCGGTCGTAACCTGCCTTGCGGAACGCACGGATTTGCGTATCGGCCGTCTCGCCGCAGAGGACAGCTTCATCGCGACAGGCCCGGCCTATGCAGCCACAATGCCGTCAAAGGCCGGAATTGTCTCCGCCGCCAAGACGCTGTGGACGGGCGACGCATGATCGACGCGGTCCTGATCTGCCCGGGGCGCGGTACCTATAACGCCGGCGAGCTGGGCTCACTTGCCCGGTCCTTTCCGAACAAGACACTGCTGGCCGAATTGGATGACTTGCGGGCGACCGCAGGACAACCAACGCTAAGCGTGCTTGATGGCGCGGACACCTTTGACCCCGCGCGACACACCCGCGGCGACAACGCTGCGGCCTTGATTTTCGCGGCCACCTACGGTGACTGGCTGTCCATAGATACCGCCAGAGTTCGTATCGTTGCCGTAACCGGCAATTCGATGGGCTGGTATTCGGCACTGGTCGCGGCGGGCGCAGCGTCGGTGAGCAATGGGTTCCGAATCGCAAACACGATGGGCCAGTTGATGCACAAGGCCGCGATCGGGGGGCAACTCGTCTATCCATTCATGGACGAGACATGGCAACCCAATCTCGCGCGCAAGGCCGCGCTTCTCGACCTCGTTGCCGAGATTGACGAGCGTCCCGGATGCGCGTTGCGTCTGTCCATCGATCTTGGCGGCATGCTGGTCCTTGCAGGCAATGCCGCAGGGCTCGCGGCATTCGAGGGCGCCGTGCCACGCCAGATGGGCCGCTATCCGTTCCGGTTGTTGAACCACGCGGCGTTTCACACGGACCTACAGGCACCGGTCGCCGCACGCGGCCAAGCGGTACTTGGGCCTGAGCTTTTTGGTCAGCCCAACCTTCCTCTCATCGATGGACGGGGCGGAATCTGGTGGCCCGGGGCGACCTCTGCCGCTGCGCTTCGCGACTATACACTGGGGCCACAGGTCACCCAGACCTATGACTTCACCCGGGCCATAGCGATTGCCGCCCGAGAGTTCGCGCCTGATCTCTTTATTGTCACGGGCCCGGGCACGACGTTGGGTGGGGCCGTGGCACAGTCACTGATCCTTGCCGATTGGCGGGGTATGGGGTCGAAGGAGGACTTTCAGGCCCGCCAAACCGAAGAACCGGTCGTCGCCGCAATGGGCCGCGCCGATCAGCGGGCTTTGGTGGCCCTCTAAGGCGTGCCTAAAGCTCTCGGCCTGCCCGCGCTTCCCCAACTCTGAGACGCAGGGTTGCGCCGGCGCGCGCAATGGGCCGTGGTGGCAACCGGCTGGGCAGGTCGGCCTCTTGCGCGCGGTCCAGCTCTGGCGTTGACCGCCCCATTGCCAGATCGGCGGCCATTAAACCCGCCAACGTGCCTTTCGCAGTGCCTAACCCGTTCTGAACGCAGGCCGCAAAGAGACCCGGCTCAAGTTCGCGAACCACCTGCACACCGTTCCATGCAAGGCACAGTCGCCCACCCCACCGATGCTCCATCGCGAAGTCCCGCAGCATCGGAAATCGGGCCCGAAAGGCACGATCGTGGTCGCGTGCGACCGAGGCGATGCGGCCCGGCGTCACTTCCATGGATGGGTCGAAGGTAAAGCGGTTCCGGACAATGATGCGATCGCCACCTGTCCCCGAGATCCGGCGTACGGTCGAACCAAGGGGATCTGAGGGCGTGACGCCCCAGATCGGCCGGCCACCAAGCACACGGACTTCATCGCTGGTCAGAGCCCGTGTCATGGACGCATAGGTGAAAACATGCATCAGCCGGCCCGCAAGATGGCCAAAACTCTCAAGATGGCCGTTCACGGCAAGGATCACGCGCGGCGCCGTCACTGTGCCCCGCGGCGTCGTTGCAACCCAGTCGCCATCGCGTTCGAGCCCGGTCACGGGACTGTTTTCGTGCAGAATGACACGGTTCGAGCGAAGCCCATTCGCGACCCCCCGCACAAACATCGCCGGCTGGATCACAGCCGCACCCGGGGTGAACAGCCCGCTTTGGTAATATTCCGTCCCCGTCATCTCGCGCATCTGCCGGGCGTCGAGCATCTCGGAAGGCTCTCCGAGACCCGCCAGATGAGCGGCATAGTCTCGGTTGTGGCGGTCTCCTTTTTCGGTCGCCGCCCCGTTCGTCTTGCCGGTCCGTGCAAACGCCTCCTCTGAAAGCCCATAGTCGTGCGCCATCTCTTCGGCGAAGGCGATACCCGTGCGATTGTCGGCAATCTGCGCCTTGTCTGCTTCGGCATCCCCACCGTAGTTTTCAGAGGATAGGTCATGCGGCAGGTCTATCATGAACCCCGAATTGCGCCCGGCCGGACCGTCGCCAACCCGAGTGGCATCCAAAAGCGTGATCCGATCGCCCGGCGCGTTGCGCGACAGGCGACGCGCGGCCGCAAGTCCCGCGAAACCAGCCCCGATCACCAGCCAGTCCGCGGTTTGGCGCCCTTCGAGCGGCGCGGGCGGCGGCGGATCGGGCAGGATCCGGTTCCATCCGGCCGGACCCGGATCCTTGGGCAGCCGCGCAATCTGCGTCATGCTTCAACCGACATTGTCGCCGTCCCTGGGATCGGTCAGATCGATCCAGATTGTCTTCTGTTCGGTGTACTGATCATGGGCGGCCATTCCGTTATCACGGCCCCCGAAACCCGATTGCTTGTAACCACCGAAGGGCGTGGCGGCATCTCCTTCGCCGTAACAGTTCACGGTCACGGTGCCCGCCCGGATCTCGCGCGCAGCCCGGATTGCGGTGCGAACATTCGCGGTAAACACGCTCGCCGCGAGACCATACTCGGTGGCATTCGCCAACTGAATTGCCTCTTCGGCCGAGGCAACTTCGATGACACTGAGAATGGGGCCGAAGATCTCTTCCCGTGCACGCGCATCGTCTTTATCGACAGCGTAGATCGTAGGAAGGACAAAGGGACCATCGGCTGTCCCACCGGCAAGTGCGGCGCCGCCCAGATATCCGCCGACCTTCCCGACGTGTTCGGCATCGATCAGTGCGCCCAGATGGTTCGCGGGATCGAGGGGATCCCCGGTTTTCCAATCCCGCAGCCGGGCCTCGATCCTGTCGAGGAGTGCCGGCTTGACCGATGCATGCACAATGAGGCGCGAGGCAGCCGAACAGTTCTCGCCCATGTTCCAGAAGGCGGCATTCACCACGTGGGCGGCCACATGATCGAGGTTCTCTGCGTCTTCAAAGACTATCGCCGGGTTCTTGCCGCCGCATTCAAGCACGACTTTTTTCAGGTTCGAATCCGCGGCGTAACGAAGAAAACGACGCCCCGTCTCAGTCGATCCGGTAAACGACACCATATCGACGTCCATGTGACGGCCCAAGGGCTCGCCCACGCTCGGGCCGTCGCCGGGCAAGACCTGGAACACGCCACGGGGGATCCCCGCCATTTGTGCCAGTTCCGCCATCCTAAGCGCGGTCATCGACGTCTGTTCGGCGGGTTTCACGATGACGGAACAACCCGCGGCAAGCGCCGGACCGATTTTCCAAGCCAGCATAAGAAGCGGAAAGTTCCAGGGAAGGATCGCCGCCACGACGCCGATGGGTTCGCGCACGATCAGGCTCAGCGCATCATCCCCGGCTGGCCCGGTCTGGTCGTAGATCTTGTCGATGGTTTCAGCGTGCCATTTGATCGTGTTGATAGCCTCCGGAATGTCGATGGTCTCGCAATCCCGGATCGGCTTCCCGGATTCGAGGCTTTCCATCACAGCGAGTTCGCGACGCCTTCGGGTCATGTATTTGCACAGCTTTATCAGTGCTTCTTTCCGGTCCGCTGGATGCGCCCGGGACCAATGGCCCTGATCGAAGGCCTGACGCGCCTTCTCTACGGCCAGATCAACATCCTCGCCGCCGGCCGCGGCGATCGTCGCCAGGGTTTCCCCCGTCGCCGGGTTCAGCGTGGGAAGAGCGGCACCGCGGCCCGGCCGGAAGGATCCGTCGATATGACACCCCGCAGGCAGATTAAGATCGGCGGCAATGGCAGCATATTCAGCCCTTGTAAGAAGATCGGTCATTGAACGGCCCTCGCCGCCCGGGCTTGGTCCGGCACTTCGCTACCGGTCGCCAAGCTCTCTGATTGACCGGTGACGGACTCACCCTGGGCCTGGGTACCCCCAACAATCGCAGCGACGGCTGTGTTCATGGTGCGGATCACCTCCTCCAATTCGCGCCTCTGATCTTTGTTCAATGGTTGCAGGGGCTTGCGCGGCGGGCCTGCAGCAATTCCCCGCATCGTTAGCCCGTGCTTGATGCACTGAATGAAGGCCCCGCCTTGCTCGAGAACACGCATCAGCGGCAGCATTGCAGACATAAGCGCCCGGCCTTTCGCGAAATCACCCTCAATTGCGCAGGTGCGGTAGAGCGCAATGTGCGCCTCCGGCGCGAAGTTGGAGCCCGCGCAAACCCAACTGCGCGCACCCCAGGCGAAGAATTCGAGCGCCTGATCGTCCATACCGCAGCTTAGGGCGATATGCGGGTAATCACGGGCCAACATGTGAAGCCGGTTCGGATCGCCCGAGGACTCCTTGATGGCGCAAAAGTTCGGACTTCGCCCGAGCCGGTCGAGACAATCCTCGTCCATGTTGACGCTCATCCGGCCCGGATAGTTGTAGAGCATGACCGGTAGGTTCGCCGCCCGGTCCACGGCCAACGCGTGCAGCGCAATTTCGCGACCCGTCGGATATGCATAGGGCGGCGTGGCGATCAAGAGCGCGTCGGCACCCGCTTCTCGCGCAGCCCGCGCGTAAGCCACGCTGTCCTCGGTGCGCATGGCACCGGTTCCGACGATCATTGGCAAGCGCCCTTTCAAAAGCGCTTTTACCCTCGCCATCATTTCAACCCGCTCTTCCGGCGACTGGGCATAATACTCGCCCGTCGTACCGGCCACGATGATCCCGTGCACGCCTGCCGCAACCAAATGCTCGACGGTTTCAGCCAATGCCGTCTCATTAAGCGTGAAGTCGGCGTGATACGGGGTCACGAGTGGCGTGTAGATGCCTTCAAACTGCATTCAGGACATCCCCTCTTGGCTTCGGATTGATGGGCTGCGGATCCACGGGAAGCGGATCCGCGCGGACGTACCGTTCGATTTGGTCTCTCGAAAGGTCCCAGTGGCGCAGCGCCAGATCCTGCGCGGCCGCTGGATTGCGATCCTCGATGGCGGCGATCATCGCATCGTGCTGATTGGCCGCCGTCGCGATCCGCGCGGCGTCGTCTGGAGCGGCGGGAGAGTAGAATGTGTGGCTAAGCCGCGTGTGGTCGATCAGGAGGCGATCGAGGCTGGCCATGAGATAGGGGTTCGCCGCCATTTCTCCGATGATCTCGTGAAACCGGTGATTGGCGAGCGCCGTGGCCCGCGGGTCCTCCGCCGCGTTGGCCGCGCGAAAAAGGACCTGCGTGGCGCGTAAGTCCTCGAGCTGATCGTCCGTCCGCGCCTCGGCCGCAAGTGCGGCGGTGTGAGCATAGATGACAGGGGCGGTACGGTAGAATGTGCGGAGCGTGGGCAGGTCCATCGATGCCACCTTGGCACCGCGGTTCGCCTCGAGCCGGACAAAGCCCGCGCCAGCGAGCCTCTGCAACACCTCGCGCAAAGGCGTGCGCGACAAACCATAGTCGGAAGCCAGTCCCGCTTCGTCCAGATCGGCACCGGGCGCCAGATCCGTCGAAAGAATCCGGCGTTTCAGGTCATCAAGGCAAGCGGACTTGGCATCCTTTGGCATGGTGCACCCCTTGGCCTAATTCTGTATACACTTTGTATGCAAACACAAGTGCAACCTCGTGACCCGGTGTTCGCCGCCTCTCGCACTTCGAGAGCCCTATAGGCCAGCCATTCGGACCCGGTTCCCACAGTCGCGCCGTTGGACAAGCACAAGGGTCCCAGTCTTCTGGGGGCAAGCCAGGGCCTGTTCGCCCGACGTGGCGTTGGCCTTTTTCTTCAATTCAACTGCGGAGAGGTCGGCGGATAAAGGGGCGCCTTGAATAAAACGAACAATCGGCTCTGGACCGCGCCGGTCTCCCTCACTCTGCCTAATGCGGCAGTTCGTCGGCGCGATCTTCCGCGTTCGGCCCCAGTCCGTCCGGACGACCCCAGAGTTTCACACCCGTCGACACGGCTGCGCGCCCGATCATATGCGCGGCGATCGGCGCGGTCAGCAGCAGAAAAAGGATGATCGACACCGCGCGAATGACCATGTCCCCGGTTCCGAAATGGATGGCCGCCGCAGACATGATCAACCCGCAGGCCAACGTGCCGATCTTTGTCGACGCGTGCATGCGGATCAAAACATCCGGCAAGCGCACGAGCCCGAGGCCGCCGATCAAAGCGAACAGACACCCCAAAAGGATCAGAAACGCCATGATCGCGTCAGTCATCCGGTATCTCCTTCGTGTCCTTGTCATCATCGTCTTCGGCCACGCGCTCGGCCCGTTGGATCCGCCGGGCCGTGTTGCGCTCGGCGAAGCGGGCCAGAGCCACAGTGGCCAGGAACCCGACCAGTGCCAGCACAACGGCCACATCCAGAAAAGCCGGCTCGTCGAAACGGATCGCGGTCAGACCGCAAAACGCGACGATCGCCACCGTCATGAAGTCGAGGCCAATAACGCGGTCGGGCAGGCTGGGCCCTCGCACGAGACGGACAAAGGCCAAGAGCACAGACAGGAAAAGCATCGCCACGCCAACATCGAGGGCCCAGTTCCATTGTTCGGCCATCACCGGCCCTCCACGGCGTCGATCACCCACCGCTCCATACCATCTTTTAGGCTCCGGATCAGCGCCTCGGGGTCGTCGGCGAACATCGCGTGTACCAAGAGCGTCTTCCGGTCTGGGCTGACATCAAGACTGAGGGTGCCTGGCGTCAATGAAATCAGGTTGGTCACCAATAGGATGCCGGCGTCAGTTTTCACGTCCAGCGGCATTTCGACGATGGTGGGATTGGCCAAGTGCTGCGGGGTGAGCACGTCCCAGGCCACGCTGAAACTGGACAGGATCAATTCATAAAGGAACATTGCGATCAGGCGCAGCCAGGCGAAGACCCGGCGGTAGTAGGCGCTTTCCCCAGTAAGCGGCTGGATCATCCAGAGCGCGCCATAGCCGATCACGAACCCGGTCAGAACCCCAGTCAGGGAAACCGTTCCCGTTAGGGCCACCCATGCGATCGCCAGAAGTAGATTGGTT
This sequence comes from Pseudomonadota bacterium, assembly GCA_038521345.1. Classification (GTDB taxonomy): domain Bacteria; phylum Pseudomonadota; class Alphaproteobacteria; order Rhodobacterales; family Rhodobacteraceae; genus JBCBKU01. The sequence goes on along the minus strand of JBCBKU010000002.1, from coordinate 265,072 downwards.
CCAAAAAGGCTCATTCACGCACCCCCAGAACGGCGGTGATATAGTCTGTCGGGTCCAGGAGTTGCGCAGCCGCGCGTTCGGCCACGGCGACAAAGGGTTCGGGGAAAAGCCCGATCAGCGCCGTCAGCGCGGCAAGTAGAGTAATGGGCCCCACCAGAGACAAGCGCGCTGTCCGGTTCAATTGGTCAAGGCTTGGGTTCTGTCCGTCGGGATGCGGCTCCCAGAAAGCCTGGGCCCAGATCTTGGTCATCGAATAGATCGTCAGCAACCCGACAACGAGGGCCACACCCGCAATCAGCCATCCATTCACCTCAAGCGCGGCCTTGACCAACAGGAACTTGGCCCAGAAGCCTGAAAGCGGCGGGAAGCCGGCCAGTGAGAACGCGGGGACAACAAAGAGCGCAGCCAAGAGCGGTGCAGAGCGGTAAAGACCGCCGATCCGGGAAAGCTCGGTACCGCCCGCAATTCGATTGGCGACGCCCGAGATCAGAAACAGGTTCGCTTTCACCACAATGTGGTGGACCAGATAGAACACCGCCCCCACCAGCGCCAGCGGCGTCATCAACGCGAGACCAAGCACCATGTAGCCAATCTGGCTCACGATGTGGAAACTCAGGATCTTCCGAAAATCACTTTGAGCGGCAGCCCCCAGAACGCCGGTGACCATGGTGAGACCGGCCACCCACAGAAGGATCTGATGGGTGAACGCGACATTATGATCAAAGACCAGAGTGAACATCCGCAACAGCGCATAGACCCCGACCTTGGTGAGCAGTCCGGCGAACACGGCCGACACCGCGAACGATGGCGTGTGATAACTCGCCGGCAACCAAAAAAAGAGTGGAAAAACAGCAGCTTTTACGCCGAAAGCAATCATGAAGAGGACCGCGATGACGGTCAGCAAACCCTGATCCACCGTCTCGACCGCGCCGGCGAGGTCGGCAAGATTCAGGGTGCCTGTCATCCCGTAGAGAAAGCCGATCCCGGATAGGAACATGATGGTCGAGATCAGGTTCAGCGTCACATATTTGACGCCGCCATCGATCTGTTCTGGCCGACCGCCCAGCACCAAGAGCCCGAACGAGGCGATCAGCATCACCTCGAACCAGACATAGAGGTTGAACAGATCGCCCGTGATGAAGGCGCCCGTGACGCCCGCGATCAGGACCTGGAACAGGGCGTGATACCCGAGCCGTTCCATTTCGGAATCCACGTCCGCAAAGGAGTAGGCCGATACCGCCACGGCAATGATGGCGGTAATGACAACCATAATCGCCGATAGAAGGTCCGCTACAAGGGTGATGCCATAGGGCGCGGCCCAGCCGCCCATTTGCGCCGCCACCACACCATCGGCGTGAACATGGCGCATGAGGTTGGCCGCGGCGAGCAAAAGCACGATGGACCCCCCGAACGAAATCCAGCGCCCCGCCGCGCTCTGACGCGCAAGAAACGCAAGAACAGCCGTTGCGAAAGGGATCGCAAGAGGAAGGGCAAGGATCCAGCTCACGTCGGAGGATCGTCCGGTTCGGCAAGACGCATGTCGTCGGCGTTCAGCGTGCCAAGGGCGGTCCAGGCCCGAAAGACCAGAACCACGGCAAAAGCGAAAAGCCCGAACCCGATCACGATCGCGGTCAGCACAAGTGCCTGAGGAAGCGAGTTTGCGACCAGACCCAGAGGCGCATCCGATCCTTCGGGGATCAGCGGCGGCGCACCTGCGGTAAGGCGCCCTGCGGTGAAAATGACAAGGTTTGCCGCGTTCGAGATCAGGACCAAGCCGAGGATGAACCGGAAGAGCTGCCCCGACAGCATCAGGTAGACGGCCGCGGACACCAGCGTTCCGATCGCGAAGGCAAGAAGCGTTTCCATCAGATCTCTTCTTCCATCGCAAAGACGAGCGTCAGCACCGAACCGAAGACCACGAGGTAGACCCCTATGTCGAAGAAAAGGACGGTGGAGATCGGCAAACCCTTGTCGTCCTCCGTCTCCCCGATGAAGAGCCATTGTCCGGTGAAAAACGCGTCCCCCAACACGGCGGCAAATAGCCCCGCCCCAAGGGCAATGCCCAGACCGACAATTGCGATGGTCTGCGGCGTGACCCGCAGGGCAGCGCGGGCTTCGCTCGTGCTGCAGGCAATGGCGTAAAGCACGAACCCCGTCGCCCCGGTCAAACCGCCGATGAACCCGCCGCCTGGCTCGTTGTGGCCGCGCAGGAGGATGTAAACCGAGAAGACCAGCAAGAGAGCAACGAGGTAACGGGTACCGGCCCGGAGGATCACGGAATTCATGGTCGGGTGCCTCGAGTCGTCCGCAACAGCGCATATGCCGACAGGGCCGCGACCACGACGACGGCAATCTCACCGAATGTATCGAGAGCCCGGAAATCGACGAGAATGACATTCACGATGTTGCGTCCGTACGCGTCGGGCCAGCTCGCCGTTTCAAAATAGGCCGTCAGGTCGCGATCCAGCGGCGAAGACAGCACGGCGAGCAGCGTGACCGTGGTAGCGCCACCCACCGCCAGAGCCAAGAGCGCGTGGCCCGGGCGAAAGCGTTCTTTTGCAAGTGTCGGCAGTTGCAACATGACCACGGCAACCAAAACGACAACGAGCGTTTCGACCAGAAGCTGGGTGATGGCAACATCAGGCGCGCCAAACACAATGAATAGGATTGCAGCTCCAATTCCCACGACGCCAAGGGCCGCGATGGCCGTGATCCTGGACCCGGTCAGCGCGGCAAGAAGAGCGCCCGCGACGAGAAAGACCACAAGCGCCGCTTGCCGCCAGTCGATATCCTCGACGATCAGCGCCATCCTCGGAACGCCGTTGGCCGCCAAGGCCCAAGTCAGACCCACAGCGACCGTCAGGAAGACAACCGTGAGGTAGTGCGTCAGGCGTCCGGTCTGGATCACCCGCGTTTGCCAGGCCGCGAACACCTTCAGTCCACCAAGGAATCCGTCCCACCCGCGATCAAGGCTGGGTGCAGCGTCGAAGAACCGGGCAAGTGCCGTGCGCATCTGGCGATGCAGAGCGTAGAACACAAAGCCCAGCGCAAATGTCGCCAAGCTGAGGAACAAAGGCAGGTTCACACCCGCCCAGAGCTTCAGCTCCTTGGAATTGCCGGGCGCTCCGGTGAGAGAAAGCACGATCGGGTCGATCAGGGCGACTTGGAGCGGGGCTGGCCACACGCCAAGCGCGATCCCCAGAACAGCAAGAACAAGCGGACCGGCCACCATCGGCCACGGCGCTTCGCCGGGCGATCTGGGAGTCTTGATTGCACCGGTCCAGAACGGCCGGAATGCGACGATCCCGGCGACGGCCACCATAAGGGCGTTGGCCAGAAGAACCGCAGAGGTGACCATGACCGGGCTAGACATGACCTCGATCGCGCCGGCGTATTTCAGCTCTTTGCTGATGAAGCCCAGAAACGGCGGAAACCCACCCATGGACAGCGCAGCAAGTGCCGCGGCAATTGCGGTGACCGGCATCACCGGGCCAAGACCGCCAAGAATGTCCGCCTCTCGCGTCCCGGTCTCGTGATCGACACATCCAACCACAAGAAACAGCGCGGCCTTGTAAAGCGAGTGCACGATCAGGAACGTCGCGAACGCGGTCATTGCATAGTCAGAGCTTTGGCCGAGAAACAACGTCAGCGTGCCCAGCGCCATTAGCGTGGTGTAGGCAAGCGCCTGCTTCAAATCGCTTTGGCGCATCGCAAGAATGCTCGCGAACACGGCCGTGGTTGCCCCAAAGATGGTCAGGATCCACATCCATTCCGCTGTTCCCGAGAAGGCCGGATGCATGCGCGCCATGATATAGATGCCCGCCTTGACCATCGTCGCCGAGTGCAGGAACGCACTGACGGGCGTGGGCGCCGCCATGGCGTTGGGAAGCCAGAAGTGAAACGGGACCTGGGCCGACTTGGTAAAGGCGCCGGCAAGGATCAGGATCAGGATGGGAAGGTAAAGGGCATGCGCCCTCAGCTCGTCGCCCATCTGGACGATCTCGGAGATGCGGGTCGTTCCCGCGGTCAGGCCCAATAGGATCAGTCCCGCCAGAAAAGCCAAGCCGCCGGCCCCGGTTACAAATAGCGCTTGTAGCGCGTTCCGGCGGCCTTTTTCGGTTTCATGCGAGAAGCCGATCAAAAGATACGACGTGAAGGTGGTGAGTTCCCAGAAAACGAACAGCAGAATCAGATCGTCGGCCAGTACCAGACCGAGCATCGAAATCATGAATGCCGTGAGAAAAAGCGCGAACCGGCCGTATTGTGGATGCCCGGCGAGATAGGCGTTGGAATAAAGCAGGACCAGCGTGCCGATCCCGGAGATCAGAAGCGCGAACCCAAGGCTCAGCCCATCGATCAGGAAACCGAGCTCGATCCCGAGCGATGGGATCCATGGGCTGACCAGGCGCACCGAATCTCCGCCGGCCACGTCCGGAAGATAAGTACAGAAGCCCGCGAACAGTGCTGCAGCGAAGAGAACCGGCACAACACCGACCATTCCGTTGCGAGTGCGTGAGGGCTCTGCCGCATCGGTCATGCGGGTGACCGAGCCCAAAAGCGGATAACCGGTGCCGACGGGCCGTCATCTGGTCCGATCCGTCGTGTCGCGCGCATCTATCCGCTTCTGCCCCGATTGGTTCCGTCGCCCTGACCAGATCTCACGTCTGGCCGCTTGTTCCTAATATTGGAACGAAGTCGTGCCGCGTCAAACGGTTGCAAGGTAATTTTGTCAGGTTTCGAGGCCCGGTTTTTGCTGATGCGCAGCTTCGCAGCCCGAACGCCCACCAATTAAGACTGTGGCAACTCAGGGTCGCGTAATTCCTTTTCATCCAGCGCCCCAAGGCGCCACCTCGAACCGGAGACCTGACCATGATCCGCCCCCTTGCCTTCGTCACATTCGTGGCCGCATCGGCAACTGGAGCCGTTGCCAATGAATTCGGCCCCGCGATGACGTCTTTCTACGAAAACTCGATCAGCAGCTTCACAGACGCTCCTGAACTGATCGAGGCGATCCGCGCCGGAAACATCGTGTCGGCGGGTTACAGCCAGGCCGACATTGACGGGCTCGACCAGACTTGGCGAGCCGAGGTCGGCACAGGATCCTCGCCAACGATCGAACGGGTCCTGCAAAACCCGGCCTCGGACTATCTTCGTGACATCGTGGCCAATGCCGGCGGCGCGATCACCGAAGTCTTCGTCATGGACGCCCGCGGCTTGAACGTGGCCGCCAGTGACGTGACCTCGGACTACTGGCAAGGTGACGAAGCGAAATTCATCGAGACTTTTCCGGCAGGCCCCGGCGCGGTCCATTTCGGCGAGGTCGAGTTCGATGAATCGACGCAGACCTACCAAGGCCAGATCTCGGTTGCCGTTACCGATCCCGGCACAAACGAAGTCATCGGCGCCTTGACCGTCGGCGTCAATGCCGACGCATTGTTCTAGGCAGTCACAAAGTGCCGGCCCTGCCGGGGTCGGCCCTTACCCTTCGCTTCGGTCGCGCGCTGCCTCGGCTTCGACATCGCTCACGCTGGGTGGTGACCACCCGCGATCAGCGCCTGTCGTGAATCCCCGGGTATCGCCCCGTAGTTCCGCCTCGGCCTCGGCCGCCAGCTCGCGCGCGCGGGCCACGTATGGAGCATTCTCCTGTATCGGGATATCGGGGTCATAGAGTTGCGCAAGTTCCACAAGGGCATGGCGGTCACGTGCCTCAAACGCGCGCACTTGGCGTTCTGCTTCGTACGGATGCACACCCAGCGCTTCAAGAGCCGAACGCCCCATGCGCATGCTGCTGTCAAAAGTCTCTCGGATGATATCCCGGCTTCCGGCCGCATAGAGCTCGTAGACGTGGTTGCGATCCCGGGCCCGCGCCATGACGTGCACATTCGGAAAGGCCTTGGTCACATAGCGCACGACCTCGTTCGCCTGCGTGCGATCATCGATCGCAACCACAAAGAGCCGCGCGTTCGCAATGCCCGCCGATTGCAGCAGATCCGGCCGCGTCGCATCTCCGTAGAACGCCCGGAACCCGAATGTGCGCAACATCTCAAGCTGTGCCGCGGAAAAATCGAGCACGACAGTCTCGTATCCCGCGCCCCGAAGAACGCGGTTCACGATGCCACCCACGCGACCATGGCCGGCGATTATGATGGGCCCGTCGGCCGCGATTTCATCCGGCTCCCCACTTTCAGACGAAGCGAAACGCGGCAGGATCACGCGGTCGAACAGAATGAAAAGCAGCGGCGTGACCAGCATCGACAACGCGACCACCAGCAAGAGCTGATCCGCCACCGCATCTGGCAGGACATTGTTCGCCGTCGAGAACGACAGCAGCACGAACCCGAATTCACCGGCCTGCGCCAGCCCAAGCGCCATCAGCCAGCGATCCGATCCGTTGATCCCGAACACGGCGCCCAACCCGAAGAGAACAAGCGCCTTCAACGCGATCAACCCGGCGGTCAGACCGAGGATCGGCCCGAGGTTCGCCCCAAGCAACCCAAAGTCGATCCCGGCCCCAACGGTCATGAAGAAAAGACCCAGAAGCAAGCCGCGGAACGGGTCGATATCGCTTTCAAGCTCGTGACGCCATTCGCTGTTGGCCAGAACCACACCTGCCACGAATGTTCCCAAGGCGGGCGACAGCCCGACCAGTGTCATAAGCAGTGCGATTCCGATCACCATCATCAAGGCCGTCGCGGTGAAGAGCTCGCGCAACCCAGCGCTCGCGATGTAGCGAAAAACCGGGCGCGTCAGGAAATTTCCACCAACGATAACAGCCGCCACGGCGCCGATTGTAACCAGTGCCTGCCCCCAGCCCGGAAGACCGTCCACAAGGCTAAGCGAAGTGCCATGCCCGTCGTCGTGATCCCCGCCATGATCCGACCCGTGGCCCGCACCATGATCGGCCTGTCCGGCGGCTTCGGCACCTTGCCCTCCGGCGCCGACAACGGTGTCCGCAAGCTCCGGCATCGCCAAAAGCGGGATCAGCGCGAGCATGGGAATGACGGCGATGTCCTGCATCAGCAGAATAGAAAAACTGCCCTGCCCGCCATCCGACCGCAGCAGCCCCTTTTCGTTAAGGGTCTGAAGCACGATGGCCGTCGAGGACAGCGACAAGAGCAGACCGATGGTCAGCGCCACGGTCCACGCCTGGCCCAGGGCCATCGCCGCCAACATTATGAGTCCGGTGCTGAGCACGACCTGCAGCCCCCCCAACCCCAAAAGCCGAGACCGCATTTCCCACAAGGTCTTTGGCTCCAGCTCAAGACCCACAAGGAACAGCATCATCACGACACCGAACTCGGCAAAGTGCTGGATGGACACCACGTCGGCACCCATCTGAGTGAGAATTGGGCCGATTACGATCCCGGCAATGAGATATCCAAGAACCGAGCCAAGCCCGAAGCGCGTTGCGATCGGGACCGCAATGACGCCCGCAATCAGAAAGACAAACGCAAGAAGAAGTGTATCACCGCCCATCCGGTCAGGCCTCCGCAAGCATGGGCAACGTGGTTGCCGTGACGATGTCGAGCTTTGCGGCCCGGTCGGTGTCGTATCGATTGTCGCGTAGCGCGCCCAGAAGACGAACAAAACCCTCGGCATGAGGCGCGACATCGCCCGTATCCGGCGCCTTCAGCGATGAATAGAGCACGTAGGGCGCCAGAAAGTGCATCTGGCAAAGCCGCGCGGTCTGTTCCAATGGGCTGAGAAATGTCCGGAGCGGAAAGTGCTGGTATCCTTCGGGACGGTACGCATCTTCGGGCCCCGCCGCGGTACAGGCGAGCATCATCGATTTGCCGGCCAGTTCGGTGCCGCCGGTTCCATAGGCAAATCCGTGCTCCAGGACCAGATCCTGCCATTCCTTGATGATCGACGGGGTCGAATACCAAAACAATGGGAACTGAAAGACGATGATCTCGTGGTCGCGCAGGAGTCCCTGCTCTGCATCGATGTCTATCTTGTGGCGAGGATAGCGCGCATAGAGATCAACACGAGTGATCCCGTCCACCTCGGAGGCGCGGCGCTGCATCTCGGAGTTCACGCGACTGTAGCGGGCGCCGGGATGGGCGTAATAAAGAAGGACTTTTGCCAAGGATCTCCTCCGTCGGGTTGGGGCGCAGAAGACCTTCACCGGGCGGGAGAGGCAAGGGGGAAGTCCGGCTGGAAGCATCACCGCAAAACGTCTATGAAAGAAGCAGACCACCGCACCAGACGATGGCGAGGCAACGGGCGATATGCTGAACAAACCGGCCCCGAATGCGACGGGGCAAGATGCCGCTTGGCCGCCCGCGAACGGGCGTACGCTGATCGTGACCTGCATGAAGGACGAAGGACCGTTCATCGTTGAATGGGTGGCCTGGCACATTGCCGCGGGCGTCACGGATTTTGTCGTCTTTACAAACGATTGCAGCGATGGAACTGATCGAATTCTCGATCGGCTTGACGATCTCGGGGTGGTGACCCATCTCCCGAATCCGGCCCTCGCCTCGGAGAGCACCTATTTCCAGCCGGCGGCACTCAGTTACGCGCCTTATCTCAGAAACTGGCGCGAGGCCGACTTTGTGATATCGATGGATGTGGATGAATTCATAAACGTTCGCGTCGGCCAGGGGCGTCTTGCGGATTTGTTCGCTGCAGCGGGTCCCTTCGATGTCCTGTCAATGACCGAGTTGAACCATGGCTCGAACCAGAAGGAGCATTTTACGCCGGGTTGGGTGATCGACCAGTTTCCCGCCCACCAGACCGAGCAGCCGGGCAAGTGGAAGGCACAGCGCGGCGTAAAGAGCATCGTGCGCCTCGGCGACCAGGTAAGGCAGGTTCGAAATCACCGCCCGGATATGACCGAACATGCGCGCTGGCTAGACGGCTCCGCCCGCCCATTGCCCCTGCTCGCAGAAGACCGGACCGCCAACGGGATTGACTGCCGCGGAACCTATGAGCTTGTCTCGCTTGACCATTTCCCGCTGCGGTCTCTTGATAGCTACTTGGTCAAGATGTTCCGGGGCGACGTTGTCGTTTCTGGAAAGCAGGTGTCGCAGCGTTACTGGCGAACCCGGAACCAGCATGATTCCACGGGCAGCCGTTTTGACCGGCTTCGCCCGGAAGCTGAGCGTGTTCATGAGGATCTGATGGGCGACGACGCGCTCGATGGCTTGCATGCGGAGGCGTGCGAGGCCCATGCAGCCCGGATTCGGCATTTGACAAGTGATCCACACTTTGCCGAGCGTCGGGACTGGGTTCTGGCCAATGCGTGGTGACCTGCGCTGCAAGAAGCGACTACAGGTCTGTCACGTGGTGCCCGCGGCCGGACTCGAACCGGCACGGCGCTTTGCCTAGGGATTTTAAGTCCCCTGTGTCTACCAATTCCACCACGCGGGCCCGAGCGACGGCTAACAAAGCGCCAAAAGGCCCAAAACCCGCCGCAAGGTCAAGCAACTCGCAACAAAAACACGCTGCAGCGCGGCAAACGCAGTCCTGCAGCGCGCCTTTCGCCGTGGCAATTCGGCTCGGCTTCCGTTAGCACCCCTTGCAAGGCTTGGGTCCCATCGGACCTGCCAAAGACGTCCAAGGCGGAGTTCGGCGATGACAAAAATCGGTCTTTCAGGCACGGGCTTCATCGCCCGTGGCATGTACGGGGTCATCGAAAGTACACCTGACCTAAGCGTGTCTCGGATTCTGACCCGGCGTCCCGTGGCGGCATCGGCGCCAACTTTTCCGGAAGAGAAGCTGACCAACGCAGTCGAGGATCTGGTCGACGGCTGCGATATCGTCGTGGAATGCTCGGGCGATGCGCTGCACGCCGCCCATGTCCTGCAGGCAGCGGGCGAGGCCGGACGCCCGGCGATCACCATGAATTCCGAAGCCCAGGTCACAATAGGATCGGGGCTTGTGCGGCGCGGCTACCAACTGACCGAAGCGCATGGTGATCAGCCCGGCTGCTTGGCCGAGCTGGACGCCGAAGCACGAGAGATGTCGTTCACCCCGCTTGCGTATGTGAACTTGAAGGGTTTCCTGAACGAGAACCCAACTCCCGAGGACATGGAGTATTGGGGAACCAAGCAGGGCCTGAGCCTTCAGCAGGTGACTTCGTTCACCGACGGCAGCAAGTTGCAAATCGAACAGGTGCTTGTGGCCAACGGTCTGGGCGCGCGGCTGGCGAAACCTGGCCTGATCGGCGGCAAGGTGGAGGATCTGCGCGAGCTTGACTACCTCGCCGAAGCGGCCCGCGCGACGGGCGCGGCGATCTCTGACTACGTTCTGAACCCGGGCGGTCCTCCGGGTATCCTGCTTCTTTGCGAAAGTGCAGTGGCGGACACTGCCGAGGGCTACATGCCGCTCACGCGACTGAAGACGAAGGGCGACACGGCCTATGTGATCCTGCGTCCACACCACCTTTGTCATCTGGAGATCGTCAAGACGATCCGGTCCGTGCTTCGGGGCGACCCGCCGCTGCTCACGAACGGGACCAACCCCGTTGCACTGGCCGCGGCGATCGTGAAACAGCCCCTAGGTGCCGGACATGTTTTCGCCAAGGCCGTCGGTGGGTTTGATATCCGCGCCTCGGCTTTCGAGTTTGCGGATGCCCCCGATGCAGTCCCTGCAAACCTCCTCGACGGCGCACAACTGAAACACGCGGTCGAACCGGGGCACGTTCTGACGTGGGCCGATCTCGATGTTCCCGACAGCCTCGCATTGACGCTTTGGCTCGAGGGAACGCGCGAACCGATGGCGGCCGGGCGGGTCGCCTGATCCGAACCTAAAGGTCCGTTCCCGGGGTTTCCTTCAGAAGGAAACGTTCGTTCAGCCACGGGTTCAGGTCCAACGCGGCGCGCAGCGCGGCCTGCCCATCCTCTTCGCGCCCCATGCGAAAAAGTGTCAACGCCTTGCCCGACAACGCGCCGACATGTCTCGGATTCCGGTCGAGGGCATGTTCGATATCGATAAGAGCAGCAGGGTAATCCTCGCGCAGGAAATGCGCAAAGGCACGCTGATTGTACCCTTCGGCATAGTCCGGACAATAACCCGTCAGATCATCAAATGCCTCGATCGCGCGCAGGAAATCATAGGAGCCAAGACTGCTGACGCCGCGGTCCAGCATCTCTTGCGCAATCTCATCGGGCGCTTCGGTCCAAATCGCCCACATCTTGCGCCCGGCCTCCTGTCCGGCGGCGGGGGTATCTGCCCCTCGCGCTTCGGCGATCAAGGCATCCATGTCGTCGGTTCGATCGGCAACCGGAGGGCAATCCGCGAAGGCCGGAATGGCAAATAACAACGGAAGAACGATTGTGCGCATGCCCGTAGTCTCGGCGTCACGGCGATTTCGTCAAGTCCGCTCTTCATCATCGCTTGACGCCCGCTTGGCGCGGCGACAAGTGTGGCTGCGCGATGTTTCCGATCCGCGATCATAACCCGTCGGGCCGTACACCGGTTGTGACTTATGCTCTGATCGCCATCAATGTCCTGGTGTTTCTCAGTTACGTGGGCCTGCTGAACAATCCGCGGGCGCTGACCGGTTTCTTCCTGACCTGGGGACTGGTCCCGGCGCAGGCGGCCGAGGCGCCACTGACCTATCTGACATCAATGTTCCTCCACGGAGGTGTTATGCACCTGCTCGGGAACATGCTTTTCCTGTTCATCTTCGGCGACAATATGGAAGACGAGATGGGCCATGTCCCCTTTCTCTGCTTCTATCTGGCAAGCGGGATCGGGGCCGCGATCGCGCAGGTTCTGGCCGACCCCGGGTCCACCATCCCCATGGTTGGCGCATCCGGTGCGATCGCGGGCGTCATGGGGGGATACCTCCTTTTGTTTCCGAAGGCCAAGGTCGATATCCTACTGATCCTGATCATCATTTTCCGGGTCTTCACCCTGCCTGCATGGGCCGTGCTTGGCGCTTGGTTCCTTATGCAGGTGGGCATCGGTGCGGCCACTCCAACCGACCAAGGCGGCGTAGCGTACTGGGCCCATGCGGGTGGCTTCGTCGTCGGACTTGCTCTTACCGTACCGCTTTGGCTTCGCCTCGGCGGACAGGCGTTTTGGCGGCGCACGCACGGCCATCCGCCACATCCCGAGGCGCACTACAGGTTTGTGCGCAGTTCAGTCCCGCGGGTTCCGAGAAGATGAGCACGTTCCGCGGCACATGCCATTGCGGCGCGGTCGAAATCGAGGTGACCCTTACCGACGGGCTGAACACCGCGCGCCGGTGCAACTGCTCGTACTGCATTCGACGTGGTGCTGTCGCAGTGTCGGCCCCGCTTGACGGGCTGCGTGTGACACGAGGCGCGGATGTTCTCACACTTTACCAGTTCGGCACGAGAAGCGCGCGACACTGGTTCTGCTCGGTGTGCGGCATCTATACCCATCATCAGCGCCGGTCGAACCCGAACCAGTATGGGGTTAACGCAGCCGTACTGGACGGCGTGGAAATCGACAAACTGGGAGACATCCCATGGGTCGAAGGCCGCCAGCACCCGAACGACCGGGTCTACTAGTTCCGGCGGATCGCCTTCGAAAACGGCTCAAACAACCCGGTATTCCCAGCGATCAGGGCACCATCGCCCAGAAGATCGGCCCCGGGAACGAGGGGTTCGACAAAACCACCGGCCTCGCGCACGATGATGACCCCCGCTGCGACGTCCCACGCGTTCAGCCCGCGCTCCCAGTACCCGTCGTAGCGCCCAGCCGCGACATAGGCGAGGTCGAGCGCGGCTGCGCCCCAGCGGCGAACCCCCGCACAGGCCGGAAGCAACTGGGCAAGATCCTGAAGCGCTGCAGGCAGGGTGGGCCGGCCTCCGAAGGGAAGGCCCGTCGCAAACACCGCCTCGATCATCGCGGTGCGGTCGGACACGCGCAGGCGCTGGCCGTTCATCCAGGCGCCCTGTCCCTTCTCGGCCTGGAAAAGCTCGTCCTTGGCCGGATCAAAGATAACGCCCGCGACGATCTCGCCTTTGTGTTCCAGTGCGATGGACACCGCCCAGTGCGGCATCCCGTGCAGAAAGTTCGTCGTCCCGTCGAGCGGGTCAACGATCCAGCGGCGCGTTGGATCGGTCCCTTCCTCAGCCTCGCTTTCCTCGCCAACCCATCCGTAATTTGGCCGCGCGCCCATCAGTTCATCGCGCACTATTTTCTCTGCCGCGATGTCGGCGCGGCTGACAAAATCTCCTGCGCCCTTGGACGAGACCTGTAGGTTCTCGACCTCGCGGAAGTCCTTCACAAGGCTCCGGCCCGCTTTTCGCGCGGCTTTCACCATGACGTTGAGATTGGCACTGCCCTGCATAGCGCGCCTCATACGTCCGCATGACCCGGAAGGAAAGACGGGTTCGAACGTCGAATGCGTCATGGCCCCCAACGATGAATGGCGGGGCGTCGTTCCAAGCTGCCTTGGGCACGAATACGCGCTCATGGGGCTATGGACCCTGTCCCGGCGGAGCGGTAAGAGCGCGCCATGGCACGGACCCTGATCACATCGGCGATCCCGTATATCAACGGGATCAAACACCTCGGCAATCTGGTCGGATCGCAATTGCCGGCCGATCTTTATGCGCGCTATCTTCGCGAACGCGGCCACGAGGTTCTGTTCCTTTGCGCGACGGACGAACATGGGACGCCGGCCGAATTGGCAGCAGCCAAGGCAGGCAAACCCGTGGCCGAATACTGCGCGGAGATGTGGGCAATCCAAAAGGAGCTGGCGGACAGGTTCCGGCTTTCGTTCGATCACTACGGACGATCGTCCTCGCCCCAGAACCATGCCCTGACCCAGCACTTCGCAGGGCGGCTCGACGCGGCGGGACTTATCCGGGAAGTCAGCGAACAGCAGGTCTATTCGCATGCCGATGGGCGGTTCCTTCCCGACCGGTATATCGAGGGCACGTGCCCCAATTGCGGATACGAACGCGCGCGCGGTGACCAATGCGAAAACTGCACCAAGCAGCTCGACCCGACGGACCTCATCAACCCGCGCTCAGCCATTTCTGGCTCGACCGATCTTGAGGTGCGCGAGACGACGCATCTCTACCTTCGCCAATCCGCCATGCGTGACGAATTGCGGGCTTGGATAGACAGCAAGACCGACTGGCCGATCCTGACCACGTCCATCGCGAAGAAGTGGCTGGATGACGGCGACGGCTTGCAAGACCGCGGGATCACCCGGGATCTCGATTGGGGGGTGCCGGTGCGAAAGGGTCCAGACCCTTGGCCGGGCATGGAAGGCAAAGTCTTCTATGTCTGGTTCGACGCGCCAATCGAATACATCGCGTCGGCCAAGGAATGGTCCGACGCCCAAGGCGCGCCGGACAGCGCGTGGGAACGGTGGTGGCGCACCGACAAGGGTGCGAATGATGTTCGCTATGTCCAATTCATGGGCAAGGACAACGTACCGTTTCACACTTTGAGCTTCCCGGCGACAATTCTCGGGTCGGGCGAGCCGTGGAAGCTTGTCGATTACATCAAGTCTTTCAACTACCTGAACTACGATGGCGGCCAATTCTCGACCAGTCAGGGCCGCGGCGTGTTCATGGACCAGGCACTTGAGATCCTGCCGGCGGATTACTGGCGGTGGTGGCTGCTGTCCCACGCGCCAGAAAACCAGGACAGTGAGTTCACTTGGGAAAACTTCCAGGCATCGGTGAACAAGGATCTCGCCGATGTCCTCGGGAACTTCGTAAGCCGTATCACCAAGTTCTGCCGCTCAAAGTTCGGCGAAGTTGTTCCCGCCGGTAGCGCTTGGGGCCCGCGGGAAACTGCCCTCGCCGCCGAGTTGTCGGACCGCATGGACCGCTATACGGCGCATATGGACGCAATCGAAATCCGGAAGGCCGCGACGGAATTGCGCGCGATCTGGGTGGCCGGCAACGAGTATTTGCAGGCCGCAGCGCCGTGGTCGGTTTTCAAGGAGGATCCGGTCGAGGCGGCAATGATTGTCCGGTTGGGCCTGAACCTCGTACGGTTCTACGCCGCCATCTCCGGGCCATTCATTCCCGATGCCTCTGCAACACTTCGCACGGCCATGAACATTCCGGATGCAGACTGGCCTGATGATGTGACAGCGGCGCTTGACATCTTGCCCGACGAACATCCGTTTGCCGTGCCGGACGTTCTATTCGCGAAAGTCTCGGATGAAGACACCGCGCTTTGGGCTGAACGCTATAGCGGGCGGACCTGACGACATCGTTCGGCCCCTCTGCGACGGTATGGCGCAACTCTAGGGTGTGTAAATTTCATCCTAAAGATGAATATACTCGCGTGATGCTCTCTACAGTTGCGGTGCGCTCCGATGGCTTCAGAACTTGACGCGCTAAGAGATTTTTGGCGCACGGCACCCGATGACGATCTCAGCGCCTTTCTTCAATGTGCGCCTCTCCTGTTTCACTCAATTGACAACGAGTACCGACTGACGCGGATCAGCAGGGACTGGGCGCAGCTTCTCGGCTATGAGGCGGAGGAGATGATCGGCCGGTCGAAACTCGACTTTCTAACCGCAGAAGACGCGGCACATGCGCGATCCGTGACGTTGCCAGAGTTTTTTCGCACGGGCCATCTCAGGAACCAGCCGTACAATTTCGTGTCGAAGTCCGGCGAGGTCATTCCCGTACTCATCACATCGTCAATGCGGTTCGATCGCACCGGGTCTTTTGTTGAATCTCTGGCGATTGTTTTTGACAACCGCGGTGCCATTCAGGCCCGCCGTGATTTGAACGCGCTTGCTCAGGAAGCCCGCGAAGCGAGCCGCGCCAAATCCCGGTTTCTAGCGGCGATGAGCCACGAAATTCGGACACCAATGAACGCCATCATGGGGTTTGCGCAGCTTCTTAAGCTCTCGAACCTCGACGAAAAGCGCAAGAACCATGTAGATGCCATCCTTTCAGCCGGCGGTTCGCTGATGAACATGCTAACTGACCTGCTCGACCTCAGTCTTGTCGAGGAAGGGCGTATGCGGATCGAGCCCCGGGAGTTCGAACTCTTCGACATGCTCGACCAGATTGCCGATTGGTGGCATTCGAGCGCAAAACAAAAGGGGCTTAGCCTGACGGTTACGCTTGATCGCTCTCTGCCCCGGCTGGTGCGGGCGGACTCCACGCGACTGCAACAGGTCTTGAACAATTTTCTGGCCAACGCGGTGAAGTTCACCAGCGAGGGAATGGTGACGTTGGGTGTCCGCCTGATTTCGCGTGACGGGGATTTGGCACGCGTCCGCTTCGAAGTCTCCGATACAGGCCCGGGGATCGATCCGGAACAGACCAAGCAGCTCTTCAAACCCTTCGTTCAGATCGAGTCCGACTTTGGCAAGGAACGCGGCGGATGGGGCCTTGGTCTTTCGATCTGTGCAAACATCGCGCAGAACCTCAATGCCGATATAGGCGTGGATAGCACCATCGGCGCCGGATCGACATTCTACTTCGAATGCGATCTCGACGTCCTTGAAGCCCGGACATCGGATGCGGTACCACCACCCGCCTTGGTAGCCGCCGAGGACGACGGGGCCCCGCACTACAAAGTGCTTCTGGCCGAGGACAACGAACTCAACCGAGACTTCATGAAGTCAATTCTCGATGACCTCGGTCACAGTGTCGACGTGGCGACGAACGGGTTCGAAGCGGTCGAGGCTGCCATGCAGACGCCCTACGACTTGATTGTGATGGACATCATGATGCCCGGCCTTGACGGTATCGCCGCGGCTCAACAAATCCGGTCACTGAACCCACCAATCCGCGATGTCCCGATCATCGCCTGCTCGGCCCATGTGGCGCCAGAGGCGCGAGAACGCTATCTGAAAACGGGGATGAATGCGTTTGTTCCCAAGCCGATTGAGCGGACGGAACTGCGCCGGACGATACAATCGGTTGTACCGGCCGACACCACCAACTGACACGTCCGCGCTTGTCGCGGGCATCGGTGTCGGCCTAGACACCGAAACATGGACTTCGTGATCACCCCCCCAGACCGCCCGGTACTTGTCGTCCTTGGGACCGACCGCCGATTCCCCATCTCTCGTATCTTTTGCATCGGCCGGAACTACGGCGCCCATGCCCGTGAAATGGGTCATGACCCCGACCGGGAACCGCCATTCTTCTTTCAGAAAAGCGCCGACTGCGCCGACCAAACCGGCGTATTCCCCTACCCTCCAGGCACGGAAGATGTGCATCACGAGATCGAGCTTGTGGCATGCCTCGGGCGCGGCGGTCGCGAGATCCGGGCCGAAGATGCTGCGGACCATGTGTTCGGATATGCCGTCGGGATCGACATGACGCGGCGCGACCTGCAAGCCGAGATGAAGGCAGCCGGACGCCCCTGGGAAATCGGCAAGTCCTTTGACTCTGCCGCCCCGATGGGCCCCGTCCACCCGGTATCCGAAGTAGGTCACCCGACCCGAGGACGTATTGCCCTCTTGGTCAATGGCACCACCCGCCAGTCCGGAGATCTTGACCAGATGATATGGCCCTTGGCACAGCAGATTGCGCATCTGTCCGCGCTGCAAACCCTTCAGGCCGGAGACTTGGTTTTTTCCGGCACGCCCGCCGGTGTCGGGCCCGTTCAGCGTGGAGACACGTTGATTGCAGAGGTGGACGGGCTGGCGCCCCTGACGGTATCTGTGGGTTAGTCCGACACACCGTCGAACACGTAAATCCGGGCCTGCCCCGGCGGCAGATCGGGGATCACGAATTCGGGCAGCGTGGCGGGGACCGGAACCGGTTCCGAACTCAGCGCGATGGGGTTGCGATCGGCCGGCATCGTGAACGGATCTGTGTAGCGGTGGAGGGTCAGAGTGTCGGCCCGGGAGAAGGGCAGTGCGATCCGCACGGACGTGACCGCATCGCCAGGGTCCGGATATGCCGACACACGGCGGGAAATAACCGCCAACGCCAGCCGATCCCCCGACCGTAGTGCGTGAACGGCGACAAGCGGCGCCCCTTTCACAGCCGCCCGCCGGCGCACTTCTTCCAGATCGGCACGAGGGACAATTTCGGTTTCGACCGCCAGCATCTGCGCAGGCAGGAACGCGTTCACGACCTCGAGAAACGCCCATGAAGGCAGGGCATTTCCACCCTCATGCCAATCGGCGTGGGACTTCCATAGATTGCCCTCTTCGAACGTGAAGAAGTTCTGAACCGCGTACCCTTCGGCCGCCCGGGTCAAAAAACTGTCAAGCGTCGCTGTGCCTGCGGCCACGCTCTTCATGACGGCCTCTTGCTCGTCCGCCTGTTCACGGCTCACCCTGCGGCGGTTCAACCCGTTCAGGACATACCCTGGCCCGGCCTCGTAAGTGCCGACGGACAGGGGCCGCCCCCGCGCCTCGCCGATATCGCGCGCGATCGCGGCATGGCTACGGATGGTTGGCAGGACCTGAGTGACCTGGTTCAGCAGATTGAAGTAGCTCCGCGGGTTCTGCCGCGGCACGTCTTCGCCTTCGTCCCAGCCGCCGTTGTATCCCGCAACGGCGAGAAGATCGGAGGACGGGGCGGATCGGGCCGCGTCGGCCCCGAATTCCGGCCTGCTGGCCCGCCCTCCGATCACCGTCACCAGTTTCGGTTCCAGCGCGGGCCAATGGGGACTGGTCCGCATGGCCGCCAAGGCATGCTCGGTCCAAAGCCCAAGCGTGTCGCCTGCGCTGACGCGCTTACCGGTAGATGCATCGGTCATCGCGGTCGTGGTCCAAGGTGCAAAAAGAGGGTTCCACATCTCGTTCCCGAGCTCAAAGTAGATCCGGTCGAAGGCATCGGTCCAAGGTCGCGCACGTCCCGAAGCCACGCGCTTGGCGGCCCAGGGAAGATCTTCCGCACTGTCGCGGTCGGGGTCGAATGGCGCCGCAAGAAACTCCACCAGACCCGCCCATTCCTCCGGCGCGAAATGTGGTTCGATCTGAAGCCATGGATCCACCCCCGCGACCGCCATGACGTCAAGGGTCTGGGGCAAGGTCTGACCAAACCGAACGCCGTCGATTGCTCCGGCGGGATTGGTCAAGGCGGCAAGGTCGTAGGTCGACGTTCCCGTCTTGATGAAAGCATGGGTACGCAGCGCCGAAATGCGGGACGCGCGAAGACGCTCAAGCTCCTTCTCGGTCGCTGAGAGATAGGGCGCGCTGGTCTCGCGGATTTGCAGAGCATCGAGGTCGATCTGGCCCGGTCCATCAAGCCGCAGCCCGATCTGCCGAATGCGCCCGTCGCGGGCGAGGCTTGGCATTCGGAACTCGGCTTGGACTTTCTGCCAATCGGGCCCGGGTTCAAACACCGGTGCGCGACCGCCGGCCCAGACAACAGCGGGCCCAAGAACCTGCACCCGGCCTCCGGTCCCGCGGAGCCAGAATTCAAGGACATAGGTACGTGCCGGATCGAGCACCTCGTAGAATGATTGATCCGTTCCGGCATGACTGGCGCCGTCAATGCGCAGCGACGCGCCCTCTTTCAGCGTGGCCGAAAGATAGCTTTCGCCGCCCCAGGGTGGCGACAGAGGATGGACCTCAAGATGCCAGCTTCGGCTTGAATCTTGGTCCCCGTAGAGGTCGATCAATCCGCGTCCCGTTAGCCAGTCCGCATCGCGCGAGTTCCATGCGCGATCCGAGACCAATCCGGCACGGGCCCCGTTCAAAAAACGTTTCGAGACAACCACGAGATCTCCGGCCAGGATCGCCGGTCCTGATCCGGCGAGATCCAGCCCGAAACCGCGATGGCGCGCCGGTGGCTCGGTCGAGTAGTCGATCCGATATCCGGCGAGGTTGGCCCGCGGTGCCTGCCAGTAGAGGATCGCCTTGCCGCCCCCCACATCGACCGTCCGTAAGCCAGAGGGGGGCGCTGGGGTCGGCGCATCTTCACGCACCCGAACCCGTACGTAGTCGTTGCGCGCACGCACCGAACCGTCGCGATTCGCCGCCTGAAACGTCACCGGCTGCGACGGCGCCGACAGGCCACCTTCGGCGCCGATTGCGCGCAGGCTCAGGTGAATTGTTCCACCCTGCCGGCCTTGATCGGGCCAGACGACTTCGGCCGAGGTCTCGCTTGGCGCAATCCGGCGTGTGGAAAGCAGCGGCTTCCAACCCGTAGCGCGGTGCCCGCCCACTGCCACACGGTCCGCGCGCACCAGCACGAAACGGCCGTTTTCAACCCGATAGACCCGCACGTCCGCCCCATCGAGTGCGCCCTCTGCCAGAGCCTCCCCGGCGGTCGCGTCCTCGCTATCCAGAATGATCTCATTGGCTGCATCAGCGCGGGCGGTCATCCGGGTGCGGAAGACAACGGGTTCGAAACCCGAGTTGCGGAAGAACGACCGATACCCGTTCCCGATCCGTGCGATCGTTGCCGTGAAGGGCAGCTCCGGCGACGCGATGACCCGATCCGTAACGGTGAAGCTCGCGTTGTCCGCTCGGGCGACGCCGCCACCCTG
Source organism: Pseudomonadota bacterium (assembly GCA_038521345.1). GTDB lineage: Bacteria > Pseudomonadota > Alphaproteobacteria > Rhodobacterales > Rhodobacteraceae > JBCBKU01. The sequence goes on along the minus strand of JBCBKU010000002.1, from coordinate 244,702 downwards.
GGCCCACACAATTCCGAGCACGAAGCCCGCAGCCAAACCGGAGAACAGGCCACGCCGAAACACAAGGAAACTCCACACGTCGAAAAACTGTAGCGCCGGGCTGGGCTAGCATGGGCGCGGGCCACCTGTCGACTGCGCGCAGTCAACCGCGCGGCGATCCGCCGCCCTCGGCCTGCAACTTATCTGAACCCGTCATCCCGAGCATTGCCACCAGAGCCGCGCCTGCCGCCAGACCGACGACCCGGTTGAGCGCAACGGCCAGAAAGGCGGCGGCTGCATCGATTGCCACAAGGCGCGCAAGCCCGGCGGCAATGGCCTCGTTAATTCCAAGTCCCGCCGGCACAATCGACACTGCCGTTCCAAGAGTGGCTGACACCACGAGAAGCGCGGCCTCGACAAGGCTCGCCGGATGGGCAAGCGCGGAAAAGCTCAGCCAAACGGCCACGGTCGAAAGCCCAATCGTGACAAACCGGATCGCCACGATGCCGGTCGTCAACCATAACCCCGCTTTTCGCCAGATCAGGACCGCCGACACTGCCGCGCTCGCGCCGCCGCCGGCGACCAACAACCAACCGATTGGCTGACCGAGCCAGACGAAGGCGAGCGCCGAACAGGCAACCGAAAGGGACAGAGTAAGGACCGCAGTAATCACGACCATCCGGGTGGCGTCGCCCATAGTGGCCCCTGCCTGCACCAGCGCCGCACCGCGCACCAACGCCCCGCCGGGGATCGGCAAGAGCTCTGCCACGTTGGCGTGGGCCACGATGGCCACTGCCCGGCGCAACGGGATTTGCCGCCCGAGGGCCGCCGCGGTCTGACGCAAGGTGACCGCGGCCACCATCAGGACGAGGGGGGCGAACACCAAAAGGTTAATGACCAGAGGAACGGGCCGAAGCGACCAGAAGTCGAGGTCAAGAAGGCGCACCGACCAGACAGTGCCACCCAGCAATAAAAGAAAGCCGGCGATCTTCATCGGGACACGCCACGCGGCCGGTACGGAAAAGCCCTTCAACGAGGGCACCAGCCATATGCGGCAAAGGTATCAGCCGCCACGCGCTCCCAATTATAAACACGGGCAGCTGTCCCGGATGCGCGTTCAACAAAGGCAGCGCGCGCGGCCGGGGTCCACGCCGCAATTTCAGCGATTTTCTCAATCCAAGGATCAGGCTCGCCGGGCGGCACTTTGAAGCCCGTTTCGCCATCGAGAACCGCATCCTTCAACCCTGAATGATCGGACGCAATGACCACACCGCCGGCCGCCGCGGCTTCGACCGCCACCAGTCCGAACCCCTCCATCTCGCCGCCCGGAACGGTGATCTTCGGAACGATCACCGCGAGCGCCGACGCATAGGCACGCGCCAGATCTGCGGCGTCTAACCGTCCAAGATGCTCGACTTTGGGATGGCGCAGCGCCTCGGCCTCGTCCGAATGCCAGACGGTGCCGGCCACCTGAAGGCGGAGATTCTCAGGAAGCGCCGGCAAGACAGTCTCGACGAACCACCGCAGTCCCTTGCCGCGCGCCACGCGTCCGGGGAAGAGCAGTGGCCCGGTCCCGGGCGTCGGGTCTTGGCGCACCATATCCGTTGCCAGCGGGACGACGGAAACGGTCGCGAATCCGAGTTCGCGCGCTGCCTCGGCAGTCGCCTCTGAGTTGGCGATCACCCGCGCCCCACGCAAAAGCCGTCCTCCAAGCCACATGTACTGGCGATATGCCCAAGGTGCCCAGCCCGACCGGCGCGCAAAAGCGACATCCGTGCCATGGGCCGAAATGGCAACAGGACGCGAGCGCCCGCGCAACGCGGCGACCAGTGCCAAAGGCCAACTCGCCATATCGCCCACATGCGTGACATCTGCCCGCGTCCCGGTTCCCAACCGCCAGGCCGCGCGAAACCCGAACCCAAATAGCGCCCCCGCACCCGGGACGGACCCGTCTGCATTGCCGGGAAGAACAAGGGTCGACACGTCCGCGTGGTCAGCCAAGGCCGCGACCAACCGTTCCGAATAGGTTTCCATGCCTCCCATGGCGGGTGGCCACTTTCGGGATACAAACAGAACCTCTGGACGGTCCACGTCAGAGAGACCCCCGCGCGCGCGCCGGATCCGGCATCGTGTCTTGCTGCGGCACCGCTCTCACCGCCTCGTTGTTTTTCCCGGGATACGCCAATTCGTGTGCGCCGTCCATCAAAGCAGACTTTCCTGAATTAAACACAATCGCCACCATTTGGCCCGATTGTCACCATCTTGACGCCGGTTCACCGGGCGACACCAAGGCAACGCTTTGGGCTGCGGGCAGACCTGACATGAAACTGATTATCCAGATCCCGTGTTACAACGAGGAAGAGAACCTTCCCGAAACCCTTGCGGCGCTTCCGCGTGAGGTCGACGGTTTCGATGTTGTTGAATGGTTGATCATCGACGACGGGTCCAAGGATCGGACTGTGGATGTCGCACGGGCGAACGGCGTTGATCACATCGTGCAGCTCGATCACAATCAGGGTCTCGCGCGCGCGTTCATGGCCGGGCTCGAAGCCTGCCTGAAAAGAGGCGCGGACGTCATCGTCAACACCGACGGCGACAACCAGTATGACGCCTCCTGCATTGCGGACCTGACGCAGCCTATCGTCACGGGTGAAGCGCAGATTGCCATCGGCGCACGTCCGATCGATGTGATCGCACATTTTTCGCCGACCAAGCGCGCCCTGCAAAAGGCGGGAAGCTGGGTCGTGCGCCAGGCCTCCGACAGTGCCGTCGCCGATGCCCCGTCGGGCTTTCGCGCCATTCACCGCACCGCGGCCGTCAAGCTGTTCGTCTTTAACGAATACACCTACACACTCGAAACCATCATTCAGGCCGGGCGCCTCGGCATCCCAATGGTGTCCGTCCCGATCAAGGTGAACCCGCCCACGCGCGAAAGCCGCCTGATCAAGTCCGTCCTTCAGTACATCTGGCGTTCGGCTGTCACGATCCTGAGAATTCTCATTCTCTACAAACCGCTTCGCGCATTTTCGTACCTTGCAGCGCTGATCGCGCTGCCCGGGATCGCGGCGTTTCTGCGCTTTCTTTATCTCTATGCCATCGGCGACGGAGCGGGGAACATCCAGTCACTGGTGATCGGGTCGGCCTTGATCGCCGCCGGGGCGGTGGTCTTCGTGGGTGGCCTTCTGGCGGATCTGATCGCGGCCAACCGGACCCTTCTTGCCGAGATACGGGGACGTCAGCTCTTGGCCGAGATCGAAAGCACACGCCGGAACACGTAACATGGTTCATCGCGCCGTTCCGGCTGCCACACTGGTCTTGCTCAGCGCGCTTCTCGTTGGCGGGGCTTTTCTCGCCTCGGACGGGTTCTTCACCATCGACGAGCTGATCTATTGGCTGGGCGCCGATGCGCTGGCCACAACTGGCACATTCGCGGTCGAAAACGGGTACGAGCGCTTCGGGTCAGATGACCTGCGCCTCTGGTTTCTGATCGACGGGCCGACCGGTCTTGTCCCCCAGTATCCACCGGGAAGTGCATGGATCGGCGCGCCCTTTGTCGCCGCGCTCGGGCCTCGCGGCTTGATCCTCATGAATGCCCTCGCCGGCATCACGGTTCTCGCGCTGACCTATCGTTCGGCTGTCGTTCTTTATGCCGACCGTCTGGCCGGTGTGATCGCGATGGGAATTCTCGTCTTTGCGACGTTCTTTCTCGAATACGCGTGGGGGATGTGGCCCCATGTCCTTTCTACAGCCTTCGCGCTGGCCGCGTTTCTGTCCGCCTGGACCGCCATCCTTCCAGAGACCGAGCGGCCATTTCCCTGGGCGTTCCTGTCGGGGCTCATGATCGCCGCCGGGATGCTGGTCCGGACCGACGTGATCCTCCTTCTGCCCGGCATACTTGCGCTTGTGATCCTGTTTGCGCGCGCGCCGGTCAGGGTTCTCTCCGGCGGCGTTCTCGGCGTGCTTCCCGGACTGGCTGCTGCTGCGTGGACCAACCTTCAGAAGTTTGGAACCCCGAACCCCCTCTCCTACGGCAGTTCGGGGGGCGGCACGGATCCGACCGGCCATCTGGCTGCCGCGGCCACAATCCTGATCGTCTTCCTGATCCTTGGCACGATCCGCCTGCGCAACGAAGGTCGCACAAGCCTTGCGCTGCCGCTTGGGATCGCCATTGCATCAATCGCAGCCGTTTTGGTCGTACCAGAGTTGCGGGCGGTGGCCGAGGCATATGGGCGGGGCGCCTGGGCGCTTCTCGGCGACATGACATGGATCCGCGATGAACGGTCCGGCGTCCGACCGAATGCTGAGGGCGGCCTCGCCTTTTGGGGTGCCGCCAAGAAGGCGCTGGGTCAAAGCCTTCCATGGATCGGCGTCCTCGCCGTTGCGCTTGGACGGGACTGGCTTCGGGTTGAACGAAGATCGCATGCGGTGATCCTGATCACGGCGTTCTTCTGGACCCTGCCTTTCGCGCTTCGCGAATGGCATGGCGGTTTCTCTTTCAACATGCGGTACTTTTTGCCGATTGTGCCCTTGCTGGCCGTCATGGCCGCGATGAGCTGGCGCCGCCTTCAAGAGCGGACAGCGGTCGGACCATTGGTGCCGGTCCTCGGCATCGCGGCGGGTGTTGTGACCGTGCAGGTGGTTATGTCTGTTTCCCCGGCCGAAGAGTTTGCTTCGCACCAGATCCTCGCGACGTGGGTCCTGTTGGTGGCGCTGTCCATGGGCGCGCTCGCAGCGATCGTGCTGGCACGGCCCGTTCAAATCGCCGCACAAGCCACTCTTGCCTTCGCCCTTGGTGTCGCTGCCGTGCACGGCGCTATCCACGACGTCATCTCGGCGCAAAAAACGCGCGACGGCGTCGCGACGAGCAACGAATTGTTGGCCGAGACCGAGGGCCCCGCCATGTTCTACGGGGGGGCCAAGGAATACGCTTTCGCATTCTCCCGTCAGGATACCATTGTCGGCCTTCAAGACCGTCTGACCAACGAAGTCGATGCGCAACTGATCGGGCAGGTTCTGGACGATGGGTATCGCGTGTTCATGTCCCATGCTACGGCAACCCGGTTTCTGATTGCCGATGACGGGTTTGCGGCAACCGGGCTCAGCCTCCCGATGAACAACAACGAGGCGCTTGAGATCGTGCGTGCTGGCGCAAGGGTTCCGGAGGGCAGTGGCCGAGAGGCCAATGAAGAAGCGCGGCTCGCCCCGGACCTTCTGACCGGCCCATTTGTGCGGTAAGATAAGATGGTGCGCGTTGCCAAACCGGTCCGACGGTCCTAGAACCCGCAAAACTCGCCCTTGGCCACGTCCATGAGCCCGGCAGACGACCCAAAAGGCACACCCATCGCGATCCTCGGCGACGCCCTTCTCTGGGCGGCGGTCATCGCGCTATATGCGTTCCCTTTCATAGGCTTACGTGACCTTTATTATCAGGACGAAGTTCGCTACGGCGGCATCGTGGCCGACATGATCGCCCGTGACGCTTGGGCGACGATGGCCATCGCCGGCGAACCCTATCTGGACAAGGGCCCGATCTACTTCGCCCTGTTCCGCGCCGCAGTGGACGCCAGCGGGTCCAACGCACCGGCGGTGTTTGTCGCGGTCAATGCCGGCACGCTGCTCTTCTACATCGCTGCGACCTACGGTGCGCTGAGGCTGATGGACGTCTCGCATGCGCGCGCACGGCTGGCCGCGTGGATCCTTCTCTCGCTGCCCTACACGGCTGCCTATGCAAACATCCTCCGCATGGACTTCCTATTTGCGGGGATCATCCTGCTTGCCTTCGCCGTCTATCTTCGGGGGCTTGACGACGACGAACCGAACTCCACCACAGTCGAGGCCGGCGCTCTGGTCGGGCTGGCCGTTATGGTCAAAGGTCCGTTCGGCCTTTTGTTTCCGGTGGGTGGTGCGGCGCTTGCCATGGTCTTTCAGGGCAATGCCCAGCGCATCCTGAAACGAGACGTCTGGATGTCGCTTGGCCTGGCGGGTCTGATCGTCTTCGGTTGGTTCGGCTTCTTGGTTCTCGAGTTTGGCCCCACCGCCCTGCGCAATATCGCCGAGGTCCAGCTTGTTGAACGCGCCATGCAATCCGTCGACGGGCGCAAACCTTGGTGGACCTATCTGACCGGCCTGCCACTTGTGCTTTTGCCATGGCTGGCGATCGCACTGCTTGCGTTGTCCCGAGGCATTCGCCGGGAAGAGCTGGACTGGCCCTGCGTCACAGGATTGGCTTTTGTCATCGTGGCCCTTGCGATCATGCAGATCGTCGCACAGAAAAGCGTGAAGTACCTGTTTCCGGTACTGCCGTTCTTTGCGCTTTTCCTTGCCATTGCAATTGAACGGGCCGACCGCGACTTTTCGGGCATCCTGCGCTGGGGCTTTGCCGCAATCGGCGGTGGTATGGCGCTGTTCTTCTTCGTCCTTGCCGGCGCAGCCGTGGCCGAGGCCGAGTGGCTTGGCGATCTACGCGAGGTGGGATCCGAACGGCTGTTCTGGTTCGGCCTCGCCAGCGCCGTGGGCGCGGCGATCGTTGCGGCGTCGGGGTGGCGGACGGGCTGGCAACGCACCTTGCCCGTGATCCTGTCCCTGATTGTGATCTTCTCGGCCGCCAAGGGGGCACTTTTGCCGGATGTGAACAGGTTGTTCAGTCCAAGGGTCCTGTCCGCCGAGATTGCCACGGTTACCGAGGACGGGGAAACCGTCACCATCTTCGGCGTTTATCGCGGGACCTTTTCGTATCACCTGTCCGCGCCACACCGCTATGTCTACGATCCCGGTGCGGCGGCGCTGGCCGAAGGGCCGCTTGTTCTGCCCGAGGACTTGGCACAACGGTTCCCCGAAGTCGTTGAGGGGCGCGTAAGAGCGGCGGAAGGCCGGATCGAAGACCAGCAGATCGTGGTCTACACGCATCGCTGAGCGCCGCACCCAGATACCCGGTCCGACCCCGCGGCTTGTCGGGGCGGGCGCCGCCCCCTATACACCCCGGGCGACGGCAAGGAGGCCCGGGATGCGCACAGCGAGCATCACCCGAAAAACGACAGAGACGGATATCAACGTCGAAATTAGTCTCGACGGCACAGGCGTTTATGACAACGAAACCGGAGTTGGTTTCTTCGACCACATGCTGGACCAGCTCTCACGCCATGCTCTGATCGACATTCGGATCCGCGCCGAAGGCGACACCCATATCGACGATCACCATACGGTCGAAGATACGGGCATCGCGCTTGGCCAGGCCCTTACCGAGGCACTTGGGAACAAGCGTGGAATCCGCCGCTACGGCGCCTGTCTGCTGCCCATGGACGATGCGTTGGTACGTGCGGCGCTGGACCTTTCCGGGCGGCCCCATCTGGTCTGGACGGTGGATATGCCGACGCCGAAGATCGGGACGTTCGACACCGAGCTTGTACGCGAGTTCTTTCAGGCGTTCGCCACCCACGGCGGCATCACGCTGCATGTGGACGCCCTGCACGGGATCAACAGCCACCATATCGCCGAGGCCGCATTCAAAGCCGTGGCCCGCGCACTACGTGAAGCGGTCGAAGTGGATCCGCGCAAGGCGGACGCCGTTCCTTCGACCAAAGGTACGCTCTAGCGCGATGAGCACAGTCCTGATCGACTACGATGCCGGGAACCTGCACTCGGCAGAGAAGGCGTTCCAGCGCATGGCCCGCGAAACCGGTGCTGGGCCGGTACTGGTCACGGACCGCGCGGAGGATGTGGCTGCCGCGGACCGGATCGTTCTGCCCGGCGATGGTGCATTCCCGGCCTGCCAGCGAGCCCTTCAGGCGCGCACGGGCCTCGACGAGGCGCTTCGCGACGCCGTGGAACAGCGGGGCCGACCGTTCCTTGGGATCTGCGTGGGCATGCAGTTGATGGCGACTGCGGGCCACGAATACGAAACGGTGCCGGGTCTTGGATGGATCGCCGGCGATGTGCGCCCTATCGAGCCGCGGGACACCACGCTCAAAGTCCCGCATATGGGTTGGAACGATCTTGTACTCGACAGACCCCACCCAGTCATGTCCGGACTAGAGACAGGTGATCACGCCTATTTTGTCCATGGGTTTCACATGGAGCTGAGCGATCCGGCCAGCCGCATCGCCCATGTCGACTACGGCGGGCCGGTTACGGCCATCGTCGGCCGCGACACCATGGTGGGCACACAATTCCATCCCGAGAAAAGCCAGGCGGCAGGACTGCGCCTGATCGCTAACTTCCTCTCATGGATGCCCTGACGGGCGGCTAGCGCACCCGTTCCCACGTCTGTGCGCGGCAAATTCCGATGACGCAGCCAGAGACTTCGAGCCGGTCACCCGCAAGCGCCATTTTCGAGTTGTAGACCTTGTCGCGGTCTGGGGCCCAGATCTTGCCCCCGGCATACCCGCCTTCGCCGGACGCGCTCATGTCCCAAATCATCCGCTTGCCGATGTTGTCGGACGCCATTGTCGCTCCCGCTCCGTCGAAGGCCGCGCGAATCACACCGCAGACCTGGCCATCACAATCGTAAAGCTCCACATGGCCATAATTGCCGTTGTCGTCGGGCTGGGTCTTCCAAAGTCCAAGCGCGGGTTCTGCGGTGGCTGCGCCCGCCGCAAGGGTGAGCACCGCCGCACAAAGCACGTGTTTCATGGTTCGTCTCCTCCTGATCAGGTCAGACTGCCGCCCGCCGACCCAAGCAGGCAAGGCTGACGTTGCGCCACCCAAGGCGCCGTATCGGGCCTTGGCAATCGCTTCCAGCACCGGCAAAAGCGCGCAGAACGTGACCGGAGAACGCCATGATCCTATACCCCGCCATCGATCTCAAAGACGGCCAGTGCGTCCGGCTCCTCAAGGGTGATATGGATGCGGCGACCGTCTTTGGCGACGACCCTGCGGCGCAGGCGGCCGCCTTCGAAGCCGCAGGCTGCGAATGGCTGCACCTAGTTGACTTGAACGGCGCCTTTGCCGGGCACCCCGTGAACGCCGAGGCGGTCGAAGCCGTCCTTGCCCGCGTGTCCGTGCCGGTTCAGCTTGGCGGCGGCATTCGCGACATGGCAACCATCGAGAGCTGGCTGTCCCGCGGGATCGCCCGTGTCATCCTTGGAACCGTGGCCGTGGAAGACCCCGCGCTGGTACATGACGCAGCGCGGGTTTTCCCGGGCAGGATTGCGGTGGGGCTTGATGCCCGAGAAGGGAAGATCGCCACCCGTGGCTGGGCCGAAGCCACCGAGATCAATGTGGTGGACCTTGCGCGCCGCTTCGAAGACGCCGGCATCGCCGCCATAATTTACACCGACATAGAACGTGACGGGGCTATGGCCGGACCGAATGTCGCCGCGACCGCGTCGCTGGCCCGGGCGGTTGAAGTACCCGTCATCGCCTCGGGCGGAGTGTCGTCCCTCGACGACCTCCTGGCGCTTCGGAACACAGAAGTGGTCGCGGGGGCAATTTCTGGCCGAGCCCTGTACGACGGTGCGCTGGATCTCGCGCAATCCCTGGACGCATTGGGAAATAAGGCAGGGGGTACGCCTTAATTCCGGCCAATTCCATGGTGATTACGGTCGTCGGGGACTGACTGACTGAGGCTGCCATGGCAACACGCGGGTTGCATCGTACGTCAGGTCCGGCGCATGCAACGAGGGTGCGGCCGGCCGACGTAATCTCGTTCGGAATGGGCGAATTGCTATGCTTTACGCCTGGCACCCGTCTTGCAACCCCTCGAGGCACCGTCGCGGTCGAAACACTTGTCCGTGGCGATCTGGTCCTGACCCGAGATCACGGCGCCCAGCCCATTCGCTGGATAAGTCGCACCGCAGTGACGTCGGCCGAGATTGCCGCTGACCCGGCGCTCGCCCCGGTGCTTATCCCAAGGGGCAGCCTCGCCCCCAACCGCCCCGTGCGAGATATGTGGGTCTCGCCGCAGCACCGGATGTTGGTGGCCGGGTCAAAACCCGCGCTTCTCTTCAATTGCGACGAGGTTCTTGTCCCCGCCCGCGCGCTCAGCAACGTGCGCCGCACCGGCACGGGAACGCGGTACATCGGACTGCTTTTTGACCGGCACCAAATCGTCTTCGCCAACGGTGCCCAAACCGAAAGCCTGCATGCCGGGCGCCTTGCCAAGGGGCGGATGAGCCTGTCGGAACGCGCGGAATTGTTTCGGTTGTTCCCGACCCTTCGCACCGCCCCCGAGGACTTCGGTCCTCCTGTGCGCCGCGCACTCGGAGTTGGCGAAGGCCGCCTGCTGGCCTGAGCCACTTTATGCGCCGCACGATCTACATCGTTTTTGCTCTTGTATTCGTCGTGGGTCTGACCCCGGGTTTGGGCATGGTGTGGTCCGGCTGGATCGCCGAGCGTCATGACTGCAATCTGAGTGAATCCAATGTCACGCCATGCCTGGTCTGGGGCCGCAATATCGGACCTGCGCTTCATGCATGGTTCGTGACGGGTTGGCTCAGTCTCCTGACCCTGCCCGCCGCGGCGTTTGCAGGGTTCGCGCTTCTGGTAATGGGGATTGGCGACCTGATCCGTCGCCGCGGCTGAGTTCCGCATAGACGCAGTGGCGGTTTGCGCGTATCCCCTCTGTCGCAATGCTGAAGGTGCGGATTATACCCTGTCTGGACGTGGCGGACGGCCGCGTGGTCAAAGGCGTGAACTTCGTCGATCTGATCGACGCGGGCGATCCGGTTGAAGCCGCGATCGCCTACAACGCCGCCGGAGCGGACGAGCTTTGTTTTCTCGACATCCACGCAACCCATGAGAACCGCGGCACGATGTACGATCTGGCCACCCGCACCGCCGAAGAGTGCTTCATGCCGCTGACCATCGGCGGTGGCGTCCGGACGGTCGAAGATGTTCGCGCGCTCCTTCTTGCCGGCGCCGACAAGGTAAGCTTCAACTCGGCCGCCGTCGCAGATCCCGATGTGGTGGCTCGCGCCGCCGACCGGTTCGGGTCGCAGTGCATTGTGGTGGCCATCGACGCAAAGACGGTGGAACCCGAGCGCTGGGAGATCTTCACCCACGGGGGCCGTCGGGCCACGGGGATCGACGCGGTGGAGTTTGCCCGAACCGTGGCCGCGAAGGGGGCCGGAGAGATCCTTTTGACCTCGATGGACCGGGATGGAACCCGCTCGGGCTTCAACCTTCCGCTCACCCGAGCAATAGCCGATGCGGTGCCGATTCCGGTCATCGCGTCGGGGGGTGTCGGGACACTCGACCATCTCGTCGAAGGGGTGACCGAAGGCGGCGCCAGCGCCGTGCTTGCTGCCTCGATCTTCCACTTCGGCGACCACACGATCGGCGAGGCCAAGGAGTACATGGCCGCGGCCGGAATCCCGGTCCGACTTCAATGAACGCGCTTTCAAAGCTTGCCGCCACGATCGAGGCCCGCAAAGGCACCGATCCCAACACGTCGTGGACGGCACGCCTGCTTGCCCAAGGGCCTGAAAAAGCCGCCGAGAAGTTCGGAGAAGAGGCCATCGAGGCGGTGATCGAGGCCGTGAAGGGGGATAACGCCCGCCTGACCGAAGAGGCCGCAGACGTGCTTTACCATCTGCTCGTGATGCTGGCGGCGCGCGATGTGGCCCTTGCGGATGTCCTTGCCACGCTAGAACAGCGCGAAGGTCAGTCGGGCTTGGAAGAAAAAGCCGCCAGACCCAAGCAGTAAGGCCAAACTGTCCAGCAAAAAAAGAAAAATGCGCCCGGGCAAGCCCGGGCGCAGTCACGGAACGAGGGACAGTGAAGGGAAACACGAGTGTTCCGAACCCGTGTCTCTGTGTTGTCAAATAGGCACAACCTTCGCCTAATAAAGAGGTTGTCGCATATTTGTGAACGAAGTCCTAACTGCGGGACCTTTTGCTCAGCCTTGAAGCACGGCGGGCCAATTGGCATCGCCCTTCTGGATGTTTCCGGGGATGTCGCGCGACCAGCGACGGCGGATCGAGCGATTGAAGTTCAGGTAGAGCTTCCCCTCGTGGATGCTCCAGGCGTCCGGATCCGTCTTGGCGGTGTAGCCATTGGCGACGGCAAACGCGCAGTACCCACCGTATTGCGGCGCAAAGGCTTCCGGATCGGCGTCGAACAACGCTTTGTTCTCAGCGCTCGAAAACCGGAACTCTGCGCCGTCGTAAACCGATTTGAATGCGGCATCTCCTTCGACGGGGCGCCCTTCGGTGAAATAAGCCACCGCGTCGTATCCGTTGATCGCCACCCCGCCGGATTGGTAGACGGGCGGCTCGGCCGCGAGAGCGGGACGGATCATGGTCCCGGCAACGGGGATTGCGACGGTCAGTGCAAGAAAGGCACGGCGGCTGGTCATGGCTGGGGCTCCTTAGGGCTGGGCATCGGGTCTTCGAGCCAAAGATGCGCGCGTCATTCGCGGGGAAAACCCACTCTCCCGGTCCCGTGAACAAGCGTCACCGGACGCGAGCGGATGTTTCAGTCGAAGATATCCTCGAGAACGTCCCAGATTTCTTCCGCCACACGCTCCTTAAAGCTCTTGCGTTTCTTCTTGCGGCGCTTGCGATCCTGCGTGTGTTTCTTGGTTTCAGGTTCAGCGCGTGGGCGCCCTCGTGACGGTCGCACAAGGTTGCGATCGCCAGGATGGTCGGACTTCAGCATCTTCAGGTCGTGCAATGGCGCGCCGCAGCCTGAACAGGCAAGCTCGTGTCGTTCTTCCCCGCGCAAGACGAGTGCGGCTCGGGTGCCGCAGTAACAGCAGGTCGCAATTTTGGTGTTGGGCATGGGTTCTCTTATCGGGTTCCCGCAGCATATAGGGCCACAGCCGCCGCATTTGAGACGTTGAGCGATCCGAAACTGCCCGCGGCCTCAATTCTGGCGAGGTAATCGCAGGTATCCCGGGTCTTGTCCCGCAATCCGGGACCTTCAGCGCCCAGCACCAGCCCCAAAGGGCGCGTTCCGGTAGCGGACAGAACCTCGGGAAGCGCCGCCTCGGCCTCACCGGCAAGCCCGATCAGGACATATCCTGCGTTCCGCGCAATCTCCATGGCGCGCGCGAGGTTCTTGACCCTTAGATAGGGCTGGCGCTCCAACGCGCCGGAGGCCGCTTTTGCAAGCGCACCGGTCTCTGGGGCTGCATTGCGCTCGGGCGCGATCACCGCTGCGGCACCGAACACCTCGGCAGAACGCAGGATCGCACCCACGTTATGGGGATCGGTGACCCTGTCGAGAAAGACCAACGGCCGCCCGCCGTCCATCGCCGCCTCCGGCGTGCCCCAATCGAGGGGGCGCACTTCCAAAGCCGCGCCCTGATGCACCGACCCGGGATCCAGCGGCACGGGGAACCGTCGTGGATCGGCAATTTCTGGTTCGAGCCCCCCGAGTGCAACCGCATCGCCCAGACGATCTGCCGCGTTCTTGGTCAGGACCAGTCTTTGGCGCTGACGCCGTGGGTTCGACAGTGCATCGCGAACGGCGTGCAGGCCAAACAACCACACGGTCTCAGACGCCGTCTTGCGCCGTGCCTGCTCTTTCTCAATGACCCAAGCCGGTTTCTTCATTGCCCCTCCGTCGGCGCATCACCTTGACCTGCACGGGGGGGCATCGCAAGGCGCCCTGTATCCCAATTGGCGGTTGACGGGACGAGGGCCCAAAGATATTTCACCCGTCGCGTCGGCTGCCCGCGGGCAGCCGCTCGGGCGACGTGCTGCAAGGTGCGGCAGCGGACTGTAACTCCGCCGGGGAGACCCATGCCTGGTTCGATTCCAGGGTCGCCCACCACTCTTCCCACGGCTCGGCGGATGAAGTTCGGCAAATCGGTTTCTGACACTTATCGAGATACGTTCGTGGCGAAATTGGCCGTTGGCGAAACCACTACATCACCAATGGCACGCACTCGGCGCTTGAATACCTATCCCACACGGAGTTCCTGACGAAATCCACCGCGCCGGCGATTGAGACTTTTGCAGTCTCCACACTGCCGTTCATAGGTGCAAATCAACCGGAACAATCAAGATCACACCGGCCCTAACCGCGGGGGAAGTTCAAAACGGCATCGCCAAACTGCTCTTGTTGCCCTGACTCAGACCGCTTGAGGCATACACTGCTTTAGGTCGGGCTTCGCCTTCAAAGGATCGGCTGTCTCCCGCGCGCAACCTCCATCGAGGCAAACCGACGCTTGCCGTTGTGCGTGACAAGCACACGCGACGACCCCTGACGACTAGTAGGTGAGGTGCTCGAAGTTCAAGGAATCCATACTCTTCAACGCGTCTATCAGGGCATCGAGCGCAGGACCCTCTTGTAGGCCCATGGCTGGCATAGAGGTGCCGGGCACCACTGCAGCCGGATCGACTAGGTATTCAGCGAGGCGAGCCTCCGTCCAGGTCCCTCCGAACGCCATCAGCCCTTCCGAGTACCCTTCAAAGCTTGTCGCCGCCACGGACCGACCCACCACCCCATTGAGTGATGGTCCGGCGAGATGAACACGTTCTTCGTATGAATGACACTCATTACAGGACTTGAGCGTCGCAGAGACTTGGTCCGCAACGTCAGGGTGGTTTTCGTTCAGCACGGCCATTGCAACTTGAACGGGATCGAACCTCGCCACTTGCTCAAGGATCAGAAGGTCCGTCGGATCGAGCCAGAGCGCGAGCCGATCACCAAATTGCTGAACATAACGTACTCTTCGATCGAGGCGGATGCGTTCGACAAAAACCACGCGCTCGCCTTCTGTGCGCACGTGAAAAAGCGATTGGCCGAAACGGGGACTGGAAAGCGACCCAACGAGCAGCCCGCCGTCCCAAGCCGGGTGAAAGTTGTCGATCGATTCCAGCGCCGAGGTCGCCGCGGACGGAAGCCACGCAAATGCAGGTTTGTCGTACACGTCGTGCCGACCTGGCGGTCCTTCAAAGGGCAAGGGCTGGCCTGAATAGAGCGTTCCCAGACCCTCACGCGGCCAGCCGTGGTTCTCACCCTTCGCAATGTGGTTGAGTTCATCGCCGCCGCGCACACCATGTTCCACCGACCAGATTTCGCCGTTTACGTCCACGGCGACCCCCTGGACGTTACGGTGTCCCACAGAGATCGCTTCGGCTTCTCCAGTGGAAATATCGACAGCAAGGATCTTTCCGTAATGTACATCCGGATCCATCAGACCAATATCGGGGGCGGTAATGCCGTCCAGCGCGAAATCACCGCTGGCCAGGATCAGACGACCGTCCGGGTGCATGTCCATCCGACCCCCGGCCTGTAACGCTTCTATTGCTGTACCGCCGGGCCTGAAATTCAGACATGGTTGTGCGTCGAAAAAGACTTCCCAATCGCTTGCGTTAGCTTGAAAGGCTTCCGGGAGCGCGTCCGGGCCCACGGGCAACTTCGCAAGCCGATTGCCATAGCAGACACGATCTGGGTCGAAGAAGTTGTAGGAAACGACAAGCCCTCTGAAGGCCTCGTTCTCAACGAACATTATATCATTGTAACGCAGTTTATCGGGTCGATGGCGGCGATCGGCGTTCTCGGGTCGGGCAGCGAATGCGCTGTATGCGTCGTCTCCGTGCTCGGGCGTTTCTATTGCTGTTCTGACAAGACCTTCCCCGTCGACAAAACGAAAGACACTGCCACGTCTGTCCACAAGCAACAGCGAACCGTCCCAGATCGTCAGGCCACCACCGTTCTCAAAGTGACTGTCGGGCAGCGGATAAAGCTCTCCGCGGAACCGGATAAAAGTCGACTCGAACTGAGCAACAGCTTGCTCCTCGGACGTTGGGAGACCCCGGATCTCGTTCAAGTTGCGCTCGACTTTCGTCAAGAGGCGCCGGATCTCGGACGATTCTGCATCACCACTGATGTAGCCAAACGCAAAAGCTGCGACGCCCACCAATCCAACAATAAGCAACGCGACCACTATTCTCAGCACGGCATACCTCTTTACGCGACAACGCTTTATGAATGGACGTTTTCACTCGGTCTTTCCCAGGTGAACCCCGTTGGGGGTCAAGTTGCCGTCCGTAGCGATCACTGGCAACGACTTTTTTGCCGAAAGCGGGCTTGCCCTATTGGCGCCCACAGGCCAGATGCCCGCGAAGATGCCCAAGGCCCGGATCGACATGTCGCCACACGGCCACCCCGCGCTTGCAGAGCGGGTCCGGCACCTTCTGGCGAACAAGCTGGGGGCAGACTTGCCCGACGTGTTGACTGTTGCCCTGTCGTCGCCCTCAGAGAGCGTCATAGACGTTCTGGCAGGCGAGGGGCTGGCCGGTATCGACCTTGAAGCCGTGGCCTGTCTCTGTGTGCCCTTGTGGGCAATCCCTTTGGAAGATCGACCGACCGTCGCGGCCCTGTGCAAACACCCATGAGGGCTTTGAACTGCGATGGCGCGGCTTTCTCTGCGGCACTGCCCCATCGCATAGGCGCGACATGGACCGCGCCGGGGCCGCGTCTCACAACGGCGCGGCCCTACTAAACGCCTAGACTTCGAATTCTGGGTTCAATGCGTTCAGGCACATTGTAGGCTTGTACTGTGATAGAGATTTCACGGTTTGCGTCGTCTTTGTGCCCAAACAAATACGTCCAACTACTCTCAGAGCGCTTCTTGACCAGTTTCTTGCAGTTTTCGTGCTTGCTTGTTGCTTGTTCTATTTTCTCAAGCACACCTGAAAAATCCTTGTTTCGATTGAACACAAGGACTGCCGCTTTCGTGTCCCGCCAGCTTAAATAGGATAAAACTTGGTCTAGAGTTTCGAGGTAACCCTTTTCACCTGTCCAAAACTTGCATTCGCCAATGAATATGTTCCGTCCATCGACTTTGATCAGAATGTCGGTTTTGCCTTCGTAGTTAAAAGTCTCTCCTGTTGCGTCGCCCTGAAAATGGCCATTGAGTTGCATCAGAAAATGCGTCCGAAGGCTCTCTTCGTCGATCTCGCGGAAAGCACCGGGGCTTTGTTCCATCACGACCTCCATGTTTTCAAGGACAGACAGAATGTGTTCGTAGTCCTCTAGCGTTAGCGTTGGCTCTGGTTTGAAGGGTTCTCTGGAAGCAGTTGGCTTAGGCGTAGCGGGTTTGATCTTCCTTCGCACTTTTGGTGCCGCAAACGTTTCATTCTGTCCGGGCCGAGATTTCATCTTAAAGCCAAGTTCGGCTAACAAAGATTTATCCTTGAGCAATTTTTCTTTCCGACGCTCAATGGTTTGGGTAGCCAGCGCTAGCAAACCGTCGTTGTAAACACGAACATCATTTGACAGCCAACCTAGATGTTCTTCGATTGACGCAATGCGTCGCTCGATTTCGGCCTTCACTTTGTCCGCAGTTAGATCAGCGCCGGAGATAGTAAACTGCAACACTCCGTCCCCAACATACGCCCTTGGGTGGTTGAAGTTTCTAGTCGAAGGTTGGATTTGAAACCCTATCGGATCACCAGTGAAGGGAACTTCAACGTCAACAGCCGTGCCCGAAATATGGTAAGGTCGGGAACGATCATGTTTCAGCCCGTTTATGTCTTGGCTAATATCAACTTGGGTTTCCCGCTGGTCCACCACGATTTCGTCGGATTGAAGCTGCGGTACTTTCAAAACGAACTTGTCAGCGTAGTACTTAGCCAAGTCATTGGTGGAAGTGTTCAACAGCTTATCGCCATTCTCGGTCCCGATCTCGTCTACAAGTTTTTTGCGCAAGTTTTTTTGCGTAGGGCGCCAGTCCCCCTTGTGGAACAGGTAATCTTCTCGGCTTGTACTATATCCACGCATTCGCAACTCATTTTGTAATCGCGTCTTTCCGGCGTACTATATATTGAAATCAGGCAGCATCCAATCAAGTGCCGAACCATCTCAAATTCAGTGGGTAGATTGTGGGTAGGGTTGGAAAATCGCCATTTTATCCAATTAAATCAATAGGTAATGGCGGAGACGAAGGGATTCGAACCCTCGAGACGGTTTCCCGCCTACTCCCTTAGCAGGGGAGCGCCTTCGACCACTCGGCCACGTCTCCGTCGACCCGTGTAGCGTCGGCGTGCAAAAGGAACAAGTGCGAAGCCGCCGGCTCGGGTGGGAACACGGGTCATCCCGCCTGCCCTTCCGGGCACCTCAACTGGTTCTGCGGTCAGTTCGCGGGGTGGATCAGGTTGCCCGCTCGCACCCGAAGCTGGTCGATCGGGGAGAGGACAGGTCCGGCACCGGCATCGTTGATCGTGGTCTGCATCGTCTCAATGTCGCCGAAGATCCGGATCAGCTCCGGGGAAGAGGCGAATGTCGTATGGCCGATCCGGTCGCCGTCATCGAGCGTGGTCAGATCGATCACAGTGATCCCGTTCTCCTGAAGTTCCTGGATGTTGGTGCCCTCACCCAATCGGGGATGGCCGCCTCGGATGACCTGAGACGCCTGCAGAGCCCCGTCGCGCTCTGAAACGAACACGAGCATCGGGTCGGGTCGCGGATCAAGCGATGCCAGTTGGCGTTCGAACACGTTCACATCTATGTCGGGCGCGGCCAGAACGAGCGGCGATATCCTTGAGAGCACATCCCGGCGGTTTGTCAGGCTTAGATGGCGGACGGCCTCCATCACAAGCAGCGTGCCCATGGAGTGCCCCAAGAGAAAGACGCTTTCGGCATCGCTCGCGGCCGCAAGCGCGATCACATCGGCGAGATCCTCGCGCGCATACTGCACGCTGTCGCGGTCATAGACATAGCCAAGAAGCCGGCCCGCGGAAGGCCAAGAGAACAAGAGACCGACGCCGCCAGCCCGGAAATCCTCGATCATCTGGGCCTGCCGGTATAGCCCGCCCGCGTATGACACATTGTAGCCGTGCACGAAGATGAAGACGATCTTCTGGTCGCGACCCGCAGCCGCAAGCCGTGTGTTCAGGGCCGCCAGAGCCGCACCGCGACCCTCAAGCTCCCGGGACCCGGTCGTCGCAAACTGCGTACTGACATCCGGGTCGCGGTCGGGATACGCGATCTCGCCCGGAACGCGGTCCGCGGGCACCCATACATCGACATCGCTGAAGCTGACGGCGCCCGCACGTTCGCCCGAGAAGGCAACTTCGGCGTCTGTATCTGGCAGGCGATTGGTCGCCACCAGCACCCTGTGTTCCGTTCCGGCGGCGCGCCCCGGATCGACAAGGGGCACAAAGTCCGTCTGGCTTGAGCACGCGGCCAGTCCAAGGACGAACGCCAGGCGGAGGCCACCTGTTTGCAAAGAACTGACGATCATCTTCCCTCCCCGCAAAGGCAGCCCCCAAAGCGGACGGGCTGAAGGTCGCCGGGCGGCGTTTTTCGGTCAAGCTACCCGCACGCGCATGGCCTGCCACGCGACTGTACAAGGCTGGAGTGGATGGGTCGGCTTCCGGTGGCTCAGGCGTTGAAAAGGAAATGCAGAACGTCGCCGTCCTTCACCTCATAGCCCTTGCCCTCGGCTCGAAGCTTGCCCTTGTCACGGGCGGCGGCCTCTCCGCCCAACTCCACGTAATCGTCATAGCCCACGGTCTCGGCGCGGATGAACCCACGCTCAAAATCCCCATGGATGACGCCCGCGGCCTGTGGTGCCAGCGTTCCTTTCCGGATCGTCCAGGCACGCGCCTCTTTGGGTCCGGCAGTGAAGTAGGTCTGAAGCCCCAAGAGCTCGTAACCCGCACGGATGAGCCGTGCGAGGCCGGCTTCCTCGAGCCCGAGTTCGGACAGGAACTCGGCCGCCTCGTCGTCGTCCAATTGGGCGATTTCCTCTTCGATCTTGGCCGAAATCACTACCGATGTGGCCCCTTCGCGCGCGGCCATCTCGGCCACTTTGTCCGAAAGCGCATTGCCCGTTCCCGCGTCGTCTTCACCAACGTTGCAGACATAAAGGACCGGTTTCGCAGTCAAGAGCTGCAGCATTGTCCAGGCTTTGGCATCCTCCTCGGCCACGTCGACCGTTCGGGCCGGCCGGCCTTCGGAAAGGGTCGCCTCGGCGGCTTTCAGAAGCCGCTCCTGAGCGACGGCTTCCTTGTCCCCACCCCGGATCTTCCTGACGAGGTTCTGGAGGCGCTTCTCGATCGATTCAAGATCGGCGAGCATCAGTTCGGTTTCGATGATCGAGGCATCCTCGACCGGATTAACGCGGCCTTCCACATGGGTAACGTCGTCATCGTCAAAGCACCGAAGAACATGCGCGATGGCGTCGACTTCGCGAATATTGGCAAGAAACTGGTTCCCCAGGCCTTCGCCTTGCGAGGCGCCTTTGACCAGACCGGCGATATCGACAAAGGTCATGCGTGCAGGAATAACCTCTTTCGACTGGGCGATCTCGGCCAGCCGCGCCAACCGCGGATCTGGAACCGCAACCTCGCCGACATTCGGTTCGATCGTGCAAAACGGGAAGTTCGCGGCCTGCGCCGCCGCCGTCTTGGTTAATGCGTTGAAAAGGGTAGACTTGCCCACGTTCGGCAGCCCGACAACACCTGTTTTAAAACCCATGAGCCCGCCTCCGCTTCGATCTCGCGCCTCATACGGCGGAGTGCATGAGGGGGCAAGTCGTGGTAAGCTTCGCCACTGCCGAGGAGACAGACGATGCAGTTATTTCCTTATCTGACTTTCGATGGGAATGCCGCCGCGGCAGCGACCTTTTATGCAAGCATTATGGGGGATCCCCCGCCCGAGATGATGCGCTTTGGTGATATGCAGGGCGAGGATTGGGTCACCGACGAGATCAAGGACCGGGTGGCGCATACACGGGTGTCATTCGCCAATAGCCACATCATGATTTCCGACAGTTCCGGTTTCGAGAGCTTCAACGGGCACAGTGGTTTCTCGATGAACGTGACGATGGAGGACGTGGAGGACGGGGAAGAGCTGTTTCGCAAGTTGGCAGACGGCGGCCAGGTCACGATGGCGTGGGCGCCGACGTTCTGGGCCAAGGGGTTTGGGGTCTGCAAAGACCGCTTCGGCGTATCTTGGATGGTAAATGTCGAGTAGTTGACGACGGCGGCCCGGTCGTCCACACCCCTCACGCAGACCGGGAGGGATGGATGAACCGCATCGACGCCACGTTCGCGCGCCTCGCCAAACAGGGCCGGAAGGCCTTCGTTGCTTATGTGATGGCCGGGGATCCGGACTACGACACTTCGCTTGAAGTGGTTCGGGGCCTTCCCGAGGCCGGGGTCGATATCATCGAACTTGGCCTGCCCTTCACGGATCCCATGGCAGACGGGCCGACGATCCAACTCGCGGGTCAACGCGCGTTGGAGGGCGGCCAGACACTTGAACGGACACTCGAACTCGCGCGGGCCTTCCGGCAAGGCAACAACGACACCCCGATTGTCATGATGGGCTATTATAACCCCATATACAGCCGCGGCGTGGACCGGTTTCTGTCCGATGCGCGAGAAGCCGGGATCGACGGTTTGATCGTCGTGGATCTGCCGCCTGAGGAAGACGACGAACTGTGTCTCCCGGCGCAGGCCGCTGGCCTGAGTTTTATCAGGCTCGCGACCCCGACGACCGACGGGGCACGTCTGCCGACTGTTCTGCAGAACACGAGCGGGTTCGTCTACTATGTCTCGATCACTGGGATTACGGGCGCCGCCGAAGCCGATGCCGCCGGCGTGGCCCCCGAAGTGGCACGGATCCGCTCTGCAGGCGGCCTGCCTGTCGTGGTGGGCTTCGGGATCAAAACGCCCGACGCGGCACGCAAGATCGCCGAAGTGGCGGACGGTGCCGTCGTCGGTTCGGCCATCGTTGAACGCATCGGTCGCGGCGACGCGCCTGCCGAAGTTTTGGCCTTCGTGAAGTCGCTCGCGGATGGAACTCACGCCGCCTGACGGCGCGCATTCAGGTATCGCGGGCGCGGTCGAGGTACACCCGGATTTCCTGCAGCGCGGGCAATAGAGCCTCAACGCGATCCTTCGGTATCGCGTCGGCCATAGCCTGCAGCTCGGGGGCCAGCGCACCGATCGCATCCTCACGAAAGTTGCGCCCCTTGTCCGTCAGCACCACGCATTTTGATCGGCCGTCCTTCGGGTTCGGAACGAAGGCGACCAGATCTGCCGACTGCAGCCGAGCCAGCGTGTGCGTCATCGTGGTCTTGGGAACCTGAAACGCCGAGGCAAGTTCCAGGGGTGTCTTCCCGTCGCCCAGACGCACCAGATGATTGAGCACCGAGAAATGCGACACGAGAAAGCCGTCGGGAAGCCGCGCCTCGAAGGCGGCGCGGCCGAGTTGTTCGATGATTCCGACTTCATTGAAGAAGGTGAAATAGGTCAGCAGGTTCCGGTCAGGCATTCCTGATCTTTGCATCGAGCGGCCAGCGCGGCGTGCGCGGCGTCCGCTCTGCATAGCCGAGGAGACCGAGCATTTGAACCGTTTCGCCGGGGGCCGCGAAATCGGCGTGAATACGGGCATAGATCTCGGCCATCTCGGGATATTCCTGAAGCGCCTGACTGACAGGCCGCAAGGCAAGACCGGCACCGGTTGCTGCAAGGTTCAGGCGCAGCCAGTCGCGCCCGGCCGCAATCTGGTCCCGCCGGGAATTGCCCGGAGTACGACCAAGCGTAAAGGCCGGAGCGCCAAGGATCGCTTTGGCGGTTTCATCGATGGCGTTCTTCGTTCCCGGATTGGTTGGATCGGACGCCGCTTCGCGCGTGAAAACCCCAATGGCCGCAAGAGATTCAAGAAACGGGCCGCCTGCGTCAATTCCGTCCGGCTGGGCGTTGATTTCAGCCTTTCCGATACGAAGAAGATCGATGCTTTCCTGCCATGCCGCCGGAGTCGCAGCTTCGATCAACCAGGCTTCGTGCGCAATGTCCCGCAAGGCTGTGGCCGCATCCGAATCCGTCACCGCCTCGGCATAAGGTGCAAGTGGCGCAGCTGCGGCAACCGACACGGCGCGATCATCGAAGGCTTCCTTGTGCGATCTCCGGTTCATCACATGCGCAAAAAGCGGGTCGGGCGTACCGCCGCCAGAAACGAAGCGACAGCGGGCTACCGGATCACGCTCCCCTTCTCCACTCGGGAAAAGCGTCGTCTCAACCGCGTACCCAGCCTCGGCCGCCGCCATTTCCATCAAATCGATGAAACAGCCCATCCCGATGGTCAGTTGGCGACCGAACGGATCAGTGACCGGCAGGTCGCGCTCCGGGTCGCGATAGATGACAACCTCGTCCGAACCCACAAGGTCCACGACCCACGGTTGACGGTTGTGCGGGTTGGGCGCGAGGAGCGCGAACGAGAGCGAATCCCGCCGAATCTCGCCATAGGTCCCGGCCAGCGACCAGGGCTCTAGTGCGCGCGTCGGAGTCCGGGTCGCCAAGAAGGCACCTGCCGCACCTCCTGCAGCAAGGATCGTTCCGCCCCCTACAAGGGCAAGCATCTTTCGACGGGAGAGGGTCATTTCAAGCTCCAATATAGTTCGATATCGCACTATTTAGTACGAATTCGAACGATATTCAAGAGCGTTCTGTCCCGTTGCGATTGGAAGTTCATCCCGCTACTCACAATCGGAAAAAGGGAGAGGGACATGCCGATCATCACCGAGATCGCCGATCTGAAACGGATCTACCGGCGTCGTGTCCCGAAGATGTTTTACGACTACGCCGAGACCGGAAGCTGGACCGAACAGACGTTCCGGGAGAATACGAGCGATTTCGACGACATCTACTTCCGCCAACGCGTGGCCGTCGACATGACCAACCGTTCGACAGCAAGCACGATGGCGGGCCAGGACGTGTCCATGCCAGTTGGGTTGGCGCCGGTCGGGCTTTTGGGAATGCAATCGGCCGATGGCGAAATCAAGGCAGCACGGGCCGCCGAAGCATTCGGCGTTCCCTTTTGCCTGTCGACACTTTCGATCTCGTCCATCGAAGACGTGGCCGACCGCACGTCAAAGCCCTTCTGGTTTCAGGTCTATACGCTAAAAGACACGGCGTTCATGTCCCGGCTCTTCGACCGGTGTCGTGCCGCCAAGATCGAGCGGATCATCATCACCCTCGACCTTCAGCTTCAGGGTCAAAGGCACAAGGATTGGAAGAACGGTCTTTCAGCTCCGCCGCGGCTGACTTTGCCGGTTCTGGCAAACCTTGCGACAAAAGTGCCGTGGGGGCTCGAGATGTTGCAGACCCCAAGGCGCACGTTCCGCAACGTGGTCGGACATGCCGAAGGTGTAAAGAACCCGCGCTCCCTGATGGACTGGACAGCAAACGCGTTCGATCATTCGCTTGACTGGGAACGCGTGGCCGAGCTGCGGCGGATGTGGGACGGCCCGGTCACGCTGAAGGGCATTCAGGATGTCGAGGATGCCCGAAAAGCGGTCGAGGTTGGCGCCGATGCGATCGTCGTCTCGAACCACGGGGGGCGTCAGCTTGATGGCGCCTTGTCCTCCATCCGGTCGCTGCCTGCCATCGTCGACGCCGTTGGCGACAAGGTTGAGATCCACCTCGACAGCGGGATCCGCACCGGCCAGGACGTTCTCAAAGCGCTCGCCATGGGCGCTCATGCCTGCTGGATCGGAAGGGCCTTCGTTTATGGTCTGGGTGCGATGGGCCAGAAGGGCGTCGCCGAGGCGCTTGGCGTGATCCAGAAAGAACTGGATATGACCATGGCACTTTGCGGCAAGCGGGATGTCCGCGATGTGAACCGAGACATTCTTTTGGTGCCCGAGGGCTTCGAAGGACGGTGGCAGCAGCGCTGACACCACCTGTCACAATTGCTGGTGCAGAAGTCGGCGCAGGGGCGGAAGCAGTACAAAGATCAGGCCGACCAAAAGGCCCATAACAAGAAACGCCACCCGGAGCCCGGCGATCTGGGACACGACGCCCATGACCATCGGCGCAAGGAAGAACGCCATGAACCCCAGAACCGCGGTTCGCGCGATTGCGTCGGTCCGCACCTGCGCGGGCACAAGGCGACCGGCAAGCCCGATGGCGATGGGCCCGATCACCGAAACACCCAGCCCCAAGAGCCCGAAGCCAAAATATGCCAACGGGATCGTCGTGGCCGCCGCCACGATTGCTGCACCACCCATGGCCAGAGCGGTTCCGCCCGCCATGATGTGAAACTCATCCAGACGCGCCGAAACCGCCTGCCCGGAGAACCTGCCGAACGCCATGGTCAGCCCCAGCATTGCTGGCCCGAGCGCCCCTTCGGCGGCCCCGCCACCAAGCGTACGTTCGACGTGCAGCGCGGACCACGCCTCGACGGCGGCCTCGCCGGCAAAGGCGAGCAGCGCCACCGAACCGCAAAGCAGGACGGGATGTACCGGCAGGCAATCCGACCGGCCGCCTTCCGGGCTTTCGGTTTCGACCTCCATCCAAAGGGACAGTGCCAGCACCAGAATGGCCACGGCTGCACTTCCGAAGATGGTCGGTGCTGAAAATCCCGCTTCACGCGCAAGGCCGGTCACGACGGCCGCCACGGCATAGGCCAACGAGAACATCCCGTGATTGGCATTCATCAGGGGCCGTGCGGCCCGCGCCTCAAGTTCACTGACGCGCGCATTCATGATGACGTCAAGCGTGCCAGAGGCCAGTCCCAATGCCGCCATCGTTGCTGCGAATGCCAGTGGATGGGTCACGATACCCGGCAGTAGCATTGTTGCGCCAAAAGCGGCCGCGGCGACTTGCATACCGCGAGCGCCGAGCAGGCGGTCGAGCCGCGGCGCAAGCCACATTGACACCAGCAGCCCTGCCGCAGAGCAAAGCAACAGGCCCCCGAAGGCGGCATCCTCGACGCCAAGCCGCGCCTTTGTCACGGGAACCATGGCAGCAAAGGTGCCCCAGAACAGTCCGATCGCGACAAAGGCCAAAGCCGGCGTCCTGGTTGTGCGAAGTGCCGAAATAATCGTCATGCGACGCGATTGGCAGCTTCGACCGGCACGCTCAAGCGCGTTTGCGCAGATTCAGGGGTTTTCAAGCTCCGGGATCCCCGCTAACTGATCGGCTTCCGGGCCGACACCCTTGGAGGCGGCCAACACATAACTCGACGGAGACCAACCATGGCTGGTGAGATCCCAGATCTTCACGCCACGGTACGGACGGGGACAGGCAAGGGGGCCGCTCGTCAATCCCGCAGGGACGGGAACGTACCAGGCATCATTTACGGCGGCGGATCCGATCCGTTGCCAATCGAACTCCCCTTCAATACGTTTTTGACGCGCCTTCGCGCCGGACGTTTTATGTCGACCCTGTTCAACATGAAAGTACCGGGCCAGGACGACGTGCGGGTCATTTGCCGCAGCGTCCAGCGCGACGTTGTCAAGGACCTGCCGACGCATGTGGACTTCATGCGTCTCAAGCGGACGTCCAAGATCAACCTCTTCATCCCGGTTGCCTTCGAAGGTGAAGACACTTCGCCCGGGATCAAGAAAGGCGGCGTTCTGACCGTTGTCCGCCCCGAGGTCGAGTTGATTGTGACCGCCGGCGATATTCCTGAAAGCATCTCGGTTGATGTGTCGGGCCTTCAGGTGGGCGACACCGTCACAATCTCGTCGGTCACGCTACCGGCAGGTGCACGCCCCACGATCGACCGGGACTTCGTGATCGCGAACATCTCTGCCCCGTCCGGCTTGCGTTCGGCCGACAATGCCGAAGAGAGCGAGAGCGAAGAAGGCGCGGAAGCCGCAGAAAGCTAAGCGCACGGCTGAATTGAAAAATGGCCCCGGGATGCTGTCGTCCCGGGGCCATTTTCATGGGTCCACGCGTTCGAACACCACAACCTTGCCGCGGGACCCGTCCGGCGCATAGGCAAACCCGGATCCGAGCGCACCTTGGAACACGCGCGCGACCCCAGCCGATCCATACCGGTTGGGATGAAGCTCGACGATGATCCGGCGCAAATGCTCCGGCAGCGGCGCATCAAACAAGTGTTCCTCCGCCCCCTCGATGTCCATCACAAGAAACGTGGCCTCTGAAACATCCAAGAGGTCGGCCAATGTCCACGCTGGCACGTCTATCTTGGTCTCGCCGCCCTTCCCTCTTTCATCGGTCGAGCCCGCCCAGAATGCCCGCCTAGCAAAAAAGGCGATGGTCTCGGGACTTCCGGGTGGCGACACGGCGCCGTGGACAACCCGCGCGCCGCCAACGCCGTTTCGCGTCAGGTTCCCGTGAAGCACAGGGACGAGGTCCGGATTGGCCTCGACCGCCGTGACCGCCCCCTGCCCGACAATTCGCGCCGCAAGAATGGCAAGAAACCCAACGCCAGCCCCGATTTCCAGCACGCGGTCTTCCCGGCGGAGCGACTTGGACATCGCGCGCGCCTCAAGATGCTCGTATCGGCCTGTCGAGAGAACCTCCGCCAACGGAGGCGTGACCATGGCCCGGGGCACAACCAAGTCAACGCCGTCAATCTGATACAGCGTCTGGTCGTCTGGCAAGTCGTCCGACAGCGTCACCTCCTCTGGAAATCGTTGACAATTCAGGGCATCACAAAACCGCATCCATCAATGCCCATTGCGGAGGGTCAGGCAATGCGCCTTTTCGTGGGACTGGGCAATCCCGGCCCGAAATATGCCGGGCACCGGCACAATATCGGCTTCATGGCCGTGGACCGAATAGCAGAGGATGCATCCTTTGCGGCATGGCGAACCAAATTTCAGGGCAGGATCGCCGATGGAACGATCGGGGATGTGAAGGTTGTGCTTCTGAAGCCCGAAACTTTCATGAACAATTCCGGTCAATCCGTGGGCGAGGCCATGCGGTTCTACAAGCTGAAGCCTGCGGACGTTACGGTGTTCCATGACGAGATCGACCTAGCTCCGGGCAAGTTGCGTGTGAAGACCGGTGGCGGCCATGCTGGCCACAATGGTTTGCGCTCGGTTCACGCGCATATCGGCGAGGCGTATCAGCGTGTGCGCATGGGTGTTGGCCATCCAGGGCACAAGGACCGTGTCCCGGGATATGTTCTGCACGACTTTGCCAAGGCCGATCAGCCGTGGCTTGAGGCAATGCTCGCAGGAATCTCGGACGGGGCTGGCGATCTTGCGCGTGGAGACACGGGGCGCTTCCAGAATGCTGTCGCACTTCGAACCGCCCCACCTCGCAGCTCGAAGTCCGACCGCGAAGCAGAAGTCGGACCGGCACCGCAAGAAACGTCCACGTCCAAGCCGGAAAAGGACACCCGCAGCGCCCTCCAACGGCTCGCTGACAAGTTTCGGTCCGGGTGAGCTTTGCCGGTTGTCAGCCGGCCCCAATGGACTAAGCCTTGGGTCATGGAAAAGGATCCGGAACTCAACGTTGACGGCAACCCCCTGGTCCCGTGCTCGCGCGACCCCCTGACCGGTTTTTTCCGGGACGGAGCGTGTAACACATGTGCCGAGGATCGCGGCAGCCATACGGTCTGCGCGGTGATGACGGCCGAATTCCTCGCCTACTCAAAGTATGTGGGCAACGACCTGTCCACGCCCCGGCCCGAGTTCCGGTTTCCGGGGCTGAAGCCCGGCGACAGCTGGTGCCTTTGCGCGTCTCGGTTTCTTCAGGCCCACAACGAAGGATGCGCGCCCCATGTCCACCTTGCGGCGACGCACTTGCGGGCACTCGATATCGTTCCGAAAGACGTGCTCGAGGAACACGCTACAGAGTGACCTTCCCTATTCCGGGATTTCGCGCCCTCCGAGTGGTGCATCCATAAGGTCCTCCACGAACAAGGACAAAAGCTGCGGTCGTCCTGATACGCCTGCCTTGCGGTAGATCGCGCTTGTCTGCGCCTTGATGGTGCCTTCGGAAGTCGCACGCAAACCTGCGATTTCGGCGGTCGACAACCCCTTGATCGCGAACAGTGCCACGTCGCGCTCGGCCGGGGTCAGACCCCATTCTACGAAACGGTCTTCGAGCAGTTCGCTAAAGGCCCCCGAGGCAACGCGCAGCGCCTCTTCAGCTCGTTCGGCCCGTTGCCAGCTTTGCCGAATTGCCAGTCCGCCAAGAAACGCACCCATCAAGAGGCCTAGGGCGGCGCCGATCTGGATGACCTCGAAGATCTGCCAATCGATGGGACGCGCGGTGAAGCCAAAGACTTCGTTCAAAATCGAAAAAAGAAAGAGGATCGCGAGGGCGGCCTGAAGGCCAAAGATCACGGCAATGACGAGGCGTGATTTCACGATGAGACGTCCGCTAGGCCAAGCACGGCAATTCCGGATCAGTCCTCCTCGTCGTCATCGTCGTCGTCATCATCGTCGTCATCATCGTCGTCATCGTCATCGTCATCGTCATCGTCGTCATCATCATCTTCGTCGTCGTCATCATCAACATCGTCGTCATCATCGTCGTCGTCATCATCATCGTCGTCGTCGTCTTCATCATCTTCGTCGTTGTCGTCGACGTCTTCGCCGGGCTCACCATCGTCGAAACCATCGCCTTCGCCGATGTTTTCCTCGTCGACGTCATTCTCCGGCTCCACATCGTCCAGAGCCTCGATACGTTCGAGGTAGTCGCGAAGGATCACCCCGTTGCGGGGGTTGAGAACGATTTCGCGGCGGCGTCCGGGGCCATATGCAACGATCCGCGTTCGGCCGAGAAGTGTCCGCGATACAGTAATCTCACTGAAGCCATCACTGCGAAGTCGCTGATAAACCTGATCTTCCACGCTTTGTGCAAAGCTTGGGAAGCCGAAGCAGAGCATAGCCAAGACCAAGAGGGATCGTATCATCTTCAACACCTTCGCCCGCCCCGGGTGCCGGGGCGGGTCTTTGCGTTAGGGCAGGTCACGCCTGCGGCGTCAAGCCGCGCGAAAGCGCATCACTCATCGTCGTCGTCATCATCGTCGTCGTCATCTTCATCATCGTCGTCATCATCGTCGTCGTCATCATCGTCGTCATCGTCATCTTCGTCTTCGTCTTCGTCATCTTCGTCTTCGTCTTCGTCTTCGTCTTCGTCTTCGTCATCTTCGTCGTACCAGTCCGCGATCTCGTCGATGAAGTCTTCCACGTCATCGGGGTCGTCAAGTTCGGCCAGTTCCTCGAAGATCTCCTCGAGATCCTCCGGATCCGCCTCGGAGACAAAGGCGCGGATCTCTTCCATCGTGTACTCTGACGAAACGATGTCTTGCACCGCCGTCGGCAGTTCGGCGAGACGTGCCGCAACGAGTTCCGGGGTCACTGGCACCTCGGACATCTCTCCGGTGAACTCGGTTTCCTGGAACAGGATGGCACCGGTCGAGCGCGACAGAACGATTTCCGTCTCGCGGTCGGGGCCATAAGCTTCGATACGCACACGGCCAAAGCCCCGGTTGATCTCAACGCGGGTGTAACCTTCTTGCTGAAGGCGCTCGAGCACTGGCTGGGTGACGTCGGCCATGGCTGTGCTCGACATCAGAATGGCACCGGTGGCGATTGCAGCGATCTTTGTAAGCGTCATAGGTCAGGGTCCTGTATGAGTGAGCGCGGCGAGGGGGGCGCCGCATTTGCCACCCCTCAGGACCATCTCCACAGACCCAAATCCATTTGCCGGACGTTTAAGTGGGCTTTTTCAGCCCCGGGGGGCAAACGCCTAATCCAAAGTTTAGGCGCCGTTCATGTCCCATCCAAGCGCGCGAGCGACGGTGAATATGTCCTTGTCTCCGCGGCCACACATATTCATGCAGATGATGTGGTCGGCCGAAAGCTTGGGCGCCATCTTCACAACATGCGCCAGGGCGTGCGACGGCTCGAGCGCCGGAATGATCCCTTCCGTCTCACAGCAAAGCTGGAATGCACTTAGCGCCTCGACATCTGTGATCGAGACATACTTGGCCCGACCGATATCGTGCAGCCACGCATGTTCCGGCCCGATCCCCGGATAGTCGAGACCCGCCGAAATCGAGAAACCTTCAAGGATCTGACCGTCTTCGTCCTGAAGAAGGTATGTACGGTTTCCGTGCAGGACGCCTGGCCGGCCGCCGGTCAGGCTTGCGCAATGCTCCATCTTTTCGTTGACGCCCTTGCCACCGGCTTCGACACCGATGATCGCGACATCCTGGTCATCGAGGAACGGATAGAAGAGCCCCATGGCGTTCGACCCGCCGCCGATCGCTGCGATGATCGTGTCAGGCAGACGGCCTTCCGCGGCCAGCATCTGTTCCTTGGCTTCCTTACCAATGATGGCCTGAAAGTCCCGGACCATCGCCGGATAGGGATGTGGGCCCGCGACGGTCCCGATACAGTAGAAGGTGTCGCGAACATTGGTGACCCAGTCGCGCAGAGCGTCATTCATTGCGTCTTTCAGCGTGCCACGACCCGAAGTGACCGGGACGACCTCGGCCCCGAGAAGCTTCATGCGGAACACATTCGGCGCCTGACGCTCGACGTCGTGCGCGCCCATGTAGACCACGCATTTCAAGCCGAACTTCGCGCAAACCGTTGCTGTGGCCACACCGTGCTGACCGGCACCGGTTTCTGCGATGATGCGGGTTTTCCCCATCCGCCGCGCCAGAATAATCTGGCCAAGGACGTTGTTGATCTTGTGTGCACCGGTGTGGTTCAGCTCGTCACGCTTCATGTACACCTTGGCCCCGCCCAGGCGCTCGGTCAGACGTTCGGCAAAGTAGAGCGGCGACGGGCGTCCCACGTAATGCGTCCAGAGATGGTGCATTTCGTCCCAGAAGCTCTGATCCGTCTTGGCCTTCTCGTACTCGGCTTCGAGATCCAGAATGAGCGGCATGAGCGTCTCGCTCACGAACCGCCCGCCAAAAAGACCGAACCGACCGGATTCATCCGGCCCTGTCGTGTAGGAATTGAGAAGATCGTCGGGCATGGCGCAGCTCCGTTCGGACAACGGCACGGTGGTAGTGAACCCGCCGCGTAAGGGCAAGGCGGCGTTTGGAAGCGTGGCCTAGCCTGCGGCGCGGACCGCGTCGAAGAAACCGCGGATCAGCGCCGGATCCTTGACGCCTGGCGCGGACTCGACGCCAGAAGACAAATCCACCTGACGAGCGCCCGTTCGCCGGATCGCCTCGACCACGTTACCTGCATGCAACCCCCCCGCCAGCATCCACGGGATCGGGAACTGCCGCCCTTCGAGAAGGGTCCAATCGAAGGCCAGGCCATTTCCGCCGGGCACCTTGGCACCCGCGGCCGGCTTGGCGTCGACAAGGATTTGATCCGCGGCTTGCCCATACCGATCCAGCGCGGGCAGATCGTCGGGGCCCGCAAGGCCAATGGCCTTCATCACCGGCAAACCGGTGCGCGCGCGGACCTCGGAAACCCGTTCGGGGCTTTCCTTGCCGTGCAGCTGGATCATGTCGAGCGGAACAGTTGCCGTCAGCGCGTCCAGCTCTGCGTCGCCCGGGTCGACCACAAGTGCCACCTTCGCGACACCCGGTGGAACGTCCAGCGCAAGCGCGCGCGCCGTTTCTGCATCAAGGTTCCGCGGTGATTTTGGAAAGAAAACAAACCCAAGATAAGCGGCACCGCTTTTCACGGCGGCCGAAACCGTTTCAGGCCGGTCAAGCCCACAGATCTTCACGCGAATATCGGGCATGTCCTAGCGGGCCGAACGCTCTTCGCCCATGAGGGCAAGGATCTCGTCCTCTTCGCCCTTCTCAGGGCCTTTCAGGCGCCGAACTTCGCGAGCGAGCCGTTCCTTCTCGCGTCGTTCCGTCGACGCGGCGGAGCGGAACTTGTACTCGCGCAGCCATTCCCAGACAAAACCGATCAGCACACCTGCCACGATACCGCCGAATATGACGGCAAACAGCGGCAGCGAGATCGAAGGCGACCATCCGGCAAATCGGGCAAGCTCATCAGGAAGAACCGTCAGCGTGACCGCCTGACGGTTAGCAAGAGCGAGGGTCAGGAGGACAAGTCCGAGAAACAGCAGAAAAAGGTAGGTCAGAAAGCGCATGATGCTGCTTACCGCCCGTTCAACCGATCACGCAAGAGCTTGCCCGTCTTGAAGAACGGGACATGCTTTTCCTCGACGGAAACGCTCTCGCCCGTGCGCGGATTCCGACCGATGCGGGCTTCACGTTTCTTTACGGAGAATGCGCCAAACCCGCGCAATTCCACGCGATCGCCTTTGGCCATCGCATCAATGATCTCTTCGAAGATTGTATTGACGATACGCTCAACGTCACGCTGGAAAAGGTGCGGGTTTTCCTCGGCAAGCTTCTGGATCAACTCCGACCGGATCATGCGCGCCTCCTGCGTCGTTCGTGCCACTGACGTCGGCACCATGGGAAACTATAGGAGGATTCTTCCGCGCGCGGAACCGCCCACACACGGAATTTCACAGTTAAAGGTCTGATTTTCGGGGGAAAAGCCGGTCTAGACGCACAACAATTAGCCGGCGCGGAATTGCTGCGTTGCAGCTAGAGGACCTGATTCGGCTATCCGGCATCAACTGGAAAACCGGTGGAACAGTGGTCCCGGCACCGCTGGGCGCCGGGACCAGAACGCTTACTCGTCGTCTTTGTTGAGAGCGGCACCAAGAATATCGCCCAACGAGGCACCAGAGTCCGAAGATCCGTACTGCTGCACAGCTTCTTTCTCCTCGGCGATTTCGCGGGCCTTGATGGACAGGCCAAGGCGGCGGGTCTTTTGATCCACGTTGGTCACACGCACATCGACCTTGTCACCGACCTGGAAGCGTTCAGGGCGCTGTTCGGCACGATCGCGGCTCAGATCCGACCGACGAATGAAGGACTTCATGCCCTCATACTCGACCTCGACGCCGCCATCTTCGATCGACGTCACCTCAACGGTGATGATCGACCCGCGTGCGACGCCGTCCGTGGCGCCGGTGAAGCTGTCATCGAGTGCCTTGATCGAAAGCGAGATCCGCTCTTTCTCGACATCCACTTCGGTGACCACGGCCTTGACCGAGTCGCCCTTCCGGAAGTCCTGAATGGCTTCTTCGCCACGGCGATCCCACGAGATGTCCGAGAGATGGACCATACCGTCGATATCGTTGTCGAGACCAACGAACAGCCCGAACTCGGTGATGTTTTTGACCTCGCCCTCGACCTGCGTGCCCTCGGGATGACCTTCGGCGAAGACCTCCCACGGGTTGCGCATGGTCTGTTTGAGGCCCAGCGACACACGGCGTTTGGCCGTGTCGATCTCGAGAACCATCACGTCGACTTCCTGGCTGGTCGAGACGATCTTACCCGGGTGGACGTTCTTCTTGGTCCAGCTCATTTCCGAGACGTGGACCAGACCTTCGACGCCCGCTTCGAGTTCCACGAACGCACCATAGTCGGTGATGTTCGTCACGCGGCCTTTGTGAACCGATTCCAGCGGGAACTTGTCCTCGACCGAATCCCACGGATCGTCCTGCAACTGCTTCATGCCAAGGCTGATGCGGTGCGTGTCCTTGTTGATCTTGACGACCTGGACCTTGACCGTTTCGCCGATCGACAGGATCTCCGACGGGTGGTTGACCCGGCGCCACGCCATGTCCGTGACATGCAAGAGGCCGTCAACACCGCCCAGATCCACGAAGGCACCGTATTCGGTGATGTTTTTGACGACACCGTCCACCGCCTGACCTTCGGTCAGATTGCCGATGACCTCGGCGCGCTGTTCGGCGCGGCTCTCTTCGAGGATCGCGCGGCGCGAGACAACGATATTGCCCCGGCGGCGGTCCATTTTGAGGATCTGGAAGGGCTGCTTCAGACCCATAAGTGGGCCGGCATCCCGCACCGGACGGACATCGACCTGTGACCCGGGCAGGAACGCGACCGCGCCGCCCAAATCCACTGTGAAGCCGCCCTTGACCCGGCTGAAGATGGCGCCTTCCACCCGGTTCTCGTCGGCATAGGCTTTTTCCAGCCGGTCCCAGGCTTCTTCCCGGCGGGCCTTGTCGCGGCTGACAACGGCTTCGCCACGGGCATTCTCAACCCGATCCAGAAATACCTCGACTTCGTCGCCAACGGCGATCTTCGGGCTTTCACCGGGTTCTGCGAATTCTTTGAGCTCGACGCGGCCTTCCATTTTGTAGCCGACGTCGATGATGGCTTGCCCCGCTTCGATTGCGATGACCTTGCCTTTGACAACGCTGCCTTCCTCGGGCGTGTCAATCTCGAAGCTTTCGTTCAGGAGGGCTTCGAATTCCTCCATGGATGTCGTGGCCATATGGCGTTCAAGTTCCTTCGTACGGTTTTTTCGGGCCGGGCGGTTGGATCCACCGGTCTTTCAAAAGCTTGGACGACCATCCGTGAGGTCCGGAAAACAATCAGGGCCGGTAGAGACCGACCCTGCTCAGTTCCAGTTCACGGCTGTGACCGCCGTTTGGTGCGCGGGGATATAGGAGATTTGCGTCAAGAGGGCAAGCACCTCGACGTCTTGAGATACCCTGTCCTTTCAGGATCAAGGGATCCTTGCCGACCAAAGACTAGTCACGGGCGTCCCGTGCGACCTTGATCACATCGATGGCGCGAGCGATCGCCTCGTCGATGGACAAGTCGGTGGTGTCCAGAATGACGGCATCATCGGCGGCTTTCAGAGGCGCATCAAGCCGTTCGCTGTCCCGGGCATCACGCCGCAAGAGGTCGTCCAGAACGTCGGTTTCGTCGACGTCGACGCCACGTCCACTGAGTTCCAGAAACCGCCGGCGCGCACGCGCCCCTTCGCTCGCGGTTACATAGAGCTTCGCCTCGGCCCCAGGGCAAATCACCGTACCAATGTCGCGCCCATCCAAAACCGCTCCACCCGCCCGGCGTGCAAAGGCCCGTTGGAAGTCGACAAGTGCGGCACGAACGTCTGGAAGCGCGGCGACCTTCGAGGCGGCCTCGGCGACGAGTGGCGTGCGAAGGTCACCGTGTTCGAGGTCTTCCGCAACAAGGTGACGGGCCGCCTCGACCGGATCCTGACCATCCAGCATCCGGCGCCCGACAGCCCGGTACAAAAGCCCGGTATCCAGGTGGGCAAGGTCGAAATGGGCCGCAACGGCCTTCGCAATCGTGCCCTTACCGCTTGCAGCAGGTCCATCGATTGCGACGGCAAAGCTCATGTATTGACCCGCTGTAGATGCGCACCAAGCTGAGCCATGAGGTCCTCAAAGGTGGGAAACGACGTCGCGATCGGGGCTGCGTCGTCCACCGTAACCGGCTTTTGCGCTCCCAGACCCGCGCACAGGAACGACATGGCGATCCGGTGATCAAGGCGCGCCTCGGCGCGGGCCCCGCCCGGCAAACCGCCCGGTCCCATACCCACGACGGACAGCATATCCTCTTCCTCGGAGATCGTTGCCCCCTGCGCTTCCAGCCCACGGGCCATGGCGTCGATACGGTCGCTTTCCTTGACCCGAAGCTCCTTGATTCCCCGCATCACTGTCGTGCCTTCGGCGAAAGCGGCAACGACCGACAGGATCGGGTACTCGTCGATCATCGAAGCCGCACGCTCAGGCGGAACCTCGATACCCGTCATGTTGGGCGAGAACCGCGCGCGCAGGTCCGCGACCGGTTCGCCCGCCGCTTCGCGTTCATTCTCATAAGTCAGGTCGGCACCCATATCCCGCAGCGTGGCAAAAAGCCCGGCGCGCGTGGGATTCAGCCCGATCCCGGGCACGAGGACGTCCGAACCTTCCGTGATCAGCGCGGCGGCCACTGGAAATGCGGCCGACGAGGGGTCCCGCGGAACCGCAATGTCCTGCGGAGACAGCTCGGGACGACCTGTAAGGGTGATCACGCGACCTTCGTCGGTGGTTTCAACCGTGATCTCGGCCCCGAAACCGGC
Organism: Pseudomonadota bacterium; assembly: GCA_038521345.1. Taxonomy (GTDB): domain Bacteria; phylum Pseudomonadota; class Alphaproteobacteria; order Rhodobacterales; family Rhodobacteraceae; genus JBCBKU01. Next base: position 208,194 of record JBCBKU010000002.1, on the reverse strand, counting down.
CAGCATGCGTTCGGTGTGATCTCGTGTCGCCACCCGTTCGATCACGACGGTCTGGCCCGGGGCGTTCAGGCCCGCCAGAAGAACCGCCGACTTGACCTGCGCCGAAGCCATCGGAACAGCATAGCGCACCGGAACCGGATCGGCAGCGCCGACAACCGTCATCGGCAGTCGGCCGCCCTGACGCCCGTAGGACGCCGCGCCGAACAGCGCGATCGGATCCGTCACGCGTCCCATGGGACGACCGCGCAGCGATGCATCGCCCGTGAACGTCGCCGTGATCGCGGTGGTTGCCATCGCACCGATGATCAGCCGCACGCCGGTGCCGGCATTGCCGCAATCGATCACGTCCAAAGGTTCGGCAAACCCGCCGGTGCCCAGACCGTGCACGGACCAGTCTCCGCCGCCATGCTCGACGACCTCGGCACCGAAAGCGCGCATCGCGGCCGCGGTACCCAGCACATCTTCGCCTTCCAAAAGGCCCGAGATACGCGTCTCTCCGACCGTCAAGGCCCCAAGGATCAACGAACGGTGGCTGATCGACTTGTCCCCCGGCACGCGCGCTTGTCCGCGCAGCGGCCCGCCCCGGCGGGCGGTCATGGGTCTTGGTTCACCGTGGGCGCTCATCCGACTTCCTTCCGCAGCATCTGCCCGGCCCCTTTAGCGAAGGCCTCAGGCAACGTCTACCGGCGCAGGAAGGTCAGATAGTGGGGGCGGCGTCCTTCGCGTACGGCCTTGGCTTCGTACCGCGTCCGGTGCCAGTCTGACCACGGCTCGCGCCAATCCTCGGGACGCTCGGCCATCCATGTGAAACCTGCCCGCGGCACTTCTTCCAGGGTCTGGCGAACATAATCCTCGATGTCGGTGGCAACCCGCAACTCGGCACCCGGCGCCAGAGCCCGCGCCAGCGGAACAAGATGCTCGGGCGTCACGAAACGCCGGCGATGATGGCGTGCTTTGGGCCACGGGTCGGGATAGAGCAGGAACGCCCGAGACAGACTGGCCTCTGGCAGGACGTCCAAAAGATCACGCGCATCGCCGGGGTGAAATCTCACATTCGCAACGCGCGCGCGCGCCGCCTTGCCCAGCGCCGTTGCCACCCCGTTGATGTAAGGTTCGGCACCGATGATGCCGATATCCGGATTGGCCACGGCTTGATGAACGAGGTGTTCACCTGAGCCAAACCCAATTTCAAGCCATACCGGGCGCGCCTCGAAGAGCGCAGCCAGACTCAAGGGCGTGCGGTCAGGATTGTCCTCCCACGAAACGCGAGGGACGGATAAGCGCGGAAGATCCTCGGCCAACGCACGCTTTTGGGCCGGTTTCAACGCTTTGCCGCGTATCCGGCCATAGAAATTTCGGTCGATGGGACGCGACATGGCCGGGGCTTCTGACCCGCCCCGGCGGGCGGGTCAAGCTGCGTTACTCAGCCACGTTCTGAGCTTCCTCTCCAGTTGCCCCACCCTCTTGGCTCTTTGCCGGAACAAGTTTCGTACAGATCGGTGAGCCATCAGGCGTGAAACGGACCGAAACCGGGTACCATATAGTTGGGACATCAGGATCGTTCGCGTCTCCGATGTGGACCGAAGACGCGGGCAGTTCGTCACAGCCAGCAAGCTGGGATTTCAGCATTTCGGGGTTTCTCATGACGCGGCTTTGCAGTCCCGTGCGGTCAGCCCAGCCGCGTATCTCGGCGTTGGAGATGCAGCCGGGCGTGCGCGCACCGAAGACGCAGCGCCCCTGGCTCGGCTCGCGCAGGTGGATGGTGCGATGATCCTCCTGATCCAACGTATTTTGGCCGTTTGGCGCAAGGATCGGCATCGAGGCACGGACGGAATAGGGCGAGCGCACGCTGGACGCATCGAAGGCGCAGAATTCCTCATCCTCGAGACAGGCGACCGCGGCATCCTCGATCATGTCACGGGCAATCAGAGTCATGTCCTGCAGATCCTCAACGAATGTCAGCGCGGCTCCCTTGATCTCCTTGAACAAGACCGAGCATTCCTTGCCCTCGCAGTCCCGTATTGGGACGACATAGTCTTCTGGCGCTTCAAGCACCTCCTTGAGATCGGCATAAAGCGTCGCGTAGGCGCCCCAAAGCGCGGCGATCTCGTCCATCTCGGTTTCTTCGGCAAGAATGTCCGCGTTGCGCGGGAAGTTCTCAAGAACCTGATAAGGTGTAATCTGCGCCTCGAAGATCTGACCCGCCGCCGCCGCGGCATCGGCAAGCTTCTTGATCCGCGCAATGCCCTCGGCGGCGTTCGACGGCAGGTCAGAGGCCGGGACGGCAACCTTCATTTCCGTCATGCCCATCGTCGGCTGGCCCGACGCCTCGGTTGCCGGAATCGCTCCGAAGATCGTAATCGTCGCGTTGATCTCGGTACCGTCGCCCGCTGCACCGCCTTGCTGGTAGAATGTCAGCGACCGCTCAAAGCGCTCGTTCGACGTATTCGATGATCCGCTCGCCGCGGCGGCGACTTTCACGCCCCATCCGCTACCCTTGACAGAAGTCCGGACACTTTCTCGGTCCTCGCGAGATGTCGTCGTTGTTGTCGCAAGCATATAGGCCCGCGCGCCCGACTTGGTGGCCGAGACATAACCTTCGCCGCAGATATCCTGAAAGGCTTCGAGGTTTGAGCGGGCGAGAGCGGCGGCATCATCCGTCAACCGAACCGCGGCCCGGGTCGAGGCGGTGGCCGCCTGAGGCGGACCCGCGAAGTCGGCCGAATTCATGACCTCGGCGCTCACGAGGTACGAGACCCCGGTCGAGGACACGCTCGACGATTGCGCAAAGGCGGCCTTGCCGGAGGCGGAGTAACCCGCAGTCTTGACCGAGACCGATGCCGAGACATCCATAGCACGGGAAAGCGCATAGCTATCGCGCACCTCGGTGATCTCGATCAGCGATTCCTGTGCGTTGTCGCGGCTGTCGGGTTCAAAGTCGATACAGATCGTCGGAATGGCCTCGGCCCGCGCTTGGCTCCACCCCCAACCCAGTTTGATCACATCGGGTGGTTCGACAAAGAAGCTCGACGCGTCCGTTTCGTCATCGGTTTCTGGCAGAAGCGGGCGCGGCCGACGGGTGGCCCAAGCAACATCGCGCGGCCCGGGTTCGACCGCCTGCTCCGGAGGTTCGCCCCTTTCGGTTGCGCCGGGATCCGGTTGTGCCGACAGGTAGTACCCGAAGCCTAGGATGGACGCCGCGATTATCCCGGCCGAAATGTGATTCATTGTCAGGCCAGTCCGGCCTGTGTCCTTCGCCATAATCCCTCGCGTCATCAAACCTTGTTATGGCGCGAGGGTCTGCGCGAATGACGGATGCGGCAAGGACTTTCTTGCTGGCCCGCCCAAGGCGCCGGCCAGCGCCGGCCGGATGTCGTTCAGAGGGCGGCTTTCAGGGCCTCGACAAGGTCCGTCTTCTCCCACGAAAAACCGCCATCGGCGTCCGGTTCACGGCCGAAATGGCCATAGGCGGCCGTGCGGGCGTAGATTGGTTTATTCAGCGCCAGATGTTCGCGAATGCCCCGGGGTGAAAGGTCCATGACCTTCGGAATCGCAGCCTCGATCGCGGTTGCGTCCACGTCACCCGTTCCGAATGTGTCGACGTACACCGAAAGCGGCTTCGACACCCCGATGGCATAACTGACCTGAATCTGGCAGCGTCCCGCGAGCCCCGCAGCAACCACGTTCTTCGCGAGATATCGCGCCGCATAAGCGGCCGAGCGGTCCACCTTGGTCGGATCCTTGCCCGAAAACGCACCGCCGCCATGCGGCGCGGCCCCGCCATACGTGTCGACGATGATCTTGCGCCCGGTCAGGCCCGCATCCCCGTCCGGGCCGCCGATGACGAAGGTCCCCGTCGGATTCACCCACCATTCGGTGGACTCGGTCAGCCACTCGGATGGCAGGATCTCTCGGATATAGGGCTCTACGATTGCCCGTATATCGTCCGAACTCTGGTCTTCGCTCTCATGCTGGGTCGACAGGACGATGGAGGTCGCCTCGACCGGGCGCCCGCCTTCGTAGCGAAGCGAGATCTGGCTCTTCGCGTCAGGACGGAGTGTGGGTTCGTCCCCGGCTTTGCGCGCCTCGGCCAGCCGGCGCAGGATCGCATGGGAATACTGGATTGGCGCCGGCATCAACTCAGGCGTCTCATCGACGGCATAACCGAACATGATGCCCTGGTCACCGGCACCCTCGTCCTTGTTGCCAGCGGCATTCACCCCCTGAGCAATATGGGCGGATTGCTCGTGCAGGAAATTCAGGACGTGGCAGGTGTTCCAGTGGAACTTCTCCTGCTCGTAGCCGATGTCCTTGATGCAATCGCGCGCGATCTGGCCAATCCGCCCCATGTAGTTCTTGAGCTGTTCCTGGTCCGACAGGCCAACCTCGCCGCCGATAACAACAAGCCCCGATGTCGCGAAGGTCTCGCAAGCCACCCGGGCTTCGGGCTCTTCGGTTAGGAATGCGTCGAGGACGGCGTCGGAAATGCGATCGCAGACCTTATCGGGGTGTCCCTCCGAGACGCTCTCGGAAGTGAAGATGTAGTCCTGTCGTGCCATGGGGGTGCTCCGTTGGTACCTTGCGCCGCCACGCCAGGAAGCCGTTGTGACGGTTGAAAACCCGGTTACGCGGGGTGCGCGGGGGGGTCAATCACTTATCGACACCGCTCGGCGCATGATCAGCCAGCCGAAGAGCGCGGCGAGCACCAGCGCAACAGGCAGATCCCCGGTCTGCGCGTAGAGCGTTGGCGCCCGAGGCGCGGGCAGCGGAGCGTCGATCCACCCCGCCTCGCCCAAAGGTATCGAGGCCAGAACACGTCCGCCGGGACCAATCATGGCCGATACACCGGTGTTCGCCGACCGGACCAACGGCAGGCCCTGCTCCACTGCCCGGGACCGGGCCTGTGCGAGGTGCTGGTAAGGCCCCGAGATCTGGCCGAACCACGCGTCGTTCGTCACCTGAAGCATCCAATCGGCCCGCTCCGGTGCTGCGTGAACATCCTGCGTAAAGATTGCCTCGTAACAGATCAGGATCAGCGCTTTGCCCAGTCCCGCGATGGTCTCGACGCTCGGTCCCGGCCCGGGTGTGTAGCCGGCTTCGGTCCGAGCGGCCAAAGCTTCGATCCCGATCCGACGGAACAACCAACGGAAGGGCATATATTCTCCGAAGGGGACAAGGTGGTGCTTGTCGTAGATTTTGGCGATGTCGCCTGATCCATCGATGATGACGAGGGAGTTGTGCGCGCCCCGCTCGCTGATGCGGGTGATCCCGAAACCTACCTGACTCTCTCCGGCCGCCTCCGATATGATCTCGATCGCGCGGTCGGCATTGCCAAGGAAGGTCGGGATCGTGGATTCGGGCCATAGAACGAAGCTCGGACGCGTCTCCGCGGGCGCGCCGGTATACTCGACCTGCCGGCGGAAGAACTCGGGCGCGTGGTCCGGGTGCCACTTCAGATGCTGAGGCGCATTCGGCTGGACGATGCGGATAATTTGCTGCCCTTCGAGCACCGGCGGAGGTGGACGAAGAGCAAGGCCAGCCCCATGGGCAATAAGCGGAGCGGCGACAGCGGCCAGCGTGATCCATGGGCGCGCCGCAACAACGCCAAATGCGAGGGCGGCGATCGCTCCCAAGGTGAAACTTGTGAGACCAAACGGTCCAAAGATTTGGGCCAACTGCAACACGGGCGTCTCGGTCCAGATGTAGGCCGGTAAGACCCATGGAAACCCGGTCAGAACATATCCACGGGCGAGTTCCACCGCCGAAAGTGCAACGGCGAAGGCCAGTGCACGGTGGGGCAGAGTGCGGCCAATCGAATGACTGGCCCACCCGGCGGCACCCCAGAAAAGAGCCAACCCGCCGGAGAGGAAGACCAGGGCGAATGGCGCCATCCACCCATGGACGGCCACATCCACGAGGAATGGTTCGACGATCCAGAACAGGGTGAGGGCAAAGTAACCGGTCCCGGTAGCCCATCCCCGCAAGGTCGCGGCGCGGGCAGTCGGCGCCGTCAGGACGAGCGCCGTCGCCAAAGCAAGACCAATCAGACCCAAGGGCCAGATCGCGAACGGGACGTGCCCCAGCCCGGCAGCAACGCCACCTGCGAAAGCCAGCCACGCGGCCCCGCGGTCGAACTCGGTCAGGCGCCGTCCCAGCGCCGATGCAGGGCTGGTCATGCGTCCGTTGGGGATGGGGTTGGGGGCGCAACGCGCACCCTTAACCGCTTGATTCGGCGAGGATCGGCGTCGACCACTTCAAAATCGGGTCCGTCGGGGTGATGGATCACTTCTCCACGCGCGGGGACACGCCCCGCAAGCATAAAGACGAGGCCGCCGAGCGTATCGATCTCCTCTTCATCATCTTCGGTGACGAGCCGCCGCCCGATCTCGGTTTCGAAATCCGCCAGTGGGGTCTTCGCGACCGCAAGATAGCAGCCCGGCTTCTCTTCGGACCAATATCTGTCCTCTGCCGTATCGTGCTCGTCTTCGATCTCGCCGATCACTTGCTCGATTAGGTCCTCAATGGTCACGAGGCCGTCCACGCCGCCATATTCATCGATGACCAAGGCCATATGTATCCGGTCGGTCTGCATTTTCTGAAGAAGAACACCGATGGGCATGGACGGTGGCGCAAACAAGAGCGGTCGTAGGGTCTTGCGAAGGACAAAGCGTTCAGAGGTGCCGTTGAAGCCGTGCGACAGGGCAAAGTCCTTTAGGTGAACCATGCCGATGGGGCTATCCAGGGTGCCTTGGTACACCGGCAACCGCGTCAGTCCACTATCGCGAAACACCTCGACCAGTTCAGCCTTGGTGATATCCGACGCAACCGAGACGATCTCGACCCGCGGCAACATGACGTCCTCGACGCGCATGCGCCTCAGGTTCAAAAGCCCAGGCCGCGACGCGGCGCCGTTGACGGCCAGCACTGGCTGCGGGTCGACCGCAGGCGTCGCGGATTCCTGCGACGGAGACAACGCCGCAATCAGTCGGCCGAGTAAGCCGCGGCGGGACCCGCCGCCCGCGTCGGTGTTCTGAGAATTCGACATGCGCGCGCTCTGCGCTGCGCTAGAAGACCCGTCTTGGGTGTCGGCCATCCGACCTTTCCGTTACATCAGATAGGGCGCGCGGTCGCGTCCCCAGTCAATATGGGTTGGGAACCCCGAGACTTGCAAGTATTTCCACCTCTTCGCGCTCCATCCGGGCGGCGTCGCGGTCATCTTCGTGATCGTAACCCAAGAGATGCAGCACCGCATGGACCAGAAGATGGATGACATGGTGCTCGACCGGGCGGTCGGCGGTCTCTGCTTCACGGGTGGTGGTATCAAAAGCGATTGCTATATCCCCAAGTTCCGGCCCTTCCGAGAGGTCCGGCAGCACCGGCGCGGCGCCTGCCTGTCCGGGACGGCGCTCTACTGATGGCCAAGAGAGCACGTTCGTCGGCGAGGCCTTGCCCCGGAAGGCCCGGTTCAACTCGGCGATCGCAGGATCGTTACAGGCAAGAATCGCGATCTCCCAGTCGTCGGGCCGCAGCCCTACATGGCTCAAGACCGCAGCTGCTGCATGATTGGAACACTCTTCTATCCCGAGCGGCGACCATCGTGGATCCTCTATGATGACCTCGACACTCATCGCGCCAAAACAACGGCCTGATGCACATAGGTGTTCTGGGTTGCAGCTGACACCAGAAAGTCCGCCACATCCGCGCGCGAGATCAGTCCATTTCGCCACTCCCGGGGGTTCACTAGAACCCTGTACCGGCCCGACGGTCCGGTGTTGGTAAGGATTGTCGGACGGACTATCGTCCAATCGGTCTCGCTCGACCGCACCAACACCTCTTGCCGGGCCTTGTCCTCGTACGGTTTCGACAGGAAGAACCGGAACCCGATCCGCTCCAAACTGCTCAATGCATCGGCACTTTCAGATGTGCCAAGCCCCGTAACGACGACAAGGCGCTTCACGCCGGCGTCCTTCATTGCGGCAAGCGCCACTGCCGTCGATGTCGAGAACAGCGTCTCTTCTTCCCAGATCATGGCCAGACGCTCGCGGATACCAAGGGTCATAATCACGGCCGATGCTCCGTCGATCGCCCTTGCAACATCAGCAGGCTCTCGCGCGTCGCCCGAGACTTGTTCAAGATTGGGGTCGTCGCGGTCGAGCGCCTCTGCATTCCGCGAGAATGCCCGCACACTCTGCCCGCGGTTCAACGCTGTTTCCACCGTCTCTCGACCGATGCCCCTGCTCGCCCCGATCACCGCGATCGACATGCCCTGAGTTCCCTTGCGATTTGCGGTTCCGTATACTGTGCGGCACCTAGCGGTTTGGGCCGGCGCGTCCATGAAACGTCACGCCGCAACCTTCCGCACGACCTGCCGCTGGTAAACACCGCTCGAACAGAGCCAGAGCCTAAGTATCGTCACCGTCATAGGCCTCGATAATCTTGGCAACGAGCGGGTGGCGCACGACATCCTTTGCGGTGAAGTACCGGAAAGAGATCCCGTCGACGTCGCCGAGCAGGCGCTCGGCATCTGCAAGGCCCGAGGTGACCCCGCGCGGAAGGTCGACTTGACTTCTGTCCCCGGTCACAACCATCCGGCTCCCTTCTCCGAGCCGGGTGAGGAACATCTTCATCTGCATTGCAGTGGCGTTCTGCGCCTCATCCAGAACGACGAACGCGTTCGACAAGGTGCGTCCCCGCATGAAGGCCAAAGGCGCGATCTCGATCTTCTTGTCTTCGCGCAGCTTTGCGACCTGTTTGCCCGGAAGAAAGTCGTTCAGCGCGTCGTAGAGCGGCTGCATGTAGGGGTCGACTTTGTCTTCCTGTGTACCGGGAAGAAACCCAAGGCGTTCACCGGCTTCAACCGCAGGGCGCGACAGGATGATTCGGTCGACTTGCCCTCCGAGGAACATATTCACACCCACCGCAACGGCCAGATAGGTCTTGCCCGTACCCGCCGGACCGATCCCGAAGCAAAGTTCGTTGCTGTAAAGGGCCTTCACGTAATCCTTCTGCGCTTCCGTTCGCGGCTCGACGAGCTTCTTACGGGTCTTGATCTCGACGGAACCGCTCTTGAACATCTCGAGTTGATCACCGGACCGCGTGCCCGTATCCGCCTCGGATCCACCCATGCGGATTTCACCATCGATGGCACCGGAATCGAGACTGCGGCCAGCTTCCAGCTTTTCATAGAGGCCTTCGAGGACAGCCGCTGCCTGCCGGCGTGAATCGTCCTCTCCGATTACGGCAAGCTGGTTTCCCCTGCGCAGGATCTGCACCGAGAGTTTGTGTTCGATCTGGGCGAGGTTCCTGTCGAATTCGCCGCACAAATCGATCAGCAATCGGTTGTCGGGAAACTCAAGCAGCGTTTCGTGGATTCCGTCCGTTTCAGGATCGTTCAGCACGCTGATGGCCAAATGGCACTCCGGGATTCGCGTTTCACCTTGGAAGATGCTGCCAAGCCTCACCGGGGCGCGCAAGCATATCTCGGTATTTGTCATGTGATCTTTACGAAATCTTGTTGGCCGAGCCGATTTCCATTCATTCAACTTTATTGTTGAATGATACCTTCCAACTTGTTATTCACCCATATGGTTGAACAAGAAGAAGACGCACTAACTGCTGTTCTCAAAGCCGCCTCCGATCCCACTCGGCGTCGCATCCTAACGCTTCTGGCCCAAGAAGGGCCGTTGCGGGTCACTGACCTGGCTCACCGCTTTGAAATCAGCCTCAACGCCGTCTCAAAACACATCAAAGCGCTGGAAAGTGCCGGCCTCGCGACTCGCAGGACCGCATGGCGCGAACACCTGATCGAGCTGAACACCGAGCCCATGGAACTGATCGACACGTGGTTCACCGAACTTCGGTCGATCTGGGCCTTGCGTCTTGAAGCACTGGAGACCCTGTTGACCAAGGAGACGAAGGATGACTGACACCGCAACCGAACTCAGAACCGAAACAAGCCGTGTGATCGCTGCCTCGAAAGAGGCATTGTTCGATGCCTGGCTCGATCCTGCCATGCTGGCCAAGTTCATGATGCCTGCCTCGGACATGACCGTACCGGAGGTCACGACCGACCCGCGAGAAGGCGGACGATTCCGCGTCGTAATGCGGGTCGGCGAACGAGACATGCCTCACGAAGGCACCTACAAGATGATCGAACGCCCGAGCCGGTTGGCCTTCACATGGGAAAGCCCATTTTCGTCGATCGAAGGCAGCACCGTCACGCTGACCTTCGATGACGCGCCCGAAGGAACGAAGGTGACACTGACCCATGTTCGGTTCGAAACCGAAGAAATGCGCGACAACCACGCCAAGGGCTGGGCCGCAATTCTCGATGCGCTTGCGGCGGTTTCCTGACAACTGCTTCTACGGCTGGCGGGCGGGGTCGGCAATCTCGCCCGCGAGCGAGTTCGGACCACTTTCCACGATCCGGACCCGCCTCAGATCCCCGGCCGCCACGTCGCCCGTAACATGCACGGCGTGCAGGTGTTCGGACTTGCCAACCACCTGTCCGGGCAACCGCCCCGCCTTCTCGAACAGGACCGTCACATCGCGCCCTACCATGGCATCCTGGTGAGCGCGCTGTTGCCGGGTCAGGAGCGCCTGAAGGCGTTGCAGGCGATCATCGGCCTCGGACGGATCGATCGGATCGCGTTCCGCCGCCGGTGTGCCAGGCCGGGCAGAGTACTTGAATGAATACGCCTGTCCGTACCCGACCGCCTCCACCAGCCCCATCGTGTCGTTGAAATCCGCCTCGGTCTCGCCGGGAAAGCCGACAATGAAGTCCCCGGACAAAAGAAGGTCCGGTCGCGCCGCACGCAAGCGCTCGATGATTTTCAAATAGCTCGCGGCGGTGTGCTTGCGGTTCATCGCCTTAAGGATCCGGTCGGACCCGGATTGCACTGGCAGGTGCAGGTAGGGCATCAACTTTGCGCACTCGCCATGCGCCGCAATAAGAGTCTCGTCCATATCGTTGGGATGCGACGTGGTGAAACGGATACGATCGAGACCATCGATCTCGGCCAACGCCCAGATCAGCCCGGCAAGTCCACCCTCATGCCCGTGATAGGCGTTCACGTTCTGACCTAGAAGGGTGATCTCCCGGACACCTCGATCCACAAGATCGCGGGCTTCGGCCAGCACACGGTCGGCTGGGCGCGACACTTCGGCCCCACGCGTGTACGGCACAACGCAAAAGGCGCAGAACTTATCACATCCTTCCTGCACCGTCAGAAATGCCGTCGGGCCACGCCGGGCCTTGGGCCGGCTGCTGAGATGGTCGAATTTGTCCTCTTCAGGAAAATCCGTGTCGAGCGCCTTGGCCCCCTGCCCCGCGCGGGCCTCAAGTTCGGGCAACCGGTGATAGCTTTGGGGGCCCACAACAAGATCAACTATCGGTTGGCGTGCGATGATCTCTGCGCCTTCCGCCTGTGCGACGCAGCCCGCGACACCGATCTTCAGATCAGGCTTGGCCGCTTTCAGCCCCTTGAACCGGCCAAGCTCGGAATAGACCTTTTCCGCGGCTTTTTCCCGGATATGGCAGGTGTTCAACAAGATCATATCCGCGTCCTCGGGCGAAGCGGTCTCGACATAGCCCGCACCGCCCATAGCCTCGGCCATCCGCTCGCTGTCATAGACGTTCATCTGACAGCCATAGGTCTTGATATAGAGCTTCTTGGGGCGAGACATGGAGACTTTCCGCGTGGATCGGCCGGGTCTTACAGGCCCAACGCGATCCCCGCAACGGGGCGCGTGGACGCTGGGCGCGGCGGAAATGCCATGGCACGCCGCCTACATGCCAAGGCCCGGGGCAGCCCGCACCGCAATCAGCATCTCCGCCGTGGCGCGGTCACACCGGCCATCGCCGCTGTTCTCGGGGTCATCTCCGGTCTGGCGGATCCCCGAAAAGATGTGCTGCTGAAAGAGCCGAACCGCCCAGCCCGTCACCGAGCCGAACTGACCGTCCACGGCCCCCACATAGTACCCGATGAGAGCCAAGTGCTCTTGAAGCCCGGCCACTGCGTCTTCGACCTCGTCCACGACCTCGCCACCATAGACCTGCGCGGAATCGCGGTCCCCGCGCACCAGGGCCCCGTCCGGGCGGTGCACGAAGTACCCCCCGAGAAACGCATCGGGCAGCGCGCGCGCCTCGGGCACAAGGCCCCACTGACGCGCTTCGAGCCGCTCCCATGGGAACCGCGAGCTTGGGTCACCGGATTTCCGATTCAGCGTCTTCGGCGGGCGTGCGGCCGGACGGTTCAGTGCGATATCGCTATGCGCGATGATGTTCTGGGGCATCAGGTCCGGAGAGGCCGCGACGATCCGGCCGACAAGCTCTTCGACCGCATCGATCTGCTCTGGGTTAAACGGACCGTCGTGATGGGTGATTTCGATCCCGATGCTAAGCTTGTTCAGCGCTTCCCGGCCCTGCCAATGGGAATAGCCCGCGTGCCAAGCGCGGTCCACTTCGCGGACCAGCTTGATCGTCTCTCCGGTCGGCGGCACCAGGTAATGCGCCGAGACACCGCCGCCATAGGCCAGCGCGTTTAGGTCCGACCGCGCGTTGAACCCGGCGGTATGGTGGATGATGACGTGCTCGACCCGGACCATACCGCCCTCGGTGATCGCACCCGAGGCAATCCACATCGGCCGCAGCGCAGCCCGTAGCGCGCCTGACACCAGATCAAGGTCCGCCGTGCCGTCGACCGGTGTCACATCAAGCCCGACCTTCTCAACCTTGGCCCGAAACGGCGCCCAGATGTAATCGGCCCCGTCAGGAATCTCGAGATCTGGCCCGACCGCATCGGTCGAGGTGACCTCGCCATCGATCTCCAGATCGTGGACCCCATCCGGCAGCCCCGAGATATCAATCTCGGCATTCCCAAACCGATTGGTGGTCGCAAAAAGCGGTCCAAGCCGGATCGCCGCGTTCGCCACGGCCTCGTCCCGCATCCCGTCCACGATCATGGCCTTGTTGACGGCGCGAAGCCGTATGGTCCCCGCGCTGAAAGCCAGTACGGCGCCGTCATCGTCGGGTGATGCGCGATCGCGCTGCGGCCGCGCCTCGCGCCCAAGATCGTCCTCGTCGCGACCGTCACCGAATGGCGTAATATCCATAACCCAATCCTCCTAAATCAAATCTGAGCTTTGAAATCCGGCCCGGCAGCAGGACACATCCCTACGCGCTGCCTTGCCAATGGCGCTCCCTTCGGCAAAGCTAAACAGAAACCGGGTAACGGTACAGGCATGCGCTACAACCATCTCGACCACTTCCTGAAGAAGGGACGCGACGCCCTGGTCAAGGGGCCGGTGGCGCTTGTCTTCGTGGAGGACCCCGTCGAGGTCGAGACCACGATCCGCCACCACCGCTTCGCCGGGTTCCGCGAAATCGTGGTGTTTATTCCCGACACGATCGATCTGTCCTCGGAGATCGAGAAAACCATAAGGCGGGTGCCCTATGACACCGTCGCGTCGGGCGGCGCGGCACCAGCGGTAAACGCAGTGATCGCAGCGGCGCCGGGGATCTGGCTTTATTACTGCTACAACGCCGAGTACCTGTTTTTCCCGTTTTCGGAATCCCGAAGCGTTGGTGAGATGCTGGCATTCCACACGGAAGAACGACGAGACGCGATGCTGACTTACGTCGTTGATCTTTATGCCGAGGATCTTTCGACGCATCCAGACGCCGTCTCGCTCGAAGACGCCATGCTGGATCGCTCGGGCTATTACGCGCTGGCCCGGGAAGACGCGTCCAACGACTGGGCGCCAAAGGAGCGACAGCTCAACTTTTACGGCGGTCTTCGGTGGCGATACGAGGAACACGTGCCCTACGAGAAACGGAAAATTGACCGCATCGCGCTATTTCGCGCCAAGCCTGGTCTCACGCTGCGCGATGACCACACGTTGTCCGACGAAGAGATGAACACATATTCCTGCCCGTGGCACAACAACCTCACGGCGGCTGTGTGTTCCTTTCGCGCCGCAAAAGCGCTTCGCGCGAACCCCGGGTCACGCCATGCGATCGATAGCTTTCTCTGGCACAATTCCGCGCCGTTCGAATGGCATTCCCAGCAACTGCTCGACCTTGGCCTGATGGAGCCCGGCCAATGGTTCTAGGTCACATCACGAAACCGTGGAGGGCCGGGCGCAACACCGTCTGGCGGGCGGCCTCGCAGCCTCTCGACAGGAGCGGGCGCGCCCACTAGGCACGCTGAAAAACAGAGACGATCACAGGGCCCGCATGCCAGACATTCCTCCGATCACGCGCCGCGCACTTTTAGCGGGCCTCGTATTGCTTCCGGCTTGCGCGGCGGACATTCCGGACAACTCACTTCCTGCCCAGCGTGCCCAGGCGGCGGCTCTGACCGACGAGATCCTTGCTCTCGGCCCTGGCATTGATCCCGCAGAAGCCGCGCGCGCTGCCGATCTGGCCTACAGCTATACCGCCCAGCTTGCCCGCCAATACGAGATCGTCGATCCGCCGCTTGTGCACAACACCAAGGTGAATATGGGGATCAAGTCGCGCGGCCTTTGCTGGCACTGGGCCGAGGATATGGAGCGGCGCCTGAAGGCCGAAGGGTTTCAGACGCTGGCGATGCACCGTGCCATCGCAAGCGCCGACAACCCATTCCGGATCGACCATTCGACGGCAATCGTCAGCCGTGCGGGCGACGGCATGTACGATGGCATTGTGCTGGATCCCTGGCGCTATGGCGGCGTGCTGCACTGGGACCGTACGATCGAAGACATCCGATACGACTGGCAACCCAGAACAGAAGTTCTTGAGATGAAGGCCCGTGCCCGAGCTGCGCGAAACGCGCGTGCCACCCGGCTTCAGCGTTAAGTCTCTTGCAGATCAGCGGCTCTTGCGGAGACGGATGACAACGTCAATCTTGGCGATTTCCGTGCCCTCAGGCGGCGTAGGAACGCGAGCAAGCTTCAATTGCTCGGCCGGTGCATCGGTCAGCGCCGAGGTCTCTTCCCAGTAGTAGTGGGGGTGATCATCGGTTCGCGTGTCGAAATAGCTGCGCGACCCGTCCACGGTCACTTCCTGCATCAGACCAGCGTCACAGAATGCCCGAAGGGTATTGTACACAGTTGCGAGCGACACTTTCTCGTCTGCCCGGACGGCTGCCTCGTACAAGCTCTCGGCCGTGACATGGCGATCCTGCCCATCGCCGACGAGCAACGCCGCCAGCGACACACGCTGCCGTGTTGGTCGGAGCCCAGCAGTGCCGAGCCATTCGGTTCCTCGTTCGATCGCGTCGGGCGCCATTGCGGCCTCACTATTTACATCGCCTATATATAGGAGGCGCAGGGCCGCTTTTTCAAACGAAAATCAGTCGCATGCCGCCGGCATGCCGTAGCCCACCAAGATCCGCGTGCCCTTGCGTGTCCTGTTTGGGCGGTGCTAGACGTGCCGTCCAACGGGCAAGGACGGGACGGGGCAGCGGCGGATGGCCGGATTTCCATCACAATTCGACAAGGACGCGCTGCTCAAATGCGCGCGCGGAGAGCTGTTCGGACCAGGCAACGCTCAATTGCCGGAACCGCCGATGCTGATGATGGATCGGATCACCGACGTTTCCAGCGATGCCGGTGACCATGGCAAGGGCCATATCGAGGCCGAACTTGATATTCAGCCCGATCTTTGGTTTTTCCCCTGCCACTTTCCGGGCAACGAGGTGATGCCGGGGTGCCTGATGCTCGACGCGCTCTGGCAGTTGACCGGCTTCAATCTCGGGTGGCGCGGCTGGCAAGGCCAAGGGTTTGCGCTTGGCGTGGGCGAAGTGAAACTTTCCGGTATGATCCGTCCGGACCGGACGCTTGTGCGGTACATGGTGAACTTCACGCGGGTAATCGACCGCCGCCTGAAGATGGGCGTCGCCGACGGTCGGGTTGAAGCGGACGGGGAAACCGTTTGCGAAGTCAAGGACATGAAGGTCGGGCTGGCCGTCGCCGCCTGACGGACCAGAGGAGAGGGCCATGCGCCGCGTCGTGATCACTGGGATCGGGATCGTCGCTCCGATCGGCAACAACCCTGCCGAAGTTGCGGCAAGCCTGCGCGCCGGACGCTCCGGCATTACCTTTGCCGAGGATTATGCAGAGAACGGATTTCGCTGTCAGGTTCACGGCAAGCCCGACATCGTTCTCGAAGACCATATCGACAAACGCCAGATGCGTTTCATGGGGCCGACCTCGGCCTATGCTTATCTCGCAATGGAACAGGCCATTGCCGATGCTGGGCTTGAAGAGACGGATGTATCGAATGTTAAGACGGGTCTTGTTGCCGGATCCGGCGGTCCGTCGACCTCGAACTTCTTTACCGCCTTCGAAACCGTAAAGACGAAAAAGGCGCCGAAGCGTATGGGCCCGTTCATGGTCACGCGTTGCATGTCGTCGACCGTATCGGCCTGTCTGGCCACCCCGTTCAAAATCAAGGGCGTCAACTACTCCATCACCTCCGCCTGTTCGACCACCCTGCATTGCATCGGCAACGGCGCGGAACTGATCCAAATGGGCAAGCAGGACGTCATCTTCGCCGGCGGCGGAGAAGAAGTGGACTGGACGCTGTCCTGCCTGTTTGACGCGATGGGCGCCATGAGTTCGAAGTACAACGACACCCCAACGACCGCGGCGCGTGCCTATGATGCAACCCGGGACGGCTTTGTGATCGGGGGCGGGGGCGGCATGGTTGTTCTTGAGGAATATGAACGCGCGAAGGCGCGCGGCGCGAAGATCTACGCCGAAATCACTGGCTATGGCGCTACCTCCGATGGTTACGACATGGTCGCGCCGTCCGGCGAAGGGGGTCAACGATCGATGGAGCTGGCGATCGCCACCCTCGGCGACCGCAAGGTCGATTACATCAATGCCCATGGCACATCGACGCCCGTGGGCGATGTGACCGAGATGGAAGCGATCCGCGCGGTCTTTGGCGAAGATCACCCGCCGGTTTCGGCAACGAAGTCGATGACGGGCCATGCCTTGGGTGCCGCCGGCGTACATGAGACGATCTATTCCATCCTTATGATGGAAGAAGGATTCATCGCGCCCTCGATCAACGTAAACGAGCTCGACCCCGCGCTGCGCCCGGAAGAGGTGGTGACCGAGACCCGTGAGGCCGCACTGGACACTGTCCTGTCCAACTCCTTCGGGTTCGGAGGAACGAACGCGACGCTGGTGCTGTCAAAGGTCCACGATTGATGCCGGGACTACTGGATGGGAAGCGCGCTCTTGTGATGGGCGTGGCCAACGAGCGATCCATCGCGTGGGGGATCGCCAAGGCGCTGCACGACGAGGGGGCAGAGCTGGCCTTCAGCTATCAGGGTGAGGCATTCGGCAAACGGGTCGAGCCCCTGGCCGCCGAAGTCGGCTCAACCTGCCTTATGGACGTGGACGTGACCGACACCGCGTCGATGGATCGGGGGTTTGCCCAACTCGCCTCCGAGTGGGGGCATCTCGACATTGTCGTCCACGCGATCGCGTTTGCGGACAAGTCCGAGCTTGCGGCCGACTTCCGCTTTCGTGACACGAGCCGCGAGAATTTCCTGAAAGCCATGGAGATCTCTTGTTTTTCCTTCATGGATTGCGCACGGCGGGCGGCCGAGTTGATGCCGGACGGCGGCTCGGTGATGACGCTGACATTCGAAGGCGCGTCACGCGTCTTCCCGTGCTACAACGTGATGGGTGTGGCCAAAGCGGGCCTTGAAACCGCGGTCCGTTACCTTGCAGCCGATCTCGGCCGCGACGGAATTCGGGTGAACGCAATCAGTCCGGGCCCTATGAAAACGCTTGCCGGCTCGGCGATCGGCGCTGCACGTCGCACCTACAAACACGCCGAGACGAACGCGCCTCTGGGCGCAAATGCTTCGCTCGAGGCCATCGGCGGGACAGCAGTGTACCTGGCCTCAAGGCAATCTGCATCGACGACGGGCCAGATCGTCATGGTCGATGGAGGGTTCCACGTGATGGGCATGCCGCGCCCCGAAAACATGTGACCTTCGTGGCTGGCGGATCCCACCGCCAGCCGCCGGCAGCCTTCTGTACCTGCTTCTAGCCGTAACCGCCCGGCAAGGGTTTCTTCCGCCGCCGCCCCATGGCAGGGTCCCCGGCGAAGGAGGCACCATGCCGATCCAAGCTTGCGTCTTCGATGCCTATGGCACGCTTTTCGATGTGGCCGCGGCCGCACGTGCGGCCAGTGCAGAACCCGACTTTCCCGCGCTTGCCGATGCCTGGCCCCGGCTCGCGGCGCATTGGAGGCAAAAGCAGCTTGAATACACGTGGCTGCGCGCGGTCCGGGGCGATCACACCGATTTCTGGGAGGTCACCAAGGACGGGCTCGACTGGGCAATGGAGGCTGAAGGTCTGAACGATCCCGCACTTCGGGACCGGTTGCTTGCTCTATACCGCGAACTCGAGGCCTATCCCGAGGTCCCGGAAATGCTTGCGCGCCTAAAGGCCGATGGGCGGCGCACTGCGATCCTGTCAAACGGATCCCCCGGAATGCTCGAGGACGCGATCGCGTCGGCCGGGATCGGTGCCCAACTGGATGCTGTCCTGTCGGTCGAAGAGGTGGGCGTCTTCAAGCCGGACCCGTCGGTCTACGATTTGGTCGGTCGGCATCTTGGCACCGATCGGGGTGAAGTGCTGTTCGCTTCTTCCAATGGCTGGGACGCCGCATCGGCCGCCCGCTACGGGTTTGTGACTGTCTGGGTCAATCGCGCCGGGGCTCCGGCGGAGCGCTTGCCAGCGCCCTCGGATCATATGCTTGCGGATCTGACCAAGATCCCGGCACTTGTGGACCGCCTCTGATGCCTGTTTTCACTGCGCCAGACGGCACGTCGCTCGTTTTTGACGATCCCGGCGGAGAGGGTCCGCCGATCCTGGCGCTTGCCGGGCTTACCCGAACCGCAGCAGACTTTGACTTTGTGGCCCCGCACCTGCCACCGTGCCGGTTGATCCGAATGGACTATCGCGGCCGAGGGCGATCGGCGTGGGCAGATCCTGCGACCTATACAATCCAAACCGAAGCGACGGACGCGCTGGCACTGATTGACCATCTCGGCCTACCGAAGACAGCTGTTCTTGGCACATCGCGTGGAGGGTTGATCGCCTTCGTCCTTGCTCTTGTCGCCAAAGATCGTCTGACGGGCGTTGCATTGAACGACATCGGGCCGGAAATCGATCCTGTCGGCCTGGCGCACATCCAGACCTATATCGGGCGCCGCCCGGAGGAACGGACTCTTGCCGAGGCTGCGCGCGCGCGGGCCCGGTCAGTGAGCGGATTTGAGAACGTGTCAGAAGGCCGCTGGGCCGAAGAGGTCTCCCGGCTATACGTCGAAACGGCAGAAGGTCTCGACCTGCAATACGATCCGCGCCTAAGCGAGATCTTCTCGTCCGGCGCGACACAACCGGCGCCGGATCTCTGGCCAATGTTCGATGCGCTGGAGGGGCTTCCCACCGCCCTGATCCGCGGCGCCAATTCCAACCTGCTAGGCGCTGAGACCGCGGCCGAGATGCGCCGAAGGCGCCCGGACATGATTTATGCCGACGTACCCGACCGAGGTCACGTTCCGTTTCTGGACGAACCCGAAGCGCTCGCCGCACTCACATCTTGGATTGACGCCCTATGAACATCGACATGATCCGCGCCGCAAGGGACCGCCTGAAAGGCCATGCGCGCGTGACGCCCTTCTTGTCCTCGCCCCGTCTCGACGAACTCGCTGGGCGCAGGGTGTTCGTCAAGGCCGAGGCGCTGCAGAAGACCGGATCCTTCAAGTATCGGGGCGCCTTCGCGGCGATCTCGGCCCTTGATACGGCCGCTCGTACTAGGGGCGTGATCTCGTACTCATCCGGCAACCATGCCCAGGGCGTCGCGCTTGCCGCCCGCGATCATGGCGCGCCGGCAACGATCGTGATGCCAAAGGACGCACCCGCCATCAAACGTGCCAACACCAAGGCCTATGGTGCCGAGATTGTCGATTATGATCGAGATGCCGGTGAAAGCCGGGAGGACCTTGGCGCCGCGATCCAGGCGGACCGGGGACTGACATTCGTACGGCCCTATGACGAACCCGAAGTGATCGCTGGACAGGGGACTGTGGGGCTTGAGATCATTGAACAGGCAAAGCGCGCCGGAATCGAGGCCGCCGAGGTGTGCGTGTGTTGTGGCGGTGGCGGCCTTTCTGCCGGGATAGCGGCTGCCCTCGCCGCGGGTGCGCCGGGCCTCCGCGTGCGTCCGGTTGAGCCGGACGGGTTCGATGACGTGGCCCGATCGCTGATCTCGGGCCAGCTCGAGACCAACCCATCCTTGTCGGGATCGATATGTGACGCGATCCTGACACCGGCACCCGGCAAGCTCACCTTCCCAATCCTGCACTCCCACAGCGGACCGGGCGTCGTTGTATCCGACGACGACGCTCTGCGTGCCATGGCGGCTGCGTTCCACCACCTCAACCTTGTTCTTGAGCCCGGCGGCGCCGTCGGCCTCGCCGCCGCGCTTTACCACCCGGAGACGGTCACCGGAGACACCGTGATTGCGGTGGCGACTGGCGGCAATGTCGATCCGGCCGTGTATCGTGCCGCCCTCGACCGTGCGGAGGCTCTGGTATGACCCGGTTCACCATCGCCAGCTTCAACGTAAAAAACTTGATCGGGCCCGAGCAGGAGTACTACCGGTTCGAGAAGTACACACCCGAAGAATACGCGTGGAAAGCCGATTGGCTGGCAGATCAGATCCTGACCATGGATGCCGACATTGTCGGGTTTCAGGAGATTTTCGAGGAAGAGGCGCTCGCCCGGGTGATCGCCGAGGCAGACATTCGCGGTGTAGCGTCGAACGAGGTCGCAGTTCCGGACAGTTCGAAACGCTACGCCAAGAAGGCCATCTTCGAGAAACTGGCGTACACGCCCTACGCAGAGGCCAGCCTGGCCTTTGCACCCAACCTGTCAGATGGGCCCCCAGGTCAGCGTCGCCCGGGCCTCGCCGTCCTTTCACGTCTGGGATTTGTCGGCGAACCAGAGATCCACCAAGAGCTTCTGCCGCCAGTCGAAATCGCGTTCTCGGCGCTTGGCGGTGGCGACGCGGGGCACTTCACCCTTGATCGCGTGTCGCGCCCCATCCTGAAAGTGCGTGTGCCCGTGGGCGATACGGTAGTCACGGTCTTCAATTGCCACCTGAAGTCGAAGCTGGGTGAATACCCACGCGAGGATGCTGCGCCCTTCGCGCCTGAAGCCGATCTCACCAACTATGATCCGGCCGGGCGGGCCATGGGGGCTCTGCGGGCCGGGTTACGCCGTATGGCCGAGGCGCATGTGCTGCGCGGTCTGATCCTTCGGGAACTTGAAGCCGACCGGCCCGTTATCGTTCTCGGCGACTTCAACGATGGCGAAAATGCCGTTTCCTCTGAAATCATCTCAGGTGAACGGCCGTTCCGAAACTATTCATGGATGCGACGCCATGATGCTGAGCACCCGTCAGACCGTTACAGCGCCGACGAGAACACTGCCATTACCGAGGCCGTGGAACGCGTCCGGCTCCATTCGGCGGAGAAGCTCTTTATTCGCCGATCCCTGCGCGACATGGTCTACACCGCGTCGTTTGGCGGCGTCTTCGAATCCATCGACCAGATCTATCTGTCCCGGCACTTTCACCCGGATTACGACGGGCAACTGGGAGAGATGGAGTACTTCAGCGTTTTTAACGACCATCTGACCGACGGGTCCCATCCCGAGGCGCCTTACAACAAACTCGCCTCCGATCACGGACAGATCATGGCCCATATCCGGCTTGGCCCCGAACCGAAGCGGCGCTAGGCCAGACGAGACACTCTGAACTGAGCGGTTTACTTTTGGGTGGTGAGGGTCCATGGGACTCTCATGAAGACCCGGGCAGCGCTTACCTTCGTTCTGATTACGATCGTCATCGACGCGATGGGGATCGGCCTCATCCTTCCGGTGATGCCGGATCTTATCCAGGAAGTGACCGGCGACACGCTTGCCAACGCCGCGCTCTGGGGCGGCGTGCTCACCACGTCGTTCGCGGTCATGCAATTCCTGTTCTCGCCCACGCTCGGCAATCTTTCGGATCGATACGGACGGCGCCCGGTAATCTTGATCTCGATCGCAGTGATGTCCATCGACTATCTGGTCATGGCAGTGGCGGGTACGATCTGGCTTTTGCTTCTGGGGCGTATCGTGGGCGGGATCACGGCTGCGACGCAATCCACGGCGGCCGCCTTCATCGCGGACATCTCCAAACCAGAAGAAAAGGCCGCGCGCTTTGGGCTTGTCGGGGCGGCCTTCGGCGCAGGTTTCGTGCTGGGACCCGTTGTGGGCGGTTTGCTCGCCGAGTTCGGAACACGCGCGCCTTTCTATGCCGCGGCAGCGTTGTCGGCAGCGAACCTTGTCTTTGGATATCTCGTTCTTCCGGAAACGGTCACGGACCGGATCCGGCGCCCGTTTCAGTGGACTCGCGCCAACCCATTGGGCGCGCTGAAGGAAATCCAGAAGATCCCCGAGATCGCGCGACTGGCCATGCTGTTCTTCGTCTACCAGGTGGCCTTCACAGTCTATCCGGCCATCTGGGCCTACTACACCACCGCCAGCTTCAACTGGGCGCCCGCCACGATCGGAGCCTCGCTTGCCGCGTTCGGCATCTCGATGGCAATCGTTCAGGGCATTCTGATCGGGCCAATGCTGAAGCTTGTCGGCGACCAGGCGCTCGTCGTCTACGGAATGGTCTTCAACTTTTTCGCGTTCATCGCCCTGGCGATCACAACGGTTGGCTGGATCGCCTTGATCCTGACACCGCTCACCGCGCTAGGTGCTGTGGTTAACCCGGCACTTCAGGGGCGGATGAGCCGCATGGTGGACGATGATGCTCAGGGCGAGTTGCAGGGCGTTCTTACATCCGCGGCCGCCTTGGCCATGGTCGTCTCGCCGCTTGTCATGACGTTTGTCTTTTCCGCCTTCACCGCGCCGGGCGGCAGCCTCTTTTTTCCGGGCGCACCGTTTGTCGTCTCGGCCTCATTGATGGTTGTCTGTCTTGCCCTGTTTTTGGGCAGTCGACCCGCGACGGTTTCCTGACGCCACGAGAGCCCATGCGAACGTGACGGAACCGCGCCGAAGGGGTCGCTTTCTGGCGCGCGGTGCCATCGCGGCTCGGGGATGCGTCGGATGAGACGATCAAGGACCCGAAGCGACGATGCCCGAGATCAAAGCCGCCCTGTGCCGCGCCTTTGGTGCGCCCATGACGATTGAGCCAGTTATCCTGCGTCCGCCGGAGGGCGGGGAAGTGGAGGTGGCGCTTGACGCCGTCGCGATCTGCCATTCCGACATTTCCTTTGTCGAGGGTGCGTGGGGCGGCAGTCTGCCGGTTATCGCCGGACACGAGGCGGCCGGGCGCATTCTCACCGTTGGCCCCGAGGTCAAGGGCCATCTCCCAGGTGATCGGGTGGTCGTCACCCTGATACGGGCCTGCGGGACGTGTCAAAGCTGCGCGTCAGGGCGCCCCGTGGCCTGCGAAATGCGCGGAGACGAACCGCCCTCACCAATCACGCTGCCCGACGGCACCCCGGTGCGACAAGGCATGTCCACCGCCGCCTTCGCGGAGCGCGTGGTCGTCGATCAGAGCCAGATCGGACCAGTCCCCGACACGGTAGCGATGGAGGCCGCAGCCTTGCTGGCATGCGGCGTCATCACGGGTGTCGGGGCGGTGGTGAACACAGCCAGAGTTCGGCCCGGACAGGATGTCGTCGTGGTCGGCGCAGGCGGGGTCGGACTGAATGCCATCCAAGGTGCGCGCATCGCGGGTGCAAGGCGGATCGTCGCCGTTGACCTGAACGAAGGTCGCCTTGCCCATGCACGGACCTTCGGCGCGACAGACGGGCTTCTGGTCGGTCACGCGGATCCCGGCGCGGCGCTTGAGGCGTTGATCGGCCGCCGCGCGGATGCCGTGATCGTCACTGTGGGGGCGATCCCCGCCTACAATGCGGCCCCGGACTTTCTGGCGCCCGGCGGACAGGTCATCCTTGTCGGCATGCCGCATGGAGGAGCCGAGGCGAAGTACGTTCCGGTCAACCTTGCAGACGCCGGTCAGGGTATGCGCGGGTCCCGGATGGGCGATGCGGTGATTGCAAGGGACATTCCCTGGCTCGTGGATTTGTACATGCAGGATCGCCTGATGCTTGACGAACTGATCTCGCGTCGCTGGGCATTCGAGGACATCAATGCGGCCATGGCCGATACCAAGGCTGGCGGCGCACGAAGAAACGTGATCGTCTTCGACACGTAACCCGGGCCAGCCATGGCGCCAATACCCGTGGCAAATCCGGCAATGGCAAGGACCAGTGGCCATGCGTTTGCGCGATCTCGATATCCTCGTCACGGCACCGCCTGCACCCGGTTGGGGGGGGCGGTATTGGATCCTCGTGAAGCTCACCACAGACAACGGGATCACGGGCTGGGGCGAGTGCTATGCCTCCGGCGTCGGACCCGAAGCAATGAAGGGCGTTCTGGAGGATGTCTTTCAGCGCCACATGAACGGCGAGAACCCGGAAAACATCGAAGTGATGTACCGCCGTGCCTATTCCGCCGGGTTCACCCAGCGGCCGGATCCTACGGTTCTGGGCGCCTTCTCCGGTCTTGAGATCGCCTGCTGGGACATTCTCGGCAAGGCCAGGGACCGGCCCGTCTGGGCCCTGATTGGGGGGCGCATGACGGAGCGGGTGCGGGCCTATACCTATCTGTATCCCCTCCCCCACCACGATCTCACAGCCTTCTGGACGGCGCCCGAGTTGGCCGCCGAGAGTGCCGCGGCGGCATTGGACGCAGGATACACTGCAGTGAAATTCGACCCTGCCGGTCCCTATACGATCCGCGGTGGCCATGAGCCCGCGCAATCCGACATCGCCCTCTCGGTCGCGACACTGCGTGCCGTACGCGATGCGGCGGGTCACCGCGCGGATCTTCTGTTTGGAACCCATGGACAATTCTCCACCGCAGGCGCCATACGCCTTGGCCATGCAATCGCCCCGTTCGGCCCTCTCTGGTACGAAGAACCGGTCCCGCCAGACGCGATGGGATCGCTCGCCGCAGTGTCGGCGAACCAACCGGTGCCCGTGGCCACAGGGGAGCGCCTGACAAGCCCGGTCGAGTTCCAAACCGCCCTGGAAAGCGGAGCGTCAATCCTTCAGCCGGCCCTTGGCCGCGCGGGAGGGATCTGGGCCGGACGCAAGATTGCCGCGCTGGCCGAAGTCCGCAATGCCCAGATCGCGCCTCATCTTTATGCGGGCCCTGTCGAATGGGCAGCCAACGTTCATTTGGCCACGGCCATTCCGAATATCCTGATGGCCGAGAGCATAGACACTCCGTTCCACCGCGCCCTGATCCGCAACGCGATTACGGTCGACGCGGGACACGTGGTTGCGCCCGATGCGCCGGGATTGGGGATCGACGTGGATGAAGCCCTTGCACGGGCTCATCCCTTTTCGGGCTCGAGCCTTCACCTAGAGATGCAGGAAGCCCCATGCACCTACGACGCACCGAACGCCTTTCAGGGCGGAGCGCCCCGGGGATCGTCATAAAGGCGTGCCTTTCACGAGCCATAGGGACGCCATGTTGAAGTTTATCGTAATCTCCGACCTCCACATCGTCCCCGAAGGCAATCTCAGCCATGCAATCGACACCACGGCGCGCCTCCGCGCGACGGTGGACTGGATCAATACCGAACATGCAGATGCCGCCTTCGTTGTTCTGGCCGGCGACCTGGCCGACCACGGCGAACCCGACGCCTATACGCGCATGAAGGCCGAGACCGACAGGTTCGCAATCCCGGCTTATATGACACTGGGCAACCATGACGACCGGGCGAATTTTCTCGTCGCATTCCCAGAGACTGAAGCGGCACCGACCGGGTATATTGATGCGGTCATTGCCCTCGAAGAGTACCGGATCGTCGTCCTTGATACGCTTTTGCAAGGCGAAACCAAAGGACATCTCGATCCCGCGCAGATCACCTGGTTGGAAGCGCAGTTGGACGCGTCCAAGGGACACCCCGTCATCGTGGTTCTACACCATAACATTTGTGACTTCGGCATACCGACGGACTTTACCCGTCTCGAAAACTCGGAAGAAATGCTGGCCGCACTGAACGCACATGGAGACGTGCGCCAAGTCATTTCGGGGCATGTACACATGTCCACGGCTGGATATGCCGCAGGCGTGCCATTCACCACGATCGGCGGCGCCACCTATTCGATTGCCCCCCGCCTCAGAGGTCCGCTGAACGACGTTCCCCGGCGAGAGGGTCCGGGCCAGATCGGGGTCGTGATCGCGAATGAGGACAGGGTCGTTGTCCATCAAGAGAACGTCGTCGATCGCAACGCCGTCATGCCGAAGGAACTGTTTTGGTGGGAAGGCGGGACCAGCTAGGCGCTTAGACCGACACCGCGTCCAACAGGTCTGCGCGATCCAGCTCGTCCTTGCGTCCGCTCATAGACGCCACACCCCTCTGCAAGACATAAAAACTGTCGCCCAGCTCGTAGGCGAAGTTGAAGTACTGCTCGACCAGAACGATCGACATCTCGGCCTGTTGACGCAAAAGGTCGATGACGCGCCCGATCTGCTGGATGATGTTCGGTTGGATCCCCTCAGTCGGCTCGTCGAGAAGCAGGACCCGCGGACGCGCGATGAGCGCTCGGGCGATTGCCAACTGCTGTTGCTGTCCGCCCGATAGATCCCCACCGCGCCGCCCAAGGAAATCCTTTAGAATTGGAAAAAGCTCAAAAATCTCACCGGGGATCCCGCGCTCATTTCGCGGCAAACAGGCGAACCCGGTTTCGAGGTTTTCACGCACGGTCAGCAGCGGAAAAATGTCCCGTCCCTGGGGCACATAGCCGACCCCGCGGCGCGCAAGCGCGTAGGCCGAGGCCCGCCCGACGGGCACTCCGTCCAGCCAATAAGACCCCCCCGAAAACGGATGCGCCCCGGCAATAGCCTTGAGAAGGCTCGTCTTTCCAACACCGTTCGTGCCCATCACGCAAGTCACTTCGCCCATACGAGCGGTGAGATCGATCCCGTTGAGAATCTGGCTTCCGCCATAGTGAAGCGTCAGCCCCTCGATCCGAAGAAACTCATCTTCCAAGGTAGACCTCGATGACACGTTCGTTCTTGGTGACATGGTCAATTGAACCTTCGGCAAGAACAGCACCCTCATGCAAAACGGTCACTTTGCATTCCAAGCGCCGGACGAATTCCATGTCGTGTTCAACAACCACGACGGCCCGTGTCCGGGCCATCTCTTTAAGGAGATCGGTGGTGTGCGCGCGTTCTGCCGGAGTCATCCCGGCTGCCGGTTCGTCTACCAGCAAGAGACGCGGATCCTGTGCAAGTAGCATCCCGATCTCCAGCCATTGCTTTTCACCATGACTAAGAACCCCTGCTTTGCGATGGAGCGAGGCCGAAAGCCCAATCTCTTCCGATACCTCCTCGACCCGGGCATGATCCGCGCGTGCCGGCCGAAAGTTCAGGACGGCGAAGGGATTTCGACTGTTCTTCAACGCCATCATCAAGTTGTCGGCGACCGATTGATCCTCGAAAACGGTCGGACGCTGGAACTTGCGCCCTATTCCTTCTCGCGCGATCGCGCTCTCCGACATGGACAAAAGCGAGACGCCCTTGTCCCCCCAGACCACACGGCCTTCGTCCGGGCGGGTCTTGCCGGTCACAATGTCCATGAATGTGGATTTTCCCGCACCGTTCGGCCCAATGACGGCGCGCAGCTCATTCTCGGCGATTTGAAACGACAGATTGTTGATGGCCTTGAAACCGTCAAAGGACACCGAAACGCCCGAGACTTCGAGAAGAGTGGTCATTGCGCATCCGCCTCTTTTTCTCGAAGCGCGCCCGGATCCGGGCCAAGATCTGCACCATGCCGATCCGGGTGGCGCCGATCCGCAAAAAGATCGAAGAGGCCCCCGATCCCTTTCGGCGCAAAGAGGGTCACCGCAACGAAGGACAGGCCCAAAAGTACTGTCCACCAATCCACCCATTGGATTGTGTAAAAGCCGAGGTTGATATCGGGCGCCTGCCCGCCGGTGAACCAGGTGGACAAGAGCGATACGAACGCCGCGCCGATCACCGCCCCATAAAGCCGCCCGCGCCCACCGATCGCCACCCAGACCGCCAGGTAGATGGAGGCGATCGGAGCGACCTCGGCGGGGTTGATAATCCCCGCCTGAGGGTAGTACAGCGCCCCGGCTATCCCCGCCACTACCGCCGTCAGGGTGAAGACGAAGAGTTTGAACGTCTCCACCGGATAGCCAAGGAAACGGACCCGCGCTTCATCGTCCCGGATGGCTCGGATAACCGACCCGAACTTGCCCGAGACGACCCATGCGCAGAGCACATAGGCAGCGCCAAGTGCCAAGGCCGATCCCCAGAAGAACCACATGGACACGACAGATTGGGGGGTGCTCTCCAGTCCCGGCAGGTTCTGAAGTCCGGACAGGCCGTTGTTGCCGCGCAGGCCACTGTCGTTCTGGAACAGGTACAAGGACAGCGCCAGCGTCATCGCCTGAGTCAAGATCGACAGGTAGACACCCGTGACCCGGCTCCGGAATGCCAGCCAGCCAAAAACAAGCGCCAGCAGACCCGGCACGATGACGATAGCAGCCAGTTGCAGGGGAAACGAATGCGCGAAAACCCAGATCGGCGGAAACTCCGATCCCCCGACAACGCCGAAGATCTGATTGGCGATCCCGTTCCGGATCTCCTCGGGAGTAGGCGGAAGCGGCGCCGCCGACAGGCTCTCGGCGACGATCAGCTCGGTCCGCGCATACATCAGCCACATGCCGATGGCATATCCACCAAGCCCGAAGAAGGCCATGTGCCCAAGCGAGAGGATCCCGGTGTAGCCCCAGACCATGTCCATCGCGAGGGCTACAAGGCAGAGGCACAGTGTTTTGCCCAGGGTCTTGATGAAACTGGTCGAAATAACACCAATGCCAAAGCCCTCGGACAGAACCGTGACGCTTAACGTGAAGACAGCAAGGCAGGCCAGAAAGATCAGGACCGAAGGATGGCGCGCCACAAAGGGCCGCCGGGTCGGGCCTTGGAGGGCCAGATCGCTCATGTGCGGTCTCCCATCGTCACGCCTCTGCCGCCCGACCCCTCAGGGCAATGATCCCCCGAGGCCGAAACTGAATGAAGAGGATGATGAAAAGGATCATGTATGTCTGTGCTGCCAACGTGTTGGACGGGTTGAACCACTCGATGCCCTTTTGAAGCAATCCGACAAGCGAAGCCCCAAGAAGCGTGCCCCAAATGTTGCCAACTCCGCCGACGACCACCGTCATGAAGGACTGAACGATGTAGTCCTGCCCCATTTCCGATGTGACCTTCGCATAAAGCCCGATGGCAACGCCCGCGATGCCTGCAATCCCCGAGCCGAAGCCGAAGGTCAGCATGTTGATCCGGTCCGGATTGATCCCCATCGACGCGGCCATGCGCGGGTTCTGGGTGACCGCGCGCACCTCCAGCCCCAGCCGGGTCCGGTTCATGACGAACAGGAACAGCGCGAGAAAGAGCAACGCAAGAACGAAGATCGCGATCCGGATGTAGCTGATCGAGACCACGTCGTTGAACACGAGGCTGCCATCGAGCCAGCCCGGCGAAGTCAGGGGACGGGCTTGTGTGCCAAAGATGTTCTTTGCCAGTTGTTGCAACGCGATCGAGATTCCGAACGTCGCCAGCAGCGTCTCGAGCGGGCGGTGGTAAAGCCATCGGATCACCAGCCGTTCCATGGCCACACCGGCACCAAAGGTTACGGCAAAGGCCAGGGGCAGCGCGATCATGATCGAGAGTGTGTAATCAGGCACGAAGAGTTGCACCACATAGCCCGTGTAGGCACCCATCATGATGAACTCGCCATGGGCCATATTGATGACCCCCATGACGCCGAATGTTATGGCAAGCCCGATGGCCGCCAGAAAGTAAATCGATGCAAGCGACAAGGCGTCCAGAAGCAGGTCCGCAGCTTGGTTTAGGGCGAGCCGCGCCTCGATCCCGTCAAGCGCGAGTTGCGCCGCAATGGCAACGGCTGCCGGCGCGCCCACATACCGTTCATAAAAAACATGTGAGTCCAATGCTTCGGCGACGGCGGTCTCGGCTGCTACGGGCTCAACCACCCCCGCTTCCGCCAAGGCCGCGTAGGCAAGGTCGCGGGCTGCTTCGGTGTCGAGCGTGGCGACTTCCACGCCCGCAACCTCTCCGTCCTGAATATTGGCGACCAGCGCATCACGTTTTTCGTCGCGTGTGATCTGCGGCGCAGCCAGATCTGCCGCGACCAAAAGTGCATAAGCGGAATCCCGGTCCAGAGCATCCGACCCGGGTTCGACGAGCCGCGCAATGTCGTCTCTTTCAGGGGCATCCAGGGCGACTTCAGCCCGCGTCGTGACCATGCGGCTTAGAACAGCGCGCAGATCAACACCTAGATCACCCTGAAACTCTTCAATGGCTGCGACACGTTCCTGGTCGGTCTCGCCGAACTCGATGGTTAGCAGACGCTCGATCCGCGTTTTGCGCGCAAGGATCGCGGGGTCTGTTTCCCCATCAATCGAGGCCCGCAGTGCGGCAAGATGGCTTTCCTCGGCATCACGCTCGATGGCATCAAGCGCCGTCGCACGATTGGCCGGGTCCGGGTCCGACAACTGGAACTGCACAAGAGCCGCGCCGATCAATCCCCGGATCCCGGAATTTGGTTTCAGCTGCTTCCAATCATCGTCGGGAACCGCGCCGATTTCAGAGCCGTCGGCAAAATCAAAAACTCGGATGGTTGACCGGTCGATCTCTTCGGCAAAAACAAAAAGACCCGTTTCCTTGTTCAGCCACATCTCCTTGGCCTGCCAGCGCTCAAGCACGTTCTGGGCCTCGGGCAATCCGCTGGTGGCCAGCGCGTCGATCGCCGGTCCGATGGTTCTGCGGGATGATTTTGCGATGATCTCGCCATGGTCCTGCAGCAAGAGTTGAATGGGGGCCTCGGAATCCTGAGCCGTGGCCGTACCCGCGGACAGAGAGACGATCGCAGCAGCAAGCGCGCGAACAATACGTGCAAACATGCGTGTCCCCCTCCCAGAGGGTGTCCGGGGGCGTCTTGCGCCCCCGGAGGCAGTTATCAGTAGTTCGACTTGATTTGAACGCAGGTCGACGTCTCGGTGTTGTACATACCGCACCCGAGTTCAGCCCAGTCCGAAACCAGAACGGCGGATTCCGGAAGGAAGTCGGTCCACGCATCGCCCGGGACTTCTTCAGTCTGGCTGATGATGTCGAACTGTCCGTCTTCCTGAATCTCGCCAATCAGGACAGGTTTCGCGAGGTGGTGGTTTGGCAACATGACCGCGGTCCCACCCGTCAGGTTCGGAAATTCCTGACCGTACATGGCGGTACGGACGGCATCGACATCCGTCGAACCAGCATCGGTGACCGCATTTACCCACATATTGAAGCCGATATAGTGGGCTTCCATAGGATCGTTGGTCACACGCTCCGCACCCATCCGCTCTTTCCACGCAGCGATCCATCCCTCGTTGGCCTCGGTATCGGCCGACTGGAAGTAGTTCCACGCAGCCAGATGGCCCACGAGGTTGGTGGTGTCGAGGCCCGAAAGCTCTTCTTCGCCGACCGAGAATGCGACGACGGGAATGTCGTCGGCCGAGATACCTGCAGCGGCGAGTTCCTTGTAGAAGCCGACATTGGCATCACCGTTGATCGTCGAGATCACGCCGACTTTCTTGCCGTCCGCACCAAGCGCCACGACGTCGGCTACGATCTTTGACCAGTCCGAGTGGCCAAAGGGCGTGTAGTTGACGAAGATGTCCTCTTCGGCAATGCCGTTCTGCTGAAGGTAGCTCTCAAGGATGTTGTTCGTGGTCCGCGGGTAGACATAGTCGGTGCCAAGCAGTGCGAACTTCTCAACTTCCAGCTCTTCAAGAAAGTAATCCGTGGCCGGGATTGCCTGCTGGTTGGGTGCAGCGCCGGTGTAGAATACGTTCTTCGACGATTCCTCGCCTTCATATTGCACCGGGTAGAAAAGCAGACCGTTCAACTCTTCGATCACCGGCAGCACGGATTTCCGGCTGACCGAGGTCCAGTTGCCGAAGATCACGTCGACTTCGTGGACGGTCAGAAGCTCGCGCGCTTTCTCTGCAAAGAGCGGCCAGTCAGACGCCGGATCGACGACGACTGCTTCAAGTTCGCATCCAAGGACGCCGCCGGCCCCGTTCTGCTGCTCGACCAGCATTTCCATCGTGTCTTTGAGCGTGGTTTCCGAGATGGCCATCGTGCCCGAAAGCGAGTGCAAAACACCAACCTTGATCGGGCAGTCCTGCGCCATCGCTGGAGCCGCAGCGATGCAGAGAGCAGCGGCGGACAAAGAGAGTGTCAGAGTTTTCGGCATTAAAGACTTCCTTCATGCGCGATGCGTGGCAGGGCTTGCAGACATGCCAGTTGGCACCCCAAAGCCCCACACGCGGGAGAGTTTCCAAGTACGGCGGTGTATGGATGTCAGCCCGGCGCCCCCGCACAATTTAATCGCGGCGATGGCCGCGGCGACCGCACCCTGATGCGGCCCCTTGCGGCGATGGAACATTGCAAAGGCTTGACGCGCGTCAATTCCCGGACTTCGTCCACCTTTTAAGCAGATGGCTTCAAGATGCGTAATCTTTGCGCAGTCATTCGCTGGGACTATTGGTGCGAAACACTACGGAACGTGGTGCAAGTCTGGTCCTTCGCGCCCGTGCGAACAGCAGAAACAGCCGGCAATAGGGCCGGATCGCAGCCCTTTGCACTCCGCTTAGTCGGATGTGTGGCGATCCCTGAAGGACTCGAACCCTCAACCTGCTGATTAGAAGTCAGCTGCTCTATCCAGTTGAGCTAAGGGACCGCGCGTCCAGTGTTTAGGAACTCCGCATGCTGTCTGGCAAGCGTTCAGTGCGTCCAGGCGCCCCGGCGTCCTGTGGCAAAGTTTTCGCCATATCCGCCCGGCCGAACGTTCGGCTTGCGTTTCTGGGGTTCAAGAACGACGGCCTCGATCCCCTTTTCCTTGGCGTAGTCAAGCGCGGCTTGTTTCGTATCAAACCGAAGGCGAACTTGGCTTTGCATGTCGTCCGAACCGGTCCACCCCATCAATGGGTCCACGTCCCGCGCCGTGTCCGGGGCATAGTCCAAGACCCAGTGGTGGGTCTTTGCTGTTCCCGACGACATAGCCGTGCGAGCCGGTTGATAGATACGCGCGCGCATGATCGCTCTCCAGAATTCCCTTCGATCTATATCCAAGCTCTTGAGCATCATTTCAAGCAAGCCAATCGTCGCGCCGAAACAAAGAACCGGGACACCAGATGTGCCCCGGAAGAGGGGATAGGGAAACGCCGACCGAAGGAGCGGGAGTGAGGGGTGGGGTGGATCTGCGCCTTCGGTCGGCAGTAGTTCTGCTGCTTGCCCGTTCTTTCATACAGCTCAAAGGTGATGTGATCAATATTTAATATACCTTTGGTTGTTTTCGGCCGTTCTCTTGGCTCGAGAGTGTCAGGAGCCCTGCCACAGCCCCTTGAAGCCTCGGCTCTGTCGAACACATGATTACATTCTGGCCGACATGGATGTAGGCCGGCTGCGCATACCGACCCCGGCAGCAAACGAGATCCAGGAATGCACAATACGCGCCCCGACCAGATGCCTGTCCTTCATGCGGCGGCTCCGGATGTGAAGATCCGCGACAAGCTCGAAGGTGGGCGCAGTCTTGTCATGCAGACCGAGTTCAAGCCGGCAGGCGACCAGCCCACGGCGATTGCCGAGCTGACAGAGGGCGTGCTGTCGGGCGAGCAGAACCAGGTCCTGCTTGGCGCCACGGGAACCGGTAAGACTTACACGATGGCGAAGGTGATCGAGACCACACAGCGTCCGGCGATCATACTCGCACCCAACAAAACTCTCGCGGCCCAGCTTTATGGCGAATTCAAAGGCTTCTTTCCGGACAACGCCGTCGAATACTTCGTCAGCTACTACGACTACTACCAACCGGAGGCCTATGTCCCGCGGTCGGACACCTATATCGAGAAAGAGGCCCAGATTAACGACCAGATCGACCGGATGCGCCACTCGGCCACCCGCGCGCTGTTAGAGCGGGACGACGTCGTGATCGTGGCTTCGGTCTCCTGCATCTACGGCATCGGTTCGGTCGAGACCTACGGCGCCATGACCCAAGATCTGCGCGCGGGCACCGACTACGACCAGCGCAAGGTCATGGCCGATCTTGTCGCCCAGCAATACCGCCGGAACGATCAGGCCTTCCAGCGGGGAAGCTTCCGGGTCCGGGGAGATTCATTGGAAATCTGGCCCGCACACCTCGAAGATCGCGCGTGGAAACTGTCCTTCTTCGGCGAAGAGCTTGAAGGCATCACCGAGTTCGACCCACTGACCGGCGAAAAGACGGACAGTTTCGACCGGATCCGGGTCTATGCAAACTCGCACTATGTCACGCCCCGCCCGACGCTTCAGCAGGCGATGATCAGCATCAAGAAGGAGCTGCGAACTCGTCTCGACCAACTGGTCTCCGAAGGCAAGTTGCTCGAAGCCCAGCGGCTTGAACAGCGCACCAATTTCGATCTTGAGATGATGGAGGCCACGGGCGCCTGCAACGGGATCGAGAACTATTCAAGGTACCTGACCGGTCGTGCGCCCGGCGAGCCGCCCCCGACTCTGTTCGAGTTCATCCCCGACAACGCCATTGTCTTTGCCGATGAGAGCCATGTCTCGGTCCCGCAAATCGGCGGCATGTACAAGGGCGACTACCGCCGCAAGTTCACCCTCGCCGAGCATGGGTTCCGCCTGCCGTCCTGCATGGACAACCGTCCCCTCAAGTTCGAGGAATGGGACGCCATGCGCCCGCAATCGGTCTTCGTATCAGCGACACCCGCGGCTTGGGAAATCGAACAGACGGGCGGCGTCTTCACCGAACAGGTGATCCGCCCGACCGGGCTGCTGGATCCGGAAGTTGAGATCCGGCCGGTCGAGATGCAGGTAGACGACCTTCTGGACGAGGTCCGCAAAGTCGCCGCCAACGGCTACCGAACCTTGGTGACCACGCTTACCAAACGCATGGCAGAAGACCTCACCGAATATATGCACGAGCAGGGCATCAAAGTGCGCTACATGCATTCCGACATCGATACTCTTGAGCGGATCGAGATCCTGCGCGACTTGCGCCTTGGCGCTTTCGATGTGCTGATCGGGATCAACCTTCTGCGCGAAGGCCTCGACATCCCGGAATGCGGCCTCGTCGCCATTCTTGATGCCGACAAGGAAGGGTTCTTGCGGTCTGAGACCTCTCTCATCCAGACCATCGGCCGCGCCGCCCGGAATGCCGACGGCCGCGTGATCCTCTACGCCGACAAGATGACGGGCTCGATGGAGCGCGCGCTGAAGGAAACCAATCGACGCCGCGCCAAGCAGACGGCCTATAACGAGGAACACGGGATCACGCCGGAGACGGTAAAGAAGAACGTCGAAGACGTGCTGGCCGGTCTCTACCAGGGCGATACCGACATGGCCCGCGTCACTGCACAGGTGGAGAAGCCTATGGCCGGGGCCAACCTTCAGGCGGTCCTTGAGGGTCTCCGCGCGGAAATGCGCAAGGCGGCCGAGAACCTAGAGTTTGAGGAAGCCGCCCGTCTGCGGGACGAGGTCAAACGCCTGGAAGCCGTGGACCTGGCGGTGGCGGACGACCCTCTCGCCCGGCAATCGGCCGTCGAGGCCGCCTCCGAAGCCGCGCTGAAGTCAAAAGGCCGCTCAACCGCGGGCCGCGCCGGTCAGCGCGGAGGGAATGTCCGACGGCGGAAGCGCTAGCCCGTCAAAGCCCTTTCGAGGGCAATTGAGAGAGCATCCCGTGGAAGGCATCGATGAGCCACACATTGCACTTTGCTGCATCGTTCAGAGCTTCGTCGAACTCAACAATTCGCTCGCCAGCAATCTGCGCCAGAGCCTTCGCTCCGTCACCCCGACCGAGCTTCGCGCGAGCGAGCAAGAATCCAAAAAACGGAGTTCTCGGGCTCAGACTGAAGGCGCGGTGCACCGGTCCCACGGAGGCGATCCCAAGATTTGCGCGACGTTTGAAAAAATTGGGCGATGAAACCGCGTAGGACAAGCCGATCGGAGGCTACCCGTCCGATTTTCAGCGGGACGGAACCCGTGACGTTCGGGTGGCGTTCAAACGCAAGTGCCTTTACCGGCGCCAACGGGGCCCTAGCTGCCGGATATGCGCATGATCGGCCTTGCCCTTATCCTTACCGCCTCTCCCGCCGCCGCATGGGAGTTCTCGCCCCTGCCCATCTGCACGCTTAGCCACGCGACCGAGACGGCAGAGGTCACCGTGACCTACGACCCCGTCCTGCCAGAGCCATATGCCATCGCGATCACGCGGGACACGCCCTGGCCAGATGCACCGGTCTTTGCCATGCGTTTCGACGGCCCCGCAGGCCTGTCGATCTCGACCGACCGGCACGTGGTTACGGACGAGGGCCGCACGCTTACGGTTACCGACCGTGGCTTTGGCAATGTCCTGAACGGGCTTGAGTTCAACTCGATTGCGACGGCCGGAGCCGGCGGAGAGCAGGCGCGCTTCCCGCTTGGAAACGCCGCACCCGAAGTGCGCAAGTTCCGCGACTGCACCGAGGGCGGGATCGCCTGAACGTTGGGCAATTCGGAGCGAAGGCACGACACCCGCGCAGCCCCCAATCGGCCGCGTTCCCAATACTGAGCTCGCTCCGGGTACGTCGGACGCACCAAGGAGGCTCAGATGTGTTTGCCGACACTCCAGCCGGTCGCCTCCGCCAACCGTCCTTCCCCTTTTGACAGCGGCAGATCCTCAAGAGCCGAGCCCATCGAATCATTCCAGCGGTTCAGGTACCCAAAAAGGGCCACGACACCCATGATCTCGACGATCGCCTCCTCGGACCAATGGGCCGAAAGGCGCGCGCCTACTTCCGGTGTCACGGCATTGGGTACGGCCGAGGCCGCGTGGGCAAATGCCAGCGCCGCTTTCTCGGCTTCGGTAAACGCATCGCTGTCTTCAAAGTCGAAGACCGCCTGCAATCGTTCCTCAGAGTTCCCGAAGCGCTCAGAAGCGAGAATCATGTGCGCCTGGCAGTACATGCACCCAGACGCAAAGCTCGACGCATAGCCGATCACGCGCTTAAACGCCGGCGTGACGGCCCCGTAGTCGGTCATCACGGCGACGTTCAAGGCTGTAAAAGCCCGCGCAATCTCGGGGCGATGCGCCATGGTGCGGACCGAGTTCGGGATCACACCCAATGGTCCTTTGAAGAATTGAACCTCCTCGCGAAGCTTCGGTTCGATCGCGTCTTCTTCAAGCGGGGGAACTAGGGCCATGGGTCGTGCCTCCTCTCAGACCAGATAAGGTGACCCAATAGGAAGCCCGCCGAAGGTACAAGGCGACTTGGCCCGGCTGGAACCCGTGCTAGGCTTCATCGCATGGCTGAAACCAACCCGATACGCCCCACCGATGACGAAGCGCGCACACTGGCGAAGCGTCTGATACGTGGGGCGAAATACGGCGCTCTCGGTGTCAGGGATCCCGAGTCCGGTGGACCCATGGTGTCGCGTATCGCCGTTGGATGTGCGCCCGATGGCACCCCCGTAACCCTAATCTCCGATCTTTCCCATCACACAAAGGCGTTAAAGTCGGATCCGAGCTGTTCTCTGCTGGTGGGCGAACCCGGTCCAAAGGGCGATCCGCTGACGCACCCTCGACTGACGGTTCAGGCCGAGGCCCGGTTCGTCCGTCAAGGCGCGGCCGACTATGCCGCGCTCCGCGACGCCTGGCTCATTCATCAGCCAAAGGCCCGCCTCTACGTCGACTTTGCGGATTTTTCCTTTGCCTGTTTTCGTCCGGCAGCGGCATACCTGAACGGCGGCTTCGGGAAGGCCTTCGTGCTGACGCCCGCCGACCTGACCTGAGGGCTGCGGGCGCCCCTCTCAGATCGGGCGATCGGAACGGGCCGTGACATGAACGCGTCCGCGCACGGCATCGGGCCAGGTCAGGCGAACGAAATTGTTGTTGGCTCCATCATTCGTCGTCACGTAGGGCATTGCGAACACATCGGTACCGGACGCGGTTT
Organism: Pseudomonadota bacterium; assembly: GCA_038521345.1. Taxonomy (GTDB): domain Bacteria; phylum Pseudomonadota; class Alphaproteobacteria; order Rhodobacterales; family Rhodobacteraceae; genus JBCBKU01. The sequence goes on along the minus strand of JBCBKU010000002.1, from coordinate 170,008 downwards.
CGATTGGGCCTTCCGTCACAACGGCAGTCACTTCTCGCGCCCATCCGCCGAACGGTAGATATCCCGAAACATCCAGCACCCAGTTTGTCGCCGGGCTCGACTGGTTGAATTCGAGCGTCACCGGATTGATCGTATTCTGGTTCACAGAATTGAACGTGTTGCCCGAGAACTCGACATTCCGGGTAAGTCCGAAGTCCAGCCTCGCTATGGAATCGTCAACGACCTCGATGCGATCGATGGGGCCATTCAGGGCCTTGAACGTGTTCCCGGTCACCGAAAGTCCCTGAAGGAAGTGCCCTGACCCATAGGGCTTCACCACGATCCACGAGAACCAGGGGGCGACATCATTTGCGGTGAAGATGTTGCCGGTGATGGTCAGACCTCCAAACGAAAACTCGTCCGAGAAATCCGGAGCAGCGTCGTGTTCGTTGGTCCATTCGATGAAGGAGTTATCGATGTAGTTCCCGGTGATGACCGATTTGACGTTGGTCTCGGTCAACACAAGACCGGCCACGCGGGGACCATCCGTTTCGTTGTCACCCTGAAACCAGTGGTTTCCAACAATAAGGTGCCCATTGCCAAAGAGAACCATCGTTGTCCCCAGGCGCTGGAAACGGCTGTCGCGGATCTTTGCGTCGTTGGCGTTCACGTTGAAACCTACCGATGTCCGCGCCGTCGCGGGAGTCTGCTGCTCGTTCGATACAAAGTTGCAGCGATCGATCTGAAGGTCCTGACAGCCCACACCGATCGAGGTGATCCCACGGTCCATGGGTTTCGTCACCCAGCAGTCCCGAAACCTCATGAGGTTGCCATTGGGTGCCAGTATGACGGCAGAGCAGAAACCGTTGCACTGAAAGTCGATGTCATCGAATTCGAGCCGCGAGAGTTTCGAGAAGCCGGTGAAATCGAGCGCGTATTTGAATCGCGTGAAGGTATAAGTCTGCGTTCCCGCCGCACCGAACAACGGCTGAGACAGATCGATGGTGCCGGCCCCGACACTCTTGGATTTAACGTAAACCTCGCGACCAACTCCGTTGCCCGTGATTAGTGCGCCAACCGGAATGTTGGCGATGTCCGCCACATCCGTCAGTTGGCCAGGGTTCGATACGGAATAGGAGGCTTGGCTTGAGTACGTTTCGGTGTCCCAATTCGACGACGCGGTGGCGTTGATTTGGCCGTTGCGGATCACACGGCGGATCTCGTGCGTGTCGAGCCCCGCGGCCTCGGACATGTCGATAGGCGCGTCCAACTCGATCCGGCGACCCCCAAGGTCCAGACCTTCGTGGTCCGAGAAATTGAGCAATGCCTGAAAGGCCTTCCGGAACCCCAAGACCTCGTCCCCAAAGGCCGCGGCATAGGTCGGGAAATCAAAGTTCTGGCGCAGGACGAGGCGGTCGGTCGTATCCATGGTTACGATGCCCTCGAACCGCACCCGGTTTTCGAACGTAACATTTGCCCCAAGGCGATACGTGCCCGCCGGAACCAGAACTCCGCGTCCATTTGCTGCGCTGTCGGCCGCTTCGAAGGCCGATGCGTCATCTGTACTGCCGTCGCCGATTGCGCCGAAATCCTTCACATCCACCCAATCCATCATCTGGCGATGGAAGACGCTGGTCACATCCTCGATCTGGATATCGTCCACACGTATCGCGCCGCCTGTCGCGCCCGTAACGTCAATCCCGAAATGTCCGTAGACCGCGTTGCTGCCCCAAACCATGTCGACACCAGTTCGGGCACCCACCCCAATAATCGCCGAGACTTCGACGACTTCGCCGTACGCGGCCAACGCGAAAGACGGCCCAAACAGCGGCACCCCTGCCAAGGCCGCCCCCCCCGCGCCGCCAGCAAAAGCTCCGATCCGCACCGTAGGCAAATTGCCTGACATGGCCTTCACGCGAGCCGTTACCCGCAGGTAGCACCCGGGCAACAACGTGGTCTCGCCCATATACCGAATGGTTTGCGGATTGTCGGTTACAACCAGCTCGAGACAGGATCCAAAGTCCTGGTCCGCCGCCACAATCGCAGCGTTGGTCGAGCTGTCATAGGTGGCTGTACCCGGTGTTCCATCTTCGCGAGACCAAACATCAAGTCCGCCAACAAATGCCGGTGGCATCAGCACCAGACCGTCAGTAATCGCCTTGTTCATGACCAAATCCCTTTCCCATCGGACAGACGAACGGGCGGGCTTGCGCCCTCTGACAAACCGTTCGATCATCGGAAAACTGGGCAGGCGCTGGGCCTGCCGTTGTGGGAAATGGCTAGCGGCCGGCGCTTAAATGCCTGTTAACCCTGCGAGCTCAGGCACCAAGAGCGCCCGCCTCAAGAACGGTGACACCATTGATTTGCCACCCGTTCTCGGTCTCGATCATGTAGTACTTGAGCACATGTGGAACGCCGGACTGATCGGTAATCAGTACTTTCTGCACCGGTCTGCCCCCTTCGGTCTCAAGGTCGAGATATGTCACCTCGGCAGGTCGCCACACCATTGGGTAACCGTCACGAACCATCGACCCGAAGCGCTCAGAAGATCCAAACATCATGCGAATGCCAGGCGACGCAAAGGTGAATGCAGTTGCGAAGTCATCCGCGAGAAACGCATCGATCTGGCTCTGGATCACGCCAGCAATGGCCGGACCGTGACCATCGGCCGAAACCGAACCCGCAATGCACACCGCCGCAACCGACGCGATTAGGAATTTCCGCATGACCCGCCTCCAAGATGTCCAAACCTAAAGGCTAGAACTACGGGCGCTCCGGTCAATTCTCGTCACAAAGCGCCCGCGGTCGGCGTGCCTATTGCTCGGCCAGCGTCCCGGCCAGCCTGTCCTCAATCAGGGTCACCGTCTCCTCGACACCGTAAAGCGCAATTAACCCGCCGAAGCGCGGCCCTTGGCTTGCGCCGAGCAGAACCTCGTAGAGCGCTTTGAACCAGTCACGCAACGGCTCGAACCCATGGTCCTTGCCGACCGCAAACACCATTGATTGCAACTCCTCGGCGTCAAGCCCGCCGGACCAGTCCTTAAGCCGCGCGACGAGGTCTTCCATCGCTGCCCGCTCCCGCGCGTCCGGCGAACGGAATACGCGCTGCGGTTTGACCACATCGTTGTAATACCGCACGGCAAAACCTGCCGCTTCGTTCAGATCCGGATGCGTATCGGGCGACGCCTCTGGTGCATAGCGTGCAATGAACCCCCAAAGCGTCTCCTTGTCCTCGGCCGCCGACACGCTGGCGAGGTTCAAGAGCATGGCAAACGGCACCACGAGGTTCGAACCGGGCACATTGTGCCCATGGATATGAAAAACCGGGTTCGCAAGCCGCTTTGCCACGTCCTGATCGCCATAGGCCCGAAGCTGTTGGTGGTATTCATCCACAGCTTTTGGGATCACGTCGAAATAAAGCCGCTTGCCGGTCTTGGGCTTCTGGAACATGAAGTATTGCAGGCTTTCCTGGCTTGCATAGGCGAGCCATTCCTCCATCGAAAGCCCATTGCCCTTGGACTTTGAAATCTTTGCGCCGTCCGCATCATAGAAATGCTCGTAGGACAGCGAAACAGGCGGCTCCACTCCTAGGGCCCGGCAGATCTTCGACGATTGCGTGACGCTTTCGATCAGGTCCTTTCCGGACATCTCGTAGTCCACGCCAAGTGCGGCCCAACGCATTGCCCAATCGGGCTTCCACTGCATCTTCACGTGCCCGCCCGTCACCGGTACCTCGACACGCTCACCGTCCGGTTCTTCGTAGACGATCGTGCCCGATGAAACATTCCGCTCTAGTGTCGGGACCTGAAGCACATGACCCGTCTTCGGGCTTACCGGAAGGAAAGGCGAATACGTCGCCTGCCGTTCCGGCCCAAGTGTCGGCAGCATAATCTCCATGATTTTGTCGAAGCGCTCCAACGCGCGCAGTAGCATCCCGTCGAACCGGCCTGATGCATAGTATTCTGTCGAGGACGCGAACTCATACTGAAAGCCATAGGAATCGAGGAACGCGGCAAGTCGCGCGTTGTTGTGCGCGCCAAAGCTCTCATGCGTGCCGAAAGGATCGCGGACCTTTGTGAGGGGCAAGTTCAGGTCCTCAGCCATTGCCTCTTGATTGGGCAGGTTTCCCGGCACCTTCCGCAATCCGTCCATGTCATCAGAAAAACAGATCAACTTGGTCGGGATGTCCGAGATCACCTCAAAGGCCCGCTTGACCATCGTAGTGCGCGCCACTTCTCCGAAAGTTCCGATATGCGGAAGCCCGGACGGTCCGTATCCCGTCTGAAAAAGAACGAAGCCTTTTGGGGGGCGCGAGGTCCCGACCCGCTTCAGTACCCGGCGCGCCTCTTCAAACGGCCAAGCCTTTGAAGTCATCGCTGCATCGCGGAGATCGGTCATGGGTTCCGGGTCCTTCGGGTCGGCTGATGTAGTCTGAGAGGCCCCGCTACCTATTGCCGCCCGGATCGCCCGTCAATAATGTCCGCGCAACCACCCGGCCCGAGGATCCCAAGTGCCCAACGACCCCACACCCATGACTGCTCAGGACAGTCTCGTCGCCGTGATGATCGCGGTCTCGGCTTCTGACGAGACCATTCGAACGTCTGAACTGGTCACGATTGAACGCATCGTGAACCACCTTCCAGTCTTTGCAAGTTATGACCTCGACAGGATCAAGCGCGTTTCAGAAACGGTCTTTGATCTTTTTGCAGAGGAAGACGGGCTTGACGCGCTATTCGGTCTGGTCCGCGAAGGTTTGCCCGAACGCCTGTACGAAACCGCGTATGCGCTCGCCTGTGATGTTGCTGCTGCGGACGGAACGCTCCGCGAGGCCGAACTGCGCCTGCTCGAAGAGATGCGCTACGAACTTGAAATTGATCGACTGCATGCAGCGGCGATCGAACGTGGCGCTCGGGCCCGCCATCTGACCGCCTAGGATTTTTCGCTACGCGAACTCGTCTGCCCAACGGCCTATAAGCCGTTTCTGAAGTGCCCGGGATCTTCTGGCCCAACTGCGGGCTCCCGGTGGACGCTCGCGCTGTTCCAACGGAATCGCATCGCGCCGGTCCGCGTCCCCGGTCAAGATGGCGAATACAAGCTCACGGCCCCCCGGCGCGACAAGATAGCCGCCGAGTGCACTCGCGAAATTCAGCGTGCCGGTCTTTGCATGAACGCGCGCACCCTCGGGGGCGGCGTCGTCGGTCTTGAATTCGCGCAGGAGTGGCCGGACGGCACCGGCTTTGCCCGTGTGAAAGAGCGCTTGAACCATACCCACCGGCGAGATCCGGGATTCGTAACCAAGTCCGGAATGGTCGACAAAGCCGGCACCGCGAACGCCCGCCGCATCTCGCAACCACGCGTTCATTTGCTCCGCCGACGCCGCCAGAGAATCCGGAGGCGTTCGGCCTTTGGCCGAAGCCGTTAATCCTACAGCCTCAGCCGTGAGGTTCGTGGAATAGCGCAGCATACCGCGAAGCATGTCGGGCAAAGGCGCGCTAGAATGGCTTGCCAGAACGGATCCGTCGACCGGCGAGTCGAGCTCTGGACCCGCTTTCAAAACGATACCGTGCGATCTGGCCAACGTGCGGAATACATCGCTGCAATAGGCGGCGGGCCTCCGAACCGGTAACCAGCGCGCACCCTCTGATCCAAGTGCAGACTTGGCGACACTCCATGTGTCCACCCCGCCCGCCTCGGCATATGTGTAAACGGGTGATCGCCTGTCCTCATCGATCCGCATGCGCGCCACGCCGACAGCCGGACGATACTCTCGCGCCCGCGCTTGCATCGTTACGTCGTAGGATTGCCCAGCGCGTTTCCACTCGAAATGCACCCGGTTGAAATTCAGGTTCAGGCCCCCGATGGCCGGGTTGTACCCGACATGATCCGGCTGCTCCCCATCGATCCATGGCAATCGCGGCAACGCACCTGCGAAGACTCTCAACACGCCGTTCACATGAAAAATGCCGGCCTCTTTCAACCCCTCGGCCAACTGGCCCAACTCATCAGTATCGAGGGTCGGATCCCCGCTTCCAAGCAGCACGAGATCGCCATCAAGCTGACCATCCCGAACAGGACCCGTGGCGATCAACTCGGTCCTGAACCGATGGGACTCACCCAGATGTGAAAGTGCATAGTGCGCGGTCAGAGCCTTAGTGACACTCGCCGGCGCCATGCGGCGGAGCGGAGACCGCGACGCGAGGATCTCGCCCGTTCCTGCATCGGCCACGGCGAATGCCACATGTCCGCCCAGACCTGCATCGGAAATCATCCGTTCAATGTCGGGCAGGCGACGGGGAGGTATCCTTTTTCGTGGCGCCGGACGCAATGATTGCAACGGCGCACCGGCAAAAGCCGCCCCACCCGCTCCGGATGCGAGGGCTGCCAGGATCATGCGGCGGTTCACGAGCCGTTTCATGAGCGCGAGTATCCCCGCGCCGTGTTGCCAATCAAGGACGTAATTGGGGCGATTGGAGTGCGATTGTGTGACGAAGCGTAACAACTGCGCGACTTCAGCGCACCCACTCTCCTCGCGCCCGGATCTCCGTGGAGGAAACGTTCACCATAGGTACGTTCAAGAGACACCAGGCGGGTGCTTGCTGCACGCACAACCGCTGTGCTTCACGACCGCGGAGACGGTGCCGCGCGTAGCGTTCAGCGGCCACGGAGGTGCGCGCGGAAATCCGTTGTCCGGGCCGGGCAAGCACGCCGATCGGGATATGCTCCATAATCCATCGCCAATTGTCCCACCTGTGGAACGTCGCGAGATTGTCAGCCCCCATCAGCCAGACAAAGCGCACCCCAGGATAAAGCACGCGCAGGTAAGCCAAGGTTTCGGCGGTATAACGGGTTCCGGTCCGGGACTCGATGTCGCTCACCACAACATCCGGGTGCTCCATGATCGCAAGCGACGCGGCCATGCGCCGTTCCATTGGCGCAGGACCATCGCTTTTCAACGGGTTACCGGGCGACAGAAGCCACCAGACCTGATCAAGTCCAAAACGCTTCAGCGCTTCCCGCGTAATGTGCACGTGCCCTTCGTGGGGGGGATCGAAGGAGCCACCGAGCAGACCGATGCACATACCGCGCCGGGCAGAAGGGATAAGGTACCGTTCCAAGTAGACGATCCGTGTCGATCAGACATTCTCGGACGAACGCGACCAAAGGTTGGTCTCGTCCACGGTTCCCACCTCGTCGATCCGCGCCAGCTCTTCGGCGGTGAAGTCGAGATGTTCCAGCGCTCCAACGCAGTCGACGATCTGGCTGGCCCGTGATGCGCCAATCAAGGCGCTGGTCACACGCTGATCTCGCAGGGTCCACGCGATCGCCATCTGTGCAAGGGTCTGCCCACGGGCCGCAGCAATGTCATTGAGAGCCGCCAACCGGTCGACCATCTCTGGTGTGACAAGATCCCCACTCAGTGCGCCGCCACGCGTCACCCTGCTGTCACTTGGCACACCTCCCAGATACTTGCCGGTCAAGAGCCCCTGGGCCAGAGGCGTGAAAACGATCGTGCCCATGCCTTGCTGTTCCACAGTCTCCAACAGTCCGTCGCGTTCTATCCAGCGGTTGAGAATATTGTACGATGGCTGATGGATAAGGCAGGGCGTCCCAAGCTCTCGCAGGATGGCCGCTGCTTCCGCCGTTCGCGCGCTATTGTAGGATGAGACCCCAGCATAAAGCGCCCGTCCGGAACGCACGATGTAGTCGAGGGCGCCCATCGTTTCTTCAAGCGGCGTTTCCGGATCAAACCGGTGCGAATAAAAGACGTCGACATAGTCGAGGCCCATCCGCTTCAGTGACGCATCGCAGGATGCAACGAGGTACTTTCGGCTGCCCCACTCCCCATATGGGCCAGGCCACATGCGATACCCGGCCTTCGACGAAATGATCAGCTCGTCGCGATACCCACGGAAATCGGTCTTCAGGATTTCTCCGAAAGCGTCTTCGGCAGAGCCAGGCGGAGGTCCGTAATTGTTCGCCAGATCAAAATGCGTGATCCCCAGATCGAACGCGGTTCGGCACATGTCGCGCTTCTGATCGTGGGCCGTGATTTCCCCGAAGTTGTGCCAGAGGCCCAGCGACACCGCGGGCAGCCCCAAACCAGAACGTCCGCATCGACGATAGGTCATCGTCTCGTAACGCGACTCGGATGGTTGATATTGGGTCATGCTCATCCCCCGGCTACCGGCCCTTGTCGCGGCTTAGCCCAGAGGGATCGTCGGGTCAAAGCAAGGTGACCATGGCATGGCTTTTTGCTCGAGTTAATGCGCCCCTGTCTGGCTGGTTAAGGCCGCCAGACAGGGAACCATCAACGCGCCCGAAACGATGTCTCCCTTTCACCCACCGGGAGAGACGGGGGGCAAGCCCGCACCGGAACGCGCAAGGGAACGCATTCCATCTGCGGCGCGGCCCTGACGGGGGAGAGAACCCGCCAGGCCGCCCAGTAAAGGTCTGACATCGCATCAGCGCGGCGCGCGACCTTTGTGCATACGGCCCGGACGACAAAACGGGCTATACGCTGGTCGCAGCATTTCCAATCGACGAGACGCGTCATTCACCGAACCTCCGCAGACTGCCGAGGCTGCGCGGGCCGAGTGGCCGCACGCTTCAGGTCATGGCCGAAAACCCGTTCAAAATCCGCCCGGAGTGCTTGGCGTTTGGCATTTGTGACAACGACGCGGCCCGTGCTGGATTGCTGGCTTGGAGAGATCAGCCATTCAATCCCGGTTTTCAGCACCTTTACCATCACATTCACCTAAAACGGTTACGGTCTCGTCCGCGCCGCCTCATGCGACGCGCTGACGTGACCGATCTAGCCTTAACCAACTGGCAACCACCATTCGTCCCTGGGACGAAGGTGTCGGTCTCAACCCAAAGGACGATGCGGACACCCCGCGGACGTCATGACGCGTTTCCTTCATCCTCAGGTGTGACAGAGTCGGTTTACAACCAAAGTACGAGTGGCTGATTTGCCACCAATACGCGCCGTCTTTGCCACAGAGAGGCCGTCTTTCACCTCGAATACTCCAGGCCATACGCGCTCAGCACACCTCAGTGTTGTTTCTGGCCGCGATTCGATGAAGGGCACGCGATCATGGCCGATACGGCATTGCAGAGTGACACAAACCGCCAGCGGCCGCGTGCGCGCGAAAATGCTGCGCCCAAAGCGCCGACGCGCCGTGGCCTGTGGCCGCTCTATCTGGCACTCGCGCTGCAGTTCACTGGTGCTTTGTTCTTCATTGGAGAGCTTTGGATCGCGACACAGGGTGCTTCTGCGATCCGGGTTGCCCCCGAGATCAGAAACTTCATCCAGATGCTTGCCGGCCTCGCACTCGCAGTCGGTGTCTTCACTTCGATTTTCTTTCTTCGGCATTCGCTCGAGCGCGTTGCAGATATGAGCCGCCAGATCGACGTCGTCGCCGGCAATTTCGAAGATCACCTCAAGGCGTACTTCCGAACATGGGATCTTTCACCCTCCGAACAATCAGTAGCTATCTACGCCATGAAGGGTTTTTCAAACGCCGAGGTTGCCAACTTGCGGGGGACTTCTGCGTCGACGATCAAAAGCCAGATGAACGCTATCTACCGCAAATCCGGTTTTGCGAACCGACAGCAACTGATCTCTTTCCTGGTCGAGGAACTTCTCGCCGGAGTGGCCGACCCGGACCAGCGAACACTCCCGGACGCTTGACCGCCCCAGTCACCTCTGCAAGCCTGAGAGCGGTCGCAAAGGGGCGAAAATGGCCAGCTACGTTGCCAAGAAAATCGGGGACATCCATCGGCATCTGCACACACATCTGCCGTCTGACCCGGCGTTGCGTGTGAAGGCATTCGAAAGCCTCGCTGTTGAAAAGGGTCTCGTCGCGCAAGAGACTCTCGACAATTGGGTTGAAATGTATGCCGAACGGATTGGCCCCAAGCGCGGCGCCACCGTGGTAGCCCGCGCGTGGACGGATCCCGAGTTTGCCGACCGCCTCACCAAGGATGCAGGCCAGGCCATCAAGGAATTTGGCTTTGAAGGCCATGCGACCGAACACCTGAAGGCCGTTTGGAACACGGCCGACACGCACAATCTCGTCGTTTGCACCTTGTGCTCCTGCTATCCATTCGCGCTTCTCGGGATGTCGCCCGCTTGGTATCGGTCCGCCGCATATCGCGCCCGCGCCGTACGAGAACCGCGGTCAGTTCTGTCGGAATTCGGTGTGGCTCTCTCGCCGGACATCACTGTCAGAGTCTGGGACTCAACGGCCGAGCTCAGGTACCTCGTCGTGCCCCAGCGACCCGAAGGCACCGACGGATGGGACACTGAGCGGCTTGCCGCGCTGGTCTCAAGGAACGCAATGATCGGCGCTCAGCGCGAACTGAAAGCTGCCTGATGGACGGCCCACACGACCTTGGCGGCAAGGACGGTTTCGGTCCGATCGACGTTCACGCCTCGCCCTTTTCACATGACTGGGAACAACGGCAATGGGCGCTTTCCAAGAACGTACCTATTCCCGGAGGGACAATCGATTGGTGGCGCCACGGAATCGAGAACATGGACCCCGGCACTTATCTGACGATCCCGTACTTCGAAAAATGGTGCCTTAACGAACTCGCGCACCGGATCGACCAGGGGATGTTCTCGCTGGACGAAGTTACGTCAGGCAAACCCAACGTCGTCGGCGAACCGGCCGAACCTCTGTCCATGGACGCGTGCCTGGCCCAACTGAGATCAAACAACACAGACTTTGGTCGTGAGCCCAGCGCCGCACCGCGCTTTGCTTGTGGTGACTTGGTGCGGACCATGTCCTACCCCATCTCGGGCCATTCCCGCCTTCCGGCCTATGCCCGTGGCAAGATGGGGCACGTGCGGGCACATCATGGTGCGCACGCGAATCCGACCGCCGGTGCAACGGGCACCGACGTCGCGACGCATCTCTACACAATTGAGTTCACAGGAACCGAGCTCTGGGGGCCCAACGCGCCCGAAAGTGATCGCATGTGCCTAGATCTGTTCGAGGACAATATTGGACCAGCCTGACGATGCCCTCGCGCCCTATCACCCCGCCTTCAAGGAACCCTGGCACGCTCAGGCACTGGCACTTGCCCACTCGCTTGTCGCAGAGGGCATTCTGACCTCGACGGACTGGGCCAGCGCACTTGGCACCGCCCTGTCACAGTCCAAGGCTCGCGGAGAACCAGACACGGAAGAGACCTACTACCACTCGGTGCTCGAGGCGCTGGAAACGGTCGGCCCCCTCGATCCAATGGAATTGGCCCTGCGGAAAGAGGCGTGGGCGAAAGCCTATCAACGAACGCCGCATGGATCCCCGGTTACGCTTGGCAGCTGAACTCTGCCGCTCACGCAACCGTGAGGCCGAACTCGGCCGCGGAGTCCCTATCTCTCCTTAGAACAACCGGGAGACTTCCATGGACCGCCGCGCCTTCATTGCCGCTTCTGCCGCGGCCTCGCTCGCACCATCCCTCGTTAGTGCCGCAACCGGATCCTCGATGCGCAGCGCGGCAGGTGAATTCCTCGCCACGCTTGACACGCCTCGCCGGAACGCAGCGCTTTTTGCATTCGGCGCACGGCAACGCAGGGCTTGGAACTTCATGCTGGGTTCCCGGGCGGCACCGGGTCTCGCGCTTGAGCGCATGACACCCAACCAGAGCGAGGCGGCGCTGGCTCTTCTCGCCACGGGGACAAGTGCGCTGGGGTTCACCAAAGCGCGCAACATCATGCTTCAGCAGGACATTCTGCGCGACGAATGGAACAAAGGCGCGCCCGACCGGAACAGCAGGCGCTTCTCCGTCCAGATTTACGGCGCACCATCGGCCACGGATCCGTGGTCCTGGCGGTGGGAGGGGCATCACCTTTCACTGACCTTTACCGTGGTGGGCGACGAGGTCGTGTCCACCACGCCCTCGGCCTTTTCATCAGAACCGAACACAGTGCCATCCGGCCCGCATCGCGGTCTCACAGTCCTGAAGGAAGAAGAAACTCTGGCCCGCCGTTTGTTCTCGGACCTGTCCGGGGACGCGCGCGAACAGGCTTTGGCCTTCCCGACCTCGCCCGGCAACATCCTTTCCGTCCGTGGCGCCGAGGTTCAAGTCGCGCGCGAAGCTGCCGGCATCCCGTTGGCCAATCTTCCGGAGGGCCAAGCCGACATGGTTCGCCGCCTGATCGAGGTTTACACGACCGAAGTTCTGCCGGCACCCCTCGCCCGCCAGCAGGCCGCGCGCATTCGCGGTGAAGATGATGCCGCGATCCGCTTCGCCTGGGGCGGCGCGGACCTCTCAGGATCGATCTACTACCGGATTACGGGTCAAAACCTGCTGATCGAGTTCGCGACGCTTCGCAACCAGCCCCAGCACCTCCACGCGGTCTTCCATGACACGGCCCGCAACTTTGGCGCACATACGATTTAACCGGGCCGCTTGCCGCCCCGTCTTGGCGCCCCTAAAACCCGGCGCGAGCACAAGCGGAGCATCCCATGGCAGCCTACCAATTCGTCTACCACATGGACGGCGTCTCGAAGACCTATCCCGGCGGCAAGACCACGTTCGAGAACATCCGCCTGAACTTCCTGCCCGGCGTGAAGATCGGTGTCGTCGGCGTCAATGGCGCCGGTAAGTCCACACTGATGCGGATCATGGCCGGGCTCGACAAGGACTTCACTGGTGAAGCCTGGGCAGCTGAAGGCGCAAAGGTCGGTTACCTTCCCCAGGAACCCGAGCTGGACGAGACGCTCACCGCCCGCGAGAACGTCATGTTGGGCGTGGCCGAGAAGAAAGCTAAGCTGGACCGGTTCAATGAACTGGCCATGAACTATTCCGACGAGACTGCCGAAGAGATGGCGGCGCTTCAGGACGAGATCGATTCCAACAATCTTTGGGATCTGGATTCACAAATCGATGTGGCGATGGAGGCGCTGCGCTGCCCTCCGGATGACGCGGATGTCTCGACGCTCTCGGGCGGCGAACGCCGCCGTGTCGCGCTCTGCAAGCTTCTTCTCGAAGCTCCGGATATGCTTCTCCTCGACGAGCCCACGAACCATCTCGACGCCGAAACCATCGCCTGGCTCCAGAACCACCTGATCGAATACAAGGGCACGATCCTGATCGTCACCCACGATCGCTACTTCCTGGACGACATAACCGGCTGGATCCTTGAACTGGACCGGGGCCGCGGCATCCCCTACGAGGGCAACTACTCCGCGTGGCTCGAACAAAAGGCCAAACGGCTAGAGCAGGAAGCGCGCGAGGACAAGTCGCGCCAAAAGACCCTTGAACGAGAGCTTGAGTGGATCCGTCAGGGGGCCAAGGCACGACAAGCCAAACAGAAGGCCCGGATCAACGCCTACGAAGATCTCGCCAGCCAGTCCGAGCGGGAAAAGCTGACCCGCGCCCAAATCATCATTCCTAACGGGCCACGCCTTGGCTCGAAGGTGATCGAGGTCGACGGCCTGCAAAAAGCCTACGGGGACAAGCTTCTTGTCGAAGACCTCTCTTTCTCGCTCCCCCCGGGGGGGATCGTGGGTGTCATCGGGCCGAACGGCGCGGGCAAATCGACACTCTTCAAGATGCTGACGGGACAGGAAGACCCCGACGCGGGCGAGGTCAGCTACGGCGACACGGTCTCATTGGCCTATGTCGATCAGTCCCGCGATGCGCTTGAGGGGAAGTCCACCGTCTGGGAAGAGATCTCGGGCGGCGCGGAAGTGATCGAATTGGGCGACGCACAGATGAATTCACGCGCCTATTGCTCGGCCTTCAACTTCAAAGGTGGCGACCAGCAAAAGCCGGTCGGTTTGCTTTCTGGCGGGGAACGCAACCGCGTTCATATGGCCAAACTCTTGAAATCGGGTGGTAACGTTTTGCTTCTCGACGAACCAACCAACGACCTAGATGTTGAAACCCTGCGCGCGCTTGAGGACGCCCTTGTCGATTTTGCGGGCTGCGCCGTGGTCATCAGCCACGACCGTTTCTTCCTCGATCGGATCTGCACGCACATCCTCGCCTTTGAAGGCGAAGCGCATGTGGAATGGTTCGAAGGCAATTTCGAGGATTACGAAGAAGACAAGAAGCGCCGGCTCGGGCCGGATGCCGTCGAACCGAAACGCCTCAAGCACAAGAAATTCACGCGCTGAGCCACCTCTGCGAGGGCCCGATACACCATGCGACGGCCCTCGCACTGCGTGCGCCCGAGACAATTCAAACAACCAGAGATCAGGCTATCCGCTTGACAAAGACCGAATCACCCTTCTTCAAACCCTAAACCTCCGGTTGAGGTGCGTACGTCATGTGCCCACTATTCGGTCGTATAGTTGCAAAAATCGAACGTATAAGACGGTTTTTCCCCTCAGAATGGGGCTTTTTTTGCCGTATTGATCATGGAAAAGCATCTCGTCTGTACGCAACGAGTTGAATAGGTAAAAGAAAGCCATGATCGACGTATTTCTCTTGGTCGCCCTCACAGTCCTCGTTTCTGTGGGTAGCAACAAAGGTCTCCTGAGCTTGCGCACGAAAGTGCGCAAGCCGACGTACGACCCTCAGGGTTCACGGGCCTGACGAATTCTGCGGACCGCGTTCCGACGCTGCCGCACCCCTCAGCCACTCGTCCCGAAGTACCTGCAACACCCGACTGGCAAGATTGGATTTCGCGCCCGTTTTCTCTGGCGTCGCAACCCTTGCGTGCGTTATAAGTCTGTGACATTAGACCCATCTTGACGTTACGTAAAGACCCCGGGTTGTTCTATTTTGACGTGAATCAACGACATTTGTCGACGTCCCTGCTTTGCATATTTAGCGAAGACAAATGCGGCCATCGAAAGTAGATTCAGTTCCAAAAGGTTGAGGTAAACGGCAGTGAACAAAGAAAAAAACGAGTTTCGAGAAAACATAGAAGTCGCGCTCAGCATGATGGCGGGGTTGCTCCTGTTCTTCTTGGCCGTCATCGATTTGTCCGGCATGCCCGCCAAGCCGGTGGAGTCCTTGACCATTCTTCTCGAACCGACAGGCTTGGGGAATACTTGGGATACCGCATTTTTCATTGGACTTGGGTTCTTGGGGGTGTGGCTCACACTTGGTTTTTTCATTCGCACTGCAGCGTCACTCGCTCTCGGCCTCATCTTGACGAAAATTCTCCTCGTTAAGGGACTGCTCGCCTTCGGCTTGACGGTGGGAATCTGTGTGATGATTTCAGTTCTGTTGTGTCTGCGCCGATCATCAGCTTGACCCACCCGCCGACCCGATCAGGCGCCGCGAACCAATAACTAATCAGGCAGTCGCCCGCGAATGCCCAGAAAGGGAACCCGTTGTTCGCGCGATAATTCTCTGCGCGCCCTATCTGATGTAAAGGTTGGTCGCCGTGGTCCCACCTGGATCAGTCGGGCCCAGTTCAGAGGCAACAGCACCGCGTGAAGAACAACCACCGGGGCCAAACCAACCACCCATCCGTAGGCAATGAACAAGAGATTCGAGACAATCGCGTATTTCCGGAGGCGAGCCGGATGTCGTGCATAAAACGCCAGAATGACGAAAAGGCCGGCAAGGATGCCGAGCAAATCAATAAGCATGGTCGATCCGAAATGCGGTGCGACGCAGAGGTCTGAAATGCTAATAGTGTAGTTGATTTCAGGCGTCCCAGAACCGGCTCAAAGACGATTTCACGCAAGGTTCACATTGACGCAAATCAAGGACGCTCGGTTAACGGTTGGCCATATTGAAACGGCCAACAGAAGGGAACCGGTCATGTCGCATACCCCCCACGAGCTCGCAGAAGAATTCCCGGGGAAGCAAGGTCTTATCCATGAACTAAAGGTGTCGGACGCCGAGTTCCGAAACCTCTTTGACAAGTATCACGCCGTCAACCGCGCCGTGCACAGGGCGGAGACAAATGTAGAGCCATGCAGTCGCGAACACGAGGAAGCCCTCCGCAAAGAAAGAATGCGGCTCAAGGATCGGATAGCGGCGAAACTCAGCCAATCGGCCACATAACCTTTGACCAAAGCCGCTGAAAATGGCATACATCCCGCCTCTACGCTATCTATCGATCCCCTGTCACCGAGACCCGGCAGCAGCGCACTCGATCCAAGCGCCGAGACCGGACCGCCGCACTTCCGCGAGCGGATTGAAAAGACAGGAGAAATCGGAATGCCCAACGGCACCGTAAAATGGTTCAATACTACCAAAGGCTACGGCTTTATCGCCCCTGAGGGTGGCGGCAAGGACGTTTTCGTCCACATCTCTGCCGTCGAGCGCTCGGGCCTCACAGGCCTCGCCGACGATCAGAAGGTTACCTACGAGCTTCAGGCCGGCCGCGACGGCCGCGAGAGCGCCGTGGACATCCAGATCGTCTGAGCGACCGATCTCGGCAATCGCCGGGATTGCAGATATCGAACAATTAGCCCCGCTCATTCGGCGGGGCTTTTTCGTGTCATCGGGTGGATCCCTTTCCGAAACGGATCCTAGCCAAGGCGCGCACGAACCTCGCCCATAAGCCCGCCAATCTCGTCTGTCCAAGCCCCTTTGCCCCGTTCAAGGACACCCCGGCCATGTCCAAGTGTCTCGGCATAAGCAACGCGATGACCGATGACCGTCTTCGCGCGCGCGGCGCCGAATTCATCCAGAGATCCGGCAACCGCTTCGGCCACCTTTGTACCCGACTTGGCACGATTCAGCACGATCATCACCTCGGCGCCCTCTCGTGCGGCAAGGTCGAGCACCTGTTCGGTCGCCCAGACATCAACCTGGCTTGCCGCGACGGGGACGATGACAAGATCGCTTTCCCGCAGCGCAGGACGCAGATCCGCGTCGACCTTGGGGGGCGTATCGACAATCACGATGTCATGCTCTTTCTTCAGCTTTTCGACCTCGTAGGAGACACCCCAAGCGCTCGCAGTCGAGAATTCCATTCCCTCATGCCCCGCCTCGCGCCGCGTCATGAACCATCGGCCGAGCGAGCCCTGCGGATCCGTGTCAAGCAGCGCGACGCGCGCACCTCCTTTCTCGAAACCGACCGCCAGATTGACTGCGAGCGTCGTCTTGCCCGAGCCACCCTTCTGCTGCGCCAGTGTGATGACCTGTCCCAAGCACGTGTCTCCTAGCTTATGCTGCGCTGCAGCAAATCACGCGGAAACGCTGATGGCAAGATGACCCTGCCCTATGCAGCGTCCCAATCAACGTCCTGTGCTTTTTCCACCCGCAACGTTCCGCGCGGCGTGGGCGCGCAAAGCGCATGTGCCGCGCCAACCGCCCCAGACAACCAGGTGTCGATGCTTTCTGGCGCCAGGATCACCCCCATGCGGTGATGGATGTCGCGCACGTCGTCTGAAGGTTCGCACGTCACTGTCGCGACCTGCGGCACCGCGATGCCTCCCGGGCCCTGCCAAGTGTCGGTGATCGCCGCGAAAACCAAAAGCGCACCATCCTCCCTTGTGATCCGCCAAGCTGTTTTTTTGCGCGGCGGCCCGGTCCATTCGTACCAGCCATCGGCCGGCACGATCGCGCGACCCACTCCGGCGAACGCGGACTTTGCGAAAACCGTTTCGGACCGCGCATTCACGATGGTCTCCATGACCGGGCGTCCCCTGGCGTTGGTACGCCCGACCGGGATCAGGCCCCAACGCGCCCGCGCGAGAACCCGGTCGGGACCGGCAAGGACGATCTCTTGTCCCGGCGCTATGTTCCGTCGGGGTATCTCGGGCGCAAGCGGATTGCCAAGATCCAGTGCGGCAGCGACATCGGACAAGGGCGTCTCAAGTAAAAACCGGCCGGGCATGCTTTACCCCGCCACCGCCGCGATGACTTCGATCTCAACGACAAATTCTGGCCGGGTGAAGCCCGAGACGATTACGAGCGTGGATGCGGGGACACGGGAAACGTCGGCAAGCCAGCGATCGCGGGCTGCCATATAACCGGGCATATGCGCCCGGTCCGTGACAAAGGCGTTGATGCGAACGGTATCTGCGCGCGAGGCACCTGCATCCGACAGAATGGCGTCGATGTTGGCAAAGCAGATGTCTGCCTGAGCCTCTGCGCCCTCAGGAACGGAGCCTTCGGGCGCGAGCCCAAGTTGGCCTGATGTGAAAATTAACCGGTGTCCGGATGGGACTTCGGTCCCATGAGCGTACCGCGCAAAAGGCGGCGCGATCTCAGGTGGCACAAGAGCTCTCATACCTCGAAGCTAGCGAGAGGCGACGCTTCTGGAAAGCCGCGGCGCAGGTCCGGAAGGCGCCGTTTTGTGCATTTGGTAGGCGAATCAAGCTCGAACGTCTAAGAAACAGGCGATATAGGGGGATTCATACCATAACGAGGGTACGTCGGCTTTCCTTCGACGGTCTGCGCCCGAATCCTCATGCGCGACAACGACAATCGGAGAGGTGAGGATGTCTTTCAAATTTGCTGCCACGCTTGCGACCGCAAGCGCCCTGACCGCAACGGCGAGCTTCGCCGGCGGTCACCTGACTGAAGTGTCATTCGGTACGAATTGGGTCGCCCAAGCAGAACATGGGGGCTTCTATCAAGCCGTCGCAGACGGCACCTACGAAGAATGCGGCCTGTCGGTCGAGATCCTGCCGGGCGGACCGCAGGTCAACAACCGCGCCCTGATGCTGGCCGGGCGGATTGACTTTCACATGGGTGGCGATCTCTTGCAGGCCTTCTCGGCGGTGAAGGAAGGGATCCCGGTCGTGTCCGTCGCCGCGATCTTCCAAAAGCACCCGCAGGTCATCGTGGCCCATCCCGGCGAAGCGGAAACGTGGGAAGATCTGAAGGATCTGACGCTGTTGATCGGCGACAACGGATATCAGTCCTACTACCAGTGGATGATCGCGGCCCACGGCTTTACCGCCGAACAGCGCGAACCATACACGTTCAACCCAGCGCCGTTCCTCGCAGACACGCGCAAGGGTATGCAGGGTTACCTGTCATCCGAGCCGTTTCTGGTCGAGAAAGAAGGCGGGTTCACACCGAACGTCTTCCTTATAGCTGATGCTGGATATTCGACCTACGCCACGACGATCGAGACCATGGCTGACACGATCGCGGATCGCCCCGAGGTCGTGAAGTGCTTTGTCGAGGGTTCGATCCTCGGTTGGTACAATTACCTCTACGGGGATCCCTCGGCCGCCAATGCGCTGATTCAGGAAGCCAATCCGGAAATGTCGTCGGACAAAATTGCCTACGCGATCGAGAAAATGCTGGAGAACGGAATCGTCGATTCCGGCGACGCGCTCGAAGACGGAATCGGGGTAATCACCGACGCCAAAGTGGAAGACTTCTACAACAAAATGGTGGACGCTGGAGTTCTTGAAGGCGAGGTCGACTGGCAGGCGGCCTATGACAATTCGTTTGTCGGCGCCGGCCTCGGTATGGACATCAAGACGAATTAAGCCGGACAATGGCCCTGCCCGGGGCGCGCATTTGCGCCCTGGGCATGTCTTCGGAGCCTTCAATGCCAACCCAACCAATGCCTATCGGCCAGCGGCCCCGGCTTCTGGAGATGTCGCACGTCGAGAAAACGTTCGGCGGCTCGGTCGTGGCCTTGAAGGATATGAACCTTGAAGTGAACGAAGGCGACTTCTTATCGCTGCTCGGCCCCTCGGGATGCGGCAAGTCAACCGCCTTGCGCCTGATTGCCGGGCTCCTCAAGCCGACCACGGGCCGGATCAACTGGTCCGGCGGGCAAGGCGCCGACGATCTCGGGATCGTCTTTCAAGAGCCCACGTTGATGCCGTGGGCGACGGTTGCGCACAATGTCTGGCTGCCCTTCCGCCTGCGGGGAAAACCCTATTCCGCAGTGCGCGACGAAATACTCGACGCCCTGAAACTCGTCGGGCTGGAGAAGTTCCAGACTGCGTATCCGCGCGAGCTTTCCGGTGGCATGAAGATGCGCGTCTCAATCGCACGTGCAATGGTCACACGACCCCGGCTGATCCTGATGGACGAGCCCTTCGCCGCGCTGGATGAAATAACGCGCTTCAAGCTGAACAACGATCTTCTCGAGCTCAAGCAGAAGATCGGCTGCACGGTGATCTTCGTGACCCATTCGGTCTTCGAGAGCGTATTCCTCTCGGATCGCATCGTAGTAATGGCGGCGCGCCCGGGCCGGGTCATCCATGAATTGTCGGTGGACGCTCCGTATCCCCGATCGGAAGACTTCCGCACTTCTACGGAATACGCGGCCCATACCCGGGCCGCATCCGAGGCGTTGGGCGAAGCGATTGGAGAAGCAGCATGACCGTAGCAGAAGACGCCGCGTTCCCAGATGCAGAACCCGGCATCGTCGACGCCGAGGAAGCGGCCCGCGCGCGCCGTGCCCGGGTCCACCGGATCGCCAAGTGGACTTTGCCTTCGCTGGTTATGGCCGTCTCGATCCTCGCCTGGCATCTCTACGTCACGATCGGCGAGGTTCCGCACTACATTCTTCCCGGGCCGCTGTTGGTCGCCGAAAGCATTGTTGCCGACTGGGGCCTCTTGTGGCCCGCCCTCCTGACGACGGCTCGCCTGACCTTCTGGGCCTTGCTCATGGCCGTGATTGGTGGTGTCGCGCTCGCCGTCGCGTTCACCCAGTCGAAATGGGCCGAGATGTCCTTTTTTCCTTACGCGGTCATCTTACAGGTCACGCCGGTGATCGCGATTGCGCCGCTACTGCAAATCTATGTGGAATCGGCCTTTGTCGCCGCTCTTCTCTGCGCTTGGATCGTCGCATTCTTCCCGATCTTGTCCAACACGACGATCGGGCTAAAGTCGGCCGACCACAATCTAACCGATCTCTTCACCATCTATGGGGCAAGCCGCTGGCAGCGGCTCCGCTACCTTGATGCGCCCTCAGCCTTGCCGTTCTTCCTGGGGGGGCTGAAAATCGCCGGCGGACTCGCTCTGATAGGCGCTGTGGTGGCCGAGTTTGTTATTGGCCGTGCCGGCACCGGACTTGGTCTCGCCTCAACTCTGCTCGAAGCATCATACAGGTTCAATTTCGGTCGGCTCTATGCTGCATTGATCCTGATTTCGCTTATGGGCATCGTGATCTTTGCCATAATGAGCCTGATCAGCCATCTCAGCCTTCGCAAGTGGCATGAGAGCGCGCTGAAACGTGAGGATTGATGGACTTTCGCGCCCTGCCCAGCGGCCAGAGGTTCACACTCGACAATCTGACATGTCCCGCATGTTATCTCGGGCAAACCGGCGATCTGATCTCTGTGTCGTTGACAATTGGGGACGGACAGATCGTGGACGGCCCGCAAGGTGAAACTGTGGACATGGGCGGGGCGATGATCTTCCCGGCCTTCGTCGATATGCACACGCATCTCGACAAGGGGCACATCTGGCCCCGCAACCCGAACCCGGACGGCACATTCATGGGCGCGCTAACCACGGTGGCCAAAGACCGGGCCCAACGTTGGACACCCGAAGATGTGCGGGCGCGTATGACATTTTCGCTTGCCTCGGCCTATGCGCACGGAACCCGTGCGATCCGCACCCATCTCGACAGCATTCCGCCGCAAGATGACATCTCGTGGCCCGTCTTCGCCGAGATCCGCGAAGAATGGGCAGGGCGTGTGGATCTGCAGGCGGTCTGTCTGGTCGGGTGCGAGCATTTCTCAACCGATGGCGCGTTTGCACACACCGCCGATCTGGTTTCCGAGCACGGCGGTGTGTTGGGGATGGTCACCTATCCGGTAGACGATCTGCCTGCACGGCTCCGGGCCTTCTTTGCGATGGCGGAGGCACGCGGGCTCGACACCGACTTCCACGTCGACGAGACCGACGACCCCAGTTCGGCCACGTTGCGCCAGATCGCTGAGGCGGTGATCGAGACGGGGTTTCAGGGGCAGGTCACCGTCGGGCATTGCTGTTCGCTGGCGGTTCAGGAGCCCGACATCGCGGCCGAAACCCTCGACCTCGTGGCCAAGGCCGAACTCGGTGTCGTGTCGCTGCCCATGTGCAACCTTTACCTTCAGGACCGATACGCGGACCGGACGCCGCGCTGGCGGGGCATCACCCTTGTCCACGAGATGCGCGCGCGTGGCATCCCGGTTGCCTTCGCATCGGACAACACCCGCGATCCCTTTTATGCCTTCGGCGATCTCGACATGATCGAGGTAATGCGACAGGCCACTCGGATCGGCCATCTGGACCATTCCCGGAACGATTGGCCAAGTGCGTTTGCCTGCACACCCACAGATCTATGCGGTTTTTCCGTCCAGGACCTAAAGCCGGGACATCCTGCGGATATGGTGATCTGCAAGGCGCGGAATTGGACCGAGTTGTTCTCTCGTCCGCAATCGGACCGCATTGTACTGCGCGCCGGACGCAGGATCGACCGGACCCTCCCGGACTACGCCGAACTTGACCATCTTATGGGGGCTACATGAAACCGAATGTCGCGGCGGCCAAAGCCGCATTGTCCCACCTCGATATCGAAGAAAAGGATGTCGCCATCAAAGCAGCATCGCGCGATTTCTTTTGGTACTCGCCAGTTCTAAAGGATCGGCTGGACCATGTGACCGCCGACTTCGTCGTCAGGCCCCGGTCGGAAGCCGAAGTGATTGAGATCCTCAGAGTCTGCTATGCACATGATTGCCCGGTCACGACGCGCGGGGCTGGCACCGGGAATTACGGTCAGGCCATGCCTCTTGCAGGTGGCTGCGTGATCCACTTGCGACATCTCGACAAGGTCAAGGAAGTGGCACCGGGGCGCGTGATCTGCGAACCCGGGATCTTGCTGAAAGACCTCGACGCTGCCTGCAAAGAGGCGTCGGGTCAGGAATTGCGCATGTTCTCGTCCACCTGGGCGACGGCGACGATCGGCGGCTTCATTGCCGGCGGCTCGGGCGGTGTCGGATCCTGCACATGGGGATCGCTCCGGGATCTCGGCAACATCATCCGGCTTCGCGTCGTAACCATGGAGGCCGAACCGCGGATCCTCGAATTCCGTGGGGAAGAACTGGCCAGGGTCAGCCATGCTTACGGAACGAACGGGATTATCACCGAACTCGAGATGCCACTCGCGCCCGCCTATGATTGGATCGGGATCTTCGTCGCCGCCGATGATTTCATGGAGGCCGCCCGCTTTGCCGAAGAAGTTGCGCGAGAAGACGGCATCCTGATCAAGCTTGCCAGCGTCTATGAAGCACCTGTTGCCCATGACTATTTCCAGCGCGTCACACCTTACGTGGAACCCGAAACAAATCTGGTTGCGCTGATGGTCGCCCCCCACGCCATGGATGCGTTCGAGGTCTTTCTGGCCCGACGACCTACGGCGCAAATGATCTACCGCTCCGACGCTCATGACTGGGCGCGGGATCCGGGCCCGGTTTTTGAGTACGGCTGGAACCACACGACCCTACGGGCGCTCAAGGTCGATCCTTCGATCACCTATCTCCAGGTCCGTTTCGGCCATCCCGATCATCTTGAAAAGGTTGCCCAGATGCGCGACGCCCTGTCGCCCGAAGTTCTGCATCATCTTGAGGCGATCCGCGAAGGCGGGCGGGTGATTTTCGCCGGCCTGAGCCTCGTCAAGTTCACCACCGAGGAACGGCTGAACGAGATCGTGCAAATTCACGAGGACGCGGGTTGCATGATCTTCAACCCGCACCGCTACACGCTTGAAGAAGGCGGACGACAGACCGTCGACGATCGTCAGCTGACCTTCAAGCGCGAGGCCGACCCCAAGGGGCTGCTGAACCCGGGCAAAATGATCGCGTGGGATGACCCGGACTGGTCTTATGACCGCATGTACGCCTATCCAAACCTACAGGCCGCCGAGTGATGCGTGAGACGGACCAGCGGCGTTCGCAGGTTGACGATAAAACCGCACGCCGGGACATCCCGTCGGCACCGGAACCGAACTCATGAGCCGGGCCCTTGTTCTTTTTGCCCATCCCTGCCCCGAAAGCTTTTCTGCGGCACTGCATCGACAGGTCGTTGGCACACTCACCGGGAAAGGCTGGGAGGTCGACGATTGTGATCTAAACGCGGAAGGATTTTCGCCTGTCCTGACCGAGTCCGAACGTCGCGGCTATCACGAAGTCGGACCGAACTGTGGGCCGGTCCGCGACTATGTGGACCGGCTTCGCTCGGCGGATGCAATGGTGCTGGTCTTTCCCGTTTGGAATTTCGGATTTCCCGCCATCCTGAAGGGGTTTCTTGACCGGGTCTTCCTGCCCGGAGTGTCATTCCGATTGGAGGACGGGAAAGTGCGGCCGAACCTTACGCATATCGGCAAACTCGCTGCTGTCACCACTTACGGAGGGACCCGCACGCGCGCGCTCTTGGTGGGCGACCCACCTCGAAAATGCGTCACGCGGGCAATTTGGCATGTCTGCCGGCCCCAGAAAATGCGGTACCTTGCACTATACGACATGAACCGGGCAACCGACGCGCGGCGCGGTGCGTTTCTGGCTCGGGTAGGACAGGAAATGGAGGCATTCTGAGATGCGTGCGCTGGTTGTGTACTCCCATCCGAGACCGCAGAGCTTTACGGCGGCAGTCCGGGATCTGGTGGTCCGGAAACTTCTCGAAGCCGGGGCCGAGGTCCGTGTCCGCGATCTATACGCCGAGGGATTTGACCCGCGCCTGACGTCCGAAGACTGGGAATGCTACGAGGACGAGGCGACGAATTGCGACCGGGTGTCTGATCATGTTGACGATATCCGCTGGTGCGACGCGCTGATCTTCGTCTATCCGACGTGGTGGTACGGGCTACCCGCCATGATGAAGGGGTGGCTGGACCGGGTTCTCTTGCCGGGGGTCGCCTTTGCGATGCCAGAATTGAACAAAGGCATCCGTCCCAAGCTGACCCATATAACACGGCTTGGTGTGTTCACGACATGCGGGGCCACATGGTGGCTGACGCGTTGGATCGGCTCGCCCGGGCGACGCACGTTGCTGCGCGGTGTTCGTATTCTCTGCGCCCCGCGCACCCGGACCGCGTTTGCCGCTCAGTACCTTATGGACAGTTCCACCGACGCCGCGCGCGCCGTTCATCTCGCGCGGGTCGGCCGGAAGATGGACAAGTTGATCGGCCGGGGTTCTCAGGCGGCCCCTGCCCGTCCCGCGACCGCATGACAATTCCTGTTCTCGACTGGGCACGCTTCGCGGACGGCACGGACGACAATGGGTTTGTCGAAGACCTTGGGCGCGCCTGTCGTGGCACGGGGTTCTTTCTTTTGACCCGCCACACTGTGGATGCGTCTCTGATCGCGGCGACCTTCGCGCAAGGCGACGCGTTCTTCGCACTGCCCGACAACCGCAAGTCCCCGCTGGATATCCGGAAGAACGGACAGAACCGGGGTTGGGCCGCCTTCGGGTCAGAGAACCTTGACGACACTGTGCCGGGACAGATTGACCGAAAAGAAGCTTTCAACGTCGGCTTGGACCTGTCTCCGGACGATCCACGGGTCGTTGCAGGCGAGCCGTTTCGGGCGGTCAACATCTGGCCCGACCTTCCCGGGTTCCGCGAAACACTGCTCATATATTTTGATGCGGTGTCGGCCCTTGCCACGGCCCTCCACCGTGCCATCGCCCGCGACCTGGACCTTCCGGCCGAGTATTTTGATCCGATGATCGATGCACCGATCTCGACGCTTCGGCTTCTGCGCTACCCTCCAGCAACAGGTGCAGAGGGAGAAATCGGGGCCGGCGCGCACTCTGACTACGGCAACATCACGCTACTGGTAAGTGATGGCGAACCCGGACTGCAGGTGCGCCCGCGCGGCGGCGAATGGATGGATGTACCGCACGTTCCCGGGGCCTTCGTGGTCAATATTGGGGATTGCCTGATGCGCTGGACCAACGATGTCTATGCTTCGACGCCGCACAGGGTTTTGCCACCGGCGCGGATCCGGCGATCCATCGCCTTCTTCTGCGATCCTAATCCCGACGCCGTGGTCGCTGCCTTGCCCGGAACCGGAACGTCGAAGTATCCGCCCGTAACTGGCGCCGATTACCTCCGGTCGCGGCTGGACGCCACCTATGTGCCGAAGGAGCCGGCATGAGACGCTTTGATTGGGCCGAGTACCGCTCGGCAGAATACAGCAGCATAGACCCTGCGCGCACGATCGCGATCCTTCCGACGGCCGCTATCGAACAGCACGGACCGCATCTGCCTGTCGGCGTGGATACCATGATCGCCGAGGGAATGCTGGCAGAGTTGCGGGCGACCTGCCCCGAGGATCTCGATATCCGAATTCTGCCTGTCCAATGCATCGGCAAATCGAACGAGCATATCGAGGCGCCGGGCACGCTTACGCTGTCTGCCGAGACCGCACTTGTCGCGTGGCGCGAAATCGGTCTGTCGGTTGCGCGGGCGGGCGTGCGCAAGATGGTAATCGTCAATTCCCATGGCGGAAACCTTGACCTTATTTCCATCCTCGCACGCGAGTTGCGGGTTCGGGCCGGGATGTATGCGGTGAAGTGCCAGTGGGGAAATTTCGGCCATCCGCCCGGCCTCTTCTCCGAACGTGAGGGCGCCTATGGGATCCACGGCGGTGATCGCGAGACATCGCTGATGCTGCATTTCCGCCCAGAGACTGTGGACATGGACGCAGCGGAGGACTTCGTTTCGGCCGCCGAAACGGCCCCGGTCCCACCAGTCGGGCCGATTTCAGTCGGATGGGTGGCCCGCGATCTGAATCCGTCGGGAACCGTGGGCGAAGCGAACCTGGCTACGCCCGAGAAGGGCGCGGCCACTTGCCGCCACCAGATCGCCGGTCTCATCGAAATGCTGCGGGTCGTGCGCGACGTTGATGCCGAAGGTCTCGTCCCGACGATGCCGCCTGTCTGATGAAAATGGTGGAGCCGATCGGGATCGAACCGACGACCTCGTCATTGCGAACGACGCGCTCTCCCAACTGAGCTACGGCCCCATCGGCGCGGTCTTTGCGCGATGCCCCAACACGTGTCAAGGCAGAGCGCCTCCGGCTCTCAAGCCGGAGGCAGGTTCGTCAGGTGGCCTCGCCACTCCTTGCCTCATCGGCCGCACCGGTGAGACTGGACACCTCAAAAAGTGCGGCCAGCGTAGCGCCGGCCAACGGCGCGACGATGAAAACCCAGAGATCGGCAAGAGCCTGACCACCGGCAAAAACCGCAGGTCCGATCGACCGGGCCGGGTTGACCGAGACGCCGGTAACATTGATACCCACAAGGTGGATGGCGGCAAGTGTAAGGCCGATGGCCAGCCCCGCAAAGGGTCCAGCCCCGCCCAACGACCGGGTAGCCGCCAGAATGACCGCCACGAACACGAATGTAGCAACCGCCTCGAAGAGAAGCGCTGCGCCAATCGTGTACTCACCAAGATATCCGGGACCAAATCCATTCTGGCCAAGACCATTGGCCGCCACGCTGTAATCCGCCTTGCCTGTCGCGATCGCCATGATGATGAAGGCAGCAAGGACAGCACCCAGAACCTGTGCGGCCACGTAGCCAACAAACTCACCCACCGTGAGGCGCCCGGCGATCACCATACCCAGCGATACCGCCGGGTTGAGATGTGCGCCTGACACGGGTCCGATTGCATAGGCCGCGGCGACAATTGACAGGCCAAAAGCCAGCGAGATGCCCAACATCCCGATTTGGTCCCCCATCAGGACTGCGGACCCGCAGCCGAAGAAAACCAGAATAAATGTGCCAAAGACCTCGGCAAAGAATTTTCGTGACATCGCACCCTCCACACTAACGGCCGGTTTTTCCGGACGTGTTTCGTGGATGGCAACTAGCCGCGCGAGTGGCGGATGGTCTTGGGGAATTCCGGGCGCGCGCTCCCCCGCGCACGCTACTCCGCCGCCTCCTTGTAGGCCTCGAGCGGCGGACAGGTACAAATGAGGTGACGATCGCCATGCGCGTTGTCGACGCGGTTGACGGGCGGCCAATACTTGTCGACCCGAAAGGCACCGGCCGGATAACAGCCCTGTTCGCGACTATAAGGCCGATCCCAGTCGCCGATCAGATCCTCGACTGTATGCGGCGCACGTTTCAGCGGGTTATTCATCGGGTCGATCCGACCCTCTTCCACATCCGCAATCTCACGGCGAATATCGAGCATGGCATCGACGAAACGGTCGAGTTCAGCTTTCGTCTCGGACTCCGTTGGTTCAATCATCAATGTACCCGCAACCGGCCAGCTCATCGTGGGCGCGTGAAAGCCGTTGTCCATCAGGCGTTTGGCGATGTCATCGACAGTAACGCCCGCTTCGGCGAAAGGACGAGTGTCTAGAATGCACTCATGCGCAATCCGGCCCGAACTTCCCTTGTAGAGCACCGGGTAGGCCCCTTCGAGCCGCTTGGCGAGGTAGTTTGCGTTGAGGATAGCGACCTTCGTGGCCTGTGTAAGGCCCGCGCCCCCCATCAGCAGGACATAGGCCCACGAGATCGGCAGGATCGAGGCTGATCCGAAGGGTGCCGCGCTAACCGGACCTTCTGTGCCGCCAGTGAGCGGATGACCCGGCAGATGCGGCGCAAGATGTGCCTTCACGCCGATTGGCCCCATTCCCGGGCCGCCGCCGCCGTGGGGAATACAGAACGTCTTATGAAGGTTCAGGTGGCTGACATCCGCACCAAGCTCGCCGGGCTTGGCAAGGCCCACGAGCGCGTTCAGGTTCGCGCCGTCAAGATAGACTTGCCCGCCATGCTGGTGGGTGATCTCGCACACCTCTCGTACCGTTTCTTCGAAGACCCCGTGGGTCGATGGATAGGTGATCATCGCCCCAGCGAGCCTGTCGCCCGCCGCTTCGGCCTTGGCGCGGAATTCGGCCACATCAATATCGCCATTGGGCGCGGAACCAACCACAACCACGTCCATGCCGGCCATCTGGGCCGAGGCGGGGTTGGTGCCGTGGGCCGAAACCGGGATTAGGCAGATCTGCCGCTGATCGTCGCGTCGCGCACGGTGATACGCAGCGATAGTCAGCAAGCCCGCATACTCACCTTGAGCGCCCGAGTTCGGTTGCATCGACATCGCGTCGTAGCCAGTGATCTCGCAAAGCTTGGCCGACAGGTCGTCGAGCATCTGTGTATAGCCTGCGACCTGATCGGCTGGGGCGAAAGGATGGATGTTCGAAAACTCGGGCCAAGTGATTGGTGCCATTTCCACGGCGGCGTTCAGCTTCATCGTGCATGACCCAAGCGGGATCATGGCCCGGTCGAGCGCGAGATCCCGGTCGGCGAGCCGGCGCATGTAGCGCATCATCTCGGTCTCGGCCCGGTTCAAATGGAAAATGGGATGGGTCAGGTAATCCGTCGTACGGACAAGCGCTCCCGGTACGCGGTGGTAATCGGCCTCAAACTCTCTCCGCGAGAACGACAACCCGAAGGCACGCCAGACTGCTTCAAGCGTTGCAGGTCGCACGGTCTCGTCCACGGTGATGCCGATCTTCGTGTCGCCGACTTTGCGGAAATTGATCCGCTCCCGTCGCCCGGCATCGAGGATCACCCCCTGAAGCGCCCCAACCTCGACCGTGATCGTGTCAAAGAAATGTTCCGGTTCAATAATATAGCCGCCGGCCTCGAGCCCCCTGGCAAGTCGGTCCGTCTTTCTGTGGATCCGCTGGGCGATGGCCTTTAGACCCTTGGGCCCGTGAAAAACGGCATAAAAGGAAGCGATGACGGCTAAAAGTGCCTGGGCCGTACAGACATTGGAGGTGGCTTTTTCTCGCCGGATATGCTGCTCGCGCGTTTGAAGCGACAACCGGTAGGCGGTGTTGCCGCGCGCATCGACCGACACGCCAACAATGCGGCCGGGCATGGCGCGTTTGATCGGGTCCGTACAGGCCATGTAAGCTGCGTGTGGCCCGCCATACCCCAAAGGCACACCAAAACGCTGGGTTGTACCCACGGCGATGTCGGCGCCCATGGCACCCGGCTCTTTCAGAAGCGTCAGCATCAGGGGGTCAGCGATGACGATGCCGATCGCTTTTTCCGCATGCAATGCCGAGATTTCCCGCGTGAAATCCCTCAGATGCCCAAGCGTCCCGGGATACTGAAAGATCGCGCCGAAAACCGCCTTAGGATCCAGATCGTCCGGGCTGCCGACAACAATCTCGATCCCCAAAGGCGCCGCCCGGGTTTCCATCACAGCGATGTTCTGGGGGTGACAGTTCTCGTCGATGAAAAAGCCCTTGGCCTTCGACTTGGCTACTCGGGCCGCCATCGCCATGGCCTCGGCCGCCGCGGTGGCCTCATCCAAGAGCGAGGCGTTGGCAACGGGCAGGCCTGTCAGGTCGGACACCATCGTCTGATAGTTCAAGAGAGCTTCCAACCGACCCTGGCTTATTTCGGGCTGATAAGGGGTATAGGCCGTGTACCAGGCAGGGTTCTCTAGGATGTTCCGCTGGATCGCCGGCGGCGTAACCGTGCCGTGATAGCCCTGCCCGATCATTGTCGTGAAGACGAGGTTCTTTGCCGCCACCTGGCGCATGTGCCAAAGAAGCTCCCGCTCTGACTTAGGCTTTTCGAATCCAAGAGGCTCTTCCTGCCGGATCGACGCGGGCACGGTCTGATCGATCAGTTCATCCAGGTCCTTTACCCCAAGGACCTCGAACATCTCGGACATCTCTTCGGGAGACGGTCCGATGTGCCGACGGTTGGCAAAGTCGTATGGCAGGTAGTCGGTGGGCTCGAACGGCATGGCACGGATCCTTAAGCGATGAAGTCCTTGTAGGCGTCTTCGTCCATGAGATCGTCGATCTCTGAGGTGTCCTCGACCTTGATCTTAAAGAACCACGCTCCGCCCGTCGGGTCTTCGTTGACGAGGCCGGGCTTGTCGACGAGGGCCTCGTTTACCTCAACGATTTCCCCATCAATCGGGGCCACGATGTCTGATGCTGCCTTGACACTTTCGATTACGACAATCTCATCGCCCTTTGCGACCTGGGTCTCAACCTCGGGCAACTCAACGAAGACGACATCGCCCAATTGCTCGGCCGCGTACTCCGTGATGCCGACGACGACGATCTCGCCCTCGGCGCGAAGCCATTCGTGATCTTCTGTAAACCGCATTTTCCCTGTCCTCCTTACCGTTTGTAGGTCCCCGGGCGGAATGGCGTTTCCGGAACGACAACCGGAAGTCGCTTGCCCCTTACGTCACCAAAAAGGCGTGTGCCGGGCTTGGCAAGATCACTGCGTACATAGCCCATTGAAACTGGTGCTCCGAGGGTCGGTCCGAACGCACCCGACGTCACCCGGCCCGCAACTTCGCCATCCGACGGATCCGCAAAAAGCAGGGTGCCCGGTCGCATCGGGGCCCGCCCTTCGGGATAAAGTTCAACCCGGGCACGCGGCGCCCCATCCACAATCTCTCCGAGGATACGCTCGGCGCCCGGGAACCCCCCCGCTCGGTCGCCACCCGGCCGCCGCACTTTCTGGATGGCCCAAAGAAGCCTGGCCTCGACAGGAGATGTTTCGAGGTCGATATCCGACCCGTAAAGGCAGAGCCCAGCTTCAAGGCGGAGGCT
This sequence comes from Pseudomonadota bacterium, assembly GCA_038521345.1. Lineage (GTDB taxonomy): Bacteria > Pseudomonadota > Alphaproteobacteria > Rhodobacterales > Rhodobacteraceae > JBCBKU01. The sequence continues at coordinate 138,593 of JBCBKU010000002.1, read as the reverse complement.
GTCGCGCGCGCCAAGTCCAATTGGCTCCACCTCGTCGGATGCAAGAAGCGCGCGAGCCAAGGGTTCAGCCCCATAGGCCTCGACTGAAATCTCGAAACCGTCCTCGCCAGTGTAGCCCGAGCGTGAAATCCAAAGGTCTCCGAACACAGACGGCAGGACAGCAACATCCATAAACCGCATCTGTTTAACATCAGCGATCGGCGACAACGCGGCTTCAGACCCCGGTCCCTGAAGAGCGAGAAGCGCACGCGGGATTTCCTCGACGACGATGTCATCGGGAAGGTGGGCGCGAAGATGAGCGGCATCCGCTGCCTTACACGCCGCATTCACGACCAGAAAGAGATGATCACCCCGGTTGGCAATCATGAGGTCGTCCAGAATGCCGCCGGCGTCATTCGTGAAAAGGCCATAGCGCTGGCGGCCCTCGGCAAGGCCAAGAATATCCTGCGGCACCAGCGCTTCGAGCGCCCGGGCAGCGTCGGTCACATCACCCGATGCCGGCCGTAGCGCGATCTGCCCCATATGGCTTACGTCGAACAGTCCAGCCTTGGCACGCGTGTGCAGATGTTCCGCCATCACTCCGGTCGGGTACTGGACGGGCATCTCGTAACCGGCGAACGGCACCATGCGGGCACCCAATTCGAGATGCAATGCGTGAAGCACTGTCGTCCGGAGTTCCTGTTCGGCCATTCGCGTCTCTCTCCACCTGAACCGGAGCGACAATGGCCGACCGGCATCGTTCCGGGCCTTGGCCCGTCGATGCCCCCTCTGTCCTTTCGCCTGAGATCGTTATCCCTTCGGCGTCCCGCTCTGCGGGATCTCTCCAGAGTCTATCGCCACGCGCGGTCCTTGAGCCTGAGAGTTTACCGGGGCGGTTGCTCCTTCGGCATCGGCGAACCGATTCTCCCACACGAAACGTCTGCTACGCATACGACCCCATGCGACGCGCGACAAGCCCTTGCGCAGTTCCGCGCCGGCGGGCAGGTGGGGGTATGAACCAACCCATTCACCGTTATGTCTTCGGATATGGGTCGCTCGTGAATCGGGCGACGCATGACTATCATGACCCTCACCGCGCCGAACTACACGGATGGCGCCGAGTGTGGCGGCACACAGCGTTGCGGGATGTGGCGTTTCTCACGGTTGTGCCCCAGCCGGGCGCGACAACAGAAGGGTTGATCGCTCGTGTCCCCGACGCCGATTGGGGCGACCTCGATCATCGCGAGCGCGCCTACGAACGCGTCACGGGCCAGCGTATTGAGCATCCCATAAGCGAACCAACCGAGATCGCCGTCTACACCATTCCGGCCGGGAAACATGCGCCCCCGACACGGAGCAACGCCATCCTTCTCAGCTATCTCGATACCGTCGTGGAAGGATTTCTGGCCGAGTATGGCACGAAAGGCGTGCAACGGTTCTTCGCTACGACCGAAGGTTGGGACGCCCCTGTTCTGAACGACCGTGCCCGCCCGCGGTATTCCCGCCACCGCTCGCTTGCCCCAGCGACACGCGCCATGGTGGACCGTGAATTGGCGGCCCTACCGTCGGTGGTGCAAGAGTTGGAATAGGCGCGCCTGCCGGCTAAACGGATCGCCAGTGGGGTCGGACTTCGGATCCTGTCCGGTCATGACCTTGGCGGCCAGCCACCAGGAGACAAGTCCGAAGGCGATACCTCCCACCGCTTGGCCGATGAGAACACCGTCAGCGCCAAGCCAGGCCGAGAAAGCGACGACCGGAAGGATCGTCCCAACCGTGTGGCGGCCCCAATTGATCCACGTGGAGTAATAGGGATGGCCAAGATTGTTGTAGGCTGCATTGGCGACGAAAATCAGTCCGTTGAAGTAGAACGCGAGGGCCAGTGGACCGCAGAAAAGGAAGACCAGATCGCGAGCGATTCCCGCCTCTTCCACTCCAAAAAGCGTGGCGATTGGCCACCGGAGCGCGTAAAGCGCCGCAGAAATCAAGACCACGACGACGGCCGTGAAAATTAATCCGTCGCGGAACGCCCCGCGGACACGATCATGGCGACCGGCACCGAAGTTCTGTCCGATAATGGGCCCGATCGCGCCGGAAAGCGCGAAGAGAACTCCAAAGGCCACCGGCGTCAGTCGCGCAACGATCGCCATGCCGGCCACCGCCTCTTCGCCGTAGGCCGCCATTGAGCGGGTTACGTAGGCTTGACCGATCGGCGTCGCGAGCTGGGTCAAGATCGCTGGGAACGCGATGGCGAGAATGGGCGAAAAATCGGTCCGCAAAGCCGGCAAGTCCGGCGAAGCAAGTCCGCCGTAGTGCTTGAAAATCAGGTACAACGCCGCACCACCGATGGCGAAACGGGCCGCCACACTGGCAAGGGCGGCCCCGGTGAGTTCAAGGTTCAGCCCGAAGATTAGAATTGGATCGAGAACAAGATTCACGAGGCCACCGACGATCGTAACCATCATGGCCCGGCGCGCGGCCCCACGGGCGCGAAGGATGGCACTGCCGACCATGCCGATCAGCAGAACAGGTAGCGACGGCACGATGATCCGAAGATAGCCGGTAGCCAGATCAAGCGTCTCGCCTGACGCCCCCATGAGCGCAGCCAAAGGTCGGACATTCCACCAGACCAGCGCCGCAAAGAGCGCGCCAAACACAACTCCGTAGATCATCGCGGTCGATGACCGGCGACGTGCCAGTTCTTCGTCGCCGGCGCCCAGCGCCCGGGCCACAAGCGCACCCGCGGCAATTGCCATGCCGATCCCGAATGACGTTGTGAAAAACAGAATTGCGCCCGCATATCCAACCGCGGCGGCAAGCTCAGCCTTACCCAACATCGAGATGAAGACCATGTCGATCAAATCGACCATGAAGACCGCCATCAGCCCCACTGACGCGGTCAGCGACATTACAGTGATGTGGCCGAAAAGATTGCCTTCAAGGAATTTTGCCTGCTCGCTCATGCGGGCACCCTAGGCGCCGGATGTAACCGCGACCAGACACGAAACGAGGTCCTCGGGAATTCGCAGACCGACCGTTGCCAGAAATTGAGCGACCAACGACTTGGTCGAACGGGCGACTCTACGGCAAGTCCGAGGGTCAGATCTTGGGCGCGACCTGCATCAGAGCCATCAGGTCGGCCATTTCGGGGCCGCGCTTTTGACCTGTGATGGCGTGGCGAAGTGGCATGAAGAGTGCCTTGCCCTTGCGGCCCGAGGCGTCTTTCACCGCCGCCGTCCAGGCGCCCCATGTCGCGTTGTCATAGGGCATGGATGGCAAGAGGGCGAAGGCCTCTTCAACGAAGACCCGATCCTCTTCGGCCACGAGCGGTGTCGCGGCGCCGCGCAACACATCCCACCAAAGCGCCATCTCGCTGCGAGTGGCGATGTTCTCGCGAACGAGAAGCCAAAATCGCTCGGCCAGCGTGTCGGGAACACCAAGCGCACTGATCTCGTCCGCGAGCTCCGAATAGGGTGTCGCCCCCAGAATTCTCGCGGTGATCGGCCCCAGATCCGCCCGATCGAACTTTGTTGGGGGTGCGCCAAACGTGGTGATGTCGAACCCCGCGACCAATTCGTCAAGATCGCGGGTCAGGACAAAGGGTTCGGACGAGCCAAGGCGCGCAATATGGCTGAGGATGGCCATGGGCTCGATCCCCTCCGCTCGCATATCGCGCAAGGCAAGCGTCCCAAGACGCTTTGACAGGCCCTCGCCCTCGGGACCGGTCAAAAGCGAGTTATGCGCGAACCTGGGCGGCGTTCCACCCAGGGCCGCGATAATCTGGATCTGGGTCGCGGTATTTGTCACATGGTCCGATCCACGAACCACATCCGTCACCCCCATCTCCACGTCATCCACGACAGAGGCCAAGGTATAAAGGACCTGTCCGTCCTGACGGATCAACACGGGGTCCGAGACACTGGCAGCGTCGATGGACAAAACGCCGAGGATCCCGTCTTCCCATTCGATTCGTTCGTGATCCAGTCTAAAGCGCCAAACACCCTGACCACGCTCCGTGCGCAAAGCAGCACGGTCTTCGTCGCTCAGCGCCAGCGCAGCCCTGTCGTAGACGGGGGGGCGGCCCATGTTCAGTTGCTTCTTGCGCTTCAGATCAAGCTCGGTCGGTGTCTCCCATGCCTCGTAGAAACGATCGACTGCGCGGAGTTGATCGGCGGCTTCGGCATAGCGTTCCAACCGGTCAGACTGTTTTTCTACTCGGTCCCAGTGAAGCCCGAGCCACTCTAGGTCTTCCTTGATCGCATCGACGTATTCCGGCTTGGACCGCACGGGGTCTGTGTCGTCGATCCGTAGAATGAACGTGCCACCGGCCTGACGCGCAATCATGTAGTTGAACAGCGCGATCCGAAGATTGCCGATATGTAGGTAACCGGTGGGTGACGGGGCAAAACGGGTGACGATCATGGGCCTCTCCTTGGGCCCGGTTCCTGTTTCATGGAGCGCGGGAATTGTCCATAAGCGGGCCATGAAGTGGACGGACCAGAACGCCCCGGATCTTGCCGCAATCGAAGGACTTGCCGAAGCGGCGATGGAGGCCTTGCCCGAGGCGTACCGGGCAGCGGCACGAGGTGTGGCACTCAGGATCGAAGACTTCGCCTCCAAGGCAATGCTGATCGAAGTCGGAATGTCAGATCCGTTCGAGCTTACCGGATTGTACGACGGAATCCCGCTCACGCAAAAATCGGTGGCCGATCAGCCAGGACAACCCGACGCCATATGGTTGTTCCGGCGCCCGATCCTTGATGAATGGATCGACCGGGGAAATGTCACCCTTGGAGAACTGGTTGCTCATATCCTGGTGCACGAACTTGCGCACCATTTTGGGTGGTCCGACGCTGATATTGCAGCCATCGATCGCTGGTGGGAGTAGGCGGCTTCAGGCCGAGTGCGCACCATGTACACGCAGATGTGCGCCAGCGACCATATGTGGCGGGACGTGGCGTCCTATCTGACATCTGTGAGTCATCCATCAGGGAGTCTTCAGATGACACCGAACCGACGCCAGATCCTTGCCGCCGGCGCAGCCGCACCTTTTGCGGGCCTTGCCACAAGCGCCGCCCGTGCAGGCGGTCACGCTGCCGCCCCCCAGAACGCCATACAGCACACGATCCCACTAGGCGATTTCCGTGTTTCAACTCTACTCTCAGGCACTGCGACGCGCGACGATCCAAAGTCGATCTTTGGATTGAATGCGTCTCCCGAAGAGTTCGCAGCCGAATCTGAGGCAGCGTTCCTGCCGACCGACAAGGCGCAGTTTTTCTTCACGCCCACAGTCGTGAATACCGGATCCGAGGTTGTCTTGTTCGACACCGGCCTAAACCCCGGAGGTATTACGCAGGCGCTGGCCGCGGCCGGGTATACGCCTGACCAGATCGATGTTGTCGCCATCACGCACATGCACGGCGACCACATCGGCGGTCTGTCTGCCGACGGCGTCGCCACCTTCCCCAACGCACGCTATGTGACTGGCGAGATCGAGTTCGATCATTGGGCCGGTTCTAACGACGATGGCTTCGAGGGAAAGGTCCGGCCGCTTTCTGAACGGTTCACGTTCCTCGGCGATGGCGGGTCCGTCGCCTCGGGCATTACCGCAGTCAGTTCGTTTGGTCACACGCCGGGTCACATGGGTTACATGATTGAATCGAGCGGATCACAACTGCTCTTGGTCGGCGACGCGGCGGCGCATGCGATCTGGTCGATCAAGAACCCAGATTGGCACCTTCGCTTCGACACCGACAAAGACGCGGCTGTGACTGCTCGGCGCAAGCTTTTGGGGATGGCGGCGGCCGACAAGATCCCGCTGATCGGTTATCACCTGCCCTTCCCGGCGATCGGGTTCGTCGCCGAGCGTGGCGATGGGTTCGAATACGTCCCGGCAAGCTATCAATTCATGATGGGCTAAGGCCCGCTTCGGCTCTGGCGCCCGTCGCCAGAGCCGTTATGACTCCGCCGACCAACTCAACGGCGACGGAGTGCCCACATGTCCGACATCATCACGGTGACACTGAACCCGTGTGTGGATTTCGCGACTTCTGTCCCCACCATCATGCCGGATGTCAAACTGCGTTGCTCGGAACCGCAGATCGATCCGGGTGGCGGCGGCATAAATGTCAGCCGCGCAATCAAGATGCTGGGGGGGCGGTCGACCGCGCTCATTGCGATCGGTGGACAGTCCGGCGCCCGGCTCCTGGAACTTCTGACCGAAGAAGGCATCGCCGCCGTGGCCTTCCAGGGCCCGGGCGAGACACGCCAATCAATTTCCGTGACCGATGCCCACGAAGGGGGCCAATACCGGTTTGTCCTGCCGGGACCGATCTGGGGCGAGAATGATCTTCCACGCGCACTGAACGCACTGGATCAAGCGGTCGGAACGGAAACACTTGTTGTGCTCTCGGGAAGCCAGCCTCCGGGCGTCGCTAAAAACTTCCCAGCAATCGTGGCCCAGCACTTGGCCGAACGGAACGCCCGGATCGTGGTGGATACGTCGGGCGAGGCACTGTCAAACCTCGTCGAGGTTCCGCATGATCCGATTGAAGTGTTGCGCATGGACGATGCGGAGGCGGAGGAACTGGCCGGCAAGGCGCATCCTGAACGCACCGATAGCGCAGACTTCGCCCAAAGCCTCGTGGATCGTGGGATCGCCAAGATCGTCATCGTGGCGCGCGGGCCGGATGGGTCGGTCCTTGCCTCGCGGGACGGACGCTGGCATGCGGTGAACCCGCCGGTAGCGGTGGTCAGCGCCGTCGGCGCAGGCGACAGTTTCGTGGGCGCCTTCACGCATGCCTACTCAACCGGCCAGCCGGTGCCAGAATGTCTTCGCACGGCCGTCGCTGCTGCAGCCGCTGCCGTCACGACCGAGGCCACGCGCCTTTGCGATCCCGCCGTGGTCGCGCGCCTTTTGCCAGGCACTGAACTGGCTGCGATTTAGCAATCGATCCCCGGGAATCTCGTTCCGGTCGATGCGCATTGTGTTTGCCCCCTGCGCAAGGGCTGGCGCTTTAAGCCGCTTCTCAAGAACCTGGAGATTTGTCAGGTGTTTCGAAGGCGTCGCTGCGTGCATCCCACGTCGATGAAACCGCGCTTTGGATGATCATTCCCGGGTTCCAAATGATCCTGCTCTTTGTCGATCGGGCAAGACGGCTTCGGGTTCAAAACCTCAATCCGCGCAACACTCATCACACCGCGAGATCGTACACCCCGTTCAAGTCGGGTCTCGCCATCGGTTCACGATCGGATAGCGCCGGTCGAGCCAGAAGGACCGCGCTGTCAGCCGCGCACCGGGTGCGGCCTGATAGCGCTTGTATTCGGAAATGTAGATCAGGTGCTCGACCCGTTTCACCATGGCACGGTCAAACCCGGCATCGACGCATTCCTCGATCGATGCTTCTCCGTCGATCAATAGCGAAAGGATACCGTCAAGTACCGGATACGGCGGCAGGCTGTCTTCATCCTTCTGGTCCGCGCGCAACTCGGCCGATGGGGGTTTGTCGATGACACGGGTCGGGATGACAGCGCCGGCGGGCCCCAACATCCAGTCACGGTGGTTGGCATTTCGCCAACGGCATGTCTCGAAGACCCGCGTCTTATAGAGGTCCTTGATCGGATTGTAGCCGCCGGACATGTCGCCATAAATCGTCGCGTACCCCACCGCGACTTCGGACTTGTTGCCGGTGGTCAGAAGCATCTCGCCGAACTTGTTCGAGAGCGCCATCAGAAGAAGCCCGCGCAGCCGCGACTGAACATTCTCTTCTGCTATCCCGGCTTCCGTACCCTCAAAAAACGGTGCAAGGGCCTCGGTCACCGCAGCTCGTGGCCCTGAAATCGGGAGTGTCTCGAGTTGCACGCCCAGCGCCCGCGCCACTCCCTCGGCGTCTTCCAGCGATGCTTCGGCTGTAAATTCCGAAGGCAGCATGACGCAGCGAACGTTCTCGGGCCCAATTGCGTCGACCGCGATGGCAGCAACCAAGGCGGAATCGACTCCTCCCGACAAACCCAAAAGGACTTTGGCGAACCCTGTCTTGCCCAAGTAGTCCCGAAGCCCGGTAACCATGACCCGGTAATCTTGATCCCAAGGATCAGGATGAGTTGCGATCGTCCCAGGCTGCGCCGCCCATCCACCGTCACGCGGAGCAAAGTCTACATGGGCCACGACTTCGTCGAAAACCGGGAGCTTCACCGCAAGCTCTCCGTGGGGGTTCAACACGAAGGACCCGCCATCGTAGATTTGGTCGTCCTGGCCGCCCACCATGTTCAGATAGACCAGCGGAAGCCCCGTCTCGACGGTGCGCGCAACCATGTGGTTCATGCGCGTGTCGAACTTGCCGCGGTAATATGGCGATCCGTTGGGCACAACGAGTACTTCGGCCCCGCTTTCCGCCAATGTTTCGGCCACGGGCATGTGCCATGCGTCTTCACAAATCGGTGTGCCGACTCGCGCGCCTTTAAGCGCGAAGGGTCCGCGCAGTGGACCGGGGTCGAAAAGGCGCACCTCGTCGAAAACCGTCTCGTTTGGCAATTCGTGCTTTAGCGAGCGGTAATGCACAACCCCGCCTGACAGGATCCAATACGCGTTATAGAGCCTGTCACCCTCGGCAAAAGGCGCACCGATTGCCAATGACGGACCGTCAGCCGTCGCCTCTGCAAGGTCCTCGACGATCCGCATCGCATGCGCCGTAAAGGCCGGCTTCATAACCAGATCCTGCGTCTGATAACCCGTCAGAAACATCTCGGGCAACGCCACGAGGTCAGCGCCGGCAGCGCGCCCGTCGCGCCAAGCGGCAAGCGCCTTCTCGGCATTGCCGGCAAAATCGCCGACGGTTGGATTCAGTTGTGCCAGCGTAAGGCGAAAGCGGTCAGTCATGGGTGTCGTCCAAGGGTCCGACGGCTCTCATATCAGAGCGGGCCGCGGACGGAAGAGACGGAGCCCAAAAACCGTTGCGGCACTTGCGCCGCTGATCTAGGTTTTTGCCGACGGGGCGATGACAGTCGACCCAACGAAAATCGGCCAGGGCGGGACCATTCTATGACCATGTTCAAGCGGGTATGCGCGGCGGTGACCGCAGGCAGCCTTATGCTGGCGGCTGCGGACGCCGTTGCTCAGGACGCCGGCGACGTTGTTACCAAGCAGTATGACGATGGCGGTGTGTATCAGGGCACCTTCCGCGACGGCAAACAACACGGCACTGGAACCTACCGTCTTCCCAACGGGTACCAGTACACGGGCGAATGGGTTGATGGCGAAATCCGTGGCCAGGGCATCGCCCAGTTCCCGGACGGTTCGATCTATGAAGGCGAGTTTGCGCGCGGAAAGCCTGAAGGCTTTGGTGTGATTACCTTTGCAGATGGCGGCACCTACGAAGGCGACTGGCTGGATGGCGAGATGACCGGCAGCGGCATGGCGACCTATGCAAACGGGATCCGCTATGAAGGCGAATTCAAGAATGCGCTCCATCACGGCCAGGGTCGGATGGAGGGCGAAAACGGCTATGTCTACGAGGGCGCGTGGTCCAACGGTGTCAAGGAGGGCACCGGCAAGATCACCTTTCCCGACGGCGCGGTGTACGAAGGCACGCTGGTGGGTGGTGTGCGAGAAGGCCAAGGGACGCTGACTATGCCCGACGGTCTGGTCTATACCGGATCCTGGGCGGGGGGCGAGATCGACGGCTCAGGCCGATTGACCCAGCCCAATGGCGACGTCTACGAGGGCGATTTCGTTGACGGGCAGCGTGAAGGCACTGGCCGCGTTGTTTATGCCAATTCGGATGTCTACGAAGGCGAGTTCCAGAACGACCGTCGGCATGGTCAGGGCTTGTTCACCGGAACAGACGGGTATGTCTATGAAGGGGCGTGGATCGACGGGGCCATTCAGGGCGAAGGTACGGTCACTTATCCCGACGGGTCCGTTTACGAAGGATCTTTCTCGGACGGACTTGCCGATGGATCCGGCAAGATCACCTATCCCGACGGCAATACCTACGAAGGCGAGTGGATTGCCGGGGTCATCGAAGGCCAGGGCAAGGCGACGTATGCAAACGGGCTTGTCTATGAAGGCGGGTTTCAGGACGCCAAGAACCACGGTCTCGGCACTATGACCTTCCCGGATGGGTATCGCTATGTGGGCGAGTGGGTGGAAGGCCAGCGTCAGGGCAAGGGCGTTGCGACATATGCAGACGGCACAGTCTACGATGGCGAGTTCGTCAGTGGCCAGCGGGCCGGTACTGGCACGATCACGATGCCCGAGGGCTTCACCTATACTGGCAATTGGTCAGACGGCGAGATCAGCGGAACCGGAACGGCAACCTATGCCAACGGCGACGTCTATGAGGGCGAGTTCGAGAATGGACGCCGAAACGGTCAGGGAACGATCCGCTATGCAAGCGGCGAAGTCGCCGAGGGAATCTGGGTCAACGGCGCCCTGACCGAGCGCACCGATCAAGTCTCAGATCAAAACTAGACGCGTTCGCCAGCGTCCAGTCTCCTGAGCCAGCGCGCTGCATCCGCGAGCACAATCTCGCGGCGATCTTCGTCCATACGGTCCCATGTCCGGTACATCTGGGCCATCCGGGGGTTTTTCTCAAAGCGCGCCCGATGGCGGTCTAAGAAATCCCAGTAAAGCAGGTTAAACGGACATGCATTGTCGCCGGTCTTATCCTTCACTGAGTAGGTGCAGCCCTTGCAGTAATCCGACATCTTCGCGATGTAGTTGCCCGAGGAGACATAGGGTTTCGATGCGACGATCCCTCCGTCGGCGAACTGACTCATTCCGATGACGTTGGGCGCCTCTACCCATTCAAAAGCATCGGCGTACACAGAGAGGTACCATTCATGTACGGCGAGAGGATCTATACCGCCCAAAAGCGCGAAGTTTCCAGTTACCATGAGCCTCTGAATATGGTGCGCATAGGCGTATTCTCTTGTTTGCTCAACAGCATGCGCGACACAGTTCATGCTTGTATCAGCATCCCAGTAAAAGCCTGGTAGCGATCGTGTATGTCCCAGCGCATTCCGGGAGGTATAGTCAGGGCCCTCGCGGAAATAGATTCCGCGCATGTATTCGCGCCAGCCGATGATTTGGCGGATAAACCCCTCCGCGGCGTTGATCGGCGCCTCTCCAGCCTTGTATGCGGCCTCGACCCGTTGGCAGACCTCAAGTGGATCGAGAAGCCCAGAATTGATGTAAAACGACAAGAGCGAGTGATAAAGGAACGGGTCGTCCTCGAGCATCGCATCCTGATAATCGCCGAACGATGTGAGCGCGTGTTTCACGAAATGGTCGAGCGCCTCGGCGGCCTTCTTGCGATCCACCGCAAAACCGAACGGACGGAGTGCGCCGAAATTTGTCGGAAACCGATCCTCGACAAGCCCCAAAACCTCTTCGGTTACCGAGTCTGGCGCAACTTTGGGAGGACCGTTCCGGAATAGGTCACCTTTTGCCGGTTTCCGGTTATCATGGTCGAAGTTCCACTTGCCCCCCTCGGGCTTGTCCCCGTCCATGAGCAATCCAGTCTTCCGCCGCATTTCGCGATAGAAGTACTCCATCCGAAGTTCCTTGCGCCCGTCTGACCACGCGTCGAACTCGGCATGGGATGCGATAAAACGATCATCCTCAAGCATGCGAATCGTCATTGGACATTGCTTCAGCGCTTCGATCAGGCGCCATTCGCCCGGCTCTGTCGCGATCACATCGGATGCGCTCGTGGCTTCTGCAGCACGAAGAAGCTCTCCGCAGATCGACCCGGCATTCTCGGGATCGTCGAACGTGGTATAGCGCACGTTCCACCCGTCTTCCCGAAGCTCTTTGGCAAAGTGGCGCATGGCGGCGAATATGAACGCGATCTTTTTCGGGTGGTGCGGTACGTAGGATGCCTCTTCAGCCACCTCGGCCATGACAACGATGTCGGTGCCCTTGTTCGCTTTGCGAAGCGCGATCACTCCATCGGTGAGCTGGTCACCAAGGACAAGGACAAGCCTGCTCACCACGGCACCTCTTCGCCCGCCCAATCGAAAAAGCGCCCGGTCTCGCCCGGTGTCAGTCCATCTATGACACCCAGAAGGTTCTCCGCCGCCTCGTCCGGTTCAACTTTCCTGTGGCCGGGATAACCGGCGGTAAACGGTGTCGCCACGGTGCCGGGATGCAACGCGACGACCACCGCTTCTTTCCGCTTTCGTCCGATCTCGATCGCTGCGCTGCGGACGATCTGGTTCGCTGCCGCTTTTGAGGCGCGGTAGGAGTACCAACCGCCCATCTTGTTGTCACCGATTGACCCCACCCGAGCGGTCAAAACCGCAACGACGGAGCGCCCATCCTTGGGCAAGAGCCGTGGAACCTCGCGCAGGATCAGCGCGGGGCCGACCGTGTTCACGGCAAGGGTTTCTGCCATGGCGCGGGCATCGATGGCCTGCAATGTTTTTTCAGGCGCGCCGCCAGTGGGCGCGAGAATACCCGTTGCAACGATGATCAAGTCGAAGGGCCCGGTGAACCCGCCCAGCACAGCGGCGACCGAGAGCGGGTCGGTCACATCAAGTCCATCCAACCGGCGCGATACTCCGCTTACGGCGACCCCCTTCGCGGAAAGAGCCCTTGCCATTGCCTGTCCGATTCCTCCGGACGCCCCCACGATCAAGGCCGTATCCATAGCTTCCTCCGTTGACCGACGGCGACCTAGCGCCACCTTTCTGGTTGACGAGCCCTTTCAAACGCCACGGAGACGCCATGCGCCCCCTCGCCTTCGCTGCCTGCTTTGCCGCTCTTCCCGCACAGGCGCTCGAATTAACGCTGACCGGCTTCTACGAATTGAACCGCCCCGCGAGCCTCGATTACGACCCGGTTTTCTGTGGCCTTTGGATCGCCAACGAGGGCCCCGAGGTCGTTCTGGTAACGCTCGATGGCCTCGAACTGAAGCGCTTTGGATCTGATCTCTTCCGGATCAAGGCCGTCAGCGTGGAAGGCGACAATCTTTTGGTGGCAGACGGCGCGGGGAACTTTCAACGACTCACGAAATCTGGCGGCATTCTTGCCGAACCGTTCCGCACGGACGCACAGTTTCCCGATACCGAAGGTGTCGTCGTGACCGAAGACGGCACCCTGATCACGGTTGAAGATGATCCGGCGCGGCTTTCATGGCTCGCGCCCGACGGGACGGTCATACGCCAAATCGATGCGCTGACGCTTGATCCGCCGCTGAGCGAACCCCAGGGCATCGCCCGCGATCCGCGTACGGGGCACCTCCTTATCGTCGACGATTGGGAAGGAACCAACAGCCTTTACGAATTCGACGAGAATGGCCAGTTGCTCGCCACCTTGCCCCTGATCGAATACGGGCTTGATCCTGAAGGCATCGCCATCCGGCCAGGCGCCGGTCAATTGTTCATGGCCTTTGATCAGGGTGCACGCATCGCCTCTTTCGAATATACCCCGACGCTGAGTGAAGGCGAGGCGCTGCCCCCCGGTGCGGATTGCATGATGATGTAAGCTATCGGAATCCCGATTCAGCCGTGGTTTCTATTTGGGGTTTTTTCCGATCCGCGAATCGGTATTCTTCCGCGCATGTCGCTATGCATCCATAATCCCGCCCGGTCGGTTCCTCTGGACCGTGCGCCCGCATTGCTTCTTCTCCTTATCCGCCTCTGAGCGTGCCTTTTGGCGCGACCGCTCAGAGGGGATCAGCGCCAAAGAACAAAGCTGACAAGGAGACCACGACCATGACCATGACCACCGATCAGGACCGCGTTCTGATATTCGACACCACGCTGCGCGACGGGGAGCAATCGCCGGGCGCTACGATGACCCATGACGAAAAGCTCGAGATTGCCGAGATGTTGGACGACATGGGGGTCGACATCATCGAGGCGGGCTTTCCCATCGCTTCGGAAGGTGATTTCCAGGCGGTGTCGGAAATTGCGCAGCGTTCGAAGAACGCGGTGATCTGCGGGTTGGCCCGCGCCAACATGAAGGACATCGACCGCTGTTGGGAAGCCGTGAAGGGCGCCGCAAAACCGCGCATCCACACGTTTATCGGCACGTCCCCCCTTCACAGGGCGATCCCGAACCTCGACATGGACCAGATGGCCGAGCGCATCCATGACACGGTCACCCATGCAAGGAACCTCTGCGACAACGTCCAATGGTCGCCCATGGACGCAACACGGACCGAGTGGGAGTATCTCTGCCGCGTGATCGAGATTGCGATCAAGGCGGGCGCCACAACGATTAACATTCCCGATACGGTGGGCTACACGGCACCCCGGGAAAGCGCAGACCTCATTGGCCGCCTGATCGAGACTGTGCCAGGGGCGGCGGACGTCGTATTCGCCACGCACTGCCACAACGATCTTGGCATGGCGACCGCGAACAGCCTTGCCGCCGTTGAGGCCGGTGCACGTCAGATCGAATGCACCATAAACGGGCTGGGCGAGCGTGCCGGCAACACCGCGCTCGAAGAGGTGGTGATGGCCATGCGGGTCAGAAACGACATCATGCCCTACCAGACCGAGATCGACACGACGAAGATCGTCGGCATCTCGCGCCGGGTCGCAACGGTGTCGGGCTTTCAGGTCCAGTACAACAAGGCGATCGTGGGCAAAAATGCGTTCGCGCACGAGAGCGGCATCCACCAGGACGGCATGCTCAAGAACGCCGAGACCTTCGAGATCATGCGGCCGGAGGATGTGGGCCTGAAGGAAACCTCGATCGTCATGGGCAAGCATTCCGGGCGGGCTGCATTGCGGTCGAAACTGAAGGAACTTGGCTTCGATCTGGCCGACAATCAGCTGAACGACGTCTTCGTGCGGTTCAAGGCACTCGCCGACCGGAAAAAGGAAGTCTATGACGACGATCTCGTTGCCCTGATGCGGGACCAGGAGAGCGGCGAGGTCCATGACCGGATCCAGGTCAAATTCCTGCGTGTGATCTGCGGGACGGAAGCGCCGCAATCGGCCGACCTTACTTTGACCATCGACGGGGAGGATCGCCAGACAACGGCCACCGGCGACGGGCCGGTGGATGCCGCATTTGCAGCGGTCAAGGCGCTTTTCCCGCACGACGCGGTGCTGCAGCTTTACCAAGTGCATGCTGTGACCGCGGGCACCGACGCACAAGCCACAGTCTCGGTCCGAATGGAGGAAGAGGGCCGCATTGTTCACGGGCAATCGGCGGACACAGACACGGTCGTGGCATCTGCTAAGGCTTACGTAAACGCGCTGAACCGCCTTCTGGTTCGACGCGAGAAGGCGGATCCGGACGCGGATGTGAAGACCGTCAGCTACAAGTCGGCGAGCTGAGCGCGATCAGACTGAGCGACTGCGTCGCATTCCGTCTCGCACTACTTGCCTGTGCGAGGGGCCTGCCCCTCGCGCTCCCGGGTACATTTCGGCCAGAATAAATCTCAGTAACCGGCGTGTCGGTCCACAAGGCCCTTGAGCGGCTCGCCGGCCTCTGCTCGGACAATATTGACGGCAATTGCCTCTGACGCCGTCTGCACCCGGGTAGCAGAGGCGATATGGGGGGTCACGGTGATGCCGGGATGAGCCCAAAACGGATGATCCGCTGGCAGGGGCTCGGTCCGGAAAACGTCGAGCGTCGCGTGACCCAAGTGCCCATTGTCGAGGGCTGCAATAAGCGCGTCATCATCGACGAGACCACCACGACCCGGATTGAGAAGAACAGCGCCGGGCCGGAGTGCGGCGAACCGATCCGCATCCAGAATGCCGTCCGTCTCCGTCGTGAGCGGCAGTAGAAGCACGACAATCTCCGCCTCTCCGAGGGTTTGCGCGAGGCCCCCGGCGCCCGACCGTGTGTCGATGCCGTGAAGGGTCTTCGGGCGGCGGCTCCATCCGAGGACACGGAAATTCAGAGCCGCGAGAGCAGTCGCGACAGCGCCCCCGAGTTGGCCGAGGCCCAGCACCGCGACGGTGCGATCACGCGCGAGCGGCGGCGGCCGGTCATCCCAAGTGCCGTCCTGACGAATGATATGGATGTCGAGGTCCAGATGATGGCGAAGCACGTGGGCGGTCACCCACTCGGTCATCCCCTCCGTCAGGCCATCTTCGATCATTCTGGCCAGCGGAACTGTGAGCGTTGGATTCCCGGCGACGTCCTCGACCCCCGCCCATAGGTTCAGAACCGCCTTGAGGCGTTTGAACGGCGTAAAATCGGTGATGTGGGAATTGGGAGCGTAGACGATATAATCGATCGTCTCGGGCGGCAGGTCCGTGCCCAGTTGCGCATCGAGGCCCACCTTTGCGAGCGCTTGGGTAAGCGGGCCTTGGTATTGGTCCCAACGCTCGGAGCGTGCGGCAAAGAGGATCCGGAGCATCGGTCCTAGCCCCCGCGGGGCCGGTGGACATGGGCCGATTGCACGAGCCCAAATGCGATGAGTAGGACAAGCATCGCCGAACCTCCGTAGCTAACAAGCGGCAGAGGCACCCCAACCACCGGGGCAAGCCCCATGACCATGGACATGTTGACCGCAAAATAGAGGAAGAAAGCTGCAGCGATCCCGAGGATCAACAGCGAAGAGTATCGATCGCGGTTGGCGGCCGCCGAGACGATGCAGAAGAAGATGATCAACCCATAGAGCGTCAGCAAGGAAATGGCGCCGACGAAACCAAACTCTTCGGCCAGCGTCGTGAAAATGAAATCGGTGTGCTTCTCGGGAAGGAAGTTCAGGCGCGACTGCGTGCCTTGCATGAAGCCACGGCCAGAAAGTCCACCCGAGCCAAGCGCGATCTTCGACTGCGTGATGTGGTAGCCTGCGCCAAGGGGGTCGCTTGCCGGGTCGAGAAACGTGTCGATCCGGCGGAACTGGTAGTCCTTCAAGAGCTGCCAGTCCGTCCCGCGTGAGGCAAAGACAGCCCAAATTGCCCCCGCGCCCCAGGCAATAAGCGTGCCGAAATACCACCAGCTGACCCCGGCAAGGAACATGACGATCCCGCCACCCATCACAAGAAGCAGCGAGGTGCCCAGATCCGGTTGCTTGAGGACGAGGGCAGTGGGGACGAGTATCAGCGCAATCGGGATCGCGACGAAGAGCGGATGCGAGACACGGCGCGGCTCAAGCCAGTCGTAGTAGGCCGCGAGCACCATGACGAGCGTGATCTTGGTGACTTCGGAAGGTTGAAGTCGCATGAAGCCAAGATCGATCCATCGTTGCGCGCCCATACCGGTGACGCCCACGAACTCAACCGCGAGCAACAGCATCAGCGAGGCTGCATAGGCCAAGGCCGAGACGTTGCGCCAGAACCAGATTGGGATCATGGCGACGACGAACATGGCGGCAAGGCCGAGGCCGAAGCGTTTCATCTGCGGCTCGGCCCATCGCGTGAGATCACCGCCGGCCACCGAATAGAGCATCAGGAAGCCGATCGCAGCGGTTGCCGTGACAAGAAGTATCAGCGCCCAGTTCAGGTAGAGCACCTTCGAAAAGCCTGTGGGCACGGTCTTGAGGCGGGACTCAAGATAGCTCATGCGCGTGATCTTCCCGTGCCGGGAGTGACTGGCTCACGAAGATTGAACCCTTCCCACATGGCACCGATCCGTTCCCGCTGGCTGGCGGGATAGGCCTC
Source organism: Pseudomonadota bacterium (assembly GCA_038521345.1). Classification (GTDB taxonomy): domain Bacteria; phylum Pseudomonadota; class Alphaproteobacteria; order Rhodobacterales; family Rhodobacteraceae; genus JBCBKU01. Next base: position 121,037 of record JBCBKU010000002.1, on the reverse strand, counting down.
GATTGGTGGGACGCCGTCATACTGAGCAAATAGCAGAATGTCGCGGGCCACTGGAGCGGCGGCACGAGACCCACCGCCGCCGTGCTCGACGACCACGGAAACCGCGTATTCCGGGGCGTCAGCCGGTGCGTAGCCCACAAAAAGTGCGTGATCTCGTCGCTCCCAGGGCAGGTCCTCGTTTCGGAAGACACCTGCAGCACGTTCAGCGGCGGTGATGTTGCGAACCTGGCTCGTGCCGGTTTTACCGGCAAGTGCGACCTCATCGAGATCGATGCGCGAACCGCGGGCCGTACCACGCTCACCGTTGGCGACATCAAACATTGCGGCGCGGATCAGGCGAAGATGAGAGGTCGCAACCCCGAGCGGCGCTCCTCCCTTTGGGGGCACATCCTGCCCGTCGGCAGATCTTACCAGTCTCGGGACAATCTCGCGCCCGGTGGCCAGCCGCGCCGTCATCACCGCAAGTTGCAGGGGCGAAGCCAACGTGTATCCCTGACCGATTGAGGCGTTGAGAGTGTCGCCGATCCGCCAGCTTTCGCCGCGGCGCACCTGCTTCCACTGCTGTGTCGGGGTCAAACCCTCTGCCACAGCAGACATCGGAATGTCGTGGCGAACACCCAAACCAAAACGGTTGGCCATAGCCGAAATACGATCAATTCCAACCCGTTGGCACACATCGTAGTAATATGTGTCGCAGCTTTGGACGAGAGACTTTTTCAGGTTCACCCACCCATGGCCGCCTCGTTTCCAGCAGTGGAAGCGTCGGTCGCCCAATTCGTAGTGGCCCGGGCACCAGATGTCTTCCTCGGGTGTGATAACCCCCGCATCGAGCGCGGCCAGCGCCGTGATCATCTTGAAGGTTGATCCGGGCGGATACGCACCCTGAACGGTTTTGTTGGCCAGCGGTCGATAGATGTTTTCCGTCAGCGAGCGATACTCGGTGGTGGAGATCCCGCGAACGAACAGGTTGGGATCGAAGGCCGGGGCAGATCCAATGGCCAGCACATCACCGGTTGCGACCTCGAGCACCACCGCAGCGGCGCTTTCGCCTTTCAAACGCTCTTGAACGAAATTCTGGAGACGGTAGTCGACCGTAAGGCGCAAATCGCTGCCCGGGGTTCCTTCGACCCGACCCAATTCGCGCATGACACGGCCAGCGGCATTGACCTCGATCCTGCGGCTGCCAGCCTTGCCCCGTAGGTCTTGCTCCAACTTATTCTCGACGCCAACCTTGCCGATCTGAAACTTTGGGATCTGCAGAAGCGGATCGGGGTCTTCAATGCGCGAGAGGTCAAAATCGCTGACAGGGCCCACATAGCCGATGACGTGCGCGAAATCCGCACCCATCGGGTAGTGGCGCGATAACCCAACATCGGGCGTGATGCCCGGCAAAGCCGGGGCGTTGACGGCGACCCGGCTGAAGTCGTCCCAGCTTAGCCTGTCGGCCAGGGTTACTGGAACGAAGGGTGAGCGGCGGTCCATTTCGCGCAGGGCGCGGTCAAGCTCGTCTTGGTCGAGATCCACCAATTCCCTCAGGCGCTGGACCACGGCGTCGACATTCCCGGCATCTTCGCGCACGATGATGATCCGGAAGTTCTGCGCATTGTCGGCCAGAACAATCCCGTTCCGGTCGTAGATGATGCCGCGCGGCGGGGCCAGAAGCCGCACATTGACCCGGTTCTCCTCGGCCAAGAGCCGGTAATTGTCGGCCTCTTCGATCTGCATCTGGCGCATTCGAAGGCCAAGTATGCCCATAAACGACAGTTGCAGCCCGCCAAGCACGAGCCCGCGTCGGGTGACCGTGCGCGCGGCTTCTTCCATTTCCCTCGGGGACTGCGCCATGTCGTCAGATCCCTTCGCTGTCACGCGGCCGGGGCTTTGTCACACCAAAGACCAGGCCGGAGACCGCAGTCACAATCGGATAAACGACAACTGTAAAAATCATCTGCAAAAGGACAAGGCCAAGGCCCGGCTGTTCCACGCCGAATAAGGCCAGAACGCAGGTATTCGCCAGAAAAAGTACCGCCGTCACGCCGGCGACCAGCGCCCATTCCGCAAGAAACGGCTGATCGCGCAAAGCTCCGCTTTGACGGCGAAGCGCCTCGGTCGCGATCACCACAAGGGCTGTCCATAGTCCAAGGGGCCGCATAAAGAATACGTCCGACAGGAAAACGATCGCGGCCACCGCAAGGACCGGCGCAAACTCCGGACGACGCAGGACCCAGGCAAAGGCCAGAGCCACGAGAAAATCCGGGCCCGGCAGTCGCCCAACCCCGCTGCCGAGTGGCAGCAGGTGAATGAAGATGATCGCCCCCGCCAATGAAAGAAAGAGCGCGAGATAGGCCAGCCGGAGAAACGTCCAAGGGCTACCCATCGGTCGGGGTCCGGATTGTCAGGGGTGCGCGCGGCGACGGCAGTCCGACAAGATCGCCATCTACTGTCACCGGAGAGACCGGGCGGCTGCGAAGAACCCGAAGAAACTCGAGCCGCTCGTAATCGGCCGCCAGCCGGACGCGCAGCCGCCCATCCGTACCGAGCGCGAGTTGCCCAATCAAGAGACCAGAGGGGAATACGCCGCCGTCACCGGACGAGACGACCTGGTCTCCGGGGCGCACAAGGTCCGGATCATCGACGAAATCCACGGGCGGCAAGGTGGAATTGTCGCCCGACAAAAGCGCGCGCTGACCAGAAGGCTGGATGGTTATGGGCACGCGACTGTTTGAATCGGTCAGCAGGATGACCCGGCTCGTGGATTGACCGACGCCCGAGATCCGGCCGACAAGACCAAGCCCGTCTGTCGTTGCCCATCCGTCCTGGATCCCGTCCCGCGCGCCAACATTGAGAAGTATGGATTGACGAAAGGGCGAGCCCGCGTCTGCCAAAACCACTCCCGTGACGAAAGTCAGTGCAGGATCGAGGCGAACTTTGTTCAGATCAAGCAGCTTTGCATTCTGCTGCTCCAGCTGGAGTGCTGCCTCACGCCAGGCGCGCATCTGACGCAATTCGCGGCGAAGTTCCTGGTTCTGTTCGTAGAGTTGGGCGTAGCTTTGGAAACCTTCGGCCATCTCCGCAAGTCGCGTGACAGGGGTCAGGGCCCACTCATAGGTCGGAAGGGCGCGGTCGATCAGGTTGGCACGAATACGCTCTGCGCGGGGACTGTCGATCCTCCAAAGCAAGAAGAGGGCGAAGAACACGAGAACCAGCGCTCCGACAAGGATCTGTCGGATCGGTCGGAAATAGGTGTCGCCGGTATCGCGCTCTCGTGCCACGGGCCTCGTCCTCGGCCGCCTGGATGCGGGCCGATCAGCTGTCGTAGTCTATCACGTGTCTTAGCTGCTTTTCATACTCGAGCGCTTTGCCCGTGCCCAGAGCAACACAGTTCAGGGTCTCGTCGGCGACCGAAATCGCGAGCCCGGTCTGTTCGCGCAGCGCGAGATCGAGATCACCGAGAAGCGCGCCGCCCCCCGTGAGCATCACGCCACGATCAACGATGTCTGCGGCGAGGTCCGGTGGCGTGGCTTCGAGCGCGGTCATGACCGCTTCGCAAATTTGCTGGACTGGCTCGGCAAGCGCTTCGGCCACTTGGGCCTGGTTGATCTCGGTCTCTTTCGGCACACCGTTTAGAAGATCTCTGCCGCGGATCTGCATGGACGCGCCGCGTCCGTCATCGGGCATGCGGGCAGTGCCAATCGAGGTCTTGATGCGTTCGGCCGTGGCCTCCCCGATCAGAAGGTTCTGCTGACGGCGGAGATACGAGATGATTGCCTCGTCCATGCGGTCGCCCCCAACACGGACCGAACGGGCATATACGATGTCGCCAAGCGACAAGACGGCAACCTCGGTTGTACCTCCGCCGATATCGACGACCATGTTGCCGGTGGGATCGGTGATTGGCATGCCGGCGCCGATGGCGGCTGCGATGGGTTCGGCGATAAGCCCGGCGCGGCGGGCGCCCGCAGACAGGACCGACTGCCGAATAGCGCGTTTCTCTACAGGTGTCGCACCATGGGGGACGCATACGATGATCTTTGGCTTTGAGAACGTCGAGCGGCGGTGCACCTTCCGAATGAAGTGCTTGATCATCTCTTCCGCGACGTCGAAGTCGGCAATTACGCCTTCGCGCATGGGCCGAATTGCCTCGATCGAGCCGGGTGTCCGACCGAGCATCAACTTGGCATCCTCACCCACGGCAAGAACCTGCTTTTTGCCTTCCTTCACGTGGTAGGCGACCACCGAAGGTTCGTTAAGTATAACGCCTTTGCCCTTCACGTAGACAAGCGTGTTCGCCGTTCCGAGGTCGATCGCCATGTCCTGCGAAAAGAGACCGCTCAATCCTGCCATGCTCTGGTGCCTCGCACTCATATTCATTGCGCCCACGGTCCCCATCCATGTGCCCGCCGCCTTATAGGCTTCGATTGTTCGGCGGAAAAGGAGGAAAGCCGCGGTTTCGCGAGTATTGTTACGGTGTGGCAAACATATGGCGGGTTAACGCAACTTGGGGGGCGCCAATGGATCGGACCCCGGTGACCCCAGATCAGGAGGCTGCGCCCGCGGGAGATCGATGGCCAGTCCGACACGGTCGAGCGACTGCGCCGCAGGGCCGCCGATTGTCGGGAAAATGACATCGACATGTGCCGCTTCCAAGTCGGAAAAGACCAGCGCCTCGCGCACACCGCGTGCAATCGCCGCCTCGGCGCCCGGCAGGACACCGAAGAATGCCAGCACATGCGTCATGATGGATCCATCCTTGGCCCGGGCCAGAACAACCCGCTCCGCCAAACCCGAGAAAGTCGCCAGCTTCGCGTCGAGGGCAGAGAGGAATGCCTCGGGCACATCTCCGGGCCCAAGAAACGAGTCGGCGCGCGCAGCATCCTCGACCGGCTGAGGTGCAAGTTGTTCGGCAATCCAGTCCACAGCCTCGGATGGAAGCAGGTGTGACGACGGCGCGACACCAAGGTTCAGCCCGAGGCCCACATCATGACCGGCAAGCATCCCCACGAGGGCCCGACCTGACAGCTCCGCAATGTCCGCGCCGCCACCGATGAACTCTGCCAGCCGGTCGCCTCGATCGAAGGCCAGTACGACTGGCCCCTCTTCAATCGGAAACACACGCGGGGCACCATCAGCGCCCAAGAGAACCGAAAGATCCGCGTCGACGAGACGCTCATAGAAACGCAAACGCAGTTGCGCGTTCTCGGGTTCGGCCGACATGGCCCGCGCGGCGCTGTCGAGCGCGGTTTCCGGTTGTTCAACCATTCAACGAAGCTTTCACTTGGTTCCGAAGCTCAGGCAGCAACTCGGCCTCGAACCACGGGTTCTTTTTCATCCAACCCACATTCCGCCATGAGGGATGGGGAAGCGGGATCATCCCAGGCGGGAAGGCCCGCCAGTTCCGGACGGTTTCAGTGACGCCTGCCCTTGAGCCAAGGTGCCATTTCTGGGCGTAACCGCCGATCAACAGCGTCAACTGCATCGGGCCAAGCAGGTTCATCACTTTATCATGCCAAGTGGCGGCGCAGATCTTGGGCGGAGGCAGATCCGAGCCCTTGGCATCATAGCCGGGAAAGCAGAAACCCATGGGAACGATTGCAACCCGGTCACGGTCGTAGAACTCTGCTTCGGTGATCCCCATCCAATCCCTTAGGCGCTTGCCCGACTGGTCCCAAAACGGCGTTCCGGCCTCATGAACGCGCATGCCTGGTGCCTGTCCCGCGATCAGGATACGGGCCCCGGTCTGGAACCACACAATGGGACGTGGGTTGTGCCGCGTTTCCGTCGCCGCAAAGCGGTCCGAGCAGATCCGGCAAGCCAGAATGTCGTCTTGAAGTGTTCGTCTCACGTGCCGCGACCTAGACCGCGCTGCGGTGCGCGTCGAGCCCTTGCGCATCCTTCGTCATTTCTATAATTATAGAAACATGAAAAGCGACTCACCCCCAAGCACGACCCCGGTGCCCCTTCTGGAGGCGGCCGAGCGTTTTGCCGCTCTTGGCTCTGAACAACGACTGACCGTCGTGCGGACGCTTGTGCGCGCCGGCGAAGAGGGGCTGACGATCGGCGAGTTGGGCGAGCGGACCGGGGTCACCGGATCGACCCTGACCCACCACATGAAGATCCTTGCTCAGGCGGGCCTGATCGCTCAGGCGCGCGAGGGGCGCAGGATCGTGTCGACGGCAGAGTACGAAGCCGTCCGCGATCTGGCCGATTACCTGATTTCCGAATGTTGCGCCGACGAAGGCGACACCCAAAAGGACCGTTGCAATGGCTGATATCTCTACCCCCACCCCACCGGTGCTGTCATTCTGGCGCTGGATCGACAAGGCCGTTCTGGCGAGTTTGACGATCTTGGCTGCAATCGCGGTTTTCGATCCGGGTCAGTTTGTGCCAACGCTTCAGTTCACAGCCAAGGCGTTTGGACAGACGGCAATCTTTATCACGTTCGCCGTCCTGGCGGTCGGTTACCTGAAGGCGACCGGAGCAGAAAGCCTGCTGGCAAAGGCATTTGAAGGCAATCCCGTGCAAATGGTGATCCTCGCTGCGCTTCTGGGCGGCCTATCGCCATTCTGTTCGTGCGAAGTGATCCCCTTCATCGCTGCACTCTTGGCCGTTGGCGCACCGTTGGCCGCCGTCATGGCGTTCTGGCTGGCTTCTCCGCTGATGGACCCCGCGATGTTCCTGATTACAGCCGGAACACTCGGAACCGACTTTGCCATTGCCAAGACGGTAAGCGCGGTCGGCTTGGGCGTCATGGGCGGGTTCATCGTGATGGCCTTCGCGAAGACTCCGATTTTCGTAGATCCGCTTCGGGCGACACCTGCCAAAAAAGGATGCGGCTGCGGCACAAACCCCTTTAGCGGCAAGCCGGAATGGGCGTTCTGGCGTGAGAAAACGCGGGTTGAGACCTTTCGGTCGACGGTCGTCGAGAATGCACTCTTCCTCGGAAAGTGGCTGCTTCTGGCTTACATCATCGAATCCATGATGCTGGCCTATGTGCCCGCCGAGTGGATTGCGGGCATTCTCGGTGGAACCGGGGCCGGCCCCGTCGTCCTCGGCGCGATTGTGGGCGCACCGGCATACCTGAACGGTTATGCCGCGGTGCCGCTGATCGATGCGCTGTTGTCGCAAGGTATGGCGCCTGGTGCAGCGATGTCCTTCGTGATCGCGGGCGGCGTCAGTTCCATCCCGGCGGCCATTGCGGTCTGGGCACTGGTCAAGCCCCGGATCTTTGCGGCCTATATCGGGTTTGGTGTCTCCGGCGCCATACTCGCAGGCTTTGCATGGAACGTGATGGCCTGATCGGGCTCCGGAACTTGCCCCCGGAGCTTCTAGTCTCTAACCAGCCCTGAGGACTATCAGGGCTGGCTCATGTATCGCGTCTGGAATTTCGTCACCAATTATTCACTGCTGCTCATCATCGGCGCGCTAATCGCGTTGGTCTGGGCGAATATCGATGCATCGGGTTATCACCATTTCGTCGAGTACCCTCTGATCTTCAACAACTTGATCGGGACGGACTTTCACCATTGGACGGAAGCCTATGGGAAGGGGTACGAGAAATTTGATGTCGGGCATCCGGAGCGTGTCCTTACGGTCCACTACCTGATCAACGATGTCCTCATGGCCTTCTTCTTTGCCATCGCGGCGAAAGAGGTTTGGGAGGCCATCGCGCTTAAGAACGGCAGCCTGCGCGGCAAGAAGGCGGCGACACCCCTTGTGGCCACGGCCGGCGGTATGTTTGGTCCGATTGCCGTCTATCTCGGTCTGGCGCTCATCCTCGGATCCGAGACCTACACCGCCGTGGCCCGCGGCTGGGCGATCCCTACGGCCACAGACATCGCGTTTTCGTATCTGGTCGGGCGCATCGTCTTCGGCGCCGGGCACCCGGCAGTTCGGTTTCTTCTGCTTCTGGCCATCGCCGACGACGCGGCCGGGCTGATTATTCTGGCGGTCTTCTACCCGTCCGGGGATCTAGCGCCAGAATGGCTCTTGCTGTCGCTGTTTGCTGCAGTTGGCGTCTTTGTCTTCTTCAACTGGCTGCCCCGACGCTTGGATCGCGGTGACCAGTTGCGTCGCCGTTCCTCATGGGTCCGAAAGAACTTGTCGTTCTGGCCCTACCTCATTGCCGGTGCTCTATCGTGGTTCGGTTTTCAGGAAAGCGGGCTTCACCCCGCCTTGGGCCTCCTTCCGATCGTACCGACCCTCCCGCATGCAGATCGCGCATTCGGCATCTTCTCGGAGGCCGAGCAATACTTGACGGACCTCCTGAACCATAGCGAGCACCTGCTGAAGCATCCGGTGGAGGTCATCCTTTTCTTCTTTGGCCTCGCAAATGCAGGCGTAGAATTCAGCGCGATCGGGGCGCCGACATGGCTCGTCCTTGCCGGCCTGCTGGTGGGCAAGCCATTCGGAGTTCTGCTGTTCGGTTGGGTTGCTGCTGGCCCCATGCGCCTCGGATTGCCGGCTGGCATGCGAACGTCGGACTTGTTTGTCATCGGCTGCGTTGCAGCGATCGGGTTCACCGTGTCGCTGTTCATCGCCTCCGTGGCCTTCGCACCCGGCGAAGTACAGGATGCCGCGAAAATGGGCGCGCTTCTCAGCTTCTTCGCAGCGCTCATCTCGATCGCAGCTGGCCGGTTGCTGAAGGTAGAGAAACGGGCGCTGTAACATCCGCGCAGTTTCGCGACAGTCCCCCAGCCATTGCGTGATTGGGGGCCTTTCGGACATAATGCCGCCCAAAATACGCTCTAGCGTTGAATTAACGCGGGGCACTTAAAACACGCCATTGAGGTAGAGCCGGGGCTTAGATGCTCGAGTTCGACAACGTCAGCAAGTCGTTCTGGACCGGAACGCAGCGCAAGGTCATTCTGGACCGGGCGACCTTTCGCGTTGAACTGGGGAATTCGCTGGGCATCCTCGCAAAGAACGGCACCGGCAAGACAACGATCATCAACATGATGGCGGGGCTGGAGCGGCCCGACGAGGGCGAGATCATACGAAAGGCCCGGATCTCGTTCCCATTGGGGTTCATGGGCGGCGTCGTGGGCAGGTTGTCCGCCAAGGAAAACTCGCGGTTCATCGCGCGGCTTTATGGCCTCGACCCCGACTATCTGGAGGCCTATTGCCGCTGGGTCTGCGGGCTCGAAGAATACTTCGACATGCCCGTGGGCACCTATTCCTCGGGCATGCGGGCACGGTTTTCATTTGCCCTTCTTCTGGCCCTCGACTTTGACATCTACCTGATCGACGAAGGCATGCCGCAGACTACGGATGCCGAGTTCAACCGCAAAGCCGGATCCCTGCTTCGGGAACGCCTGGAAAAAGCGACTATCATCATCGTGTCGCACCAGGCCTCCACGCTTCAGAAATTCTGCCGCTCGGCCGCTGTGATCCGAGACGGCCAATTCCATATGTTCGACACCCTCGAAGAAGCGAAACGGCTCTATGACTATGAAACCCAAGGCTAGACGCTTCCGGATCCGGAAACCGGGTGGGACTGCCCCCGAAACGCCGCCGTCGCCGACTGAGGCGTCGTCGATCCAATCCCAATCGGCGGACCCGCCTTTGATGACGGACGGACCGGCCGAGGACGGTTTCGGCGGCGCCCCCTACCCTGGCTCCGCCGCAGCCGAAACCGAAGCGACGCGTGCGAAAATCAACGCAGGGATCGAGCAGGAAGGCTTGACCCCACGACAGTTGCGCCTTGCCCGTCGTCTGGCCCAGAAGCACGCAATCGTTGCCGAGACGGATCTTGATGCTGTCCGACTTTTGCGCGAACGCGGGATCGAACCATTCGAGCGAAAGAAACTGCTTGAGGTCGTGGGCAAGCCGGCTCCGGTTGTCCCCGGACCCCCGCTGCCCGCGCCAACCGAAGCCAAACCCGTCGCGCCACCGCCACCCGCGAACTCTGAGACACGCGCCGCCGAGATCCGCGCCATTCAGCGCGACATTGCCCGTCGTCGTCGTCGCCGCATCGCCGCACTGATCCTGCGCCTCGCCGTGTTCGTCTTCGGACCGACGGCGCTGGCGGGGTATTACTACTTCGTGATGGCAACGCCGATGTACGCCACGAATTCCGAGTTCGTGATCCAGACCGCCGACAACCCGGCCAGCCAGATGGGGGGATTGTTGTCCGGCACGTCATTCGCGACGAGTCAGGATTCGGTGACCGTGCAAGGTTACCTGAATTCCCGCGAGGCGATGCTGCGCCTCGACGCGGATCTGGGGTTCAAGGACCACTTCAAAAGCGACGACATAGATATCCTGCGCCGCCTCGAAGCCGACCCGACCGACGAAGAGGCCTACAAGACATACCGACGCAACGTGAAAATCGGCTATGATCCGACCGAGGGCGTGATCAAGATGGAGGTGGTGGCTGCCGATCCAGCCGCATCGGCCGCTTTCTCGCGTGCCCTGATCGGTTATGCGGAAGAACAGGTGGACCAGCTGACCCAGCGCCTGCGCGAAGACCAGATGCAGGGCGCGACCGAGATCTTCGCCGCGGCGGAAGACAACATGGAAGCCGCACAGCTGCGTGTACTCGAATTGCAGGAACAACTGGGCGTCCTTGATCCCGCGTCGGAAACCGCGTCGATCATGAGCCAGGTCACCTCGATGGAAACCCAACTGACCGAGAAGCGCTTGCAGCTGCAGCAGCTTCTGGACAATCCCGCGCCGAACCGGGCGCGGGTCTCTGGTGTGGAAGGCGACATTGAGCGCCTTGAGGGCATGGTGGGCAATCTTCGCGCACAGATGACCCAAGGCGACAGTTCGGCAACCTCACTGGCGCGGATCAACGCGCAACTCTCGATGGCAGAGGTGGATCTCCAGACACGAACCATGATGATGCAGGAGGCACTGACGTCGCTTGAAAACGCGCGGGTCGAGGCAAATCGTCAGGTGCGGTATCTGTCCCTTGGCGTCTCGCCTATCCCGCCGGACGAGCCCACCTATCCGCGGGCATTCGAGAACACAGTGGTTGCCTTCCTGATCTTCTCTGGCATCTACCTGATGCTCTCGCTCACCGCTTCGATCCTCCGCGAGCAGGTCTCGAGTTAGGGTTGCTCCAGAAGGATTCTTGAGGCGCTTCGCGCGCCGAACCGCGGGACGGTCGCTGCCCCGCCGCCACCGAAGTCGATAGCACCCGATGCACGACAATGGGCATCCGAAGTCCGGCGAATTCTTTTTTTGGTCAGGCAGGGTTCAGCATGCGCCCGAGTCCGCGTCCGCCGAGGACATGAACATGCATATGCGGCACCTCCTGGATCGCGGCCTCGCCCGTATTTGCAATCAGCCGGAAGCCCGGGCCGCGCACGCCCTCCATCTCGCAGACCTGTCCCACCACCCGTGTGAAGTCGACGATCTCTGCCTCGGATGCATTCAACGCGAAGTCGTCATATGACACATAGGCACCTTTCGGTATGACCAGCACGTGGACCGGTGCCTGAGGACGTATATCTCGAAATGCGAGCGTATGCTCGGTTTCAACCACCGTGTCGTTCGGAATCTCGCCCCGGAGGATCTTCGCGAAGATGTTCTGGTCGTCGTAGGCCATGCGCCCCCTCAATCGACAAAAAGGTAATCCGTTGCTGCGATCTCGCGCGCCTTGTCTTCGCTGATTGACAGAAATGGCGCAAGGATAGCGGCGTTTTCCTCGACCGAGTTGCGCTCACGCAGCCGGTAGAACTCGGGAAACTGGGCATCGCGGACCATGTCGGCCTCGTGTACGACGTCGTTCCGGATCGTCGGCAATAGGGTGCGGATCGTTTCGGGCGGCGTTTCCTCGCCGGCGAGACCCACCCGGCGCGCATGACCCAGAAGATAAGCATCGGAAAACTGGCACTCGATCTCGAGAAGTCTGGTCGTCGACCGGTCAGCGTAGAAATCCCGCATGAGATCGAGATTGGATGGGTCGAGGCAAATCATGAGCCGGTCCGTGTCGTAGAAATCGAACAGCATGCGCAAGAGGGCCCGCCTATGGCGCGCCCGCTTCTCGAGCGTCGACTGAATGCCACCAAGATCAGGTAGCCAGGTCGCCTCTTCGTCAAAGAGATACTCGATGGCCGGAGCGTTGGTCACTTGACGGACGCGGTCCAGCAAGCGTTTGGCCACGTGCCATTTCTTGCAGGACACGATGAGCAACTCGCGTTCCCTGCCAAGCGTCGCCTCTTTTTCCCAGAAACGTGGTGCGAATCGCTGACCCACTCGGCCGCGTCCAGTCAGGAAGACATGGAGCCGGCGCCCCTCGTCCGAGATCTGAAATGCCTCACCCGTGGCCGCGTAGAGCCGTCCCAAGCGCTGCTTCAGGCCGCGCGCCTCGGGCGAGATCTTCCGCGCAAAAAGGTAGTCCTGGCTGAGCAAGAGATCATAGTGATCATTGTAGAAGGTTACCGGCATCCCGTAGTCCGAGAACATCAGGAACGTGGGCGTCCGGTTCTCGATCTCGACTTCGGGAACAAGATGCCGGACGAGCGTCTGAAAGAAGGTCTCGTCAGGGATCCACGTGGTCCGGAAGAAGCGCAGGACATCCGGCCGGCTTTTTGTGAAGTTCACAACTGCTTCGACCGTCTTCCGGCGCAGGCACCACCATTGGCTTCCGATCATCATCTGCAGGTCCGCCGGCGGTTGCCGCGAGATCCCCAACCGCTCTTGCAGTCCCATAGACGCATAAAACAGACGTTTGTGCCGGCGCTCGTTGAACCAGTGACGGTAGATCAACCGCTCGTCCCGGATCCCGGTCTTGATCCAGTCGGACGCAAAGAAATCGTGGGTCTCGATAAAGTCCTTTGGGGTGCGATCGAGATAGGCGCTGATGTACTCGGCCGACTTGATGGGCATGCAATCGCCAGACAGCATGTAAAGATGGGTAGCATCGGGGAAAGCGTCGAGAGCGGCTTCAACTGCGTTCAGTGTCGCCTGCACAAGGCTCCAGCCACCCCACCCGCACCGCACGCGACGGCGCGCAAAAGCCACCTGCGGGTGGCTCCCCAAGGCCGACTCGATCTTGTCGAACGCCGCTTTCGGGGCCCGGGCATCGAAATGAATCGAGATAACGTCACCCACCTGCGCGAGCCGGCGCGCCTGCTGGATCACGGCATCCGGATCCTTGTGGCAAAGGAGAATGAAGGCAATTTTCGCCATAAACGTGGCCTTTGGGCCTTGCTCGCTCGATCAGCCCCTAGATATCGTGGAATTGGCCTGAAAAAACAGCTAATTCTCAGACGGACCGTCAAGAAAGCGCAGAAGCGCGCGAAGATGAGGCAGTGGTAAGACGATGGGTTTCCCCGGCACGTGGATGACGGAATCGACAAGCGTCGTGTACCGCGTTGTTCCGAAATGCGCCTGCTCAACCATAGGGCAGATCATGTACTATTCGGATCATGGCGAGTTCTACGACGGGGACATTCACGATGCCGAGACCGGCTTGCACAAATGGGCCCTTGAGGACAGCAAGCCCGCAATCACAGAGACTGTGAAGGGTCATCAAGCCTATGCATTTACCTGCGTGCGAAATCCCTATACCCGGATCCTGTCATCTTTCTTCGACAAGATCTGTGGGATCCAGCGCAACGGCACGCGCTATCGGGGCAACCTTGTTCCGCTCTTGATCCAAAAGTACGGGATCGAAGTGGGTGGCGAGGACGGCCAGGAACCCTTCGATCAGATCAAGAGTTTTCGACGCTTTCTCCTTTTCGCGCGGGACACGATCCGTTGGCGCAAGCCCATGGACCCCGACATTCACTGGTCGGCGATGTCCGGCCATGTGGGCACGTTTATCGCCAATGGCGGGCGCTATGATCGGATCTTTCACACCGAAGCCTTCAATGAAGGCATGCAATCCGTGCTCGACGCCATCGAGACGCCAGTACCGGTTGAGCTTGCCGATGTGCCCCGGTTCAACGAAAGCGAAGGCCACGGTCCCAAACGTGCTCATCCGGTCGAAGACTTCTTCGACGATCTTGCGATGCATCTGGTCTACGAAATCTACCACCGCGACTTTGAGCTTTTCCGGTACGATCCTCAGGACCCCGCCAACAAGGCGCCGCAGGGCGAGATTGATCTGGACGAGGTTCACGCCAAGCTCGGAACCTGAGCAACAGTTGATCTAGATCCAAGCGCCCCCCTTCGCAGGGTGCCAGACTGCTGGCAACACGGAGGAAACGATGATCGAAACGCAAATTGACGCTGCCACTGTGGCCCGGGCCACACCACTCATCGACGTCCAGGACGTCTCGTTTTGGTATGGGGACAAACAGGCCCTCAAGAACGTCTCCTTCGACCTTGGTCGATCGGAGATCCTCGCCTTCATCGGCCCGTCGGGCTGCGGCAAGTCCACGATGCTGAAATGCCTGAACCGGATGCATGACGAGGTGCGCGGGCACCGGATGACGGGTCGGATCATGATGGACGGGCGCGATGTGATGGGCCCCGAAATCGATCCACCGGTTCTGCGCCAACGTTTCGGCTGGGTGGCCCAAAAACCCAATCCCTTCGCCATGTCGATTTATCAGAACGTCGCTTATGGTGCCCATGTGCATGGGCTGACCCATCGCCGCGCAGAGATGGACGACCACGTTGAGGCATGCCTCCGCGATGCGCGCCTCTGGGACGAGGTGAAGGACGATCTTCACAGCAAGACCGGCCACGATCTTTCAGGGGGCCAGCAACAACGGCTCTGCGTGGCCCGTGCGCTCGCTTGCGCGCCCGACGTCCTGTTGATGGATGAACCCACCGGGTCGATCGACCCTATCGCGACGGATCGGATCGAAGAGCTAATGCTGACGATCCGCGACCGGCTTTCCATCGTCGTGGTCACGCACTCGATGATGCAGGCCAAGCGCGTGTCGGACCGGGTGGCCTACTTCCACCTCGGCGAACTGCTCGAACTCGGACCCACAGAACAGGTCTTCGCGGGAGCCGACAACCCACTCGCACGCCAATTCATCGAAGGCCGTTTCGGCTAGAGGCCCTCCATCTTGTCCAAGCTACCCGCAGGGGCCGGGGGGCGGCTGCCCCCGGCGTCCTGCGTTCATTTCGAAGACGGGTGGCGGTACGCGGGTTCCAAAAAACATGACCGGTCATGCCCAGCGCGCCTGATGATCATACGCAGGGAACGGCCTTGCGAAGGAATGTAAGAGGCTGTTTCGAGAGGCCTCTCCCTCGTCGGGTCATAGAAGACCGGCGTCCCTGAAGAGCCCCTTCAGGTCTGCCACGGGGCGGGGTCCGTAATGGCTGATCACTTCGGCGGCGGCGACGACACCCATCCGGCCACAAGTCTCGAGCCCTTGCCCCGTCGCGTATCCGTAAAGGAACCCCGCCGCGAATTGATCGCCCGCACCGGTCGCATCCACGGGTACGACCTTCCTCACAGGGACCGTTGCCTCTTCATCCCCCCGAACCAGCACCACGTCGGACCCCGACCGCGTGCAGACCACCAGATCGCTTTCGCCGGCTGCTTGTTCGAGCGCAGAAGAGAGGTCAGTCTGATAAAGTGCCTCCCATTCGTGTTCGTTCCCGATGACGTAATCGAGGTCCTTCACCAGTCGCCGGAAATCATCGCGGTGCCGATCGACACAGAACGGATCCGAAAGCGCGATCCCGGCCTTCCCGCCGTTCTCCCGGCACAGCTTGGCTGCCCGTTCGAAGGCGGCCTTTCCGGGGTCCTTGTCGTAGAGATACCCTTCTAGGAAAAGGATCTCGGCCTGACCGGCCACATCATCGGCCACGTCTTGCGGCCCGAGTTCGGCCGAGATCCCGAGATACGTGTTCATGGAGCGCTCACCGTCGGGGGACACGAAGATCATCGACCGGGACGTGGGCAAATCCCCGCCAGCTACGGGGACGTTCGGGAAGTCAGTGCCATCTGTGGCCATACCCTTGGCGTAGAAACGGCCGAGGGCGTCGTCGCGCACCCGGCCGATGAACGCCGTCGAAAGCCCCAGGTTCCCAAGGCCCGCCAGCGTGTTCGCGACGGACCCGCCGGGTTCTTCCACGCGTTCCTTCATGGCCGCGTAAAGCATCTCGCCCCTCTCCCGCTCGACGAGTTGCATGATGCCTTTCTCGATCCCCATAAGATCGAGAAAGGTGTCGTCGGACTGGGCAATCACGTCGACGATGGCGTTGCCAATGCCAACCACGTTGTAGGTTTTCATTCGGTCTTTTCCTCGAAAGCGCAGAGATCACGGATCAGGCAGGTCGGACAAAGGGGTTTGCGCGCCTTGCAATGATAACGGCCATGCAAGATCAGCCAGTGATGAGCGTGAAGCTGAAACTCGGCCGGAACGTTGTCCTCGATCGCGCGCTCGACCGCGACCACGTCTTTTCCGGGGGCGATACCTGTGCGGTTGCCGACGCGAAAGATATGGGTATCGACGGCCTGGGCCGGATGGCGGAACCACATGTTCAGAACGACATTCGCAGTTTTCCGTCCCACACCCGGCAGGCTTTCGAGCGCAGCACGCGACGACGGCACCTGCCCAGCATATTCCTCGACGAGGATGCGAGAAAGTTTCATCACGTTCTTGGCCTTGTTTCGGAAAAGGCCGATGGTCTTGATGT
Source organism: Pseudomonadota bacterium (assembly GCA_038521345.1). Taxonomy (GTDB): domain Bacteria; phylum Pseudomonadota; class Alphaproteobacteria; order Rhodobacterales; family Rhodobacteraceae; genus JBCBKU01. The sequence continues at coordinate 104,486 of JBCBKU010000002.1, read as the reverse complement.
ACTCGGTCAGGCGCTCTTCCCCGAGGGCCAGCATTTTCTCTGGCGTGTCCGCAACAGGGAAAAGGGCCTTGGTGGCCTTGTTCACACCGGCATCCGTCGCTTGGGCCGACAGAGCCACCGCCACGACCAGCGTGAAGGCATTCACGTGGTCCAATTCGCCCTCAGGAGCGGTTTCGGCATCGCGGAAGCGCTCGAAGATCGCGCGCATCTGGGCATAGGGAAGCTGCTTGGCCATCGACGTGTGTATGACCCCCGGCGCGAATGGGGGCAAGGTTGCGCAAGGATCGGGTCGCGGGACCAGCAGGTCGAGCATAGATTGAAGCCAGCGAAGGAGACACACGATGAATGCTCAGGCCCCGCTGGAAGACGCGTACTACTACAAACTGATGCGCCGCGCGATCGATCTGATCGACGAGGGCGGTCGCGATATGACGCTCGAGGACATCGCCTGTCAGATGAACCTTTCACCGGCGCACTTTCAGCGGATCTTCAGCCGTTGGGCGGGCGTGTCCCCAAAACGGTTCCAACAATGGTTGACGCTGGATCACGCGAAAGGTCTGCTGGCCACGCGCCACACGACGCTTGAGACCGCGGATGCGGTGGGTCTGTCAGGTGGGGGACGTCTTCACGACCTGTTTGTCCGTTGGGAAGCGATGAGCCCGGGCGACTATGCCAAGGGCGGCGAGGGGCTCACCGTTTTCTGGGGCTGGTACGACAGCCCTTTCGGTCCGGCCTTGGTCATGGGCACCGATCGCGGGATATGCGGCATCGGCTTTGCCGCGGAGACCGGTGCGGAAGACACAATGACCGATATGCTCAGCCGATGGCCCAAAGCGCGGTTTGTTGAAGATCCAACCGCGCTGCGCCCGCTTGCGGATCGCGCTTTTCCCACAAACCCAGACCCCGAAAACCCAGCGCGAGTGGTGTTGATGGGCGCACCTTTTCAGATCAAGGTATGGGAAGCGCTTCTGACCATTCCAACCGGCCATGTGACTACCTATTCGGACATCGCCGTCGCTATTGGCAACCCGAAAGCCGTTCGCGCTGTGGGTACCGCAGTGGGGCGCAATCCCATCAGCTGGCTGATCCCCTGCCACCGGGCCCTGCGTAAGTCCGGCGGACTTGGCGGCTATCATTGGGGACTGCCCGTAAAGCGCGCAATGCTAGCGTGGGAGGCAGCTGAAACCGCCTGAGAAAATCGGCGGCAATCGGCTGACAATCCACTGATATCGCATATCAGGTGGAAGTTTGCTCAAGTCTGGGGCGTCTCTGACGAAACGACGACCCATGACGAGGACAGACATGCTCACTGCCAAACCAATGATCCTTCTTGCCGCCGCAAGCGCGCTGGCGCTGGCAAGCTGCACCGATGCCACGACCGGCGACCCCAACCGCACCGGGACCGGGGCAGTGACCGGCGCCGTAATCGGCGGCCTTCTCGGCAGCCGCGCGGACGATGACAAGGGAGCCTCAATCTTGGCCGGTGCCGCCGTCGGGGCCGCCGCCGGCGCCGTCGTGGGCAACATCCTTGACCGGCAGGCGCAGGAACTTCGGGGTAGCCTCGACCAGGAAATCGACGTCATCAACACCGGCGACAGCCTGATCGTGCGGATGCCGAATGATCTTCTTTTCAACGTCGACAGCGCTTCGGTCCAACCGCAGCTTCAGGCGGATCTCGGGGTTCTTGCACAAAGTCTGAACCGGTATCCGAACTCCACCATCCAGATCGTCGGTCACGCGGATTCTGATGGCTCCGACGCCTACAACCTTGATCTCTCGCAGCGCCGCGCTCAGTCAGTGGCATCTGTGCTGATCCGGAATGGCGTTCAGGCCGGCCGGCTTCGGACGTTTGGTGAAGGCGAACGCAGCCCGATCGCGTCGAACCTGACTGCCGCAGGCAAGGCCCAGAACCGTCGAGTCGATATCACAATCATCCCAAACTAATACCATCGAGCAGAGGGGGCGTCGTGGCTTCGGCCCGGCGTCCTTTTTGACCGAAACCAAGCGCTCAGGTAATAAATCATTACCAATTGATTCACCTCCGAGCCGCTCTTGCCGTACGAGAAAATTCAGTCGGAAAAGCTGTCTCACTCGATCGTCGAACAGATCGAGTTGTTAATCCTTCGTGGGATACTTGAGCCCGGAGAGCGCCTGCCTTCGGAACGTGATCTTTCTGAACGTATGGGCGTGTCGCGCCCATCATTGCGTGAAGCCATCGCCGAGCTCGAAGGCAAGGGTCTATTGAATTCGAAGAGAGGCGCCGGAATTTTCGTGGCATCCGATCTTCGTGCAACATTCCACCCAGCCTTGCTTGACCTGTTCTCGACCCATGTGGAAGCCGACTTCGACTATATCGCCTTGCGACGTGATCTCGAGAGCATCGCCATCAAACGGGCGATCCGTCATGGGTCGGACACAGATCTGAAGATCGTTGACACGGTGTTTGAGCGTTTACGGGCCGCAGACCTTGCCGGCGACTACGAAAAAGCTGCCGAGCTCGATGCGCTGTTTCATCTGACGATCATAGAGGCCGGGCACAACTCGGTACTGCTGCACATGATGCGGGCCCTGATGGCCGTGTTTCGAACCGGCGTGTTCCGAAGCAGGGACATAGCATTCCGGCAAATGGTGAGCGCCACGGTGTTCGTGGACTTGCACAAGTCCATGAACGACGCCCTTCAGGCACGTGACCTCAACGCGGCCGAGGTTGCGGTCAACAAGCATTTCGACTTTGTTGAGGAAACGCTTGTTGCCGATGGCGTCGCCAACAAGAACGAATTGATCGCGCGGAAGCGGTTCAACCATGTACTCCGCGGCTCTTACGCGCTGACACCTGAAGAACGGGCAGCGCGGGATGCCGGAGATACGTCGTTCGGCTAGTTCAGTTTCGTCTCAACCGTCGAGATGGCCGCGTCAATCAGGCCGTTGGCGCGTGTGGCGGTCATCTGCTTGGACAAAAGGTCACCTGCCGCCGCAACGGCAACTCGTGTCGCGGTGTCCCGCACCTCGCGCACGGCAGCTGCTTCGGCCGAAGCGATCTGATCTTCCGCGGCCTGCATGCGACGCGCGATTGTCCGGTCCAGCTCAGCCAAGGCGGTCTCGGCCGCACCTTCAGCTTCATCGCGCGCCTGCGCGACAATGCGTTCGGCCTGCTCGGCCACTTCCTGTTGCTTGCGCTCGAACGAGGCGAGTACCGATTGCGCGTCCTCACGAAGCTTCCGAGCCTCGGCCAATTCGCCGCGGATCGTCTCGGCCCGGGCGTCGAGCATGCCGCCAAGCATTTTCGGGACGCCGAAGTAGATCAGGATACCAATGAAGACCAGAAAGCCGATCGTGACGATAAAGTCGGTGTTGGCCAGCGAGAAGAACGGCTTGTCTGCGGCAAAAGCGGGCGTCGCCAAAAGGCTCAGCAGGATCGCGATACGATGCATGACCCTATCCTTTCATCCGTTCGACGACGGCGGCTTCTACCGCCGCAGTGTCTACATCACCACCCAGAAGCGAAACGATCTCCGGAGCCGTCTCGACAGCAACGGACCTGACGTCTTCCATCGCTCGCGCCCTGATCTCGGCAATCCGCGCCTCGCTTTCTTCGGCACGTTTTGAGATCGTGGCGTCGGCGTCGGCAACGGCGGCATCGACTTTGGTCTGGATCTCGGCGCGACGCTCAGCAGCAATCTTCTGGGCTTCGGCCCGCGCATCGGCGAGTGCTTTTTCGTATGCGGCCTCGGCCTCGTCGGCCTTGGCTTTCAGTTCCTCAGCCGCGGCAAGATCGCCCGTTATCGTGCCCTGACGTTCGGCCAAAACCGACCCGATCCGCGGGAGCGCAATGCGATCGAGAATAAAGTAGATCGCCAAAAGCGTGAGAACGAGCCAGAAGATCTGGTTCGGAAAAGTCGTGACGTCGAGCTGCGGAAGCCCTGCGCCTCCGGCCTCGGCACCGTTCGTTTCGGTCGCCATGTTCGGACCTCCTGAGTTCGTGTGCGCGGTCGGGCTTAAACAGCCCGACCCCGATACCTGCCCGAAGGCTGGATCAGACGGCGAACATCAGAAGGAGCGCGACGAGGAACGCGAAGATGCCCAGTGCTTCGGCAAAGGCGATGCCGATGAAGAGCGTCGCGGTCTGGCCGCCAGCAGCCGAGGGGTTGCGCAGGGCTCCGGCAAGAAAGTTGCCAGCTACGTGTCCCACACCGATAGCTGCGGTGCCCGAACCGATTGCGGCAAGACCAGCGCCGATGAACTGACCCATGTTTGCGATATCGCCTTCCATGTCCTTGATCTCCTTGATTGGAAGTCTGCGTGAAGTGAGCGCCTCGCCCACCGTTCATTCAGTGATGCGGATGCAGTGCGTCCTTCAGGTAGACGCAAGTGAGAATTGTGAAAACGTAGGCCTGAATGGCCGACACCAGAACCTCGAGCCCGTAGATCGCGACGACCGCAAGCACCGAGAGCGGCGCGATGGCGGCCACCGCAGCAAACCCGGCAAACACCTTGATCACGGCGTGACCGGCCATCAGGTTGCCTGCCAGACGAATTGAGTGGCTGACCGGGCGCACGAAGTAAGAAATAACCTCGATAATGGCGAGGACCGGGCGAAGTGGCAAAGGCGCCGCATCCACCCAGAAGAGCTTCAGGAACCCAGCCCCGTTCTTGATAAAACCGATTGCAGTCACGGTGATGAACACGGCGCCAGCCAGAACGGCGGTGACCGCAATGTGCGAGGTTGTCGTGAAGCTCATCGGGATCAGCCCGAGGAAGTTCGCAAATAGGATGAACATGAACAGCGTCATGATGTACGGGAAGTACTTGAGGCCATCCTTGCCGACCACGTCCTCGATCATCTTGTAGACGAAGCCGTAAGTTAGTTCGGCCACCGACTGGGCGCGGCTTGGCACGATGGCACGACCGCGCGTTCCGAAAACCAAAAGCGCCGCCACAGCCAACACCGTCAGTGCCATCCAAAGGGTCACGTTCGTCGGAGTGTAAAAGTTGACCGCGTCGCCACCGAACAGCGGCTTAACGATGAACTGGTCCATCGGGTGAAACTCAAGGCCGCTGCCGCCCTTAGATGCTTCGTCCGCCATCTTCATCACCCTTGTCCGCGGCCGCACTGGCGGCCGACTTGCGTTCAATCTCTTTCGCGGTGGCGAGCATCGTCTTCACGCCAGCCACGAAGCCCAACAACACGAACAGCACCAGGAAGATGGGCATCGTTCCCAGAAAGGTATCGAGCCCATAACCGACAACGAAACCGATGAGTATTCCCGCCACCAGCTCCGTCACCATCCGCCAGCCCTGCTGGGCCTGGGAATAATGCTCGTCCGCGGGAGGGCTGGGCGCCTGGGCGGCCCTGGCTTCGTCGATCCGCGCCTGCAGCGCGTCCAACTCTGCCTTCTCGGGTCGTTTCGCCATGTGCGAGCACCCCTTAAGGACGACTGGGTTTTAGGCAGACCAGGCCCGGGTGTCAATCGCTTCAATCGGACACCGGGAATGGATATAAATATTTGTTTTATATATATTTTTTTCCGGGCAGCCGCGGGCCAATCGATGACTTGGTCCAAGGAGCATATTTAACCCATCGGTTGATCTTTTCGTCGCACTCTGTCACCGGACGGTCATGTCTGACGACCTCGATCTTGTCTTCGCAGCACTCGCTGATCCCACCCGCCGCGCCATACTGGCAATGCTGCTTGAAGACGACATGGCGGTCACCGACGTGGCCGAACCGTTCTCCGTATCGCTCGCGGCAATTTCCAAACACCTGACCATCCTCACGCGGGCGGGCTTGATCGCGCAAGACAAGCGGGGCCGCGTGAAATGGTGCAAACTTGAGCCAGAGGCAATGAAAGCGGCGTCGGTCTGGATGCAGGGATTTGGGCAATTCGAGCCCGTGAACCTCGATGCATTTGAGAGGTTTCTTGAAACCGAACTCGTCGGGGACCCCGCTGACCGCTCTTGAATGGCCCGTCTCTTGCCCAAAATTCGCCGCGCTTTGTCCGTAACAAAGTGACGAAATTTCCGGAGGGCGGCATGAAATACGCAATCGCAAGCGTTGCAATGGTCTTCTTTGGGTGGCTTGGAACGGCCATTCTCACCGACAGCCTGCCGCGGACGGGAGCCGATGAGGGCCGGGCCGCCGCACTTTTGGATATTGTGGATCAGGCGATTGCCGAATTCGGTGTCACGATGGCCGGCTGGGGTGCGATGGGCGTTGGAATTGCGCTGGCTCTGATCATTCTGCTGCTGCAGCGTTCGGACGCCTGACGGCCCGCACTACCAGTCCTTCGCAGCCTCTTTCAGGTGCGTCAGGAATGCCTGGACCTTTGTCGTCCGGTGAAGATCCACATGCGTCACCAGCCAGAACGGCGCCGCCCATTCGTCGCGCGGCGCTAGGATTTCGTGCAGATCCGGGTTCTTTTCAGCCAGCCACCGCGTGTTGAACCCGATCCCAGCTCCGGCGGCCACGGCATCGCGGATCGCCTCGTTGTCGCTGCAGCGGAACACTACCGCGTCCTCTGGCACGGCATTTCGAAGCCAGGCATTGAAAGGCGCGCGTGAATTCGCGTCATCCGTTCCGACGAATTCGTGCCCGGCAAGCTCGGCCTCCGAGGTCGGACGCCCCTTGCGGGCAATATAGGCAGAGCTCGCGTAAAGGCCGATATCGAGTTGCCCGAAGGGCTGGACCACGTTGTCCGGCTGGTTCGGCGCGGTCCCGGCGCGGATCGCGACATGGGCCTCGCCATACTCAAGCCGAAGGACGCGGTCCCCGGTGAGGTAACGCACGACAATCTCGGGATGCTTCTCGCGAAAGCTGTGGAGGACCGGGGCCATCATGCCCGAGATGGACGAGAGCGAGGTCACCACCAATTCGCCGGAAACCGTGTCGCCCTGCCCCTTGATCCGCCCCACAAGCTGGGTGATCTGGTCTTCGGTCGCCTGCGCCACCTGCAACAGGTCCTGTCCGGCTTCCGTCGCCGTGTAACCCCGGGCATGTCGCTGGAAAAGTTTCACACCCAGGCGCGCTTCAAGCGCATCGACGTGGCGGATGACCGTTGCGTGATGGACGCCGAGAATGTCCGCCGCACCACTTACAGTCCCCATCCGGGCCACGTGGTAGGCTGTCTTGATCTCGTCCCACGAGTTCATGGTCGACGTCCTCTTCCTCGCCCAAAATTGTGCGAATTCCAACAGATGATGTGGAATTTGCGCCGTTGTGTTCGAGAAATCAAGAGTCAGATTAGGTGCATCTTATCACATGGAGTGCCTCCAAATGGCCCACACTATCCTCCGCATCGATGCCTCAGCCCGCCATATCGGCTCGATGACCCGCTCGCTGACTGATCGTCTGATCGAGCGCCTTGACGCAACCGAGGTTATCACCCGGGATCTCGCCGATGGTGTGCCCCTGTTGGACGCGAACTGGATTGAAGCCAATTTCACGCCGTCCGGGGATCGCAGTCCAGAACAGCTCGATGCGTTGCGGACTTCTGATACGCTGGTCGACGAGATCCGCGCCGCTGACACGCTTGTGATCGGGACGCCGATCTACAACTTCTCCGTCCCCGCCGCGCTGAAGGCCTGGGTCGATCTGGTCGCCCGCGCCGGCGTGACCTTTCGCTATACCGAGAATGGTCCGGTCGGCCTCTTGTCTGGCAAGCGCGCTGTTGTCGTCGTTGCTTCCGGGGGCACCAAGGCCGGATCCGAGATCGACTTTGCGACCGGTTACCTGCGTCACTTCCTGGCCTTCATCGGCATAACCGACGTCGAAGTCGCCGCGGCAGATCAACTTATGCTGGACCACGAAGCATCCCTGAATGCGGCCGAAGCCCGGATTGATGCTATCGCCGCGGCTGCATAGCCGCACCTGTTGCGCCCCGGCAACAGCCGGGGCGTTGTTTCCATTTTTGCCATAATCGCGGCGAATTGAGCAGCGATCCGGGGCTCATGAAGACCAATGTCGTCCCTTTGCGTCCCCGGCCCGTGCCCGCCCCGTCTTGGCGGCCCGCAGTAGTGATTGTCATGGTAAGCGGGCCGGCGACGCTGACTTTGCGCTTGGGCCGCGCCTAGGGCTTTCCGCTAGTCTTCGAGCCGTTTCAGCCGAGCATCCATATCGATCAGGCGCAGCGTCAGTTCCTCGACTTTCTCCAGCAACAGCCGGTTCATGGTGATCAGGTCGACACCTTCGGCCTTCATCTCGGCCGCGCTCGGCACACCCGGCAGGTGGCGATGGGTGGCCACATGGGCCGCCACCTCGTCAAGCGAAGCGAGATGATAACCTTCGGCAAAGACATAATCGGCCGTCTGCACATGCTTGCCTTTGATCCGGATCACGCCGTCGCCTGCATCGAGATGGATGATCGTGTCGCCATCCTTGTCTTTGAGCGCAAAATCCCCGGCCGCGCCTTCGCCGCCCGCATAGATGTTGCCCGACCCTCCGTCGATATGGATCCGCATCTTGTGGTCGTCCGACAAAAGCCGGATGTCGCCGTTATGGGTGCCACCGCCCAAGGTCATATTCCCGTTGCCGCCGTCGATATGCACGGACTGCCGGCCCTCGGGGTCGACCAGCGCCACGTCGCCCTGCGCACCCGAGCCGCCTAGAGTGATGTTGCCTTGACCGCCATCGATATGCACGGTCTGGCCGCCCTCGGTGTTCAAAAGCGTCGCATCGCCTTCGGCACCGGCCCCGCCCAATGTAATGTTCCCGTTGCCGCCATCGATATGCACGGTCTGGCCGCCCTCGGTGTGCAAGAGCGCGATGTCGCCTTCTGAGCCATTGCCGCCCAAGGTCATGTTTCCTTGCCCACCGTCGATGTGGACCGTGTGCTGTTCCTTGGTGTTGCGCAGCACGACATCGCCTTCCGTTCCGGCGCCGCCAAGGGCAAGGTTGCCGCCGTCGCCATTCAGGACTCCGGTTTCGTGTCCGGCTTCGTTCACGAGGATCATCTTGTTGATACGGTCGCTCATAGGTCTCTCCCTGTTTCGGTGCATGCACACGACGTCACCCAAGTGACGCCCGAATGACAGGGGAGATCTGCGGCTGATTTCCGCCCCTGGCCCCGGGATCCGACGTTGACAGGTCGGCAAACGGGGGTCCCCATGCGCGCATGAAGATAACCCGCGACACCCCGGACCAACTGATCCTGGAGAACACACCCTGGGTTCTTGGCAGCCTTTTGATCGCTGGCGCGCTTGGATGCACCGCCTTCGCAATGTTCAGCGGGGCATGGTTCATGCTGATCGGAACAGCGATCACCTTGATCATGGCCGGGCTTGTAACCCGACGGACCATGGTGATCTTCCACGGCCCCGAGACCTACTTCGAGGTCCGACGAAGAACCGTCCTTGGGCTTGCGGTCGAACGCCATGACCTGGGGGTTGTGACCGAAGCAGTGGTTCAGACAAATGCGGGCGGCAAGAACACAACCTACAACGTGGGCGTGAAGCTCGGCGACGCGGACACCGTCCCGTTAACGCGGGTCTCTGACAGCTTTCGCGGGCGGCATGAACTGACAGCAAAGCGCATCAACAACTGGCTTGCGGACCACGACGCGACTTGACAGGCGCCTGCGCTTCTCCCATAGCCTCGCCCACATTTCGGAAGTGAGAGCCGCTTCCGGTTCCGCGCGCGGCGCGGGATCGCCCCCCACCAGCGAGGTTTCGCCCGTGGGGGCGCTTGGGCTTTGAGCGGTCCCTTCTTACGTTGGGATCAGGTTGGAACCGGCTGAGGAGGCCGCACATGTTCGAAAATCTCTCCGAACGCTTGGGCGGCGTCTTTGATCGTCTGACCAAGCAGGGCGCGCTGAGCGAAGACGACGTCAAGACCGCGTTGCGAGAGGTGCGCGTCGCGCTGCTCGAGGCCGACGTATCGCTTCCTGTGGCACGTGATTTCGTAAAGGCGGTGCAGGAAAAGGCGACCGGGCAGTCGGTCACCAAGTCGGTGACGCCAGGCCAGCAGGTCGTCAAGATCGTCCATGACGAATTGGTACATGTGCTGGCGGGCGACAATGCCGAGCCGGGCGAGCTGAAGATCGACAATCCGCCGGCCCCAATCCTGATGGTGGGTCTGCAGGGCGGCGGTAAGACGACGACGACGGCAAAGCTCGCCAAACGCCTGACTGAGAAGAACGGCAAGCGGGTCCTGATGGCGTCGCTCGATGTCAACCGACCGGCGGCGATGGAACAACTTGCCATTCTCGGAACCCAGATCGGCGTCGACACGCTGCCCATCGTGAAAGGTGAAAGCCCGGTCCAGATCGCCAAGCGCGCCAAACAGCAGGCCAGCCTTGGCGGCTATGATGTCTATATGCTCGACACGGCGGGCCGGCTCTCGATCGACGACGAATTGATGAGCCAGGTCGAGGACGTCCGCGACGTGGCCACGCCACGGGAAACCCTGCTCGTCGTCGATGGCCTGACCGGTCAGGACGCTGTGACCACCGCAGAGAACTTCGATGAACGGATCGGGATCTCGGGTGTGGTCCTGACGCGGATGGATGGCGACGGGCGGGGCGGCGCAGCTCTTTCCATGCGGGCCGTGACCGGCAAGCCGATTAAGTTTGTCGGTGTCGGCGAAAAAATGGACGCGCTCGAAACGTTCGAGCCCGACCGGGTCGCAGGCCGCATCCTTGGCATGGGCGACATCGTTGCGCTTGTTGAAAAGGCGCAGGAAACGATCGAGGCCGAGCAGGCCGAGCGCATGATGAGGCGCTTCCAGAAGGGTCAGTTCAATATGAACGACCTCAAGGGCCAGCTCGAACAGATGCTGAAAATGGGCGGCATGGATGGGCTCATGGGCATGATGCCCGGCATGGGCAAAATGAAGAACCAGATCGCAGAGGCCGGGTTTGACGACAGCATCCTGAAACGCCAGATCGCCTTGATCCAGTCGATGACGAAGCGCGAGCGGGCCAATCCCCAGATCTTGCAGGCCAGCCGAAAGAAGCGGATTGCCAAGGGGGCCGGGCTCGAGGTGCAGGAACTCAATCGCCTCCTGAAACAGCACCGACAAATGTCGGACGCGATGAAGAAGCTCGGCAAGATGGGCAAGAAGGGGATGATGAAGCAGTTGGGCGGGCTTTTCGGCGGCAAAGGCGGCATGCCCAGCGAGGCCGAGATCCAAGCCGCGCAGGCGCAGATGGGCAAGGTGCCCGGCGGAACGCCGTTCGCCGGCATGACACCGCCGGGTGGCATGGCCCTGCCCCCGGGCCTATCCGGATTTGGAAAAAAGAAATGACCCTGCGATTGCACCTGCACAGGGGGGCGCTGCCCTCCCGTCTTCCGAGCGCACACCCGGCGTGTTCCCACCAGAATGAAGAAGAGCACACCGCACGCATGTCGATCGGGGGAATCCGATGAGCACCCCTGTCATCGAAACCGAACGCCTGACGTTGCGCCCGCCAGGCCCGCAGGATGAGGCGGCGATCGTCACCTACTACATGTCCGAACGCGCGCGCTTCACGGGCGGAAATGTTCCAAAGTTCCAAGCATGGAAGAACTTTGCGGCCATGCTGGGCCACTGGCAGGTGCGCGGTTTCGGGCTTTGGGCGGTTACTGCCAAGAACAGTGACACGGCCCTCGGCCTTGTCGGACCGTTCTTTCCCGAAACATGGCCCGAGCACGAATTGGGTTGGCTGGTTTTCGAGGATGCAGAAGGCAGGGGAATTGCGCACGAAGCCGCGGTCGCTGCCCGTACGCACGCGTATTCCGTGCTCGGCTGGACCACCGCTGTCAGCTATATCCGCGACGGCAATGACAGATCGGTCGCACTTGCGCAGCGCCTTGGTTGCCAACGGGATTCCGGAGCCCCGTTGCCGCCGCACGCCGATCAGGCGAACGACCATGTTTATCGCCACCCTGCCCCAGAGGAACTGGCATGACCGTCGCACCAACACTTGAAACGGAACGCCTCGTGCTTCGCGCGCCGCGCTTCGAGGATTTTGAGCCGATGGCGACGCTGTTGTGCTCGGATCGCGCGGCGCTCATCGGCGGACCTTACGACCGGGAACGCGCATGGTCGGAATTTGCTGCGGAAGTTGGAAGCTGGGCGCTTCTGGGCGTGGGATACTGGGCCATCACCGACCGATCCACGAATGAGACCTATGGTATGACCGGCCTCGGCAAACCGCCGCACTTTCTCGAACTTGAGATCGGCTGGTCCGTTGTGGCCAAGGCGGAAGGCAAGGGCATCGCCTTCGAGGCCGCACAGGCGGTCTTGGCGCATGCGTTCGGCCCCATGGGCGTGCCGACGCTCGTCAGCTACATCGATCCGGCAAACGCGCGCTCAGCCCAACTGGCGGAACGCCTCGGCGCACGGATCGATCCGGAAGCGACGGCACCCTGGCCCGAGGATGTGGTCTATCGCCATGATCCGGAGACACAAAAGTGACCGCCTTTCATGAACGCCCGTCGAGCGGGCCGACGGCGCGGCGCGCCCGTATACTCCAGGCGATCCTCCCCGTGATCGAGACATCACGCCTCCGTCTTCGCGCGCCACGGATCGAGGATTTCGAGGCATTCGCTGGCATGGTTCTGGGCCCGGGCGGGCGCTTTTTCGGTCACCCGAAGTCACGAGAGGATGCGTGGGGAGAGTTCATTCAACTGACAGGTACGTGGCTCCTGCGCGGGCACGGCGTTTGGGCAGTCACGGAGAAACCCGACCCCGCAGTGATCGGCTTCGTACAAATCGGCGCTGAGCCGGGGGATAACGAACCAGAGCTTGGATATATTTTCGCACCCGAAGTGCAGGGTCGGGGTCTGGCGACGGAGGCGGCGATGGCAGCTCGGGACCAGGCCCTGGGGCCGGACGCCCTGGACCGTCTCGTAAGCTATATCCACCCCGAGAACTCAGCCTCGATCGCGCTTGCGACCAGGATCGGAGGGCATCTCGATCCGATCGCAGAGGCTGCGATGTGCGAAGATGATGACTGTGTGGTTGTTCGCCATGCTGGGCCCACGGGGTCGGCCCCATGACACCGAGGTTCGAGATTCCCGAAATTGAGACCGAGCGGCTGAGACTGCGGCTGCCAGCCATCTCCGATTTGGATACCTATGCCGAGTTTCGCGCCTCGGACCGAGCGATATTCGTCGGCGGGCCATTTGATCGCGCCGCGAGCTACCGGGCACTGACCGAACTCGTGGGCCAGTGGCACTTGCGCGGGTACGGTCGATGGATGATCACCGACCGGCTCACCGGCGAACCCCTGGGCGTAACCGGCATCTATCATCCCGAGGACTGGCCGGAACGCGAACTTGCATGGTCATTGTTTGCTTCCGGCGAAGGCAGAGGCATCGCCTACGAGGCGGCGTTAGCTGCGCGCCGATTTGCATACGAGACCTATGGATGGACGCGCCTAATCAGCTGTGTGGCACCGGAGAATACCCGATCCGTCGCCTTGGCCCAGCGGCTCGGAGCCGAATTTGAGGGGACCCATGACGTTCCCGATCTGGGTCTTTTGCACGTCTGGCGCCATCCGGGTCCTGACGACACGACCACCCACTCAGACGCACACAGCTCTAACTTGACGAGGCCCACGTGACCGATGACACCGCCCGCGCGGCCGGCCTTCTGGCGGACCATCGCGCTTCGATCGACCGGCTCGATGCAATCCTCGTCTACACGCTGGGCGAGCGGTTCAAACACACGCAGGCCGTGGGGCAACTCAAGGCCGTCCACCAACTTCCCCCTTCCGATCCCGCCCGCGAAGCGGCGCAGATCGCACGTCTCGAAGACCTGGCGCAAAGGGCCGATCTCGACCCGGAATTCGCCAAGAAGTTTCTGGCCTTCATCATTGCAGAGGTCATTCAACATCATGAAAAACATGCCGAAAATCAGGAGAATACCTAAATGGCCATGAAGATTCGCCTTGCCCGTGGGGGCTCAAAGAAGCGCCCGTTCTACTCCATCGTCGCCGCCGACAGCCGCATGCCACGGGACGGTCGCTTTATCGAGAAGCTGGGCACCTACAATCCGCTGCTGCCGAAAGACAGCGAAGATCGCGTCAAGATGAACGTGGAGCGTGTGGAATACTGGTTGGGCCAAGGCGCGCAACCCACGGACCGCATCGCCCGCATGCTTGAAGCCGCCGGCAAGCTCGAGAAGAAAGAGCGCAACAACCCGAACAAGGCAGAACCCGGTTCCAAGGCGAAGGAGCGCGCCGAAGAAAAAGCCGCCAAGGCCGCCGAAGCCGAAGAGGCCGCCAAGGCCGCAGCGGAAGAGGCCGCGGCGCCAGCGGATGAGGCGGCAGATGATGCGGCCGAGGCTCCCGCTGAAGAGAGCGCAGAGGAAAAGGCGGAGTAAACTCCGCCACGTGCCGCTGTGCTGCGTCTCGTCGGGGTCCTGACATTGTTGATCCGGCCAGCCTTCTGGCTGGCCGTCGGCGCAGCTTTTCTCGGCGGCATGGCTTATGAACGCGCGCACGCCCCGGCCAACTGCGAAAGGGCTGGCGGCATCTGGGACAAGTCCGGACTGTGTCAGGGGTCGAAATGACAGCAGAGCGGATCTGTCTCGGCGCCCTTGCCGGTGCCTTCGGCACGCGGGGAGAGGTACGGCTAAAAAGCTTCACCGCCGCGCCCGAAGACGTGGCAGCCTATGGTCCGCTCGAAACGGAAGACGGCACGCGCCGCTTTGCTGTGACCCTGACCGGCACCGCAAAGACGGCTCTGACCGCCCGCCTCTCTGGCGTTACCACCAAAGAGGCGGCGGACGCCTTGCGTGGAACACGACTATATGTCGACCGTGCGCTGTTGCCCGATACCGACGAGGATGAGTATTACCACGCCGACCTTATCGGCCTCGACGTCTATGACACGGGCGGAGCACTTCTTGGTAGGATCAATGCGGTGATGAACCACGGTGCCTCGGATCTGCTCGAAATCACAGGACCGGATCTCACAGCGCCGATCCTTCTGCCCTTCACAAAGGCAACTGTCCCCACGGTGGATCTCAGGCGCGGACGCCTCGTCGCTGACCTGCCCGAGGGGCTTCTCTGATGCTGGCGGCATCGCTTGTCCGTCCGAGCGTTCAGCGAAGCTCGATCCGGTCCTTGACCCGGGGCATCGCCCCGGCCCGCACGCAGTGCCAGATGGAGCGCGCCGCAGGCGCACCTTCCGGTATCGGCCGTTGACGGAAACCGGACGCTCCCATGGGCGCCTTACGGCCAAGGCAACGGTCGCGCCGCGCGATCTCATGGAGGCGCGACCGGAGACCGGAGCTTGGGACGCGCGTGTGGTGACCCTGTTTCCAGAAGCATTTCCCGGGACGCTCGGGCTTTCGCTCACGGGAAAGGCACTGAAGGACGGTCTCTGGCGCCTAACCACGACTGATCTTCGGAAGTTTGGCGAAGGCCGGCACCGGAATGTCGACGATACCCCGGCGGGCGGTGGGGCGGGTATGGTCTTGCGCCCGGACATTCTCGGCCGCGCCATCGCCTACGCCCATTCGGGTGCAGATGGTGCGCACCCGATCCTCGCTTTGTCCCCGCGCGGCACACCTTTTACTCAGGCCCGTGCGGTCGACCTAGCCCAGGGTGATGGCGTGACCCTTGTCTCCGGTCGGTTCGAGGGGATTGATCAGAGGGTTCTCGATCACTTCGGGATCGAAGAGGTGTCCATCGGAGACTTCGTCCTGACCGGTGGCGAGATTGCCGCGCAAGCCTTGATCGACGCGACGGTCCGGCTTATACCGCGCGTGCTTGGGAATCAGGCTTCGACCGAGGAGGAAACCTTCTCGGATTTTTTGTTGGAGCATCCTCAGTATACACGGCCCGGAATTTGGGAAGGCCGCGCGATCCCCGACATTCTCCTGTCGGGCCATCACGCGAAGATCGCCGACTGGAGACGGGCCATGGCCGAAAGGCTGACAAAGGAACGCCGCCCTGACCTCTGGCGGGCTTATTGTGCGAAGCACGGTAAGGACCCGGATGGAGACCAAGAGCTCTGAGGGCAGCCCCACCTCCGCGGATCAACCGTGGGCCAAAATAGGAGTAGGTCCGATGGACCTCATTGCTGAGATCGAAGCCGAGCAGGTTGCTGCTCTGGCGAAGGACATCCCGGACTTTAAGGCCGGCGACACTATCCGCGTCGGCTACAAGGTGACCGAAGGCACCCGGTCGCGTGTTCAGAATTACGAGGGCGTGTGCATCAGCCGCAAGAACGGCGATGGGATCGCCGGATCGTTTACCGTCCGGAAGATTTCGTTCGGCGAAGGCGTCGAACGTGTGTTCCCGCTGCATTCGACCAACATCGAGTCGATCACCGTAGTCCGCCGTGGCCGCGTGCGCCGCGCAAAACTCTATTATCTGCGTGCCCGCCGCGGCAAGTCGGCCCGGATCGCCGAGGACACGACATACAAGCCCAAATCGGGCGCCAACGCTGGCGCGTAAGGAGACCGACGATGAAATCCGATACGCATCCCGATTACCACCTGATCGACGTAAAGCTTGTTGACGGGACGGTCGTTCAGATGAAGTCGACGTGGGGCGCCGAAGGCGACCAACTCGCGCTCGACATCGATCCGTCGGTGCACCCCGCCTGGACTGGCGGCGGAACCCGGATCATGGATACCGGTGGCCGTGTGTCCAAATTCAAGAAGAAGTACGAAGGCCTCGGCTTCTAAGGCGCTTAGGCGCTTTTCGGAACGCCACCTCCGGTTGGGTGGCGTTCGACGGGCTCCTGGCACCGCCCGTGGCTCGCTGTGTGTCGGGCGATCTCGTCTGGTCGCTCATCTGCGAATTGAAGATTTCATGTAGAAGGACTGCCCGCCCGTGGCCCATGTGATTGTCGTCGGGAATGAGAAGGGCGGATCCGGCAAGTCCACCACAGCGATGCACATCTCGACGGCATTGGTGCGGATGGGCCATCGCGTGGGCGTGCTCGATCTGGACCTGCGCCAGAAGTCCTTCGCGCGGTATCTGGAGAACCGGCAGGCGTTTGCATCTCGGCACCGGCTCAACCTGCCGATGCCCCGCTACATCCCACTGCCCGATGTGGACCCTGCTACCTTGGAAGAAGGCGAGAATGCCTCAGACCGCCGTCTGACCCAGGGCGTCCTGGCCCTGGAAAGCAGCAGCGACTTCATTCTCATCGACTGTCCGGGATCGTTCACGCGGCTGAGCCAGGTGGCCCATTCACTTGCCGACACGCTGATTACGCCGATGAACGACAGTTTTGTGGACTTCGATCTTCTGGCCCAGACAGATCCAGAAACGAACGTGGTCGTCGGGCCGTCGATCTATTCCGAGATGGTCTGGAACGCGCGACAATTGCGTGCCCGGGCCGGCCTGACACCGATCGACTGGATCGTGGTCCGGAACCGCCTTGGTGCACAGGCGATGCATAACAAGAAGAAGATCGGCGCTGCGATGGAAGAGCTGGCGCGACGCATAGGGTTTCGGGTTGCGCCAGGTTTTTCCGAGCGGGTGATCTTCCGCGAATTGTTCCCAAGGGGTCTGACTCTGCTAGATCTGCGCGATGTAGGAGTTCAGGGACAGATGAACATTTCGAACGTCGCAGCCCGCCAAGAGATGCGAGACCTGATCCGCAATCTGCGTCTGCCCGGAGTCGCAGCAGACTTCTGAAAACCGCGCCCCTCACGAAAGCGTGAATTGCCCAGGCGAAGCCCAAAATTATTCAATGAAAACATGTTCATACTCAGAGTCTGAGACATCAGAAGACACCCCAGTATAGGTACAATCCAATGGATGATTTATCATCCATTCTAGGGTGAAAAATTCTGCAATCACGTAAAAATTATAAGGAATTGTCCAGAATCACCGAGTCGTACAAATTGCAGTTATCGAAAGCGCGAGTGCGGTGCTTCGACGAAGGTAACGAGTACTTCGAGTAGCTGGTACCAGAACGGTTGCAGACGCGAACTTTGGGTTGAGTGTGTTCGCGTCTGCCCGGGGTGGTAAGAGTGTGAGTGGGTAAAGGTATCGACCTGTGCGGGTCGTGTTAAGGTGTGTGAATAAAAAGGCCGACAATGGGTGCTGTTGTCGGCTTTTTTATGTCAAAGACGTTCGTTGGGGAAACAGAGGGGTTCCCCAACGAACACGATGACCCCGAACTACTTGGCAGAGATGTGCTCCGATCCCATAGCAGCCGCGGCTGTTTTTCAGGGAGTCGTCCAGGACGCGCCGTTGAATTCCCGCGATGCATAGAGAGCGCAGAAGAACGCGACCAATGACATCACCAAGATGGTGACAACGGCATAATCGAACATTGACTCTGCTAGAAACGCCACGGTCGCGACGCCGCCAAGCCGCGCGAATGTAATGTCGAGGCTTGCGGACACGGCACTCATCCCGGTCGGCGCGAACTTCAGGATCATTTGGGTCGAAGGCGCGTTGCTGCAGGCCAGACCCGATCCAAGCAGCACAGCGGCTATGACAAGGCACGTGATGTCTTCGCAATAGGGCACGAGCGGGAACCCGGATGCGATCAGGATCGGCGCCGCCAAGAGAATGCCGCGCACTCTGGGCGCGTCGACCGAGTTCTTCAGCAATGTGCTGACCAAGGAAAAGCTCAGCCACATGATCGACAGGATCAGACCGATATTGACGACCTGGAAATTGCTTTCAGCGAGGATAAGCGGCAGCCTGAAAAGAAAATATGTGATCGCCCCATATGTACAAAAAACGTATCCGAACATTGCAAGGAGGCGACCCCTCTCAAGCAATTGACCATAGCGGCGAACCGACATTCTCTCGGCTTCCGCATTGGTCACAATCTGGGAACGATTAACAATCATTAATGCGCAAATGGAAACAATGGCAAACGTAATGAATGCGAGACCCCATCCAAAGTCGGAAAACAATGAGCTGTAAATAAGGGGCGCAAAGGCCGCGACATATCCCGTCAAACTGCCCCAAACAATGAGGACCCGCCCAGGCCGACCCGGCGAAGCCGAAGTCAAAAGGATGGGCACCAAAGGTGAGAAAATGCCGCCGCCGAAACCCTGCAACATGCGACCGGCAATCATCAACTCATAGCTGTGGGCAAGGGCGACGATACCCGATCCCATTGCAAAGAACAGGACACCGATGGCAAAGACGCGCTTTGTCCTGAACGCATCTCCAAGCCAGCCGCCCAGAAGGACACCGACCGCGACTGAGATGCCGTAGGAATTGAAGACCCAAGCAAGCTCACCAATGGAAAGGTCGAGTTGTTTCTGGATTGCGGGCAAGAGCAATGGAACCAGCGTAAGCTCCATAACGAACGCGATGCTGACCGCGATAGATCCAACAATTGTGCTTCGAGAAGACAAGGCGTGTGTGCCGATCAAAAAGAGTTCCGGCATCAGTGACTTGAATGTGGATTGGCGTCAATCAACCAAGAGGTAATCCGCCGAAAGATCAGCTGTTCGTGTCGATCGCGGTCAGCGTGGAACTGATCACGGAGACCTGATCACCAGAACGCAGCGATTGGATCTCCCGTCCTATGGCATTCGACAGATCTCGTGCGTTCATCCAGATCATATAGTCTTCTTCGGTGACCTGCTGGTCCGGGCCAATCCACTTTCCCGGCTCGCAATGGCTGTACCCGTACCGAAGGTGGGCGCCCTTTGCGGCCAGTTGTTTGGGGACCAGCGCGAATACGAAGTCCGGGCTCCAACATTGGCACATGATCTCGAACATGATGCGCGACAGGACGCTGGTCGCGCCCTGGCTGCGTGGGCCACCCAGCCCTCGGGACCGAAGCCAGAAATCTCCGTGATAGCAGACACGACCTGAGATGGCCTCAAGCGCTTCCGGACCGGAGTAAAATGTCAGATCCGGATCCGGGGTCGTGTTGGGGGTGATGTACTTGTGGCGGTGCATCTTAAGATGCTGTGCCAGCGTAACGTCCGACAGATCCAGCAGGCGGACAGCCTGCGTGTGGATCAGTTCATTCGATTCCGAAAACCCGCAGATCCAAAAACCGTTCGATTTGTCGATGTACGAGCTCGCGACATCGAACATAGGATAGATCGCACCCCGATCAGCTTGGGCGCCACGATGTACACGATATTGGGCAAAGTCGCCACCAATCTCGACGCGCATACCAGCCGACTCGAGCTCCTGCACGAGGCTTGAAACCTTGGTGATAACCTCGAAAAGGTTCTGTGCTGACATGACTTGCCCCTGCGCCGGCGATCCCCGAACTGCTCGCCACCCTATCACCCGGTACGCGCAATCGTGTACGATTCGTACCACAATTCGGCAGATTTCCCCGGATTATTGGCAACTTTTGTGGTGTTTAGGACACCTAGATCGACAAATTCGCCGGGTTATCCATCACCAAATCATCCGGAAGATGTGGCAGCTCATCCTCCGCGAGAGCGTCGATCTCGACTTGGCGGGTGATCACCGCAAGAACGATCAAGCCCGGGGTCCCGTCCGGGAAGACACAACCCAGAAGCAGTCGCTGAAACGTAACCGGTTCGGGATCACCGCCGTCCTTGGGAAGGTAGGCGAAGAGATGGTCCAACCGGACCCCACCCTCGTCGTAAATCCGTGAATAGGCCCCCGAGATGAATTCGTTGAACTCGTCGCCGACATTGTCTTCGTTCATGAGCTTGCCGATCGCGCTGCGCGACCACGCCCAGCCGAACCACTTGGCATAAGCAGATTCGGGCCCGATATCGACGAAGACCCAACCTGCCTGACCCTTGCGATAGAGAACCGTATAGGGGCGAATGTCCTCCATGGCCTTATCTTCGAGACGCGTCTCGGCGTTGCCCCAAGCGATCAGTGCCTTGCGAACCAGCGGCAAACCATTGTGTGCAACCTTTGACACGGGATGCTGCTGCGACAGGAATTCTCGACCATCGGCATCCGTGTAGCCGTTTGATTCCAATCCGCCGGAGAGCTGTTTCCTTAGGGAGGATTGCCCCGACCATGTGTCGAGTTGAAGTAGAATCGCGTTCGCCCCTTCAAGAGACGCCTGCCCATGTGGGGTGAGCCGGTACGCCCGATCTTCTACCGTGAAGAGCTGTTCTCCCTTAATCCGTTCCAGATCCGTGATATGGCGGCGCACAGTTTGCCGTGTCGCCCCAAGCTCCTGACATGTCTTCGACAGGTTCAGGTTGCGGCTTAGGCAGACGAACGCGCGCAGCATGGCGACCGTGACGCCGTTAGTGCTTTTGGTTTGGTACAAGTCATCACCGAACGTTTGAGTGCGCCGAAACAAAGCAACTCGGTAACGATTAGAGCCAAAGGGATCGCACGGATCCGCGAGCAAAAAAGAGCCGGAACTGGGGCAATTCGAAGAATGTCGTACTGTGTGTCGGAAGCACGCCATTTATGCAACGCGTTCCGACCCCGGACCTGAACCTTCCGCGCGACCGACGTCGCAAGGCCTCGGAACCCCAGATAAGATTTCCTGAAGCTCGAAGCCCTAGTCTGGCCATCATTCTGCCAACTTGGCTTGGAAAATCGACCTCCGTGAGGGGACGTGCGATGACCGTTTTGGAACAGTTAGATCCGAAAATGATGGTGTCCGGACCGCCGCCGGGCGCTGTAAATGTGCGCGTGGGCGACCGGGTGGAGGGCCCGGGCGGATCATGGGTGCCCTGTGCGACGGAGATCGCGACGGGCGTATTCTGTTCAAGTCTTTTCGAAGTCGGCGCCGGTCGCCGTCAGGTCTGCGCGGCAAACGCGCCGTTCCGCTGTCCGGAAGAGGCGCTCTCGCGCGCAATCGAATTGGCTTCGACTGCGGCCGCCTGACGGCCGCAGTCGAACCAATGGACCGCCGACAACACACCGGAAGTTTACCAGAGCCAGCTCAATGCCCGGACGTATAAAGACAGAATCCGCGGTGCATCATGGACGTACCCTTCCCCCCACAATGAATTGACCAACGGAATCTGAAGGTGCTAGGCGCGATGAATGCAACCCACAGGGCGCCCCCATGACAGAGACGCTTGAAGACACGCCAGATCACGTTCGGATCCGCAGAAACTGGGCCCAGGCCGCCTCAGCCGGTGAGATCGTTGGCCGGATCTTCTATACGCGCCTCTTCGAGATCGCACCGTCAAGCCGGGCGATGTTCGGAGAGGACATCGAGGATCAGGCTCGCAAACTTCTGCAAACGCTGAACTGGATCATTGATCACCTCGACCAGCCTGAAACGCTGAAGCCGGCAGCCGAAAGCCTCGCGATCCGGCACGTGGGTTACGGCGTCGTGGCGGACGACTATCCGGCGGTTGGAGAAGCCTTAATCGATACGCTCGCTAAGGGTTTGGGAGACGACTTTACAGCGGAAGACGCGGCCGCCTGGGGCCGCGTCTACACCACATTGTCCGGAATCATGACAAGTGCCGCCTACCCCGAGCCTGCCGCGAACTAGGCTGCGAGCCTGACAGACCCGGCGGTTTTGGCCGCCATGGCCGATGTTGCCGCGGCCATCCCGGCCGGCTGACCGCAATCATACCGCGTGCCGCTGAACGCAAAGCCGAACAGACCGGAAGACGAGATGTCCGCCGCGATCGCGTCGGTCAGTTGAATCTCGCCGCCGGCGCCGGGCTGAGTGGACTTGAGACGACGCATAACACTCGGCTGAAGGATGTAGCGGCCAATGACGGCATGGGTCGACGGCGCTTCGTTGGCCTTCGGTTTTTCGACCATTCCTCGGGCAGAAAGAAGACGGCCTTCCGTGTGCGTCACATCAAGACAGCCATAAGAAGAAATTGCCTCGCGGCCGACGTCGACAGTCGCCACCATGTTTCCGCCCATCAACCGCCAGGCGTGCACCATCTGGGCCAGACACGGCCGCTGGCAATCGAGGAAGTCGTCTGGCAACAGGACGGCGAATGGCTGGTCGCCAACGATGTCCCGGGCGCAGCTGACCGCATGGCCAAGCCCCAAAGGGACATCTTGATAGACTACGCGCAAGGCGTTGCCGAGGATCGGGTTACGCACCTTGGCCAGAGCCTCTTTCTTGCCTTTCCTCTCCAGTTCCGCTTCTAGCGCCGGGGCCGGGCGGAAGTGATCTTCAAGCGCTTGCTTGGAGCGGGAATTCACGAAGACAAAGCGTTCAATGCCAGCCTCGCGCGCTTCTTCCACGGCGTATTCAATCAGCGGTCGATCATGGACGGGCAGAAGCTCTTTCGGAACGGATTTGGTGACAGGCAGGAAACGTGTGCCAAGTCCGGCCACGGGAAAAACGGCAGTGGTAACGCGGTTCATCGGAGTAACTCCCAGGAAAAGATCGGTTAGTAGGCGCCGCGGCCGGCGATGACGGCGCGCGCGGTCAGTGCGAGAAGCACGAGGTCAAGAAAAACTGAGCGTGAGCGGATATAGGCGATATCCATCGCAACCATCCGGCCAAACGCGACTTCCGCACGGCCAGATACCTGCCAGACACCCGTGATACCCGGGACAGCGTTGAGGCGACGCAGCGCGCCGACCGGATAGGCAGCCACTTCTTCGGGAAGGGCCGGACGCGGACCAACAAGCGACATCTCGCCCTTTATCACGTTCCAAAGCTGGGGAAGTTCGTCGATAGAGAACCGGCGGATGAAGCTGCCAATGGCCGTCAGACGGGGGTCGTTCTTCATCTTGAAGCAGACGCCGTCCCGCTCACTGTCCTTCAGCAATTCCGCGCGGCGCGCCTCTGCATCGACGTGCATCGAGCGAAACTTGATCATCTTGAATTCCTTGCCATTCAGCCCGACGCGCGACTGTCGGAAGAAAACCGGTCCACGGCTTGTCGCCTTGACCGCGACCGCAGTGCCGGCAAAGACCGGCGCCAGAACAGCCAACGCAGCAGAAGCAAGGGTCAGGTCGACCAGACGTTTCGCCAATGGCATGGCAGGCTTGCCTGCGGCGAACGCCCGGACAGCGTTTGCAGCGGCACGAGCCACGAAAAGCGGGTTACCGACAACATACCGGTTGAACATGCGCTTCGGCTCGATGGCCAGACGCCAGGTCCATTCTAGCCCTGCTTTACGGAGAGCCTTGGGGGCACGCGATACTTCTCCGGCTTCGAAGTCAAAGAGTGCGCCGACGCCCATGGCAAGCTGCGCATTGATCTGGCGGCGATGGCGGTAGAGCCAGACGTCTTGAAGCGGAACGCCCATGGCGACCATCACGATGTCCGCACCGCTGGCGTTGATCCCTTCAATCACTGCGGCACTGTCGGCCTCGTCGAAGTAGCCGTCACGCGTGCCGGCAATCCGCAAACCCGGGACTTTGAGGATCATCTTTCGGGCGGCGCGCTCGGCCACTCCGGGACGTGCACCAAGCAAGTAGACTGAAAGTCCACGCCGTGCGGCCTCTTCGCATAACGGACGGCAAAGGTCGGTTCCGTTCAGATTTGCAGTCAGTTTCTGACCGGTCATCTTCGCAGCGAGCGAAATGCCCGACCCGTCGGGAAGAAGATAATCAGCGGCACGAAGTGCGCGGGTATAGGTCTTGTCCCGGGCAGCTGAATTCACGCAATGCGCGTTCAGGAAAGCCGCGGTGGTACGGCCAGGGCGGTCGAGCATCGCCGTGACGGCGGCAGTTTGTTCGGCATCGACAAGCGGCAGGCCAAAAAGAGAAAGCGTAGCGGTCATGTCATAAATCCTCAGGTGAGCGTTTCGAGGCGGAACATGAGCCGATAAAGCGGGGCGCGCGACGTCACGGAGGGGCAGACCGAGGACTCTCAAGTCTCAAAAAATCGCTTCTGTATCAGACACTTGATACGTACGGACTTTCTCAACTATCCCTTTGGATAGTCCGACTGTCCGCATGCGCCTTTGATCGGCCAAGCCGGATCGCATAAGCGCGCACGCAGGAGGACACACCTATGAAGATCGACGTGTTTGCCGAGAACGGCACTGACCTGACCGAGCTTGGCAATAAGTTCGATGCGTGGCTTGCGACCCATGATCGCCCGGCCGACTTCGTGGCCATTCACAAGAGTGTCGGCTGCAGGCCGGCAAAGCTGACACCTCGGCTTGAAGGCGTGACGGCAGTCCATGGCGCAACGAGCTGTCTTGGTGTGATGTCCGATGCGGGCCCTCGAATCCAAAACGGCGCGGGCGCGTTCGCCATCTGGGACGACGCCGGCGACTACGGCACCGCCATGCGCCCATTCGAACATGATCCGCGCGCCTCCGCCCGCAACGCCGTCGAAGCAGCGCTTCTCGCGGCGGACCGTCCGAGCGAAGCACCGGACCTAATTTGGTTGTCTTCCTCGCCCGGCCACGAAGAGGCAGTCTTGGCGGGCATTGAAGATGTTGTGGGCGGCAATGTACCGATCATGGGGGGTAGTGCGGCGGATGACACTGTTGCCGGAGAGTGGCTGGTCTACGATTCCGAAGGCTCTGCCTCGGCAGGTGTCGTGATCTCGGTGCTCTTCCCATCAACCAAGGTCAGTTTTGCCTATCACAACGGTTACGCGCCTACGCCTCGTAGTGGCATAGTCACCGCAGCCGACGGCCGGCTGCTCAAAGCCATCGATGATCGACCGGCGGCCGATGTCTATCGCGAGTGGGTCGGCGAAGGTGTCATCCCGGACCAGGTCAACGGGACCACCGCTATCCTGTCGGAAAGCACGCTATCGCCGCTTGGCCAATACCTCGACAGCGTCGGAGACGTCCCATACTACTTGCTGTCCCACCCTGCCTCACTCACTCCGGAGGGTCATCTGGAACTCTTCGCTGACGTTGAGGCAGGTGATCAGCTAACCCTGATGAACGGGTCGCCAGACCAGTTGACGCGCCGTGCCGGCAAAGTCGCGGCCCTTGCAGCGCAATCCGGCAGTTTCCAACCTGATGAACTGGCGGGCGCACTCATGGTGTATTGCGGCGGCTGCATGCTGGCAGTGCGCGACCGGTTGGACGACGTCACGTCAGGCGTAACCGAGGCCCTCCCGGACGTGCCCTTTCTAGGGATCTTCACTTTCGGGGAACAAGGCGTGGTCCTCGATGGCCGCAATCGGCATGGCAACCTCATGATCTCGGCGATATTGTTCGGAGCCTGACCCACGGGAGGCGACGAATGAAGGACGACGAGCGCCTGCGGGAAGCGCTGCTTGAGCTCGAGACGCTGCGCGACCGCGAGGCCCAGCGCCTGCGTGAAACTCGCGCGCTGCTTGCTGCCGTCGAGGCGCTGAACACCAGCACTGACGTGGACGAGGGGCTCGAGGCACTGCTCGCTTCAAGTCGTGCGTCTCTCAATTGCGACGGTGTGGTGTTGTTCGAGGCGAGCGGTGATGACCTCACGCTGCGGCTGCCAGCATCCTCTGAACCGGCGGTTTGGACGGCACCGGGCTTGCTTACGCGCTCCCGGCGGATCATCAACTTACAAGGCATTCAGGGCCTGTGGCAGCCCCCACCGCCGGCTTTGGCGGCGTGGCGTTCGCTTCTGACGGTTCCGCTGATCGATGGCGAGACCCGGATGGTTCTTGCCGCGCACGATGTGCAACCGGGGAAATTCACGTCAGCAGACGCTGAGTTGATCGGCCGCCTTGCGACAATTGCCGGTCAGGCCATTTTGCGCCGCTCTCTCGAACGCCGAAATGCGTTTCTGGCAACCGTCATTGACCGGTCGCCGACATCGGTGACCATTGCCGAAGTGTCTGACGAGATGCCGCTGATCTATCTGAACGATGCGTTTGTGGATCTGTCCGGCTATACCCGCGAAGAGATGCTTGACCGGAACTGCCGCTTTCTTACGGCGGAGGCTCCGGACGCTCCCGGGCGTATCGCCATTCGGAAAGCCGTGGCCCGGCGGGGTTCGGGAACATTCGTGCTGCGCAACCGTCGCAAGGACGGCACCGAGTTCTGGAACCAGCTGCAGTTGTTCCCGATCGAGAACCAGGACGGAACCGCGACGCATATGGTCGCCACGCAGACGGATGTAACCGATCGCGTGCGCGCAGAAGAGGAACGCGATGAAGCGCGGCGGCGTCTTGAAAGCGCGCTTGCGGCCACTTCTGAAGCGTTCTTGATCCTCGGCCGCGAAGGCCACGTTCGGTTTTCCAATGACCCTTTCCAGGCCTTGCTCGATATCGCGTGGCTCGAACGCAACGTGCCGGTACCCCACACTATCGCTGCACGACTTCTGGACCGTCCCTTGGAAACCATGCCCGAACGGGTGATCGAGGCCTTCAACGAACCGGTTAGCCACGAATTCACCGCACGAGACGGACGGCAGTTCTTACTGCGTGCCCAACCCATTCCCGACGGCGGCGCTGTGATCACGGCGTCTGACATTACGCGGCTGAAGGTCAACGAACGCGCCTTGCGCCAGCGTCTGGCCGCGATCGAACGCAGCGAGGACGGGATCGCCATCGGTGACGCCGAAGGTCGAATTGTCGATGCAAATCCAAGCCTGGCCGCACTTTGGGGAATTGAAGAGGGAACCGTGGCCTTGGGGCGCAAGTGGACGAGTTTCTACGAACCGGCGTCCATTGATGTCACGCTTCGGGATCAGTCACAGTACAGGAGCACCGGAGCCCTCCGAGGAGAGGCCGAGATTGAAACCGCGGCCGGGCGGCGCACGCATGAAGTCTCCCTCAGCCTTGTTCCGGACGTCGGATCAATCCTTGTGGTCCGAGATGTTACGGATCGCCTGCACGACCAGGTTGAACGGGACGAGATGCGACGCCGGCTGGACCGAGGCCAGATGCAGGAGCGACTGCATCAAGTCTCGGCCGGGCTGGCGCATGACTTCAACAACCTCCTGTCGGCCATCCTCGGATCGGCGGCCCTGCTTGAGACCACGCCGGAATTGTCCGAAGCCGGACGCGCGGCCTTGGTCCGGATCCAGACGGCGGCTGGGCGAGCGGCCGAGTTGATCGACGGGCTTCTTGATCTCGGATCCCGTGAAAAATCGGCTGAAACCATCGATTTGAAGAAAGTTTTGGCAAGCACCGTGGATCTCGCGCGGGGCGGCGCACCCTCATCAGCGCAATTGTCATTCGTTGCACCGAAAGAACCACTGTTTCTCCAGGCCAGCCAAACCGATGTCCTGCAGGTTGCTATGAATCTTGTGGTTAATGCGATCGACGCGCTTGGCGGCATGCCGGGTGAAGTTCGCGTAACACTGACGCATCCCGCAACGCGCGATTCGCATCAGGAACCGACCGCCGGAAAGCTCCAGGCCGGCCGCACCTATGCGGCCATTGCAATCGAAGACACGGGCACAGGAATGTCGGCTGAAACGGTCGCGCGTGTGTTCGAGCCGTACTTTACGACAAAAGGCAACACCGGCACGGGTTTGGGACTCGCAATCGTGGCATCGATCGTGGCCGACACCGGAGGTTGTATCGACGTGGACAGTGCCGTCGGCCGCGGAACGAAGATCACCGTTTGGTGGCCCACGGATCTTCCCGTGGCCGCCGACGGATCCACTGAGCGCCCCCGGTCAGACCGAACAGACCTTCCGCTTCTGATCCTGGACGACGCGCCCGAAGTTGCCGCGGCCCTTGCCGTCGTGTTGTCCGAAGCCGGATTCGAGGTGGCGGAAACCGACGATCCGGAGTTTGCAATCGAAACCATTTCCGAAGATCCGGCTGGTTGGGGCTGTTTGATTACGGATTACGACATGCCAAAGCTTACCGGAGGCGATGTCGTCGAGAGACTGAGCATCGTCGCTCCGGATCTGCCGGTAATTGTCGTCAGCGCCTTGGCGCGCCGGCTGACTGATCCCCGGCTGGCCCGGGCAAGCAACGTTTTGCAGAAACCGGTGCCCAACGATACGCTGATCTCAGCGGTGCGCGAAGCAACCGGAGGAGCAGCATGAAACTACTATTGGCGGACGATCATGAATTGGTCCGCGATACCATCGTCGCGTTCTTGGACCAACAACCTGATATTGACGTGACCGCCGTCAGCGATTTGACCGAAGCACTCGAACAGATCCATGAGGGCTTCGACCTTGTCCTGCTCGACTACAACATGCCCGGTATGGAGGGGCTTTCGGGATTGTCGCGGATGCAGGAAGCCACGGACGCGCCCGTCGCCATTTTGTCGGGGACCGCGGATCGAGCCATCGCACAATCTGCGTTGGATCAGGGGGCGGTTGGTTTTGTACCGAAATCCATTGGCGCGAAGTCACTGGTGAACGCCATTCGCTTCATGGCCGAGGGCGAGGTGTACGCGCCGGTAAAATTCATGACCGAAGTGGGAGATGAAGAACCCCATACACTGGCCAAAGTCTTGACCGAGCGAGAAATGCAAGTTCTCGACGGTTTGTGCCGCGGCTTGTCCAACAAAGAGATTGCGCGCGAGATCGATTTGCAGGAAGTGACCGTCAAATTGCATGTCAAAACGGCTTGTCGCAAACTAGGCGCCAAGAACCGAACCCAAGCCGCGCTTGCCGCTAAGGAAGCCGGTCTCTTCTAACCTATCCGTCAGTATAGGCAGCGATCCGAAAGCGCCCCTCACCTGCCCGTGCGAGGCCACGATTTGGATCCCCGCTTCGCGTAGACCTTCTGGTGATCAGGAGGACTGCCAATGTTCGGAAGACTTGCCTTGTTTCGTCATTTGCCCAGCGCCGGCCGTGTGTTTCACGGCGGCCGATTGAACGATGCTGGGCGTCTTCCGCGGTATGTCCTGATTTTTGTGTGTGCAGCCGGGGCCCTTTGGGCGCCGATCACGGCCTACGTTTCGCTTGCCCCTGCAAGCTACACCTCCGATGTTTCGCTGATCCTGCCAGGGTCCGGGGCGCAGTCCTCGGTGAACCTTGCCGATCTTGGGCAGGCCTCGTCGTCCGCGGCATCGGCGTTTTCTTCTACGAGGATCAGCCCCACGCAGACTTACAAGCGCCTGCTGGCGGCCAATCGCACGATTGAACGCGCCGCTGCACTTCGCAACGAAGACCGTTCGGCACTTGGCGCACCGCGTATCAAACTGGTGGACGAGACATCGCTGATCCACTTCGAGATGACAGGACCGTCGCCGGAGGTTGCACAAGACCGTGCCGCGGCCCTGCTAACGGTGTTCCTCGATGAACTTGACACGCTGCGTCAGGACGAGCTGGCAAGCCGGGAAAAGGCCGCTGAAGGCGCGATCGAGGGTTACGAGACCGAAGTCACAGCTCTGCGCGAGCAAATGGCCAAGTTGCAAGCCGAGAGCGGACTTGTCTCGTTTGACCATTATAAGGATCTTGTCTCTGACCGCGACGATCTGGCCGCGCGGGTGGAAGAAGCGCGCGCGTCACAATCAGCTGCCGACGCATCGATGAACGCACTGGCGGCTCGGCTGGGAACCGATGCTCAGACCGCAGCCTTGAACCTGCGGCTGCACGCCGACCCCGAATTCCAGGAGCTGGCCGACGAACTCGCTATCCAGAAAGGTGAGTTGGCGAAGGCTCGCGGTCGGTTCGGGCCGCGCCATCCCAAGGTCACAAGCGCTGAGCATGCAGTTGTCGGCACCGAAAGCCGGATGCTGGTGCGGGGAACAGCCGTGATTGGCACCGGCGCGATCCAAGCAGTCGCACGGCTGGATCTGTCACCCGATCCGGCACGAGGCGCCCTTCTGTCGGATCTGGTCGACAAGGCCGCAGATTGCGAAGCGCGCGCTTCGACCGTTGCAATCCTGTCGCAGCAACTGACTGAACTTGATGCACGCATTGCCCGACTGGCCCCCTTGGCCGCACGGCTTGACGATCTTTCGCGCGATTATCAGGTGGCCGAGGCTGTCTTCGCATCTGCGTTGGCCCGCACGGATACCACGAAATCGGACGTCTACGCCTCTTACCCTCTGGTTCAGGTTTTGGCCGACGCCACCCTGCCCGAGCGCCCGACCTCGCCGCGGCCCAAGATTGCGATAGCCGCTGGTGTCGCAGCGACCCTGATGCTCTTGGTCTCGCTTTCTCTCGCTTGGCTTCGCCGGCCCATCATTGATCATCTCATGCACCGCGGCACGAAATGACTCTGCCCGAGCGCATTACGTCCGGAACTTTGATCTGGACTTGGGGCATCTACGCCTTCGGCGGTCTCTATGTGGCCGGGCCTGTCCTTGGATGGGTGCTTGCCGGTCTGGCGGCCATGGCGCTTTACCTTGGCCCAGCGCTTCGCAAGGACCTTCGTCCGACCGGCCCCGTTCCTGCGCTGATCTGGATTTGGTTTGCGGGCATGGCCCTGATGCTGATCGCGCTCTGGGGCGGACACATCAGCTGGAACCTGGGCCTTATTAAGACGATCAAGTCCTCTATTGGCTGGGCGAAAGGATGGGCGCTCCTGGCCTTGTTTCCTTTCGCAGGCGCCGTGCTTCAGATCCGTCGCGACGTGCTTGTTCGAGCCCATACAAAGCTGGCTCTCATCACCTTGTGTCTGGTGCCGATCCTTGCCGCAGCTCCCTTTGTCGGACTGCCCGAACGGATCTTCACGTCACCGCTGAAAGCGGTCGGCGGGCCCGGTCCGGAATACTTCACCGTCTATTTCTACACACTCGACCCCGCATCATGGACCCCGCGCTGGCAGTTCTATGCACCATGGTCACCATTTGCTGGCCTGTTGGGGGTGGTGATGGTCCTGTTCGCCCTTGAAGATAAGAACCGGTTTTGGCTCGCCATCGGTGTGCTGGCAGGCATTGCCATGATCCTTATGTCGAAGTCCCGGATGAGTCTTATTGCCCTTGTGGTGGCGACTATGGGTCCGCGAATGATGCCGCTGATGCTGAAAACCTGGGCCTGGGCCTTCGGGGCGTCGATTGCTGCTTCAATGGCGGCCGCATGGACACCCCTGACTCTGGCGGTCGGCGATGCCGTGGGCGCGTTCCGCGCTGCCCGGGCGGACAGCACCCGTGTGCGCGATACGCTTCAGCGCATCGCACGAGAACGCTGGGCCAACGAAAGTGTGTGGTTTGGGCACGGTCAGGTTGAACCAGGTTCCCATATCGTAGAGTACATGCCGATCGGAACACACCACACGTGGTGGGCCTTGTTGTTCGTGAAGGGCCTTGTGGGTTTTGTAGCGTTCGCCGTCCCTTTCATTCTGCACTTTCTCGTGGCCGCACGTGACGCTGTGGTTCACCCACAAGGGCGTCTGCCATTCGGGATTCTTCTTGTTCTGCTCATCCTGTCGATGGGGGAAAACATCGAGATCGAGGCGTACCTGCTTTGGCCTGCGCTGGTGATGCTAGGCATCCACCTGCGCGAGATGGCATCGCGCTAAAGCCCCTCCAGCAACCTTCGCCAACCATCCACGAACCGGGCCGCGGCCGACTTGGCTAGAGCGCGCGCGCGCGCAACCCTTGCAGTGTGATCGGTCGTTGTGAACTCGGAAAGCGCCGCAGCCCAGTCTTCGACAGTGAGCCGGTCCACGGCCAAAGCCCCTCCTGCAGCATGGTCGATCAGGCCGTCGGCCCGGCTCACCAACAGGGGGCGCCCGGCCGCCATCGCCTCAAGGGCGACGAGACCGTAAGGCTCGCGCCGAGACGGCATGGCCAACGCGTCGACGGACGCCACAGCCCCGACCGGATCGTCGACATGGCCATGGAATACAATCCGTGGGTCGCCCTCGGCGAGAGCCACCAGCGTCGACCGCTCGGCACCGTCGCCGAAGATATGAAGCTCTGCGTCCGTCAGACGTGCCTGCCTAAAAGCCTGAATGAGGATGTCGAAACCTTTCTGTCGATCAAGGCGCCCAAGCGCTCCGATCCGTCGCACAGAACCCGATGCCGCCTGCACCTCAAGAAACCGGTCGAGATCGACGCAGGGCGGGATCAACACCGCTTTCTCCGGGGCCAACCTCGCGAAGCGGACCAGCCAATCGCGCTGCGCCGTGCTGATGGTTACGACGCCATCGAACAACGACAACGATACAGTCATCATCGTGCGAAACCGGGCCGGCGCGCGTACTTCGGTGCGCACAAATGCCGGTGAATAGCTATGCTCCATATGGACGATTGGAACGGATGCATACCGCGCCCGCAATCCAAGGAAGAAAGGCAAGTTGCGCCAAGAAAGAACGACATGGCTGACAATGACGTCTGCGTCGAGCACGGGGGGACGCGAAAAACCACCGTCCACCTGCAAGACGGAGTGGCTGCCGAGGGCAGCCATGTCGTCTGAACCTCGGACATAGTCGAGAAAGCGGGTCACGCCACCGGGCGACAGATCATCGACCAGATGAACAATTCGCCTCATGCCAATCGTCCTCCAAGTGCCCGCCGGACCAGCGCTCGTCCACCCAAGCACAGAACCAGTGCTGCGCCCAGTGTGGTGGTGGTCTTGACCGGTTCGGCCACGAGAGGATGAAGCGCGGACCGCAACGATTGCAGACCGAGCGACAATGCCATCCGACCATCGCCGAGTGTCACCGAGCGACGGGCGAGATACCGCAATTGGTACGCGCGGGCCGCTGGCAGATGCCTGGCCGCAAAGTCGGGCGCGAGTTCGGAGACTCGATTGGCCACGCGCCCCCAGCTTTCGTATTGCTTTGCGAGATTCGCGGACAGGCCCGAGGAGAGGATCCTGTACTTCGTCAGAGGTGCCGCGATGCCCGCGATCTCCCAATCCGTCGTCAACGCAATGCGGACCCAGCATTCGATATCTTCAGATTGGCGGAAGGTCTCATCGAACCACCAATCCCGTGTATCGTCAGCAACCCGGAACGCAATGTCGTCGAGACAGGCCCGCCGAATAACGGGAGAAGATCCATTGCCCACGGGATTGCGAAGGAGAACGTCACGCGCAGTGATGTCATCGATCTTGGGCGATTGAGTCAGGCCGAGCGGTTGGCTTTTCTCGTCGATCATTGCGGATGCAGAGAAGCTGAGACCAACCTCGGGGCGGGCATCAAGAAAGTCGACGTGGGCGGAAACCTTTTCCGGTTCCCAAAGATCGTCGCCATCACAAAAGCCGACGAATTCACCGGTCGCCGCGGCGATTCCGCCGTTTCGCGCGCCAGCCAGACCGCGGTTCAGTTGGCGGACCAACCGCAGGCGCGGATCGGGCTGGGCGCGCACCCATTCGGCCGTCCCGTCGGATGAGCCATCATCGACGACGATGACTTCAATATCTCCGTAGGTTTGCGCCAAGAGGCTTTCGATCGTCTCGGGCAAGGACGAGAGCGTGTTGTAGGCGGGAACGACAATGCTGACACGTGGCATGCGATAATCTCCTTAGGCGAATGCGCGACGACGAAGCGCCGTGGGCAGAAAGGGAGCGGCCAGACAACCCAGAAGGGTGGCGGGCCCGCGATGGCGGCCGCCTAGGAAGGCGCGGGGTCCAAGAGCCAAACCGCGTGCCGCCAGTCCAAGTGCAACGTGCGCGGGCTTCCCCATTCTGAGGGCGCGGCGGGCGAGATAGCGCAGATGAACGGCCTCGGCCTGCTGAAGCGCCTTGGCGCCAAGGGCGACACGGGCACCCGATACCGCACGACGCCAGCCCGAGTGCATGGCCATCAGGTTGGCCGACAGACCCTCTTCAGAGGCACGGTATCGAACATGCGGTTCGTCGACGCCGATCACCGGAAGACCCGCGAGCACTCCGCGGACGAGCCATTCAAGATCCTCGCCGTGTACCATCGAGGGGTCAAAACCACCCGATAACAGGAACGCGGCGCGCTCTACGCTGAGGTTGGAGAGTGTGCAAACCGGGTTTTCGCCAAGGCACGTATCCAAGGCGAGCACGCCGGGTGTGACTGTGGACGTGGTTGCGTCGTCTTCGTCCTCGTTCCGGAAGAACGCGATCTGACCATAGACGGCCCCTGCATCGGGGAATTGCGAGAATGCCCCGACAACCGACGCGAGCTTGCCGGGCCGCCACAGATCGTCTGCGTCGAGAAAGGACACGATCCGACCGCTGGCCAATTCGACGCCGCGGTTCCGGGCAACGCTCGGGCCGGCATTCTCTTGTTGCACCACTCGAAACCGGGCATCGGCCCGCGCGACCTCGTAGAGACGAGCCAGAGTGTTGTCGCTGGAGCCGTCGTCAACGCATATGGCTTCCCAATCAGTGAAGGTTTGCGCCATCAGCGATGCAAGCGTGCGATCGAGAGTAGCGGACGCATTGTAGCAGGGAATAACAACCGAGACATGAGGCATGGATCAAGCTCTCTTCAGAAGGGCGGGGGTCATGAGCGGCAGGGAAGCAGCAATCTGGATGACGGCAGTCACCGCCAGATACCCCCATGCGATGGTCTCGATCCCGTAGGGTGCGAGAACACAAGTCGAGACGACAAGCGCGCCGGTGACAGCTGCGGTGACGCGAAACTCGGCACCGGCGCGGTTTTCCGCGCGCAACCATTGCGACGTTCCAGACCACAACATGTTCGGGATAGCAGCCAGGCAGAGAATGGAGACAACGGGCGAGATAAAGGCCCAATCGGCACCGAAGAGAAGCGGCACGTAGACCGGAGCCAGAAGCGCCTGCAGTACAATCACTGGGGTGGTAACCGCCACCGCAAGCCACGTGGCTTCTTGCGCGGCCTGCGCGCGGTTTCGCGCGGCTGCAATCCGCGGAAAAACAACGCGAGCAAACGCAACGGATGCGGATGTAGCGAGGCTCAGCCCGGCGTTGAAAGCAAAGAAATAAATGCCCAGCGCCTCTGCGCCGAGCAGTGCACCAATCAACAATTTGTCGGCTTGCAGGCGAAGACTCCGAACGATTTCCGAACCGAGGATCCACGCGCCAAAGCCAAGGAACGGGCCGGCTTCTGCCGGGGTAGCGCGATAGTCGATTGACACCGGGTGAAGTCGGCGCATTCCAACAAGCCATATCGGCGCGGTAAGAACACGAGGAAGAATCAGAGCCAGAGGGGAAGGCCAAACAACCGCAAGAGCAGCCGTCAACAGGTTCGCCACGACGATCTGTCCGCCCGCAACGGCCGCAGTACCGGTCAGTTTTCCGGCGCGCATTGCAAGCGCACAGTTTACAATACCGGGCGGCATAACAAGGTACTCGAGCGCGAGAAGCGCCATTAGGAGAGGAACAAGGGCCTCTCCGGTCCAGGCCCATATCGCGCCCGCTACGGCGCATTGAAGCGCGAAGAGACCCGCGCACCAAATCAAAAAGAGGCGCCTCCCTGTCACGACAACACCAGCCAGTTTGTCTTCCGGAGCCGCAATGATCCTTTGGACCACGCCGTTTTCGGTGAATGCCTTGAGGATATCACCCGCCGCGATGGCTGCCGCGGCAATGCCGATAGCCTCCGCGTCCATCACCCGTGCCACGGCAACGACGACGGCGATCCGAGACAGTTTCTGAACTATCTCGGACAGACCATTCGTCGCTAGGACGGTCAGGAAGGTGCGTTTGGTGTTCATCGGGCACAAGCTCCGTTTCGGCTGCGTGTACCTACCGCGCGGCCCCGGGCCCGCGCACCGTCACGGACGGCTGATCTCCGGCGCAAAGGATCGGCCCCACTATCCATTCGCATAGGCCGAACCCGTCTTGGCGTGAATGGGGGGTGCAAATGCCAATCGGCGACCGTAAGGTCCCGCCATGGCACGACACTTTGCTCTGATGCTTGCTCTTTTCGTTTTCGCCGCGTGCGCCAGTCAGCAAGTCCCGGAGAACTTTGAAAGCGCTGCGGACGGTGAGGCCTATCAGGCTCGGTACCGTGCGCCAGACACCGATGGCCCGTCCGGCTTTCTTGACGCGGAACAGTGCACCGACGCCGGGCTTGTCCAATCGGACGGGATCTACAACGGAAAAAATCCATCGGATGCTGGAATCCTCGGCACGCGTGGACCCCTTGTCCTGTCGGTCGGGGATCTGCTCGAGGTCTTTGTCGAACAAGACGACACGTTCACCGGTTCCTATGTCGTCGGCGTTGACGGAAATGTTCGCCTGCCCTTCGCCGACCCTGTCCGGGCAGCCGGGCGACAGCCGGCCCAAGTTGAAGACGACATCGTTCGAACCTTGGTCGACGGCGAGATCTACGAGATCGCGCCGCGGGTTTCCGTACTTCTAGCTGACTACGGTCCCGCCGAGGCCTTCGTCGCCGGCGCAGTTTTTGAACCGCGCCAAGTTCGTATTGGCGGGGCCAACGCTCAGACGCGCGATCCGGCCCGACAGCAGGCACTCGGGGCATCCACACTTGAGCGGACGTTGTCCGCGGCCCTTCGCAATGCCGGAGGCGTGCGCCCCGACGCCGATCTCGCAAAGATCACACTGGTCCGCGGTGGCGAGCGTCAGACATTCGATATTCGCGCCGCCCTGCGCGGAGGATCGTTTCCAGATCCAATTCTGATCAGCGGGGACCGGATCGAAGTCCCCTCGCGCGGGTGTTTTCAGGATGACCTGATGGTGCCCTCCTCGATCACACCACCTGGGGTCAAAGCGTTCCTGTCCAATCTTTCCGAAACGGCTTTGGCGAATGCGCCCGCGGCGGTCCCGGATGCTCGCGAAATGCGTTATGGAACGCGGTATCTGCAGGCGGTCTTCGGATTGAACTGCGTCGGTGGTTCCAAGTGGACGAACGCCAATCGCAGGGCCGTTCTCTTCTCGCGCAACCCCATTACGGGGGAATCGATCGTCATCGACCGGTCGATCGAAAGCCTGCTTCGGCGTTCCGATCGCGACGAGTACAATCCGTACATCCTGCCCGAAGATGCGTTGGCCTGCTACGACAGCTCGGTGATCAGCGTTAAGAACCTCGCGGCGGTTCTTGGTGTCGGCGCCGCGGTGATTTACGCCTCCGAGAATTAGAACGAAGGTTAAGGCGCGGTCCGCAGCCGTGCACCAAACGCCGCAGCCGCTTGAAGGGTCTCGGCCTCGGCGTGTTCAAGGAAATTCCGCTTGATCTCGATAACCACCCGAGTGTCGGGCAAGACGGTCAGGGCCTGGGCCAAAGCCTCGAAGTCTACTCCGCCAAGTCCTTGCGGCGCGTGCATATCTCCGACGCCGAAATAGTGCTGCTCGGTCCGACTTCCGGTCGGAAATGTGGCCGGCACGCCGGTGCTGTCGGAAAAATGGATGTGCCCGATCCAAGGTGCAAGTGCGATGCAGGCCTCGATCATGTCAAATCCCCAAAGACCTGCGCCCTGTTGGGCATGGCTGATGTCAAGACAGGCCATCACCGCCGCGTGGTCGAGGCGCGCAAGTTGTTCGGCCAGCGCCCGAGGATCGAGTGAATACGAAGTCTCTTCCAAAGCGATCACACGCGCATTTGGCGAGATATTCTCGTAAGCGATCTGGATCCCGTGCTCCGCCGCCCGGTCAGCCACCGGGCCGAGTTGATCCAGCTCGAACTGAAGCAGGCCATCTCGCCCGGCAAGCCAGTCTCGCGGATGGACCCGGCCCGGATGAAAGACCACGACTTTTGCGCCAATTTCTGCAGCCAGATCCATCGAGACAAGGGCCGCACGCTGCATGATGTCTGCGTGGACCCGATCCATTAGGTTCACTGCGATCGGTGCATGCAAGGAGTAGGCGAGTTCGTACCGACCCATGATCTCACTCAGCGCCGCCACGCGATGGGCCAGTAACCGGCACGAGACGACGGCGTCGAGACCGATGGCCGTAATCTCGGCCCCGGTGCATCCAAGAGTGACCATCTGATCGAGGCGGCGGTCGAGAACCGACAGGTCGCCTTCCGTCATGCCGGTATTGAAACCGGTCGATAGAACAGCGCTCATAAGGCCTCCCATGGATTGGTCAGTGGCGCACCATCCAGATGCGCTGCAATCGCGTTTGCAGCCGCCAACACACCGTCGGCGTAGGCGTTGTAGCGACCATTGAGTTCGATCATTCCGAACGTGCCCGGGCGGAACCGCATCCGCGGCAACAGCTCG
Organism: Pseudomonadota bacterium; assembly: GCA_038521345.1. GTDB lineage: Bacteria > Pseudomonadota > Alphaproteobacteria > Rhodobacterales > Rhodobacteraceae > JBCBKU01. The sequence continues at coordinate 65,830 of JBCBKU010000002.1, read as the reverse complement.
GACCACGGGATCGACCCCCAGAACATCGGCAGGTGTAGATCGCCCTGCCCCATCGCCACCTGATCGCCGGCATCGCCAAGCCCGGTGTCCCCGGCCGGACGGCCGAAATTGTCGTGTAGGTGCAGGTGCCAAACATGGGGACTGAGCACCTCGATCGCCGGAATATAGTCGAAGTCCAGCGTTGTTGCCGACAGCCAGCCATGTCCAAAATCAAGGCAGGCGCCCACGCGCGGGTGATCGACGGCAGCAAGCTGCGCCGCCAAGGCTCGGGGGTCGGCTCCATAGAAATAACGGGCAGAGTTGGCCCCGCTCGCGATCAGGTTTTCAACCGCCAGATTGACGTCCGCGGCTTCTGCGAGATCGCCAAGGCGTTTCAAGAGGTCCCGTTCTTCCTTCAGCAGCGCATCGCGGTCATAGATCCATTCGGTCAGCGGCACTTGTCCGGAGTGCAGAACCATCGATCCGCAACCGGTGATGCGGCAAAATTCGATTGATGCTTCAGCAGCCGCCACATGCATCGCGCGCCGGTCACGATCCATCAGGTTGATGCCATGGGGAGCGTGCAGGACCGGCGCCATTCCGTGCCGCTCGATCATCCCAGCAATACGCTTCACTGCGTGCATGTTGAGGTTGCCCGCTACGATGATGTCGAGCCTGCGAGCGCTGATCTCGACATGGCTGCAGCCGATCTCGGCCCAATGGGCCATCAAGCGATCGGCACCATCAAGATCACCCGGTGAAACCGAGGTAAGGTTCAGGCCTGTGCCTGCTATAAGCGCCATTCTAGGCCTCCAGAGAAGGATCAAGTTTACTGCGCAACCAATCGCCAAGGATCGACATACAAAGCGTGATCAGGAAGATCGTCAGTCCGGGAACCACTGCAAGCCACCATGCATTGATCAGGTAATCCCGGCCCTCACCAAGCATCTGCCCGAGTGACGTCATCGGCGGCCGGATCCCGAGCCCCAGAAACGACAATGAGGTCTCAAAAAGGATGGTCGAAGGGAAGTTGACGGTGAGCTGCACGAGGAGCGGGCCCGCGATATTGGGCAGGATATGGCGGAGGTAGACCCAGCGTGCCCGCGCCCCTAGTCCCCGAACGGCAAGCGCGTAGCCTTGTTCGCGCGCCGAGAGGACAAGACCACGCGTGATCCGCGCATACGTTTCCCAACCATAAAGCGCCATGATGGCGATAAAGATCAGCATTGAGTTTCCGAGGAACGCGAGGATCGCGAGCGCCACGATGAACCACGGCATGGCCGCCTGAAAATCGACAAGGCCCATGATCACTTCGTCCCAAAGCCGGCCTTTGTGTGCGGCAAGAAAGCCGAGCGCCACACCCAGAACGGCGCCGAGACACGTCCCCAACAGCGCAAGCAACATCGAAGTCTGCGTTCCGACCAAAAGACGGGACATCAAATCGCGGCCCAACGTGTCGGTGCCAACTGGATGGGCCCAGGTGCTGCCTTCCAGCGGGATGGGCGGCGCCATGCGCGCAAGGAGATCGATATAGTCGAACTCGTAAGGCTGGATCACCTTGGCGAAAATCATCACGAAGAACATCACAACCATGAATCCGGCTGCGAGGACGACCCCGATCGGCGTCTGCGCCATCACGCGTACAGGCGCCCACCGCCGCCCTGTGATAAGACCGGTCGCGCTCATTTCTGGCTCGCGCCTGCGCCAACACGAACGCGCGGATCAATCCAGCCATAGATCAGATCGGTGATCGCATTCGCCGTGACCATGGTGAGGGCCAGAAGGATCATGATGCACTGCACGACGGCCAGGTCCCTTGTATCAACCGCATTGGTCAGAAGACGTCCGATACCCGGCCATGCAAAAACCGTTTCTGTGATGACGGCACCGCCGATCAGTTCGCCTATCTTGAAGCCGAGGATCGTCACGATAGGGACCGACGCGTTCGGGAGCGCATGCAGATTGACCCGGCGGGCGAGCCCTGCGCCCTTGGACCGCGCCGTCCGCATATAAGGCTTGGACAGGACATCGATCATCGACGAGCGGGTATATCGGGCAAACTGCGCGGCAAAGCTGATGCCAAGTGTGGCCGCGGGCATAATCAGATGCGCCCATGTCCCGGACCCGGACGACGGCAAGATCCGAAGGTTCAGCGAGAAGAACAGGATCAATAGAATACCGAGAAAGAAGTTCGGCATCGAAAACCCGAATACCGCCACGGCCATGACGCCCCGGTCGAGCCAGCTGTCGCGGTAGAGCGCCGCGAGGATGCCAAGCGGAATACCGATGGCAAGCGAGATGGCGAGGGCCGTTGTTGTAAGTAGGAGCGTCTTGGGCACCCGCTCCATCACGAGGTCAAACGCATCAAGATTGTTACGGAACGATATCCCGAAATCCCCTTGCGACAGGGCTTTCAGGTAGCTCCAGTACTGGGTCATCAGCGGCTTATCGAGGCCCCAGAGGCGGCGGTAGAAATCTCGCGTCGCCTCGTCGATATCGTCGGGCAGTAGCATGTAGGTGGGATCGCCAGAGATCCTGAGAACGAAGAAGACAAACGTGACGACCAGCCACATCGTGATCCCCGCACGCGCGATCTTGATTGCCGCCCAGCGCATCAGGCCACCTCGGCCAGATGACAAGCCACCCGGCGCCCGCCCATATCGCGCAGTTCCGGCGGCGTTGTGCGGCACCGGTCTTCTGCCATCGGGCACCTTGGATGGTAGCGGCATCCGGACGGTGGAAAGGCCGGGTTTGGAGGATCGCCCACCTTCGGGGCCGCCGTACGCGGCTTGCGAGGATCGGGATCCGGGACAGCCGCCATAAGCGCCTTGGTATAAGGATGTAGCGGGTTCGAAAACAATGCGTCGCGCGACGCTTCCTCGACAATCTGCCCAAGATACATCACCGAGATCCGATCCGAGATGTGATGCACGACGCTCAGGTCGTGGCTGACGAACAGGTATGTCAGCCCTCTGTCCCTTTGGAGGTCCAGCAAAAGGTTCACGATCTGAGCTTGGATCGACACATCAAGAGCGGAAACGGGCTCGTCCAGCACCAGGACATCCGGCTTAAGCGCCAGTGCACGGGCAATCACCACGCGTTGAAGCTGGCCGCCTGACATCTCGTGTGGATAGCGATCGGCCAGTCGGCCACTCAGACCTACTGCTTCAAGCGCTTCCTCTGCGTCAGCCAGCGGAAGACCGTGAATCGCGAGCGGCTCTTCCACTTGGGCACGCACTGGAAGCCGCGGATCAAGCGCGCCTGCAGCGTCCTGATAGACAAGCTGGACACGCTGGCGCAGAGCCCGCCAGCGCGCTTCGGACACGTCAGAAATCTGCTCCCCATTCAAGGCAACCATGCCGCGATCCAAAGCGATCAACCCCAAGAGCAGCTTGGCCAGAGTTGACTTGCCGCAGCCGCTCTCGCCGACAATTCCGTGGGTCTTTCCTGCTTCGATGGTGAGCGAGACACCATCGACCGCAAAGAACGTGGCCTGTCGACGAAACAGGCCTTTGCGGCCATACGCAAAGCTGCGCGCCAAGTCTGTTGCCACAAGGCTCATGTTCGGGCCTCGATACCCAATGGCACGTGCCACCAACCCGCATCATCGACCGCGTACAACCCGGGGTTCGGCATGCTTTTCCAACCGTCGTAGCCACATTCGTTCCCCAAGCGACCGAGGACAACACTCAGAAACTGACCGTGGCTCGACACCAGTGGCACGGGTCCTGCCAACCGCGCGGCTTCGATGCCCGCCATACCGCGCTCTGCGACGTCGGCCCCGCTTTCTCCACCCCACGGACTGGCCGCCGGATCCATGTGAAGGCGCTCGACCTCGCCAAGATAACTCTCGTCGGGACCCTGCCCGCGGCTGCGTTCGCGAAGCTGATTGTCCTCGACAACATTCAGCCCGGACGCCTTCGCAAATGGTGCAACTGTCGCAATTGCCCGGGCATAGGGACTTGAATGGATGTGGGTGATGCCAAGGTCCATCAGGGGCGCCACCAGCGCATCGGACTGCTGAAGACCTTCGGGACTAAGCGGGGCGTCCGGCGATTGTCCCTTGCTGCCATCCGCACTGGGTACAAACACCGCCGAGGCATGGCGCAACAGGTACATCACAGCGCGTCCTCCAATCGTGGCTGGGTCTGACGCGTGAGTGTATGGTGACATGCGGTGCCATCTTCGAAATCGGGATCCACGCGGCCGCAGATTTCGGTGGCATCGGCGCAGCGCGGAGCGAAGGCACACCCGGCGGGCAAAGCATCGATCGGAGGAACAATCCCTTCGATTGTTAACAGCCGCTCGGATGCGTTGGCCGCGCTTGGAAGCGACCTGAGGAGCGCGCGTGTGTAGGGATGTCTCGGCGCCGAGAACAAGGTCAGAGTATCGGCCGCTTCGACCACCCGACCGGCATACATCACCGCGACATGTTCCGAGTATTGCGCAACGAGTCCCAAGTCATGGGTCACGAACACGACACCCATGCCGAGGCTGTCGCGGAGGTCACCTATCAGGTCGAGGATCTGGGCCTGAAGTGTCACGTCAAGCGCGGTGGTCGCTTCGTCCGCGATGAGGAGTTTGGGGTTTCCGGCCACTGCGAGCGCGATCATGGCTCGCTGGTTCATGCCGCCTGAGAACTGATGCGGATATTCGCGGGCGCGGCGTTCGGGGTCCGGAAGGCCGACCAGGCCCAAAAGCCGCACGGCCTCCTTCGCCGCGTCGGCCCGAGTTGCGCCCACGCGCAGTCGCACCGCCTCGGCAATCTGCCAACCGATTGTTCGCACAGGGTTCAGACCGCCGGTCGCATCCTGAAAAACACTCGCAAGGGAGCTGCGCCGCAGCGCGCTGGCCTCCTTCGGATCGAGGCTCACGAGATCCTGACCCTGCACCTCGACGCGCCCGCCCGATATCCGTCCCCGTGCGGGCAATAGCCCGCTGATGGCCAGACAGGTCATCGACTTGCCGCAGCCGCTTTCACCCACCACGGCAAGAGTTTGTCCGGGTTCGACGGAAAACGACACGCCACGCACCGGATGAACCGGCGTCGCATGACGGCGGTCGATGGTGACGGCAAGGTCGTGAACGGACAACAGCATGACGTGGATCTGGGTGCGGCCAGCGCCCCGAACGCGTTCGGCGTTCGGGGCGCTGGCTTAGCTCAGGGTCGGCCTATTCTGCGAACTGCAGATTGTAGGGCCGAAGATCCATGTAGTAGAGGCCGTAGGGCTTCCAGGTGATGTCCTTGCGCATCGCGTAAGTCTCGAGCGGGTTGTAGAGCATCGTGCCCGGAGCTTCGTCCATCCAGATGTCAAGCGCGTCGCGATAGGCGCTCTGGCGCTCGTCCCAGTCGGTCGAGGTCAGGATGACGTCCTGCGCGTCGTTGAAGGCTGCCGGAGCTTCCCATTTGCGATCTTCGAGACGGCTGTTGTTCTGGATACCTGAAAGCTTGCCCCACTGCGGCACGAACGAGCCCAACGGATCGGGCATACGGTGCGTATTCGACCACGGGCGGATGTGACCCGAACCGTTGACGTCACGCACCTGGTCCCAGTTTTCGACGGGCTCAAGCTTTACGTTCAGACCGGCCTGCTTCCACATCTGCTGCATGGCCTGCGCCGCTTCGGTGCTGAGCAGGTAGTAGTTCAGCGGAAAGCGGTAGACGATTTCCTCGCCGTCATACCCAGCCTCTTCGAGCAGAGCTTTTGCCTTTTCCGGGTTATACTCAAAGCCCGGATAGTCCTCCATGTACATGACGTAGGAGGGCAGCTGGTGACCGTTCGGCGTGTAGTTCTTGTCGGCCCAGAGAGCTTCACGAAGAAGATCCCGATCGATGGACATCGACAACGCCTGACGGACCCGCTTGTCCTCAAGCGGACCAACGGTCCAGAAGACCAGCATATGCGTGTTGTCGAGCACGATCTGTTCGACCTTGAGGTCTTCATAGCTCTCGACCGTCGGAATCTGGTCCGGTGAGATGTTGACCGAGATGTCGTATTCGCCGGAGACAAGACCAGCGATCCGCGCCGACATTTCTGGAACCTCAGTGAATGTCACCGACTTTGCCGTCGGCTTGCCATCGAAGTAGTCATCATGGGCCACAAGGCGGATGAACTCACCGTCAACCCACTCATCCATCTTGTAGGGGCCCGTGCCGACCGGATTGCGCGCGAAGGCATCCTTGCCCACGGTCAGATAGTTCTTGGCGTTGACAATCCAGAAGGCGTAGCCGGCAAGACGCTGTTCAAGCAACACGTCGGGTTCCTTCGACACCACCTGAACGGTGTACTTGTCGAGGGGTATAACGTGGCTGATCGTGTCCATATACCGCTTGGCCGACCCGACAACCGGGTTGTGGCCCTGTCCGCGCGTGGACGTCATCGAGAATACGACGTCGTCTGCGGTCAGCTCCGACCCGTCATGGAACAGGACGCCTTCGCGCAACTTCAGTTCCAGCGTGCGTTCATCGATCCGCGTCCAGCTCTCGGCCAGACCGGGGACAAGCTCTGACGCCTGACCCGAGCCGTCGGCAAGGAAGTCACGACGAATGAGGCTATCGAACATCGAATAGGTGATACGGACAGCGACGTTGCCCATTTCCTCGATGCTCTCGAGGCTGCCGGGCAAGTTGTTCACCGCGACAACCAGGTCGGGACGCGCATCATCCTGCGCGTGGGTTGTTGGCGCGAAGGCGGTCAGCGCAAATACAAGCGCGAACGCCGTCATCAAGTGACGAAGCATTGTTTAGTCTCCCTTTTTGTTCGCGCAAGCTTCTGCTGCCTTTGTTGCTGTGCAACGTCGCGACCATGAACATTTGGAGACAGGAAAGTAACGGAAGTGCTGCGGCAGGGCGTCAAGACGGTCACAGCGAGGATCGTTGGCCTGCAAGTCCCAACCCGGCGCAACCACCAAATATAGTCAACCAACGGAACGCCACCGCAAGATGCACCAATTGTCCCACGGACGCAGCTGATAGAAAACGGCAAGCACACAGGACACGCCCCGGTGGATCGAGCGTTTGCGCGCAGCGCGCGCATCCCGGACAGGGGGCTGGCGCTGTCACTGCTTTGTATTGCAGAGGGCGCTAGAACAGGATGCAGGGTCGGCCCGAAGCCACCCGCTCCCAACGAACGCTGCCGGAGCATTGGGTAGGCCATGACAGGACTCGACCGTTTTCTCGCGCTAATCGATGCATTTCAACCCGCGGATGGTCCACCACCACAACGCCTCTGGAGCTTTTTCCGCTGGTCGCTTGCGGGAAGCGAGAAAGCCGTCTCGGTGGGTGTGGTGACCAATGCCTTGCTTGGCTTCTCTGAACTGGCCGCAGCCGCCTTCACCGGGTGGGCCATCGACACCGCGCTGGAGATTGGTGAGGGCGATCCCGGTGCGCTGTGGCCGCTCTTCGTGGTCGCATTTTTGTTCTTCATGCTCGCACGGCCGGTGATATTCGCGGCCAGTAGCGCCGTGGCAAACATCCTTCTGGGACCGAACCTTTTTCCCTTGGTTCTATCCCGCATCAACCGGTTCACGCTGGGTCAGTCGCTTCGTTTCTTCGAGAACGACTTTGCCGGACGGCTGAGCCAGAAGGCCATCCAAACCGCGCGGGCGCTCTCGGACATCGTGGTCGAGGTGACCGATATCGTGGTCTACATCATAGCGATGTTCATCGGGGCCCTGTTCCTTTTGGCCCTCATCGACGCGCGGCTGCTGCTGGTTTTCGTCGTCTGGTTCGTCGCATGGATCTTCTTCATGCGGTCCGTCGTTCCGCGTATCCAGGCCCGGTCCGCCGCTCGAGCACATGCCCGCACCAACGTCGCCGGCCAGATTGTCGATACCTACACCAACATCACCACGGTCAAGCTATTTGCTCATGACGAGTACGAGGACCAGGCGGCCTTGCAGTCGATGGGGACCTACCGGCAGCGCGCCATCGAATTCGGGATCACCTCGGCTCAGTTCCGGTTTTTCCTGATGACGATCGGGAACCTCCTGCCCTTCCTGTCAATCTCGTCGGCCCTCTACTTGTGGTCGCAGGGACTGGTCTCGCCGGGCGACATCGCGTTGACCGCCATGGTCTCGACCCGGATCAGCCAGGTCACCAACCGGTTGTCGATGGCTGCTGTTCAGATCTTCGCCAATATCGGCGAGGTCGAAGACGGCGTCAAAACGCTCGCACCGCCGCACGATATTGCCGATCGACCCCGGGCCCGCGATCATCTGACCGCCAAGGGCGCGGTACGTTTCGAGGGTCTGGATTTCGCCTATGGCGGCGAGGTGGCCGCGCTGACTGACTTCACGCTCGACATCCCCCCCGGCCAGAAGGTTGCACTGGTCGGAGCCTCGGGAGCCGGCAAGTCGACGGTCACATCGCTTTTGCTGCGGCTCTATGATGTCGAAAAGGGTCGCATTCTCTTGGACGGCATCGACATTCGAGAGCTGACCCAAACGGCACTCCGTCGCCAAATCGCCGTTGTCCGGCAGGAAACAGCGATGTTCAACCGTTCGGCCTTTGAGAACATTCGCTATGGGCGCCCCGAGGCGAGCGAGGACGAGGTGCACGCCGCCGCGCGCCGGGCATCAGCCCATGACTTCATATCCGGGCTCAGGGACTTTCGCGGCCGCGAAGGATATCAAGCCTATCTTGGCGAGCGCGGCGTCAAACTGTCCGGCGGCCAGCGCCAACGTATCGCTCTGGCACGAGCGATATTGAAGGACGCCCCAGTGCTGGTTCTCGACGAAGCGACAAGCGCGCTCGACAGCGAGGTCGAAGCCGAAATTCAGAATGCGCTCAGGGTCGTGATGGCGGGGAAGACGGTGATCGCCATCGCGCACCGTTTGTCGACGATCGCCGAGATGGACCGGATCGTCGTCATGAAGGATGGTCGGATCGTCGAGGATGGTCCGCACGATGCTTTGCTTGCCCAAAACGGGGTTTATGCGCGACTCTGGTCCCGCCAATCCGGCGGCTTCCTGACGGTCAAAGCTGCAGTCTAACCGCGCCGGCCGCGTCCTGCTTCCGGACCATCAACATCGCCTCTATGTGTCGCAAACGCGCATGCCATGCGCAATATTGCCTTACGTGACACCAAGGATAGCCATGGATTCCTTTGGAAGTCCGTGACTAGGTTCAAAGCGCTATGAGCACGTGGACAGAGACGCATACCGCTTACTTTGTGGCCAAGTATGGAACCGTGAGCAAGGCCGCCGAAGCGTTGGGCGTGCACCGCGCAACCGTGAATCGCCACATCGATGTTCTGGAAGAAGAACTTGGCGCGCGACTCTTCATCCGACATCGGCGCGGGTACCACCTCACCGAGGCAGGCCGGGATTTCTTGAACGTCGCCAGCCGCGCCCATGACATCCTCGATGACTTTGCAGGACGTGTTCGGGTGCTGCAATCGGACCCAGCGGGCGAAATCATAGTCACTACAATGTTCCCGATTTCGAAGATCATCATGCCGGCCATTCACGAATTCCGCAGCAAACACCCGAATTCACAGGTTTCGCTCTTGTCGAATACGGCCCTGCTGAAGCTTGAACTGGCCGAGGCCCATATCGCGCTTCGTGTTGGCGCCGAACCCAGCAATGACGACTACGTTGTGCAGCCATTTCACGTGATACAGTTCGCGCTTTTTGCCAGCAGCAAGTATGTTGAGGCTAGGGGCATGCCGAGTGGGCTCGACGACTTGAAGGGACACGAATTCGTCGGAAATCCAAGACGGAACTCCAATGCTCCGTTTGAGTCATGGCTGGCGAAGGCCGTGCCGGAGAACAGTGTCGTCTTTCGGACTGGCAACCCTGTCATCTTGGAGGACGCCGTTGAGCGCGGTCTCGGGATTGGTTTCCTGCCCGTCTCGGACGCAGAGCACTGCGACAACCTTCACCAGATTGGACCATCTTTGGATGAATGGACGGTCCGAATCTGGCTGGTCACACATGTCGACCTGCACAGGAGTGAAAAGGTGCAGGCAATGCTGACCTGCCTCAAGGATTTGGAACTCTAATCCCTGGCGCTGCCCGGTGTGAACACCCTGCGGCTATCCCATGCCGTAACTGCGACAGACGCGGGCTGATCGAAAAGCCGGCCCGGTCGATTGCCCGCCAGATCTTCAAGGCGCTCGTCCACCAGCAATGCGTAGCTTGCGGCCCGCCAAGGAGTGCGCGGCGAGAAAAGCCAACTTGTCTCGTCGGGACCGAGCGCGATGGACCCCGGCACAATGTTGGATGCCGCGTCCACGACACGCAATCGGTATGCCAAAGACAGGTGATCATGCGCTGTTGCCAGATCGACGATAACAGGCTCCGTGGTCTCTGCACGCGGCGTGGTCAGGGACCAATCGGCTGGGTTCGGCGCGCTTAGATCTGCAGCGATCACCGAGAAACTGTGCTGGCGATCCGTCCCCAAAGCGCAATCTGAGGCGTCAAGAATTTCGCCGGATACCTCAAGCGTGTAGCTTTGACCGACGACCAATGCCCGGCCCATGGCTTCGTGCGCCGAAAGCCCGGTCTTAACACGCCCAGGGTCCAAGAGAAGCGTCAGCCTCTGCCGGTCGGGGGACCAAAGATTGTCGCGGTTGGGTAAGAAGACGCCGTTGACCGGAAAGCCCTTTGCATCAAGCAGCCGGACATCATCCAAGCCGGCGGTCGCGGCCATGGGGCGCGGAAAGTACACGTAGAACCTAAGGATATTCTCGGGTAGTTCCGACGCAGTCGGATAGATGTCGACGGCGTTCGGCGAATCCGGGTTGCAGGCCGCATGCGACACGCTCGCGGTTCCCAGAACCGCGAGCGATAGGACAAGCGCCCGTGCTATCACTGGCGGATCTGCCCGGGATAGCCTTCGTCCGCCTTCAGCATGTTCTGGAACATGCGGATCCCCTGAGCTTCCTCTGCATAGGCGTAATCCGGGAAATTGTATTCGCTGATGAAGTCGCTCAGGCGGAAGAACGACCCTTTGCGGAAGGACACCAATTCCATTGCGCCCGTGTCGAGGTCTCGGCGCATGGCCAGAAGGAACTGGTTGTCCTGATCTGCCACATGCACGACACCCGAAAGCGGCAGAGGTGTGGTTTGCACACCTGCAGTTGCGCCCAAATAGGGAACCGGTTCGGACAGGCCCGGTGCGTTGGCCGCCTCGACAAGCGCGTCGAGAGCGATCAAGTCCGCGTCCATCTCGCGGTTGACGACAAGCACATAGCTTTCAACATTACCTTCCATATTCGCTGCGGAGAAGGCGATCACGTCCAGAGGCGTGTTTCCGTACCCGAGCTCGGCAATCGTGTTGCCGATGACATGGGCACCGTCTTCAAGTCCGGAAACAGGGATCGTGACAAGCGGCGTGCAGGTGTAGGCGGCGACAACGGTCGGCGCCCCGTCAAGATCGACAACCGACATCGCCCGAATGGGTGCGCGCGTCTCGTTCTGATTGTGCGCGGCATGGTAGATCTCGATGCTGCTCGACACCTCTGACCCATCAAACGGATAAGAGACGCGCCGCAAGGTGGATGCAAACTCGCCGGTCGAAATGCCCGAGACGAACAACTCGCCATTTACGTAGTCCAGGTCTGTCACACTCAACGTGGCTGCCGGAATGTCTCTCCAGAACGTCACAGAGGTGTCAGCAGTGCTCTCAAGTGTGACGCTGGTCGACGGAATGGCGGCAAGGTCGACCTTCGTAACGCCACCCTCTGGGCTGATGGCAACGATCGCGCTGACCTCCTCTCCTGCAACCCTCGTGCTCAGCGAGACATAGGCTTCGCGCGTTACAGGATGCACTGCCAGATCGCTGTAGATAATGCGCCCGTCTGCGCCAAGCGCTTCGGCCACCAAGGCATCGATATCAAGAATGTTGAAGGCCGTATCTTCGGCCGGCGGCGTACCCTCGTTGGGAAGATCGTAAGCCTGGATTGTTCCGGTGGAGGAATCCGCAACAAAGAGCGTGTCCTCCAGCCCAAACTCCAGAACACCAAAGCTTTGCGGCGTTTCGGAATGGGCGGCGACAGTCGTCAGTGCAAGCGTAAAAACTGAAAAAGTCATTCGGGAAAGCGTCATCGCGGTCTCCTCATCTCTGGACGCGCTGGAAGGGACTTTACGGCCCTTAACTCAATCAAACTCTGCGGTGCCGGCGCGTGTCAAACAACTGTCCTGGATGCGCACCAGATGCGCGACCGAATACCTTCACAGCTCCCGCTCAGCTATCGCAGTGTTTCGACAAGCTTAGGTTTTGCCCGGTTTGCAAACGTCGATCCCAAAGGTCGGCGACCAATTTCGCACGCCGGCCTGTTGGGAGACGTCCATGACCAAACGCATTGCAGCCCTGCTGGTCGCGCCCCTTTTGCTGGCCGCCGCATCCGAGGCGCAGGAGGTTCCGCCAGCCGATGCGGCCATGCCATACTACGATCGTCACCTCATCGACATCAGCAATCTGAGATACTTCACCGAAGGCTCGATGATCGGGGACATGATGGTCCACGCCGACGGGATGTTCGATGCCGAAACCAAGTGGAAGTTGACGCTTTACCAGATGATCCAGGCGGGTAGCGTGCATCATCAGGCGCGCAGTGCGTTCCAACTGTCCCATCTGGGTGTGCCAATCGAGGACATCCTCGCCATATGGCAACCGGGATACATCGAAACGATCGAGGATCCGCGGTTGAGAGCCGCCTTCACGTTCGTAGACCAGCTCGCCACCTTGCCGGGGCGCGTCACGTCGGACTCCCACGCAATGCTGCGCACGCACTTCGTGGATCGCCAGATTGCCGAATTGATCGAGATGATCTCGTTCAATGCCGCGAATGCCCTTCATGACAACATACTGCCGATCCCGACGGATCAGCAGACACTGGACTGGGCGAACGAAAACCTTGCGCGTGCCGGTTGGTCCGCAGGCAAGAACGTCAGCAGCAGCGAAGCTGAGCAACGAGCAGCGCTGTTCGCCGGCGATCTTATGGAGACAGCACGACAGGAAATCCTCGCGAACTGGGATCGCGTTGACCTCTCAGCGCCATCCGCCGGTTTCGAGACAGATTGGCTCAACACAGTTACCGGCTACGCAATATCGCGCGTCATCATGGACGGAGATCAGGACGGGGTTGAGGACCCAATAGATTTCTATCCCGTGGATCATGAGCGTTGGGCAGAACCTGGGATAGCGGACCAGAACCTGCCCGATCCTGCAACGCCCCCTTTCGATGTGGCCGCCTATGACGTGGCCTACTTCGCGGCGCCCGCCCAGGCGGCCTCAGAGTATCCCTTCAGTGACCGGATCAACTTCGACACGGAATGGACCCGCCAGACGGCCATGGGCACGTCGCGCATCGAAGATTATTTCGCAGCCGGCGACCGAGCCCTGCCGATGAAGTTCCTGTGGCAGGTCTTCGTAGTCTACCAGCTGTCTTCCGGATGCGTGCATTGTCAGGTCCATGGCACACGTTGGCTTTATGAGTTTCTCGAGGGCGAGGCACCGGACGGCACCGTAAGCAACGAAGCCATGAATGATATTTACCACCTTTTCGACATCGAGAGATCCGATCGGTTCACTCCGGCAGAGATGGCAGCCCTGCGGCTTGCACGCGACGCGGGCCCGCTTCCGACCCGGACCACGGCCGCGCATATCGAGGAACTGCGCCGCCACTACGCCGACCGCGAAATTCAGGAACTCATGATGGTGTTGATTGCAGGCGGACGACTGGCCGCTGGCCAACAAGGCAATGTCACCGTAACGGACCGGACCAGCATGGCGTGGGCCCTGCGCGCCCTGCCCGCTATGGGCTGGCGCCCGGGGGGACATCTCGGCCTGCCACAGGAACAGCGCCGTCTGTTCATGTCCGAGGTCGAGCCAACGATTATGTCTATCGTGATGTCGGGCGGCGAGGTCGACTTTGCCTCGGAATGGGTTGGGAAGACCGTGCCGCTCGCGGTGGATGCGGACGGCGATGGCGTGGAAGATGCCTTCGACGGCTTCCCGAATGACCCAGAGCGTTGGGAAGATACAGATCGCGACGGGATTGCGGACAGCGCGGACTCCGACATTGACGGCGACGGGTTGTCGAACGAGTTGGAAGCACAGGCCAGAACCTTCCCCTACAAGGCCGACTCTGATGGCGACGGCGTTTCTGACCCGGAGGAGTTGCGCGGTGGCACCGATCCGATCGACCCGATGAGCTTTTGATCAGGGCCGGCCAAACTCTGCTTTGATGCACTTCAACATGGCCTGCACCTTGTCGCTTCGGTGCAGGTCGACATGTGTGGTTAGCCAAAGATCCACGGACCAGGCGTCGTCAGGTGCCAGGACGGGGTGCAGGTTCTTGCGGGACACAGCCTCATGATCGCCAAGGAAACCCATACCCAAACCACGGCTGATCGCCTCGACATTCAGCCAAATATCGCGCGATGACATCACGATCATTTCGGGACGCACGTTTTCCTCGATCCAGGGCCAGAACGGCAAGCGCCGATCCTCGGCATGTGGCGCAATAAACCTATGCCCGGTTAAATCACCGGGCCCGCTCGGCAGGCCAAACCGCTCGCGATATGTATTGTGAGCATAAAGGTTCAGCGGCACGGTCCCGAGACTTTGCACCACATAGTCCGGGTTCTCGGGCTTTTTGTCCGCGCGGATTGCGATATGGGCCTCACCATATTCGAGACGAACCATGTCTTCGGTCGTGTCGATGGCGACAAGGCAGTTGGGATGTTCTGTTTTGAACGCGTCGATCGGGCCAAGCATCAACCCGACAAAGGGTGCTAGCAGCGTAAGCCGGATCTCGCCTTCAATAGATTCCTTTTTGCCCTGCACCCGGCCTAGGAGATCGTCGGTAAGGTTCTTGGTGGTCAGTGCCACACGGAGAACATCTTCTCCGATCTCTGTCAGGCTGTAACCCCTTGAGTGGCGCAGGAAGATCTTAGCGCCGAGTTCTTTTTCCAATGCGTCGATATGGCGGTTCACCGTCGCACGGTGCAGCCCCAGAACCGTTGCCGCTGCACTAACCGTTCCCAGCTGCGCCACGTGAAGTGCAGTGCGAAGCTCTGACCACTTTTCCAAACTACGAATACCTATTGTGGAACAGACGTTCCGGCGTGCTTTGAATGCCAAATATCCGTCTGCGCCGAACAACGAGTCAACCCACGCGTAATTACGAATTCGCGCAAGGTCAGCATCAAAAACGCGCATTTACTGCGCAAACCGAGCGTGCAGTGAATTGCTCCCATCTGAGAGACATTCCCAATTTGCCGACATGCCGGAGATTGCCTGATGAACACTGTCACTCCTCTATTCCCGATCGCCTCTTACCGCCTGACCTGCGCGGCGCTTCTGGCGCTCTTTCCGTTCTCGCTCGCCGTTGCGGAATCCGCGGTCGAGCAGTCCACTTGGACCGAGTTCTCGTACGAGCCTTATCCGCTTGCACGGATCTCGGAGGACGCGGACCGGTATCCTGCGGCCACACCTCAAAGCTTGTTCGTGAGTCAGCATGGCGAAATCGAGCATCTTGGAAATGCGGTCTTCGGAACGCATTGGTTCGTCGAGGCCGACGGCCCGGTCTGGCACTTCGTGACCGCCGGAGACCCTGCCGATGATGTCGTGTTGATGGTTCACGGATGGCCTGACACGTGGTGGTCCTTCAGCGAGGTCATGTCCCTGCTTGCCGATGACTACTACGTGATCGCCGTGGACGTCCTTGGTTACGGGCAATCGGACAAAGGCCCTGAAATCGACGTCAGCTATGCGGGCGCGGCGGCAAGCCTTATGACGCTTCTCGACGTGATTGGTGTAGATGACTTCAACCTGATCAGCCACGATCGCGGCACCATAGTCAGCGAGAACCTGATCGCGATCGATGGAATGAGCCCGCGTATCAAGGCCTTCCTGCGCATGCAGCAATCCTTTGATCAACCGCATGGGCTTCCCCGGCCACCTCACGCCCAAATGGCCACCGCCGAGTTTCAGATGCAGGAGAACTTGGCGAGCGCCTCTTACAACAGCAACTACGGCTCGGTCGTTTTTCCCGAAACCTTCCTGAACCGTCTGGACTGGGAGTTTGGTTTCGAAGGCACCGCCGAGGCTTCGGCCCGCACGTTCCAAGGCACGAGTTTTGACATTGAGCTTGATTTCCGGATGGAAAACGTCATTCCGAAGATGACGATGCCGGTTCTCATCGTTCAGGGGGATCGTGATCCGGGGCAAAAGCCCGAGGAGTACTACCGATCCGCCGAGGTTCTGCCCGACGCCCGCGTCGCGATCGTGAACACGAACCACTTCATCCACGCCGAGGATCCGCATCTGGTCGCGGATCTCGCGCGGGAGCTGTTCGAGAATGGGAACGCCAATCGGTCCGCCATGATCTTTTCGCACCCCGTGAACTTTCAGTTCCCAGTCCGGGAATAGGCAAACCACAGCCCTTGCCTCGGCGGGGCCGAAGGGGCGCGCGGATCGGCCGCGCCCCTAACTCGTTTGTTTCCAGCGCCCGAGGAGCCAGACGAAGAACACTCCGCCAACCAAACCGGTCACGATGCCGATCGGCATGTCTTCGGGGGCCATGACAGTCCTGGCGGCAATATCTGCCCAAAGCAGGAGAATGGCCCCTATAAGGGCCGCTGCCGGCAACACACGCATGTAGTCGCCGCCAACCAGCATCCGAGCAATATGGGGCACCATAAGCCCCACGAACCCGATGATACCGGAGAATGCCACCATGACCCCGGTGATCAGCGCGCCTGCCACGAACACGGCCAACCGGAACCGGGCGACCGGAATGCCAAGGGTCGAGGCGGTTTCGTCCCCAATGGTCATGGCGTTCAGAGCACTGGCCCGCGACAGAAGCCACGCGCCACATAGGCAGAGGAGCACAAGCGGATAGGCAAGCTGGGTCCACTGCGCGAGTCCAAGCCCGCCCAGCATCCAGAAGACGACCGTATGCGTGGCGCGCGGATCGCCGAGAAAGATCAGGACATTTGCCCCCGCCATAATCACAAAGGACACGGCGACGCCGGCAAGTACCAAACGGTCGGCGCTGGTCGCGTCCGCAAATCGCGAGACCGCAAGAACAACGGCCGTCGCCCCAAGCGCCCCAAGAAAAGCAAGAAGAGGAACCGTCAGAAGCCCAAGGAAAAGGCCCGTGTGCAACAAGGCCAGAATGGCTCCGAATGCGCCTCCTGACGATATCCCCAAGAGGTGAGGGTCGGCCAAAGGATTCCGTGTGACCGCCTGCAGGCTGGCACCGACCATGGCGAGCCCGGCACCCACCATCATGGCGAGAAGGGCGCGGGGGAACCGGATCTCCCAAACGATGGCCTCGCGCCCCTGCGTCCAGGTCTGCTCGACGGCGCCGGGCACCGCCTTGTTCAACAGAACGCCCCAAACAGTTCCGAAAGGCACCGCGACCGCACCCACGGAGATCGCAAATGACAGCGAGACCAGCAACACCGCCAGCCCCGCCAGAGCAAGCGCCGGAGGGGCGACCATGCGGCGGGGCAAGCTATTGGTGCTCACGGGATCAATCTACCCAGAACGCTGCGGCCAGTGTCTTGATGGCCTCGATGTTCCGCGGCCCCGGGGTGGCCTCGACATATTCGAGCGTCACGAAGCGGTCGTTCTTGACGGCGTCGAGATCGGCAAAGGCCGGGTTCGCCATCATGAAGGCGCGCTTTTCTTCCGCGGTCACCTCGCCATAGTTGACGATCACCACGACCTCTGGATTGCGCGCGACGACTTCTTCCCAAGTGACGGTGGCCCAGCTCTTTTCGAAGTCACTCATTATGTTGGTGCCGCCCGCGGCCTCGATAAGGGCCGTCGGCATTGCGTAGCGACCGGCGGTGAACGGTGCGTCCTCGCCGCTGTCGTAGACGAATACACGAGGCGGAACGCCCGTCTCCAACCGATCCGCAAAAGCGGCAAGCTCTGCGCGGTACCCGTCAACCAGATTTGCTGCGCGCTCCTCGACATCGAAGATGCGACCCAAGTTCAACAGGTCCGCATACATGTCCTCGATGCTCGCCTTGCCCTTGTCCATGATGTGGGTGCAGCTCTCGGTCAGTTCGTAAACCTTGATACCGAACGGTGCCAAAGTCTCGGGGGTGACCTCGCCACCGACTTTCATACCGTAATTCCAGCCAGCGAAGAAAAAGTCGGCGTCGGCACCGACGAGCACCTCTTTCGACGGATACTTGGCCGAGAGTTCGGGCAATGCTTCGACGCCCGCCCGCATTTCTTCGTCCAGCGTCTTCCAACCGGAGATACCGGTGTAACCCACCATCCGGTCGGCCAAACCCAGCACCAGCATCATCTCGGTCAGGTTCACATCGTTCGAGATCGCGCGTTGGGGCGGTCCGTCGAAGGTCACATTGCGATCGCAGCTTTGAACCGTGATCTCGGCCGCCGCGAAACCGGTCGAAAGGACAAGGGCAAGGATTGCAATAAATGATGTCTTCAAAACTGGAGTTCCTTTGGCTGAAGATGAAACGTGAGGTGGTCGGCATTACTTGGGGCAAGTCGTTCGCGCCGCGCGTGGACCTGAAACGCGCCGGAGACGGCCGTCTCAGACAGAACGGACGCCGGGTGCCCAAAACCGATGGGATGCCCGTCCTTCAGCAGAAGCACGTCATCGCAGACGCCGGCAGCGAGGTTCAGATCGTGAAGGGACGTGACGATCGTGAGCGGAAGGGTTCGGATCAGGTCGAGAACCTCAAGCTGATGTCGAATGTCGAGGTGGTTGGTGGGCTCGTCGAGGATCAAAACGCGCGGCTCTTGCGCAAGCGCCCGCGCGACCATCACCCGCTGGCGTTCACCCCCAGACAGTGTCGCTAGGTTACGGCCTGACAGCCCATACAGGTCCAGTCGGGAAAGTGCGGCCTCGATGACGTCCTTGTCCCGAGCTCCGAGAGATCCGGCAACGCCACGTCGGTGTGGCGTGCGGCCAAGGCCAACGATCTCGCCCACAGTCAGAGCAAAGTCACTCGGCTGTTCCTGCAGGACAGCTGCGATCCACCGCGCCGCGTCGCGGGCCGACAGTGTCCAGATATCGGCTCCGTCTACCGCGACGGCGCCCGTGCTGGGCCGGTGATACCGATAAAGCAAGCGCAATAGCGTCGTCTTGCCCGCTCCGTTCGGCCCGACGATGCCCAGAACGCGCCCGGCGTCGAGTTCAAAGCTGGTTCGGTGCAGGATCGTGGCTCCGCCTCGACCAATGGACCATGACAGGTCGCGAACCGAAAGGCGCGCAGCGGTCAAGACACCCGTTCCTTTGTGTCTTCCATGACCAGCAGGGCCGCCGGGACGCGGGCCAAGGCGGACTTGCGAAGCTTGCCTGGCCGATCCACAGACGATGACCATCCGTCGTGGAGAAAGGCGTACTGACGGGCAAAGTCCACAAGGTCGTCGATATCGGTTTCGGGGTCGATGTCGCCAAACAAATAGGTCGCCTTGCGGGTCCCGTGATAGGCAACGGTGCAAGGGCGGTCGCACCCGGCCATGCAGGCCACGCCCGAGATCTCAAAGTCCTCAGGGATGACGTCGCCAGCCATCGCTATGGCGTGCCGAAGCCGCTGGATCAGCTCAAATCCGGGCCGGCATTCCCTGTCCGTGTGCCGGCAGGATGTGCAGATTGTTATTCGGTGGTCCATCGGCCCCTCCGCCATCGGGAGAGGCAGACCGAACAGAACCAAGGGATCGCGGAATACGCCGCTTTGCCATCTTTGCTCCTGACCAGGCACCCCGCCTGAATAGAGTTTCAACGCCGGCGCAGGGTTTGCACCGGTGATGGCAGGTCTCCTGACTCGCGGGTCTGGGCTTCCCCGAACCTTCCCGGACCTTTGGGTCCAGTGGCTCACATCGGGGCGGCTCACCGCTCACAGTTGCGGGGGCAGTCACGGATTTGGGGCACTATGGCCGGCCGCACCGTGTTCCCTTTTCATCTCCTCGGCCTCGGGCCTTGGAAAACCATCAACGATGAACTGAACCGAATGTGACAACGGGGTCAATGGCAAACGGCCGCAGACAGGCATGAAACGCCGGGTTGGAACCGGTCCCGCAGGACCGCGCGCCGTGACGGGTTTGCCCAAGCGAGCGAGGGTGTCGACCTTCGATCCCCCAACGACGCGTCGAAGCCAACTAGGTCAGGGTCGTTGTTGACTAGAGACAGCGGGAATGTGGCGTTGTACGAATTGAAGTCAATGAGAGCCTCGGGCCCCGAGGGGACCCGTCCGAAAGTTCATGCCGAGATGGCCTTGGGGGAGATCCATCATGTTCGACATCGACACGTTCGTTTCCGATTGCCGGGACGCGGTTGCGAAAGATCCCACGCACAAGTCGACGGCAGAGGTCGTGCGCCGTGCCATGTCCAACCCGGCAGCCGTACTTGATGCACTTGGGGAACCGACCGAACCGGGGATCAAGCCGATCTACCAATCCGCGACACTCACGATCGTGAACCTCGCGTGGAAGCCCTCGACAACGATACCGCCCCATAACCACGAAATGTGGGCAGTCATCGGAATCTACGGAGGCCGGGAGGACAATATCTTCTGGCGTCGTGTCAAAGATCATCCCGACGGCCTCATCGAAGCCGCCGGAGCACGAGCGCTTTCAACCGGAGATGTCTGCCCCATGGGCGCCGATATCATTCATTCAGTCACGAACCCGATTCCGAAACTGACCGGCGCGATCCACGTTTATGGCGGCGACTTCTTTGAGGCCGAGCGAAGCGAATGGGAACCTGACGGACTGACCGAACAGCAACTCGATATAGAAGAGGTTCGGGCACGGTTCTCCAACTGAGGCTTGGGTGCCGTCTGACTTATGCGACCTCATCTCACCCGGGTCTGGGAGAACGTCACTTTGGCGGTGCCGGGCGCGCCGCAACGCCAAAACCCATGTCGATGATTGTCCGAGTTAGAGCAACCGCGACGACGGTAGCTAAGTGATGACCAATCTTGACCCGTCTCGTCCGAGGACGAGCGGCCCGCTCCACGTCTTTCGGACGGCGGTCTCCCAGTGTTCGTCGGTAAACTCCGGGAAACCATCCGGGACAAAGTGATTCAGCGCGAGTTGTTTGACGTTTGCCTCGGAGGCAATGCGACCAACGTTTTCCGCCGCTGTGTGACTTCTCAGGATGTGGTGTTTCAGGCGTTCATCGCCGTTGGTTTGCCGCCCCATGACCACGTCCACACCGTCCACCAGCATTGCTTCATGGACCAAGAGGTCAGCGTCCCGGGCGAATTCTATCATCTCTGGCATGAAAGCCGTGTCACCCGACAAAACAACGACCCGTTCGCCCCACTCAAAACGCAATGCAAAGGTGTCTTCAATTGGGGGATGTTCATTGCGCATCACATGGACCGTCACGTCATCCAGCCGGATGGTTTGACCATCCTGAAGCGTCTGACAGGAAACCAATTCGGCCAAGTCGACCCGCCCTTCGTCTTCAATGCGCAGGCTGATGTCGTCTGCCATGGATTGCAGGAATGCGCTCCAATAATTGGCAAGCCTTGTCGGACCATGGACGACCAAAGGCGCACTCCGCCCCGATACCCAGGCTGTATGGATCAAGGGACCCAGTTCCAGGTAATGGTCCGAGTGAAGATGCGTTACGAAAATCTCATCGATTTCTGGCAATGCGATGCCCTGATCGCAAACCGCTCTTGAGACCCCTAAACCGGCATCCACCAAGATTATCTTGCCGGCCAGCTGGAGCAAAATCGATGTCGGCATGTTTGAGCCGGGCCGAATAGCCGGACCACCCTTCACGCCAAGGATCGCTACCGAATCTGTCATGGCCTTAGGACATCCCGACTTGCGTTCGAACACGGACCGCGTCGTCGGGGTGCGTTTCGATGTGGCATAGCAATATCCCTCTCAGACCCGCGTACTCGGGGCGATGTTGAAGGTTAGTGGTTTCCCAAGGATCAGCAATCATATCGTACAACTCACCTGCTCCAGATTGCCGGTCTACCGTCAAACTGCGCGTCTTCGTCCCCACGGTCCTAAGGCTCAGGCCAACTCCTGCACGGGTCGGCAATAGCTCCCAGTCGCTTGAATCGAAGTCGCGAGTGGCCTCGTCCGTTTCGATCAGCAGCCGCAAGGACCCACCATGTTGGGTGTGAAGTGGTTCGGCGTGTCCGTCGTCAAAGCATGCGGTCGCGACCAAGGCTACGGCGCATCGAAGGGGTGGTGCGGATCAGGAAATCTGACCCAAGTACAGAACGGACCTTCACCCTTTCCGCGCTTGAGCCAATCAATCGTTCGGATGTGCAGGTTGATTCATGCCAAGCGACCGGCAGCTTCAAAAGCCGAGAAAATGCTTCAGCACCATTCGTCACACACTCTAGATGTCCAAGTCACGGCGTCCTGCCGAAATATGTTCAGGATCGAAAATCACCCTCATCGAAGTGCGAGCGTTAATGCCGCCAGCAAGGGTGGGACGAGTCTTCGCTTCCGCTCAACGTGGTCTCCAAGAGCCATCGGCGGCCTCTCAATTTAACCTGTAAACGAGCTGCAGTTCGGTGCTTTTTTGATCGACCTCATCCGATCTTATCGGAGCAAAGCCCTTTAAAATCAAAACGTTAAAAAATAAATGTGGCGCGCTGGGGAGGATTCGAACCCCCGACCCCTTGATTCGTAGTCAAGTACTCTATCCAACTGAGCTACCAGCGCGCGAGCAAACGGGAGATACAGGCCCACCCCCGGCGATGCAAGGGCGATTTCCCGGGTCTCCCTGCGCAGGATGCTATTCGGCGGCTGCGTCGAAGGCACCGATTTCTTTGGGCAGGGTCACGGTAAAGGCTGTCCCCGTCTCGTCCGTCCGGTCAAGCAAGAGCGTGCCGCCATGGCCGCGTATCAGTTCGGCCGCGATGGCAAGACCAAGGCCCGTGCCTTCCTTGCGGGTGCCACCCTGAAACGGTGTGAACAGGTGCTCGCGCGCCTTGGCTGGCAGGCCAGGCCCCGTGTCGGTGACCGCGATCTTCCAGTCCTGATCCGTTTCAGTCGCGGCAATGCGGATCGATCCGTGCGCGCCGTGCGCGACAATCGCCTGCCGTGCATTCCGGACCAGATTGACCAACACGCGAAAGAGCTGTTCCTGGTCGGCTCGAATAACCAGACCGACGGGGACGTCTTCCTCGAACGTCACCATGTCGTCCTGCACCGCCAGACGTTCGCTTTCGACGACGTCATCGACGAGGCCCGAGAGAAGAAACCGCCCAAGCATCGGTGGAGGTTCCTGCGCTTTGCCGAACGCGAGCGTCGTTTCGCACAGATTCACGGCCCGAGAGAGAGAGTTCAGCAACTTGGGTGCCAAACGGCGGACGGCAGGATCCTCGCTGACCTCGATCCGGTCTCCGAAAAGCTGGGCGGAGGTCAGGATGTTTCTCAGATCGTGCGAGATCTTGGCCACGGCGCCGCCGAGCTGAGCCAGTCGGTCCTTCTGGCGCAGCGCCGTGGTCAGATCGGTCTGCAGGGCCTGAAGTGCGTTCTCGGCATCGCGCAATTCCGTGACACCCGAACGCGGCTGGATGATGCGCCGCGCGTCCTCGGGCGCCCGCGCATAGCTCTTCATGGCGTCGACCACCCCACGGATGGGTTTCACCAACACGCTGCGGACGGCAAAAAACAAGAGAGCCGCGGTGATGACCGAAATCACCGCGGACAGGATGAGGATGCGAATGCCGTAATCGACCATCTCGGCCCGGAGTGTTTCCGTGCCGACCGTGACCTCGATCAACAAACCCGCCTCTCGCACCGGATTGCCGATGAGGCGAATGACCTGCGGTTCCGGATCTAGAAGCCGTGCGATGGCATCCATGATCAATTCCATCGCCGGGGCATCGCGCAAGTCGAACGTCTGGCTGATGGGCGCGGGAATCTCTGAAGACAGCATCAACTGCCGCATTTCGTCCCGGCGCAAGACCACGTTGTAGACGCCCGCATTCTCCAGAAGCTCTTCCTCGAGCCCCTGATCGATCATGTCATTGGCCTCTAGCACGAGGGATGCGATCTGGGCCTTCTCGATCCGCGCCAGAAGATAGTCTTCTCGAAACCGCGCGACCGAAGGTACAAAAATCAGGACCTCAGCCAGCATCACGAAGAGGATCGTGAGGATCAGGAACCGGCCAGAGAGGGACTTTAGGAACATTGCACTTCGCTCGGATCGACGCGGGCCTAAGGGATCCAGCGCTGAACCAAGCCCACCACCCGCTTAACCGTAGGATTATCAAAGAGCCGGGGCGAGAAATAGGCCCCCGCCGCACGCTTGTTGATCTCGCCATAAGTCGGATAGGGCGCGACCATGTTGGCGACCGCGGACATCTTCAACTTGTTGGCGAGAACAAGCGACCAGAGATTGATAAGCTCGCCGGCCATGTGACCCGCAATCGAGGCACCGACAGGCCGGCCTTTGACCACCATTACCTTGATCAAACCGGTGGTCTTCCCATCGGCTATGGCGCGGTCGTTGTGATGGTACTCAAACCGCGCGACCTCGAGTTGCGCCCGGTGCTTCTTCCGCGCTTCAGCTTCCGTCAAACCAACTTGGGCCAGTTCCGGATCGGTGTAGGTGGCCCAAGGGATGTGATCGTCTCGCACCTTGGCGGGCAGACCGAAAAGAATAGAGCGTATGATAACACCCGCGTGGTAGCCCGCAACGTGGGTGAACTGAGCGCGCCCAGCAACATCGCCCACGGCATAGATCCGGCGGTTCGACGTGCGCAGCCGGTCGTCGACCCTGACTGCACGATCGTATTTGACGCCGGCCTTGTCGAGGTCGAGGCTGTCAACATTCGCTTTGCGACCCACGGCCATCAGGATATGCGATCCCGCAAAACGGCGCTCGTCCTTGGTGACCACGGTGATCACATCCGTGGCCTCACCCGGACCTGTCCCGGCCTCCACACGCTCGACAAGGGCTTCTTCCTCGATCACCACCCCCTCAGCCCGGAGCTTCTCGAGGACGATTGCAGCCAGTTCAGGATCGTCCTTGCCAAGCGCTTTGGCACCTTCGATCACGGTGACTTTGGAGCCTAGACGGATATGGGCCTGCGCCATTTCCATTCCGATAGGGCCTCCGCCCACGATCAGTAGGTGATCGGGCTTCTCACGGAGATCAAAAATCGTCTCGTTCGTGAAATGCGGCACATCGGCAAGTCCCGGGATCGGCGGCACGAGAGGCGACGATCCCGTAGCGATCACAAAACGCCGCGCTTCAATCACTTGGTTACCGGCCTGAACCTCGGTCTCGGAGATAAAGCGTCCAAACTCACGGATGACCCGAACACCCAGGCCTTCAAAACGTTCCTGACTGTCGACAGGAGCAATCGTGTCGATCACTCGACGGACATGATCCTTGGCGCCGGCATAGCTGACTTCAGGCATTACAGGTGTCACGCCATACGTCTCGCCCGTCTGCATCGCATGGGCCTGCTTACCAGCGGCGATCAAAGCCTTCGATGGAACGCAGCCGAAGTTCAGGCAATCGCCGCCCATCAGATGCCCTTCGAGAAGAACAACGTCGGCGCCCATCTGCACAGCTCCGGCAGCGAAGGACAGCCCACCAGAGCCCGCGCCGATCACACAGACATCAGTCTTGATCCGTTCCATTTACACTAAACCTTTTTGCCGCGAATGGCCTTGAGAACGATCGGCAGTGCTGCAAGCGCGCAAAGGCCGAGGATGGGAAGAAGAATATGCGGTTCGAAGATGATGCCGAGATCTGGGGTCTCGCCGCGTGCGAAGACTTCGCCCAATCCAGCTCCGACACTCGTGTAGACGACGGCGCCCGGAATGATACCGAGGAAGGTCGTGATGACAAACCGGACCAACGGAACACCCACGAGCGCAGGCACGAGATTTGCCACGAAGAACGGCACAGCGGGAACGAGCCGGATCAGAAAGAGTGCTTCCCACTGATTGTCGTCGATCGCAGTCTTGATCTTCTTCACTGCCCCATCGGAAGAATCCATCTTTGCCGCCAGTTTCTCGCCCAGGCCCCAGCGAGCAGCGAGAAAGATCAGTGACGCGCCGATCGTCGCACCAATGATGTTGAAGAGCGCCCCGGGGAATGTTGCGAAGAGAAACCCACCGGTCAGCGTCGCAATCGTCGCACCGGGCAGCGAAAACGCCACGATGACAATGTAGATCGCTATGAAGGCAAGAACGGTCAGCGTATAATTCTCGTCACGAAAACCGATTAACGCCTCGCGGTTTTGAGCCAATGCCTCGAAACTCAGGTAATCCCTCAGCGTAAATGCACCGATGACCGCGACCACCAAGATCGCGATGAGCGGCAAGCGCTTGAGAAGCCCCGGATTGGTGCGCGGTTCGGTCACATCGGTCATGTCGCGGTTCCCTTGGCAAATGTCCATCGTGCGTGAGGTGCAATGTGTGAATAGCTTTGGCTCGCGAAAGCCGCTTCACGCGGCGTTGATCTCGGGTGAAGGCTTTCCGCCCTGAAGCCCTTCGTTGACCCGAGACTGTAACAATCGGTGACCCAACGCGCGCTCTGAATGTTGCAGGAATTGTTTTGGGCTGCGTTGACTTGCCCGGGCCAAGGCTCTATCCAGCCGGTTCTGATGCGAGCCGGGCGCGAATCCCGGTTCATAACCCATTCGGCCCGTTGCGGCCGAGCCACGGAGAGCCTGGTCGATGAAGCGCACGTTCCAACCCTCGAACCTCGTCCGCAAGCGGCGCCACGGGTTTCGTGCGCGCATGGCCACCAAAGCCGGACGGAAAATCCTGAATGCCCGTCGTCTCCGCGGCCGGAAGCGTCTCAGCGCCTGATCTGACGCCGCACACCGCAGGGACACCCTCTGCGGCGGTCGAAACACTGACTCGTCGGTCGGACTTCCTGCGGGCTTCTCGCGGCGTGCGTGCGGCCATGCCGGGTTTCGTGCTGCAAATGGTTGCAGGAGAACCGGGCAAGATCCGCGTCGGGTACACATGCTCCAAGAAAGTCGGCAACGCAGTTGCCCGTAACCGCGCGAAGCGTCGGCTTCGCGCGCTCGCAGCGGACGTCCTGTCCGAGGCGGGACGGCCCGGGACCGACTATGTCTTGGTTGGGCGCGCAGGCACAACGGCGGCGCTGCCCTTCGCACAGCTGCGTGCCGATCTGAAGCGCGCCCTTGCCCGGTTGCATGGGGCAACGTCGTGACACCGTTTGCTTGGATCCTCGCGCTACCCGTGCGTGCATACCGACTAATCTTCAGTCCCTGGGTCGGGCACAACTGCCGCTACGATCCCACCTGCTCGGCCTATGCGCTCGAAGCGCTGCGCGTCCATGGCGGCATCAAAGGTGGCTGGCTCGCCCTCCGCCGCATCGCCCGCTGCCACCCCTGGGGCGGCATGGGCGTCGACGACGTGCCACCGCCCAAGCGTTAGGGCTTGAGGCGCCTCGCGCCCGTGACCGGATCCGTGTCCCGCGTGGGCATCCCCGCATCCGCCTCGCCCGCCAGCACCCGCACCGCATCGCGGTAGAACCTTATCTCGCGGGAATACCAGGTGTGCGAAATCCGGAACCCTTTCGGATCGACATGGGCGTCGTAGACAGGCGTGCAATCAAGATCCTGCGCCTTGACCGGCGGCGATGTGGGCAGGCCCGCGCGGCCAAGGCGTTCGTCACCACCCTGGACCGAACCCGTCGCCAGGTTCAGCACGGCATCCTTGGTGTTCAGATAATTGGTCAGCCGCGCCGTCTTGACATCAACGACCTGCCCGGCCGGTATTCCGGCCGCCATCTTCACCGCATCATAATCCGCCGCCGCGAACAGCATCTCGTCAACCCGCGCGTTGGCCACTTTGCCGAGACTAAGAAGGCTGAGATAGGCGCCCATGGAATGGGCCAGAATGTGGATCCGGTGCCCCGGCAGGGCGGCGGGCAGGGGCAGTATGCCGTCAGAGGACAGGAACTCTGCGACCTCGGCGGCGTCTTTCAGGTCCGATGGATAGCTGAACGGCCCGCCCCCTTCGCTTGGCCAATCGAAGCCGATGACGGCCCCGCGGTATCCTGCCGCCTGCAAGCCGGACGTGATCGTGCGCTGCCTGGCAATGGCGCGGGACTGGCGGGTGTTGAACCCATGGACCCAGATCAAAACGTCCTCTGACCCTGCCGAGGATCTGATCTTTGCAACCCAGTCGTCGAAGGCCAGCCTGTCATTGGCCTTTGCGCCTTTGTCGCGGTCGGTTTCGATGTAATGCGTCTCGGACCCCGGATCCTTCGAGAAGCTGCCGTTGCTTGGATTGATGTCACGGGGCGAAAAGAGAAGCTTCATGGGAAGTCCCTTTCTGAAATGACGAAAGTATGCGCAGCCCAGACCCGCCGGGCAAGCATGCGCGACTTGCCGGGCACGCGCACTTCCGCTAGGCCGCCCCCATGCTTGACGAGACCGATGACATCCACCGGCTGTTCCACGGCGCGCCGTCCACGACGGAATTCAAGAAGCTGCGCAAACGCATAATCCGGGAAACCCGCGAGGCAATCGAGCAGTATGGTATGGTCGAACGCGGCGCACGCTGGCTTGTTTGTTTGTCCGGCGGCAAGGACAGCTATACCCTCCTGGCGGCCCTGACCGAACTCAAGTGGCGCGGTCTCCTTCCGGTCGACCTTTTGGCCTGCAACCTCGATCAGGGCCAGCCGGGCTTTCCGGCGACCGTTCTGCCCGAATTTCTCGAACGTATGGGCGTGCCGCATCGGATCGAGTATCAGGACACGTATTCCGTTGTCGTCGATAAGGTTCCCGCTGGCCGGACGTATTGCGCGCTTTGTTCGCGGCTGCGCCGCGGGCATCTCTACCGCATCGCCCGAGAGGAAGGGTGTTCGGCGATTGTCCTCGGCCATCACCAGGACGACATTCTGGTGACCTTTCTCATGAACCTTTTTCATGGCGGGCGCCTTGCCACGATGCCACCGAAGCTTGTCAACGAAGAAGGCGACCTATTTGTCTACCGCCCCCTGGCGCATGTCGCCGAGGCTGATTGCGAGCGATTTGCAAAGGCGATGAGCTACCCCATCATTCCCTGCGATCTTTGCGGCAGCCAGGACGGGTTGCAGCGCAAGCAGATCAAAGCCCTGATTGACGGGTGGGAGGCCCGAATTCCCGGTCGCAAGCAGGTCATCTTCCGCGCACTTACCCAAGCGCGACCGTCGCACCTTCTGGACCCTGACCTGTTCGACTTTGCCGGTCTCACGCGCCAAACGGGCAATCCTGAACAATTCGACGCAAACGCGCCGGACCTCGGCGAGCCGCGTTAACGTCCGAGCCACAGGTCCCGCGTAAACCTCCCTCCACTGCAGAAACTGGTGGGATTTCGGCCATGACGGCGCGAATGCGGCTCGGACGGTTGCAAAGCAGGTTAAGAACGGCCCTGATGGGCCCCCATGTTCTTGCGTTTATGCCCGCGATGGCCCTGTCGAGTTATTGGGTCGCAGGCGAAGGCGCGCTTGTCCTGATCGCAATCCTTATGCCAGTGGTCTTCGCAATGGCCGGACTGTTTTCGCGCCCTATGAATGGGGGGCTGGGTGGTTCTGCGAGCGCACTGCATTTCGCGTCTCGGGAGGTCGCGGTTCTGGCAATGGATCGGAACATCTCTCGCTGGCGGGCCACTGGCCTCGGGACCGGCGCCCTTGCCGTTGCGATCGATGACTATGCACATCACGTTCAGGATCTTGGCGCAGCCGCCGCCGAAAGGCTGCTTCCGACGGTCGGAAACCGCATCATGCAAGAGCTGCGAGATGGAGATCTGGTCGCCCAGCTTGACGGACCACGCTTCGTAGCCGCGCTCGCGCCCACGGCACGTCTCGATCTCGAAAGCCTGATCCAACTTTCGGCGCGACTTCAGACGGGTTTCGAAGAACCGTTCAGCATCAACCAGAAACGGGTCTATGTCTCGATCTCGATTGGTTTCAGCTCGATCCACCGGACCAAGGGGCGCAATGGCGACGCTCTTCTGACGGCGGCAGAACAGGCGCTGGACGATGCCGAAGACCAAGGGCCCCGCACCATCCGTGCCTTCGCGCCGGAGATCAAAGCGCGGGCCGAAGTCAGCGCGGAACTGTCGGCCGAGCTGATCGAGGCCCTGGACAATGGGGACATCCGGCCTCATTTCCAACCGCAGGTGGATGCAAAAAGCGGCGCGCTCTTGGGTGTCGAGGCCCTTGCCCGATGGGTCCATCCGCGCCACGGCATTCTACTTCCCAGCCGGTTTCTACCTCTCATCGCCACCAGCGGGCACGACGAACGACTGAGTGAGGTCGTGCTCTACCAGACACTCGGCGCGCTGCAGAAATGGGACGAGGACGGGGTCTGGGTCCCGAATGCGGGCGTGAACTTCTCCGCCGAAGTCCTTCGAAACCCGCGGCTGGCCGATCGGATCCAATGGGAACTGGACCGGTTCGAACTAATGCCGGAACGGATCACCGTCGAAGTTCTGGAAACCGTCTTTGCGGCCAGTGGCAAGGATCTTATACAGAGGAATCTCGCGGCCCTCTCGAAACTGGGATGCAGGATCGACCTGGACGATTTCGGGACCGGCAGCACGTCGCTCGCCCATATCCGCGGACTGGATGTGGACCGCATCAAGATCGACAGGACTTTCGTGGCCGGCATTGCGCATGACGAGGAGCAGCAGGGCATGGTCGCCGCCATTGTGACTTTGGCTGAACGGCTTGGGCTGACAACACTTGCCGAGGGCGTCGAGACGGTGGAAGACCGCACGACGCTCGTCGAACTCGGCGTGACCGGGGTCCAAGGGTTCGGGATCGCCGAGCCGATGCCCATGGACAAGGTCGCCGACTGGGCTCGTCGGAACATGGTGAGCCTTGCATCTGCCGATGCGCCGCCCGCCAGTACGCACCACGCCAACGACGGGTGAGCCCGCGCCGGGCTGCTCAAAGGGTCTGCAAAGCAAGGCCATAATTGTGTGGCGCGCGCCGCCGTAGTTTCGAAACGACTTGACCTTGCGCGTGATGGCCTGTTGAACCACCTCTGATCCAGAACAATGCGACAGGGTGGTGGCCCCAATATGGACGATCAGAACAAGAACCTGATCCTGGCGACGGCACTCAGTTTCCTCGTCATTCTTGTTTGGTTCGTGCTCTTCCCGCCGGAAGACCCCGCGCTCCAGCAACCTCCTGCTGACGAGGCCGCAGCCACGGTGCCGGGTGCCGGGGCTCCGGCAGCGCTTCCGGGCGCAGCGCCGACGGCCACGCCGCTGCCCGAGGCCAGGGCGGAGGCAGAGGCCCCGCGGATCACAATCGAAACGCCCCTTCTGGAAGGCTCGCTTTCGTTGCGGGGGGGCCGGATCGACGACCTGCGCCTCAGGACCTACCGGGAAAGCCTCGACGACGACGCCGACATCGTTACGCTCTTGACACCGGAAGGAACCGAGTCCGCATACTATGCGGTCTTCGGCTGGGCCCAGGGCGGCACGCTCACTCTCGATGATGTTCCTACGGCGGACACGATATGGCAGGTCGTCGAAGCTGGCGATCTGTCGCCCGGAAATGATGTTGTCATCGGATGGGATAGCCCGGCCGGTCTTGCATTTCGCCGCACGATCTCGGTCGATGACCGGTTCATGTTCAAGATCACCCAATCGGTGACCAATAGCGGCACTGCTCCGGTTCGCGTCGCTCCCTACGGTGTCATCGCGCGCCACGGCGAGCCCGCCGATCTGCGCGGCTTCTTCATCCTGCACGAGGGGGCCATCCGCCAGACCGGCGAGGAAATGAACGAGATCGACTACGGCAACCTCCGCGACATGGATTCGGATCCCCGCTGGGGGGCGCAAGCGGACGTGGTCGAAGTACAGTCGAACGGCTGGCTGGGATTCACCGATCATTTCTGGATGACGACCCTGATCCCGCCTGCCGATGCACGGTTCGACTCGGCCCTCCAGTACGACGCCGGGCGGGATATATATCGCGCGACAACCCTTCAGGCTGCGCGCGATGTCGCTCCGGGGGCCACCGTCTCGGTGACGTCTCAGTTCTTTGCCGGTGCAAAGGAATGGGAAACCATCCGCAATTATGAAGCTGGGTTTGACACCAGCGGCCTTGGCACGTCCTTCGCCTATGGGGTCGGCCTGGCGGGCGCCGAGGGCGACGGCATCTACCGGTTCCTCGACTCCATCGACTGGGGCTGGTTCTTTTTCTTCACCAAGCCGATCTTCTGGCTTCTGCACGAACTGAACATCCTGATTGGCAATATGGGCTGGGCGATCATCGCGCTCACCTTCGTGATCAAGGCGATCTTGTTCCCTCTCGCCTACAAGTCCTATTCGTCTATGGCGAAGATGAAGGAGCTTCAGCCGGAGATGGAGAAGCTCAAGGAACGCGCGGGGGACGATCGTCAGAAACTGCAGACCGAGATGATGGCGCTCTACAAGAAAGAGAAGGTGAACCCGGCCGCGGGGTGTCTTCCGATTCTGGTGCAGATCCCGATCTTCTTTTCGCTCTACAAAGTGATCTTCGTCACAATCGAACTTCGCCATGAACCCTGGTTCGGTTGGATCCGCGATCTATCTGCGCCCGACCCATCGTCGCTCTTCAACCTTTGGGGCCTGCTCCCCTGGGCTGGGCCCGAGCCCAATTCCATCATGGCGCTGATCTTTATCGGGATCCTGCCGCTTTGCCTCGGCGTGTCGATGTGGCTGCAGCAAAAGCTGAACCCGGCACCGACCGACCCCACGCAGGCGATGATCTTTGCGTGGTTGCCCTGGATCTTCATGTTCATGTTGGGGTCGTTTGCCAGCGGTTTGATCGTGTACTGGATCGCAAACAACGTAATTACCTTCGCCCAGCAATACCTGATCATGCGAAGCCAAGGGTACACGCCCGATGTCTTCGGCAATATTCTTTCGACCTTCAAACGCAACAAGAAGGCCGACCCACCGGCCAAGAAGTGACGCAAACTCGATGGGCGCGGCTCTTGCATCGATTTGGCGACATCCCATCAAGGGGATAGGCCGGGAAGAATTGCCCGAGGTGACCCTCATGGCCGATGCGCCCTTGCCCGGAGACAGGGCCTGGGCTGTTCTGCATGCTAACGCCCCGGATACCGAAGAATGGCAACCCCGGCGGAATTTCTTGGTCGTGGCCAGCGGTCCCAGGCTGGCGCAAATCCACGCACGTACAGAAGCGAACGGCCACATTACGTTGACGCATCCGGATGCCGATCCGACGACGATCGATCCGGAGCGCGATGGCGAAAAACTAAAGGCATGGATCTCTCCACTCTGGGACTCGGATCGTCCAGCGCCGGCGCGTCTTGTGCGCGCTCCTGCCAAGGGGATGGCCGACAACGGCGAAGCCGAGGTGGCGATCCTCAATCTGGCAAGCCTGCGCGCGCTGTCCGACAAACTCGGGCAGGATCTCGATATCGGCCGCTTTCGCGGCAACCTCGTTGTGGATGGTCTCGGTCCCTGGGGTGAGTTCGATCTGATAGGGCGGTCCATCCGGCTAGGCGGCGCGACGCTTGAGGTTACCCGCCCGACCGACCGGTGCCGGGCCCCGGATGCCAACCCACTGACAGGCCGCCGCGACGCAAACGTCTTGCGCGCGCTGGAAGACGGGTGGGGCC
The DNA here is from genome assembly GCA_038521345.1 of Pseudomonadota bacterium. GTDB lineage: Bacteria > Pseudomonadota > Alphaproteobacteria > Rhodobacterales > Rhodobacteraceae > JBCBKU01. The sequence goes on along the minus strand of JBCBKU010000002.1, from coordinate 32,296 downwards.
ACCGGGACTTCGGCGTTTACGCGCGCGTTTCGCAGGGCGGTCGCGTGCGGGCTGGCGATGAATTGGACCTGATATGAACCTTCCGTTCCCGGTCTCCGACCCGGACAGGCCTGCCATCGATGCCGGTGCGCATCTCTTTCGCCATCCAACGAATTTTTTGAAAGGCGTGGTGGGTATGGACGGTCTGCCCCCCGCGGACCGGGTCGAGGTCTGTTTTGCCGGGCGATCGAATGTGGGCAAATCCAGCCTGATCAACGCCGTCACCCGACGCCGGGCACTGGCCCGGACATCGAACACACCCGGGCGGACGCAAGAGATCAACTTCTTCACCTTGGGTGAAACGCATTATCTTGTCGATCTTCCGGGGTATGGCTTTGCCAAGGCGCCCATCCCGGTGGTCGAACGCTGGCAAGCGCTGCTCAAGGCATATCTCGGCGGCCGAGCAACATTGCGCCGCGCCTTTGTATTGATTGACGCCCGTCACGGTATCAAACCGGTAGATGGAGAGATCCTGCGGCTATTGGACAGTTCCGCAGTTCCGTTCCAAGTCGTCCTGACCAAAATCGACAAGCTTAAGACTGGCGCGCTCGACAAGGTATTGGACCAGGTTCGCGGCGTGTTGGCCGGGCATCCCGCAGCCTACCCCGAACTGATCGTCACGTCATCCGAAACGGGCGATGGCCTCGACGATTTGCGCGCTGCCATCGCGGGGATCACTTGAGTGCGCACTTCTCAACGGCTAGATCGTTAGGGTGGCCTAGGGTGAAATGAAGACACAAGACGCGATGAACCGCGACTGGATCGCTGCTGCGCGAACGCTGAATCAGGCGCTGCCGTATCTGCAGCGCTATGACGGCGCGACCGTCGTCATCAAGCTAGGCGGTCATGCCATGGGATCGGACGACGGCCTTCAGAGTTTTGCCCGCGACGTTACGCTGATGCAGCAGGTCGGCGTCAATCCTGTTGTCGTTCATGGGGGTGGCCCACAGATCAACGAGATGCTCGAGCGTTTGGCAATCCCGTCGGAATTCGTCCGCGGCAAGCGCGTCACCGATGCAGCCACCGTGGAAGTGGTCGAGATGGTCCTCTCCGGCAAGGTGAACAAGTCGATTGTTCAGGCCATAACTCTGGCGGGCGGGCGCGCCGTCGGCTTGTCGGGAAAGGATGCCAATCTGATGGTCTGCGATCCCGCGGACCCTGCGCTCGGGTTTGTCGGACAACCGGTGAACTTCAACCCGGCTTTTCTCCGGTCACTGCACGCGGCCGAAATCATACCGGTTATTGCGCCAATCGGGGCCGGCCGGAACGGGGAAACCTATAACGTGAATGGTGACACCGCAGCGGGCGCAATCGCAGCCAGCCTGAAGGCTGATCGGCTGTTGCTTCTGACCGACGTGGCTGGTGTCAAGAATGACGAGGGCGATGTCCTGACGGAGCTGACGCCTGACGAGATTCGTGATCTTACCGAGGCCGGAGTTATCGCTGGCGGTATGATCCCGAAGACCGAGACCGCTCTGGCGGCCATTGCGGATGGGGTTCGGGCTGCTGTGATCCTCGATGGTCGCGCACCCAATGCCTGCCTTTTGGAGCTCTTTACCGATCATGGTGCAGGCTCGTTGATCCGGCCACCGCGATGACCCCCTACGCCGAGCTTCAGAACATGGCGCGGCGTCAGCATCTGGACATCTTCGGGGGCTTTCATCCCGTCTCAGAGGACGCGGCACCGGATGGCACCGGTACGCTTCTGCTTCTTGGTCCCCACGAACCGGGGTTTTGGCCGGCCCTAACCGCGTCTCCCGAATGGGGGGCAAGCAACGATCCCGTCGATGCATGGTCACGAAGGGTGATCGGGTCCCTCGCCAACGCGGTCGGTGCACTGGCTGTCTACCCGTTTGGCGGCCCGCCGTGGCATCCCTTCATCCATTGGGCCATCCGGACAGGGCGTGCCTGGTCATCTCCTGTAGCGCTTCTGGTGCACGACACGGCCGGTCTGATGGTATCTTATCGCGGCGCACTGGCGCTGCCCGAGCAGATCGACCTGCCACCCGTGGGTCCGCGCCCCTGCGAGACCTGCGCAAGCCAGCCCTGCCGTTCGGCCTGTCCCGTGGGCGCACTGACAGACACCGGCTACAACACCGCCGCGTGCCACGCCTTTCTCAATACACCGCCGGGCATAGATTGCCTGGACCAAGGATGTGCCGCACGGCGCGCGTGCCCGATCAGTCAAAGCTACGGTCGTTCCGCGGCACAATCGGCCTATCACATGACGCGGTTCCACCGATGACCCTCACGCTGCTGATAATGCGCCATACCAAGTCGAGTTGGGGCGACGCGTCACTGGACGACTTCGACCGGCCGCTAAATGGGCGCGGTCGGAAATCGGCCGTCGCAGTTGGACAGTGGCTTCGGGGCCGAGGATACGTTCCAGGTGATGTTGTGGTTTCGGGCGCGCGGCGCACGGTGGATACTTGGGGATTGATGGCCGGCCAGTTTCCCGGCGTGCCCATGCGCAGTGAGCCTGCCTTATACGAAGCCGGGGCCGAAACCATTCTGGGTGTTGTTCGCCGGTGCAATCAGACGGTGACGATGATTATCGGCCACAATCCCGGATTCGCAGCGTTTTCGCGGCGCATTGTTAAGGCGCCGCCGTCCCACGAAAAATTCGGGGACTACCCGACGGGCGCTACCCTGGCGGTCCGCTTTGGGGTGGCCGATTGGTCCGAAGTAACCTGGGAAACGGGGCACGCGATTGATTTCGTCGTGCCCCGAGAGTTGATCTGAGATCAGTGACCGAGGATCTGGCTGAGGAACAGCTTTGTCCGATCGCTCTTGGGGTTCTGGAAGAACTCCTCCGGCTCGTTCTGTTCGACGATTTGTCCTGCATCCATAAAGATGACCCGGTTCGCGACCTTCCGCGCAAAACCCATCTCGTGGGTCACGCACAGCATCGTCATGCCCTCTTCTGCGAGCTCGATCATGGTGTCGAGAACCTCCGATATCATCTCGGGGTCCAGCGCCGAAGTCGGCTCGTCAAAGAGCATGATCCGCGGCCGCATGCAAAGTGACCGGGCAATCGCCACCCGCTGCTGCTGACCACCCGACAACTGACCGGGATACTTCCCGGCCTGCTCGGGGATCTTCACCTTCTCAAGGAAATGCATCGCCGTTTCTTCGGCTTCCTTTTTCGGGATCTTCCGGACCCACATGGGCGCAAGGGTGCAGTTCTCGAGGATCGTGAGATGCGGGAACAGGTTGAAGTGCTGGAACACCATCCCGACTTCAGAGCGGATCGTGTCGATGTTCTTGATGTCCGAGGACAGCAAAGTGCCATCGACGGTGATCGAGCCCTTTTGATGCTCTTCCAGCGCATTGATGCAGCGGATAAGCGTCGACTTCCCCGACCCCGACGGTCCGCAGATTACGATGCGCTCGCCGCGATACACCGTCAGGTCGATGTCGCGAAGCACGTGGAAAGACCCGTACCACTTGTTCATGTTGCGGATCTCGACCGCCACTTCGTCCGAGACGGTCAGTGCAGCGGGTTCGATGGCCTCTTCGGTCATTGCCATGGGTCAGTCCCCCTTATCTATGATCGGTCTGAAGCTGCCGCTCCAACCATTGTGAGTATTGCGAGATGCCATAGCAGACGACGAAGAACAGGAGCGCGGCGAAGCTGAAGAGCTCCCAGTAGACGCCGTTCCATTCCGTCGAAGCCAGGATCGGGCCCCGGATCATGCCGACGAGGTCAAACATGGAAATGACCGAGACGAGTGTGGTGTCTTTGAAGAGCCCAACGGCAACGTTCACGATGCCCGGGATTGAGATCTTCAGCGCCTGCGGCAGGATGATCAACCGCATGGCCTGGGGATAGTCGAGCCCCAGACTGTCGGCGGCCTCGTACTGGCCGCGCGGCAACGCAGCGAGCCCCCCTCGGATCACCTCGGCGATATAGGCCGCCGAGAACATGGTGATCATGATGATGACACGCAGGATCAGGTCGAAGTTGGTGCCCGGCGGAAGGAAGTACGCAAGCACCACGTTCGCCACGAAGAGAAGCGTGATAAGCGGCACGCCCCGCACAAACTCGATGAAGATCACGCAGATGAACTTGATAATCGGAAGGTCCGATTGCCGACCAAGTGCAAGCACGATGCCCAACGGCAGTGACAAAGAGACACAGACCGTTCCGAGGATCATGTTGAGCATGAAGCCACCGAGATCGCGCGATGCGACCGGCTCAAACGCGAGAACCGAAGCGGCGGCTTCGCTGACGAAACCGCCGATCCACCACGTGGCGATGGCACCCACCACGGCACCGCCCATGGCACCCGCAAAGCTTTTCGCTTCAAGGCTCCGGAAGACGAAATACCCGACCACGAAGCCAAGAAGAGCCACGATCGGGATTAGGATGGTCCCCCCCCAGATCAGCCAGTAGGCCAAGAACGGGTAGATTCCGGTAAAGTAGAGAAGCCTGCGCGGCAGCATCGAAAAAAGAACCGGCGCCGCAGCGACAAACAACAGGATGAACGCAAGCGAAGGGCGCCAATACAACTCGGAGGGGTACTTGAACCCAAAGAGCAGCTGATTCCATCGTTCGGTGAGCACCGAGAAGCAGGCTCCCACCGCCCCGTCCAGCGCTTCGCGGCATCCCGCGAGACTATCAGAGTTCCAGACTCCATTTGCGATCCAAGGAACCGCAAAGTCCAAAAGGCGCCAGATCAGGAACAGCGCCACAATGGTCATGATGCCGTTCAGAGGGGTCGAGAAAAGATTGTCCCGTGCCCATTTCAAAGCGCCGCTTTCACTCGCCGGTGGCGGTGAAGGCGGGATCTGAGTTTCCCGTACGAAGGCGACGGATTGCGCAGGCGTGTCAGACATAATCAGCGCTCCTTCAGCTTCACGGCATTATTGTAGACGTTCATCACCGCAGAAATGCTGAGACTGATGACCAGATAGAACAGCATCAAGAGCAGGATCGCCTCGATCGCGCGGCCCGTTTGGTTCAGCGTGATGCCGCCCAGCGTGCCGGTCACGTCCATGTACCCCACGGCAATGGCGAGCGACGAGTTCTTGGTGATGTTCAGATATTGCGAGATCAGCGGTGGGATGATCACCCGAAGCGCCTGCGGAAGTACGACAAGGCTCATGATCCGGTTGGGGCGCAGACCAAGCGACGCTGCGGCCTCGGTCTGACCTTTAGGGATGGCCTGAATACCGGCGCGGACATTCTCGGCGATGAAGGCCCCGGTATAGATTGCCAGCGCGAACCACAGTGCGATCAGAGATCCGCGGATCTGGATGCCGCCTTGGAAGTTAAAGCCGCGAAGTTCCGGATACTCCCAGGTCAGACCCATAAGCGACAGCAATGCCGCGACCGGAACGACCCAGATCGCCAGCGAGTAGTACCACGTCGTGGGTCGAATACCCGTCGCCTCGTGCCGGTCCGTCGCCCACTTCGCGAGCATACGCGCGCCGAACCAAGACGCCACAAGCACGGCAAGAACAAGAAGCCAATTCAAACCAGCTGACGCAAACAACGGGTTGGTAAAATTCGGACCGGGTATGAAGACACCGCGGTTCGTGAACGCGACGCTCTCGAAAAAGGCCATCGACGCGGTCGGGTTCTCGCCCCGGAATTCGCGTGGTCCGGGCAGACTGACCGTCATGATGGAGAAGATAATGATGATCCAGATCAGAACCGGCACGTTGCGGAACGCTTCGACATAAACTGACATGAGCCGCGCGATGATCCAGTTGTTCGACAGTCGTAGAACACCAGCGAGCACCCCGAAGAGCGTGGCAGTTATGCAGGCCAAGAAGGCCACGATCAGCGTGTTCAGGATGCCAACGATCGACGCGCGAAGATGGGTCGACTGACTGGTATACTCGATTGGGCGCTGGTTAATGTCGTATCCGGCCGGGTCCCGCAGGAAGTCGAACGAAATGTTCAGACCCGCGGCCCTTAGGTTACTGACCAGGTTGGATCCCAGATAGGCGATGGCCGCCACAAGCAGCATGAGCGCAATGAACTGGAACGTCAGCGATCGATACCGCGTGTCGTTCAACAGCATGGATAGGCGAAACGACTCGCTCGGCGGGTCGGCTAGCGTCGACATGGACATATCCCCGTTGCCCCGGTTTCCTTCCTGACGTGTCTTCGCACGCTTTTTTCGCGCCGGGGGTGCGTTTGAATGCGAAGAGGGCGCGGAATGACCGCGCCCTCTTCTTGTTCGTATCTTACCGGAACGGCGGCGAGTAGATCAGGCCACCATCGGTCCACTGTGCGTTGAGACCGCGAGCCAGACCGATTGGAGTGTTCTCACCAATGTTGGTCTCGAAGATCTCACCGTAGTTGCCGACCGCCATCAGAGCGGTCTTGGCCCAGTCGGCCTCGAGGCCGAGCATCTCGCCAAGGTTGCCTTCGGTGCCGAGCAGGCGGTTGATTTCCGGGTTGTTCGTGCCGCCCGAAAGCTCTTCCACGTTGGCCGACGAGACACCGAGTTCTTCGGCTGTGATCAGCGCGTTCAGCGTCCAGCGAACAATATCGCCCCAGTCATTGTCACCGTGACGGACAAGCGGTCCGAGCGGCTCTTTGGAGACGATTTCGGGCAGAACGACGTGCGCCGAGGGATCCTCGAACGAGGCACGCGTTGCAGCGAGGCCCGAAGCGTCGGTGGTGTAGACGTCACAGGCACCGGCAAGGTACTGCTGCTGAGCTTCTGCGTTGGTCTCGATCGGAACCGGCTCGTAGCTGATGTTGTTGGAGCGGAAGAAATCCGCCAGGTTCAACTCTGTCGTGGTGCCGGTTTGGATGCAGACGGTCGCGCCGTCCAGATCCTTGGCCGACGTCACGCCCAGTTCTTTTGGAACCATGAAGCCCTGACCGTCATAGTAGTTCACGCCAACAAATTCGAACTTGAGGTCGACGTCGCGCGAGAAGGTCCAGGTCGTGTTCCGGGCCAGCATGTCGATTTCGCCCGAAGCAAGTGCTGTGAAGCGCGTCTTGCCGGTCGTGGGCACGAACTCAACCGCGCTCGGGTCGCCGAGAACGGCTGCTGCGACGGCACGGCAAACGGCGACATCGAAGCCTTCCCAGTTGCCGTTTGCGTCCGGAGCCGCAAAACCGACCAGACCGGTCGTCACGCCACAGTTCAGCGAGCCGCGCGCCTTGACGTCTTCCAATGTCGCAGCCGACGCGGCTCCGGCCACAAGGCCGGCCACGGTCAGTGCGCCAAGAAATACGGTGTTTTTCATGTTTACCTCATCCTGATGTTCCACCCGCTGTTCCGGGTGGTTCAGCCCACCCATGTTGCAACAGGTATGTCAATTGCAGGAACGTATGCCCCCGACGCGCAGGATACTGTGGACAAGGTTGCAAGAGGTCAAGGCGCGGCGCCAAAAAACACAGCATGTGCTCGTCGGAGATGCATCTGGCGGGAAAACGCCCTTCGCGTAACCGGTCTATGTCTGCAAAGACTTACGGCTTTGTTCGTACCAATGACAAAAATTGTTCAGCCAAAAGAAACGCTGCGTTCTTTTTTCGGGCCATTTCCTCGGCTTCTGGGTCGAGACCCCATTGTTCGATCTGCCATTCGTCATCAATCCGCGACAGGTCCCACGCCCTTTGCGCATGCAATTCACCGGCTTCGACGGCAAGGGCGAGGACGGCTGAACCCGATAAATGGACGAGATCATGAAAAGCGGCCAATTCGAAGTTCGTGAGCGCGCGCACCGGCCGCGCAAGAGCCTCAATCGATGCCTGGTCCTGAGCGACCGGCATGATTCCCGCCGTTGTCCGAAGCGCCGCTCCGTGCGCCTGCACAACCCATTCAAGCCACGGATCCCAGGCTGCCCCTTGCCTCGCCACAAGTTCGGCGGGGGATTCGGCCCGGTAGCACAGAAGGTCCGTTGTGCCGAATTCGGTCAGGCTTTCAATAACCGCCGAGCGCGCGCCCGGGACCTTTTCGGTCGCCGAGTTTGCGATGCGTGTTATCGGCATTGCATCCGCTCGGATGACCTCGTCCTGCGCACGCCACTCGTCGGCGACGCGCTCGGCAAGGGCCCGCGAAGGCAGGAGAAGACGCGTCTTGCCGGGCGCGCGCAATTCCCGCGCATCAAGACGAACCAGGTAGCCACCGTCAGCATCGGCGACGGACACTTCTTTCCAAAAGCGCTTCGCGACCCAGTCGCTCATGCCCTACTCCTCGTCCAGAAACGGATCGTCCGGCGCGTCGGTTGCATCCCACCCAACGAGATCCCATGTCCGTGCCATATGCTCCGGAAGCGGTGCCTGAAACCGCAGCCCTCTGCCGGTCACCGGATGAGTAAAAGCGATGGAGCGCGCATGCAGGTGAAGTTTGCGGCTGATCCCGCCGCCAAGTCCGGCGCCCCATCCGTCACCAAGGTTCTCCTGCCCCGATCCACCGTACTTGCCATCGCCCGCGATCGGATTGCCCAAAGCCGCCATATGCGCGCGCAATTGATGGGTGCGCCCTGTGATCGGCACAAGGGCGACCCAAGCCGCGCGCGTCCCAAGTGCTGAAATCACGGCGTAGTCAGTTGTCGCGCGCTTCGCGCCGGTGGTTCCATCAATGTCATCGGGATGGAGAATTTCCATTTTCTCGCCCTGTCCCGAAGGACCATGTCCACCGGCCTTGCGCAGCCCCCAACGGATCGTGCCCTTTCGCGGCTTGGGCACACCGGCGACCGCCGCCCAGTAGATCTTCCGTGTCGCACGATCTTGCAGAATATCTGCCAAGGCGGCCGCGGCGCTGCGGGTCCGAGCCAGCACCAGCACTCCGGACGTGTCCTTGTCGAGCCGGTGGACAAGTCGAGGCTTGTCTTCGGCCCCGAACCGCAACGCCTCTGAAAGACCGTCCACGTGGCGCAAGTGACCGCTGCCGCCCTGGCTTGGCAATCCGGCCGGCTTGTTCAGAACGATGAGATGGTCGTCCCGCCAAATGACTGCGGCCCGGATCATGTCAGCATCAGCGTCGGAAACTCGCGGGCGCGGTGCCATTGCAGGTGGGGGAGCCTCCCCAAGCGGCGGCACACGGACCTTCTGTCCGACCGCCACACGCGTCGATGCGCGCACGCGACCGCCATCCACTCGGATCTCGCCCTTTCGGCAGAGTTTTTCGATCCGCCCCTGACTGATGAGGGGAAAGTGCCGCCGGAACCACCGATCGAGGCGCTGATCACCTTCATCGGATCCGACAGTTAGGGTCTGAACACCGCTCATGCCATCGCCGTCCGGGCGGCCCAAGTCCCCAGCACAAGCGCCGCGACGGACAGCACCACAGACACACCAATATAGAGGACGGCCTGCGCTTGGTCCCCACGCTCCCAAAGCGTGACCGTCTCAAGGGAGAACGCCGAGAACGTCGTGAAGCCGCCGAGGATTCCGGTGGCGACGAAGGGCGACCACGGAGTGAGACCGCGTTGCGCAGCTGCGGAGATGAAGACGCCCATCAAGAATGAACCGATCACGTTCACGGTCAGTACTCCGAGAGGGAACGCCCCTACTCCCGCTCTGGCGATGACAGCGCCCACCACGTGGCGTAGCGCCGCCCCGATCGCGCCCCCAAGCGCCACCTGCATAGTTGTCCAGATCATGGCGCTAAATCGGAAGGCCAGCCGATCTTGTCAACCATCGCGCTTGGCCCGAAGACCCACGAAGAAGTCGAGGCGTTTCTTGAGTTCGCGTTCGAAGCCCCGCTCGACCGGGTGATAGTACGCGCCACGTTTCAGTCCATCCGGAAAATAGTTCTGACCCGAGAACCCGTCTTCGGCGTCATGGTCGTAGGCATAGCCATCGCCGTAGCCTTGCTCTTTCATCAGAGACGTGGGCGCGTTCAGAATATGCATCGGCGGCGGCGCCGAACCGGTGGTCTTCGCAACCTTCTGCGCCGCCTTGTAAGCCACGTATCCAGCATTCGATTTCGGAGCGAGCGCGAGGTAGATCACGGCCTGCGCCAGCGCCAGTTCGCCCTCGGGCGACCCAAGACGCTCGTAGGTTTCCCAAGCCTGCAGGCAAATGGCCTGGGCCTGGGGATCGGCAAGGCCAATGTCCTCGACCGCCATACGGGTCACCCGCCGCGCGATGTAACGCGGGTCCTCGCCCCCGCCCAACATCCGCGACAGCCAGTAGAGCGCCGCGTCAGGATCGGACCCCCTGACAGATTTGTGGAGGGCCGATATCAAGTTGTAATGCTGATCACCGGCCTTGTCGTAGACTGCGGCGCGACGGTTCAAACGTTCGGCCAAAACCTCGGGACCGAGTTTACCCGGAGCATCCCAACCCTCGATCTGTTCGATCATGTTCAGCAAAGTACGCCCGTCGCCATCGGCCATCCCGATTAAGGCGTCCCGCGCATCTGCTTTCAGGGGAAGTGCGTGTCCAAGGGCACGCTCGGCCCGTTGCGTCAGCCGCTCCAGCCCGACTTCGTCCAGCCGGTTCAGAACCAGCACCTGCGCCCGGGACAACAATGCCGCGTTCAACTCGAACGACGGGTTTTCCGTGGTCGCGCCAACGAGCACGATGGTTCCGTCTTCCATATGCGGCAGGAAACCGTCCTGCTGGGCCTTGTTGAACCGGTGGATTTCGTCGACGAACAGAAGTGTCCGTCGCCGGTTCTCTGCGGCAAGGCGTGCGGCCTCGAACACGGCGCGCAGATCGGACACGCCGGTAAAAATCGCGCTGACTTGAACGAACCGCATCGAGGTCGCGTCGGCCAAAAGCCGTGCGATGGTCGTCTTGCCGACTCCCGGGGGCCCCCAGAGAACCACCGAAGTCAGCGTGCCTTGGGCCAACATCGAGCCTAGCGGCGCGTCGGGGCCCAGAACGTGATCCTGCCCGATGACCTCCGACAATGAGATCGGACGCAGACGCTCGGCCAATGGCCGAATATCCGGCTGGTCGGCCTTGGGTTCCGCGGGCAGAGTGGATTTATCAAAGAGATCAGCCATGAGCCGTCACCCTAGACGGGGCGCATCGACCCGTGAAGGGCGTTCGCGGATCGCGAACGCCCTGTCGGGAAACCGCTCAGTGCAGCATGGCGTGCAGGCGCATGAAGATGGCTTGGTTCTTCGATCCGCCAATTTCCAGGCAGGGCCCCACGTGCTCGGTCGTATAGCCGAGACGCCGCATCCAGCGCATCCATGCGCGTGGACATAACCCGATCAGCTGCGTCGCCCCCTCTTCCCGGGCCGTGCGCACCATGGCCTCCATCAGACTCGCCTGCACGTCGGCGCGTTGGGCCGCCGGCACGTCCTGCGCCACGAAGACGCGGCTTGCCTCCCAAATATGGGGCGCGACGGGCGCATTCTCGAACAACAGATCCGACGGAATCGATTCGAGCAGCCCCAACTGAGCATCACGGATCATGTATGTGTAGATCCCGCAGCGTGCCGTCGTGGGTGTCAGACGGATACCGGCGAGAACCCGACCGAGGTGATGAACCGCGATCCAGCGGCTAAGCGGTGTGTCGTACTGGTCGAACTCCATCCCGTCGACTTCGGGTAGGTCCCAATTGTTCTGCACGATAAAACTCTCGTGCCGGGCCTTCAGGACATCTGTAAACAGCGCACCGTGCACGTGCATATTCTGAAAAGACAAAGTGGTTGTTTGCATGGGCTAAGCCTCCAGCTTGGTTGGGTTGAGAAAACCATTGCAAGCGGGGGGCTGGCCTAGAGGAGGTTATACTCCTGGGCGCGTTGGATCGCCTCGGCAGTCGTGCGCGCGAACAAGCGTTCCCGGGCCGATTTGAGCCGGGCCTTGAGCGCGCTTTCGGAAATACCCAATAGCGCGGCCGCCTCGGCGTGGCGGCTCCCGTTTGCGATCAGACGAAGCGCGTGCCGTTGGGCCGCAGTCAGTGACGTCGGTGGTGTCGAAGCCTGGTGCAAGTGCAAGACCGTGTCTTGGATCTTCTCGATTTCGGCATCCGTAAATTCGCGGTCCGCACGGGCGAACCCACCGATCGATCGGGACGAAACGGGACCGCAGGAAATCGCCACACCATAATTCAGTCCGAACTCGGCCGCCTGTCCGAAAATATCGTGCGGATCCGGCATGCCCAGGTCGCTCCATCTTTGGGCGCCTTCGCCACCAAACCCCCAGGAAATCATAGGATCGCAAAGCATATATCCGCGGGCCGTGTATCGTTCGATCCACTCCGATGGATAGGTTTGAAACATCAAATGCGCCGAAGCGAACCGAATGTGCAGGGCGAGCGCGTATCCCATCGGAGCAAGCTTGGTGAGCCGCGCGAGCCCGAGATCGATACTGGTATGTTCGCTATCTCTATAATGCATAACCGACACCGCTCCCCACCATTGCCTTTTTAGACAAGTTGATCCGATTCCAGTCAACCTTAAATTGAATTCCGAAACTGGGATCTGCCTGAGGAATGGATGTCCGTGCCGCAAAGCGAAGCTGAATTCGCATCATATATCAATCGCTTGCCCTCCGGCATACGTCAGGACCTCATGCAGTTTCTACGCATGAGCGCCAAAAAAGGCGCGACGGCCCATGACCTATCGACAAGCGTGCACCTGAGCAGGTTATACGCGAGCCCCACCGAGAAAAAGACGCAAAGCTGATCCGACATAGAAACACCGGGCGCGTGCGCCCGGTGACCCTTCAAAGCACCGGCAGGATCGCCCGTTCTTATTCTTCAGCTTCCGCCTCAAGCCGGGCACGGTCTGCGGCGCCTTTGGCGTCCGGGTCGCGGTCCACAAGCTCGACAATCGCCATGGGAGCCATATCGCCGTAGCGAAAACCCGCCTTCAGGACACGGACATAGCCGCCCTGACGGTCGTGATAGCGGGGTCCCAGAACCTCGAACAACTTGGCCACATGGGCATCTTGCTTGAGGCGCGCGGCCGCCTGACGGCGCGCGTGAAGATCGCCGCGCTTACCCAGGGTTACGAGCTTTTCAACCACGCGGCGAAGCTCTTTCGCCTTGGGCAAAGTGGTCTTGATCTGTTCGTGCTCGATCAGCGAGCCAGCCATATTGGCGAAGAGCGCCTTGCGGTGCTCGTGCGTGCGGTTCAGACGGCGGTAGCCGCGGGCGTGACGCATTTTTCAGGTCCTTTCGTTGTGCTTTGTCCGGCGGCCTCTGCGTGAAGACCGCTCACCTTGGGGCTCGAAGGCCCATCTTTGGTACGACTCGGCGAACCGAAGCGTGCCGTTTCTTACAACAAACCGGGCCCGAAGGCCCCGGTCCGTCACGGACCGCGCGGCGCATAGCGCGCGGACCAGACAATTTTTGGCATCCGAGGACCAGCCTAGAATTGGTCCTCGAACTTTTTCGCGAGATCCTCGATGTTCTCCGGCGGCCATTCCTCAACATCCATGCCAAGGTGGAGACCCATTCCCGAGAGAACTTCTTTGATCTCGTTTAGAGACTTCCGTCCAAAGTTCGGGGTCCGAAGCATCTCGGCCTCGGTCTTCTGAATGAGATCCCCGATGTAGACTATGTTGTCGTTTTTCAGGCAGTTGGCCGAGCGCACCGACAGTTCCAACTCGTCCACTTTCTTAAGAAGAAGCGGGTTGAACTCGAGCCCTTCGTCGTCGCTTTCCGAACGCGCCGATTCCGGCTCGTCGAAATTGACGAAGATCGAGAGCTGATCTTGAAGGATCCGTGCGGCGTAGGCCACGGCGTCATCCGGAGTGACCGAACCGTCGGTTTCGAGCTTCAGCGTCAGCTTGTCGTAGTCAAGGACCTGACCTTCACGGGTCGGCTGGACATCGTAGCTGACTTTCTTAACCGGCGAGTAGATCGCATCGACTGGGATAAGCCCAATAGGCGCGTCTTCGGGCCGGTTCTTGTCGGCCGCGACATAGCCCTTGCCGGTGTTGACCGTCAGTTCGATGAAAAGGTCCGCACCGTCGTCGAGGTGGCAGATCACGTGATCCTTGTTCAGGATCTCGATTCCCGCACTCTCCGAAATGTCACCCGCGGTCACGACCGCCGGGCCTTTGGCTGAAATCGAGAGACGCTTCGGACCCTCGACTTCCATCCGGATCGAGACGCCTTTGAGGTTCAGGACGATATCAGTCACGTCTTCGCGGACTCCCGCGACAGACGAAAACTCGTGCAACACGTTGTCAATCTGGACGGACGTGATGGCCGCGCCCTGGAGTGAGCTCATAAGAACCCGACGGATCGCGTTGCCGAGGGTCAGACCGAAACCCCGCTCAAGCGGTTCCGCGACGACGGTCGCCTGCCGCGCGGGTTCATTGCCGGGCTTGACCTCAAGCTGCGTGGGCTTGATGAGTTCCTGCCAGTTCTTGTGGATCATGAATGTCTCCTCAATTCTAGCCTGGCGCCCCATGTCCCAAGGCCCCAAGCACCCGAGGGTGAAATGCAGGTCCTGCCGCACCAGCGGCAGGGGGAAAAATCAGACCCGACGACGCTTTGGAGGCCGACAGCCATTGTGTGAGATCGGCGTCACATCGCGAATGGCCGTTATGTTGAAGCCGACCGCGGCCAGAGCGCGAAGGGCGCTTTCGCGGCCAGAACCCGGACCCTGAACCTCGACCTCAAGCGTACGAACACCGTGTTCCTGTGCCTTCTTGCCTGCGTCTTCTGCAGCCATCTGAGCAGCATAGGGCGTGGATTTCCGGCTACCCTTGAAACCCATAGTTCCAGCCGAGGACCAGGCAATCGCATTGCCCTGGACGTCAGAGATCAGGATCTTGGTATTGTTGAACGACGAGTTCACATGAGCAACGCCAGTGGCGATGTTCTTGGAAACCTTCTTTTTTGGAGCGCGACGGTCACGTGCCATATCCGGATCCCTCCCTTACTTCTTCTTGCCTGCGATGGGCTTTGCCGGGCCCTTACGCGTGCGTGCGTTGGTATGGGTGCGCTGGCCGCGCACGGGAAGATTACGGCGGTGTCGCAGGCCGCGATAGCAGCCGAGATCCATCAACCGTTTGATGTTCATCTGCACTTCGCGGCGAAGGTCGCCTTCAACAGTGTAGTTTGCATCGATGTGCTCGCGGATGGCGAGAACCTCGGCATCCGACAACTCGTTCACACGTCGCGTTGCCTCGATGTTCACGGCCTCACAGATAGCCTTGGCCGAGGTGGGGCCGATCCCCGTGATGTAGGTCAACGCGATCGGAACGCGCTTGGCAGTCGGGATATTTACGCCGGCAATACGTGCCACGTGGATAGTCCTTTCGTCGCGAGCCCGTAGTTCCAGGCCCTTTTTTCACAACGGAAGCCCGGGGCGCGAGTGCCACCGGGCTCGGGTTCACTCTCGATCGTTCGGAGGGCGGGATGTTCCCTGTCACTTCACCGATTCTGTGTCGAGATGGCGTGACTTAAGGGCTCGCGCCCGGGGCGTCAAGATCCTGTCAAGGAGTTTCTTGCAGCGCTCCTGCGCCCACCTGTCTCACGCTAGAATGACGACGTGTCGAACATGTTTCGACAATTCTAGCCCGACCCCTTACCGCCTGCTAGCATATCGGCGTGATACGGACGGGATACGGGACATGCGCGCAATCGGTGCCGGCTTTGGGCGGACTGGGACAGACTCTCTCAGAAACGCGCTGAACATTCTCGGTGTGGGACCATGCCACCACATGTACGAGGTCATGGCCTCGGAGACGCAGATTGATCGATGGTTCAGAAAAACCGATGGCGAGGATGTCAGCTGGGACCAACTCTTCGAGGGTTTCTCGGCCACAGTCGACTGGCCCTCGGCACGGTATTGGCCGGAACTGGCCGAGACTTATCCAGAGGCCAAGATCATTCTAACCTACCGCGAACCCGAAAGCTGGTGGAATAGCTACGAAAAAACGATCCTGCCTGCAATGCTGAAGCGTCGGGACGGTGACTGTCCATCTCTATCTTGGCGGGTCGTGGGTCTGGACACTTTCGGAGGGCGTCCTGATCACAAAGATCATGTGCTGTCGATCTACCGGGCAAATATCAACCGGGCGCGCACCACCGTAGCACCGGATCGCTACCTCGAACTGGAACTCGGAGAAGGCTGGGAACGGCTCTGCGCGTTTCTTGGTTGCGCCATTCCGGACGTCCCTTATCCGTCGGGAAACACCACCGCTGAGTTCCGCGCCACCGTGAACTTAGACGTCTAGGCGTCGAGCACCGACTGGATCTCAGCCGCGACCGCATCGATTGCGCCGAGGCCGTCAATCGACTGCAACTGGCCCTTGGCGTGGTAATAGCCGATCAACGGAGCCGTCTTCTTGTAATACTCCATTAGCCGGACCTTGAGACTTTCCGCGTTGTCGTCGGCGCGGACTGGCTGGCCCGCGGCACGGGCTTCTTCGGCGCGGCCAACGATCCGCTGCACGAGCGCATCGTCGTCGACGCGAAATTCGATCACCCGATCAACGCTCTGTCCGACTTTGGCAAGCAACTCGGCAAGGGCGTCGGCCTGCGCCAAGGTCCGTGGAAATCCATCGAAGATGAGACCTGCCCCGGTATCACCCTGAAGGCGTTCCTCAATAAGTCCGATGACAATCTCGTCGGTGACAAGGTCGCCGCGATCCATAACCTCGGCCACCTTGTTACCCATCTCGGTCCCGCTGGTGCGGGCCGCACGCAGCATGTCACCCGTGGACAGCTGGATCATTCCCCGTTCGTCCACCAATTTTTGCGCTTGCGTACCTTTGCCGGCGCCCGGCGGTCCGAGGAGGATGATATTCATCGTCGTGCTGTCCCTTTGGCCTTTCCACCGCGTCGTTTGCCGCGCAGCTGCGACTTCTCGATAAGGCCTTCGTACTGATGTGCCAAGAGGTGGGACTGAATCTGCTGCACGGTGTCCATGCCGACGGAGACGATAATCAGGATCGAGGTTCCCCCGAAATAGGCCGTAATTGCCAACTCATTCCGCACAACTTCGGGGATCATGCAAACCAGCGCCAGATACGCGGAGCCGACCACAAGAAGCCGGGAAACGACGTAGTCGAGATATTCCTCGGTCTTCTTGCCCGGGCGGATTCCGGGTATAAAGCCGTTTTGGTTCTTCAGGTTCTCGGCAACGTCTTCGGTCTTGAAGGACACGTTGGCCGTATAGAAGTAGGTGAAGAACACGATCATCGCCGTGAAGAACAGAAGGTAAAGCGGCTGACCCGGCCCGAAATAGGCGAGGATTGTCGACATAACCGGGCCTGTCTGCGAACCGGAGAAGGTCGAAATCGTCGTTGGCAACAACAGAAGTGAAGACGCGAAGATCGCGGGGATCACGCCTGCTGGGTTCACCTTAATCGGCAGATGCGACGAGCCGCCGTCATAGACCTTCATCCCCACCTGCCGGCGCGGATACTGGATGTGGATCTTTCTCAGCGCCCGTTCCATGAAGACCACGAAAACCAGCGTGCCAAGCAGCATCAGTGTGACGCCGATGATAACCGCCGGCGACAAGGCACCCGACCGACCGCTTTCAAAGAACTGCGCAAGTGCGGCGGGCAGTTCGGCGATGATACCCACGAAGATGATCAGCGAAATCCCGTTGCCGACGCCACGCGCGGTGATCTGTTCGCCCAGCCACATGAGGAACATCGTGCCGCCGACCAGGGTGATCACGCAGGCGGCGCGGAAGAACCAGCCGGGATCGGTTACGAGACCGCCCGATTCCAGGCTGACCGCAAGGCCATAGGCCTGAAACGTCGCCAGCGCGACGGTGCCATAGCGGGTGTATTGGTTGATCTTCATCCGCCCCTGCTCGCCCTCTTTCTTGAGCTGCTGGAGCGACGGGACCATGGCGGTCAGAAGCTGAACGATGATCGAGGCCGAGATGTAGGGCATAATGCCCAGCGCAAAGATCCCCATCCGGCTGATGGCGCCGCCTGTGAACATGTTGAGGACACCACCAAGGCCGGCTGCCGCCTGATCCATGAAATCTCGAAGCGCGGTTCCGTCGATACCGGGGACCGGGATATAGGTCCCGATCCGATAGACGATCAGAAGGCCGATGGTGAAGAGAATGCGTTGCCGGAGTTCGGTGGCCTTTCCCAGGGTACCCCAGGAGATGTTGGCCGCCATTTGCTCTGCTGCAGATGCCATACGAGAGGTCTCTTGTCGCTGACGCGCCGCAGGGCCGTTTCCGGAGCCCTGCGGCGCGTGGAAAACTGGGGGAGATGTAAGCGCCCCGGGGGGCGCTCACAACCTCTTAATCCGCTTGTGCCGACGATGTGACTGTCAGCGATCCGCCCGCGCCTTCCACGGCGGCGACGGCGGAACGGGATGCGCCTGTCACAGTCAAGGCGACCTTGGCGGTGAACTCACCCTTCGCAAGCACCCGGATGCCGTCCAGACGCCGCCGCACAAGACCAGAATCGAGCAACTCGGTTTCGGTGATCTCGGCGCCAAGCTTGCCGTCATCGATGAATTTCTGGATGAGGCCAAGGTTCACGACCGCGTAGCGTTTGCGATTGGGTTTGTTGAAGCCACGCTTGGGAAGGCGCTGGTAGATCGGCATCTGCCCGCCCTCATAGCCGGCGATCGCGACGCCCGAACGGGACTTCTGACCCTTGATCCCGCGCCCGGCGGTTTTGCCTTTGCCCGATCCCGGACCGCGGCCGACCCGCATACGTTTCTTCGTCGCACCGGGATTGTCCCGGAGTTCGTGCAGTTTCATATCGCTTCTCCTTGCCGGACATCCCCGCGCGAAGCGTCTCGTGGGGCACTCGGCATAAATCCGGCACACGCCGGAGAATTTGGCTCTTTCCCGCGATCCTGACCGCAGGAAATGGGCTTTTAGCGCTCCTTTTCCCCGTTGGCAACGGGGCGTGTTTGATGCTTTGTGCCCGGCGAACGACATCGGCCCTTATCGCCGATGATGCTCGGAGCACCGCGAGAAACTGGTCGCCGCGTCGCGGACTTGATAGGACCGCGGGACAGGATCGAGGACCAGAAATGATGCGCCTGCCCAATTTTATCGTAATCGGCGCCGCAAAGTCGGCCACCACCAGCTTGCATGGCCAGTTGCTGCACCATCCCGACGTGTTCCTCTCTGACCCGAAGGAGCCCGAGTTCTTCGCCCGCGACGACAACTATGCCAAGGGCATCGACAGCTACGCAACTTTGTTTGAAGGGGCGGGCGAAGAACAGGTCGCTGGCGAAATGTCGACCATCTACACGATGGTCCAGCACTTCCCGAAGACGCCGGAACGGATCGCCACTCATCTTCCCGACGCACGCCTTGTCTATATGCTGCGCCATCCTGTGCAACGGGCGTATTCATATTACACCCAACTCATCAAGGGGTATCAGCGGTCGACCCACGACTTAACCGTGAACCGCACCTTTGAGGAGTTTATTCTGCCCGATGCCCATGCCGCAGCCGCACCGCGCCACAAGGCGATTGCGCCGCATAACGGGCATCTGCCGGATGTCCCCGACCTTTGCACCGCGGCGAGTGACTACGTCACGCAGATCGAAGCTTATCTCGCCCATGTTCCACGGGATCGCATGTTGTTCCTCTTGTTCGAGGATTATCGGCGGGATCCGCGCGCGGTGCTTGACCAGCTCACCGACTTTATCGGTGTCCGCCGATTGTCGGACGCGGAGTTCTGTGCCGGCGCCGGTGCACAGAACACATCGGCCGAGCACTACGGGACGATGTCGAAACAAAAGACGATCCAGCGGATCAAGTCTGTTGCGGGCCCGCTTTGGAATCTTCGCCGCCTGCTTCCGGACGCAGCAAGAGATCGCCTGAGTGGCGCGGTGTCATCGGCTATGCCAAGCGGCGGGGTTGAACCACCACCAATGTTGCCGAAGACACGTCAGATGCTTGAGGATCGGTTTCGAGCGGACCTGCCGCGCCTCCAAGAGTTAACTGGCTTGGATCTCTCAGCCTGGAAGCTCTGTCCGGACGCAATGACCGCCGCCGAGTGAAGCCGTCGAACCTGCGGAAGTTACCCCGGCGTCGACTATAAACGCTCGGATCGCCGATTGTGCGACTTGGAGCATCCCCGAGGCTATCCCTTCGGATACGTCGCTAGTCTTTCGATGCCGTTGCTAGACCTTTGCTGCGTCGTACTCCGCGCGGCGATGCGGCAATATCATTCCAACAGCCAACGCCGCACGGCCTGGCTTCCGTACGTAGCGAGTAGCCGCAGGACTGGAATGAGCGAATGAGTACCGAGTTGACGACGCAATCCAGCTTTCTCCGGGAAGACAATATGCTGGCGCCCGACGGCGGCCCCCTGCCACCCAGTTGGGTATTGGGGTTCGCAGACGGGGACGACGCTCAGCAAATAGAAGACTGGATTGTTGTGGAAGATGCACGAGAGGACCTGATGTCTTCCTAAGTTAATCCGTTGCGCGGCCCCCGATGGTCTCTGCTGTCTCTCCACCATCAAATAAGCACTCCGGGCCCCGCAATATCTTGATGCCGTCCGTCTCAACGGCATCCCAAAAAATGACGTCCTGAACCTCTCATTCAGGACGTCATTTGCCGTTCTCTGAATTCCGTTGGCGTTGCCTGCACAAACGCAAACGGCCCCGGACATCGCCGGGGCCGTAAAGGGCCGACTAAAGCCTTACGACTTTTCTTCGACGATCTCGACCAAATGAGGGATCTTTGCGATCATACCGCGGACCGACGGCGTGTCTTCGAGCTCGCGCGTGCGGTGCATCTTATTGAGGCCAAGTCCGATCAGCGTCTTGCGCTGGATCTCGGGGCGGCGGATGGGCGAACCCACCTGTTTGACGACAATAGTCTTGGCCATGATTTACGCCTCTTCACTTGCAGCTTCGGCGTCAGCCGGTTCGGCCTCCACCTGCGGCTCGTCACGTTTGGGCAGAATGTCGGCCACCTTCTTGCCGCGGCGCTGAGCGACAGAGCGCGGCGACGCCTCCTTCGAAAGGCCGTCCATGGTGGCGCGGATCATGTTGTAGGGGTTCTGCGAGCCGAGTGACTTCGACACAACGTCCTTGATGCCCAGCATCTCGAAGACGGCCCGCATCGGACCACCGGCAATGATCCCGGTTCCTTCTGGTGCAGTCCGCATCACAACCTTGCCCGCTCCGTGGCGGCCTTCCATGTCATGGTGCAGAGTCCGGCCTTCGCGAAGAGGTACGCGGATCATCTGGCGTTTGGCCTGTTCGGTGGCCTTGCGGATTGCTTCGGGCACCTCTTTGGCCTTGCCTTTGCCAAAACCGACGCGGCCCCGCTGGTCGCCGACAACGACGAGCGCAGCAAAACCAAAGCGCTTGCCGCCCTTCACGGTCTTGGAGACCCGGTTAATGGCGACGAGGCGGTCGGCGAATTCCGGCGTTTCCTCTTCGCGCTGGCGACCACGGCCGCGTCTTTGTTCACGTTCTGCCATCAGGCATCCTTTCCTTTGGGTCATTGACCCAGATGATCCAACCGCAGTGCCACGGATCCTGTCCTGGCCCCGGTCATCGAAGGGGCCCAACGCCCCTTTCTATTAAATCTTCAGCCCACCCTCGCGGGCGGCGTCGGCAAGTGCCTTGACCTTCCCGTGAAAGATGAAACCGCCGCGGTCGAAATAGGCTTCCTCAACCCCGGCTTTTTTTGCGCGCTCGGCAATCGCCGCGCCGACCTTGGCCGCCGCTTCGACATTGTTCTTGCCGAACACACCCAAGTCCTTTTCGAGCGAAGACGCAGCCGCGAGGGTCACGCCGTTCACGTCGTCGATCAGCTGAACGCTGATGTTCTTGTTCGAGCGGTGCACGGAAAGCCGCACACGGCCCGCATTCACCTTGCGAAGCTTGTTCCGGACGCGAAGACGCCGCTTCTGGAACAGTTCCCGTTTGGAAAGTGCCATGATCTCCGGTCCTTACTTCTTCTTGCCTTCCTTGCGGAAGATGTATTCGTCCACGTATTTGATGCCCTTGCCCTTGTAGGGCTCGGGCTTCCGCCACTCGCGGATATTGGCCGCGACCTGGCCGACGAGCTGCTCGTCTGAACCTTCGACGACAATCTGGGTCTGCTTTGGGCAGGTGACGGTTACACCCTGTGGCACATCGAAGTTGACTTCGTGGCTGAGGCCGAGCGACAGCTTCAGGGTCGTTCCCTGCATTTGGGCCCGGTAGCCGACGCCGTTGATCTCAAGCTCTTTCTTGAAACCATCGGTCACGCCGGTGACGAGGTTCTGAACCATCGTCCGGCTCATGCCCCATTGCTGGCGCGCGCGCTTCGACGAGCCGCGGGGGGAAACCGTAATCTCGCCCTCGCCCATCTCGATCGTGACGTCGTCGGTTGCCGTAAACGTGCGTTCGCCCTTCGAGCCCTTGACCGTAACGGTCTGGCCCGAAACCGAGGCGGTGACGCCCGATGGGACTGCGACGGGTTTTTTGCCGATCCGTGACATCGCGCGCTCCTCAGAAGACCTGGCAGAGCACTTCGCCACCAACATTGGCAGAGCGCGCTGCGGCGTCGGACATGACGCCTTTCGGGGTGGAGACGATGGACACACCGAGACCTTGGCGGACCTGCGGAATATCCTTGACGCCCATGTAAACGCGGCGGCCGGGTTTTGAGACGCGACGAAGTTCACGGATGACCGGCTGGCCTTCGTAGTACTTCAGGCTGATCTCGATCGCCGGATGGCCCTTGGCGTCAGTCGTCGGCTCGTAGCCACGGATATAGCCTTCGTCCTGGAGTACATCGAGAACCCAAGTCCGAAGCTTCGACGCAGGTGTGAGCGTCGTGGATTTGCCGCGCATCTGAGCATTGCGGATGCGGGTCAGCATATCGCCGAGAGGATCATTCATATCTTATCCCTCCCTTACCAGCTCGACTTGACCAGACCGGGGATCTGGCCATTCGAACCGAGGTCCCGGAGCGCGATCCGGCTCATCTTGAGCTTGCGGTAATAGGCGTGAGGACGCCCGGTGAGCTGGCAACGGTTGTGAAGCCGTGTGGCCGAGGAGTTGCGGGGCAGCTTGGCAAGCTTGAGGCGCGCCTTGAACCGCTCTTCCATCGGTTTCGTTTCGTCGTTCGCGATTTCTTTCAGCGCAGCCCGCTTGGCGGCATACTGATCCACCAGCTTCTGGCGCTTCTTTTCGCGTTCGATCATCGCTTTCTTGGCCATGGTCGATCTCCTTAGCTGGTGAAGGGCATGTTGAAGAGCTTCAACAAGGCCTTGCCTTCCGCATCGTTGGACGCGGTCGTGGTGATGATGATGTCCATGCCCCAGACCTCGTCGACTTTGTCGAAGTCGATCTCGGGAAAGACGATATGTTCCTTGAGACCCATGGCGAAATTGCCGCGGCCGTCAAAGCTGGGCTTCACACCGCGGAAGTCGCGGACGCGAGGCATTGCAACCGTGATGAGCCGGTCGAGAAACTCGTACATGCGGTCTGCGCGCAGTGTGACCTTGGCCCCAAGGGGCATGTCTTCACGGACCCTGAAGCCGGCGATCGATTTCTTGGCCTTGGTCATCATCGCCTTTTGGCCGGCGATCGCAGTCAAGTCTTCCTGAGCCGATTTGGCTTTCTTTGAATCCTTCACCGCCTCGGCCCCACAGCCGATGTTCAGGACAATTTTGTCCAGCCGCGGGATCTGCATGTCGTTCGTGTAACCGAACTCTTCCTTCATCGCGGCGCGAACCGAACCGATGTAATGCGCCTTGAGGCGCGGGGTATAGCCTTGAGCATCAAGCATCAGATCACGTCCCCCGTGGTCTTGGCAAAGCGCACCTTCTTGCCCTCTTCGGTCTTGAAACCGACGCGGGTCGGCTTGCCGTCCTTGTCGAGGAGCGCGAGGTTCGAAAGATCAATGGGCATGGCCTGCGGGATGCGGCCGCCTTGACTGTTCTGGCTTTGGCGAGTGTGGCGGATGGCGATATTCACACCGTCAACGACGGCCTTGCCCTTGGCGGGCAGGACTTGTGTGATCTCGCCTTCCTTACCCTTATCCTTGCCTGCAAGGACGCGGACCTTGTCGCCTTTTTTGAGTTTCGCGGCCATCAGAGCACCTCCGGGGCGAGCGAGATGATTTTCATGAAGCTCTTGCCGCGCAGTTCGCGCACGACCGGGCCAAAGATCCGGGTACCCACGGGCTCGTTGTTGTTGTTCAGAATGACGGCGGCGTTCCGATCGAAGCGGATCGCCGTACCATCCTCGCGGCGCACTTCCTTGGCCGTGCGGACGACGACAGCTTTGCGAACATCGCCCTTCTTCACGCGGCCACGCGGGATCGCTTCCTTGACCGACACCACGATGATGTCTCCCACGGATGCGTATTTCCGCTTGGAACCGCCGAGGACCTTGATGCACTGAACCCGGCGGGCACCGGAATTGTCAGCGACATCCAGATTGGTCTGCATCTGGATCATTTGGGTTCTCCCGACCTGTGGGACCGCTTTCTTGGCGTTGGTCCCAGGGTTTCGATGAACCGGGGGCTATGCAACCGTCAGACGGCCGACACAACCTCCCAGCGTTTGGTCTTCGAAATCGGCGCACATTCCTGAATGCGGACGGTATCGCCGGTCTTGAACTCGTTCTTCGCGTCGTGTGCGCGGTACTTCTTCGAGGCGCGCACAGTCTTGTTCAGAAGCGGGTGTGTATAGCGCCGCTCGACCAGAACGGTAACCGTCTGATCGTTTTTGTCGGAGGTGACGCGGCCTTGGAGGATTCTCTTAGGCATATCAGGCGTCTCCCGCGGCGGCGGCCGCTTTCTCGTTCAGGATCGTCTTGACGCGCGCGGCGTCCCGGCGGACGGAACGCATCCGCGCGGTGTTCTCAAGTTGGCCAGTGGCCTGCTGGAAGCGAAGGTTGAATGCTTCCTTCTTGAGATCGGCCAGTTGTTCCCGCAACTGGTCCGGTGTCTTGTCACGTAGTTCTTGCGCGTCCATGCGCGGTCGTCCTTTCCACAATCACCGGAGGGCCCATTCGCGGCGCGCGCGGGTCACCCTGATTCCGATGGAGATCAAAGAAGGTTGCGCTTTACGCATCCGTGCTTGATCTGGCAACCCCCAAGCACTGGCTTTTTGCCTTAATGCGCGACATGGCAGCCTTTATGTCGCTAAGAGATCGAAAATGAGGTACGATCTTCAATGGGGCCCGTGTGGTAAAAGCAGATGAAACCAAGACCAGACCAGGCGATGGTGATCGCCGAAGACCTGCTTCGCAAGACGGGAAACGCGATGCTGACAGGGGATTTCGACCTGATGCGTACGTGTTTCCTGCTTCCCCAGGCTATGGGCACAATCGATGGACAGGTGATGATCCGGACCGATGAAGAGCTCAGATCCACCTTTGAGACTGTCCGCGCTTACTACAAGAAGATCGGAGTAACCGCACTTGAGCGGCGGTGCTTCAGCGCCCGGTTCAAATCCGAGGACACCGTGGAATCGATACACGAGGCGCAGCTGATGTCCGGAGATACTCCAATCCGGCCGCCCTATCGCGCCGTCTCAGTCTTACGTCGCACCGCTTCTGGCTGGGCCATCGCCTATAATCAGTACGCGATTACGGACTCCCCTGAGCACAACGCAGCTTTGGTTTCATCCGCCGACTGAGTTGCCGTCCTTGCCGCGTACTAAACGGTTCGTCCTTTCCCTTCCGTACCGCACGGTTATACCGCGAATATGACCGAACTGGAATCCACACCGCTTGATGCACTTGACCTAAAGCCGGGCGAACGTCCGACCATGCCTGCACTTCCCGGGGCCACAGACGCGCATCGGCGCGAAGGTCGGCGTCTGGCGGCGATCCATATGGGCCATGTTCGCGACTTGCATCGGATCGAGCGCGTGTTGACGAGGATCGAAGCCGGTGATGCGCCGCCCGAAGAATTGCGCAAGATCGTTCTGTCGCTCGACATGGCCGAGAACTTTCGGGCTTTCGGGACTCTCTGTGGGCGAGAGTGCCGAGCGTTGAACTTTCACCACAACGCAGAAGAGTACGGGATGTTTCCAAAGCTCGAGAGCGTGGGGCACGAGGCGCTTGGGAAACTGGTCGCCAAGCTGCGTTCCGAGCATGAGGTCATTCACGAACTGATCCGTCGTCTAGAGCGTGCGGCGATGACCCTGATGTTCGATCCATCCGATGCCGCCTTTCAGGAGGCGGCGCTGGTATTCCGGCACCTTGATGCGGGGATACGATCGCATTTCGGGTACGAAGAAACCCAGCTGGAGGAGGCGCTCGGGTTTTTCCTCGACGAGATCTGATCAGGTGGCCTAAGAGCGAGTCATGCCCGAGATCAGATCCTTGTTCGTAACTCGCCTTTATCGCTCTTCGTTGGCCCAACATGCGCCGGCGGTAGATGCCGACGAGTTGTCTTCGGCTTGCATCTCAGTCGCCGAAGACGACGAGGCCGGACAAGACTGGTCCGAGGCCAACGACTACCCCGGTTACACGTCTTATTCGTCGCTCACCGATCTTCCTTGGCGGTTTCCGGTCTTTGCTGATCTGGTCTCGGCTCTCGACGCGCATGTGGCGGCCTTCGCCAAAGATCTGGCCTGGGACCTCGACGGGCGCGCGCTGGTGCTCGAGGATATCTGGATCAATATCCTTACCGAGGGGGGCAGTCATTCCGGGCACATTCACCCTCATGCCGTCGTTTCGGGGACAACGTATGTCGCCATGCCGGATGGGGCGGCGGCCATCCGCTTTGAGGATCCGCGGCATGGGTTAATGATGGCGTCGCCTCCCCGATCAGCCGACGCACCTAAAGAACAGCGACCATTCGTCTATGTCTCTCCGAACACGGGAGATGTGCTTTTGTGGGAAAGCTGGTTGCGTCACGAAGTGCCGCTGAACAAATCCGAAGACGATCGGATATCGGTCAGTTTCAACTATCGCTGGGATTGAGGCCCGGCAACGGATCCTCAACGGGTCTGTTCTAGTGTCCTGCCAAGGGTAACCGGGTTTGGTCAGGATGGCCTTTCGAGCACTTATTGTGGTTGTCGGAATCTGTGCCGGCACGGCGCCGACGCATCCGGGATCTCTTTTTCCTATCGATCCGACTTCAGGGCCAGCAGGAACGAATGCGAGCCTGTTTCCGGGACGCGACCGTGGCTTCTTCGAACAACCGCTGCGTTTGCCTGATCCCCTGCCCGCATCACCGGCGGCCTTCCCGATGGCGGCGCCCTATGGTGGGCCTGTCGCCGCTTTGCGTGACCTCATCGCCGAGGCCGAAGCTGGCCCAGAAGGATATGACGCCGTGCAGTGGGGCGCACGGATCCGGCCCGACAAACGCCCAACCGCGATGACTTTGGGTGAGATCTTCACATGGATCGACGCAACCCCTGGCCAACCTCACGCCATTGGGCGGTATCAGTTCATCCCGGATACACTGGACGACCTTGTAACGCGTATGAACCTGCCGCCGGAGACGCGGTTTGACCCGACGTTGCAGGACCTGTTGGCGGACAGTCTGCTCGACGAAGCGGGATTACAGGACTTTCTGTCCGGGCGAATGGGGCGAACGGCCTTTATGAACGAGATCGCGCAGATCTGGGCGGGGTTTCCCACATCCTCGGGGCGCTCCTACTACCATGGATATGCGGGCAACAAGGCAACGATGAGCCTCGGGCGTTTTCGCGCTCGTATGACCGCCATTTTCCCAACGGGTTAGGCCGGGCGTCACCTGACCGCGTCGTGCAATTCGCTCAAGAACGACGCTCGCACAAACCGTTCGCGCCATGGCTTGTGACCGCACCGCGCCAGCAACGTAAACCGTGCCTTAGGCTGCCAGCGAATGAGAGGGGCGCGTATACCCTCCGCCGGATGGGGATCATGGTCACCATGATACGCATGGATTGGGCACTGCACCGATTGCAGATGCTCAATAAGCTGCCCCGACGCGCGAAGCGCCGCTGCCTCGGCCCAGACGGCTTCATATTGGTCGCGTTGGAAGTTGATCGGGGGGTCGGGGGTGTCGATCGGAGCAAATTGATCCGTTTTGTCGAGGATCCGTTGCGCCTCGGGCTGGCGGTGCGGGTCGACCAGCATCTTTCCCAAACGGTCATAGAGAGCCCGCTCGTTCTCGGTCAGGCGCGCAAGACGTGTGGAGCGGATCCCTTTGGCGTACTCTTCCTCGAACGGTCCGCTCGCCACGAGGACAAGGGTCCGGACAAGATCCGGATGCGCGGCGGCCGTCACGGTGGCCAGCCATGCCCCCCATGACCACCCGATCAACGCAACCGGACCCTGTGAAGAACCCGCGATCTGCCCGGCCAGTTCCGCGACAAGCGCATCGATGGTGCGTTGGCTTTGAAATGGCTCGAGCACACCGACACCGCTCTCGCCAAGGGCCGCGGCTAGCGGCGCAACCTCGCCCGGGCCGCCCGGCCCTCCGTGCACCGCGACGACCGTTATCGGCTGCGGGCCGTAGCGACGGTAGAACATCCATGACTCCCTGTCTGGCTAGTCCCCCAAGCTCCTAGCAGAGGAGCGTGCACTGGTCAGTCCTTGGGCTGGCGTTGTGAGCCTCGATCTGGCAGGTCTCGACACCATGACGATCCTCTATGTGGATGCCGATGCCTGCCCGGTAAAGGCAGAGGCCGAACGCGTGGCGGGACGCTTCGGGATCGAGACTGTGTTGGTCTGCAATGGCGGCATCCGGCCCTCGCCGAACCCGATGGTCCGGCTCGTGGTCGTCGATGCGGGCCCCGATGCGGCGGACAAGTGGATCGCGGCCGCCTGCGGCCCCGGGGACGTTGTGGTCACGGCGGACATTCCGCTGGCCGATGCCTGCGTCAAAGGAGGGGCGGCCGTAATCCAACCCAATGGCGAGGTTCTGACGGAGGCCAATATCGGTCATCGGCTCGCAACGCGGGACCTGATGAAGGATATTCGCGCGGCCGATGTGTTCCATAGGGGCGGCGGCCCGGCGTTCTCGAAGTCAGATCGATCACGGTTCCTCGATGGCATCGACCGGGTGTTGCGGCAGGCGACGGCCATACATCGTTAACGCGGCGTGTAGCCGAAGCGCTCAAAGTCATTCCGATACGCGCGGTTGACCCATTCGCGTATGGCGGGTGTGATTTCCAGTCGCGCGCCTTCGTGCCGATTCTCGGTCATATGAAGACCCGGGGCCAGACCAAATGTCGAACGGATCGCATCCATGAACGCGCTCTCGAATTTGAAGATCTGCGTCGTGGGCGCGACAAAGTGGTGCTGGGGCATTAGGTGCCCGTGCAGCCGGCGATATCGGGCCCAAGGGCGCGTCTCAAGCCGCGGGACGAGATCAGAGGCCCATGAATCGAGCGGCTCTTCGATGGCATTCCGGGCGTGAAAAAACTGAAGAGCCGAGGCAAAGCGGTCCTCGGGGTGGCGGACAATCGCGAAGGAAGAAGTGAACGGCCCCCAGAAGCGCCAGAGCGCGGCAGGCGCGTGCTGAACTGGGTGGGGATAGGCAAATCGCAGACCGGTTTGATGGATTTCGATTGGCCCGTGCCGCGCCCGTAGGCGCCCTGCCGTCGATTGGGCGTCTGTCCTGTCGGCAAGGTTTGAGATCTGCCAGCCGGACGCCACGAATTCATGGTAGACTGAGGTTCCGCCCGTCTTGGGGATATGGGCGAAGAGAACCCGATGGGCGTCTTTGGCAAGGATCGGCATAGAGGCTGGTTAGCTCGGCGCGCACGCCGCCGCCACGGGGAAGTAGCGCAGGCGCCACTCAGAAACCCCAGAGTAGCAACCGTCCGCCGCCCGGGTCGCGTCACGCCCCCAGACTCTGCACGCTTCAAATCCACAGGTGATGCATATTGGAAGCATCGAGGAGCTTCTGCGATGAAAAAAGGCGAGCCACCGCCCGCCTCTTTCAAGTCCAGCTTTGTGACGAAGACGGGCCTTTCGCGACCCGCGTCAGCACCTTTGAGCTCAGACCTACCAGTCTTCCCGGACGATTGTGCGGGTCTTGACCGGCAGTTTCATCGCGGCGAGACGCAGTGCTTCGCGAGCAATGGGTTCAGCGACACCGTCGATCTCGAACATCACGCGCCCGGGCTTGACCTTGCAGGCCCAGAAATCGACCGAGCCTTTACCCTTCCCCATCCGCACTTCAACCGGTTTTGAGGTCACAGGCGTGTCGGGAAAGATGCGGATCCAGACGCGGCCCTGACGTTTCATGTGGCGCGTCATGGCCCGGCGGGCGGCTTCGATCTGGCGCGCGGTGACGCGCTCGGCTTCGGTGGCCTTCAGACCGTAGGTGCCGAAGTTCAGATCTGATCCACCCTTGGCCTGACCCTTGATCCGGCCTTTGTGCATCTTACGGAATTTCGTGCGCTTTGGCTGCAGCATCTTCTTTACTCCTTAGCGATCACGGTCGCGGCGGCCACCGCCGCCGGCGCCACGGGGGGCCGGGCCCTCTTGCAGCTCTTGCTGGCGCCGGTCGCGGGCCGACGGATCGTGTTCAAGGATCTCGCCCTTGAAGATCCAGACCTTGATCCCGATGATCCCGTAGGGTGTCATCGCTTCGGCATGTGCATAATCGATATCGGCCCGAAGCGTGTGCAAGGGCACGCGGCCCTCACGATACCATTCCGTCCGCGCGATCTCGGCACCGCCAAGGCGCCCGGCCACGTTCACCCGGATCCCGAGCGAGCCCATCCGCATGGCGTTTTGAACGCCCCGCTTCATGGCACGGCGGAAGCTGACCCGGCGCTCCAGCTGTTGTGCAATGCTTTCTGCGACCAGTTGCGCGTCCAGCTCGGGTTTGCGTACCTCGACGATGTTGAGGTGCAACTCGGCCTTTGTCATCGCGGCGAGTTTCTTCCGCAAGACCTCGATATCCGCACCCTTCTTGCCGATAATCACACCGGGACGGGCCGTGTGGATCGTCACCCGACACTTGCCATGAGGGCGTTCGATGATCACGCGGCTAACACCGGCCTGCTTGGCCTCTTCCTTGATGAATTCGCGGATCTTGATGTCTTCCAGAAGAAGATCACCGTAATCCTTGGTGTTGGCATACCAGCGGCTGTCCCAGGTCCGGTTGACCTGCAGCCGCATGCCGACGGGATTGACCTTCTGTCCCATTAGGCTTGCTCCTCGATCTGGCGGACCTTGATGGTGAGTTCGGCAAACGGCTTGATGATCCGGCCATAGCGGCCGCGGGCGCGGGGACGGCCGCGCTTCATCGTCAGGTTCTTGCCGACCCAGGCCTCGGCCACGATCAGTTCATCCACGTCCAGGTTGTGGTTGTTCTCGGCATTGGCGATGGCCGACTGAAGGCACTTCTTCACGTCGTCCGAGATCCGCTTGTTCGAGAAAGTGAGATCGCTTAGCGCGCGGTCCACCTTCTTGCCGCGGATCATTGCGGCCACCAGGTTCAGTTTCTGCGGGCTGGTCCGAAGCATGCGCGTCTTCGCCATCGCTTCGTTTTCAGCCACGCGGCGGGGGTTCTTGTCCTTGCCCATGGCCTACTTCCGCTTCGCTTTCTTGTCCGCCGCGTGCCCGTAATAGGTGCGCGTCGGAGCATATTCACCGAACTTCTGGCCGATCATGTCCTCAGACACGTTGACCGGAATGTGCTTCTGGCCGTTGTAGACGCCAAATGTCAGACCCACGAACTGGGGCAGGATCGTCGAGCGGCGCGACCAGATCTTGATGACTTCGTTGCGTCCCGATTCCCGGGATTTTTCGGCCTTCTTGAGGACATAGCTGTCGACAAAGGGGCCCTTCCAAACTGAGCGGCTCATACCTTAGCGGCCCTTCTTCTTGGCGTGACGCGAGCGTAGGATCAGCTTCGAAGACGCCTTGTTCTTGTCGCGGGTGCGGGCACCCTTTGTGGGCTTGCCCCAAGGGGTGACCGGGTGACGGCCGCCCGAGGTGCGGCCTTCGCCGCCGCCATGGGGGTGATCGAACGGGTTCATAACCACGCCGCGGACGCTCGGGCGCTTGCCCTTGTGGCGGTTCCGGCCAGCCTTGCCGAGGTTCTGGTTCGAGTTGTCCGGGTTCGAGACCGCGCCAACCGTCGCCATGCACTCCTGGCGGACCATGCGGAGTTCGCCCGAAGAGAGGCGGATCTGAGCGTATCCACCATCGCGGCCGACGAACTGGGCATAGGTGCCCGCCGCGCGTGCGATCTGGCCGCCCTTGCCGGGCTTCATCTCGATATTGTGGACGATGGTGCCGATGGGCATGCCGGAAAACGGCATCGCGTTGCCAGGCTTTACGTCGACCTTCTGGCCGGCCACAACCTTATCCCCGACTGCGAGCCGCTGGGGCGCGAGGATATAGGCCTGTTCGCCGTCATGATACTGGACCAGCGCAATGAACGCGGTCCGGTTGGGGTCGTATTCGATCCGGGTCACTGTTCCGTCCACGTCGAATTTCCGACGCTTGAAGTCCACGACGCGGTAGAGGCGTTTCGCCCCGCCTCCGCGGCGGCGCAT
>JBCBKU010000001.1:0-361624 GCA_038521345.1 Pseudomonadota bacterium | reverse complement strand
GCAAAAGCACGTGACGGTCAACGAGGCGTTGTCACGACCCAACCGGGACGTTCCTGTTCGACGCGCGGTACATCGCGATCTCGGCGCCGGACCGGATGGTCTACAGCTATACGATGGCGACGCCGGACGCGCTTCTGTCGGCCTCGCTTTCGACGGTTGTCCTGACGGCCGACGAGGCCGGAACACGGCTTGAATACACGGAACAGGCGGTCTTCCTCGATGGCGGAGATCGGCTCGAGACCCGGCGGGCGGGGACCGAGATGATGTTCGAACGCATGGCCCGCGTCCTAGAAAGAGAGGCAGCATGACCATTCCCACCGGAACCTTTACGATCGAGCGCCGGATCGCCTGCACCCCCGACCGGCTCTGGCATCTGTTGATCGACCCCGAGGCAAGAAGCGCTTGGGGATCGCCGTCGGACGACGCAGTCCTCGTTCTTGATCGGCATGACACCCGAGAGGGTGGGCAGGACCGGCATTTCTGCGGCCCGAAAGAGGCCCCGGAATTCCTGGTCGACACGCATTGGTATCACCTTTCCCTGCATGAGCTGGCGTGTTTCACCGAAACGCTGGAGATCGGCGGGCACCGCATCACCGTCAGCCTTGTGACCTATGCACTGGCTCCGGCGGACGGGGCCACGGACCTGACCGTGAATGTCGCGGTCTCGTCGCTCGGGGACGAGGACGGGACCGAAGATCACAAGGCCGGCTGGACCTCGGCGCTGGATCGCCTTGTCCGGCAGGTCAACGATATGCCCGCCGATGCCTAGGGCGGGCGGCAGACGCTGCGACGGGGGCGGCCGTTGACGCCCGTTCCCGCAGATGGAGATCCGGAATGACATTCAATCCTGAGACCGACCTGAGCATCGAGCGCCAGATGGCGGCGGCCCCGGATACAGTCTGGCGCTGCTGGACCGATCCTGACCTGTTCAAACAATGGTTCGTCCCGAAACCGGTTGAGGTGAGCGCGGTCGAGCATGATTTTCGTGCCGGCGGCATCTCGCGGGTGGTCATGACCCTGCCGGGCGGCAAGGTCATGGATACGACCGGGTGCTTTCTTGAGGTCGAAACCGCCGCGAAGTTGGTCTGGACCGATGCGCTTGGCCCGGGATACCGGCCCAACGGATCAGGGTTCATGACCGTGACGATCGAGTTCCTGCCGAAAGATGGCGGTACGCTTTATCGCGCGACGGTTCTTCATGCGGATGCCAAGGGCAAGGCCCAGCACGAGGGCATGGGGTTCCATGACGGCTGGGGAACCACGCTGCGGCAACTGGACGACCTGAGCGCGGCTCTCTGACGCGCATCGAAAGCCCTTGCGTTGACAGGGACTTCGGGGTTTTCTCCGGTCCGGCCCGGTGACGGGTCAGGGCCGCTTTCCGCCGCATCGGGCGGCCTGCCGATTCACAAGGTGCCAGAGAAAGCGGCAGGGGCGCCCCCATGCGCATCGCGTTTCTTCTGAACGGAGAGACCGTCACGATCGACAACCCAGAGCCAACGCGCACGCTTTTGGACTGGCTGCGCGAGGATCGCGGACTGACCGGCACCAAGGAAGGCTGCAACGAGGGCGATTGCGGCGCCTGCACGGTGATGGTGACCGATGCGGGCGGGCACCGGGCGCTGAACGCCTGCATCCTGTTCCTGCCGCAGCTTCAGGGAAAGGTGGTCCGCACGGTCGAAGGGATCGCGGGGCCGGACGGGGCACTGCACCCGGTGCAGGCGGCCATGGTCGACCATCACGGGTCGCAATGCGGGTTCTGTACGCCGGGTTTCATCGTCACCATGGCCGCGTCCCATGCCGAGGGGCGGCGGGATCACGACGATGCGCTGGCCGGCAATCTCTGCCGCTGCACCGGCTATGCGCCCATCGCCCGGGCCGCGAAGGCCGCCGAGGGTTCGCCGGTGCCCGACTGGATCGCGGCAGACCGCGCGGCCGAGGTTCCCGCGTCCGGGGCGGAGAGCGGGACATGGATCGCGCCGGTATCCGCAGACGCGCTGGCCGCATGGTATGCGGACCATCCGGACGCCACGCTGATCGGCGGGGCGACGGATGTCGGGCTTTGGGTGACGAAGGGACTGCAGGAGCTGACCGAGATCGCGTTCCTCGGGGGCTGCACGGATCTTCGCCAGGTCGAGAAGACGGACGACGGCCTTCGGATCGGGGCCGCCGTGACCATGTCCGAGATGCATGCCGTGATCGCACCGCTCTACCCGTCTTACGGAGAGCTGATCCGCCGCTACGGATCGGAACAGGTGCGGCAGGCCGCGACGTTGGGCGGCAACATCGCCAACGGCTCGCCCATCGGGGACAACCCACCGGCACTGATCGCGCTCGGCGCCCGCTTGCACCTGCGCCACGGCGATG
The DNA here is from genome assembly GCA_038521345.1 of Pseudomonadota bacterium. GTDB lineage: Bacteria > Pseudomonadota > Alphaproteobacteria > Rhodobacterales > Rhodobacteraceae > JBCBKU01. Next base: position 359,260 of record JBCBKU010000001.1, on the reverse strand, counting down.
TGCGCCGCGAGATCGCGATCGAGGATTTCTTTCTGGACTATGGCAAGCAGGACCGCGCCCCGGGCGAGTTCGTCGAGGCCGTGACGATCCCGGCGCAAACGGACCGGCTGCGCGTCTACAAGATCTCAAAGCGGTTTGATCAGGACATCTCGGCGGTCTGCGGTGGGTTTCGGATCACGGTCGAAGACGGCGTTGTCCGCGATGCGCGGATTGCGTTCGGAGGCATGGCCGCAACGCCGAAGCGGGCGACGGCGGTGGAGGCGGGGCTGATGGGCCAGCCCTGGACCCACGAGACGGTTGCGGCGACATGGGACGCGTGGGAGGCGGATTTCCAGCCGATCTCGGACATGCGCGCCTCGGCCACGTATCGGCTTGATACCGCGCGGGCGCTTCTGACGCGGTATTTCCTTGCCGATCTCGGGGCGGAAACCGACGTGCTGGAGGTGGGCCCATGAGTGTCGCCAAGGCCCTGCCCCACGACAGCGCACGCCTTCACGTGACCGGAGCGGCCCGGTATCTGGACGATATCCCGGCCCCGGCGGGCGCGCTGCATCTGGCCTTTGGCGTATCGACGGTTGCGAAAGGCCGCGTGACGGAGATGGATCTGTCGGGGGTGCGCGCGGCACCAGGGGTAACGCTTGTCCTGACCGCCAAGGATCTGGACCGGCCGGCCGATGTCTCGCCCAGCGCCCATGACGAACCGCTTCTCACCTCGGACGCGGTGCTTTACGCGGGCCAGGCGCTGTTTCTGGTGGCTGCCGACACGCATCTGAACGCGCGGAAGGCAGCGGCACGGGCAAAGGTCACCTATGCCGAAGAGACCCCGGTACTGACGATCGACGAGGCTCTGGCGGCCGGCAGCCGGTTCGAGGATGGCCCCCGGATCTATGGGCGCGGCAACGTCGATAAGGCGATTGCCGGAGCCGCCCACGTGATCGAGGGCAGCTTCGAGATCGGCGGGCAGGAACATTTCTACCTTGAAGGACAAGCCGCGCTCGCCCTGCCGCAGGAAGGGGGCGACATGATCGTCCATTCCTCATCGCAGCATCCGACCGAGATCCAGCACAAGGTGGCCGACGCGCTTGGACGGCCAATGAACGCCGTACGCACCGAGGTGCGGCGAATGGGCGGCGGGTTCGGCGGCAAGGAAAGCCAGGGCAATGCGCTGGCGGTGGCCTGTGCCATCGTTGCGTCGAAGACCGGGCGGCCCGCCCGCATGCGGTATGACCGGGACGACGATTTCACGATCACCGGCAAGCGCCACGATTTCCGCATCGACTATCGCGCCGGGGTAACCAAGGACGGCAAGATCAAGGGGATCGAGTTCCTGCAATACGCGCGCTGCGGGTGGAGCCAGGATCTGTCGCTTCCCGTGGCGGACCGGGCGATGCTGCACGCCGACAACGCGTATTACATCCCGGCCGTCCGCATCGAGAGCCACCGGCTGAAGACGAACACGCAATCCGCAACCGCCTTTCGCGGCTTCGGCGGTCCGCAAGGCATGGTGGGGATCGAACGCGTGCTGGACCACATCGCCCATGCGGTGGGGAAGGATCCGCTGGCCGTACGCCAGCTGAATTACTATGCCGCGAAGGGCACGAAGAAGAAGCCGCAGGTCACGCCGTACAAGATGCCGGTCGAGGACTTCATCCTTCACGAGATGACCAAGCGGCTTCTGAAGTCTTCGGATTATCATGCGCGGCGGGCGGCGGTGGCTGCGTGGAACGCCGACAATCCAATCCTGAAGAAGGGGATCGCCTTCAGCCCGGTGAAGTTCGGGATCAGCTTTACGCTGACCCATCTGAACCAGGCGGGTGCGCTGGTGCATGTCTATCACGACGGGTCGATCCACATGAACCATGGCGGGACCGAGATGGGACAGGGTTTGTTCCAGAAGGTCGCGCAGGTCGCGGCGGACCGCTTCGGCGTCGGCGTGGACCGGGTGAAGATCACGCCAACCGATACCGCGAAGGTGCCCAACACCTCGGCCACGGCGGCATCCTCGGGGACGGATCTGAACGGGATGGCCGTCAAGGCCGCCTGCGACACGATCCGGGACCGGCTGGCGCGGTTCGTGGCCGAGCGACAGCAGGCGAAGAAGCGCGAGGTCACCTTCACCGACGGGATGGTGCATGTGGGCGCCGCGTCCTATCCGTTCGAAGAGGTGGTGAAGGACGCCTACATGGCGCGGGTCAGCCTGTCGTCGACGGGGTTCTACGCGACACCCAAGATCGTGTGGGACCGGATCAAGGGCGAAGGGCGGCCATTTTACTACTTTGCCTATGGCTGCGCGGTGACCGAGGTCGTGATCGACACGCTCACGGGCGAGAACCGGATACTGCGCACCGATATCCTGCACGATTGCGGGGCCTCGCTGAACCCCGCGCTCGACATCGGCCAGATCGAGGGCGGTTATGTCCAGGGCGCGGGCTGGCTGACGATGGAAGAGCTGGTTTGGGACGACAAGGGCCGGCTTCGGACCCATGCGCCGTCGACCTACAAGATCCCGGCCATGTCCGACCGACCCCGCGTCTTCAACGTGGATCTTTGGGACGGGCGGAACCGGGAGGCGACGATCTATCGGTCAAAGGCGGTGGGGGAGCCGCCGCTGATGCTGGGCATCTCGGCCTATCTGGCGCTGTCGGATGCGGTGGCGGCCTGCGGGAACGCGTACCCGGCGCTTGATGCGCCGGCGACGCCCGAGCGAGTCCTGCAGGCGGTGCAGCGGGTGCAGGCGTCATGAGTTTCGACCGTGACAGGCTGGCCGAGGCGATCCTGTCCCACGGGCCGGTGGCCCGGGTGGTGGTGGCCGAGGTCCGCGGCTCGGCCCCGCGGGAAGTGGGCACTGCGATGCTGCTTTGGTCCGGGGGGAGCGCCGGAACCATCGGGGGTGGTGCGCTTGAGCTTGCCGCGATGGAGCGCGCGCGTGCCATGCTGACCTCCGGCGGCGACCGGGTGGACCGCACGCCGCTTGGCCCCGCGCTTGGCCAGTGTTGCGGCGGTGCGGTGACCCTTCTGACCGAGATCTGGGATGCGGCGCGTCTGGACACGCTGACCGGGCCGGTGGTGGCGCGCCCCCTTCCCGGCGGGCCGCCCGAGCCCCCCCTGACCGTCGCGCGGATTCTTCGGACGGTCCGTGGCACCGGCGCCGCCGTGACACCCGGAATACGGGACGGCTGGATGATCGAACCGGTGCGCGAGCCCCGGCGCGATGTCTGGATCTACGGGGCCGGGCATGTGGGCCGGGCCATCGTGACTGTGTTGGCGCCCCTGCCCGACCTCCGGATCACGTGGGTCGACACCGGACCCGAACGATTTCCCGTGGACCGGCCCCGAAGTGTTGTGCCGTTCGTGGCCGCGCAGCCGGCCGATGCGGTCGCGCATGCCCCGGCCACCGCGGAACATCTGGTCCTGACCTATTCCCACGCCTTCGATCTGGAGATCTGCCACCGGATCCTCGGGCGGTCCTTCGGGCGGGCGGGGCTGATCGGGTCGGCCACGAAATGGGCGCGCTTCCGGGGGCGGCTCGCGGCGCTGGGCCACGGGCCGGACCAGATCGCGCGAATTGAGTGCCCGATCGGCGATCCGGCCCTCGGCAAGGCGCCGCAGGCCATTGCCATTGGCGTTGCCGCGGAGATTCTGGCACGGTCGGCGGCCCGCGCGGCAAGGCGGCGCGCATGACCCCGCTTCTCGAGCTCTCGGGCCTGACCAAGGCCTATCCCGGCGTGGTCGCCAATGACGATGTCAGTTTCCGGATCGCACCGGGCGAGATCCACGCGCTCTTGGGCGAGAATGGTGCGGGCAAGTCGACGCTCGTGAAGATGATCTACGGGCTGGTCCAGCCCGACAGCGGCACGATGGTCCTGAACGGCGTGCCGTTTCAGCCGGCCTCGCCCCATGCGGCCCGGGCGGCGGGCATTGGCATGGTGTTCCAGCACTTCTCGCTTTTCGAAGCACTGGACGTGGCCGAGAACGTGGCGCTTGGGATGGAGAACCCGCCGCCCCTTCGGGATCTGGCGCAGCAGATCCTTCGGGTCTCGACGACATACGGCCTGCCTCTGGACCCGCATCGGCGGGTGGGCGACCTGTCGGCCGGGGAGCGCCAGCGGGTCGAGATCATCCGATGCCTCTTGCAGGACCCCAAGCTTCTGATCATGGACGAGCCGACCAGCGTCCTAACCCCGCAGGAAGTGGCGATCCTGTTCGACACGCTGCGGCAGCTGGCCGCCGAGGGCACGGCGATCCTTTATATCTCGCACAAGCTCGAAGAGATCCGGACGCTTTGCCAGAACGCCACCATCCTGCGCCGGGGCACGGTCGTGGCCGAGTGTGATCCGCGCGAGCGAACGGCACAGGATCTGGCCGAGCTGATGGTGGGCACCGCGCTGACCGCTCCGGAAGGAGGGGGCCGCGAGACCGGTGCGCCGCTTCTGAGCGTGGAAAAGCTGACACTGCCCCCGTCGGCGGCGTTTGGAACGATGCTGAAGAACGTATCGTTCACCGTGCATGCCGGCGAGGTTCTGGGGATCGGCGGGGTCGCCGGGAACGGACAGGATGAGCTGCTGGCGACGCTGTCGGGCGAGCGGCCGGTGCCGCCCGGCGCGCTGTTCCTCGAGGGGCGCGATATCGGGACGGCAGGCCCGACGGTCCGCCGTGCGGCCGGGCTTCTGGCTGCGCCGGAAGAGCGGCTGGGCCATGCCGCAGCCCCCGAGATGTCGCTGACCGAGAACGCCGTTCTGACCGCCGTGGTCCGACAGGGACTTGCGCGGCGGGGGTTTCTTGACTGGCGCGCGGCGACGGCCTTTGCCGAGCGGGTGATCGCAGAGTTCGACGTCCGCACGCCGGGGCCCGCCCATGCGGCGCGGTCGCTGTCTGGCGGGAACCTGCAGAAATTCGTTATCGGGCGCGAGGTCCTGCAGGCACCGCGCGTTCTGGTCGTGAACCAGCCCACATGGGGCGTCGATGCGGCGGCAGCCGCGGCGATCCGTCAGGCGCTTTTGGATCTTGCCCGCGACGGGGCGGGGATCGTGGTGATCAGCCAGGATCTGGACGAGTTGATGGAGATCGCCGACCGCTTTACCGCGCTGAACGAGGGCCGGCTCGCCCCGCCCCAGCCCATGGCCGGGCTGACCATGGACCGGATCGGGATCATGATGGGCGGCGCGCACGACATGGAGGTCGCGCATGTGGCGGAGTGAGTGTTCGCATAGGTTTGCCAAGATGAAGGTCGGATCGCCGTGATCCGGCTGGAACCCCGGCGCGAACCCTCGCGGGTCTGGGCGGCGGCGACCCCGGTGCTGGCGGTGCTTGCGACGATGGTGGCGGGCGGGCTTCTGTTTGCGATGCTCGGCAAGGACCCGGTCTTGGCGATCCGCACAATCTTCTGGGATCCGCTTTTTCATCCGCAGTTCGCGAGCTATTCGCGGCCGCAATTGCTGGTGAAGGCGGGGCCGCTCATCCTGATCGCGGTAGGGCTTGCGCTCGGGTTCCGGGCGGGGGTGTGGAATATCGGCGCCGAGGGTCAGTACATCATCGGCGCGCTGTCCGGTGCGGCGGTGGCGCTGGCGCTTTATCCTGCGGATCTTTTCGTTCTCTTTCCGCTGATGGTGATCGCGGGGGCTTTGGGCGGATTTCTCTGGGCGATGATCCCGGCGATCCTGAAGACACGGTTCAACACGAACGAGATCCTTGTCTCACTGCTGCTGGTCTATGTTGCCGAGCAGATGCTGGCCTCGGCGGCGCTCGGGCTCTTGCGGAATCCCGACGGTGGCGGGTTCCCGGGAAGCCGGAACCTGAGGGATTATCCGGCCGCGCATAATGCCGAGATCTTTGCCGGGACGGGCATGCATTGGGGTGTGGCGGCGGCGTTCATCGCTGTGATCTTTGCCCATGTGCTGCTGACGCGACATATCACGGGCTACCATATCCGGCTGACAGGGCAGTCACCGCGGGCGGCGCGTTTCGCCGGCGTGAACCCCGCCCGGCTGGTTATCCTTTGCCTTGGAATCTCGGGGGCGCTGGCCGGCATGGCGGGTCTATTCGAGGTCGCGGGACCGGCGGGCCAGATCTCGATCGATTTCAACGTGGGCTACGGGTTTACCGCAATCATCGTGGCGTTTCTTGGCCGGCTTCATCCGGTGGGGATCCTGCTGGCCGGCCTCTTGATGGCGCTGACCTATATCGGGGGCGAGCTGGGCCAGCTGATGCTTGGCCTTCCGGCGGCGGCGATCCAGGCTTTTCAGGGGATGCTTCTGTTCTTTCTGCTGGCAGGCGACGTCCTGACGAATTACCGGCTGCGGTTTGGTCGGACGGAGGCGGTGTGATGGATCTTTCCTCGATCAATCCAGTCCTTCTGCTGGCGTCGCTTATGGTGGCGGCAACGCCGATCCTTCTGGCGGCGATCGGCGAACTGGTCGTCGAGAAAGCCGGGGTCCTGAACCTCGGAGTCGAGGGGATGATGATCACCGGGGCGATCTGCGGGTTCGCCGTGGCGGTGGAAAGCGGGAGCCCGGCCCTTGGCTTTCTGGGGGCGGCCCTTGGCTCGGCGCTTCTGTCGCTCGTCTTTGCGTTCCTGACGCAGGTCCTGATGTCGAACCAGGTGGCGACGGGGCTCGCGCTCACACTGTTCGGGCTCGGGATCTCGTCGCTCATGGGTCAGGGCTATGTGGGGATCAAGCCGCCGGGGACGCCGGATCTTGATCTCCCCGTCCTGTCGGATCTTCCGGTTCTGGGCCCCATTCTCTTTTCCCATGATCTTGTGGTCTATCTGTCGCTCGGTCTGGTGGCGGGCGTCTGGTACGGGCTGAACCGGACACGAGCCGGGCTGATCCTGCGGGCCGTGGGCGAAAACCACGATGCCGCCCATGCGCTCGGCTACCGTGTCACGTTGATCCGGACAGCGGCGATCGCCTTCGGCGGGGCCTGTGCCGGGCTCGGCGGGGCCTATCTGAGCCTTGTGCGCGTCCCCCAATGGACCGATGGAATGACCGCCGGTGCGGGCTGGATCGCCCTCGCGATCGTCGTTTTTGCCTCGTGGAAAGCGGGGCGGGTGCTGCTTGGTGCCTATCTTTTCGGCGGGATCGCGGTCTTGCAGCTTAACCTGCAGGCCGCGGGGGCACGGGTGCCGGTCGAGTTGCTGTCGATGTCCCCCTATCTTGTCACCATCGCCGTTCTGGTCATCATGTCGGCCGACCGCAGCCGGGCCGCTCTGAACGCGCCCGCCGCATTGGGTCGGAGTTTTCACGCGGCACGCTAGGTGTGCCGCCAACCAGGGGCGGGTCAAACGCCCCGCTTACGCATGGGGGAATGCAATCCATGAAACGCAGAACGCTTCTTGCCGCCGCTTTGGCCGCCACCGCTCTGGCCGGGCCGCTGAATGCCCAGGATCCGGTGACGGTGGGCTTTATCTATGTCGGCCCGATCGGTGACGGCGGCTGGACCTACGAACACAACAAGGGCCGGCTGGCCGTGGAAGAACATTTCGGCGATGCCGTCACCACGATCTTCCAGGAAAGCGTGCCGGAAGGCGCGGATGCCGAACGCGCGATGACGCAGATGGCGCTGTCGGGGGCTGACCTGATCTTCACCACCTCGTTCGGGTACATGGACGCCACGATCGCCACCGCCGAAAAATTCCCGGACGTGAAGTTCGAACATGCGACCGGGTTCAAGCGGGCCGACAATGTGTCGACCTATTCGGCGCGGTTCTATGAAGGACGCGCGGCGCAGGGCCATATCGCCGGCAAGATGACCGAATCCAATATCGTCGGCTACATCGCGTCCTTCCCGATCCCGGAAGTGATCCGGGGAATCAACGCGGCCTATCTCCATGCCAGCCGCGTCAACCCAGATGTCGAGTTCAAGATCGTCTGGGTCTATACATGGTTTGATCCGGCGAAAGAGGCCGATGCGGCGACCGCGCTGATCGAACAGGGCGCCGACGTGGTCCTGCAGCACACGGATTCGACCGCGCCCCAGGCGGCGGCGGCCGAGGCCGAAGGGGTGATCACCTTCGGACAGGCGTCGGACATGTACCAGTTCGCCCCCCTGCCCCGGGTGTCGTCCATCATCGACGACTGGGCACCCTACTACATCGCCCGCACGCAGGCGGTGATCGACGGCACATGGCAAAGCGAGGACACGTGGGACGGGATCGCCGAGGGCATGGTCGCGATTGGCGAGATCACCGACGCGGTCCCCGCGGACGTGAAGGCCGAGGCCGAAGCCATGATCGAGGCCATGCGCGCCAAGGAATACCACCCGTTCACCGGTCCGATTAACCGCCAGGACGGATCCGTCTGGCTGGCCGACGGCGAAGTGGCCGACGACGGCACGCTTCTGGGTATGGATTTCTACATCGAGGGAATCGAGGGCGAAATCCCGAACTGATCCGGTCCGGAACAAAGCGAAAGCCCCGGTGCGACGCCGGGGCTTTTTTGTGGTCACATGCAAGCGTTCGCTTTGTTCCCAGAGTGACGGGTTACCACATTGCGGCGAAAGTCGCCTCCTTAGGATGGGCGACCCGTCATGCTAAATCGGCATTTGATATCGTCGAGCATTATCCACGTACGCGTCAGTTTCGTTCATGCCTAGTCTAAGCGCCAGCGCAATCGACAGTTTATTCTCGGGTTCGATGAAGGCTTCGATTGCAAGTCCGCCATTGTCGCGCCGCCATTCAATCGCCGCTGTAGCAGCCTCGTACATGAACCCATTTCCCCAAAAATCAGGGTTCATGTGGTACGCAATTTCTGAGCATTCAAGTAGCGAGTTGAAACCGATATGTCCCAAAAACGTTTTCCCATCGATCCGAATAATCGCCCACCGAAAGCCCCATCCGTCTATTGCAGCGTTCAACCAAAATCCAATTAAGCGGTCACTATCACCTTGCGTCTTTGCCGGCATTGGAATTGCGGTTTGGAATTCATCTTCGACATCACCGGAAAACCGCTGCACGAGCGGGTTCCGCCACATCTTAAACATCCCATCTGAATGTTTCAGAGAAAGCGGCTCAAGCCTTAACCGCGGGGTCTTCAAAATGGGGATGTCCGGATGACAATGGTTCATTCGACAATCGACGGCATGAAAAGAACCATCTGTTCAGTATCGCCTACTGACCTTTTGCCAGCCTCGCATATGGGCTATCTGACATCGGTCCGGGTTTCCAGATCACCAAATCGGAAAGCTGCACTTTTTGTGCATGCGAAGAAGGTGCGCCGTGTCTGCGTGCCGTCTCGGCCTGGTGTCCAAAGACCCACCCCGCCCGACCGCCGACCGGGCCCGTCCGGAAGCGCACCCAGCACGGACCGTCCGCCCGAGCGCGCGCGGTCTTGCGCAATAGACGCCCGGATGGGCTGGGACCGGCCGAGCTGGTGCCCATCCGGTCCCTAGTGATAATCTATTCGCCGAAGGTGATTTGACCCGCACGCAAAGGCAGGCTGAAGGGCCGCAGCGCGACAGGGATTTCAAAGTCGATATCCGCCCGCATGGCATAGGAGTCCGCCGGCTGGTAGAGTGGGATGACCGGAGCAAGATCGGCGAGGACCTCATGCATCTCAGCATAGGCCATCTTCCGTTCCTCGATGGTTCGGCCAAAGCGCGCTGTCTCATAAAGCCCCAGCCAGCGCGGATCGGCGTTTGCATCGAAGTAGCCCCGCGCGACGGCCCAGCCCGCCTCTGAAAGCGCATTGTCCATCACACCCATAATGTCGCCATAGAGCATCGGGATCGACCAGTTGCGGACCATCGTGTCGGGATCGGTTTCCACCGTCAGTCCACCAACCGGCACCTGCACAAGCTCCACATTGACGCCAATGTCTTCCCACATCTCGGCAATCGCCTCAGACGCAAGACCGCCATAGAGATAGTAGTTTGGGTAAATCACGACCTCCACCGGTGTTCCGTCGTAGTCCGATTCTGCGAGTAATTTACGGGCACGATCCGGATCGTACTTGAAGATGTTCAGATCGGGATTGAAGGTTGCGCCAATCTCTTCGTATTGAAATCCGCGGGGTGCCTTTCCCTGACCCTGGAACAAAGCCTCGACAAGCTCTTCATAATCAATGGCAGATGTCAGCGCCTGACGCAGCTTAACGTCTTGGGTCACCGGATGCGCGTTGTTGAAGAGGTAGACGTGATACATCGGATAGGTGTTCTCGACCCGTCTCAGCCCCGCTTCGCCGTCGATCAACGGGTATTGGTCCGGTGGGATTTCCGAAGCGATATCGATTTCGCCTGTCACCAACGCCGTGATCCGCGTCAGAACCTCTGGTATGGCTTGAAAGGTGATCCGGTCGAACGGTGCTGCGTCGCCGTAATAGGCATCGAACCGTTCGAGCACCACACGCTCGCCCGGCACGAATTCGGCCACCTTGTATGGACCGGCCCCGATTGGGTCGAGCCCGTGACCGTCTTCGTTGCCGTCCTCGATCTGATCGAGCGACCGGATACCGGCATTTCGCACCGACAAGAGCGTCTCCAAGAGCGGGTCGGGCCGCTTGGTGTGCACGCGCACCGTCATCTCGTCGACGACTTCGACATCCTCGAAATTATAGAACATCTTGCCATGCGGGTTCCGGTAGCGCGGGCTTTCGAGGTTGATGATGGGATCAAGCGAAGCTTCAACGTCATAGGCGTCCATGGTGTCGCCATTGTGAAAGGTCACGCCTTCTCGCAGCTTCAGTTCCATGGTGTCATCGTCGATCATTGTCCACTCGGTCGCCAGACCCGGAGTGAACACGCCATGATTGAACGGATCGCGTTCGATCAGGGTTTCGTGAATGGCGTAGAACACGGGTGCTGCGGCATTTGCCGTCTCTCTGCGGTTGTCGAGCCCTTTCCGGATGGAGGCCACGCCAATGGTCACCTCTTCTGCCCATCCCGGAGCCGCGATCGGCATGGCCAGAGCAATTGTAAGAGCCGCAAGTATAGGTTTCTTCATTATCTCGCTCCTGTCCTTGAAAGAGGGAGGCATGGGTGCCTCATCCCTTCACTAACGAGCGTTGCGACGGACCATGAATTCCATGTGACGCACTCTGCCGCCCCACTGGTTTTCACTGAACCTTCACACACAGTCTCGAATTTTGCGCCTTAGGCTCAAGCAGTGGAACAGAGACGGGATTAATCTGCCACGAAGCTCATTCGATGTGGACATAGTCCGATGCGCCGGCTTTCGGATCCATATGCTCATTTTGTCGCCGTCGCGCTCGTTCAAGAGCAATCAAGTTCTTTCAGCGCAGCCAACATTGGTGTTGGCTACGGAACGGCCACTCAGAGGCCTGCCCATCAATGGCGGCATTGTCCCGCAACGCGCCAGTCGATCGCGAGGCCGCTTTGCCCATGCGGCCCGGTGCGGTTGGTGGCCGTTTTTCGTGTTGAGTGGTCGGGGCGGTTGGAGCATGGTGCTCGCAGGCCTTGCTCGGGCCTCCGCCCTCCATCCGGGAAGCATCCGCCATGCCGAGCGACATTGTCTGGACCTGTCTCGTTCGAGCGCACGCATAAGGGGGGATTGCAGAAGCGGCTCGGAAGAGGAGGAAGACCATGCAGATTTCTGCACCGATCTATGTATTGAAACGGAAGGCCAAGCTTCTGGCGCGGGAAACCGGCCTTGCCCTGCATCAGGCACTTGACACAATTGCCACCGAAGAGGGCTTTCAAAGCTGGAGCCATCTCGCGTCGTCCCCCGCGCATGCAAGCCCCGCAGAGCGCATTCTGCGGCTGCTCGACGCCGGCGATCTGGTGCTCATCGGGGCACGGCCGGGCCATGGCAAGACCCTTCTCGGCCTCGAACTGGCGGCGAAAGCGTCGCAACGTCACCGCATGGGCTATTTCTTCACGCTGGACTACAATGCGCGCGACATCGCGGATCGGCTGTCGGACATGGGCGTCGACCCGGGCGCGATGGATGCCGGGATGGTGATCGACACGTCCGATGAGATTTGCGCGGATCACATGATCCGGCGTCTTGGACACGAGGAGGGCCCCGTGCTGGTCGTCGTCGACTATCTTCAGCTGCTCGATCAGAAGCGCACGAATCCGAGCCTCGATCAGCAGATCAAGACGCTGGAACGATACGTCGTGGATACGGGCGCGATCTGTGTGGTGATCTCTCAGATTGACCGGTCGTTCGAGTTGGCTGGAAAGCCCATGCCGGACATCTCGGACGTTCGATTGCCGAACCCGCTGGACCTGTCTCGCTTTCGGAAGCACTTCTTTTTGCAGGACGGCAGGATCCAGTTCGATCAGGCCGCGTAGTCGCCGGACCTGATGCCGCGCGGGGGTGGGCCCATGCCCGCCGCCGCGATGCGCCCCGCGCGTTTTCCATGGCACGTGTCAGCTTTCGCTGGCCCGCCTCATGGCGTGTCCAGCGCGTGAACCCACACTTCCGCATCCGGTTCATGCGCGGCGCGCGTTCCATCCGTGTTGGCCCCGAGCCGTCTGGCCACGGCCTGCGATCTCGTGTTGTGACGGTCGATGTAACTATGGAGTTCAGTCAGGCCCAGTTGGTCTGAGGCCCATTGCTTGACGGCCTTCGCAGCTTCCGTGGCAAAGCCGTGTCCCTCGGCATCCTCGAACAGGTGCCATGCCAGCTCTATCTCGGGCCAGTTGGAATGCTTGATCAGACCGACGCGGCCGACGGGCAGTTCCGTCTGCCTTTCAACCAGCGTGAAAAAGCCGAAACCGTGCCAATGCCAGTGGCCTATTCCGGAAAGAAACCCGAACCACGCCTGTTCCGCCGTGACAGTCTCGCCTTGCGCGACCATAGACGGTGCACGCGTCATGAACCGGGTGAACGCCGGTAGATCACCCCGTTCGGGGCCACGCAGAACCAAGCGTTCCGTCGTCAGATTCGGTGCGGTCGAAAGACTGTTCATCGGTCGCACGTTTGTTTAAACCTCCGGTCGAAGATCGCGCCAAAGTCACTATAGCCAATGGTCGCGCGACATCGGAAGCTGCCGCCTCGCAACAGCTCAGCACAAGTCGACACAGGCCGTGCCGGCGCCGGAGTGCCGGATGCCGCACCGTCCAGAACACGGGGGATACACATGCCGGACTTCGCCACTTATCCCAGTCTTGCGGACAAGACCGTCATCGTCTCGGGAGGGGCCCAGGGCATCGGCGCCGAGATCGTCAGCGCCTTCGCGGCACAAGGGGCACGGGTCGGTTTTCTTGACCTCGACGAGACGGCGAGCGCGGCGCTGGCCGGGGATGCAGCGGGGGCCGTCTACGAGATCTGCGACCTTCGGGACATTGCTGCGATGCAGGCCGCCCTCGCCCGCTTGACCGACCGGCTTGGCCCGGCCCATGTGCTGGTCAACAACGCCGCGCGCGACGACCGCCATGACTGGACGGATGTCACGCCGGAATACTGGGACGAACGGCAGGCCACCAACCTGCGGCACATGTTCTTCGCCATGCAGGCCGTGGCGCCCGGAATGATCAAACGGGGCGGCGGAGCGATCATCAACATGGGGTCAAATTCGTGGTGGGAAGCGGGCGGCGGCTTTCCCGCCTACGCGACCGCCAAGGCGGCTGTGCACGGACTGACACGGACGATGGCGCGGGATCTGGGCGGCCACCGCATTCGGGTGAACACCGTGGTCCCCGGCTGGATCATGACCGAACGGCAGAAAGAGCTGTGGGCGACCCCCGAGGCGCTTGAGGCCCACCGTAACCGGCAGTGTCTGCCGGACCTGATCGATCCGGTCTACGTCGCCCGGATGGTTCTGTTTCTTGCTTCCGACGATGCGGCCATGTGCTCGGCCAACAATTACATGGTCGAGGCAGGTTCGATCTAGGCCCGCTCCGGGGCAGTGGAAATGCCGGGCCAGGGGCCCGAAATGGCTTTGGGGGGCCGTCTCTGCGTCGGCAGGGCGATGACAGAAGTGGCATCTGAACAATTTGCGCGCGTCTGACTGCGCGCCTGGACATGTTGTATCCACCGAATTGACCGGATTACCCAGAAGGCCCGTGCCCTTTAACTTCCGAGGTCAAACCGTGCAGCACACCCAGTTGGTATGGATCGTGAAAGGTGTCGTGACCTTCGCAAGTCTGGTCTACGGCGTTCTGCCGGCGATCGCCGATCTGAACGAAACCCATCTGTACAACTCGGGATGGAGCCCGCATGCACGGGTTCATGGGGCTTGGTTCCTGTTTTTCGGGGCCTTCATGGCGTTCTTGTCCGTTTTTCTTCTGTGGATGCGGAACGAGATCATTCTGCCCATATTGATCGGACTTTGTTACGTGGCCGGCTTTTGGCTCGCATTCATAACGTCCCCCTTTTACGGTGGCGCATTGGTGGACACCAATGGCGTGGAGACACGGATCCTCGGGCTTGAGTCCAACGTCTTTGTCTTCTCGGTTCTGGCCATTCTGCTGGGAGGCTGCCTTTTCTATATGCTTCGCCGTCCAGAGGAACACGCAGACGAGCCATGACGCGGGTACCCCGAAGAGACACTGATGCACCGCATGGTCTGGGCGCCGGACTTTCCATTGCCCTTGGCTTTGGCATGCTTTGGGTGCCGTTGGGTCAGCATGAGTTCCTGTTGTCGCACTGGATGAAAGTCGGCACGTTCATGGCGCCCTTGCTTTTACTTATGGCGTTCGCATTCCGAGGCCCGCGCAATCTGGGGCTGGATCCTCAGTTCCTCGGGCTGCTCGTGTTGCTGGCCTATATTGCGCACCAGTTCGAAGAGCACTGGATCGATCTGTACGGAAACGTCTTTGCGTTTCAGGCAAGTGTGAACGGGTTGATCCTGAATGCTCTTGGCGCTGAGAGCGGCCCGGACGGTTCGCCCGAAATACTCACCCGCGCATCCATCTTCGTGATCAATACATCGCTTGTCTGGCTTGTCGGTGCCTTGGCCATTTGGCGCGGGGGGCAAGCGATAGCGCCGGTTCTGGCCATGATTGCAATTGCGATCGTGAACGCGGTCAGCCACATCGTATCGGCTGTGGCGATGGGAATGTATAACCCCGGTCTGGTTACATCGATTCTTGTGTTTCTGCCGCTTTGCGTCCTTGCATATGTCAGCCTTTGGCGAAGCAATCAGGCCAATGGGCCGCAAATCGGGTGGAGCCTTGCCTGGTCAGTCGCGGCCCATGTGATCATGGTTGTTGGCGTCATCGCCGCGAATTGGTGGGGCGCAATGTCCGAGATTGTGTACTTTGCGGTGCTGGTGGCCTGGTCGATCCTGCCAACCGCGTGGTCGTGGCAAAGGGGTGCTGCAGCGGATGGGACCGCGTAGCCGGGACCCCGATCAGACCTTGAAACCTTCCGGTGGTTGAACGGGCGGAAAGCCCTGCGATTTCACAGCAGATTTGATTGCAGCCAAGCAGACCTGAACTCGCTTCATCCGATGGACGTCTCGGTGCGTCACCACCCAAAGCGGGGCTGAAAAAAGCCCTGGTTCGACGATAACCGGGACCATTCCGTACCGGCACGCTATCTGGATCGGCAATGTCCCCAAGGCATGCCCCTCGAGAATCAAGGTCGCGAGCACCTGAGCGTCGTCGCTGCGAAGTCTGATGTTGTCTGCGGCGATATTGTCGAGCAACCAAGCCAGAGGTCCGACACGCGGACCATCACTTAACGGCCCTGCGAAAACATGACTGCCCAGGTTCTTGGTGTCTTTCGGCCGTCCCTTTCGGGCGATGTAATCTTTGCTGCCGTAAAGACCGAAGCGGATCTCGCCAAGCGGTTGAACCACGTATTCGGGGACAGAGGGTTTCTGTCCAACCCGGATTGCGATGTCGGCGTTGCCGCCTTCCAGCGCCTCGAACTGGGTTCCCGTTACACATTTCATGAACAAACCAGGTGACTTGCGAAGCTCGGCCGCCACGTACGGCATGAAGATCTGAGCCATTAGGGAGGTGGCTGTGATCGTGACCAAGCCTGAGCCCGTGGTCTGCTTGTCCTGCTCTGTGGATGCAATCTTATCGATCTCCGTCTGGGCGCGTTCAGCGACCTCTGAGAGTTCGAGCGCGGCCGCGGTCGGGGTGTAGCCGCGCGCGTGCCGTAAGAAGAGCCTTACACCGAGGGATTCTTCCATGAGATCAACATGACGCAGCACGGTTGCGCGATGGAGCCGCAGCGCGCGCGCCGCGGCGCTCACGGTTCCGTACTGAGCGACAGCAGCGATCGTTCGAAGTTCAAACCATCGATCCAAAACGACCTCGCCGAGTTCGTGCCATAAGGCTCAGGTTCAACGTCTCGCGCCCATGTGCAAGAGGAAAGCCGAGGCCAACAATGGCCGAGCGAGACAGCGATCCATCGACCGGACATGGGATGCAGAACGGCCCGGGGGGTGTCCCCCGAGCCGTTGGGCCGGGATCTGGTTATTCCAGCGCCAGGTCAGTGATGTCGTGGGTCCAGGCCATCGCGTCGGGCGCCTCGGTGATCGCCGGGTTTTCAGGGCTGACCGCCGAAAGCAACGTGGCCACCGTCTGGTCGAAGTCAGCGGGGTCAAGTGCCCCGTTCGAGCCCGCCGTCAACTTGGCAACCTCGCCCATCATGTAGATCTGATGGTCCAGCGTCTGTGCGCCGGTCTCGTCATTGTCGAGCACGATCTGCGCGGCTTCCTCGGGATTGGCCTCGGCGTATTTCCAGCCTTCCATCGTGGCGCGCACGAAGCGGACCATCTGGTCCTTGAAGGCCGGGTCTTCGAGCCGATCTTCGAGAACATAGATCCCGTCCTCGAGCACACCGAAACCTTCGTTGAGGAAGTTGAAGGTCACGAGTTCGTCTTCACCGATCCCGGCCTGCAGGATCTGGCGGTACTCGTTGTAGGTCATGGTCGAGATACAGTCCGCTTCGCCCTGTATCAGCGGATCGGCAGAGAAAGCCTGTTTGATGACCGTTACGCCGTTGTCGTCGGCGCCGTCGGTCTCGATCCCGAGCGAGGCCATCCAGGCATAGAACGGGTATTCGTTGCCGAAGAACCAGACCCCCATCGTCTTGCCCGGAAAATCATCCGGCGTGGTGACGCCGTTTTCGATGAGGCAGTTCACCTGGAGCCCGCCGGACTTGAAAGGCTGGGCGATGTTGACCAGCGGCACGCCCCGTTCACGCGCAGCCAGCGCGGCGGGAAGCCATGTGGTGATGACGTCGGCGCCGCCGCCGGCGATCACCTGTTCGGGGGCGATGTCCGGGCCGCCCGGCTGGATCGTGACGTCGAGCCCTTCGGCTTCGTAGAAGCCTTTGTCCTTGGCCACGAAGTACCCGGCGAACTGAGCCTGGGTCACCCATTTGAGCTGCATCGTCAGGCTTTCCAGATGCCCGTCGGCGACCGCGCTGCCCGCGCTCAGCCCGAGTGCGCATGCACCGGCTATAAGTGTTCTCATTGTCTTACTCCCCTGTTGAAACTCATGAGTCACCGTCGTTGCGACGGGTGCCAGAAGGTGACGGCCCTCTCGACCAGAGTGACCGCCCCGTAAAAGAGCGATCCGGCCAGTGCCGCGACCGCGATTTCGGCCCAGACCATGTCGAGCGCGAGTGTGCCCACGCTGGTCGAGATCCGGAACCCCATGCCCACGATGGGCGAGCCGAAGAACTCGGCAACGATGGCCCCGATCAAAGCAAGCGTGGACCCGATCTTGAGGCCGTTGAAGATGAAGGGCATGGCCATGGGCAAGCGAAGCCGCCAAAGCGTTTGCCAGTAACCAGCGGCGTAGGTGGTCATCAGGTCGCGCTGGATCGCAGTCGCTTCCTTGAGCCCCTGAATTGTGTTCACGAGGACCGGGAAGAACACCATCGTAAAGACGACCGCGGCCTTTGATTCCCAGTTCGAGCCGAACCACATGACGAAGATCGGGGCCGTCCCGACGATGGGCAGCGCGGCCATCATGTTGCCGACGGGCAAGAGGCCGCGGCCAAGAAACCGGAACCGGTCGGCGAGAAGAGCGACGAGAACGCCTGCGACGGCGCCCATGGCGTACCCCGAGAGGGCACCCCGGACGAAGGTCTGGATGAAATCGGCGTAGAGGACATCGGTGGAGGCCGCGATGCGGGCGGCGACCGCACTTGGCGGGGGCAGGATCACGAAGGGCACCGCGAAGAGCTGAACGATCGCCTCCCAGAGCGCAATCAGCGTGAGACCGAAGATCGCGGGCACCAGCCAGCGCACCCCCGGCCCGCCACGCCGGGCAATCCATGCATTCGCCGTCCACGCCGCAAGCCAGCCGCCCAGCACGACGCCGACGCGCAAATCGATGACAAGGCCGAAAAGGACCGCAATCGCCCCGAACAGATATGGCGCGCGAGCCGCCATCATCCTTGCACCATCCCCATCCGACGTAGCGTTACCCCCTGCACGGCGCCGATCACCGCCATGAGCAGCGCGGCCAGAAACGCCGCCACAAAGAGCGCCGACCAGATCTGGATCGTCTGTCCGTAATAGCTTCCCGCCAAGAGACGCGCGCCAAGCCCCGCGCCCCCCGTCGGAAGCTCGCCCACAATCGTGCCGACGAGGCTGGCCGCGGCACCGATTTTTAGCGAGGTGAAAAGATAGGGCATCGACGCCGGCAGCCGGAGGCGCATCAGCACCTGAAACGCGCTTGCATTGTATGTGCGCAAGAGATCGAGCTGCATGGCGTCGGGGCTTCGAAGGCCTTTCACCATCCCCACGACCACCGGAAAAAAGCTGAGATAGGCCGCGATGAAGGCCTTCGGCAAAAGCCCGGTCAGACCCACGCTGGCGAAGACCACGATCACCATCGGTGCGATTGCAAGGATGGGAATCGTCTGGCTGGCGATTGCCCACGGCATCACCGAAAGATCCATGGCCCGGTTGTGGACGATCCCGATGGCCAGCGCGACGCCCAGCCCGATTCCGATCGCGAAGCCAAGTGCCGTTGCCGACAGGGTCGTCCAGGCATGATAGACCAGCCCCCGCCGGTCATTTGGCGCCGTCAGCGCGACCGTCCGCCAGATTTCGGCGCCGACCTGATGCGGCGCGGGCAAGCGCGGCTTTTCCTCGGACCAGACGAAGGGGATGGCGGCGGGATTGCGCGAGACGAGTGCGAACGCCCCGATGTCGCGCCGTTCTCCGCGGCTGGCCGGCACGGCCTCGAACCCGTGAACGCGGGCAAGGTTCACGGTGCCATGGATATTCATGGGCACACAGGCGGCGTACCAGATCGCGAGGATCGCGGCGACGACCGCCAGGACGGGGACCGTGGCCCCGGCAAAAAGGCGCGCGACGCGAAACCCGGAAGACCGGTGAATTGCACGTTCCTGATCGATCACCATGTCAGCCATCGCCATGCCCCGCCTTCAGGCCTTCACGGACGCGGTGGGCAACCTCGATGAATTCGGGCGTGTCGCGGATGTCGAGCGGGCGTTCGTTCGCGAGCGGGCTGTCGATCACTTCGGTGATCCGGCCCGGTCGCGGGCTCATCACCACGATCTTGGTCGAAAGGTACACGGCCTCGGGGATTGAGTGGGTCACGAAGCAGATCGTTTTGCCCGTGCGCCGCCAGAGACCCAGAAGCTCATCGTTGAGGCGGTCGCGGACGATTTCGTCAAGCGCGCCGAAGGGTTCGTCCATCAGGAGAATGTCGGCATCGAACGCCAGCGCCCGCGCGATCGAGGCGCGCTGCTGCATCCCGCCGGACAATTGCCACGGATATTTGTTGGCAAATCCCGAAAGCTCGACAAGGTCCAGGACCTTGCCGACGCGGGCGTTCATCTCGGACTTCGGGTACCCCATGATTTCCAGGGGAAGCCGCACATTGCCCGCAATCGACCGCCACGGGTAAAGCCCAGCGGCCTGAAAGACATAACCGTAGGCACGGGCGCGGCGCGCCGCGTCCGGGCTCACGCCATTGACGCTGAGGGATCCGTCCGTCGGGTGTTCGAGCGCCGCGATGGCCCGGAGCAATGTGGTCTTGCCACAGCCTGACGGACCGATGAACGAAACGAAGCTGCCAGACGGGATCGTAAGGTTGACGTCTTTCAACGCGTGGACGGGGCCGTCCGCGGTCTGGAAGGTCAGGCCGAGGCCGCGAGCCTCAACAACCGAGGAACGGCCGGGCTCGGCCACGTTATCGCCATCAGCGGCAACTTCGCTCGAATACACTCTCATCCCCCTTGAGCCCTGCCATCAGACAGCAGCCGCACGGCCTATGCAATGGGCAAAGCTGCTTTTTTGAGCACCTGCCTCGCGATGCATCCGTCTTCGACACTTCGCCAGCAGATTGCCCCGGAAACCGGCCATCTGCGGACCGGCGAGGGCCATCGGGGTGACGGTGCTTTGCCCGCGTCATCCGCGGTTGAGGCACCGTCAGACGAATTCGGGGCTGTAGTTGGGGTCGTCAGATGTGATGTAGGGCGAGACGGGGTAGGCCCGTTTCGACGTGCCGAGATCGGGGAAGATCTTGGCAAGATCGCCGCTGATGGTCTGGTCGAGCGCGCGCAACGCATGGATCGAGGGTAGGTAGCTTTCGACCGGGAGCCCGTTCACGCAGAAGACCTGATGCTGGTCGAAGACGATGTTGTAGAACGCAGTTTCGCCGTCGGACCGGTCAGCGAAGGCCGCGTCGGATCCATCGGCGATGGCCCGGGCCGCGATCAGCCGCGACGTCGTATCAGGCATGTCGGCGAGACGATAGCCCGGCACGAAAACGCGGTGGTCGGGACCGACGACCAGATCCTGCTGGGGCATCATCGGGCCAAGCGCCCGGGGACGGAAGCGAATGGGGGCAAGGCCCGGATCAGCCGAGAGCTCGGCCGCCGTAAGAGTGCGCGACCACACCATGCGGACCGGCTGAAGGCCGTTGTCGCGCGTGACGATCAGATCGCCTTTGCGGATGTTTTCAACGCGCCGCGGCCCGCAGGGGGTCCGGACATTGCCGGATCCGACGAGGCCGGCCGCCGGGAGGGCGACGGCGTGCTTGGTTTCGAGTTTTGACATCAAGGTCATGGCAGTCTTGTCCCGCCCTATCGTCCGCCTTCTGACGCTGTGGACAGAATGTGGCGCGTTTTGGGAATTCCGGTGGAGTCTCGCGGGCACTCAGAAACAGTGAAGCAGCACAATAGTGTTTGAACCGTAGAATGCGTGAATTAGCCAAGAGTTAATTTTTGTCACTTCGCATTTCGCCATGAAACAAAGGGTTTTGGGGCCCTGAGAAGGCCAAAGTCCGCGCCGGAATGTCGGATCTGGTCAAGATTCAGGCG
The DNA here is from genome assembly GCA_038521345.1 of Pseudomonadota bacterium. Lineage (GTDB taxonomy): Bacteria > Pseudomonadota > Alphaproteobacteria > Rhodobacterales > Rhodobacteraceae > JBCBKU01. The sequence continues at coordinate 338,091 of JBCBKU010000001.1, read as the reverse complement.
AATCGAATCCGCAAATTTGGCGACAATCCGTCCGGACGCTTGCGAACTGTTTCTCAGACGTCGGCCCGCAGACGAAGATTGTCCGGATCATGAGGTGAATCTTCCGTTACCTCGGCCGGCCAAAGCTGGTCGAACATCTTCACCTGAAGCCGGGTTCCGGGCACGGCGCGGTCGGGCGCCACGTAGCCCATGCCGATGGATCGCCCGAAAGCGACCGAATAGCCGCCCGAGGTCAGGCGGCCCACGCGGGTGTCGCCATCATAGAGCGCCTCGCGCCCCCAAGGGTCGGCATCGTCCGGCCCGTCGACAAGAAGCGTGACGCAGGTCGAGCGGATGCCCGTCGCCTCCATCGCCGCCTTGCCGTGGAAATCCTTTGTCAGGTCGACGAAGCGGTCCAGCCCCGCCTCAAGCGGCGTGGCATCACGGCCAAGCTCGGTTCCGAAAGCGCGATAGGACTTTTCCTGACGGAGCCAGTTCTGGGCGCGCGCGCCCACCAGTTTCAACCCATGGGGTTCGCCGGCCTCCATCAGCAGGTCCCAGAGATAGGTCTGCATCTCGATGGGGTGATGCAGCTCCCAGCCGAGTTCACCGGTATAGGCCACGCGGACGGCATTGACGGGGCACATGCCAAGTTCGATCTGGCGCGTCGAGAGCCACGGGAACCGTTTGTTGCCGAGCGCGCTGGCCGGATCGGCGTCGCGCAGGAGCGGGGTCAGGACGTCGCGGGTCTTGGGGCCCGCGATCGCAAACACACCCCACATCGAGGTCACGTCCGAGACGGCGATGTAACCGAACTCGTCAGACTTGTCCTGGGCCGCCTTCTTTATGAAGTCGCTGTCATAGGCCTGCCATGCGCCGGCGGAGATCAGGTAGTATTCGTCGGGACCGAAGCGGACGATGGTGTATTCGGTTCGCGTGGTGCCGGCCGCGGTCAGGGCGTAGGTCAGGTTGATCCGCCCGACCTTTGGAAGGCGGTTGCAGGTGAACCAGTCGAGGAATGCAGTCGCGCCCGGGCCGCGCACCACATGTTTGGTGAACGCGGTGGCGTCGATCAGCCCGACCCCGTTGCGGATGGCATCGGCCTCGGCGCGGGCATGGTCCCACCAACCGCCCCTGCGGAACGATCGGGCATCGTGATCGAAGCTGTCGGGGGCGTCCGTGGGCCCGTAGTAATTCGGACGCTCCCACCCGTTGACCTGCCCGAACTGGGCGCCGGCCGCCTTCTGTCGGTCATAGGCGGGCGCGGTTCGGAGGGGGCGGCAGGCTTCGCGCTCTTCATCCGGGTGGTGGAGAATGTAGACGTGGGAATAGCATTCCTCGTTCTTCCGCATGGCGTATTCGGTCGTCATCCAGCCGCCGTAGCGCTTCGGATCGAGGCTTGCCATGTCGATCTCGGCCTCGCCCTCGGTCATCAACTGGGCAAGATAGTGGCCGGTGCCGCCCGCGGCGGTGATGCCGAACGAGAACCCCTCGGCGAGCCACATGTTCCGCAGACCCGGCGCGGGGCCGAGCAGCGGGTTGCCGTCGGGCGTGTAGCAGATGGGGCCGTTGTAATCGTCCTTGAGGCCCACGGTTTCCGAAGACGGAATACGGTGGATCATCGACATGTATTCCTCTTCGATCCGCTCAAGATTCAGCGGGAAGAGGTCGGCGCGGAAACTTTCGGGCACCGCGTATTCGAACCGGGCGGGTGCGCCGTATTCATATGGCCCGAGAATCCAACCGCCGCGTTCTTCGCGGACATACCATTTGGCGTCGGCGTCGCGCAGGACGGGATGCTCGGGTTGAGTCTTGCGGTAGTCGACCAGGGCAGGGTCAGGTTCAGTCACGATGTACTGGTGTTCCACCGGAATCGCCGGGATCTTGATCCCCAAGAGCTGCGCCGTTCGCTGGGCATGGTTGCCGGTGGCGGTGACGACATGTTCAGCGCGAATGGTCTGGCGTTCCTCGGTCGGGACGAGGTTGCCGCCCTGCTCGGCCATCTTGGTGACCATGACCTCCCAGTGCGACCCGGTCCAGTGATAGCCGTCGACCTGCCACTTGCGCTCGATCGCCACGCCTTTCTGACGGGCGCCCTTGGCCATGGCCTGGGTGACGTCGGCCGGATTGATGTAGCCATCGGTCGGATGGAAGATCGCGCCCTTGAGATCCTCTGTCCGAACCAGCGGCCAGCGTTCCCTGATCGCGTCCGGCGTCATCCACTCGTAGGGCACGCCGACCGTTTCGGCGGTGGAGGCATAGAGCATGTATTCGTCCATGCGATCTTGCGTCTGCGCCATGCGCAGATTGCCCACGACCGAAAAGCCCGGGTTCAGACCGGTTTCCTCTTCGAGCGTCTTGTAGAACTTGATCGAGTAGTCGTGGATATGGGTGGTGGCATAGGACATGTTGAAGTAGGGCAAGAGCCCGGCCGCGTGCCAGGTTGACCCGCAGGTTAGTTCGTCGCGTTCCAGAAGCAGCGTCTCCCAGCCGGCCTTGCCGAGATGATACGCGATCGAGGTCCCCACCGCGCCGCCGCCCACGACCAGGGCTTGAACTTCTGTCTTCATGGGAGGCACTCCTTCTCGGGCCTGGGCGAGGACCCGGGCGGGCTTTGGACGAGTGAAGCGCAAACCGGCCCGGCACCCTGCACATCATCCGACCGAAAATCCCGAAAAAGCGACCCGCAGGAAGGCGCCAATTCCGCGCAGGCGGGGGAATTGTCGGCCGGGCCGGGCTGCGACGCCCGCGCGCGGGCGAATCCCTTGCTTTTCGGCGCCGGGCGCGGACAAGTTCAAAACGGTTTTCGTGGGATCAAGTCATGTCGGTTACGTTTCACACCTACCTCTTGCAAGAGGCACATATTCTGATCCTGCGCGATTGGTGGGAGTTCCTGTCACCTGCGCCGACCACCCTGTCGCTTTATGTGGGCGAAGATCCGGCGATCCGGGCCGCCGCAGAGGCCTTTGCCGACGAGGTTGGGGTAACGCTGCGCATTTTGGACACCGTGGGGCTGAAGCGTGTCGCAACTGGCGAGACCGAACTGCTGAGCGCACAATTCGAAGCCTCGGAAGACGAATGGAACGTCGTCGTGCGGCTGGACACGTATTGCTACCGAGATGGCAACGACGGCTGGTTCAGTGATCTGCTGACCATGATGGAGCAGGACGAGTATTTATACTTCACGTCCTCGACCCGTGCCTACCGCGACGACGTCGCCCTGCCCGGCACGCCCTATCTGAAGACCCAGCGGGAATCGAACAACTGCGCCGTCTTCCGCCGCGACGAATGGCTGAAGATCCAGCGCGACTATGCCGAGTGGCGCGATCCGTCGAACAAGTTCTACGTGGAGGCCGCGGTCGAGCGGCACGCGCACCAGACCGGACGGTTCGGATTGCGTCGCCAGCAGGGCCGGGACTGGCGGGTGTTCCACACTCAGGTCTGGGACGGGCGGATGGCTCAGGTCCGCGACGATTTCCGGGCGGGCGTTGATATCGCGTCCTTCGCCAAAACGTTTGAGGACGGCCTGCGCTATAAATGGGAGCGGTACTATCAATGGCCCAAACCCCCATGGCACGAGCGGGCACGGATCCGCTTTGGCGCATGGCGACGTGAGGTGCTGATGGGCCAGAAGCGCCCGGACCCGCACGGGTTCCTGCGGGAGTAAGCGCAGCAAAGGTCCCTGATATCGCATGACAACGGGCGAACCGGCTACGGGCGTACCAAAGGAGGCCCGAATGCTGATCCGTCTTGCCATAGCCGCCCTGACATGCGCTGTCCTCACCGGATGCGCGACCCTGAACGAAAGCGAGTGCCGGACCGGAGACTGGTACGGGATCGGGCTTCGGGATGGCGCCGAGGGGCGGCTGACGTCCCACCTTTCGAACCACGCCAAGGCCTGTGCCGATTACGGGATAGCGCCCAATGCATCGCTTTGGCTGGCCGGGCGCGAAGACGGGCTGGTCTCCTATTGCACGCCGGGCAAGGCCTATCGCGAAGGCCGATCCGGTCGCGCCATGCGGCCGGTCTGCCCGGCAGAGGTGGCGGTCGAGCTGGACCGGGCCAACCTGTTCGGGCTGCGCTATCACGAGCTTTCCAATGATATCGAGGATGCGGAACGGGACCTTTACGAGATCCGTACCGCGTTGTCCGACCTGTCGCCGGAGGATCCGGCCTATTCAACGCTTCTTCGACAAAAGAGCCGCACGATCCTGCACATTCAGAGGTTGAAGTCCCGCAGGCTGCGTTATGCGGTCTGGCCCTAAACCATCGCCGGAACGACAAGGTCCGGGGGGCGGTGCCCGTCGGCGAAGGTCTTGATGTTGATGATGACCTTCTCGCCCATCTCGATGCGTCCCTCTTCCGTGGCCGAGCCCATGTGAGGAAGAAGGACCACGTTCGGCAGTTCGCGGAGGCGGGGGTTTATCTCGTGCCGGTGTTCGAAGACATCGAGCCCCGCGCCCGCGATCTCGCCCGCGCGCAGGCCCCGGGTAAGCGCGTTTTCATCGATCACTTCGCCGCGGGACGTGTTCACGATCACCGCCGTGGGCTTCATCAGCTGGATGCGTCTGGCGTTCATGAGGTGGAAGGTCGAGGGCGTGTGGGGGCAGTTGACCGAGATGATGTCCACGCGGCGCACCATCTGGTCGAGGCTTTCCCAGTACGTGGCGCCCAGCGCCTCTTCGATCTCGGGGCGCAGACGTTTGCGGTTATGGTAGTGGATCTGCATGCCGAAGACGGCCGCGCGCCGCGCCACCGCCTGCCCGATCCGGCCCATGCCGAGGATGCCGAGACGGCGTCCGCCCAGCCGACCGCCGAGATAGGCCGTGGGCGCCCAACCGTCCCATTCGCCTTTCTGCATGACGGCGAGGCCTTCGGGGATACGCCGCGTGACGGCGAGGATCAGGGCAAGGGTCATGTCGGCCGTGTCCTCGGTCACCACATCGGGCGTGTTTGACACCAGCACGCCGCGCTGGCGCGCGGTCTGGACGTCCACATGATCGATGCCCGCACCGTAATTCGCGATCAGCTTGAGTTTGTCACCCGCGCGGGCCAGCAGGGTCGCATCGATCTCGTCGGTCACGGTGGGCACGAGGACATCGGCGCGGGCCACCGCGGCGGCCAATTCATCGCGGGTCATTTTCTGGTCGGTGTCGCGGATGTCGACATCGAAGAGCTCGCGCATCCGGGTTTCGACGACCTCGGGCAAGCGACGCGTGACGACAACACTCAGACGTTTGGATGGCATTGGTTCGAAACTCTGGCTTTTCTTGCGGCGACCCGACTGGCAAAGTGGCCGTAATCCGACCCGGGCACAAGCAGGCCAACGAAGAACGGGCGGACGAGGCGCAAGACGGCAAGAGGGCAGCTCTATGATCCGGGCTCTGCTGGCATTTCTGATCGCGACCATGGTCGGGACCGGTGGCATACGTGCCGAGGACCGGGGACCGGTGACGCAGCTTCCCATTCCGCGCTACGTCTCGCTGAAGGCGGCCGAGGGGAATGTGCGACGGGGGCCGTCGCTCAGTCACCGGATCGACTGGATTTTTCAGCGCCGGCAGATGCCGCTTGTTGTCGTGGACGAGTTTGGCCACTGGCGGCGCGTCGTGGATCGCGACGGCGCCGGGGGTTGGGTGCATTACTCGCTTTTGTCCGGTCTGCGCACAGTGATCGTGGAAGAGGACATGGCCGCGCTCCGGATCAAGCCCGCGTCGGGGGCCAGTGTGAATGCCCGTGTCGAAGCGGGCGTGGTCGCACGGCTGGGGGCCTGTGGGCCGGAATGGTGCCGGGTGAACGCCAGCGGCCGCAAGGGATGGGTCGAGAAGTCGGCGCTTTGGGGCGTGGACGCCGGCGAGATCCGAAACTGAAAAGCCGGCGCGGGCCCGGCAACTCTATCCTTTTGAGTGCGAAACTATACCGACGCGCACCGGTGCCTTTGCGCGTTCTGTGCCACCTTTCCGACCAACGAAAAGCGGGGCGTCCGGCAGCGGACACCCTTCGGTTTGGTAACGAGGATATGTGCATGAAACAAACTTTGGCAGGGCTTCTGGCCTTTGGACTTCTGGTGTCCCAAACGGCCGTCGCGGCGACCGTGACCGTCACGATCGAGGATCCCGGTGTGCAACAGGCCGATCTCGCCGGCATCGGCGCGAGCGGCGGAATTGTAGAGACGTTTGACGCCGCGCCGCGCGGCGCCTTTACAAACCTGGACTCGGCATTGGGTACTTACAGCGCGGGCCGGATCGACCCGACCAACCGGTTTGGCGGTGCCAACGAATCCCAGTACCTGTTTTCGCAATCGTCGCCCGGATCCACCCTGTCGCTGAATACGGCCGCCCGGTACCTTGGGTTCTGGTGGTCCGCCGGGAGCGTTGCGAACCAGGTTGACCTGATCAATGACGGCAGCAGCATCTTCTCGTTCGACACGGACGACGTGCTGGATTTCCTTGCCGAAAGCACCACCGACACGCAGGGCTATTACGGGAACCCGAACCCGGCCTTTCAGGGGCAGGTCAACCACGAACCCTATGTATTCATCAACATGTTCTCGGCAGAGGAGTTCGATTCCGTCGTGTTCTCGGGACCGAACTTCGAATCCGACAACCACACGGTCGCCAAATCCTTTGCGAAAGAAAACGGGACGAATATCAGCCCGGTCCCGGCGCCGACATCGCTGACCCTGATGGCCAGCGTTCTTGCGATCGGCGCCTTTGTCGCCCGGCGGCGGCGGAAGGCCCAGCAATAAGGCGCGCGCGACGTCGACCGAGATTTATGGTACGCTTCCCGGGTCGGGCAGTCTGACCGGCGCGATAACGGGAAGCGTGCATGCCCAAATTCGATGTCACGAAGATGGCATTCGCCAAAGTCTATCCGCTTTACGTCCAGAAGGCCGAGCGGAAGAACCGGACGAAGGGCGAGGTCGACACAATCATCCGCTGGCTGACCGGATACGATCAACCCGGGCTGGACCAGCAGATCGGCAGCGGAGCAGATTTCCGCAGCTTCTTTGAGACTGCCCCGCGCATGAATCCAAATGCCGCGCTGATCAAGGGGGTCGTCTGCGGCATCCGCGTGGAGAATGTCGAGGACCCGGTGATGAAGAACATCCGTTACCTCGACAAGCTGGTGGACGAGTTGGTTCGCGGGAAGGCCATGGAGAAGATCCTGCGGGCGGCCTGACGACGAACCCCCAGATCGCAGCAACCGGGCCGGTCGCGGTGTTTTTTCACTACATTCGCGGGCAACCTGAAAATATCTGAATTGGTATATTGTTTCGCCGCATCTGAACTGTCGGAGCGCGATCCGGATTGGTAACGTGCGCACCAAGCCAACTCGGGGATGAGACATCGTGAGACATTTCAGACCACGTGGCGCCATGGCGCGCAGGCCTGGCGGAGTACGGGCATGACGACCTGGCTCCAACGCGACGGGGTGGGTTTGCACTGGCGCGAGGACGGGGATCCGGCGGGGGCGCCGGTCGTGTTGTTGAACTCACTCGGGACGGACCTGCGCCTTTGGGACCCGGTCCTGCCGGCGCTGGCCGAATATCGGGTGATCCGGATGGACACGCGGGGGCACGGACTGAGCGACGTGCCGGCGGCCCCCTATTCCCTCGCCATGCTGACGGCGGATGCTGCGGCCCTTGTTGCGCATCTGGAGCTTGGTCGATTTGCCATTGTCGGCGTGTCACTGGGCGGGATGATCGCGCAGGCACTGGCGGCCGAGATGCCCGATCGCACCGAACGGGTGATCCTGTCGAACACCGCGTTACGGATCGGCACACCCGAGATGTGGGCGGACCGCATTGACGCCGTGCAGACGGGGAGCCTTGACGGGATTGCCGACGCCGTTCTCGAACGCTGGTTCGCGCCGGCCTTCCGGGCGCAGTCCGGCAACGGGCTTTGGCGCAACATGCTCACCCGGACGCCGGCAGCCGGGTATGCCGGGTGCTGCGCAGCGCTGGCGGCGGCCGACCTTACTGCAACCGCCAAAGAAATCTCGTGCCCGGCGCTGGTGATCGGCGGCAGCGACGATGGCGCGACGCCCCCTGCAATCGTGCGCGAACTGGCTGCGGCGATCCCACACGCAGAGTATGTTGAAATCGACGGGGCGGGCCATCTGCCGATGGCCGAAACGCCCGATCGCTTTGCCGACCTGTCCGGTACTTTTCTGAAGGAGCCTGTCCGTGCCTGACCGCTTTGACACCGGAAAGGCGACCCGTCGCGCGGTTCTGGGCGTTTCCCATGTGGATCGCGCCGACGCCGCGACGACCGATTTCGACGTTCCCTTCCAGACCCTGATCACCGAGGGCGCTTGGGGCACGGTCTGGTCTGACGATACCATCAGCCGCCGCGAACGGTCGATGCTGACACTGGCGCTTCTCGCAGCCACGGGAAACTTCGAGGAGATCCCGATGCACATCCGTGCGACCGCGAATACGGGCGCAACGAAGGATGACGTGATGCAGGCCTTCCTGCATGTCGCGGTCTATGCCGGGGTGCCCAAGGCCAACCACGCAATCAAACTTGCCAAAGCCACCTTTGCCGAGATGGAAGAAGAACCATGAGGCCGCCAGCCGAATACTATTCGCGGAACCGGGACCTGCATCCACCCGCCCTTACACCGGGATACAAAACCTCGGTCACGCGCAGCCCGCGATATGCCCTCATATCGCTTGAAAACTCGGTTTCAGAGGCAACCGGACCAGTCTTCGGCCAAAGCGATATCGCCGAGGGCGACAACGACCTTCTGAAGAACTACGCCCAGCCGGGGGAAAGCCCGATCGGGGAGCGGATCATTCTGCACGGGCGCGTTCTGGACGAGAATGCGCGACCCGTTCCAAAGACCCTGATCGAGATCTGGCAAGCCAATGCCGGAGGCCGGTACCGGCACAGGAAGGACACCTATCTTGCCCCCGTCGATCCCAACTTTGGCGGATGCGGGCGCACGCTGTCTGACGAGACCGGGCATTTCGCCTTTCGCACCGTCAAGCCCGGCGCCTATCCGTGGCGCAACCACGGCAACAACTGGCGGCCGGCACATATCCACATCTCGGTGTTTGGGTCCGGCTTTGCCCAGCGGCTGATCACCCAGTGCTATTTCGAAGGTGATCCTTTGATCCAGATCTGTCCCATCGTGCAGACGATCCCAGACCCGGACGCAATCGAACAGCTGACTGCCAAGCTCGATCTCAATGCGACGATCCCGCTCGACACCATCGCGTACAAGTTGGACATCGTCTTGCGCGGGCGCCGCTCGACCATGTTTGAGAACAAGCTTGAGGGGAACTGAGCCATGCCGCAGGAATTGCCGTACCTGAGGGAAACCGCGTCGCAGACCGCCGGGCCCTACGTGCATATCGGTCTCGCCCCGGGCGATGCCGGGTTTCGGATTTATAACGAAGAGCTTGGCCACGACATTTGCGGCCCGAATGCCGAAGGCGAACGGGTGCGTGTGGAAGGTGTTGTTCTGGACGGGACCGGGACGCCCGTTAAGGATGTCCTGCTGGAAGTCTGGCAGGCCAATTCCAAAGGACATTACGCCCATCCCGAGGGCGGTGGCGACGTCGAGCCGGGGTTTCGCGGTTGGGGCCGGGTGATCAGCGATTTCGAGACTGGGGATTGGGCCTTTGAGACAATCAAACCCGGGCGGGCACCGGGTCGGAGCACGGGCATGCAGGCGCCGCACCTCAATATCTGGATCGTGGCGCGCGGGATCAATATCGGGCTGAACACCCGGATGTACTTCGCGGATGAGGCCGCGGCGAATGCGACTGACCCGGTTCTGAACCTTATCGAATGGGACCGCCGACGCGAGACGTTGATCGCGGCACGGCACGAAACCGGCGCAGTCCCGACCTATCGCTTCGAAATCCGGCTTCAGGGCGATGCCGAAACCGTTTTCTTTGATGTCTGAGCGCCTCGTGACGAAACCCTGCATCATCTGCGTGGCCATCACCGGGTCATTGCCACGCAAATCCGACAATCCTGCAGTGCCAATTTCCGTCTCTGAGCAGGTCGAGAGCACGCAGGAAGCCTTTGAGGCCGGTGCTTCGATCGTGCATGCGCATGTGCGCAATGACGACGAGAGCCCGACTTCGGACCCGGAAAGGTTTGCCGCGCTCAAAGAGGGACTGGAAACCCATTGTCCCGGGATGATCATCCAGTTGTCGACCGGCGGACGCTCTGGCGCGGGCAAGGTCCGTGGCGGAATGCTATCGCTGAAGCCGGATATGGCGTCCTTGTCAGTCGGTTCGAACAATTTCCCCACGCGGGTCTATGAGAACCCGCCCGATCTCGTGGACTGGCTGGCGTCGGAAATACGGGCGCATGGCGTGAAACCCGAGATCGAGGCCTTTGACCTGAGCCACATCCTCAAAGCCAAGGAAATGGCCGACAAGGGCGAGATCGAGGGCACGCCCTATGTTCAATTCGTGATGGGTGTGAAAAACGCCATGCCGGCCGATCGTCACGTGTTCGACTATTACGTCCAGACGGTGCACCGGCTGTTCGGTCCGGAGGCGGACTGGAGCGCGGCCGGGATCGGGCCCAACCAGATCGTTCTGAATGAGTGGGCCGTCTCGGCCGGTGGGCATGCCCGCACAGGGCTTGAAGACAATGTGCGGCTGGACAGGACAACTTTGGCACCGTCCAATGCCGCCCTTGTGAGCCGAACGGTCGAGATTTGCGAACGATACGAACGGCCGGTTGCGACATGGGCCGAGGCACGTGCGATGCTGGGCCTTCGCGACGTTGCGGCCTGAGGAAGGGACAAGAGGATCCGTGATACCGATCCGAACGATCCATTGCGCATGCAGCGGCGACACCGCGGAGGTGGGCCCGTGGCCGCAACCGGGGCCTGCCCATGGCCCCGTCGCTGGCACCGGTCCGTGATATGGCACCGTCACCGAGTGTCTTGAACGATCCGGTCTTCGGACACGCACAGCTTCGGGCGCATTTCGAGGACGACGCCTTTATCGATGCCATGGTCAGCGTCGAGAAAGGCCTGGCGCGCGCGCAAGCAGCGCTTGGCATCGTGCCGGAGACGGCCCTGGTAGAGATTGAGGCGCTGAAAAGACCCGACGACGCGTCGCGCCTGCTTCGGGACGGCGTTGCCACCGCCGGCGTTCCCGTGCCGGCCCTTGTCGCCAATCTTCGCCGGCAGCTTTCGGCAGAAGCGGCGGATTGGCTTCATTTCGGAGCCACCAGCCAAGACATCGTCGATACCGCCTTTTGCCTTCGGGCGCGGTCGGCTCTGGATGATCTCGGCACCCTGCTGGCGGGTCTCATCGACACGCTGGAGGCTTTGTCCCGGGCCCATGCCACCACACTGATGCTGGCGCGGACTCGGGGCCAGTTGGCCACCCCGATCACCTTCGGACTTCGGGTCGCGCAATGGGCACAGCCTCTGATCCGGCTTGAGGCCGAGCTTGCGCCGATGCGTGTCGATGTGTTGCGCGTGCAGCTGGGCGGGGCCTCGGGCAGCCGAAGCGTATTCGGGACCGAGGCCGACGCTGTCACGCGGCAGCTTGCCGAGGGGCTTGGCCTGGGCGCCGGAGCACCTTGGCACACGGACCGGAGCGGGTTTCGGCGTTTGGCCGGATGGCTTGGGCGGTTGGTCGCGGCCACAGCGAAGATCGGACGCGACATCGGGATTTCGGCGCGAGTCGAGATCGCCGAATTGCGCCTGACTGACGGGGGCGGCTCTTCGACGATGCCGCACAAGTCCAACCCGGTGGCGGCAGAGGCGCTTCAGGCGCTCCTGCCGGTTGCGCAGGGATGCGAGGCCGGTCTTGCCGCCGCGGCCGTTCATGCCGAGGAACGCGACGGCGCCTATTGGCCGGTCGAATGGGCGTTCCTGCCGATGCTGTTCGAGATCGCGGGGGCGGGCCTTGCCCATGCAGAGGCCGTCTTTGCGACGCTCGACGTCGATGCAGCGGCCATGCGATCGCGTCTTGAGGCTGAGCCCCGGGTGCGGGCCGAGGCGGCCGTATTCGCGCTCGCCCAGACCGTGGGTCGCGTCGAGGCGACACGAATCGTGACGACCGCCCTGGCCTCGGGCCGGTCATTGGGCGATGCGCTTGCCGATCAGGACGGGCTCGACCGCGACGCGGTGTTCTCGGACGAGGCCTTTTCCCAACCGGCGGCCCGGACCGCCGCGCAGATCTTTTCCGGGCGCGCTTCCGGAGAAGGCAGCGCTTGACGGCGCCGCGCCTAGGCCGCCAGCCCACGCCCCTTCAATAGCGCATCGACACCGGGCATCCGGCCGCGGAAGGCGCGATAGAGATCCTCGGCATCGTCGCTGCCGCCGGTGCTGAGGATGTGGGTTTCGAGCTTTTTGGCAAGGGCCGCATCGAACGGGCCGCCCGCCTCTTCGAAGGCGGCGAACGCGTCGGCATCCATGACTTCGGACCACATGTAGCTGTAATAGCCCGCCGAATAGCCGTCGCCCGCGAAGACATGTGCGAAATGCGGCGTCGCATGACGCATGACGATGGCCTCGGGCATACCGATTTCGGCGAGAATCTCGGCTTGGCGGTCCATGGCGTCGGTCGGCGGCGTTCCTTCGTGGAACGCGAGATCGACAAGGGCCGAGGCCACGTATTCCACGGTTTGGAACCCCATGTCGTAAGTCGAAGCGGCCAGAAGCCGGTCGAGTAGATCCTTGGGCATGGGCGCGCCGGTTTCGGAATGGGTCGCGTAGTCGGCCAGGACCTCGGGCACGTCGAGCCAGTGTTCGTAAAGTTGCGACGGCAGTTCCACGAAATCCCGGGCGACCGAGGTGCCCGAGATCGAGCCGTAGGTGACATCGGAGAGGATGTTGTGGAGCGCATGCCCGAACTCGTGAAAGAGCGTGCGCGCGTCGTCGTAGGACAACAGCGCCGGTTCGCCCTTGGTCGGTTTGGCGAAGTTGCAGACATTCACGACGATGGGACGGATCTCTTCGTCGAGCCTTTCCTGGCTTCTCATGGTCGAGCACCAAGCTCCCGAGCGCTTGGAGCCGCGGGCGAAGTAATCGCCGACGAACACGGCCAGATGCCGGTCGCCGCGTCTGACCTCCCAGAGCCGGACATCGGGGTGGTAGGTCGGGCCCTCGATCGGGTGGAAACTGAGTCCGAAGAGCCGTGTGGCGCAGGCGAAGGCGGCGTCGATCATGCGATCCAGCTGGAAAAACGGTTTCAGCTCGGCCTCGTCGAGATCATGTTCCGCCTTTCGCCGTTTCTCGGCGTAGTAGCGCCAATCCCATGGCTCGAGCGGGCCGTTGACGCCGTCGGCATGCATCATGTCGGCAAGGAGACCGGCATCGGCGTTGGCTTGCGCGCGCGCCGGTTCCCAGACCTGCATCAAGAGATCGCGGACCGCCGCCGGGGTCTTGGCCATCTCGGTTTCAAGTTTGAACGCGGCGAAACTGTCGTAGCCCAAAAGCGCCGCGCGTTCCTTGCGAAGGGCGAGAACCTCGGTCGCGTTGGCGCGGTTGTCGGTCTCGCCGCCGTTTGCACCGCGAGACGTCCAGGCGGCAAACGCCTTTTCGCGCAAGTCGCGGCGGGGAGAGAATTGCAGGAAGGGCACGATCAGGGAGCGGGAGAGCGTGACGACCGGGCCTTCAGCGCCTTTCTCTTCCCCGGCGGCACGGGCGGCGGCCACCACGAAGTCCGGCAACCCTTCGAGATCGGCCTCGGCCAGCGGCATGAACCAATCGGCCTCGTCCTTCAGTAGGTTCTGCGTGAACGTCGTGCCAAGAACCGCAAGGCGGGCCTTGATCTCTTTCAACCGCTCTGCCGCCGTGCCTTCGAGTTGAGCGCCGGCACGCACGAAGCGACGATGGGTCAGAAACAAGAGCCGCGCCTGTTCGTCGGTCAGGCCAAGCGCATCGCGCCTCGTCCACAGGGCGTCGATCCGATCGAAGAGGGGGCGGTTCATCGTAATCTCGGATCCGTAGGCCGAGAGCTTGGGCGAGAATTCCCGCATCAGCGCGTTCCGCGCATCGTTCGTATGCGCGCCCGCGAGGGCATAGAAGGCCCCAAGGACCCGGCCGAGATCCCGGTCGGCGCGTTCCAGCGCCTCGATCGTGTTGGCAAAGGTTGGCGCCTCGGGGTTCTGGGCAATGCGGTCGATTTCGGTCCGCGCTCGGTCCAGCGTCTGATCCACAGCCGGCGAGAAGTCGTCATCGGAGATGCGATCAAACGGGGGAAGCCCGAACGGTGTGGTCCAGTCGTCAAGTAGTGGGTTGGTCATCGGCACCTCCTGCTCAGGATCACCTAGGCGGCACCACCGCCTTCTTCCAGTGTGCCGGTGCCGCAGACGGCGCAATCCGGCCGGCGAGCGATCGCGACATGGCGGGTTTCGCCCCAGAGCGCATCGTAAAGAAAGAGCCTGCCGTGCAGGGTTTGCCCCGCACCCGTCAGCACCTTGATGGCTTCGACGGCCATGACCGATCCGATCACGCCCGGCAGCGGACCCAGAACGCCGCCCTCGGCACAATCGGGGGCCAGGCCGGCCGCGTTCGGTTTTGGAAAGAGGCAGGCGTAACAGGGCGCGCCAGCCGACGGGTCGAAGACGCTCACCTGCCCTTCCCATGCGGTGAGCGCGCCAGAGACCAGCGGCAGACCGGCTTCGACCGCCGCGGCATTGACGGCATAACGGGCGACAGGATCGTCGGACCCGTCAAGGACCAGATCGTAATCTTCCAGAAGGTCGGCCGCGATATCGGATGTCAGGGAGCGGTGATAGGGACGGATCGCGACATAGGGGTTCTGGGCGCGGAGCGCCTCGGCTACGGAAAACACCTTGGGCATGCCGATGCGTGCGTCGGTGTGAATGACCTGGCGCTGAAGGTTGGAGTTTTCGACGCTGTCGGGATCGATGACGCCGATCGTACCAACACCGGCTGCCGCAAGATACTGGAGCGCCGAGGATCCGAGGCCACCCGCCCCGACGACCAAAACGCGCGCCTTGCGCAGGCGCGCCTGCCCGGGTCCGCCGATCTCGCGGAGCAGGATATGGCGGCTGTAGCGATCAAGCTCCACCTCGTTCGGTGTGGCCGAAACGGTATCGGAAGACGGCGCCCGGTTTTCGGGTGCGACGCGGGTGCGCAGATGCGCCAGTCCCACCGAATAAGCCCAAACCAGCGCCACGAGCCCGCCGACAGCCAGCCACTCACCGGTGCTGCCACCCACCGCATTCCGCAACGGCATGCCATCGGGCAGCGCAACGGTGATGCCGAGGATTGCGACGTAAAGCAGCCCGATCATCAGCCAGCGAGCGGACCGCGGCGCCTTCATTCGCCAGCCCAATGCCCAAAGGGCCGCGCACCCGATCAGGAAAAACACCATCAGCGTGTTCCGGTCGAACCGAAGCCGCCCGCGCCGCGATCCGTGTCACTGAGATGATCGGCGATCTCGAAGCGCGCCTGTTGGACCGGGGCCACGACCATCTGCGCAATGCGGTCCCCATGGCGGATCCGAGTCCACGTGCCCTTGGCGTTGAAGAGGAGCACCATGACCTCGCCCCGATAGTCGCTATCGACGGTGCCGGGCGCATTGAGGATGGTCAGCATGTGTTTGCGGGCCAGACCGGAACGGGGACGAAGCTGCACCTCGTAGCCTTCGGGGATTTCCATGCGCAGGCCTGTCGGGATCGCCTCCTGGGACTGGCCCCAGATCAGAACGCCACGCGGGCGCAGGTTCGGGGGGAAATTCGCGCGCAGATCGGCCCCGGCGGCGCCCGGCGTGGCATAGGACGGCAGGCCGAGGCTTTGATCCGCCCCGTCGGTCCAGGCGACGCGGATAAGTGTCATCCGAGATCCTCGGCAATACGCAGGGCGAGCCGGCGGGCCACTTCGTCCTTGCCCATGCGCGGCCAAGCCTCTTCTCCGCCGTCGTGGATCAGGGTCACGGCGTTCTCGGCGCCGCCCATGATGCCAGTCTCCGGCGAGACGTCATTGGCAAGGATCCAGTCGCAGCCCTTTCGCGTGCGCTTGGCGCGGGCATGGGCCAGAACGTCATCGGTCTCCGCCGCGAAACCGATGACAAGGGTCGGACGTCCCGTTGTCATCTGGGCCACGGTCGCGAGGATATCGGGGTTTTCGACGAAGCTGAGTGCCGGGAGCGCCCCGTCGGCGCTTTTCTTGATCTTGGACTCGCCGGCGTCGGCAACTTTCCAATCGGCAACGGCGGCGGCGAAGATGGCCGCATCGGCGGGCAGGGCCACGTTGACTGCATCGAGCATCTGGTCCGCGGTCTCGACCCGGGTGACCGCGACGCCATCCGGCGAGGGCGTTTCGGCGGGGCCGGTCACAAACACGACCTCTGCACCGGCCGCCGACAAGGCCCGTGCAATCGCGGTGCCCTGCGCACCGGACGAGCGGTTTGCAATGTAGCGGACGGGATCGATCGGTTCGTGTGTCGGCCCCGAAGTGACGACGATCCGCCGGCCTTTCAATGGGCCGTCTGTCAGTGCCGCTCCGACCGCGGCTACGATCTCGGGTACTTCGGACATCCGGCCCGGCCCGAATTCGCCGCAGGCCATGGATCCGTCCACCGGACCGGCAAAAAGCACATTGTCGCCACGCAGGGTCGCGACGTTGCGCTGTGTTGCCGGGTGGTCCCACATCCGGACATTCATGGCCGGCGCGACCAGAACCCGTTTGTCGGTGGCCATGAGCAGGGTGGAGGCGAGATCATCGGCATGGCCACCCGCCATCTTTGCAAGAAGGTCGGCGGTGGCCGGGGCGACGACCACGAGATCCGCGGCCCGGCTGAGCTCGATATGGCCCATCTCGGCCTCGTCGGTCAGATCGAAGAGGTCTGTATACGCCTTGGCTCCCGCCAGAGCGGACGCCGAAAGCGGGGTGACGAATTCCTGTGCGGCACGGGTCAGAACCGGGGTCACTGCGGCACCGGCATCCTGAAGCCGCCGGATCAGCTCCAAGGACTTGTAGGCGGCGATGCCGCCACCGATGATCAGAAGTATGCGCTTGCCTGCCAACATGTCGGCTCGTCCGCCTTTGCGTTGAACCGTCTTAGGAAGGGCGGACGGGAAACTCAAGGAACGCCTCCGGTTGACCGCAAGGCGAAAAAGCCGTGCAGTCGGCAAAAAGGGAGGGACATCGTGAAACTTGGCTATATAGGAACGGGCGCCATGGGCGCACCGATGACGGCCCGTCTGGCTGCGGCATTTCCGGGCGACGTGCTGGCATGGGACCCGGACAAGGACCGGCTTGAAGCGGTGGCCCGCGACACCGGAGCGCAGGCTGCCGCCTCGGTCGCGGGAATTGCCGCGCAATCGGACATCCTCTTTTCGTGCGTGCCCGACAACGCGGCGGTGCGGGCCTTGTATCTCGGCCCAGACGGGATCGGCGCCCATGCGCGACCCGGCACGGTCACCATCGATTGTTCGACTGTCGGGCCGGATGCCACGCAAGACGTGCACGCGGGGCTGAAGGCAGTGGGCGTCGATCATTTGGATGCAGCGATGCTCGGCTCGGTCAAGCAGGCCAACGAGGGGACGATCAGTTTCGTTGTGGGCGGCGAGGCAGCAGCGCTTGAGACGGCGCACCCGGCGCTGATGGCCTGTGGTCAGTTGATCCGCCATTGCGGGCCGTCCGGGGCCGGCAACCAGATGAAGCTGATCCACCAGACACTCGTGGCAGGCCACGCGGTTGCTGTCGCGGAAGCGCTTGGATTGTGCCTTGAGACCGGCGTTGACGTGGACGCGTTCTACGAGATCGTGACCCAGGGCACCGGATTTGCCTATTCGCGATACTTCGAGAACCGCGTGCCCCGGATGAGCGAGGGCACCTACGATGCGCTTTTCATGCTGCGGTTCATGTTGAAGGACGCCCGGTTGGCCCGCGACATGGCAGGATCCGCCTATCCGGTTCTGAATGCCGTGGTCGAGACCTTGGAAGAAGCCGATGCGGCAGGGCACGGAGGCGCAGATTTCTCGGCCGCCATGAAAGCCATCGAAGCCCGGATCGGGCGCAAACTCGGCGCCTGACCGTTCAGACGAGAAACTCGTGAACCTCGCGCGACTGCGCTTCGAGGCTCTTGCGCATCTTGCCGAATGCGGCCGCCTCGAGTTGACGCACGCGTTCCTTGGACAGGCCCAGTTCCTGTCCGAGGCTTTCGAGAGTCCGGGGATCCTCGCGCAGCTTGCGCTCGCGGACGATGAAGCGTTCACGCTCGTTCAATGCCTGAAGCGAGGTGACAAGCCAGCCGCGCAGCGTCTCGGTATCCTTGGTGTCCTCGACGCGTTCGGACGCGTTCGCATTCTGATCCTCGATCGTGTCGATCCACTCGCGGCCCTCGTCGTCGGTCGACTGCGTGGCGTTCAGCGAGTAGTCGGAGCCCGCAAGGCGACCTTCCATCATCTCGACATCGTGCAGCGGCACACCGACCTCGGTCGCGATCATCTGGCGTAGCTGGTGGGCATCAAGGTTTTCACCCTGCGCGGCGGCTTCACGCTCGAGCCGGGCCTGGACGCGGCGCATGTTGAAGAAAAGCGACTTCTGACTTGAGGTCGAGCCGGTACGCACCATCGACCAGTTCCGCATCACGTAGTCCTGGATCGACGCCTTGATCCACCAGACCGCATAGGTCGAAAAGCGGACGCCACGATCCGGATCAAACTTGTCGGCCGCTTTCATGAGACCGAGTGACGCCTCTTGGATGAGGTCGTTCATCGGCGCCCCGTAGCGCTTGAACTTGGCCGCCATCGAAATCGCAAGGCGCATATACGCGGTGATCAGACGGTGAAGTGCACGCTCGTCGCGTTCGTCCCGCCATGCATAAGCGAGCTTCAACTCGGTTTCAGCGTCAAGGAGTTCCGCCTTCATCGCCCGCCGCGAGAGGGAGTGATCGGTGAGAGAGTGTGTAGCCATGTCAGCCTCCGACGCTGATCCGTTCCTGCGCTTCTGCGCATTTTGGAATTGGTACGGTGCGACACGCCGTTTGGATCACACGGCTGATTAAAAAAGTGTTGCCATCGGTCATGGCCCCGGCCACTGCCCTGAATTCACGACAACTTCGGAAGGCGGAGGTTCGGATGACAACAATCTGGTGGGTGCGGCACGGCCCGACCCATGCCAAAGCGATGGTGGGATGGACGGATGTTCCTGCCGATTTGTCCGATCAGGCGGCGGTGGCGCGGCTTCGGGAGTATCTGCCGGCGGGCGTGCCCGTCCTGTCGTCGGATCTGTCCCGGACCCGGGCGACGGCCGATGCGATCGCGGGCGCCCGGCCCCGCCTGCCGGTTGAACGCGACCTGCGCGAGATCCACTTCGGAAACTGGGAAGGAAAACGCGTCGACGAAGTCACAGGAGCCGAGGCGACCCGTTTGCGCCGGTTCTGGGACGCGCCGGGCGAGGATCCCGCACCGGGCGGCGAAAGCTGGAACACACTTCTGGACCGGGTCGACCGGGCCGAGGCGCGGCTGACCGAGGCCCATGACCACCTGATCATCGTTGCGCATCTCGGTGTCATCGTCTCGCGACTGCAGCGCGCTTTGGGGATCAGCCCCTATGACGCCTTCGGGCACGCGATCGCACCCCTTTCGGTGACGTGCATCCGCTGGGACGGCGACGCCGCGACCGTGAACCCGATCAATCACACTCCGTGATGGGAAGGCACACAGACGGGCATTTCCCATCGCGGCCAGCCGCCGCTAGGCTTCTTCCATGACCTATGACCTTTTGATCGGCGATCGCGCCTATTCGAGTTGGTCCCTGCGGGGCTGGCTTCTGTTTGAACGGTTCGGCATCCCCGTCACGACGCTTGCTGCACGCATGTACGACCCCGACTTTCCGGCCAAGCTGGCGACGTTTCCGCCGGCACGAACGGTCCCGGCCATGCGCACACCCGACGGGGTCGTGGTGGCCGATACGCTCGCCATGGCCGAGGAACTCAGCACCCGCCACCCGGACGCAGGTGTCTGGCCCGACGACCCGGCGGCGCGGGCGACCGCTCGCATGATGGCGGCCGAAATGCACTCGTCTTTCGGTGCGCTTCGTTCGCAATGCCCGATGAACCTTCTGACCGCCTATACGGGTATGGACATCGACGCCGATCTGCGCGCCGATCTGGACCGGCTGGAGACGATTTGGGCCCATGCCCGCCGGATGGCCGGACCCGGGGCGTGGCTGTTCGGGCGCTACAGCGCCGCGGATGTCTTTTTTGCTCCGGTTGCGGCGCGGATTGCGGGGTATGATTTGCCAGTGGGTCCGGATGCGGCGGCTTATGTTGACACTCATCTGGCGGATCCCGGCTTCACCGCATGGCGGGCGTCCGCCCTTGACGAGAACCGGGTTCTTGACCGCTATGACCGACCATTCGCCCGGCGTCCCTGGCCCGCAAACGGGATCGCCTCGCGTTAACCCATTGGCAACTCTGCACGCCTAGCCGTTAACCGATTGGTCGGGAGAGCGGCATGGTGGCACGGGCCTATACCGTGGCATTCGAAGGCATCGAGGCGCGCATGGTCGAAGTGCAATGCGCGGTGGCGCCGGGTCTGCCCGGATTTTCGATTGTGGGGCTTCCGGACAAGGCGGTGAGCGAGGCGCGCGAACGCGTGCGGTCCGCGCTTTCTGCCATGGCAATCGCCCTGCCGTCGAAGAAGATTACCGTCAACCTGTCGCCGGCGGACCTTCCCAAAGAGGGATCGCATTTCGATCTGCCGATTGCCACGGCGCTCTTGGCCGCGATCGACGTTCTACCGAAGGACGCGGTCGAGGGTATGGTTGCGCTTGGGGAATTGTCGCTGGACGGGACGCTGGTGCCGGTGAACGGCGCACTGCCCGCCGCCATGGCGGCGGCCGAAGACCATCGCACCCTGCTTTGCCCCCGGGGCTCGGGCGCCGAAGCAGCCTGGGTCGGGGCGACCGAGGTGATCGCCCCGCGCACGCTTGGTGAGGCGGTCCGCCACTTTTCCGGCGCTGCACCGCTTGAAGCGGCCGAACCGGGCGAGGTCGTTCATGGATCCGACGCGGCCCGCGATCTTGCCGATGTGCGGGGACAGGAGCGTGCCAAGCGCGCGCTCGAGATTGCGGCAGCCGGGCGGCACCACCTTCTGATGATCGGCACGCCGGGGTCCGGCAAATCGATGCTGGCCGCCCGGCTGCCGGGGATTTTGCCCCCGCTGACGGCTGCGGAGGCTCTCGAGACATCCATGATCCATTCGCTGGCCGGGCTGCTGGACGAAGGCGGGATTTCCCGGGCGCGGCCTTTCCGCGAGCCGCATCACACGGCCTCGATGGCCGCCATTGTCGGTGGGGGCAAAGGCGCAAAACCCGGGGAGATCTCGCTTGCCCATAACGGTGTGCTGTTCATGGACGAGTTTCCCGAATTTCCCCGGGCGGTTCTCGAGACCCTGCGCCAGCCAATCGAGACGGGCGAGGTCGTGGTCGCGCGGGCCAATGCCCATGTCCGGTATCCCTGCCGATTCATGCTGGTAGCCGCGGCGAATCCATGCCGGTGCGGATACTTGTCCGATCCTGCGCGGGCCTGTGCGAAGGTTCCTCTCTGCGGGGCGGAGTATCTGGCCCGGATTTCAGGGCCGCTGATGGACCGTTTCGACTTACGCGTGGATGTGCCCCCGGTTGCCTTTTCCGATCTCGACACGCCGCCGGGCGGCGAGCCCTCGTCCGCGGTTGCCGCCCGAGTGGCCGCGGCGCGCGAAGTACAGGGCGCGCGCTTTGCCGAGTTGCCCCGGACATGGCTGAACGCCGACGCGGGGGGCGATGCGCTCAATAGCTGTGCCCGGCCGGACGCGGCGGGCAAGGCGCTTTTGGAACGGGTCGCCGAACGGTTCGGACTGTCCGCGCGGGGCTATCACCGGATCCTGAGGGTCGCGCGCACCATCGCCGATCTCGATGGCACCGATGCGATACAAACGCGCCATCTGGCCGAGGCAGTGAGCTTTCGCCTTGGCGCCTCGGACTAGGTTTTCAGCTCCGCGTGACGGGCTTCAACCGCGTCCCAGATGCGACCGGCAACGTTCGTGCCGTCGAATCGTTCCAGTTCCTGAATGCCGGTGGGCGAGGTCACGTTGATTTCGGTCAGGTAGTCGCCGATCACGTCAATCCCGACGAAGACCTGCCCGTGTTGCTTGAGCGTGGGCCCGATGGCGGCAGCGATTTCCAGATCGCGCGGGGTGAGTTCGGCGGGCTCTGCCCGTCCGCCGACATGGAGGTTCGACCGGGTCTCGCCGGCCTGCGGGACCCGGTTAATCGCACCCACGGCTTCGCCATCGATCAGGATCACGCGTTTATCGCCCTTGGTTACCGCCGGGAGATAGGCCTGTGCGATCAGGGGCTCGCGGTTCAGACCCGTGAAGAGTTCGTGAAGGGAGGCGATGTTGCTGTCATCCGGGCGAAGTCGAAAAACACCGGCCCCGCCATTGCCGTAAAGGGGTTTCACGATGATATCGCCATGCGTCGCCTTGAACTGGCGCAGGTCTTCAAGATCCCGCGCGATCAGCGTGGGCGGGATCAGGTCGGGAAACTGGAGAACCAGAAGTTTCTCCGGAAAGTTCCGGACCCAGAACGGATCGTTGACCACGAGCGTGCCCGGCCCTGCACGATCGAGAAGGTGAGTGGTCGTGATATAGCCCATGTCGAACGGCGGATCCTGCCGCAGCCAGACGACATCGAGATCAGAAAGTGCGCGAAGTTCGGCAGGACCGAGCGTGGCGTGATCCCCGGCGACCCGCCGGACGGTCATGGGCTCCATCCGGGCTCGGGCGACGCCCGCTTCCCAGGACAGGCTGCCCGGCGTCCAGTGCCAGAGTGTATGGCCGCGCGCCGCGGCTTCCTCGGCCAGCCGGAACGTGCTGTCGGCAGCGATATCCACCGCGCCGATCGGGTCCATCTGAAATCCGACATGTAGCGACACGGGCCCGCCTCCTTCTGCCTTCGGTCGCCGTGCTATGGCGCAGGCAGAGACGGCTGGCAATGGGCCGGTGCGGCTAGTGGAGCGCGCCCTTCAGGATCTCGACACTGCCGGTCCGGTCGACAAGCGCAAGGTCGATCCGCATGTCAGTGGCGAGCCCGTCCGCTTGTCCGGCCACGAATTCTTCCGCAGCACGCCGGATGCGCGCCACCTGCTTTGGCCGGAGGCTTTCAGCGGCCTTCGCATGTGTGGCCGAGGCCTTCACCTCGACAAAACAGGTGGTGGTGCCATCCCGGACGATCAGGTCGATCTCACCTGCTTCGCCCCGCCAACGTTTCGCGACAAGACGGCACCCGTCACGTTCAAACGTTCTGAGAACCGCCGCTTCGGCCGCAAGTCCGGTGTAATAGCCAACCTGTCCGGTCATCCTGTCGCTCCGTGTTCGGAGGCAGCTTGGGCGGGGGTCGTCCCGGTCAGTCCGGATCCGAGGTGTCAGCGTCCATCGACAAGGCCACCTGATAGACCGTGCGCCTGTTCAGTCCGAGATCGTCGGCGACCGACCGGGCGGCATCCCGGACGCTCATCGTGGCCAGAGCGTCGGCCAACGCCGCCTGCACGTCTTCTTCATCGGCCTGCCGGCGCGGCCGGTCCACGAGCACGACGATTTCGCCCTTCAAGACCCGCGCATCCAGTTGGTCCGCAAGCTCTGACAGCAGCCCCCGCTGCACTTCCTCATGTCGTTTCGTCAATTCGCGGGCCATTGCAGCCGCGCGCTCACCCCCAAAGACTTTCACGCAGTCCTTAAGCAATCCTGAAACGCGCTTTCCGCTTTCGAAAAAAATCAATGTCGCGGGGACATCCTTGAACTCGGCGAGAAAGCGAAGGCGCGCGGCGCCCGAGCCGGGCGGGAATCCGGCGAAAAGAAACCGGTCCGACGGCAGACCGGAAAGGGTCAGGGCCGGCAGGACGGCCGAGGCCCCGGGCACCGGGACAACCGCATGCCCGGCCGCGATGACCTCTTGGACAAGGCGATAGCCGGGATCGGCAACAAGGGGCGTACCCGCGTCCGACGTATAGGCGACCGACCGGCCGGCCGCGAGATGCTCGAGCAGAACGGGGCGCTGGGCGGGTCCGTTGTGGTCGTGATAGGGCAGGATGTGCCGGCCCGCGCGGGGCACGCCGTGGATTTCGAGAAGGCGGCGCAACACCCGCGTATCCTCGGCCGCCAAAATGTCGGCGGAGCCCAAAACGTCCAGCGCGCGCAGGGTGATGTCGCGGGCCGCGCCGATCGGGGTCGCCACCAGATACAACGCCGGTGCGAGGTCAGCGGCCTGTCGCTCCATGCACCCTGCCCCTTTCCCGATCGATTTACACGCACCTCCGGACGGCATAGGGTCGCGCCCAATCCAGAGGGAAGATGAGGTTCTGATGTTTGCCCTTTTGTCCGCCGCCCGCAACCGGTTGAATCGACTTGGCCTTCTGGCCGTTTTGCCGGTTCTGGCCGCCTGCGACCCGGGCGCCACGCTCACGCAATCGCTGCCGAACCGCGCGGCGCGAGTTGATGTCGCGCTCTTGGTGCCGGCGGGAACGCCCGATGGCGGCGCAGAACTGGCCGCGAGCTTTGAGAACGCCGCCCGTCTCGCGGCGGCGGATTTGAACGGCGTCGAAGTCACGCTGCGCCTTTACGACACGGCCGGACAGGCCGGGCAGGCTGCCGCCGTTGCGCAGGCTGCGGTGAACGACGGGGCCGACATCATCCTTGGTCCGCTCTTCGGCGATTCGGCCGTGGCCGCCGGAGCCGCGGTCGCCGGGGACGGCGTCAACGTGATGGCGTTCTCGAACAACCCGACCGTGGCCGGTGGTAATGTTTTCATCCTTGGATCGACGTTCCAAAGCTCGGCCGACCGGCTGGTCGGATACGCCGCGGCGACAGGACGGTCGAACGTTCTGATCGTGCAGGGCGACAACGCGGCGGAAGCCTCGGGGACCGAGGCCATCAGCCGCGCGATCGCAAATCAGGGCGCGCGGCTGGCCGGAGTATCGGTCTTTCCGTTGAGCCAGGAAGGCGTGATCAACGCGATCCCGACCATCGCCGACGAGGCGCGGGCCACGGGTGCAGACGTTCTTTTCATGACCTCCGGAAACGACGGTGCCGTTCCGTTTCTTGCCGATCTCCTTCCTGAAAACGGGATCGATCCCACGGCTATTCAATTCGCAGGGCTTCAGCGGCTGGACGTACCCGCGAGCGCGCTGAGCCTGGGCGGCCTTCAAGGAGCGTGGTTCGCCCTGCCGGACCCCGGGCTCGCCGGACAATTTCAGGCGCGCTATCAGGCGACCTATGGCACCCTGCCCCACCCGCTGGCGAGCCTTGCCTATGACGGGGTCGCGGCGATCGGTGCCTTGGCCGGCACCGATGGGCTGAGTGCCGCTGCAATCACCCGCCCGAACGGGTTTGCCGGGGTCAACGGGATCTTCCGCTTCCTGCCGGGCGGCACCAACGAGCGGGGCCTTGCCGTGGCGCAGATCCAGAACCAACAGGTCGTCGTGATCGACCCGGCACCACGGAGCTTTGGCGCTGCCGGTCTCTGAGATCGCTCCAGCCGCCGCTGCGAGGGATGCGTCCGAACTGATCGTGCCGGGCTCGGACGTCTTCGACGCGGCCGAGATCGCGCACCGTCTGGACCGGGCCCTTGTCGGATTGACGGCCGAGAAAGAGATCCGGAGCGCGGCCTGCGCCGTTCTGAAGGAGGCGATGAAGACGAGCCGCGCGGCCATCGCTGACGGTTTTCGCGCCTATCCTCGACGTTCGCGCGAGACCGTGTCCGCCTATGCAGCTTTGACCGACGGGATCGTTCGCGCGGTGTTCCAACTGGTCCGGGACCGGATCCATCCCAACCCGACGCCCAGCGCGGGAGAACGGCTCGCCGTCTTTGCCGTCGGCGGCTATGGGCGCGCCGAGATGGCGCCCTACTCGGACGTCGACCTGCTTTTTCTCTCGCCGCACAAGATGACGCCATGGGCCGAGAGCGTCATCGAGTCGATGCTCTACATCTTCTGGGACCTTCACCTGAAGGTCGGACATGCCAGCCGCACGATCCGGGAATGCGTCCGGCTTGGGCGCGAGGATTACACGATCCGGACCGCGCTTCTGGAGCACCGGTTCCTGACCGGCGACGACGCGCTTGGCGAAACGTTGACCGCACGGCTCTGGAAGGATCTTTTCGATGGGACAGGGGCCGAGTTCATCGAGGCCAAGCTTACCGAGCGCGCCGAGCGGCACCGCAAGCAAGGCGGCCAACGCTACATGGTCGAGCCCAACGTCAAGGAGGGCAAGGGCGGCCTTCGGGACCTGCAGACCTTGTTCTGGATCGCCAAATACGTGTACCGGGTCGACGATCCGGCAGAACTGGTCGAGGCCGGGCTGTTTCGTCAGGACGAATACGACACCTTCGCCGATGCCGAGGCGTATCTGTGGGCGGTGCGGTGCCATCTGCACCTAATTGCAGGTCGGGCGATGGATCAGTTGACCTTTGATCTGCAAGTCGAAGTGGCCGAGCGCATGGGGTATGTTGACCGGGTCGGGCGCCGCGCGGTCGAGCACTTCATGCAGGACTATTTCCGTCAGGCCACGCATGTCGGCGAAGTGACCCGGATCTTCCTGACAGGGCTGGAGGCGCGTCATGTCAAGCAGGGGCCGTCGCTGACGCGGCTGTTCCGACGCCGTCCACGGGTGAAGAAAGGCTATGAGATCGTTCACAACCGTCTGCGTCACGTGAACGAGGCCGCGTTTCTGGCCGAGAAGACGAACCTGCTTCACATATTCGAGGAGGCGCTGCGGACCGGGTACCTTCTGCACCCGGACGCGATGCGAGTAATTCAATCCAACCTGTCCCTTATCGACGAGGAGATGCGCACCGATCCCGAGGCCAACAAGATCTTTCTTGGGCTGTTGCTGAACCACGGCAATCCTGAACGTGCCTTGCGGCGGATGAACGAACTTGGGGTGCTTGCCGCGTTCCTGCCGGAATTCGCGCCGGTTGTGGCGATGATGCAGTTCAACATGTACCACGCCTATACGGTCGACGAGCACACGATACAGTGCATCTCGATCCTGGCTCAGATCGAGCGTGAGGAGTTGATCGAAGAGTTGCCGATCGCGAGCCGGATCCTGAAGGCGGGCGTGAACCGGAAGGTCCTGTACGCTGCACTCTTGATGCACGACATCGGCAAGGGCCGCGACGAGGACCATTCAATACTGGGTGCCCGGATCGCGCGGAAGGCCGTGCCACGGCTGGGACTGAAGAAGGCCGAGGTCGAAACGGTCGAATGGCTGGTCCGCAACCATCTTCTGATGTCGGACGTGGCGCAAAAACGCGATATCGCCGATCCGAGAACCGTGCGCGACTTTGCCAAGGCGGTGAAGTCCCGCAAACGGCTCGACCTGCTGACCGTCCTGACGGTCTGTGACATTCGCGGGGTCGGGCCCGGTACGTGGAACAACTGGAAGGCCCAGTTGTTGCGATCGCTTTATCGCGAGACGGCCGAAGCACTGGACGGCGGGCTTGAAGATCTGAACCGCGAGAGCCGCGAAGCCGAGGCGCGGCGCACGCTGCGCGAGGCACTGGGCGATTGGGAACCGAAGGCCCGGCGGGCAGAACTGGCGCGCCATTACGGACCCTACTGGCAGGGCTTGCCGCCATCGGTGCACCGGGTCTTTGCGGATCTTCTTCTTGGGATCTCCGACGACGAGGTGCGGGTCGACCTCCTGCCCGACGAAGATCGCGATGCGACCCGTGCTTGTTTCGCCCTGGCCGATCACCCCGGGATTTTCACCCGGCTTGCCGGCGCCTTGGCGATCGTCGGGGCAAACGTGGTCGATGCACGCACCTATACGTCGAAGGACGGCTATGCGACCGCTGTGTTCTGGGTTCAGGACGGGGACGGCAATCCGTTCGAGGAAAGCCGCCTGGCCCGCCTTCGGTCGATGATCGAACGGACGCTGAAAGGCGAAGTGGTGGCGCGGACCGCCCTAAACGCCCGCGACAGGATCAAGAAGCGCGAGCGCGTGTTCCGGGTGCCGACCCACGTGACCTTCGACAACGAGGCCTCGGATATCTACACGGTGATCGAAGTCGATACGCGCGACCGGCCGGGGCTCTTGTACGATCTGGCAAGAACTCTGTCCGAGGCCAATGTGAACATCGCCTCGGCGCTGATCGCGACCTATGGTGAACAGGCGGTGGACACCTTCTACGTCAAGGACGTGTTCGGTCTGAAATTCCATTCCGAAGCCAAGCAAAAACAGCTTGAGAAGCGGTTGCGCACCGCCATTGAAGAGGGCGCCGAACGGGCGCGGCGGGACTGACTGACGGGCGCGCGTTGGCGCTTGTGCGGCGGCGATGCGGGCCGCATAAACCGGGGTGTCCCTTGTCGCCAATGAGTGTTCCCATGCTGCGCAAACTTGCCCTTGTCAGTCTGCTTTTCGCCCATCCAGCCCTTGCCCAGACCGGCGCCGGAGAGGCCTTGTTCGACGCCCGGTTCCCCGGCGCGGAAGTGATCGAGGAAACCGTTCAGAACTTCACCGAGACGACCGTCTTTACCGGACCCTTCGAGGCCAAGTTCGAAGCCGGGCCACGCGAACGGCTGGAAGGCCGCGTTCGGTACACCCATTTCGAGGCGCCCTTCACGGCGTCGACGCTGGAGGTCTTCAGAGCCTACGAACAGCAGATCGCGGCCGCCGGGTTTGACACGCGCTTTGCTTGCGCGCGCGAGGACGAATGCGGTGGCCGCGTGCCCTACGCATATGCTTCGGAGGAACGGTCGAAATTCCTGTACGGCACGGGTCCTGATTTCCGGTTCGGTCTTTACGAGCGCACCGCCGACGGCGCTCGGGAAGTGGTGCAGATCCTCGTCCAGAGGGCCGGCGATTCCAACGAAGAGCGGCACCGCCCGCAGATTGTGCTGGAACTCGTGCAGACCGAGGCCGTGGCGCAAACGCTCGAATTGCTGTCGGCCAGCGAAATAGGGGCGGCCATCGACGCGGACGGATCGGCGGCGATCTACGGGCTTGAATTTGCCACGGACAGTGCCGAGTTGCTGCCCGCGTCCGAGCCTGTACTGACCGAGATGGCAGCCTTTCTGAACGAGCGGCCGGACATCGAGATCCTGCTGGTCGGTCATACCGACAACGTGGGCGCGCTCGACTACAATCAGGGTCTGTCCGAGCGTCGTGCCGACGCTGTCCGGGCGGCGCTGGTCGACCGCTTTGGCGTCTCGGGCGGCCGCCTGTCATCGCATGGCGTGGGATTCCTTGCGCCCGCAGCGTCCAACACCACCGACGATGGCCGGGCCCGCAACCGCCGCGTCGAAATGATCCTGCGCTAGGTCCCGGGCGGGCATGCGGCCGATCCGACTTCTCTCAGGCTTTCTGACAGTTGGATCGTGGACCATGGCCAGCCGCGTGCTGGGCTTTGCCCGCGACATCATGATCGCCGCGTTCCTTGGCGCGGGCCCGGTGGCGCAGGCATTTCTGGTGGCCTTCGCGCTGCCAAATATGTTCCGCCGGTTCTTCGCCGAGGGGGCCTTCAACATGGCCTTCGTGCCGATGTTCTCGAAGAAACTCGAAGCGGGCGATGATCCCGAGGCCTTTGCGCGCGACGCGTTCGCGGGACTGGCCACGGTTCTGATCGGCTTCACGCTTCTGGCACTGGCCGTCATGCCCTGGCTGGTCGTGGCCATGGCTTCGGGTTTTCTCGGGGACGAACGGTTCGACCTGGCCGTTCTCTATGGCCGGATCGGGTTTCCCTACATCCTTTTCATTTCGCTGGCCGCCCTGCTGTCGGGCGTCCTGAATGCCACCGGGCGGTTCATGGCGGCGGCGGCGGCGCCGGTGCTTCTGAACATTCTCTTCATCGCGGCGATGGGGGGCGCGCATCTGGCCGGGTGGGACATTGGGCTGGCTCTGGCCTGGACCGTGCCGGTGGCTGGCGTCGCCCAACTGGCGTTGCTTTGGGCCGCAGCGGCGCGGGCTGGGTTTCGGCCGCGGCTGGTGCGGCCGCGTCTGACCCCGGATCTGCGTGCGTTGGCCGTGATCGCCGCGCCCGCGGCTCTGGCTGGCGGGGTCGTGCAGATCAATCTCTTGGTTGGACGGCAAGTGGCGAGCTTTTTTGACGGGGCGGTCGTGTGGCTGAGCTTTGCCGACCGGCTTTACCAGCTTCCGCTTGGCGTGGTCGGAATCGCTGTTGGTGTCGTTCTGTTACCCGAATTGTCGCGGCGATTGCAGGCGGGGGATGCGGAGGCGGGTCAGGACGCGTTCAACAGAGCGACCGAGTTCTCGCTGGCGCTCACGATACCGGCGGCCGTGGCGCTTTGCGTGATCCCGCTGCCGCTTGCCTCGGTCCTGTTCGAGCGGGGGGCGTTCGGCCGCGCGGATGCCGAGGCAACGGCGCTGGCCGTCGCGGTTTACGGCGCGGGGCTTCCGGCCTTTGTTCTGCAGAAGGTCCTGCAGCCACTTTACTTCGCCCGGGCCGATACGCGGACGCCGTTCCGGTACGCGCTGGTGGCGATGGTGGTGAATGCGGGGGTTGCGATCGGGCTTGCGCCGGTCATGGGGTTCATCGCGGCAGCCGTGGCCACCTCGGCGGCGGGATGGGTCATGGTGTGGCTTCTTTGGCAGGGGTCGCGTGCCATGGGCGTCGAGGCAGAGATCGACGCGCGGCTGCGCGACCGTGTCTGGCGGATCGCCGTAGCGTCGGCGGTGATGGGCGCCATGTTGCTCGGGGCCGCCCGGATACTAGAGGGCGCGCTTTTCGGGGCGGCAGAGCGGTACGGGGCGCTTGCCCTTCTCGTGGTCGTCGGGATCACCGCCTACGCGCTGGCCGCGCAGGTGACGGGAGCGATGACGGTACGAGATCTTAGGGGCGCGCTGCGAAGGTAGGGTTGGGTGGCATGCAGGAATGCGCCCGCGCGCGTCCTACCGCCGCCGGATCCGGCTGAGGAACCGGGCCCAGCCGCCGGGGCTGACCACAAAGCTAAGCGCAAACCCCGCAACGAAGCCGGATGCATCGGCGATCCAGTCTCGCCCGCCGCCGAAGAGCAGCCCGAAAAGCAGCTGTATCCCGAGGAGAAACGCGATCAGCGTGAACGCCTGCGCCTCGTTCTCGCCCGTCGAACGCAGGCCCACCCACATTAGAAACGTGTAGGCGCCGATGAGACCATAAACCCCCGGGAAGCCCCCGATCAGCATCACCCGCGTCCCGGCAAGCCCGCCGTAGATAAGCGCACCAAAGATGGCCGACCCAAAGAAAATGGCCAGGAACGCCCATCCGCCAAAGACCTCGCCTACCAATTTGCCAATCGCCAAGAGAAAGACGACGGCGAAGATCATGTGGATGAAACTGCCGTGGACGAAGGAATAGGTCACGAACCGGGCCGCATCGGACAGACCGAAGCGCCCCGCATCGATCGCTGCCTGAAGCTCTGGCCCTGAGAACCCGTAGTCGCGTATCGCGGCAAGCCGCCAACCAACCGCGTCCGCACCCCCGAGAAAGCCCCGGGCACCGAGCGTTATGGCCGCCTCGACGCCGAACATGGCGAGCGCAAGTGCCAGTACCACCGGAGGCAAGGCGTTAAACGGGGATGCATCGGGATCCTGGTACACGTGGCGCCTTCCTTGACCTCACATCCGCCTCTGGCTAAGCGAGCGCGGCGCGAAAATCCAGATGGAGAGAGCCATGGCCGAAGCGGCCTTTACCCCGCGGATCTTTTCGGGGATCCAGCCCACGGGCGATCTGCACCTTGGAAACTATCTCGGCGCGCTGAAACGCTTCGTCGAGATGCAGAATTCCGGTGACTACGAAACGGTCTATGGGATCGTCGATCTGCACGCGATCACGGTCTGGCAGGACCCCGCGGATCTTCACCGCGCCACGCGGGAGACCGCGGCGGCCTTCATCGCAGCCGGCATCGACCCGGCGCGGTCGATCCTTGTGAACCAGTCGCAGGTGCCGGAACATGCGCAGCTTGGCTGGGTCTTCAACTGTATTGCCCGCATGGGATGGATGCGCCGGATGACCCAGTGGAAAGACAAGGCGGGCAAGAATTCGGAAGAAGCTTCGTTGGGGCTGTTTGCCTATCCGTCGCTTATGGCCGCCGACATCCTTGTCTATCACGCCACCCATGTGCCCGTCGGCGAGGACCAAAAGCAGCATCTGGAGCTGACCCGGGACATCGCGACCAAATTCAACAATGATTTCGGCGAGGCGTTCTTCCCGATCACCGAACCGGTAATCACCGGCGCGGCGACGCGGGTCATGAGCTTTCGCGACGGGTCGAAGAAGATGTCGAAATCGGATCCTTCGGACATGAGCCGGATCAATATGACCGACGATGCAGACACGGTCGCCCAGAAGATCCGCAAGGCAAAGACAGATCCCGAACCGTTGCCCGAGACCCTCGAGGGGCTGAAAGACCGGCCCGAGGCACGGAACCTGATCAACATCTACGCCGCGCTGGACGAACGCACGCCGGAAGAGGTTGTGTCCGAATTCGCCGGCCAGCAGTTCGGGCAGTTCAAGCCGGCACTGGCGGATCTTGCGGTGGCCAAGCTGTCGCCGATGGCGAACGAAATGGCGCGGCTGATGGATGACCCGGCCGAGATCGACCGTATCCTTGCGCATGGGGCCGAGCAGGCGCGGGCGATCACCGCCCCCATCCTGAAGCGCACTTATGAAATCGTGGGCATGGTGGGCGCTTAGGGCAGCGACAACTGGGTCATGCGGCCGCCATCCACGGTCCAGACCTGACCGGTTACGAAGCTGGCCTCGTCGGAGAGCAGCCAACGCGCCAGCGCGGCGATCTCGCGCGGCCGGCCCGTCCGGCGAAGGGGATGCAGGCGGCCGATCCCGGCGCGAAACGTCTCGGGATCGCCCAGGCTTTCGATGAAGGCGGTGTTCAGTTCGGTATCGATCCAGCCGGGCGCGATTGCATTGCAACGCACCCCGTCGGGCCCGTGATCGACGGCCACAGCGCGGGTCAATGCATGGAGTCCGCCTTTGGAGGCGCAGTAGGCCGGGTGGCGGGGATTCGATCCGAGCCCCTCGATCGAGCCGATGTTCACGATGGCACCCTTGGCCTTGATGAGGTGAGGCATCGCGGCACGCATCAGAAGGAAGGGCGCTGTCAGGTTCACCTGGAGCGTGGCCGCCCAATCCTCGGGCGATGCTTCGGTCACGGTGCCTTCGCGCATCAGGCCGGCATTGTTGACCAGCATGTCGAGCCGGGCCGTGCGGGTCAGCACCGTGTCGATGACGCGTGCCGGGGCCTCGGGGTCCATGAAGTCGGCCTCGATCCCTTCATGATCGGGATCATTGCCCCGCTGGGCGGTGAAAACGCGGATCCCGTCATCGGCCAGCGCACGGGCGATTGCGGCGCCAATGCCACTGCGGCCGCCGGTGACAAGAGCGGTCTTCGTCGCGCTCATCCGACTGCCTTGCCGCCATTGGCCTCGATCAGCGCACCGCAGAGATAGCGGGCGCGGTCCGAGGCGAGAAACACGACCAAGTCGGCGATGTCCTCGGGTTCCGCGATACGCCCCAGCGGGACCGAGCGGTGAAGATCGGCTATCGCCGTCTCTGGGTCGAAGCCGCGAGCCGTGAAGCCGCTTCGGATCATGGGCGTGTTGACCTCGTTGGGGCAGACCGCATTGACCCGGATGTTCTGGTGGGCGTGGTCGATGCCAAGGCACTGGGTCAACGAGGCGAGCGCGGCCTTGGACATGACATAAAGCGGGTGGCCCGGCCCCGGATGGACGCCCCAGCATGAGGAAACGTTGACGATGGCGCCACCGCCGCCCCGGGCAAGGATCGGGATCGCGGCACGGCAGATGCGGAAGGGCGCCTCGACATTGATCGACATGGTGCGGGCGTAGTCGTCATCAGTGGTTTCGGTGACAATGCCACGGGGGATGACCCCCGCATTGTTCACCACGATGTCGAGGCGGCCGAGCGCCCGGGCTGCTTGTTCCGGCAAAGCATCGGCGGCTGCGGATTCGGAAAGATCCGCAATCAGATCGTGATCTGAGCCACTTGGACCCAGATCCGCGCCTGCCACACGCACGTCCTCGGCCCGCAGCGCGGCGACAATCGCCGCACCGATGCCCCCCGCGGCTCCGGTGACAAGGGCCGTTTTGCCGGCGAGTTCATCCATGAGAGTTCTGTGACGTCATGGGCAGGAGGCTAGTGATGGCGCCCGCGCCTGTCTGCCGGAAACCGACGCGCGCTGGTCAGCCCGCGGCAGCCGTGTCGTCGGCGATCCACGTTTCGTGAAGATGCAAGAGCCGGACCTTTGCTCCGACGTCGACCAGTGCCGTCGAGCGGCGCGCATTGGTTCTGGCAGCTTTCGCCGCGCCCGTCTGCCGCTCGATATAGCTGACCAAAACCTGCCTTCCGCTTGTTGCGAAGGCCTCGGCCTCATCGATCAGGATCCGGAAATCAGGGTTGCCGCCATGGAAGCTGCGGAGGCCCGCCAGCACGGCGTCCCTAGCGACGATCTTGCCGCCGGGCTCGACAATGCGAAACGCGGGATCCAGGTGGTCGGCGATCTCATCCTCGAAATGCGCCTCGGGCATGCGGCCCGTGATCCAGTCCATAATGGCTTTGTGGACCCGTACGATTTCGGCGACCGCCAGATTTGCGGGATCGGACATGTTCACATCTCCGGCCGTTCCCAGACCGAGACATGCATGCGGCTGTCGCGGGTGAAGGGTTCGTCCGCCCATCCGCCCCAGCGATCGCGCAGGCGCAACCCGGCGAGCTCGGCCATAAGGTCAAGCTCGGACGGCCAGGCATAGCGCAGGTATAGCGGGACGATCCTTGTCCGGTCGCCGGTTGCCCAGAGCCGTTGCATGGTAAGCGTCTGCGCCACCGGATCGTGCAAAATGCCGTCGAAACAGACGGAGTCGAGCGTCAGGTTGCGGACCCGCACGTCCTGATGGCCGCGAAACCGGGCGGGGTCCGGGACAAATGCCTCGACCAGAAACGCCCCACCGGGAGCCAAGCACCGGGCCACGTTCTGAAAGAGCCGGACTTGCGCGCGCTGTGTGGTCAGGTTGAAAAGGGTATTGAACACAAGAAGGATCAGGTCGAACGGGCCCGATACCCCAACGTCTTCCATATCGCCGATCGTGACGGGCAGCTCTGCACCACCGGGCTTGGTCCGGAGCTTGGCCACCATCTCGGGGGAAATCTCGATGCCCTCGATCCGAATGCCGCGTTCGGCCAGCGGCAGGGCGATCCGACCTGTTCCGACAGCTAGCTCAAGGACCCGGCCGGAACCCGCCAGCCGCGCGATCCGATCGACCGACACGTCGGTCGTGCCGGGATCGTGCAACGTATCGTATTCCTGTGCGTAGAACTGACCAAAGCTTTCGGGGCCGTAGCCATCCATACCGGTTCCTTTCCGCGAAACGGACCTGAGGTGCCACGGCGATGTGACAGAGGTGTGATCCTGCAAATTTGCACAGGTGCCGTGTCTTGCCGGGTATCCTATTCCTGTTTTTGCAGGCTTACCTTCGGCTCAGCGAAAGGACAAAACATGACCTATCTTGCCCCACCGGACGTGGCTGTTGGCCACATTCACCTGCGCGTTGCCGATCTGGATCGCGCGATCGCGTTCTATCGGGACGTTCTGGGATTCGAGGTGCAGCAGCGCGCCGGCAATCAGGCGGCCTTCCTTTCGGCGGGCGGGTATCATCACCACATTGGCCTGAACACGTGGCAAAGCCGCGGCGGCACCCCGCCTCCGTCCGGGCATACGGGGCTCTACCACGTGGCCTTCCTTTATCCGGACCGTGCCACTCTAGGGCGCGCTGTGGCCAGTGTTGTGGAACATGGCGTGCCGCTGGACGGCGCGGCGGATCACGGCGTGTCAGAGGCGGTTTACCTGCGCGATCCGGACGGCAACGGGATTGAGCTTTATCGGGATCGAGCGCCGGAGGACTGGCCGCGGGATGACAACGGAGAGTTGGCGATGGTGAACGCACGGCTCGATGTCGCGGCCTTGGTCGCGGACGCGGCTCTGGACGCCGAAGGAACCGCCGCCTAACGTCCCCCGGATTCCACGGGAGACAAGCATGGCCGTTGGCAAGAACATCCGGACGTATTTCGAGGGCACGTGGCATGACGGCGACGTTCCTGTCATGCGGGCCGCCGACCATGGCGCGTGGCTGGGCACAAATGTCTTCGACGGTGCCCGGTACTTCGAGGGCGTGGCGCCGGACCTGCTGGCGCATTGCCAACGGATCAACCGCTCGGCCGCCGCGCTGATGATTACCCCGACGGTGAGCCCCGAGGACATGGTGGCCATTGCGCGGGAAGGATTGGCGGCGTTCCCCAAGACCTCGGCCGTTTACATCCGACCAATGTACTGGGCCATCGATGGCGGCCCGACAGCGGTGGCCCCCGCGGAAAACTCGACCGCCTTCGCGCTTTGCCTAGAGGAAATCGCGATGGCGCCCGCCGAGGCGACAACCAAGCTGACGACGACACGGTTCCGCCGCCCGGTCCTCGAATCGAGCGTCGTGAATGCCAAGGCCGGCTGTCTTTATCCGAACAACGCGCGGATGCTGATGGAAGCGAGGGCCAAGGGCTATCCCAACGCACTTGTCGCAGATGCGGTGGGCAACGTGGCCGAGACGGCGACGGCGAACATCTTCATGGTCAGGGACGGGGTTGTCATGACACCTGTGCCGAACGGGACATTTCTGGCTGGAATCACCCGGTCGCGGCACATGGCCAACCTGTCGGCCGACGGGCACGAGGTGCGCGAGACCGTGTTGTCCTTTGATGACTTCCGCGAGGCGGACGAGGTGTTCATGTCCGGTAACATGACGAAGATCACGCCGGTGACGGAGTTCGACGGTACATCGTATCAGGTTGGGCCCGTGGCCCGGCGCGCCCGAGAGCTCTATTGGGACTGGGCGCTGAGCGGCGCCTAGCATGCGGCGGGTTGCCCGCCTGTTGCTTCTGCTCTTGTCGTTGGGCGCCGGTGCCCTTGCGGCCTATGGACTGGTCACCCATCCGTTTGCGGCACCCATCGCCCAGCGGACCACGGACGAGGTGCGGGTTGCACTGGACCGCGCCATGGCGCGCCGCTTGGATGCAGGTTGGCTTGCACCCCGGATCGAGGCAGCGCTGGCGGCCGAGGATCGCGACCGGCTGCGGCTTTACGCAGATCTGGGCGTCGAATACGGCGTCGCGCTTCCCGAGGACCTCGTTCACCGGGTTGAGGCGGCGCTGGCACCGCCGCCGCTTGCGGGCCGGGCGGCGGCCTGTGGGGCCTGCGCGTGGGATCCGGTATTCTGTGTGGACCTTGCGCATCTTGCCGCCTGCGCCCTGCCCGTAGAGCTGACACCCCTTGGTGACGTCAATGCCCTGCGCCGGCAGGCGCGGAATGCGCTGGCAGGTGATGCCGTGGACCGGGTGGAGACCGGACTGGCGCTGGCCGGTCTCGGGGCGACCGGGCTTGTCGCATTCACCGGCGGGACGAGTTACGCCGTGAAATCCGGTGCAAGCCTTGTGCGGATTGCGCGCCGCACCGGGCGCGTGACACCCGAACTGGGACGGGTTCTGGGGGATGCGGCGGATATTCCGGTTGCCTGGCACCGGGTGGACGATTTCGTACTGGGGCGCGCGGGTCTGGGCGCGGTCACAGACACCGCGCGGCTCGGCCGCCTTGGTGCTGTGACCGGGGATCTTGGCCGGATCGTGCGGAACACCTCGCCCGTCGACGCGTTGGCGCTGCTGCCCCGGATCGAGACCGCGGAGGACGCGGCGCGGATGGCGCGCGTCTCGGACGCGATGGGACCGGCCACACGGCCGGCGATGGAGGTTCTCGGGCCGGCGCGTGCGTTTCGGGCGCTGACCCGGGTCTCGGACTGGGTCGTGGGCCTTGCGGGTCTGGCGGCGGCTCTGTTGACGCAAGGACTGGGCTTGGCGGTGGCGAGCCTTTTTCGGGCGGCACGGCGCGCGATCTGAGCGCGGTTGCCACCTCGGAGCGCAGCGTGCATCATGCGCGCCTCAGGAGGAGCCATGCGCAAGTTTCTCGTTGTACTCGACGACAGCCGCGAATGCCTGAATGCCATGCGCTTTGCGGCCATGCGGGCGGCCCGCACAGGCGGCGGCGTACAGGTGCTGTCGGTGATCCCGCCGGACGAATTCAACCACTGGATCGGCGTCGGCGATCTGATGCGCGAAGAGGCGCGCGAGCGCATTCACGCGCATTTCGACGTGTTCGCCAAGTGGATGCGGGACAAGCAAGGCGTCGATCCCGAGCTGGTCATCCGCGAAGGCGAGCCGGTGCCCGAGATCCTGGCCCAGATCCGGGAGGATGACGAGGTCGGGGTTCTCGTGCTCGGGGCGGGGTCCGACAAGTCGGGACCAGGACCGCTGGTATCGCAACTGACCCGTTCTGCGGGATCTCTGCCCGTTCCGATTACGGTTGTGCCCGGGGAATTGTCCAAGGAACGCCTCGAGGCCGTCACCTGACGATTTAGAACGATTCCAAACTCTTGACAGGGGCGACGCCCCCCCGCATATCCACTGGGCGATCAGGAGGCTCCGCCGATGTTCATTCAGACCGAATCCACCCCGAATCCCGCAACGCTCAAATTCCTGCCGGGTCAAACCGTGCTTGAGACCGGGACGGCGGATTTTCCGTCAGCCGACGCCGCGGGACCGTCACCGCTTGCCGCCCGCGTTTTCGGGGTGGCCGGGGTCACCGGGGTCTTCTTCGGCACCGACTTCATCACCGTGACGAAGGATGACGGCGCGGATTGGGACCACATCAAGCCGGCAATCCTTGGCGCGATCATGGAGCATTACCAATCCGGCGCGCCGGTGATGGACGGGACCGGCCAGGCCTCGGGCCACGCCGAGCATACCGGGCCCGACGGCGAAATCGTCCAGCAGATCAAGGAACTTCTGGACACACGGGTGCGGCCCGCGGTGGCCCAGGACGGGGGCGACATTACCTTCCACGGTTTTGATCGCGGGGTGGTTTATCTGCATATGCAAGGCGCCTGCGCGGGCTGCCCGTCCTCGACGCTCACCCTGAAGATGGGGATCGAGAATCTTCTGCGCCACTATATCCCCGAGGTCGTCGAGGTCCGCCCTGTCGCGGCCTGACCCGGGATTGCGGGGGCTTCGCCGCCGCCCCGCACGGGAGCTCTGCCCCGGCGCCCCCGGCGTATTTCGACCAAGATGAAGGTGGGCGCGGGCCCCCGGATACTCGCGTTCGACACGTCGGGGCCCCTGTGCGCCGCGGTCCTTTGGAGCGGCGGAGGGGTGATTGCCGAAGAGCGGGAGGCCATGACCCGCGGGCAGGCGGAGCGGCTTTTCCCCATGTTGGAGGCGGTCCTTGAAGCCGGAGGAGCGGATTGGGCGGATCTTGACGCGGTGGGCGTCGGTATCGGTCCGGGAAACTTCACCGGTTTGCGCATCGCCGTGGCGGCGGCGCGGGGCCTTGCCCTGTCGCTTGGGCGCCCGGCGATTGGCGTCAGTGCCTTCGAGGTGATCCGGGAACTGGGCGGCGCGACCGGCGCAGAGACAACATGGGCAGTCTACCCCGGGCCGCGGGACGGTTATTATGCCCAGCTTGTCACTGGCGACGGGCCCCGAGGTGATGCGCAGCTGCTGACCCCGGCTCAACTGGCCGGCATCGCCGAAGAGAGAACTGCCGCGCCGCGGTTTCTGGGGCCGGCCCCGGACGCGGGCGCCCCGTCTGGATGGGTGGATGTTCCGGTCCATGGGGCGGATTGGGTTCCCGCGCTGGCCCGGTGCGCCGTCGGGCATCTTGCGGCTGGCCACTTCGTGGCGCCGACACCCCTTTATGTCCGGCCACCGGACGCCGCGCCACCCAAGGAGGCACCGCCCGTGATCCTTGAATGACGCCCGAGGATCTGGCGGCTTTGACGGCGCGGGCCTTTCCG
The DNA here is from genome assembly GCA_038521345.1 of Pseudomonadota bacterium. Lineage (GTDB taxonomy): Bacteria > Pseudomonadota > Alphaproteobacteria > Rhodobacterales > Rhodobacteraceae > JBCBKU01. The sequence goes on along the minus strand of JBCBKU010000001.1, from coordinate 298,246 downwards.
GAGAGCCGGGCGCGTTGGCGCACGGGTGATTTCCGGAGCTTCCTTGACACGCCCGGCGCGTTTCTGGCCACCGGGCCGCACGGGTTCGCCATGGGACGCGTGGCCGCAGATGAAGCGGAACTGATCCTGATCGCAACGGATCCGGATCATCGCCGCGCCGGCCATGGACGCAATGCACTGGCCGCCTTCGAGGCCGAGGCGCACGCACGCGGCGCGCGGCGTGCCTATCTCGACGTGGCCGAAGGCAACCGGGCGGCCCGCGGGCTTTATCTGTCTGCTGGATACACCGAGGTGGCCCGGCGGCCCGGGTACTACCGGACCAGCGCAGGCCGCACCCAAACCGCTTTGATCCTCGAGAAGGCGCTAATCCGTCCTTAGGGTGTTCCAAAGCTGCCCATCGAGGCGGCAGGGGGCCTTACGCCCCGTCCTTCCCCGCAAATACCTATTGACCCCATCTTGGGCACCGGCCTTACTTGTCGGCGATCTGAGACGATCACGGCTCAGACGGGGCGCCAAGTGGCTCCGTCCAAACAAAAACACCTGGGAGACCTCCATGACCTTCATGAAGACCCTTCTCGGCGCGACCGCTGCCCTTGCCATCACGGCCGGCGGCGTGGCCGCTGAACCCGCCATCATCTTCGACCTCGGCGGAAAGTTCGACAAATCCTTCAACGAGGCTGCTTTCGGCGGTGCGACGCGCTGGGCGGAAGAGACCGGCGGCACGTTCCGCGAGATCGAGATGCAGTCCGAAGCCCAGCGCGAACAGGCTTTGCGGCGCTTTGCGGAATCGGGCGCAAATCCGGTCGTGATGACCGGCTTCGCCTTTGGCAATGTCCTGTCGGAAGTGGCGCCGGATTACCCGGACACCAAGTTTGCCATCATCGACATGGTTGTGGATGCACCGAACGTGAAGTCGGTCGTGTTCAAGGAGCATGAAGGATCGTACCTTGTCGGCTTGGCGGCCGGCATGGCGTCGGAGACCGGAACCGTCGGATTCATCGGCGGCATGGACATTCCGCTGATCCGGAAGTTTGCCTGCGGCTATGCGCAGGGCGTTCTGGCGGCCAATCCCGATGCAACCGTCGTTGCCAACATGACCGGCACGACGCCGGCGGCATGGAACGACCCGGTCAAGGGCGGCGAGTTGACACGCGCCCAGATCAGCCAGGGCGCCGACGTGGTCTATGCCGCCGCCGGCGGCACCGGCGTGGGTGTTCTGCAGACTGCGACGGACGAGGGAATCTTTTCGATCGGCGTCGACTCGAACCAGAACTATCTGCACCCGGGATCGGTCCTGACCTCGATGCTGAAGCGCGTGGACGTGGCCGTTTTTGATCTCTTCACCGAAGGCACCGACATCGAACCCGGCATCACGGTCCTCGGGCTTGCGGAAGAGGGCGTCGGCTGGGCGCTTGACGAGAACAACGAAGCGATCATCACCGACGAGATGCGGGCTTCGTTGGACGAAGCGCAGGCACAGATCGTGTCGGGAGACCTTTTGGTCCACGACTACATGTCGGACGACAGCTGCCCAGTGCTGCAGTTCTAAGCTATCCGGGCCGCCCCGCCCTGGGGCGGCCCACCACCCCGGGGGGCCGACCATGCCAACGCCGATCGAGACCTTTTTCTCTGCCTGGGGAGTGGCCGATGCGGAGGATTGCGCGCGCGCGATTGCACCGATCTTCGCACCGGTCGGCACCTATGCAGATCCGCGATCCCCGGAGGTCCTGACCGGAACAGAGGCCGTCGCAGCCTATGTCGCGATGTTCGGGGCCAACGCGCCGGGTTGGACGGCAACCCTTGTTACCACCAGCACCGTTGCGGGCGTGACCCGTGCGACAGTCGCGTTTGGCGGCATGGGCCCCGACGGAACCCAAATGGTCCAACACGGACAGTATTTCGTCGAAGAGGCCGATGGAATGATCACACGGATGGTCGGCTTTGCAGGCATCGGGGCGCCGGAATGACGGCTCCGGCGATTGAACTGAAGGGAATTTCCAAGGCCTTTGGCCCGGTTCAGGCGAACAAGGATATCTCGATCCGCGTGATGCCCGGCACGATCCACGGGGTCATCGGCGAGAACGGCGCGGGCAAGTCCACGCTAATGTCGATCCTTTACGGGTTCTACAAGGCCGATGCGGGCGAGATCTTTATCGGTGGGACGAAGACCGAGATCCCCGACAGCCAGGCCGCCATCGCTGCGGGCATCGGGATGGTCTTTCAGCATTTCAAGCTGGTGGAGAACTTCACGGTCCTTGAGAATGTCGTCCTTGGTGCGGAGGACGGGGCGTTCTTGCGCCCGTCCCTCGCCAAAGCGCGCCGCGAATTGACGGCGCTGGCCGAGGAATACGAGCTGAACGTGGATCCCGATGCCGTGATTGAAGAAATCGGCGTGGGCCAGCAGCAGCGGGTCGAAATCCTGAAGGCGCTTTATCGGGCTGCTGACATCCTGATCCTGGATGAGCCGACGGGCGTTCTGACGCCAGCCGAGGCCGACCAGTTGTTCCGGATCCTCCGGAGGCTCAAGGAAGAAGGCAAAACGATTATCCTGATCACCCACAAGCTGCGCGAGATCATGGATGTGACAGATACCGTCAGCGTCATGCGACGCGGCGAAATGACGGCGACCGTGAAGACGTCCGAGACCAGTCCGGAAGAATTGGCCGAGTTGATGGTCGGTCGGAAGGTTCTTCTAAGCGTCGAAAAGGCGCCTGCACAGCCCGGACGCACCGTTCTTGAGGTCGAAGGGCTGGACGTGACCGATGAGAAGGGCGTGCACCGTCTGAAGAATGTATCGCTGAAAGTGCGGGCCGGCGAAATCCTCGGAATTGCCGGTGTCGCCGGGAACGGACAATCGCAGCTTCTCGAGGTTCTCGGCGGGATGACCGCGGGCACCGGCCGGGTTCGGATCAACGGCGAAGAGATTGACCTGACCGGGCGGCACTCGGATGGGCAGTCGCGGCGCGCGCGCGGGATCGCCCATGTTCCCGAAGACCGGCAGCGCGAAGGGCTGATCATGGAGTTCCACGCCTGGGAATGCGTGGCATTCGGATATCACCGGGACCCGGCCTATAATCGTGGCATCCTGATGGACAACGACGCGCTTCGGAAAGACACCGAAAAAAAGATAGCCACTTTCGACATCCGCCCGGCGAATTGCTGGCAGACGGCGAAGAATTTTTCGGGTGGCAATCAGCAGAAGATCGTCGTGGCGCGCGAGATCGAGCGGAACCCCGATCTCTTGCTGGTCGGTCAGCCCACCCGCGGGGTGGATATCGGTGCCATCGAGTTCATCCACAAGCAAATCGTGGCGCTGCGCGATGCGGGAGCCGCAATCCTGTTGGTCAGCGTGGAACTTGATGAAATCATGTCGCTGTCGGACCGGATCGCCGTCATGTTCGACGGGAAGATCATGGGTGAGCGGGATCCGGCGACCACCAACGAACGCGAGTTGGGCCTGCTGATGGCCGGGATCACAGAAACCGGGAAGGCGGCGTGATGGACAGGATCATGGGAGGACGCGTCTGATGGACACGATGCCCAAATGGGTCGACGTGGTGCTTGTCCCGCTGATCTCGCTTTTGATCGCGTTCGTGCTTTCGGGTCTGGTGATTCTTGCCATCGGAGAGAACCCGATCGAGGCCGTGCGCGTCATGGTGACCGGCGCGCTGGGGTCGACCTATGGCTGGGGCTATACGCTCTACTACACGACAAACTTCATCTTTACCGGGCTGGCCGTTGCCGTCGCCTTCCACGCACGGCTCTTCAATATCGGGGGTGAGGGACAGGCCATGGTCGGCGGTCTGGGCGTCGCTCTGATTTGTCTGGCGGTGCCTTGGCCCCATTGGATCCTCGCCCTGCCCGCAGCCATGGTGGCCGGGGCGCTTTTTGGTGCAGCCTGGGCGGCGATACCCGCTTGGTTGCAGGCAACCCGGGGCAGCCACATCGTCATTACGACGATCATGTTCAACTTCATTGGTGCGGCCCTGTTGAACTACATGCTCGTCAACGTCATGCGGCCGCCCGGAGCCATGGACCCCGCCTCGGCCCGGTTCCCCGAAGGCAGCAACCTGCCCACGTTTCAGGACATGTTCTCGACAGCTGAGGCGCCGCTTTTCCGGGGCGCACCGGCGAACGTCACGTTCTTCGTGGCGCTGGCGGCATGTGTTCTTGTCTGGCTGGTTATCTGGCGAACGCGGCTTGGCTATCAGATCCGCGCCTACGGCCATTCCGAGACAGCGGCGGTCTATGCCGGCATCAGCCCGGTACGGATCACGATGATCGCCATGCTGATCTCGGGTGGGCTGGCCGGCCTCATGGCCATCAACAACGTCATGGGCGAGGCCGAGCGGCTGGTCCTGAACTCGGTCGAAGGGGCCGGGTTCATCGGGATCGCGGTTGCGCTGATGGGCAGATCCCATCCCATTGGCGTTCTGCTGGCCGCGCTTCTTTTCGGGTTTCTGTACCAGGGCGGGGCCGAGTTGAGCCTTTGGACGAATATCCCGCGCGAACTGATTGTGGTGATCCAGGCGCTTGTCATCCTGTTTACCGGAGCGCTCGACAACATGGTGCGCATGCCACTTGAGCGGTTCTTCCTCGCACGCCGGCGGCGCGCAGCCCAAGGGCCCGGTGACAGCGCAACCCAGCAGGAGCCTGCCGAATGACTGACTTCGCCGCCTTCCTTCCGGGCTTTCTGGCCGCCTATGCGATCCTTTTCTTCGCGGCCTCGTCACCCGGGCCTGCCGTCGCGATGCTTCTTGGTATCGCGACGACGCAGGGGCGCGCGCCGGCGCTTGTTGCCTCGGCGGGAATCGCGACCGGCAGCATTCTTCTGAACATCGGGACGCTCTTGGGGGTCGGGCTGCTGCTTAGCCAAGCGGCCTGGGCGATGCAGATCCTGCGTTTGATTGGCGGAGCCTACCTTCTTTGGCTTGCCTATGGCGCGTTCAAAAAAGCCGCGAACCCGCCCACTATCGTTGCCGCCGAGGTCGCGCCGGCGCCGGCCGCCATGCATTTCCTGGCCGGGTTCCTGATGCAGGTCACAAATCCGAAGGCCATCGTCTTCTGGCTGGCCATCGCCGCGGTGGGTGCCACTGAAGGAGGCGGGTTCGGTATTGTCGCGCTTTTTGTGGCCGGCGCCTTCGTCGTTTCATTCTTCTGCCATGGCGCATGGGCGATCGTGCTGTCCTCGCGCCCGATCCGCGCCGCGTATCAGGCCGGGCGGCGCTGGATCGACGGCACGCTCGGGATCTTCTTCGTGTACGCGGCCTACAAGCTCGTGACTTCACGGACCTAAGCGCATGGATTTCGCCACCATCCTTCAGATCCTCGACTCAACGGTTCGCCTCGCGACGCCGCTTTTGCTTGCGTGCCTCGCCGGGCTTTTCTCGGAGCGGGCGGGCATTTTTGACATCGGGCTTGAGGGCAAGATGCTTGCCTCGGCCTTTTTCTCGGCCGCCGTGGCCGCGATCACCGGGTCGGTCTGGATCGGGCTTCTGGCCGGTATCGGGGCCTCGATCGTATTCTCGGGCATTCACGGGCTGGCTTCGATCACGTTCCGGGGCAATCAGCTGATCTCCGGCGTGGCCATCAACTTTCTGGCCGCCGGACTTACGGTGCTGATTGCACAAGATTGGTTTTCTCAAGGGGGCCGCACACCATCGCTGTCGGGCGATGCGCGGTTCTCGACGCTGGACTGGCCACTTGCCGGCGTACTGGAGGGCGTTCCCCTCCTAGGCCCCGTTTATGCCGAGTTGATCTCGGGTCACACGATCCTTGTCTACGTCGCGCTTCTGGCTGTGCCCGCGTCATGGTGGGTGCTTTACCGGTCACGGTTCGGGCTGCGCCTGCGTGCGGTGGGCGAGAACCCAGCAGCGGTTGACACGGCGGGCATATCGGTCGTGCGGTTGCGCTATACAGCGGTTGCGATCTGCGGGCTGCTCTGCGGCCTCGCGGGCGCCTATCTCGCGACGGGTCTCGCGGCGGGGTTTGTCAAGGACATGAGCGCGGGTCGGGGCTTTATTGCGCTGGCGGCGCTGATATTTGCCAAATGGAGACCTTGGTACGCCCTTTCCGCCTGCCTTCTTTTTGGTTTCCTCGAAGCGATCGGCAACCGCTATCAGAATGTCGACATTCTTGGGCTGACGCTGCCGGTCCAGTTCATGCAGGCCCTGCCCTATATCCTTACGGTCGTCATCCTTGCCGGGTTCGTGGGTAAGGCGATCCCGCCGCGTGCTGGAGGCGAGCCCTACGTCAAAGAGCGCTAGGGGCTGGCCCTTTGGACGAATCCCCGTTGCTCGCTGCGGTGCGGAGAGGCTAGACGGGGGTATGCAAATCTATCTACCGATCGCCGAAGTCTCCGTGAACGCATTTCTGCTTCTCGGACTAGGCGGGATGGTGGGTGTTCTCTCTGGCATGTTCGGTGTGGGCGGCGGGTTTCTGATGACACCGCTCTTGTTCTTTATCGGCATCCCGCCAGCGGTGGCCGTGGCAACCGAGGCGAACCAGATTGTCGCTTCGTCCTTCTCAGGGGTTCTGGCGCATCTCCGGCGCCGCACCGTCGATCTGAAGATGGGCACCGTGCTTTTGATCGGTGGGCTCGTCGGGGCGGCGTTGGGCGTGCAGATATTCAACGCGCTGAAGGCGATTGGTCAGGTCGATCTCTTGGTGCGCCTTTGCTACGTCGTCTTTCTTGGCGTGATTGGCGGCCTCATGTTCGTCGAAAGTCTGAACGCGCTGCGCAAATCGAAAGCCGGCAAGGTGCCCGAACGCAAGAAGCACTCTTGGGTCCACGCCCTGCCCTTCAAGATGCGGTTCCGGACATCGGGGCTTTATATATCGGCGATTCCGCCGCTGCTTGTCGGCGTTGCCGTCGGTGTGCTGGCTGCGATCATGGGGGTCGGCGGCGGATTTATCATGGTGCCTGCGATGATCTATCTCCTTGGCATGCCGACCAAGGTCGTGGTGGGAACATCGCTTTTTCAGATCATTTTCGTGACCGCCTTCACGACGCTTCTGCACGCCACGACCAACTTCACCGTCGACATGGTGCTTGCGGTTCTTCTTCTGGTGGGCGGAGTAGTGGGCGCCCAAGTGGGGACGGTACTGGGCGCCCGGCTGCGAGCCGAACAATTGCGCATTCTACTCGCCCTCTTGGTCCTTGCAGTCTGCGGCAAGCTGGCCTTCGATCTTCTGGTCCAACCCTCAGAACTCTATGCACTGGGGGATAGTGGGGAGTGATCCGGATTGCGCTGTTCCTGATCCTGATGCTCGGCCTGCCGGCCAAGGCCGAAGAGGTGGTGGCCGGACTGTCCCAGAACCGGATCTCGATCACGACCAATTTCGATGGGTCCGAGATTCTGGTCTTTGGAGCGGTGAAACGCGAAACGCCAATCCCCGATGGTCCACCGCTTGAGGTCATCGTGGCGGTCGAAGGTCCTTCGGTACCGGTCACGGTTCGGCGCAAGGACCGACGGTTCGGGATCTGGGTGAACACCGATGCCGTGGAAGTGGACCTGGCACCGTCGTTCTATGCCGTCTCCACCTCGGCCCCATGGCAGGCGACGGTCACCGATACCGAGGATCTGCGCCACAAGATTTCGATCAATCGGGCCATCCGGTCGGTCGGTGCGCCCGACACGGTGCAGGATGCCGCTGCCTTTACCGGGGCCTTGATCCGGATCCGGACGCGCGAGGGGCTTTACCAGACGAATGTCGGTGCGGTCGACGTCAGCGATCAGACCCTGTTTCGGACGCGGGTCACGCTTCCCGCCAATCTGACCGAGGGGAACTACCGGACACGGATCTTCCTGACCCGGGAGGGGAGGGTGATCGATGAGTACGAGACTACGATTTTCGTCCGAAAGACCGGGCTGGAACGTTTTCTGTTCACTCTGGCCCATGAGCAACCGCTGATCTACGGGTTGATGTCGCTTGCAATCGCCATATTCGCGGGCTGGGCCGCGTCGGCCTTTTTTCGGTACGTCCGCGGCTAGGCTTCCGGGTCCTGGGGCGGCTCAAGCGCCATGGCCGCCGAGACGGTTTTCAGATCATCGACCCCAAGCGGTACGGTCGGGCGTTGCAGCCGGTTGCGGGTCACCCAGATCAGCCGTTCCGACGCACGGGTGATCGCGACATAGGCAAGGCGTTTCCATAGCGGGAGGCCCGCCTCGATCCGACCCGACCGCGCGGCGGCAAAAAGGTCGGGGGCAAAGACCTGCACGTCCTCCCACTGCGAACCTTGCGCCTTGTGGATGGTGACCGCCGCGCCGTGCAGGAACGCCGCCCCCATATGCGCGGCGAAGGGAATGAAAGGCTCTTCCTCGTCCGGCATCTCGATCTTGACGATCGAAGCGGCCGAAATCTGAGGATCCTCGGCCCCCATGAGAAAGAGCCGGGAAAACCCGGGTTTGCGGCCCGGCCCCAGATATACGGCCTGCGCCCCCTTGATCAGACCCCGTGCCTCGAGATCGATCCGACGCTTGCGGTGCTTTAGCGGCAACTCGATCCCGTCGCAGATCAGCGGCTCGCCGGGAAGAAGCGCATCGGCCGGGGCCCCGTGCGACGTTCGAAACGCATGGATCAGACGAATGCGCGTCGCATTGCGCCAGACAAGAACCGGAGACCGCGCCATCCGATCGGCGTCGACACGTTCGGTCACAACGACACGGTTGTCGGCTCGGGCAGCCTCTTGGATCATCGTCTCGAACGCATCGAAGCCAAGGTCCGGGTCAGAAAGCGCATGGGCGAGTGACAGGATGGGATTGTCGGCCGCCTGACGGTGGATGTGCTCAAGTCTCAACGTTCGGCCGTCGGGCAGCACATCGAACACCATCGCTCCGGACTGACCCACCGGCGCCAGCTGGGCCGGATCCCCAAAGAGAAAAAGCGTCGGGAAGATTTCCTTCAGGTCGTCGAACTGTTTGTCGTCAAGCATCGAGCTTTCGTCGACGAAGCCGATATCAAGAGGGTCCTCGCGGCGCTTCCATCCACTGATGAAGTCCGAGCCGCGCAACCCCGCCGCGGCGAGGGCTCCGGGAATGGACTTGTTGGTGCGGTAGAAGACTTCGGCCCGATCCAGAGCGGAATCGCTCAGGCCCTCGACCTCCGGACGCGGGCCGTTTCCGACAAGCCATTCGGCGATCTTCTCGTATTGGGGATCGTAGACGGGTGTGTAGAGGATCCGGTGGATCGTCGTCGCCGGGACTCCACGCTGCCGCAGAACGCTGGCCGCCTTGTTGGTTGGCGCAAGGATGGCCAGCGTCCGGCGTTCGGCCTTGCGCCTGCCCTCGTAGTCGCCGGAGACGGTATCGACCCCCGCCCGTGTCAGTGCCTTGGCAAGCTCGGACAGCAAAAGCGTTTTTCCGGTGCCGGCACGCCCGAGAATGGCGAGGGTCTGCTGGCTGTCCTTGCCGGGGGGACGCACCGTCTCGTCGGTGAGATCCACGCCCGCACGTTCGAGCACGCCGGCAATGGTGTCATAGGCCTCGGCCTGATCGTCGGACAATGCGGGAAGCGCCATGGCGCGGACCGTAGCCCGCGCCCGGGGCGGTGGCCAGTGGCCTTAGGCGCTGGCGAGGGCAGGACGTTCCGGCGCGAAGGCGCGGTCGATCCAGTGGCGCGACACCTCGGCGGAAAGACCCGAACGACCAAGAAGAGCAGACCTGCGCGCGGCCTCGAATGCCCAAAGGCCAACGCTGATCGCGTCCCGACCCTGCCCGTCCGAACCGAGGATCGCAGGCGCCCACCCAAGCCACCGATAGACGCGAACCATGCGGGCATCAAAGACGCCGATCGCATGGCTGAGCCCGTGGTTCAGGCCAAGTTCCAGCCCGCCCAGCATCAGCGCGGCCGAAACGCGGGGATCGGCATCGGGGGCCAGACAGAAGCGCGTGCATTCCCAGATGAATGGGCTGCGGATCTCGACCCCGTCGGTCAGGTGGACAAAGTGGTCATTGACCATCGTTTCGCCGGTCGTTGGTAGGAACCGCATCGAGCCGCCATGGGACCCGTCCGGGTTTTGCCAGATCACGTAAAGGGGGTTCAGCGCGTCGTATTCATCGCGCTCGGCACCGGTGGCGTCCACCTTGACCTCCCAGTTCAGGCGCTCATGGAACTGGATCGCCCGATCCCGGAACATGGTCCGGGCCAATTTCCCATGCTGGGCCAGATCCTGGCCGTATACGTACCGAAGCATGCGTGATCTCCCTCGCGTCAGATGCTGCAAGGACGATCAAGTCGGGAGAGGGTAAAGGCTGTGGAACCCGGTCGCGCGCCGCGGTTAGCTTCCGTTAGGAATTGGGTTGATCAGACGACGAGGAGACCCATCGACAAGGCGCGCGCCACGGCATGGGTCGTGTTCAGGGCGCCGAGCTTGAACCGGGCGCTCTCGATATAGACGCGCAGGGTGTGTTCAGAGATTTTCAGACTTTCGGCCGCCTGAGCGCGTGAGTACCCCATTGCCAGCATCGTCAGAGTGTCGGTTTCCCGGGGACTGAGGTTCTGGCGCGGCGCGTGGTCGGTGCCGCGTTCAAGCTCCAGAGCCTTCTGATTCACGAAGTGGGCCGCAAGGATCAGTTCGCGCGTGTGCTCTTCGGTATAGAGTTCCCACCTGTCGTCATCGCAGGAATGGCTAACGGTAAAGAGCGCGAATTGGCCACGTGGTCCCCGGATCGGAACCGAGTAGCCCTGATGACCGACACCGGCATCTAGCGCTTCGCCCTGAAAGGCCCGCGCCGCTTTGCCGGACCAGTCGAGGCGGTTCCAGTCTACAGGGTGAAATCGTCGGTAGCATCCCTGAACGACAGGATCGATGCGCATGTAATCCTGTTCGAGATACCGCTCGACCCATGTATCGGAATAGGTCAGTGCCGCGTATTGCTCGCCGGTGCTGTTGACGGAATGGTAGATGACGTGCTCGACGTCGAAGACGTCCCGAAGACCGACGATCTCGTCGTTCAGATCAGCGAGCGTCGTGGCCCGCTGCGTACGTTCGATAAACGGTTCCAGCCTGCTCGACATGTGTGTCGACGCTCCCCCGCGACCGCGTCGACACCGATGCGATTTCGGTTGCTGCAACCAGCGCGGTATCTCCGAGCGTATCGGCCAGCGCCGGCAAATTGTTCTTGTGCGCGAACGCCTCAAGATCGGCGATCACATCGAGGATCCAGTCATTGGACATCAGCAATTCATCCCTGAATGGTTAACGAATGATTAACACAACTTTAGCATGTGCGAACGTTCGCCGAAAATTCACGAAAATTCCCTCCCCAGAAATGGCGAGGGACGCAAGGCATGTGACAGAAGGATCCTAACCGCGCGCGGCGTGGACCGCGTCTTCGAACGTGCGCAAACCTGTCCGCGGTGCCTGTATCAAGACAGCCATGTTGCCGGGTTTGTGCTCGTTCCGGCGCATCTTCATATGCGCTGCCGGGAGGTCCGCCCAACCAAAAACTTCTGACATGCAAGGATCCAGCCGGCGTTCCAACATCAGCTGATTTGCGGCGCTGGCCTGCTTCAGATGGGCAAAGTGGCTTCCCTGAAGCCGTTTCTGATGGCTCCACATATGTCGAACATCGAAGGTACAGTTGTAACCTGTGGTACCCGCGCAAATCACGACCATGCCGCCGCGCTTGACGACAAAGGTCGAGACCGGGAACGTTGCCTCGCCGGGATGTTCAAAGACCATGTCGACGTTGACGCCCTTGCCCGTGATGTCCCAGATCGCCTTTCCGAACTTGCGCGCTTCGGAGAACCAGTCTTTGTAGGCGTCTGTACCGACTTGAGGAAGTGCGCCCCAGCATTTGAAGTCCTTGCGGTTGATCACGCCCTTGGCACCCAGCCCCATGACGAAGTCGCGCTTCTCTTCGTCCGATATGACTCCGATCGCATTGGCGCCAGCGGTGTTGATAAGTTGGATCGCGAACGAGCCGAGACCGCCCGAAGCCCCCCAGACAAGCACATTCTGTCCCGGCTTGAGGTCATGGGGTTCGTGACCGAACAGCATCCGATACGCGGTGGCGAGGGTCAGGGTGTAGCAGGCGCTTTCTTCCCAGGTCAGATGCTTTGGCCGCTTCATGAGCTGCTGCGCCTGCACGCGGGTGAACTGGGCGAAGGACCCGTCGGCGGTTTCGTAGCCCCAGATCCGCTGGCTGGGCGAGTACATCGGATCACCGCCGTTACAATGTTCGTCGTCGCCATCGTCCTGATTGCAGTGAATGACAACCTCGTCGCCTACTTTCCAGCGCGTGACCTTGTCACCAACGGCCCAGACGATGCCCGCAGCGTCTGACCCGATGATGGCGTAGGGCGCCTTGTGGACGTCGAAGACCGATCCGGGTTGGCCAAGTGCGGCCCAGACGCCGTTGTAGTTCACCCCGGCCGCCATCACGAGGACCAGAACCTCGTTCGAATCCGGCACCGGCGTATCGACGACTTCAACCTGAAGCGCGGTGTCCGGCTCGCCATGGCGTTCGCGCCTAAGAACCCATGCGTGCATCTCTTTCGGCACGTAGCCCAGGGGCGGCATCTCACCGACGGCGTAAAGGTCCTTTTCCTCGGCCGCATAGGGCTGATGGGTTGGGTTGGTATCAAGGGCCATGGTCATCGCTCCGGAACTCTCGCACGTGCCGCATTGCAGAAACAGCATCTTCGGCATTAAAGATCGCCACGCAAGATTGCAACTCGAAACGAAGTCAAGGCGTAATTTTATTGCTTCATAGTTTTTCGATTCGGTGTTTCGAGCTCGATTGTCCGCGTTTTGGCTCCGAGTCTCCGCCGATTGGTGATCCGCCAAGGACCAATACGGCTTGGACGCGGCGTATCTGCCGCAATGCGGCGCATTCGACAGGACAGGATCTTCCGCCGACCCCCGGGATCCGGTAACAAACTTGCGCCGATGACGAGGATCTGCCAATGACCGACGCCCAGAAAGACCGCCCATGGCTTTTTCGGACTTATGCCGGACATTCTACGGCCAAGGCTTCAAACGCACTTTACCGGGCAAACCTGTCCAAAGGACAGACAGGGCTTTCCGTGGCATTCGATCTGCCGACCCAGACCGGGTATGACAGCGATCACGAACTGGCCCGTGGTGAAGTCGGAAAGGTCGGCGTTCCCATTTGCCATCTTGGCGATATGGGCACCCTTTTCGACCAGATCCCGCTGGATCAGATGAACACGTCGATGACGATCAACGCGACGGCGCCATGGCTTCTGGCGCTTTATATCGCGTTGGCCGAGCGCGACGGCGCCGACGTCTCAAAACTTCAGGGAACGGTTCAGAACGACATTATTAAGGAATACCTGTCGCGCGGCACCTATGTCTGCCCGCCGAAACCATCCATGCGAATGATCACGGATGTCGCCGCGTTTACCCGTGAGCACCTGCCGAAATGGAACCCGATGAACGTCTGCTCGTACCACCTGCAAGAGGCTGGGGCGACACCGGAACAGGAATTGGCCTATGCGCTCGCCACGGCCATTGCTGTGTTGGACGATCTGAAGACCAAGGTGGATCCGGCGGATTTCCCTCAGATGGTGGGGCGGATCAGCTTCTTCGTGAATGCGGGGATCCGTTTTGTCACCGAGATGTGCAAGATGCGCGCCTTCGTCGAACTCTGGGACGAGATCTGCGCCGAACGCTACGGGATCGCGGATGCAAAGTACCGGCGTTTCCGGTACGGCGTTCAGGTCAACTCGCTCGGGCTAACCGAGCAGCAGCCCGAAAACAACGTTTACCGTATCCTGATCGAAATGCTGGCGGTGACGCTTTCGAAGGACGCGCGGGCGCGCGCCGTACAACTTCCGGCTTGGAACGAGGCCCTTGGGCTGCCGCGCCCATGGGACCAGCAATGGTCGCTTCGGATGCAGCAGATCCTGGCGCTTGAGACCGACCTTCTGGAATACGACGACCTTTTCACCGGCAACCCGGTAATCGAGGCAAAAGTTGCGGCGCTGAAAGACGAGGCGCGGCAGGAACTGGCGCAGATCGACACCATGGGCGGGGCGGTCGAGGCGATCGAACACATGAAATCCCGCCTGGTCGAGGCCAACGCTGCCCGGATCGGCCGGATCGAAGGGGGCGACACGGTCGTCGTGGGCGTGAACCGCTATACCGAGGGGGAGGAAAGCCCGCTTACATCCGGGCCCGCACCGATCGTCGTTGTGGACAAGGCGGCGGAAGCCGACCAGATCGACCGGCTGACCAAGTGGCGGGCAGCACGCGACAATGCTGCGGCGCAGGAGGCCATCGCCCAGTTACGCGAGGCGGCCCGGAGCGGGGCAAACATCATGCCACCTTCGATCGCGGCGGCGAAGGCGGGCGTGACCACGGGTGAATGGGGCGATGTGGTGCGGACGGCCTTCGGGCAATACCGGGCGCCCACGGGGGTCAGCCGCAACCCGTCGAACCGTACAGAAGGCCTCGACACCGTGCGCGAAGCGGTGGAGGCCGTATCGTCGCGGTTGGGCCGGCGCCTTAAATTCATGATGGGAAAGCCCGGCCTTGACGGGCATTCAAACGGAGCCGAGCAGATTGCGGCGCGGGCCCGGGATTGCGGGATGGACATCGCCTATGAGGGGATCCGTCTGACACCCGCCGAGATCGTGGCCGCCGCCGAGGACGAGGCGCCGCATGTGATCGGTCTGTCGATCCTGTCGGGAAGCCACATGCCACTGGTCGCCGATCTGATGGAGCGGTTGCGCGCGGCGGGGCTTAGCAGTCTTCCTGTTGTCGTGGGCGGGATCATCCCGGACGCCGACGCGGAGCGGCTGCGTGAAATGGGGGTCGCCCGTGTCTACACGCCCAAGGATTTCGACATGACGCGTATCATGTTCGATATCGTGGAACTGGCCGACACCGCCCCGGTCGCGGCGGAATAGATTACGCCGGCGGCAGGGATCTGATGCTCGTATCCCGCCCGGTCGGCTGCGGACAGAGGCGGAGCGGCAGATACCGCCCCTACTCGCTCAGGCGATCTTCTCGACGCGGGTACGCTCGGTCGCAGGCTCGGTGTCGAGGTATCCCTGAACTGCGGCGCGCATAGACTCGAACGAGCCACCATAGAAGTATAGCGCGGTTTCACGGCTGCCTTCCCAGTAACCGCGGAAGGCGCCCTTGCCGTCAAGAAGCTCTTCAAGGCGCGCGATCACGTCATTGACGTCACTGTTGGCGTAGACCTCGTCCGGCAGATCCGTGCCGTTCAGATACAGTCCCATCCCTTCGAGCTTGCCGAATGGGATCTCGGTGTCTGTACCCTCGACGATGATCTTGGATCCAATGGGAGCGCCAGCGTCTTCGAGGGCCGCGATGACCGCACCGATCGTGTCGTCATCGGCGGCGTTCACTCCAATCTCGAGGTCTACGAACTCGATCCCGTCGGGATCGCCCGCCATCTGCGTGCCGCCGCCCGTAACCTCGCCCAGACCTTTGTCCTTCAGGACCGCGTCCAACGGATCTTCGAAGTACTCGTTTCGGTCCATCGGCTGAACCCGGGCGTTCAGGCGCGCAGTCAGAAATGCGCCGAATTCCTGTGCCGGCGCTTGCCCCACACGTAGAAATCCAAACATGTTGCTCTCCCAGAGGATCTATGCGGTGGTGGGCAAATACCGCAAGATTGTGGTGCAACCATGGCAGGGACAGCCGTGCCACAGCGATTGCAGTCGCCTGAAGTGCAAATGTGACCGGCGACCTCGTCACGCGGCAAGATTAAGTGCCTTGCGTGCCCATGACCCCGGGGCCATGGTGTGGTGCAAAGACAAAGGGCGGCCCATGACAATCCATATCGGCGCGAAAAAAGGAGACATTGCCCCGACCGTGCTTCTGCCCGGCGACCCCCTTCGTGCGAAGTGGGCAGCCGAAACGTTTTTGGCAGAACCGCGCCTCGTGAACGACGTTAGAGGCATGCTTGGTTTTACCGGAACGTGGAACGGGCACCCGGTGACCATCCATGGTTCGGGCATGGGCATGCCGTCGCTGTCAATCTATGTGAACGAGCTGATCCGGGACTATGACGCACAGACCCTGATCCGGATCGGTTCCACAGGCGCCATGCAAGAGCATGTGAAGATCCGAGATGTGATCCTTGCGATGACGTCGTCGACGTTGTCGACCCCGTCACGGGGTTTCTTCAAGGAGTTGTCCTTTGCTCCGGCCGCCGACTGGTCGCTCCTGAAAGAGGCTGCGCGGATCGCGGAAGAACGAGGTGTGAGCCATCATGTGGGCGGGATCTATTCGTCGGATGTCTTTTATGACGAGCGGCCGGACCTGAACGAACAGATGATGCGCCACGGGGTACTGGCTGTCGAAATGGAGGCCGCTGAGCTTTACACGCTCGCCGCGCGCTACGGACGTCGGGCGCTGGCCGTACTGACCGTGTCGGACCACCTTTTGACCGAAGAGGCTTTGCCGAGCGAAGACCGCGAGAAGAGCTTCGGGGACATGATCGAAATCGCACTTGGGGCAGCTTTTGCATGAAGAAACGGCAACTTGGCACAGGTGGCCCCATGGTTGGGGCGATCGGTTTCGGAGCGATGAGCTTTGCCGGTTTTTTTGGCGAGACGGATGACGAGACCAGCTTTGCCTGCATGGACGCATTGGTCGCGGCAGGGATCGATTTCTGGGACACGGCCAATGTCTATGGAATGGGACGGTCCGAACGGGTGATCGGCGCCTATCTGGCCGAGAAGAAGCCCGAGATTGTTCTGGCGACCAAGGTTGGAATCGATCGTGGCCCGCCGCGCGGCTTCAACAACGACGCGGCGTATATGCGTCGCGAGCTTGAAGGCTCTCTTGAGCGGCTGGGGCGTGACAAAGTTGAGCTCTATTACATCCACCGGCGCGAACAGGCGCGGCCCGTGGAAGAGGTCGTCGAAACCCTCGCGGGTTTCATCGACGAGGGTCTTATAGACGGTTACGGCCTTTCCGAAATCTCGCCCACAACGCTTCGCAGGGCCCACAGGGTTCATCCCTGTCGTGCGGTCCAGAACGAGTATTCTCTTTGGTCCCGGCAGCCCGATCTGGGTCTGGTCAGTGCGTGTGCAGATCTGGGCGTTGCTTTCGTGCCGTTCTCGCCATTGGCACGGGGGTTTTTGTCGGACCGCTCGGTTGGGCCGGACGACTTTGCAGAGGGTGACTTTCGGGCCCGGATCCCAAGGTTTTCAGAGCCGCATTACGCGGAGAACGTGAAGGCGGTTGAACCGTTCCGTACCCTTTGCCGCGATCGGGGATGGAGTGTCGGCGCCGCCGCCATCGCCTGGTGTTTGGATCAGGGCGACCACATTCTGCCCATCCCGGGCACACGAACCGCCGCTCATCTGGCCGAGTGGGCGGATGCAGACGAGATCACGTTTACGGACGATGACCGCGCCGAGATGGATCGGTTGCTTCCCGCCGGCTGGGCATGGGGAGATCGGTACGACGACGGCCAGTCGATCGGTCCCGAACGGTATTCCTGATCCCAGGGGATCAGACCATCCGTTCGAGCATCATGCCCTTGATCTCGGCGATTGCCTTGGCCGGGTTCAGACCCTTCGGGCAGGTTTTGGCGCAGTTCATGATCGTGTGGCAGCGGTAAAGCTTGAACGGGTCTTCCAGATCGTCCAGCCGCTCGCCCGTTGCCTCGTCCCGGCTGTCGATGAGCCAGCGATAGGCGTGGAGCAAGGCCGCCGGTCCGAGATAGCGGTCACCATTCCACCAGTAGCTTGGGCACGAAGTCGAGCATGAGGCGCACATCACGCATTCATAAAGTCCGTCGAGTTTCTTGCGGTCCTCGATCGACTGGCGCCACTCGTCTTGGGGCCGGTTCGTCTTGGTCTCGAGCCACGGCATGATTGACGCGTGCTGCGCATAGAAATGCGTGAGATTGGGGATCAGGTCCTTGACGACTTCCATATGCGGCAACGGGTAGATCTTCACGTCGCCCTTGATCTCGTCCATGCCGTAGATGCAGGCGAGTGTGTTAATGCCATCGATGTTCATTGCGCAGGATCCGCAGATGCCTTCGCGACACGAGCGGCGGAAGGTCAGAGTCGGGTCGATCTCGGATTTGATGAAGATGAGCGCATCAAGAACCATGGGCCCACACCGGTCGAGATCGACGAAATACGTATCGACCCGAGGGTTTTCGCCGTCATCCGGGTTCCAGCGGTAAATCTTGAACGTGCGAAGGTTGGTGGCGCCCTCGGGCTTCGGCCAGGTCTTGCCGGTGGTGATGCGGCTGTTCTTGGGGAGGGCGAGTTGGACCATGGTGAAGCCTATCGATTTACACTGCCCGGGATCAGAGAAAACTCCGATCCCCAAGGGCTTGGAGAAGTTGCGCCGACACTCGCATGGGAGACCGGGTAAGCGCCATGCGACGAGCCGCTGCAGTCAACACCGAATAGTCGCCGGCGGGAAGAGACATTGCACGAAGCAGCGCCTTCGGCAGGCCCAGCACCTCGTCCGGACCATAGAGCAACGGCCGGTTCGGTTCGGCAACAGAGGACACAAACCCACCGGACCTGGGCGCAACGACCGGCAGCGCGAAGGTCATTGCCAGCGCCGCGATGCCAGAGCTTAGGGTCTCTCGGTAGGGTTGGACCAGGAAATCGGCGGCCCTGAAATGGCGCGCGACCATGTCGTCTTCCACAGGGTTCAGATCGAATTGAAGGCGCCGGCCCATCGGCTCCAGAACATGCTCGATACGACGGCGTTGCTCGGGCGTCCCCTTGCCCGCAATTGTCAAAGTGGCCTTGGACGCAAGGACACGCGGATCGACAAATGCCTGCAGCAACTCGTCGAAACCCTTGTATTCCTTGAGCGTGCCGAAAAACAGAAAACGGCGTGGAGCGGTCTTCAGCGCATGCGGTTCGGGTGTAGATGCCTCGGCGGTGGCATAGTGTCCCGCATAGCTCGGGTGCGGCACCAAAATGATTCTGTCCGGCGGCACCCCCAGTTCCCCGACAGCCAAATTGACGCCGGCCTTCGAATGCGCATGCACAGCGTCCGCACGGGCGGCCAGAAAGCCGCGCAAGTCCCGAGCATGGGGCAGGCACTCGGCGCAGGTTCGAACCTCAGCATTGTGAACTGTCCACACGATCCGCCCGCCACGTGACGCGAAACGATCGAGGCAACGCAGGACAAGTGCCGCGCGCGCCGCTGCTTCGGCTTCTGACTTTGCGCCCCAGAAAACCCCTTCTTCCCAATGGACATGGGCGACTTGCGCGCCACGCAGAGTCGCCTGCAGGTCTTTCAGAATGCGGCTTGGCATCAAGTAGTCGACGTCTGCGATGTTGGGGAACGCTTTGTAGAGCAAGGTTTGATAAGGATTGTCCCGGGACTTGGGAAAGCAGACGAGCCGGGGAAGACGCCCGAGCACAATGCTGGGCAAACGATGCCGACGGCGATACCGGCTGAGATAGAGACGCTTTACGGGGTCGGATTGCGGCGCAACGCCTTCGGCCTGTCTGACCCCGGGCAATCCCTCGACGGCCGCGGGAACGGAACTCGGGTCAGAGATTACGCGCTCGTAGGTAAAGGTCGCGACAGGCGCCGCTATTCCGGACAGATACCGATCGAGCACCTGTTCATCACGGTCCAAGCGCCGTTCGAGCTTGTGGATTCTCCTTGCGTCATAGGATGGCTGCTGAACCGGATCCCCGAAACTCGTGTTCCATGATCCTGTGCCTTTGGCGAGGAAATAGGAAACCGCCTGGGCATCGCGATCCTCGCGCGTGACTCTGAGATGGGTCACCCGCTCGAATGGCGGCAGGTGGTCCTTGAACCTGCGCCAGGAGTCCAGGTGGCGTGCATGAAGATTGATCCCGAGATGGCCGGCGGGCCCCGTGCGATGGCGGATCAAGGCCCTCGCATAGGCCGCATCGTCGCCCGGAGAGACGCGCCAACGTGCCTCGAGCGCGGGCCGGTACTGGAAATTCTGAAGATACTCGTGCGGAACGCAGGCGCCAGTGCGACGAATAAGGTCGCACACCATCGTGCTGCCCGTCCGCGGCGTCGAATAGATCAGGATCAGGTGCCGGGGGATATGCGCGACTGGCTCATCGAAGTCCGAGTCGACGAAGTCCGCGCCAAGGACGCTGGTCGGCGTCTCCGTGACGGTCATTGCCGATATCCATTCGCGTCTGCGATGATCGCGCTGGCCTTTGTCCGATGGTCTGGCGCATTCGACCCAACGGCACGCGCCATAGTTGCAAGCCAACTCAGGCGCTCATACTTAACGTTGTCAACGCTGAGAGGCGCGCATGCCTTGCGCGTCAGGACAAGCCCCGCACGATCGCCGGCAATCCGTCTTCAATGAGGCAATCGATGGTGTCCGGCCGGGTGGCAATGTCGATGACCAACTCTGCAGTCTCGGTGTCGACCCCGGTGACGGACGCGGTGGCAAGTTCGAGGATTTCGTTGGCTCGGGCGTTGTCTATGACGCAATCCGTGGCTGGTTCGACGGGGACCCCCGGGAAGTTGTCCTCGAGCACCGGGCGCACCGCATCTTTGGCCTGATCGCGGGCAACGCGGTCCACCAATCCATCTTCGGCGCACCCAGCCAAAACGATAGCCGCAGCCCAGAAACCCAATGCTCGCAAGTGTCTGTTCCTCATAATCAGAGCACCAGCGGGGTTCGCGGGGGTTCGCCCGTCCGCTGGCGCACGCAACTGTCGTAGACCTCGGTAGGCTCGCGTCCGGCGATAAAATCCGAAGAGATGCCGATCGACAGGCGCGTCCGGAGCCCGTCTTCAGAGTTTACGCCGACGCCGACTTCACCGAAAGGACCGTCGGCCTGGCGGGCGCGTTCGGCGCATTGACGCTCAACCGTCTCAAAGGGAACCGGACCGCAAGCTGTCAGCACGGCAAAAACCGCTATGGCCGCGCCACCCCTCATCCGAGGGGCGGAATGTCGCCGGGAAGCTCCCCGGTCAGTCGGTGAAAGCATGTCACGTAGATGTTCCGCCGATCACGGCCAGATGCGAGCGCGTCATAGGGCGGCAGGCCGACACGGGCGCGAAATCCGTCGGGCCCGAATGGGGCGTCCGCTTCAGGAACACCCCGGCTTTCCGCTTCTCGGATGCACTCGGCATCGGCAACGTCCTGGCTGACCGGTTCGGTCGGCGTGGTTGCGCAGGCACCAAGCGCAAGGATCAGGGTCAGAGCCGCAGCCCGGCCCTGCATCAGTAGACCCGAGCTTTCGGCGCGATCTTCTTCAGGTCGATCCCACCTTCGTTATGGCCAATGAGCGGATTCAGATGGACCGGGCGATAGTCCAGATCCACCTTGCCGTTGACCCATGCAAGCGAGTGTTTGCGCCAGTTCTCGTCGTCACGGTCCGGATGATCCTCGTGCGCGTGGGCTCCGCGGCTTTCCTTGCGCGCCTCGGCCGAGACGATTGTGGCGAGCGCGTTGGGCATCAGGTTCGTAAGTTCCAGCGTTTCCATCAGGTCGCTGTTCCAGATCATCGACCGATCAGTGACCTGGATGTCGTCCATCTTGCCGGCAACGCCGTACATCTTCTCAACACCCTGCCCGAGTGTCTCGTCCGTCCGGAAGACGGCAGCGTCATCCTGCATGGTCTTCTGCATCTCGAGACGCAGCTCGGCCGTCGGCACGGCACCGCTGGCATGGCGGATCCCATCAAAACGGCCGAGGGCCTTGTCGACCGAGGCCTCGTTCAGCTTTGGATTCGACGCATTCGGGTCCACGACCTCGCCCGCCTTGATTGCGGCGGCGCGTCCGAAGACCACGAGGTCGATTAGCGAGTTTGACCCAAGCCGGTTCGCCCCGTGGACCGAGGCACAGCCGGCCTCGCCCACGGCCATCAGACCCGGTGCGATCCGGTCTGGATCGTCGGCAGTCGGGTTCAGCACCTCGCCCCAGTAATTCGTTGGGATCCCGCCCATGTTGTAATGGACTGTCGGCAGGACCGGGATGGGTTCCTTCGTCAGGTCGACACCGGCGAAGATGCGTGCGGATTCCGAGATACCGGGCAGGCGCTCGGCCAGGGTTTCAGGCGGCAGGTGGTTGAGATGAAGGTGGATGTGGTCGCCGTTCTCTCCGACGCCGCGGCCATCGCGGATCTCCATCGTCATGCAACGCGAAACGACGTCGCGTGAAGCAAGGTCCTTGTAGGTCGGCGCATAGCGCTCCATGAACCGCTCGCCCTCGGAATTGGTCAGATAGCCGCCTTCGCCCCGGGCGCCCTCGGTGATCAGGCAGCCCGAGCCGTAGATGCCGGTTGGGTGGAACTGCACGAATTCCATGTCCTGCAGCGGCAGACCTGCACGAGCGACCATGCCGCCGCCATCGCCGGTGCAGGTATGAGCCGATGTCGCGCTGAAGTACGCTCGGCCATAGCCGCCGGTGGCCAAGACGGTCATCTTGGCATTGAAGACGTGGATGGACCCATCTTCGAGACACCAGGCCACGACGCCCTGGCATTCGCCGTCTTCCGACATGATCAGGTCGATGGCGAAGTACTCGATGTAGAATTCGGCGTTGTTCTTCAGGCTCTGGCCATAAAGCGTGTGCAGAATCGCATGCCCTGTCCGGTCGGCCGCTGCGCAGGTGCGCTGCACCGGGGGGCCTTCGCCAAACTCGGTGGTGTGGCCGCCGAAGGGCCGCTGGTAGATCTTGCCGTCTTCGGTCCGGCTGAAGGGCACGCCGTAATGCTCAAGCTCGTAGACCGCCTTGGGCGCCTCGCGGGCGAGGTATTCCATGGCGTCCGTATCGCCCAGCCAGTCCGACCCCTTCACGGTGTCGTACATGTGCCACTGCCAGTGGTCGGGGCCCATGTTGCCGAGCGACGCCGCAATGCCGCCCTGGGCAGCAACGGTGTGAGACCTGGTCGGGAAGACCTTCGTGATGCATGCGGTCTTCAGGCCCTGTTCGGCCATGCCGAGCGTCGCCCGAAGGCCGGATCCCCCGGCCCCCACGACGACAACGTCGTAGGTGTGCGTCTCGTAGTCGTAAGCGGTCATCGGGAGCTCCTTAAAACGCGATACGCGCGACGGCAAAGATGCCGGCCGCGGCCGCGGCGTAGCTAAGACAGATCATGGCGACGATCAGGACCTTCCGGACGAGTCCGCCGGTATAATCCTCGATCAGGACTTGCACGCCGTTTTTGAAGTGCATGAAGCCGACGAGGAAGGTCAGCGCGGCCACAAGTGCCGGGAATGGACGCGCGAAGTAGGCGACGACTTCGGCGTGGGGCGCCCCCAGCATGCGACCAAAGGTGACGACGAAGAGCGGGATCAGGATGACCAGGGCAATCGAAGAGACAATCATCGACCAGTGATGCTCGGCCCCGGTTTTTGCCGAGCCGAGCCCAGTCGCGCGTTTGCGGTCGGTTAGATATGCCATAGAGCCCTCAGATCAGAAAAACGGTGACAATGGTCAACAGCACCGAGCCACCGATTATGCCGAGCCCAAGTTTCTCGGCCATCTCGACGTCAAGCCCGCGGCCCGTATCCCAGTACAGGTGACGGACGCCGGCGAGTGTGTGATACCAAAGCGCCCAGAGCGACAGGAACAGCACAAGATCCCCGAACCACGACGTCAGGACGGCGTCCGCGACGACAAAAGCCTCGGGTGATGTGGACGCCGCCAAAAACCACCACACGGCCAACAAAGCGCCGACGATCAACGCATTACCGGTGATCCGCGTGAAAATCGACGTCATCGACGTCAGCTGCGGGCGGTAAACGGTCAGATGGGGTGAAAGGGGGCGATTGTTTTGCTGTGTCTCGGCCATGGCCAGTCCTTCGCGTTCGGTGGCGCTATAGAACCGGATGACGGCGGTGATGTCACGGCCCCATCTGCCGTCGCGTTGCGGTCAAATGGCGCGGTCTGCACCCGACGGAGCCGGCGCAATGACTTGTTTTGCTCCCAAGTTCCGGCCACCTTCGCCGCATGACCGCCGAACCAACACGCCAGGACCGCCGAGAACTTCGCCGCCGGCTGAAGAAAACGATGCGAAGGTTCCTCGAGGATCCGCGCCATGACGTTCCCCGCCAATGCAATATGTGCGGCTATCATGGTCCGTTTTCGGTACATGGCTCCCCGCCCCGCTTTGGCGCTCGTTGCCCACGCTGCGGGTCGCTGGACCGCCACCGCCTATTCGTGCTCGGCTGGACATCCGGAGCCTACGCGTTGCCGGACGCGCCGCGCGTCTTGCATTTCGCCCCCGAGGCGGCGTTGGGCTCGTTCATACGGGAAGGGGCGGTGGAGTATGTGACAGCCGATCTCATGCGGGACGACGTGGATCTGAAGATCAACATCGAGGACATCGATCTGCCTGACGCCAGCTTTGAGGTGATCGTCTGCAATCATGTGCTTGAGCATGTGAACACCCCCCTCGCACTGACCGAGCTTTATCGCATTCTGGTGCCCGGCGGGACGGCACTTTTGAGCTTTCCGATCGAAGAGGGGATGGCGGAGACCTATCGCAATCCGGAAGTGACCACGGATTTCGAACGCCTGCTCCATTTTGGACAGCGTGACCACGTGCTTTCATTTGGCACAGACATCCGGGAGATGATCAGAGGTGCGGGATTCGGGCTGTCGGAATTCGCCACCCCACCTGAGCGCCATGTGGACATGGGTCTGGCCCTCGGAAGCCGGATCTTCATCGCGAAGAAAGCGGCTTAGGCGGCACCTACACGGGCACCAGCGCCCAGTAGTCAAGATCGAGCAGGATCCCGGGATGATATTTGCCCCCGGCATCGCGCAGTGCCCCGGGCTTGGTCCCCGCCCGCACAGCGACAAGCCGCAGGCGCAGCGCGCCTGCACCGCCTCCGAGATCCGCACGGTCCAAGACTTCGGACCACGCGCGCACGGTATCGCCCGCAAAGCAGGGATTGGCGTGGGCACCCGCATTCAGCGCAAGGATCAGCTGTGCGTTGGCCAGACCGTTGAAGGACAAGGCCCGTGCGAGTGAGATCACGTGCCCGCCATAGATCAGCCGTTTGCCGTCTTCGCGGTGGGTGGTGTCGAAATGGACCTTTGCGGTGTTCTGCCAAAGACGCGTGGCCATCATGTGTTCGGCCTCTTCGACCGTGACGGCGTCCACGTGGTCGATGATTTCGCCCACCGCGTAATCGCCGAGCCGGTGGGCCTCGCCCGCCTCCCAAAAGTCGTAGTCGGCAAGGCTGAGCCCTGACGGGCGCCGAAGCGAAGCTGCGGTCACGGCTGGGGCCAGTACCGGCACATGCGTTTCCGGCGCCGGCGCATCGGCGTCACGTTTCCGAACCATGACCCAGCGCACGTACTCAAGCACGGGAACTCCATCGGCCGTACCCCGCGTCCGGACCCAGACGATCCCGGTTTTACCGTTCGAGTTTTCCTTAAGCCCGATCACTTCGGACGTCGCTTGCAGCGTTGCCCCGGGAAACACAGGTGCAAGAAATCGCCCCTCGGCATAGCCGAGATTGGCCACCGCGTTCAGCGAGATATCCGGGACCGTCTTGCCGAAGATCGTGTGGAACACGATTAGATCGTCAAGCGGTGCACCGGGAAAGCCGAGACGACGCGCAAAGGTATCCGACGAGGCGAGAGCGTGGCGCGCGGGATAGAGGGCGTGGTAGAGCGCACGCTCCCCGGCGCCAACCGTTCGCGGGACCGCATGCGCGATCACCTGACCGATTGCATAATCTTCGAAGAAGAAACCAGCATTCGTTTTCTGCATCGCCAGGCTCCGACTACCCGAAGGGCCAGCGGCCGAGCCAGCTGTGCAATGCCGCAACGCCGGCAAACGCCACGAGGACAAGGGCTAGATGCACCCAGGGCGATCCGATCGGTGCCGTTGTTCTGTCAACCGCCGACGGCCTGCGTTTGGCAACGATCACCTCGGCGACGGCCCACGCCAAGAGCCCGCCGAACAGAATCAGTGCGGCGAGGTCGCCATTGACCAGAAGGTGGGCCACCGCCCAGACCTTGAACCCGGTCAGTTGCGGGTTCTTGAGGTTGCCGAACATAAAGGCTGTGCCCGGTTTCGTCGCGGTCGTAAGGAACATATAGAACGCGAGCAGCATCAGGAGATTGTTCAGATGGGTCATCCACGACGGCGACGTCCAGATCACCACGAGCGCGGCCGAGCGGTAGCCCCACCACATCAGGACGACCGAAAGGACGAGGCCGAGGGCGATCAGGCCCTTCGATCCGTCGCCCAACCGGTCCTGGAGCGCGGACCGAAACGCCGGGGCGAGCGGTTTGCAGAGGTGCAGGCCGGCCCAAAGCGCCAGTCCAAGGATCAATACGACAAAGCCCATCACGTATCCTTTCGTGCGGCGATGGCCTCGACCCGCGCCAGAAGCGCCCGGGCCGAGGCCACATGCAGGTTTTCGACGATCTTGCCATCGAGCACGGCAACACCCTGCCCCGCGGCCAGGGCAGCCTCATAGGCATCGATCTGGCGGCGGGCCAGATCAACCTCGTCTTCCGCCGGTGTAAACACGGCGTTGGCGATCGCGATCTGATCGGGATGTATGAGCGACTTTCCGTCCATGCCCAGTTCCTTGCCTTGCGCGCACTCCGAACGCAGGCCGTCCTGATCCTTGAACGCGTTGTAGACACCATCGACACAGCGAATCCCCGCCGCGCGGGCGCCTAGGACACACATCTGAAGCGCCGTCATCATCGCCATTCGGTCCCCGCCGGTGGCACAGCCGATGTCCTTGGCCAGATCGTTGGTGCCGATCACGAAGCCCGCCATCCGGGGTGCATGCGCTACGGCCGCCGCGTTCAGACAGCCCGCGGGCGTTTCCATCATCGCCCAGATCGCCGCAGAGCTTCCCAGCGCGTCCAGTCGGCGCGCGACCAGCGCCACATCTTCCGGCGTGTCGACTTTCGGGATCAGGATGGCGTCGGGATTGGCGGCCGCGGCGGCCTCAAGATCTTCCGCGCCCCACGGCGTGTCGGTGGCGTTGATCCGAACCAGCGCCGCCCGGTCACCGTAGCCACCGGAGCCCAGCGCCTCGGCCATTGTCGCGCGCGCAGCCACCTTGTCGTCCGGGGCCACAGCGTCTTCTAGATCGAAGATCAGCGCGTCGACCGGCAGGGAACGCGCCTTGTCCAGGACCCGCGCGCGTGCGGCAGGGATGTACAGAACCGATCTCCACGGCCGAGACGCAACGTCCATGATTCTGAGACCTTTCGATTGGTGCCCCTTGCTGCGTCAGCACGGCAAAGATCGCAAGCCCGGTGTACGCAACGCCTTTCGCACGGGAAACACTGGCTTTTCCAAGCTGCGAACGGTGCAGGCCGACCCGTTAACCATATCTTCGCGCCGCCCCGCGAGGCTGATTAACGCAACGGAACGCGACCGGCCGGTTCCGATCTTCCGCCGGCATCGTGCCCGAGTTGGGACCCGGGGCCGCGACGGCTCTGAACCGAAAGGACGACAGACAATGCGTGACTTGATGGTTTATGCGCTCGGCTTTGGCGGTCTTCTCATGGCGGCGGAAGCGGCATTTGCACAGGCGCCGAGAAATTGCGGCGACCGCGAGATCGTGGTCGAGCGGCTTGCGTCGACCTATGGAGAGACCCGGCGTTCCATCGGGCTTGGCGCAAATAATCAGGTGGTCGAGGTCTTTGCCTCTTCGGAGACCGGCACGTGGACCATCACGGTTACGACGCCGGCTGGCATCACTTGCCTTGTGGCCTCAGGCCAGGCCTTCGAACAAACCGATGGCTCGCTTGCCCCCGAGGGCACGTCGCTTTAGCCGCCGGAAAGCCCGTCCCAGACAAGTTTTGCGCCGGTTACCGACAACAGGAAATACGTGATCCGAAAAAACAATGGCTCGGGCAGGTGGTGGTGGATTCGAACGCCCAGCCACGCACCGAACAGGGCCACTGGCGCAAGAAGGACCCCGGCCCAGAGCGTCTCGGCGGTAAACACGCCCAAAGCGGCATAGGGCACGGCCTTTGCCAGATTGACGGCCCAGAACACCAGGACTGTCGTTGCCTGATAAGTCGTTTTCGACAGCCCCTGAGCCAGAAGATATACCGCAACCGGCGGGCCGCCCGCATGGCTGATTGTGCTGGTGAAGCCGGCGGTCAGGCCGGTCAGGATCCCCACGATGCGCGGGAAGGGACGGCGGCGCAACGGGATCACGCCCCGCGCCTTGAGAAGCGACCACCCCACAAAGGCGAGGGCCAAGGCGCCGATCAACACCCGAAACACATCGTCGGACGCCGTCAGCAAGAGCGATGCTCCCAGAGCCACGCCGGGCAACGAGCCGAGCATGAGCAAGGCCGCGTTCCGAAGGCTCCAGCGCCCCCAATAGGGACGCAGCGTGGCCAAATCGATCACAATGTAGAGCGGCAGGAGCAGCCCAAGCGCAGTCAGCGGATCGAGAATCAACGCAAGAATCGGGGCCGCCGCGAAAGACGCGCCGGACCCGAAACCAGCCTTGGACACCCCGGCAAATACAACCGCAGGCACCGCAAGCGCAAAGAACGCGAGGCTGAGTTCGATCACCCGCTAACTCCTGCCAAACTGTTCAATCTGCCCGACAATCCGTTCCGCGACTGCGATCACGCACGACACTGACCGGCCCATTGCCTTGCATGGACTCGCGTCGATGGCTAGGCATCGCCTGAACAACGACATCTGAGGGACCCATGGCCAGACCCAAAATCGCGCTCATCGGCGCCGGACAGATCGGCGGAACGCTCGCACATTTGGCGGCAATGAAGGAACTGGGTGACGTCATCCTGTTCGACATCGCCGAGGGCGTGCCCGAAGGCAAGGCGCTCGACATCGCGGAGTCGGGACCGTCCGAGGGTTTCGACGCGGCCATGTCCGGCACCCAAAGCTATGAAGACATCGCCGGCGCCGATGTCTGCATCGTGACCGCGGGCGTGGCCCGGAAGCCGGGTATGAGCCGGGACGATCTACTGGGCATCAACCTCAAGGTCATGAAGGCGGTGGGCGAAGGGATCAAAGCACACGCACCCGACGCCTTCGTCATCTGCATCACCAACCCGCTTGACGCCATGGTCTGGGCGCTGCGCGAATTCTCGGGCCTTCCGCATGAAAAAGTCGTCGGCATGGCCGGCGTTCTGGACAGTGCGCGCTTCCGCCACTTCCTGAGCCTCGAGTTCGGCGTTTCAATGAAGGATGTCACCGCCTTCGTCCTTGGCGGGCACGGCGATACGATGGTGCCGCTGACCCGGTACTCCACGGTCGCTGGCATTCCGCTGCCCGATCTCGTGGCCATGGGTTGGACGAGCCAGGAGAAGCTCGACAGCATTGTCCAGCGCACGCGCGATGGCGGCGCCGAGATCGTTGGGCTTTTGAAGACAGGTTCGGCCTATTACGCGCCGGCCACCAGCGCCATCGAGATGGCCGAAGCCTATCTGAAAGACCAGAAGCGGGTTCTGCCCTGCGCCGCCTTCGTCGACGGCGCCTATGGTCTTAAAGGTCTTTACGTGGGTGTGCCGACGATCATCGGTTCCGGCGGGATCGAACGGATCGTCGAGATCAGCCTGTCTAAAGACGAAAAGACCATGTTCGACAAGTCGGTCGATGCCGTGAAAGGCCTGGTTGCCGCCTGCAGGGGCATTGACGAGACTTTGGCCTGATCTGATGGGGCGGCTCGCGTCTGTTGTCGCCGCCCTTTTTCTCTCCGGTCCGGCCCAAGCGCTCGAACCGGAGGACATCTCAGGTGCGTTTGCCGCACACGGGATTGCCGCGGTCGAGGCCGAACTCGCGGCACTGCCCGAACCGACGCCCACGCAAGCCGCAGCGCTTGGAACGGCGCGGTTTCTGCGCGCGATCGAGATCACGTTGCAAACCCGTTGGCGCCACGGGCTGAACGCCGCACAGACCGAGCTCCCGGTTCTACGCCTGCCTGTCGCCAACAATCCGGCGCCCGAACCCGCGGGCCCCGATCTCGTTGCGACGATCTTCTCGGACCTTCTTGACGACCTCGCCGGAGCCCGGGCGCCCCTTGCGGAGATTGAAGACGGCGACGCGGTGCGGCTGCCGATCACCTTCACAGATCTTTGGTTCGACATTGACACAAATGGCGTCCGCGAACGCGGCGAAGACCTCGTGACCGTCGCGGCTCTGACGCTCACAGGTCAGCCTATGCTCATGTCGGATGCGCCCACAGCGACCTTTGATACGGCAGACGCGGCGTGGCTTTTGGCCTATACGCATTTTCTTGCTGCGTTCGCCGAGTTGGTGTTGTCGATTGACCCGACCACACAGATCGATCGGTTTGCGACGGCGCGCGACGAGATGGACGCGCTGGCAGCAGATACGAATTACCGCAATGCGATCGACATGCAGTTCGGCCAGCAGGTTGACCGCGCAGCGATCATCCTGTCGGCGATCCAAGGTCAGCCCGACCCCGTGCATACGCGCGCCGCGAAATCCCATCTTCTTGAGATGATTGCCGCCAATCGGACTCTCTGGGCTCGCGTCACGGCCGAGACGGACAATGAAGGCGAGTGGATCCCGAACGCCACCCAGACCCAGGTGCTGGGGCTTGAGGTGCCGCCCGAGACGGGCCCGCGCTGGCTTGCGGTGCTTGATGATGCCGAAGCCCTTTTGACCGGCGCTGCGCTGGTCCCGCACTGGCGACTTCGCGAAGGTGCCGGTATCAACCTGGCGCGGTTTCTGGACGATCCCGCGCCGATCGATCCCGTGGGCTGGATGCATGGCGCGGCGCTGTTGCCCTATTCCGAGGAGGGTCGGCGGGTCAGCCCCGAGAACTGGATCTTCTTTCAGCGTATGGTCCAGGGTGATGCCCTGTTGTTCGTCGTGTTCCTGAATTAGGCATGCCGCCCGTTGGATCCCGCCGCATCCTGTTCAGTGCCCAACGCAACGAAGGGCCCTTCCTGCTGGAATGGATCGCGTATCATCGGGTGATCGGCTTCACCGATATCATCCTGTATTCGAACGATTGTACGGATGGCTCGGACCACCTCCTCGACAGGCTGGCCGAAGCGGGTGTCCTGGAGCATCACCGGCATGCGCCGGATCCGGACCGTTCCGCCCAGCGACAGGCGGCCGAGGCGGCGGCGAAGGCTGGCCTGTTTCACGATGGCGACTGGGTGATGTGGCTCGACAGTGACGAATTCCTGTATGTCCAGCCCGGCGCCCATGATCTGGATTCTCTCTTTGCCGCCCTCCCTTCCTTTGACGTTCTCGCCGTCGCATGGCGTTTTTTCGGGGATAGCGGGCACGCCACTTGGCCCGGACGCCATATCGACCCGGCCTTCTCGCGCGCAGAAAAGCGAAACCGAACCAAACGGGCCCAGATCAAGTCCCTGTTCCGGTGGACCGACCGGGTCGAGACGCCGGATATTCACCGACCGATCTACCGCCGAGGTACCGGGCCCGAGGACATCCGAGCCTTCCATTCGGGCGGACACCCGATGCCCGACGCGTTTTTCGACCGGGACCGAACCAATCCATGGAGCCGGATTACCGACGGGTCGCGGTACTACCGCTTTGCCATGGTTGCGCATTTCTCGGTGCGGACGCCTGACATGTATGCCGCCAAGGCCACTCGTGGTGATGGCGTCTATCCCGGCGCGGCCGCGCCGGTCGTGCGTGACGACAGGTTTTACCGTCGGAAGAACTTTAACGATGTCGAAGAAAAAGCCCTGCACTCATTGGCCCCCGCCACCACGTCGGAAATCGGGCGACTGATGCAGTTGCCGGGCGTAAAGAATGCCGCCAAGGCGATCGCCGGGTTCCGGCCCGAGAGTCAGCTTTCGACGCGCGCATAGAACGCATTCGGGCCGAAGCGGCGCGTTTCGGTCAAGCCGGCTGTCTCAAGCGCGGCAACCAGATCGTGGGTCCACGCGGCCTTGTGCTCGTCCTCGAAATAAACCGCCCGAATATCGATTCCGGCCTCAAGTGCCGGGACGATGACTCGGTCTTCGTGCCCCTCGACATCGACCTTGAGAAGGTCCACGGTCGAGATGCCGTGGCGTCCAAGAATGTCGGGCAACGTCTCGACATCCACGTCGATGCCACCGGCCTCGCCCTGCGCCTCGCCGAGGCGCGCCGCGCCGAAATCCGGCTTGTCGGAAAAGTGGAGCCGGGCAGAGCCGGCCTGATCGCTTACCGCCACTTCGGCCACATCGGCGGCTGCAAAGCGGTTTAACGCAAGGTTCCCGCGCAACCGGGCCACCATTTCGGGATTGGGCTCGACCCCCAGATAACGCGCGCCAGCTCCAGCGGCCTTGAGGATCGGCAACGCGAAGATACCGGCATTGGCGCCCACGTCCACGATGACTGCAGGTTGATCGCGGAACCGTTTGGCCAAGGCTTGTGTCGCGTCGTCTTCGGGTGGGCGGCCCCGGCGCCAAAGGATGAATTCCGTGTAATTGTCCGGTGGCGTTATCAGAAATTCGGTGTCGGCATACCGAACACGAGTGGTGGGAATTCCAGACTGGACGAACCGGCGCAGACGGGGCTTGCCCTTGGCGTCGTCCAAAAGGCGACGGAACGCCTCTTCGTATTCGTTCATGAGTTTGCTCTCCTCCGGACCGGGTATGGGACGAATCCCGGTCCTGTGCAATCGGTCGGGGAGTGCTTCCAGAAAGCGCTTGTGATCACAGCACAATCTCCTGTGATCACAAAGACTCGCGAAACTGCATGTTTGTATCACAAACCGGCGTGAACCGGTTGCCATACCGGCAGTTTTCGCGCTCAATTTGCGCAAACAGCGGCGCGGGGACAGCGATGAACATCCATGAATACCAGGCCAAGGGACTTCTGAGAAGCTACGGCGCACCGGTCTCGGATGGCCGCATCGTGCTGAAGGCGGAAGACGCCAAAACCGCGGCAGGCGAACTTGATGGACCGCTTTGGGTCGTCAAAGCCCAGATCCACGCCGGCGGACGCGGCAAAGGCACGTTCAAAGAGTCCGATGCGGGCGACAAGGGCGGTGTGCGGCTGACCAAATCGGTCGAAGAAGCGGCTGAAGAAGCAAAGAAGATGCTTGGACGCACGCTTGTCACCAAACAGACCGGGGACGTCGGAAAGCAAGTGAACCGCGTCTATATCGAAGACGGGTCGGGCATCGAGACTGAGATGTATCTCGCGCTTCTTGTCGATCGCCAGACCAGCCGGGTATCGTTCGTGGCCTCGACCGAGGGCGGCATGGACATCGAGGAGGTGGCCGAAAGCACGCCCGAGAAAATCCTGTCCTTCAGCGTTGATCCCGCCACCGGTTACCAGCCTTACCACGGCCGCCGCATCGCATTTTCACTCGGGCTGACGGGACAGCAGGTCAAGCAATGCGTCAAGCTGATGGGCACGCTCTACAAGCTCTTCACAGAGAAAGACATGGAGATGCTTGAGATCAACCCGCTGATCCTGACGGACACCGGGGATCTGAAATGCCTCGACGCCAAGATGGGCTTTGACGGCAATGCTGTCTACCGTCACCCGGACATCGCCGAGCTGCGCGACACGACCGAGGAAGATCCCAAAGAGCTTGAGGCTTCGAAATACGACTTGAACTATATCGCGCTTGATGGAGAGATCGGCTGCATGGTCAACGGCGCAGGTCTTGCCATGGCGACCATGGACATCATCAAGCTTTATGGGTCTGAGCCTGCGAACTTTCTCGATGTTGGCGGCGGCGCGACGAAAGAGAAGGTGACCGAGGCGTTCAAGATCATCACCTCGGACCCGCAGGTCAAAGGTATCCTCGTCAATATCTTTGGCGGCATCATGCGGTGCGACGTCATCGCCGAGGGCGTTATCGCTGCGGTCAAGGAAGTGGGCCTTGAGGTTCCGCTTGTCGTTCGTCTCGAAGGCACAAATGTCGAAAAGGGCAAAGAGATCATTGCGGGTTCAGACCTCAACGTGATCGCCGCCGACGACCTGAAGGACGGCGCCGAGAAGATCGTCAAGGCGGTAAAGGGCTAGTGTGGCCCCCCGCCGGCATCCTGGTCTTTGTCGCCTTCGTCGCCGGGTCTTCCGCTCTGGCGGGCACGGCGCCGGTTGCGGTTGATCGGGCAGTAGCACTGTTCGACAGAGTGTGCGGGGCCTCATTGCCGCGATTTGAGGATGTCGACAGAGCCCTCGTCGACGCGGGGTTCACACCGTCGGGGATGCTGGCCGGGCACGACGCGCAGTTGACGACCCGCGATGCGATCGACGGAGAACCTGTCTGCACGCTGGCCTTCACGACAGAAGAGTCTCCGCGGGCAGCAGATCGGGTATTTGCCCGGCTCGGGCCCTTGGCCGACACGCAGATGGGCCGACTGACCCGTTATCGAGAGACGCTGCTCCGGATCGAGGGGCCATCACCGGACCGCGGCCGAGACCGGTATCTACTTCAATTCCGGCCCGAACCGTGATGCAGTTGGCGTTCCAACCACCCGCTGACGCCTGCGACGGCGCGACCGGTTGCACATTCACGGTCAGGACCCGCGCCCATGGTTAGGGCTGCTCTTTTCACGGCGCTCGCCACTCCGGCGATGGCGTTCTCGTGCGAGGAAACGCTGTCGTTGTTCGAGGCCGTGTGTGTGCCGGTTGCCGACGAGACCGGTTCGCCGCGCCGTCCCATGACGAACAGCCATGCAGACTTTGTTCCGACCGCGGCGACCCTGACCGGCCGTGCCTGGCGCCATGCAGAGGCCGACATCTTTCTCGAGGCGTGGAGTTTTCGAGGTGTCGACTATTGCCAGTTCACCATCCCGAATGATGTCTGTCCGCCCGAAGCGGCGCAGGCGCGCCTTGCTGCGATTGTTACGGAACAGACCCTGTCTGCCCAAAAACGATACTCGGAAACGGGCCGCCTGCCTCCCGAAGGGTCGAAGGCAGGCCCTGCACTTCGCTTTCAGAACGCGTCGGGGGGCGATCGCGCCGTCCTTCTGTACTACGAAGGCACGGCAGAGGGAGAATGACGTGTCGGTGAACCACCATCTAACCGATGCGAGCCCAAGGCTTCGGCGCCGCACCAACCGCTTTCCATGGCGGTTGCGGCCAGCACATTGCAACGCCGGAAACTTGCAGCGCACGGATCGGGATGACCCGAATTCCATATACCAATCTCACGACCGTTACAGGGATCGTGGCAGCAATCCTCGGATGAACTTGAAAGGCACGAAGTAATGTCCGTCCTCGTCGACAAGACCACCAAAGTCATCTGCCAGGGCTTCACCGGCAGCCAAGGTACCTTCCATTCCGAGCAGGCCATCGCCTACGGCACACAGATGGTGGGTGGCGTAACACCCGGGAAGGGCGGGCAAGAGCATCTGAACCTGCCTGTTTTCAACTCTTGCCACGAGGCGGTGGCGGCAACCGGTGCGAATGCGTCCGTCATCTATGTGCCGCCGCCCTTTGCCGCGGATTCCATACTCGAGGCCATCGACGCCGAGATTCCGCTGGTTGTGTGCATCACCGAAGGCATCCCGGTTCTTGACATGATGGCCGTCAAGCGCGCGCTGGAAGGATCGAAGACCACGCTTATCGGGCCGAACTGCCCGGGCGTCATCACACCGGATGCCTGCAAGATCGGCATCATGCCCGGCCATATCCACAAGCGCGGAAAAGTCGGCGTTGTCAGCCGCTCGGGCACGCTGACCTACGAGGCGGTCAAACAGACCTCGGACGTGGGTCTTGGCCAATCGACCTGCGTCGGCATTGGAGGGGACCCGATTAAGGGAACCGAACACATAGATGTGCTTGAGTGGTTCTTGGCCGACGACGAAACCGAGGCGATCATCATGATCGGGGAGATCGGTGGATCGGCGGAAGAAGATGCCGCGCAATTTCTGGCCGACGAGAAGAAAAAGGGGCGCTGGAAACCCACCGCAGGGTTCATTGCTGGCCGCACCGCCCCTCCGGGCCGTCGGATGGGACACGCAGGCGCCATTGTCGCGGGTGGCAAGGGCGGCGCGGAAGACAAGATCGAGGCGATGAAGGCCGCGGGCATTGTCGTCGCCGAAAGCCCCGCACAGCTTGGCGAAGCTGTGGTGGAGGCAATCGGCTAGGAAAGGAACGGGCCCATGCAACGGGCACTTTGCATCGCTGTTCTCGGCTTGGGCGCCGCAAGCGCGGTTCACGGCTCGGCCATCGACCAATCCCTTGGCTACTGCCGGGACGCGCGGGTCGAGCTGGCCGAGCTGCGCGAGATCCTGACGCTGCCCTTCTTTCAATGGTACAAGGCCGAAGTCGATGAAATCCCGGGCGTCATCAACCGGATCGGCTGGGCCTATGCCGCGTTGGAGGCGACGTCGGAGGATGCAGACGGGGCCCGTTCGCAGCTGAGCGCAACGCGCGCAGCCTTCAACGAGGTTCTGGCCGAGCACCGGATGTCTGGCGGACAACGGCTGTTCGTGACCGGGTTCGGGCCCGACGACCCGGTCCTGGCGGTGTTCGAACCGGGGATCAGCGACTTTTCGATCCGCGATTGCTTTGTCGTGGTGAAGTCCGGCCCATACAAGGAACGCATCGAAGTGAGCCTGAGCACGGCCAGCGAACCCGTGGCCGTCACCGGGGGTGACGCCGCCGTTCTAGGCCGGCAAACCAGCGAACGCGAGGGACTTGAGGTAACGGTCAAGACCACCGTGTTCGCATCGGATCCAGAGGTATTCTTCAACATCCGGCCCACAACCGAGGCTCGGTTCGGAGCCGTCCATGTGGCCATTGCACCGGCGATCCTGGAAGAGGACAAGTCCTGATGCACGCACCAACTTCTTCGGACAAGAGGTGATCCCATGACCGAGCAAACCCCAAACGACCAGTTCCACGCCTCGTCCTTCCTGCAAGGGCACAACGCGGAATACATCGAACAGCTGTATGCCCGGTACGCGACCGACCCGAATGCGGTGGACGAAGCGTGGCAGGCCTTCTTCCGGCAGTTGGGCGATACCGAAATCGACGCCAAGCGCGAGGCCGAGGGCCCGTCTTGGGCGCGGACCGACTGGCCGCCGCAACCCGACGATGAACTGACCGCCGCGCTCGACGGACAATGGTCCGAGCCCGAGAAACAAGGTGAAAAGATCAAGGCCAAGGCCGAGGAAAAAGGCGTTCAGGTCAGCGACACGCAGGTCCGGCAGGCGGTGCTCGATTCCATCCGGGCACTCATGCTCATCCGCGCCTACAGGATCCGGGGGCATCTTGTGGCCGATCTGGACCCGCTCGGCATGCGGAACCAGACGCCGCATCCGGAACTGGATCCTAAATCATACGGCTTTTCCGACGCCGACATGGACCGGCCGGTATTCCTCGACAAGGTGCTGGGTCTTGAGATGGCGTCGATGCGGGAAATCCTCGCCATCGTTAAGCGCACGTATTGCGGGACTTTCGCGCTTCAGTACATGCACATCTCAAACCCCGACGAAGCCGGTTGGCTGAAAGAACGGATCGAGGGCTTTGGCAAGGAAATCGCCTTCACCCGCGAAGGCCGCCGCGCGATCCTGAACAAGCTGGTCGAGGCCGAGGGGTTCGAGAAGTTCCTGCACGTCAAGTACATGGGCACCAAGCGCTTCGGCCTTGACGGCGGCGAGGCGCTGATCCCAGCGATGGAACAGATCATCAAACGCGGCGGCGCGCTTGGACTGCAGGACATCGTCATCGGCATGCCCCACCGGGGGCGGCTTTCGGTTCTCGCGAATGTCATGGGCAAGCCGTACAAGGCCATTTTCAACGAGTTCCAAGGCGGGTCATTCAAACCCGAGGATGTCGATGGCTCGGGCGACGTGAAGTACCACCTCGGCGCATCGTCCGACCGGGAATTTGACGGCAACACCGTCCACCTTTCGCTGACGGCGAACCCCTCGCACCTTGAGGCGGTGAACCCTGTCGTCCTGGGCAAGGCCCGTGCCAAGCAGGACCAGTTGGGTGACGCGGACCGGACCAAGGTTCTATCCATATTGCTGCACGGGGATGCGGCGTTTGCCGGCCAGGGTGTCGTGGCCGAATGCTTGCAGCTTTCGGGCATCCGAGGCCATCGCACGGGCGGAACGATCCATCTTATCGTCAACAACCAGATCGGGTTTACGACGGCACCGCATTTTTCACGGTCATCGCCGTATCCGACGGACATCGCCCTGATGGTCGAAGCACCGATTTTCCACGTGAACGGGGATGACCCCGAGGCCGTGGTGCACGCGGCCAGGGTTGCGACTGAGTTCCGCCAGAAGTTCGGCAAGGACGTTGTCATCGACATTTTCTGCTATCGCCGCTTCGGGCACAACGAGGGCGACGAGCCGATGTTCACCAACCCGGTGATGTACAAGCGGATCAAGAAGCAGAAGACCACGCTGCAACTTTATACCGAACGCCTTGTGAAAGATGGGCTGATCCCCGAGGGCGAAATCGACGACATGAAGACCGCCTTTCAAGCCTATCTGAACGAGGAATTCGAAGCCGGGAAGGAATTCCGTCCGAACAAGGCCGACTGGCTTGACGGTCGCTGGTCGCATCTCGACAAGGAGACCGATCAATACCAACGGGGCCGCACGGCGATCTCGGAAGAGACTCTGGCAAGGGTCGGCCAGGCACTGACGCGGGCGCCCGACGGCCTACCCCTGCATCGCACGGTGGCACGGCTTCTTGAGACGAAGTCAGAAATGTTCAAATCCGGCCAAGGTTTTGACTGGGCCACGGCCGAGGCGATTGCGTTCGGGTCGCTGCTGACCGAGGGCTATCCCGTCCGCCTTGCCGGACAAGACTCGACCCGCGGCACATTCTCGCAACGGCACTCGGCCTTTGTCGATCAGGAGACCGAGGAACGCTATTATCCCCTGAACCATGTTCGGGAAGGACAGGCGCGGTACGAGGTCATCGATTCCATGCTGTCGGAATACGCCGTGCTCGGCTTTGAGTACGGGTACTCGCTGGCCGAACCCAACTCGCTTGTTCTTTGGGAAGCGCAGTTCGGCGACTTTGCCAATGGCGCCCAGATCATGTTCGACCAGTTCATTTCGTCCGGCGAACGCAAGTGGCTGCGCATGTCGGGGCTGGTGATGCTCTTGCCCCACGGGTTCGAGGGTCAGGGGCCCGAACACTCATCGGCGCGGCTTGAGCGGTTCCTTCAGATGTGCGCGGAAGACAACTGGATTGTCGCGAACTGCACGACACCCGCGAATTACTTCCACATCCTGCGCCGGCAGCTTCACCGGTCCTATCGGAAACCCCTTGTGCTGATGACGCCGAAATCGCTGCTTCGCCACAAGCTGGCGATTTCGGAAGCGGCCGATTTTACCACCGGTTCGTCCTTTCATCGGGTCCTTTGGGACGATGCCGAGAAAGGGAATTCCGAGGCCACGCTGAAGGCTGACAAGGATATCAAGCGCGTGGTTCTTTGCTCGGGCAAGGTGTACTACGACCTCTTGGAAGAACGCGACGCGCGGGGCATCGACGATGTCTACCTGATGCGGATCGAACAGTTCTATCCCTTCCCGGCACTGAGCCTCGTGAAGGAGCTCGAGCGCTTCCCCGACGCCGATTACGTCTGGTGTCAGGAGGAGCCCAAGAACCAGGGCGCATGGTCCTTCATCGAACCCAATATCGAATGGGTGCTGACCCGGATCGGCGCCCGCGTGACCCGACCGATATATGCCGGCCGACCCGCGGCGGCCTCGCCCGCGACCGGCCTTGCCTCGGCCCACAAGGCCCAACAAGCCAAGCTCGTCAATGACGCGCTGACATTGGAGTAAGACCCATGACCACCGAAGTCCGCGTCCCCACGCTGGGGGAAAGCGTCACCGAAGCCACCGTTGCGACCTGGTTCAAGCAACCGGGCGATGCCGTCGCCGTCGACGAGATGCTGTGCGAGTTGGAGACCGACAAGGTGACGGTCGAAGTGCCCTCGCCCGCTGCCGGGACTCTCGGCGAGATCGTCGCCGGAGAGGGCGATACGGTGGGCGTTGACGCGCTGCTGGCCACGATCGCCGAAGGTGCCGCCGCAGAGCCCGCCACCAATGGCGCCGCCCCTGCACCCGCCCCGGCGGCGGCGGCATCCGATACCCCTGCAGCGACGGGAAGCGCCGTGGTCGATGTCATGGTTCCCACGCTGGGCGAAAGCGTGACGGAGGCCACTGTGGCCACTTGGTTTAAGTCCGTGGGCGATGTTGTCGCCCAGGACGAGATGCTGTGCGAGCTGGAGACGGACAAGGTGTCTGTCGAGGTTCCGGCGCCTGCCGCTGGGACGCTGACCGAGATCCTCGCCGCTGAAGGAGCGACGGTGGAGGCGGGTGGAAAACTCGCGCTTATGACAGCAGGAGCGGACGCGCCCGCCTCGCGCCCGGCCACGGCCGAGCCCTCGACGGCCGCCGCGGAGGCTGGAGCCCCCGCGGGCGGCGGACGCACCGATATCGAGAACGCGCCGAGCGCCAACAAGATGATGGCCGAACACAAGCTTTCCGCCGATCAAGTGCCGGGAACCGGCAAGGACGGCCGGATCATGAAGGAAGACGTGCAAAAGGCCCTAAAAGCCCCTGCGCCTGCCCCAGCTGCCCCGCCGGCCCAGGTGCCGCGGGCGCCCGTCGCCGCCGAGGACGCCGCGCGCGAGGAGCGCGTGAAGATGACACGCCTTCGCCAGACCATCGCCCGGCGCTTGAAGGACGCCCAGAACACGGCGGCCATGCTGACGACCTACAACGAGGTCGACATGGGCGCGGTCATGGATCTTCGCAAAGAGTACAAGGACCTTTTTGAGAAGAAGCATGGCGTGAAGCTGGGCTTCATGTCGTTCTTCACCAAGGCTTGCGTGCATGCGCTGCGCGAGGTGCCCGAGGTCAATGCAGAGATCGACGGGACCGACATCGTCTACAAGAACTTCGTTCACATGGGCGTTGCCGTGGGTACGCCATCGGGTCTTGTTGTGCCGGTCGTCCGTGACGCCGACCAGATGTCCTTCGCCGCAATCGAAAAGAAGATCGGCGAACTGGGCCTGCGCGCCCGGGACGGCAAACTTTCGATGGCCGAGATGCAGGGGGGCACCTTCACGCTCTCGAACGGCGGCGTCTACGGGAGCCTTATGTCGTCGCCCATCTTGAACCCGCCACAGTCGGGGATCCTCGGCATGCACAAGATCCAGCAGCGGCCCATGGTCGTGGGCGGCGAGATCGTGGCGCGGCCGATGATGTATCTGGCGCTGAGCTATGACCACCGGATCGTCGACGGCAAGGGCGCAGTGACGTTCCTGGTCCGGGTGAAGGAAGCGCTTGAGGATCCGCGGCGGCTGTTGATGGATTTGTAAGGGCGTTCGCAGTGAGCGAGGGAAACATCGCGTTGGCATGGGCATCGACCCTTGTACTAGCGACCGTTACCGGCACTGTCATTTGGATGGCTGACATGCCAGATACGAGCCATATGGTTGTGACAGGTCTGCCGCTGCTGCCGGTCATCGGTTTACTGGTCTCCTACCTTGTTGCGATTGCTCGCAATTCAGGATTCGCCCCGCGAATTGGAATATGGGTGAGCTTTCTTGGTTGGGCTGCGGTGACCTACCCCATCTTGGTCGCCGTACTTGGTGGCGAGATGAGTTCGGTCTCGGTGTCGGCAAGTTTTGTCCTTGGTGGCTCCGCGTTCCTTCTTGCACATGGCTGGGTTCAAAGAAGGCTGCGGGACGCATGACTACGACGCACCGAATTCGCCCGAAATGTCATGCAAGGGTCGCGAGCCGGGCGGAAGCTCACCTCGGCCCGATCACGTCCAAACCGTTAGTTAGGTCTGACCATGCTCACCTCTGAACTCTCCATTCTCGCCCTCTACGGCCTTCTTGTGGCCATCACATTGGTCTTGCAGGCCACGGGAACGCTTCTCCAGCTCGACATGGGCTATCTCCTGTCGTCGCGCGACGAGAGCCGGACCGTCACAGGCATGGCCGCCCGTACCGAACGCGCGCTTCAGAACTCGGTCACGGGTATGGCGCTGTTCGCCCCGGCCATCCTGGTCCTCGGTCTCAAAGATGCGTTCCAGCCGGGCACGCTTCTTGCAGCGCAAGTCTTTCTGGCGGCGCGGATCGTCTACTTGCCGTCATACGCGTTCGGGATCGTCGGACTTCGGTCGCTGGCCTGGACTGTCGGATTTGCCGCCACCATTGCGCTTTACGTTTTCGCCCTGTGACACTGATCCTGCGCACACTGATCCTGCTTCTCCTGCTCTCAGTTCTGGGCGGGATCGGCTACGCGTGGGTGGGCGCCGTCGGACTGGCGCTTCCAAGCAATTTCTTTTCACCGGCGTCGCGGTTTCCAGTCTTCGGCGGGCTTTGCATTCTCGTCTGGACGCTGATCGTCCTTCGGTCGATCCTCCGTCAGGATTGGTTCCTGATCCCGGGTCTCGGCGTTCTTGCCGTGATGTTCGCTGCGGTCACGCCGGGGCGG
This sequence comes from Pseudomonadota bacterium, assembly GCA_038521345.1. Taxonomy (GTDB): domain Bacteria; phylum Pseudomonadota; class Alphaproteobacteria; order Rhodobacterales; family Rhodobacteraceae; genus JBCBKU01. Next base: position 255,951 of record JBCBKU010000001.1, on the reverse strand, counting down.
GAACTTGGAGTCGAGCTAGCTGTCTTCGGCACCATCTTCCACTTCGGCTTCGACCGGTACTTCGTGCCATATCCTGTGGTGCTGATCTGGCTGGTCCTGACACTGATCGCCATCGTGGTGGCGGTTCAGCTGCAAAACAACGGACTTATCCGACGGCATTCGGATCTGCGATTTCTAGGGCATTTCGACCTTCCCGGCCCGATCAACAGGGCGACCGCCATCTACATCGCGATGGTCCTGGCGACCGCCTTTCTAGCGCTTGGGCCCATCGGGGACGTGCAACTTCGCATCCTGCCAGCGATCGTCGAGGCCTTCGCATCACCCAGCAACAGCTTTGCGAGCGTGGCGCCCGGCACTTCGCTGGTGATCGGTACGTGGCTTGCCATGATGCTTCGGTCGAGCGCGGCACTGTGGCTGATCGTGATCTACGCGCTCGCGTCGTCGCTGCCGCACCTGATTCAGGGCAACATCCTTCCCGACCTGCAGGCCGGCTGGCGGTCGCTGGTCCGCAATCCGCTCATCGTCGGGGTCGAGATCGCGGCGATCGCGTATCTCGTGCGACAGCGGGAGCTCTCCTGATGCAGGTCCGCGGCCTCGTGGCCTGCCCGGGCCATGTCGGAGATGTCCGATGACGCCAGAGCTTGCCGCCCTTGCATTGGCCGCATTGTGGCAAGTCGTGCAGTACATTCTGATGTCGGTTCCCGCCAATCTTGAACTCGGCCCCGGCAAGACGGCATCGCCGCGGGACCCGGGGCGGCTTGGCAAACCATTACAGGAACAGGTGAGCGTTCGGACGGGCCGGCTGATCCGGGCGCTCGACAACCATTTCGAGGGCCTGATCCTATTTTCCATCGCGGTTATCGTCGTCACGCTTTCGGACGGATCAACTTGGCTGACGCAAACCTGCGGGTGGATCTATCTTGCCGCACGCGTCGCCTATGTTCCGGCCTATTGGGCCGGGCTCGCGCCTTGGCGATCACTGATCTGGTTCGCGGGCTTTGCGGCCACGGCAACGATGATCATCGCCGCTCTTGCCGGTGACCTGTCGGTATGAAACGCATATGCAACCCCCAAACACCAATTCCAACGAGGATCGCCTATGGCCACCTATGATGTCATCGTGATCGGATCCGGCCCGGGCGGGTACGTCTGCGCCATCCGCTGTGCCCAGCTGGGCCTGAAGACCGCCTGTGTCGAAGGACGCGACACCCTTGGCGGCACATGCCTGAACGTCGGCTGCATCCCGTCGAAGGCGCTTTTGCACGCGTCGCACCAGTTGCACGAGGCCGAGCACAACTTTGCCTCGATGGGGCTCAAGGTGGCCACTCCGAAAGTCGATTGGGCGGCCATGCAGGCCTACAAGGACGAGGTCATTGGCCAGAACACCTCGGGCATCGAGTTCCTCTTCAAGAAAAACAAGATCGACTGGCTGAAAGGCTGGGGATCGATCCCCGAGCCCGGCAAAGTGCTGGTCGGCAACGAAACCCATGAGGCCAAGCATATCGTGATTGCCACCGGGTCCGAGGCGTCGGCGCTGCCAGGCATCGAGATCGATGAAGAGATCGTCGTGACGTCGACCGGTGCGCTGAAACTTGGCAAGATCCCGAAGACGATGGTCGTGATTGGCGCCGGCGTGATCGGTCTTGAGATGGGCTCGGTCTATGCGCGTCTCGGCACCGCGGTGACCGTGGTCGAATTCATGGACGCGATCACACCGGGCATGGATGCCGAGGTGCAGCGCGGATTTAAACGGATCCTCGAAAAGCAGGGGCTCACCTTCGTGATGGGCGCGGCCGTTCAGGGCGTCGAGACGACCAAGACCAAAGCCAAGGTCACTTACAAACTGAAGAAAGACGACAGCGAGGCGACTGTTGACGCCGATGTGGTCTTGGTGGCCACCGGACGGCGGCCCTACACCGGCGGCTTGGGTCTGGGCGAGTTGGGCGTTGCCATGACCGAGCGCGGGCAGGTCCAGACGGACGGCCACTGGAAAACCAATGTCGAAGGGATCTGGGCCATTGGGGACGCCATCGATGGTCCTATGCTGGCTCACAAGGCCGAGGATGAAGGCATGGCGGTGGCCGAGACGATTGCCGGACAGAAAGGCCATGTAAACTACGGTGTGATCCCGGGTGTCATCTACACCCATCCCGAGGTCGCCAATGTTGGTCTGACCGAACAACAGCTCAAGGACCAGGGCCGCGCCTACAAAGCAGGGAAGTTCAACTTCATGGGCAACGGGCGCGCGCGAGCCAACTTTGCCGCCGAGGGCTTCGTCAAGATACTGGCCGACAAGGAAACCGACCGGATCCTTGGCGCGCATATCATCGGCCCCATGGCAGGCGACCTGATCCATGAGATCTGCGTAGCGATGGAGTTTGGTGCCTCAGCCGAGGACCTGGCGCGCACCTGCCATGCCCACCCGACCTACTCCGAAGCGGTGCGGGAAGCTGCCCTTGCCTGCGGCGACGGCCCGATCCACAGCTGACACGGGACGATTACTCGGCCGGAATATTCACGGTGTCTCCGGCCGGGGACTTGTCTTCGGCCGGCGCCTTTTTCGGGCGGAACAGGCGGTACGCATCGCGGAACGGCACCCAGTAGAGCTTTAGAACACCGTCCAGGTCCCGACCTTCGTCTTCAGGTACGCCGAACTTCACGTCTCGGTTGTCCTCGGGCATCTCGTAGGTGCCGAAAATCTTGTCGAAGACCGGGAACATGAATGCGAAATTCTTGTCTATATGGTCGGGATGGCAGGAATGGTGCACGTGATGATGCGCCGGTGACGGAAATACCACCGACCAGATGCCGGGCCAGCGCAGCCAGACATGGCTATGACGCAGGTTGTAGGCCACGATGTTGAAAAGGAACATCATCAGCGGAATGCCGAAGAACGTCGGCATTGTCGGTGCGACTCCGAAGAACCGCTGCGCGGCGCCATACATCATCCCGAAAAACAGCATGGTGAAGAATGCATAAACCACGTTGTCGACGGGGTGTTCGCGATAGTTGGAGATCGGGTGCATGACTTCGGCCGAGTGGTGCACCTTGTGGAACTGCCAGAGGAGCGGAACCTTGTGCTGCAGGTAGTGGATCGTCCAGGACACGAAATCGAGCACGAAGAACACCACGAACATGAACCCAGCGGCAAGTGCCCAAGCGCCGATGCCCCCGGAGGGCGCCTGAGGTTCCATGTCCGCAATCGCATGGCCGTCGGAGACGACCTGATATCCCGCCACAAGTCCGAAGCCGCCGACCACCAGAAGCAAGAAGTGAACGACCATGTGGTGGAACACGAAGTACCGCAGATCCAGCCAGGCCGAAGGATGGCTCCACACGCTTCTTGGGAACAGAAACTGCAGAAAGGTCCCGTTCGCGGCGTCGCTGTCGCGCGCGGTTGCATGCGATCCTTTGGCCTTGATCGCGCGATAGACAAAATAGGCCACGACAACGGATGACAGAACGTAAAGCCAGAAGATCCGTTGCGAGGAATCCGACGGATACAAGAGGATCGCGATCGCCTGATCATAGACGGCGCCCAAACTGTCGATGATGCCTTGCATGCTGCCCTTGGTCCCCTGTCCGGCCTTTGTCGCGAGCTAGCAACGTTTCGCGGCCAAAAAATGGCGCCATCAGGGGAGTGGGTGGGCGACTCTTCTCTCTAGCCCGCCAAGAGCATGCGCAGGCCTTGCGTCACATCGGTGCGCACCGCCAGTCTCAGAGCGGGCTCGTCGCCGGCCCTGAGTGCCGCCAGTATCGTACGGTGCTGGGGTGGCAATTCGGTGCGTTTCAAGCGCCCGTAGAGCTTGCGCATCGTCGGGCCGAGTTGCAGCCAGACGGTCTCGGCAACGGCCAGCATCGCCGGGGCCTGCGCGCGAAGATAGAGTGTTCGGTGAAACTCGAGATTGGTGCGGATATAGCCGACCGCATCGCCCTTTGCGACGGCTTGGGCAATTGTCTGGTTGATCGTCTGCAGGCGGTCGATCAGCGCAATATGGGCCCGTGGCAGCGCGCGGCTCGCCAGCTCGGTTTCAAGAAGCGCCCGCAACGCGGCGAGTTCCTCGATCCGCTCGTTTGACAGTTCAGGCGTCGCCACCCGCCCCGACGGTGACAAGGTCAGCGCGCCTTCGGCAACGAGGCGGCGCACGGCCTCGCGGGCGGGGGTCATCGAGACGCCAAAGTCGCGCCCGATGCCGCGCAACGTCAGAACCTGCCCCGGGGCCATCTCACCATGCATAATCTGCGCCCTGAGAGCGCGGTAAACGCGATCATGCGCTGCGGTCGGCGCCGGCGCGGGCGGGTCCGGTCGTGTCTGGATCAACATGGCCCACCTTGCGCGTGGTCGCGTCCCCGGGTCAATCGCCGAACCGAAACCGGAAAAGCGCAGTGCCCTCGGTCCGAAGCCACTGGCGGTGGCGGGCATAGTCGGGGTCAAGTTCCGCCACGACGCCCCAAAAGGCGGAAGAATGATCCATATGGACCAGATGGGCGACCTCGTGGGCGGCCACGTATCTCAGGACATCCGGCGGGGCCATAACAAGCCTCCAGGAAAACATGAGGTTTCCGGTCGCCGAACAGGATCCCCATCGTGAAACCGTGTCACGCAGTGTGAGCCGTGCATAGCGGCGGCCCAGAACCTTGGCGAAGGAATTGACCGCTGGAGCGAGGCGGACCCGGGCACGGGACTTGAGAAACCCCGCCACGCGGGGCCCCGGGGCTTCGGAGGCTACGGTCAGGACACCGTCACCAAGGGACGCGCGCGCGCCTGGCGCGGCTTCGATGCGCACGTGCTGACCCTCAAGAGGGATCGACATTCCCGGACCGACGTCCAAAGCGTCCGGCACAGCCCCCAGTGCCGAAATCATCCAGTCCCGGCGCGCGCCGACGAAAGCGCGGATCTCGCGTTCTGGGACATGGGGCGGCGCCGACACGGTCAAACGTCCATTGATGCGCGACACCCGCAGGGTGATCCGGCGCGCCCGCGCAACGCGTTTGAGCGCAACGTCCAGTGGCGGGTTGCCAGGCACAACGATCTTCCCCATATCCACCCTTCCGGCCGTCGCGATACACTCAGGATGTTAACGTTTGCACCCGGTCGGGGACCAGCCGGGAAAGGTTTTGACAGACCCAATCGTTTGTGGCAGGTGCCGCCGGATCGGCACCTTGCGCAGTTGAAAGAAGGATAGAGCATGCCCAAAGAAGAATGGGGCACCAAGCGGCTTTGCCCAACCACGGGCAAGCGCTTTTATGACCTGAACAAGGACCCGATCATCAGCCCCTACACGGGCGAGACCGTGTCGCTCGAAACCGGGAAAGCCTCGCGCGTCATGGTTGCCGACAAGCCCGACGCGAACTCGCCGTCGGAAGAACTCGTGGATGATGAAGACGTTGTTCTCGAGGATGACTCCGAGGACGAAACGGTCGAAATGGACGATGATATCCTCGAGGAAGATGACGAGGACAACGTTTCGCTCGACGAAATCGCCGACGTTGCGACCGAAGACGAGGAAAGCTAGGAGCCGACAAGGCCCTGGCTTTTCGCTTGCGCGAAGCGGGGCCTTGCCCTAGAGAAACCCGGCGTCGGGTCCACCGGATCGCCAGATGGGGCCATAGCTCAGTTGGGAGAGCGCTTGCATGGCATGCAAGAGGTCAGGGGTTCGACTCCCCTTGGCTCCACCAAAGCTTCTTGTTGTTTGCCGGACTACCTTGTTTGCCAAGTGAGTCCCCTATCGTCAGGCGCAACAACCGACCGAACGGCACCCGGGCAACCCCTTCTGCGCAGCTTCGACGACCGGCTTGCAGACGGCGGACCGGGATATGAGTGCAACCGTGACGCCATCTGGACCGGCCTCGACACCCGCAACGCTGTACCGACGCAGTCCCGCACCGTTCGGATCGGCGTCGATGGCCAAGGGCAAGTTCGTCAGGCCCGGCAGCGTCGCCTCGGCCTTCTCAAGAATCGTGCGCAAGGTGGCGATGGTCATAGGCCGCCCCGTGCCACTGTCGAGAACTTGGATGGTCGACTCTTTCCAAGCCAGGCGGCGCCCGCCGCAATCGAGGCTCTGAATATCGGCCACGCTGATTTCCGTTACGTGGAACCCTTCAGAGAGCGCAGTGCCATCGGCTAAAACCCGCAGGTTTGCGGCGCCGTCGCTTGGGTCGAGGGCTCTGCGGAGGCTCTTGACTGTATCGATGGACGTGGTCATGTCATCCTCGAAAATCTGCATATCTCAAGAGATGTTGAGTTAATGGACGAAAGTCAAGCCATTCCTGCATTCGAGGCGCTCACCGACGCTACGAGGCTAAGCATTCTCCGGTTTCTGGTCACCCGCGGCCCAAACGGCGCCACCGCCGGAGAGATCGGGCTTTCGGTGGGCGCGCAATCCTCCCGGGCGGCGTTTCATCTGGCAAAGCTTCGACAATCGGGGCTTGTCCATGCGGAAAAGGTTTCTCGGAACGTCATCTACAGGATCGACTTTGAGAAGCTCGGGGCGCTGATCGATTACCTGATCGAGGATTGCTGCGCGGGAAGCACGGCCCTGAAGACATGTTGCCGAAGTCTGGCCCCAAGCTAAAGCGGGCGATGCCCGGCACCGGAGATCCCGATAAGTTCGCGTTCAATCCCGCGCTTGATCGGAGGCACATGGTCGATCAAACGCAACCATCCATGAAAAGCCCGCCGGATCCACACGTGCTGGCTCGCGATGAGTTTGCGCCGCCGTTCGCTTTCAGCGATGACCTTTTGACCGGCTGCGTGCCGCGCACGGGTGTACCCGTCCAAATCATCCCGAACGAGGCGGCGCGCGAGATCGGCGGCATCGGCCATACCAAGGTTCATGCCGCGGCCCCCGACCGGAGAGTGGCAATGCGCGGCATCGCCTGCGAGGAAGACGGCGCCGCTCTGGTAGAGGTCCGCCTGGCGCACTGAAACCCGAAACTTGCCGTTGCGCCGAGTCGTTCGGACGGTGACCGGAATTGGGAGGGCCGCGATCGCGTCACCGGTGGTCGCGATCACACGTAATCGGTCCTGCCCCAAAGGGATTGCGATGACCGCAGCAGTGGGCGGCACCGAAAAGAATGCGAAGTCTTTTGGATAGGGCCACCCGGAAACTTCCACGTCGGCAATCGACCATTCGTCTGGAAGATCGAGGCCGGAATAGGCGATCCCGAGTTGTTCGCGAACCGTGCTGCGCACACCATCGGCGCCCACGACGAAGTCATAGGTTACAATCTCTCCGCCAATGCGCGCATCGACGCCTGCCGCGCCTTGGGCGATGCTTTCAAGCCGTTCCCCAAAGCGAATCCGGCCGCCCATCCGCTCAAACGCCGACCGCAAGACTGCCTCGGTGACGTCTTGCGGGAGCGCGAAAAGGCGATGACCCGGATCCTCTGCCCGTGCGAGATCCAATGTCGCGATCCGCCTAGAGCCCGCGTGGAAGATCGCGGTTTCGGTCGCAATGGCCTTTGCCTGAATTTGGTCCGCAATCCCCGATCGCGCGAGAATGGCGAGGCTGGACGGCATCAAGCTCACCGCCCTTGAAAGGGACGATGGCCCGTCCTTGCTGTCGATCACGTCGGCCAGAACCCCCCTACGGGCTAGTTCAAGGGCGGCTGTCAGGCCGGTGGGTCCGGCACCTACGATCAGGATCTTCATGGCGTTGCTCCGGCAGCGTGTGAAGTTCGCAACAAGCAATGCCACGGCTGCGGATCCCAAGGCTGAACCGAGGTTCAGTCGCGGCGCCTCAGCGTCGTGCTAACGATCAAAGCGTAAAGAGGGCTGAGTGGAATTGCGAAGGGCACGCGACGAGATGGGAAGGCGTTGGTCGCCATACTGGACGCTGGGCGCCGCAGTACTTTTTATCGGGTTTCACATCGCTTCGACGCCGATGATGGGTGAATTGAACGCATTACTTGGCCCCGAACGCATTCTTGACGCTCGCTTTCCCCGCATCGACCGGCTGCTGCCGTGGACCCCAGCCGACGCTGACGCGACGCTTTCGACGCTGGGTACATCGGGCCGCACCTTGTACCGGCATTATCTCGCCGTCTACGACATGCCGTTCGCAATCGCCATTATGCCCCTGTTTTTCTTCGCGATGCTGCAATCCGCAGGATATCGCCGTGCAGCTTTTTTGGCCGGGGTGCCCGCAACCGCAGATGTGCTTGAGAACCTGAGTATTCTTGCCTTGCTTGTCGACTATCCGGATGGGCCGGTAGTCGCGGCGGCGGCCGGGCCGTACATGACTCTGGCCAAATGGCTGGGCGTGGTGCTTGTCATCGCCATTTGCGCCGCAGGTGCAACCCGGGCACTTCGCTCGGAAGCAGCTTAGGAGATCTGTGAAAGATGCGCACCCGGATTGTGATCAAGCTCGTGACGGCGATCATCGGTGGATGGTCCGTTATTGCGCAGCCCTCAGTCGCCACAGCCCAGGATATCGTGCCGAACATAGCCTACGGCAACGACTCGGACCGGCAGAAACTGGACCTTTATCGTCCCGACTCCGCACCACCCCATCCGGTCCTCATTTTCATCCATGGCGGCGGCTTCATGTCCGGCAACAAGCGCGCCGGAAACGCGCGCCACATTGTCCGGGCTGGGCTTGACCGTGGATATGCCGTGGCCAGCCTCAACTACCGCCGCAGCGGGGAGGCGCTCTTTCCCGCTGCGGTCGAGGATGTCCTGGCGGCTATCGGCTTTCTCAGGATGCACGCTTCGGCGTACGGACTGGACTCCGATCGCCTGGCCACATGGGGCGCATCGGCAGGCGGAAACTTGTCCGCCATGGCGGCTACGCTGGGATCCGAAGCCGAGGGAACCCACGTGCAGGCAGCCGTCAACTGGTTCGGGCCCATCGTGTTTGACGAGATGGATGCGCAGTTCGGTGCGCTGGGAATCGAACCCGCGCTCGGACCGACCAATGCAGCAACGTCCCCCGAATCCCGATACATTGGCATCCCGGTCGGGGATCCAGCCGCCGCGGAACTGGTTCGCCGCGCCAGCCCCCAATCTTATATCAGTCCGGACGACCCACCGATGCTCGTCCAACACGGCACCGAGGATCGAAACATACCAATTCAGCAGTCCCGGAACTTCGCCGGCGCCCTTGCCGCGGTGATCGGTCAGGAGAAGGTCGAGTACATCCCTCTTGCCGGCGCCGGGCATGGCGGCGGGGACTTTCTTTCAGAGGCCAATATGGCTCGGATATTCGCGTTTCTCGACAAGCATCTCGGCCGCTAACAGCTGGTCGTCAGCGGTCAACCACGCCTTCGGGATAGGCCATCCAGCGTTGCATCGACGGATCGCCCGCGCCACAGGGCGCAAGCACCAATGCCCGCGCCAGGTGGGTATATTGCGGATTGACGGCCCGCCCTCGTCCGAAGGCATCCTGATCCTCGATCGGAGGCGCGCCGAAGCCGGGGCCAGTTCGCTCAACGGACATGCAAAGATCGGAGCCGCGCAGGCGGATCTCTCCGTTCGTTTCGAAGACAAAGCGCTGCGCGCGCCCTTCGTCGCAGGACTGAAAACCGAATCCCGCTCCGTCCTTGGCGGCATCGGCCGTAAGGCAGACCGATTGCCCGGCATTGTTCCACACGATCTGGCCCAAACCCTGCGCACTCAGGCTGAATACCTGATCGGCCAAGGGATCGAAATGGCATGTATGGGCGATGGCAGGCATCTGCAGTAGCACCCTGTCGCCCCCGCCGGGGACGTCGAGACAATATCCGTCCGGTTCGTCAAGAAACCGCACGAGGCGCACACGGCCCGTATAGCCTTCGGGACCGGATAGCGTCGCTCCGAAGTCACTGGCGGTCTCGGCCCGCGCCGAAGACATCGAAGCCACCACCGCGAAGACGGCGAAGCCAAAGCCGCTGACGACGAGTCCGAACCCCGTGGCAGGTGACAGTCGCCGATCCACCCGAAGGTCGAATATCGCGATCGGGAGACAAAGAAGAAGCCACACCGGATGCGTCAGAACCTCGAGTCCCAGCGGCTGGAGGAGGCGTGCGATTGCGGGCGTCATAATTGACAGCGACGCGAATGTGATCATGCGCATATGCGCATTCCAATCGCGGCGCCAGACGAGCGCGGCACCAAAGAAGACCGCGAACGTCACCATGTTCACACCGTTCGACACAACCTGGAACATGCTGAACTCTCTCAGGTTGAGTTCGACGATCATCGCGGTACCCGAGACCAGAACGAGAAGAGCGAGCGCAATGCCTGCGCGGCCCACACGCCTGTGGTCTGCCATGCGTCGCCGGGCCACGAGCCAGGCCTGCACCAAAACGAGCACGAACCATCCGCCCGTGACGACGATATGACCGATAAGAGTGGCCCGTACCGGCGGCCAGTATTCCGGATAAACGGTTGCACGGGTGCCGAACCCCGCAATCACGATCCCGAACAGAAGCACATGAAAGCCCAGCGCGAATGCGGCAATCGATCCTGGATGTGTCACCTCTTTCATCTCCGACGGTTCTTTTGCGCACCGAACGGGCCACTGATCGCCCGCCGATATGGCTTGGGCTAGCAGACAAATTTCCTTGCGCGATGAACGTGGGTTAAGTCGCCAACCCGGTCCCGCTTGAGCCCGCCATGGCCGCATCCCGTATCCCCGAGCGGCGACGCAGAAAACGGCTATAGGCCTGCGGTGTCACGCCGAGGAAGGCCGCCACGTCTTTTTTAAGGGCCACGTCAAAGATCTTGGGATGGCGTTCGAGGAGAAAGTCGAACCTGGCCTCAGGGGCATTCAATGCCTGGCAAACCAGAAGATCTTTGTCGTACCGAAGTGTCTCGATCACCTTGAACCGCAGATAGACGCCTAGCATCTGCCCGCTCATGAATTCGCCGAGTAGGAAGTCATGCGAAATCTCGATACAAACGACATCGCTGATCGCGATCAGCTCGTCGCTGCCATAGTCGCGGGACCAAACGCTGGTTACGTTCCCGGCGACGTGTCCGGGTTCGAAGAACCGGGTGAGGGTCGTCCGGCCGTCCTGGTGGAAGTAATAGGATGCAGCATATCCCGACATGACGAAGGCCCAACTGTCGGCGACACGGGTGCTGTCGAAGATGGCGCCGCGGGCCGGGACCTGCCGTTCGACGCATCGGGCCAAAACGCGTTCACGCTCTTCGGGACCGAGTATGACACCCATGCCCGCCATGTCTTCGAGGAACAGCGTCGTTGGGGTCACGTCTGACACCTTTCAGCCGGGGCAAGGGAAGTCCGGTCCGGGATGGACCACGTGTCGGTTTTCCACCCTAAAGCACTCACCGAGGAATATCGAGTTCCCGCTTTTCATATAGTGCCGGTCTTTTCGGCAGTTCTGGCCTAGCCGTCGGCCCCGGCATGCGACCCCGCCAAGCGGCCAAAAACGGCACCCGAGGTCAAACCCGATCCACCTGGGTATCCTTCGTAGAACACACCGCCCACCATCTCGCCACAGGCAAAGAGACCGGGGATCTCGGCATCAGCTTCGTTGAGAACCGCGCCCCGATCCGACACCGCCAAACCGCCATACGTGAAGGTTATGCCCCCGGTTACGGGATAAGCACGGAACGGCGGCGTATCGAGGACCTGCGCCCAATTTGATCGGGGAACGGGCAGTCCGGTGGCGCCCTTGCCGTCCAACACCGTCGGATCGAACGCGGTTTCCGTGTCGACCGCGCCGTTGAACGCGTACAGCGTGTCGAGCGCGGCATCCGCCGCCACCCCGTCCAGTTTCCTCACCAACGCTTCGAGACTATCGGCCTCCACAAAATGCGCCTCGCGGAACCGGTACTCGGCGTAAAGCAGGGGTTCGACCTTGGCGTCGAACACTTGCCAAGCAAAGTGGCCCGGCTGGTCCAGCACCGCCCGTCCGAACTGGGCGTAGGTATAGTTCCTGAAATCCTTGCCTTCGTCGACAAAGCGCTCGCCCTGCGCATTCAGCATGACGCCGAGGAAATAACAGATCTTTCGAAAGTTCTTACGCTCGATGGGCGGCAAGTGCAGCCCGCCGTATTCGGCCATGTGAAGATCCATTGGTGTGGCGTGGCAGCCATCGTAAAGACCGCGCCGCTTGGCGCCAAGATCAAGCGCCAAACGCAATCCGTCGCCCGTGTTGTGCGGCGTTCCACGGACTTTCGCGGTGCGCCAGTTCCCGCCCATCCAGGCCTCGCGAAGGTCCGGATCGGCCTCAAAACCGCCGCAGGCCAGAATGACCGCGTCTGCTGCAATCGCCGCGTCCCCGACACGTACACCGGTCACACGGCTGCCGTCAGTGAGAAGTCCATCGACCTTTGCCCCGTACCGGATCTTTCCACCGAGTTGCAGGACTGCGTCGCGTTCCATCTCGAAGAGTCCGACACCTTCGTTCTCGGCAGCGAGCGTCAGGCCGCCCCAGAACACGATCTGGCCGTCTCGTTCGAAGCTTTGGCGGCTCCAGATCGGCTCGAAGGTCACACCGTGCGACGCAAGCCATGTCATCGTCGGCAAGGACTGGGATATCAGACGGCGCTGCTCGGACGACAGATCGCGACCGCCGTTGAACTTCATCAGGTCGTCCGCGAACTTCGATTGCGGATACTGGCCGAAATCCGTTCGACCAAGGCGTGGATCGTTCTGGTCGCGCACGAGCGGCAAGAGATCCGCCGAGCCGTCATAGGCGAACCGCATCGCGCCGGCCGTGTACTTGGTATTGCCGCCCGCAAGATCCTCATCGGCCTTCTCAAGCAGCGTGACCTCGGCCCCCTGTTCGAGCGCCGCGAGCGCTGCACAGAGTGCGGCGTTCCCCGTTCCGACGATCACAACTTTCTTTGACATGACGCGTTCTCCCTAATACAGTTATTGTATCCAAGCGGATACAATAATGGAAGAGACAAACGACCCGATCGCTCCTGGCCTGTCGCAGGGTGACGCCGCCTATCATGCGTTGCTGGGCGCCATTCGTTCGGGCGATTATGCTCCGGGAGATCGCCTGCGCGAGGCCGAGATCGCGGAGCGACTATCGTTGTCGCGCACCCCGATCCGCGAGGCCCTTCGCCGGCTCGAGGCTGACGGGATCGTTCAGCATCGTGCACGCATCGGCGCAGTTATCCGGGCTCTCGACTATACCGAAGTCGTCGAACTGTATGAGATGCGTGTGGTTCTTGAACGGACGGCCGCGGAATTGGCGGCCAAACATGCGGTTGGCGCCGAGATCGACGCCCTAGACGCTCTGAATTCCGACCTTGGCGCCTGCCTGGCCGATCCCGCGCGAGCAGCCGAAATCAACCAACGTTTTCACCAAGGGCTTTACCGGGCCGGGCGCAACCGCTTCATGATAGAAGCCGCGCGCGCGCTGAACAACGCATTGCTCCTGCTTGGGCCCACCACGCTCGCCGACGAGGAACGCATTGCAACGGTCTGCCGACAGCACCAAGCGATCATCGACGCCATCCGTGCAGCCGATGAAGAAGCCGCCGGTGCCGCGGCCGAGGCACATCTGGAAACCTCGCTTCGCCATCGGCTGTCGGTCATGCGGGCATGATGTACGTGGTGCGCACGTGGGCCATTTCGGGGCTGGGGGTCGCCGCCTTCATGGCACTCGACCTACCGCTTCCGTGGCTTCTCGGACCCATCGCGGCCTGTCTGGTGGCGGGCCTGTCCGGCCTCGACCTACGTGGCGTCCAGACGATTAACGATGGTATGCGGGCCATTCTCGGGGTAGCGATCGGCGCTTCACTCAGCCTGTCGGTCGTGGTGTCGATGCCAGCCATGTGGCCCACTCTTGTGATGATCCCCGTTCTCATCTTCCTGTCCGGCCTGATCGGCGTGCCGTACTTTCAGCGCCTCTGGGGCTTTGACTTTGCCACCAGTTATTACTCGGCCATGCCCGGTGGGCTTCAGGATATGCTCGCCTTTGGTGAAGAAGCCGGAGGCGACATACGTGCCCTGTCCCTGATCCATGCGACGCGCGTGATGCTGATCGTGATGGCCTTGCCATTTCTGCTGCAGGGTATCTGGGATCTGGATCTGACCATCGCGCCCGGCGCGCCGGCCCGCGATCTGGCCCCCGGTCAATTGGTGCTAATGGTCGCGGCGGGACTTGTCGGGTGGCGTGCCGCCAAGGCCGTGGGGCTGTTCGGGGCCTCAATCCTCGGACCCATGATCGTGGCCGGGGCACTCTCCATCTTTGGTGTGCTCCAACACCGGCCGCCGGCCGAGGCGATCTGGGCCGCGCAATTCTTTATCGGCATGACGGTCGGAGCAAAGTATGCCGGTGTTACACCCGAGGAAGTGCGCCGCGATGTTGCGGCCGCGTTCGGATATTGTCTGATCCTTCTGGTTCTCACGGCACTCTTCACCGAGATCACGATTCTCTTGGGGCTTGCGCCACCTTTGGAGGCGCTTCTTGCCTTCGCCCCCGGCGGTCAGGCCGAGATGACGATTATTGCGTTGATCACAGGGGCCGATGTCGCCTTCGTGGTGACGCACCATCTCTTGCGGTTGCTGACAGTTATTCTGGGCGCTCCGCTGGCTGCCCGGTTGTTGGTGACCAGACCTCAGGATTGATCATGTGGATCGGTGCACCAGCCGCAAACGCATTCACCTGATCGAAAATGTCGGAGAATTGGAGGTCGAACTCATCTTCGGTGACATATCCGATATGGGGTGTCGGAACGACATGCGGCGATGTCAGAAGCGGGTGGGTCAAGTCTCGGAGCGGCTCGGTCTCGTACACGTCGATGGCGGCGTAGATGCGACCTCGGGCGATCTCTGTTTCGAGCGCCCCAGTCGCGACAAGGCCAGCGCGAGAGGTATTTACGAACAGGCTGCGGGGCGCCATCGCCGCGAGATCCGCAACGGTGATGATCCCATGCGTTTCAGGTTTCAGACGGACATGAAGGCTTACGATGTCGGACGTCGAAAAAAACTCGTGCCGGTCAGCCGCCACATGGCGACCGGCGGCTGCCGCACGTGCTCGTCCGTCTGACGAGCCCCACCACTGGACATTCATCCCCAAAGCATCGGCGTAGTCGGCCACAGCTCTGGCAATACGCCCGTAGCCGTAAAGGCCAAGCGTCCTCCCGCGCAAAGTGCGCCCCACGCCGGCTTGCCAGTGCCCGGCGCGCACCGAACTGACCTGTCTTGGGATGTCCCGGTAGCTGGCGAGCATCAGAGCGAGGGTCAATTCGGCGGCGGCGTAGGACGGCGTGCCGCTATGCATATTTGAACAGACGAGAACGCCGTGATCTGTACAGGCTGGCACATCAATGTGCGGATAGACGCTGCGCTGGGAAACAAGCTTCAGATTTGGGAGACCACTCAGAAGCACTTGGGTGATGGCAGTGCGTTCCCGAAAAAGTACCAGGCATTCGGCGTCTATCATTCGGGCCGCAAGACGAGACGGGTCCGGTTCATGATCCGTCCAGACGGTTACATCGTGACCCTGCATCCGGTCGAAACACGGTAATTTCCGCAGAGTGTCAAACCAGTCGTCAAGGATGTGGACCTTCATCGGCTCTCGACGCCGGCGCCGGGATAAGGCGTGCGCGGTGTGGCCACGAACGGCAAATGATCCAGTTCGCCCAGCGCCGCGAGGATCCGTGCCCGGTCGGCGATAAGGTGATTGTACTGTGCGTCACAACCGGAAATCGGCGTCGGATAAGTCCGCATTTCCTCTGCGAGCGCCTGCTGGGCGCGTGACAGGGCCGCACGGGCAGCCACGAGATGATCGGCGTAGGATGACATGGCGTCTCTCTTTTTGAGTGTATACCAAGGTATACATTTCACGGCCATTCTCGTCAATCCGCCCAAGCGCTCTTCGGAACCATCACCTCGCCCCTTGCGAGGAGCCTTGCGGTTCGGATCAGGCCAGCCGACCGCAAGGCCAGTGCGCCGTCCGACCGTTCGAATTCAACGATCACATCGATCGTCCCAGTCGGGTGTTCCAGTGTGATCGTGGCGGGCGAACCGCCGATCTCGGCAACAATTCCGTCGGCCACGCTGCCCGGCGAAAGGATGCAAGCCGCAAGGCACTGCGACCCGGTGACCGCCATTGTGGGATGGGTCTTCCAAGGCATGAAGTAGCGGGTCGCGACCGTGCCACCGTCGCGGGCCGGTGCGATCAGACCAAATTTCGGAACGACCGATTCTGAGACATCACCCATCCCCATGGCGGCCCCGGCCGCCACCCGCACGTTCTGCATCTGCGCGAAGAAGTCGGTGTTGTCGTTCAACTCGGCCGCGCTTTCGTACCCGGTCAGCCCAAATGCTTCGGCGCGTGCGATCACCATGGGCATTGCAACATCCATGCAGGTCACATCGACCCCCTCGATTCTGTCGAGGACGTTCCCCGTGGGCAGAAATGCCCCCGTCGCACCGCCGACGGTGTCCATGAACTGAAGCGCCACCGGCGCTGCGGTTCCCGGGACACCGTCGATCATTGCCGCGCCTTCATATTCTACCTGACCATCTGGCGTCTGAACCACCGCCTCGACCCGTGCGCCTGTGTTCACGGCACGGATCCGCACACGCGTCTCCGGACCCGCAACGTTCACCAGCCCCATCTCGATTGCTGCCGAACCGACGCCGGAAAGAATGTTGCCGCAGGTGGGTTTGAAATCGACCTGTCGGTCATCGACACTGACCTGCGCAAAGAAATAGTCGACATCTGCCCACCCGTCTTCTGACCGGGAGAGCATCGCGACCTTGGTCGTGACTGCGTTGCCGCCCCCGATCCCATCAATGTTGAGTGGATGACCGGACCCCACTGCGGCGACAAGTACATCGGCGAGTTGATGGCGATCCTCGGGAAGGTCGGATCGGCGGAAATAGGGGCCCCGGGACGTCCCACCGCGCAGAAACCAGAAAGGAATGGCGCGTTGTGTCATGTGATCTCTCCCAGTTTGGCAATCACGGCACGGGTGAAGGCAGAGGTTCCCAATTGGCCGCCGAGATCGCGGGTTCGGGTCTCGGGCGCCGCCAGGCAGGCACCAAGCGCCCCTTCTATGCGGTCGGCGGCCAAGGGTTCACCCAAGTGGCGCAGCAACATCGTCGCCGACAGGATCAGCGACACCGGATTGGCCTGATCCGTTCCGGCAATGTCCGGCGCCGAGCCATGCTGTGCCTGTGCTGCCGCACCGACGGTCCCGCGGTTCAGCGATCCCGCAAGACCAAGCCCGCCAGACAATTCCGAGGCCAGATCCGACAGGATGTCCCCGAACATGTTCGTAGTCACGATGACGTCGAACCGGCTTGGATCCCGGACAAGATGCGCTGCCGCGGCATCGACCAGAACCTCGTCATAGGTGATTTCGGGATGCTCGGCGGCCACTTCACGCACGCAGTCGAGAAACAGACCGTCGGACAATCGCATCACATTCGCCTTGTGAACGGCGGTGACGGCCTTGGCGGACCGCACACGGGCGATTTCAAACGCGGCGCGGGCGATCCGTAAGCTGCCCTCGGCCGTAATCTTTCGAAATGCCATCGCGACGCCGGGAACCGGCATAATCTCTCCCGGACCCTGATGCATGTTCCGGTCCGAGTAAAAGCCTTCCAGGTTCTCGCGAACAACAACCAGATCCAACGGCCCATGACCGCGGTACGGAACACCGGGCCAAGTGCGGGCCGGCCGGATATTGGCATAAAGCGCGAGCGCGCCGCGCAAGACCCCCGATGGGTTCAGCCCGCCCTTTTCACGCGGGGGATAGACATTGTGCGAGACCGGACCCAGAAGCACGCCATCCGCCGCTTGGGCCGCGTCGATGACACGGTCCGGAATGGTGGACCCCTCGGCCTCAAGCGCGGCGAAACCGATAGGCTCAGAAGCGATTTCCAGTGCCCGGGTAGAGTACGCCTCTGCCGCCCCGAGCACGGAAACCGTGGCACTCATGATCTCGGGACCGATTCCGTCACCGTCCAATCGCAAGAGACGGATGGAGCCTAGGTCAGCGGCCATGGCAGGTCGACAAAGCTTTGCAACAGACCGGGCGGGAAGTTGCGGTTCAAAAGTCCGGCCATGGCACACATGAAGGCAATCCCCGCCGCCGCATAGGCAACCGCATACCCCCAGCTCTTACCGGCCCTGACGCGGATGAAGAGGACGAGGAAAACCGCAAGCGCCAAGATGAAACCGAGAAGTGCGGTCAGGACCAAGAGGCCCGCAAACCACCCGAGCGTTTCCCAAAGCCCGTGGGCGTTGTTGCTTTCGCTCGCCTCGCGGTCTGCAAAAAGTGGATGGGTCTCGGGCCGCAGCATCATCTGCACCAAGAGCACCAAGGCGCCCACGAGGGTCACAGCCGCGACAAAACGGGGGAACGCGCGATCGGTGCCCGCGTAGTCGGGCATCGTGGCGGCGTCGAAGAGCGCGTATACGAGAAAGCCGACGACAGCGAGAAGGAAGACAAGGGGCGCGCGCTTGGTCCCGGATTCGACGGCGCCTTCGGCCATAATGGTTTTGGCCTGCCTCAGACCGAGCACGACCGAGACTAGTGTGATGATGATCAGCACGATGACGATCGGAGAGAAGATGTATTCCAACCCCTCGCCGAAACTTCTGCGGAAGCGCGACGACGCGATCTGAATCGCCTGGTTGGCAAAATTCTCGGCCGGACTGGCGAGTACGAAGCCGATGAGGAAGGCCGGGCGCGACCAGTCGAACCGCCGCATTAGGATACCAAGTAGACCGATTGCAAAAAGCGCGACTAGATCCATCAGATTCTGCCCCGACTGGAACGCCGCGAACGAGATGATCATGAAAAGAAATGGCGCGAGAAGTGCAAACGGAATGGTCGTAAGTCGGGCGATGCCCCCAGAGGCCCCGATGCAGATCAGAGTTCCAACTACGTTGGCGAGCGCCAAGAGCCAGACGATCGAGTAGGTGATGTCGAGGTTGTTTTGCAGCATCGAGGGACCGACTTCGATGTTGCCGCTACCAAGAAGCGCGATTGCGCCAATGAAAATGGCCATCGAACCCGAGCCCGGGATCCCGAACAAGAGCGTCGGCACCAGCCCGCCACCTTCCTTTGCGTTGTTCGAGCTTTCAGGGCCGATCACGCCCCGGATCTCTCCGGATCCGAATGTCGACTTGTCCTTGGTGGTTTGCACGGTGTGGCCGTAGGCGATCCAGTCCACGACCGACCCACCCAGGCCCGGGATCACACCGACGACGACCCCGATGACCGAACATCGGATCGACAACCAGATGTTGGCAAACCAATCCTTTACGCCTTTCAACCAACCGCCGCCGAGGGGCGAGCGGTCCGAGATCGAGCGGTTCTGCCGCAACAGCGCGATGATCTCGGGGATGGCAAATATCCCGAGGCCGACGATTACCAGCTTCAGTCCCGATCCGAGATACTGATAGATGGTGAAGGCCGCGCTTCCCGTTTCGGCGAAGACCCAGTCCGAAGGGATGAAACGCAATTCGCCCTCGGCGGCACCTTCACCAATTGTGCCAACCAGCATGCCAAGCCCTGCCGCCACGATCCCCTTCAGCGCCACACGGCCAGCGAGAATGCCGACCATCGACAACCCAAAAATGGTGATCATCAAGAGTTCGGGAGTCTTGAACTCGAGCACGATGGGACGGGCCACCAGAATGAAGATCGTCAGGAACGTGGCCCCGACCAACCCTCCGAACAGAGAGGCTGCAAAGGCTGCCGACAGCGCCCGCGCGGCCTCACCCTTTTTCGCCAGTGGGAATCCGTCCAGTACCGTGGCTTGCGACGCAGATGACCCCGGAATCCCCATCAGAACACTGGCAAACGTGTCCGATGTCGGCACGACCGCCACCATCCCGATCATCAGCGCAAGACCAAGGATCGGGTCCATCCCGAACATGAACGGCAGGAGAAGCGAAAGGCCTGCGATACCGCCAAGCCCCGGGAACACCCCGATGCAAAGGCCCATGACCACGCCAAGGACGAGGTATCCAAGAACGACGGGCTGAAGGATCAGGCCCGCGGCATCGCCCAAGGCGGGCAAGGCAACCGACAAGATGTCCATGGTTCTGGCTTTCGGAGCGGAAGTGAAAATGCAAAGGCCCCGCCCGCATCAGGCGGACGGGGCGGGTCGGTTGGCTTAGCCGTCGAGCGAGACGCCGTAGCGCTCTTTCAGCCAGTCGACGACGAAAGTCTTGGCTTCGTCCGGCACCTGCGTTGCACTACCCAGCGCGCCGGTGGCCTCGTCACCGGTCATCTGAGGGTAGACACCGAGCCGACCGGCCGAGATCTCGGCAAAGTCGTCCCGCGCTTTGATGTCTTCGAATGCCTTCGTGTAGGTCACCATCGCGTCGTTCGACGCGCCGGCAGGCAGGAACACCATTTTCTGTGCGGGGAACCCGGCCACGAAGAACGCCTTCCAAGCGTCCCATTGGGTTCCGCTGGTTTCACAGGCCGGCGTTGCGTCGCAGACTTCCTTGAACGTCGGCATGTCCGGGAAGGTCGGGTCGCGCACAATGTTGCCGTCGGCGTCAAGTGCGCCCCAGCTCATCATCGGAACGGCCGTACCGGCATCGACCAGCGGAGTAACGCCCGACAGGTAGGACGACGACGTCTGGTAGTCGATATTGGCTTCGCCGCGCTCGAACATCAGGCGGCCATCGCCGCGCCCCTTGATCCCGAAGACCGGTTCAACATTCAGGCCGAGCATTTCCCACGCGAGCAGAGGCACAAGGTCAAGCCGTGTGGCGCCCTGGCTGCCGTAGATGAAGTCGGTGCCCTGAAGCGCCGTGGCATCGAGACCGTCCATCTGTCCGGCAAGATCCGGCGGCAGATAGGCCACACCGCCGGTGCCCGAGGCCAGAACCACGTTCCAGTCACCGTATTCGTAGCGAACGCGCGGATCGCCCAGAAGGTACGGAAACTGTGTGGAGCCCGACGAGCCGAAGATCAGCGTGCCGTCGTCGTATTCCTGTTCCTGGAACCAATTGGCCCCCTTCGTCGAGCCGGCACCGGGCATGAACTTGACGACAACGGTCGGCTGGCCCGGAAGAGCCTCGCTCAGAAGCGGGGCATAGAAGTTGGCCCACTTCGCCGAACCGCCGGTTTCCGAGAACGGAATGACCCATTCGACAGTTTTGCCGGAGAGATCGATTCCATGACCACCAGCCAGTGCCGGGCCGGCAAGGCCAGCGACAGACACGCTCAGAAGAAGCGCCGCCTGGCGCCGTAATTTGTTCAACATGATGTCCTCCCAATGCGCAGTCAAAGCCTGAAGACCACGCCGTTTGCAGCGGGTCGGATCGCCCGCTTGATGCATGCAAGGTTCAATGCCAATCTTTCATAAACCTTTCATCTGCCGAAAAATGCGGCGGTCCACGAAGCCAAGCGGAGCCGGCCCATGCGCATCGTGGTCGTCGAAGACAACATCGCCGTTGCGAAGGGGATCGCCTACAGGCTGACGGATGATGGCCATGCCGTCGATCTTTTGCACGATGGATCCGATGCGGATGACTTCCTTCGCCGGCATGATTCCGACCTAGTGATCCTCGACATCAAGCTTCCGGGAATGAGCGGCCTTGACCTTCTCGCGGCCATGCGTGCGCGGGGCGACGGAAGACCCGTTCTGATGCTGACAGCGCAGGCGGAAACCCACGACAAGGTCACCGGCCTCAACGCAGGCGCCGACGACTATCTGGCGAAGCCTTTTGAGATGGACGAACTGGCGGCCCGCGTTCGAGCGCTCAGTCGCCGGCGCCCCGCGTCAGTGCCCACGACGCGGACAATTGGTTCGCTCCGTTTCGACGCCGGCGCTCGTGCGATTGTCTCTGGTGACGGGGCGCTCAACATCCCGCGGCGCGAGGTTTCACTGTTCGAAGCGCTAATGGACGCGAATGGTCGCACGGTGTCAAAACAGGCCTTGCTCGACAGTATCTACGGGACCGGCAGTGACGTGGACGAAGCCGTGGTCGAGGTTTATGTCTCACGATTGAGGAAACGTTTGCGCGGCTACGGCGTCGAGATCCGGGTACAGCGCGGCCTTGGTTACGCCCTTCTGGATGTCTTGGAATGACGACCCTGTCGCTGCGTCTTCGCCTGACGCTCATCATCCTCGGGCCCCTTCTTGTCATTACGATCGCCGTGGCGCTCTGGGCCGCGCGCGATGCAGAAATTCGGGCTGCGGACCACTTTGACCGTTCGCTTCTCGTGACAGCGCTTGGAATCTCGAGAGATACGGCCTTTACAGGGGGCGATGCGCTGAGCCAGGACACCCGGGATCTGTTGCGCGACACTTCTGGTGGCCCAGTATTCTATCATGTCTATGCGCCCGACGGGGTATTCGTGACAGGCTATGCCACCCCTCCCGTTCCACCGCTGGTGCCGGATCGCGAGGCCACGACATTCTTTGACGCGATCTATCAAGGCCGCCCGGTGCGTGCGGTCCGCTTTTCAGACTGGATGGATGTTGAAGGCCTAACCGGTGATTTCACTTTCACCGTCTGGCAGGATCTCACCCTGCGCGACGGGTTCGTTCAAAGCTTGTCGCGCAGGACCTATGCAATCGTGACCACACTTGTTGTCGCCGTTGCGCTGATCGTGTGGTTCGGAGTCCGCTTGGGCCTTAGCCCGCTTCTTGACCTTGAAGAGGCGATCGCTCGCCGCTCGACCCTGGACCTGACCCCGATCCGACGTCCAATCCCCGAAGAGGTGCAAGGAATCGTCGGTCGGCTCAACACGCTATTCGGAGAGTTATCGGAAACTCTTCGCACCAAGGACGCGTTTATTTCCGACGCGGCCCATCAGCTGCGCAATCCGATCGCCGGCGTGCTTGCGCTGTCCGAGGCCGTTGCCGCCGCAAAGACGCTGGAAGAAACCTCAAACCGAAGCGCCGATCTGCTGGAAGCCGCCAGCCATGCCGCCAAACTGACCGACGATCTCCTCGTCTTCGAGCGCGCACGGTCGGCCATCCCCGCCGGAGACCATGCGCCGGTCGATCTTCGGGCACATCTGTCGGCGGCCCTGTTGCGCCTTGATCGCGTTGCCCAGGAACGCGGCGTGACGCTGAGCCAAAGCCTGGGTGGCCGCCCCGTTCGAGTACGCATCAATCCGACACTCTTCGAGCAGGCCATAACCAACCTTGTGATGAACGCGGTGAGTCACGGGGGCCCGGATCTGACCCGGATCAGCGTGTCGTTGACCGAAGAGAACGGCGACGCGGTCGTTCATGTTGTCGACGATGGAGTGGGGCTTGATCCCAAGGACTTCGATCTTGCCCTTTCGCGATTTGCGCAAGTGGAACCGTCTTCGGGCAGCGGTCTGGGCCTGCCGATCGCCAAGGCGGTGGCCGAGGCTTCGGGCGGTGCGCTCACCCTATCCGCTCGACGCCCGGGGCTGGCGGTCGAGCTGCGCCTTCCCCACGCACAAGAGTTGGTGTCCTAGAGGGGATCTGGTCCCAAGTTCTCAGGCGAAAACCTCTTTGAACCGGCCGATGCACTGGCGGAACCCGGCCTCAAAATCGCCGTTGCCCGGGTGATAGACGCTTTCGAAAGAGACGACCCCGTCATACCCGTCTTTGCGCAGGGCTTCGGCAATCGGAGCAAACTGGTCGGCGAGCTGCCCCTCTCCCATCGGGCGGACTTCAAGTGTTGCGCGCGGTGTGTCGACATGAACATCCTTGATATGGACATGGCCAAGAAAGCCGTCCCGGATCGTGTCGTATCCATCGGGCCATGCTTTTTCGTGGCACCAGCAATTGTTGGCCGGATCCCACAACACCTTCAGCACATCCTTGGCGTCCAGATCCTCGATCAGCCGCCGCGCGGTGTAGTTCGAGTTTACCATTGTGCCGTTGCCCGTCTCGACAACCAGAGTGACGCCCTCGGCCCGGGCCAATTCCACCGCGGGCGCCACCAAGGGTGCGGTTGTGTCCCATGCCCCTTTCGCCACGTTCCAGCGTTCGGCCCCGTTCCGGCCCCAGAGGATCTGCTCTTTTTTCTGGGTCATGATCCGGACCAATGGGCTGCCGACCACGTGGGCCATATCGATGACCCGTTTCAGCGCCTCCATGTGGCGGGTATGCAGCTCGTCGCCGGGACGGTTGGCAACGGTCATACCGGCAAACACGTGCCGCGACAGACATGACACGGGCTTGCCGCGGTCCCGCAGCCGCTGATTGATCTCTCGGATCTCCTCCGGCGTATGATCGCCCACTTCGGTATCGCCCACGAACTGAAGTTCGGCATAGTCCAACCCGAACTCGTCCATCACATCGATTGCATGGGCCAAGTCGCGGCTGATGCCGTCGCAGATCACGCCTAGTTTCATTATTTTCCTCCCGTTCCGCGCCGCGACCATGGCGCAGCTTTGGGAGGCAGCGCAACTCAGACGATGCGGCGGCCGCCGCGCCAAACCCCTGAAAGGCGCCCATCCGGACCGAGATGCACGAAATCCGCGGCCCGGCCGGCATCGAGGCGACCGGCACGATCGCCTATACCGGCGACATCGGCCGGAACCGACGAGGCCATGGCAAGCGCGGCGCCCTCTGCCACGCCCAATTTCCGCACGGTCTGAACGGCCCGGGGCAGATCGAGATCCGCACCGGCCAAAGTTCCATCTTCTGTTGTGAGCCGCCCGGCCTTGCGCGCGATCCAGCGGCCCTGAAGACCGAAACCGGACAGGTCCGTACCGGCGGGTGCCATTGCATCGCTGACTAGAAAGATCCGACCAGGCCCTTGCTTAGCCGCTAGAGCGACTGCCATCGCAGCCGGATCCACATGCACACCGTCCGCGATCAAACCCGCCGACACCTCTCCGCTCACAAGCGCCGCCCCGACAAGACCGGGACTGCGGGATGCCAACGGGTTCATCGCATTGAACAGATGCGTGGCGACACGCGCGCCCGCGGCAATCGCCGCTTGAGCTTCTTCGAAACTGGCCTCGGAATGTCCCAACGCGACGATCACACCTGCCTTGGTCAATGCCGCAATCTGCTGGGGTTGTACCATTTCAGGCGCAAGCGTCACCATCAGCACCGGCAGCTCACCTGCTGCGGCCACCAGAACATCGAGATCGGATGCATCCATGGGCCGGAGCCGATCACGGCGATGGGCCCCCGCCTTGGCCGGAGCCAGATGCGGCCCTTCGAGGTGCAATCCCAGGATGCCTGGCACATGGCCGCACGTATGCTGCGCCACCTCAAGCGTGCGGCGGGTCACTTCGATCGTGTCGCTGATCAGCGTCGGCAATATGGTCGTGGCCCCAAGCGCCGCATGCGCGTCAGCCATCCGGCGGAGAGTGTTTTCGGTCGGTGCATCACCCAGCATGACCCCACCGCCGCCGTTGACCTGTAGATCAACAAAACCCGGCGCGATGATCCCAGGGCCGAGATCTGCATCGGCCGCACCTGAACCCAATTCAACGATGGTGCCATTTTTAACCCGAAGCACCACGCCGCGCCGGATACGCTCACCGTCAAAGACAGCCTCTGCGCTGTATGACGTCACGGTGCGAACTCCCGCGCCAGTCGGAGCGCCCCGTCTAGCGGTGTGCCAAGGGGCTGGGTCCAAGGGATATCGGGGATTTTGTCGGCATAGACCGGCCCAAGGCCGCCGGCCACGCAGACCGGATCATCCCCTGACCATCCGAGGACCCGCAAGCACCGGAGCAGATAGGCCCCGCCTTCATCAAGAAGTGCGCATGCAAGGGGAGCGCGCTGTTCCGCGGCCTCCAGCACGACGGGCGCGAGCGCCGCCAAATCCTGAGGGGCAGCATCACGCGCTAGCGCCACGATTCCTTCGGGGCCATTCAGACGGTCCAGAAGTGCGCCCAGCCATGCAGTTTCGGGCACGAGACCATCCCATGTATGCAGGGCCAGTGCCAAGGCGCGACGGCCGAGCCATGCACCGGATGCTTCATCACCCAACTCCGCACCCCACCCACCGATACTGGTCATTTGTCCTGCGCGCCGGCACGCGACAAAGGAACCGGTCCCAACGGAAACGACCCATCCATCGCGACCATCGAGAGCGCCCTCAACCGCGGCTGGCCGGTCCTCTTCCACGCGGACCTTTTTTAACGGAAGGCCTTCAGCCACGGCCTTGGCAATCTCTGGTCCGGTGACGCCCGCCAGCCCCAGATAGCCCGGAACATCGTCGATCCCCTCAACACCTGCTTGTTCGCCAAGGGCTTTCAATCCGCACCGGATGTTGGCGAGCGCCGCCTGCAAATCGGTCGTCACATTGGCGGGACCGGCCGAGACTTCAACGCGCTGCGTGCCTGTCCAGATGGCCATTCGGCATCCGGATCCGCCCCCATCAACAGCCAGATACCGGTCGCGGGCGGCACTCATCGACCGCCACCCTTCGTCCGCTCGTCGCAGTTTCTCATGGGCTGGGGTATACGCGGCGACCGGCGCGCGAGCGAGCCCCCTGAGAAAGGACAGCTTGACTCATGTTCCGATTGCACCGATCGAACACCCGAGCCGCGCAAGGAACGCTGCGAACGGGTCACCAAGTCCTGGCGCCACCGAAATTCAATCCAAGGTTGCTGGATCCGACCAGATTCGTTTGGATTCGGGCCCTTATGACGCCTCCGCGAAAGCCGGTGCGTGCTCGGCTACCATCGCTGCCGAGCGTTCAGCCGGCATCTTCAGCACAGCATAGGTGCGCGCGTCGCCCGGATTCACGTAGGGGTCGCCGATGCGGGTGGCGCCATGGCCGAGCCGACGCAAGGCGCGCATTAATGGCAAAGGCGAAATGGACACCAATTCGCGAGCGCCCTCCGCCTTTGCCATCGTAACCAGTCCATCGACAATTAATGCCAAGCATCGCGTCCGTTCTTTTTGCGACTTTACAGAATTAGAAATAACAAGCCGGGTGCATTCCCAAATATCATCTGAATTAACCTGATGGCCGAGAATATCGGCAGGAATTCCTGGCAGCCGACCGGCAATTGCGTCCTGAAGCA
This sequence comes from Pseudomonadota bacterium, assembly GCA_038521345.1. GTDB lineage: Bacteria > Pseudomonadota > Alphaproteobacteria > Rhodobacterales > Rhodobacteraceae > JBCBKU01. The sequence continues at coordinate 229,076 of JBCBKU010000001.1, read as the reverse complement.
TACAGGTATGCTCGCCCCACCGGACATTGGCCGACATCGTACGTGCGCCGCCCACCACGTGACCGTTGCGCACAACCACCGAATATTTCGCCTCAGGGTTGTCGTACTGATCCATCTCGACATCATCGTTGTGCGGAATGTCCCAAGCAAGCGTGTCGACGAAGAACGCTTTTCGCAAACGAAGGAAGTCGTAGAAAACGGGGCCATGCAAATGCATGACCGACATGTCGAACGTGATGTTGTGCATCTTCAGCCCCCTAGGCTACGCACCAATGTAGGCCGATATGAGCGGGCTTGTTAACAATAAAATGGAGGAAACTTCGTTGTTTCCAAAGGGCAAACCAATGGTTCGGTTAGATCAATCCAAACTGAGTCGCCCGTGTCACAGCCTGAGCCGTGGTGCGCGCCTCGAGCTTGGTCTTGGCGTTGCGGAGACGTTGTTTTACTGCGCTCTCGGTGATCCCGAGTTCAAAGGCAACCTCTTTCATGAGCAACCCACCCTTGATTAGGCGCAGGGTCTCAAGCTCGTTAAAGGTGAGGTCATCCGGTGGCGATGACGCACGATGTAAAGCGCAAAGTTGCGACTTGAGAGATGAAATTTCATCCTCGGTGAACTCTCGATCGGACCGCGCAAAGGATCCAAAGGTGCGTAATCCGACCTGTTCCGAATCATGAATACAGACCGCAGCTCCGAATGCCAGATCATGTTCGGCAGCTGAAAGAAGAACGCCGCGAGGGTCCGAAAGCTCAATTTCGCTCCATCGGGCGGCCCCGGTATTTTCATAGATCCAGCGGATAACCGGGTCATAGAGCATAAGTCCATCACGGGTATACCGGTGTATCCAAGCACGCGGCAGCGTATTGTGCTCAAACTCGGGGAACGCGAAACCCACCCGAACGGCCAGATGGAAACCTGCCGTCGCCAACTCGGCGAAGCCGTAGTTGTCCAGTTCTGTCGTTTCGCCCGCGGGCACTCGCCTACCTCGACCTGTCCAAAAGTCTAGGGGTTATCTGTTGCGCAATTCCAGAAAACGCATGTACCGATACATATCCGTTCACTCCGCGACAAAGGGAAAGTGCAATGGAAAGACTCGATTCAACCAAGGGTATATTGGATCGGCTCTCAGCTGTGGCTAATTCCGGTTTTGCGATCGCATTACATGTCAGATTCACAACACCGACCTACCTGTTTCAGACCTACGACAATGCGTGGATGCACTATTACTCCTCGGCCGGTCTGGTGATGCACGACCCGACCGTTCGTTGGGGATTCGAACACGACGGTACCATACGCTGGGAAGACCTAGCCCCCTTGGATAAAAATGGTGTTCTGGATGCCGCACGCGAGCACGGGCTGGCGTTTGGGGTGACCATGGCCCTGTCCGACGGGGATTCGAAGTCCATTGCTAGCTTCTCCAAATCGGACCTAGAATTCTCCGAAGACGAGGTGAACGCAATCCGCGACATGCTTGTGACCCTTCATCGAGAAACGATGCCGCGCGACGACGACGCAGAGTTTCAGGATGCGTTGAAGAAGCTCTCGGTTGACCTCACCCACGGCTGAGATGGGCTCAGGCCAAAGCTCCGATCACGCCGCAGGCAAGAACGAGAAGTATGGCAACACGACTGATCCCATCTTTCAGCGCGAAGACCGTCGGATCATCGTGCATCTCACCACGATGGGCTTTCCAGACCGCCCTGCTCAGCCAGTAGAGCAAGATCAGGCAAATGCCCCATAGCGTCTCGGGCGTCCGGTACAAACGCGTCACATCGTCGGTATTGACGTAGAGCGCCATCACAAGAACTGAAACGTAGCTGGCTGAAATGGCCATCTGCGAGACCAGCGCGATGTCATCGACGACATAGTCCCGACCGCTCGCGCCCAACTTGCCGGAGTCGCGCGCATCCACGAGTTCCGCCTGTCGTTTGATCGAGGCGAGCGCGAGGAAAAAGAAGATTGAGAAGGCAAGAAGCCAGACCGAAATCGGCAGACCCACCGCCGCGCCACCTGCCACGATGCGAAGGGTATATAGCCCTGCCAGAACACAGATATCGAGGATAGCCTTCCGCTTTAGCGCAAAGGAATAGGCAAGCGTCACGGCGAAATAGACCAGCAGCACGCCAAAGAATGGCCAACTGACCAAGGCCGCGATTGCTCCCCCGGCCAACAATAGAAGAGGCGCAGCCACTGTCCCGACGTCGAGCAGGACCCGGCCAGAGGCGAAGGGACGCAGCCGCTTGCGCGCGTGGGCCCTGTCCGAGGGAAGATCGACAAGGTCGTTCACCAGGTAAACGCTTGAGGCCGTCAGGCTGAACGCCACAAAGGCGGCCAGAGCCGCCAGCAAGTTCCCGGTAGTCAGAGCGTGCGCCGTGAAGACAGGCACGAAGACAAGAAGGTTTTTCAGCCACTGGTGAGGGCGCATTGCCAAGAGCAAAGCCCGGGCGGCGGCAAAATCGAATGTTCGGCGTTTTGGGGTGCCATTGGGACCTGTCCCGTCACCGAATGCGTAGGCGCCGGAGCCAAGACGAGCGTCAAGGGTCTCGGACCCGTGATAGTCCGGGCCGGCCAGAACGACATCAAATAGACCAAGGTGATCGGCGATTGCTTGGGCCGTTGCCTCGGGCCCCCGGAATACCAAAACGGTCCGGAAGCCTTCGGCGCGCACGGAGCCGATATACCCCACCAATGCCGCATCATAGGGAAGCAGCTCGGGGTCAAGGCCACTATCCGCAGCAAAGCGCGCCCACCGTATCTCGCCCCGGATGCCGCTTTGAATCAACGGTCCATCGAGGTCGACAACGACGGCGCCCTGTGACGCGCCATGCTGGCCCACGCGCTTCGCGGAAAGCTGGTTCATGCTGCCCGTGCCTGTTCTCGGCTTTACGCCGCTTGTGGATAACTTACGCGAGCCTGGGGGCCCAAGGCAACGGGGTGTCGCGGAATGTCCCTAAATCGGCGTCACTTCGTCATACGCGCCAGCTGGGCTTGCAATTCCGCCAATTGCTGGCGGATCTCGGCGAGTTCACGTTTGTCCTCGCCCTCGTCGTCGTCCCCAACGTCGGCAGGGCCGGAAAGATGCGCCATACCGCCTGTCATGGCCCGCACGAAGGCATCCTGTTGGGCACGCATGGCTTCGTATCCCGGCATCGCGGCCATAGGATTGGTGAAGTTCTCCATCATCTTTGATTGCCCGTCCCGAAGCATTTCAAAGCTCATGGCCAGAAACTGCGGAACAACAGACTGCGCCTGGGTCGTATAACTGCGTACGAGATCGGTGAGGACGCCCAGCGGAAGAACGTTCTCGCCGCGGCTCTCGTGTTCCGCAATGATCTGGAGAAGATACTGGCGTGTCAGATCATCGCCGGACTTCAGATCGACGATCTTGACCTCGCGGCCATCCCGAATGAACCCGGCGATGTCGTCCAATGTGACATAGTCGCTGGTCTCGGTGTTATAGAGACGCCGGCTGGCGTAACGCTTGATCAGAAGATGGTCGGGCGTGTCGGCCAAGACGGCGCTCCTTGTCGCGGTGCAGCGCACCCTAGGCCAGCCTGCGGGCAAAGAAAAGGGCGGGCGCAATTGCGCCCGCCTTCAGTCAACCCGTCCGGCAGGGAGGAGCGCCGACGAGCATTCTTGGGGTCCCGGCCATGGCGGCCGAGGCCGGAAAGCCTTACTTGGCGGCAGTCGACGCCTTCTTGGCGGCGGCGGTCATGTCGGCAGTGGCCTTCTTGACGGCGGCCGTCGCGTCTTCCGACATGTCTTTGCCAGCGGCGAGCATCAGTTCAACCGTTTCCATCTGAACCTTCTTCGCGATCTCAGCGAAGGCGGCCATGTGCTCGGCGGCCATCTCGGCCTGCTGAGAGGCGAAGTCGGTCATTGCTTTGCCGTAGTCGGCCGGCTCTTCCTTGACCTTGGTCACGGTGCCGAGCTTGCCGAGCGTGTCCTTCGTCCACTTTGCCGAAACTTCGGTCGACTTTTCGGCAGCCTCAAGGGCGACCTTCGACATCTTTTCGCCAAAGGCAGCCTGCGATTTAAAGGCGTCCTGCATCGCGGTCATGTCGACCGGAAATGCGCTCATCATGTCTTTCATCATCTTCGTGTAGTCTTGCGTCTTCGCAGCCATGGTAATTCTCCTGACCCCAGTATGAAATTCGTGCACCACGTTCCCTGATGCGGTATGAATATGCATGCTGCAGCGCAGCAATTCAAGTATCTTTTCTGCGGTGCAGCAAAAAATGCGGCGAGCGCCGTTCAGATGGACGGCTTTGCCGTGACATACGAGCCGGGTGCGGGCCCCAGCGGAGGATGTGACGCATCACCCGGTGCGCGGGCCGGGACCTGCTTTCCGGAGCGTCGCTTAAGCCAGACCTCCCAGCGCGGCCACCATGATCCGTCCTGTTTTTCGGCGCCGGCCAGCCAGTCCTCCGGCGAAAGGCTGAGATCATCGTTGGTATAGTGGCCGTACTTTCGTTTCGACGGCGGGTTCACGATGCCTGCGATATGGCCGCTTTCCGACAGCACGAAGGTCTTGGATCGTGACCCCATGCCCTGCGCCCCGCGATAGCTGGAGCGCCAGGCGGCAATATGATCCGTCTCGCACGCCACTGAAAAGACAGGAACCTTCACGTCCCGCAACCGGAGTGTTTCTCCGCAGATATCGAAACCGTTCTGTGCGAACTCGTCCCGCTGGCAGAGGCCGCGCAGGTATTGGACGGCCATTTTCGCGGGAAGGTTGGTCGAGTCTCCGTTCCAGTACAAAAGGTCGAAGGCTGTGGGAGCTTCGCCCATCATGTAGCGTTTGATGGCCGGCTGATAGATCAGGTCGTTCGAGCGGAGAAAGCTGAACGTCCGGTTCATGAAGAACGAGCGCAAGATGCCATGCTCTTCGGTTTCACGTTCGATCCCGTCGACGAAATCATCGTCAAGGAACACGCCCACCTCGCCCCGATCGGAAAAGTCCGTGAGCGTCGTGAAGAATGTTGCGCTTTTGACCAGCTTCTCCTTTCGCTTGTTCAAGAGCGCAAGGGTCAACGCCAGTGTTGTACCGGCGATGCAGTAGCCGATCGCGTTGACCTCTTTGACCCCGCTGATCGCCGCGGCTTCACGAAGCGCGGCAACATAGCCCTCCTCCACATACTCGTCCAATCCGACCTCGCGGTATGTCGGGTCCGGATTGACCCAGCTGACCACGAAGAGCGTATATCCCTGATCGACGATCCATTTGATCAGGCTGTTTTTCTCCTTGAGGTCGAGAATGTAGAACTTGTTGATCCATGGTGGAAAAATCACCAGTGGGACCTCGTGAACCGTGTCAGTCGCGGGCGTATACTGGATGAGTTCGAACATCCGGTTTCGAAACACCACCTTCCCCGGCGTCGTCGCGAGGTTGCCGCCCACTTCAAAGGCATCCTTGTCGGCAAGCGTCACCAACAGGTCCCCGCCGTTCGCCTCGATATCCTCAACGAGATTTTCCAAACCGGTTACCAAGCTCTCTCCGTCGGTATCCACGGCCCTCTGAAGCGCGGCCGGATTGGTCCAGAGAAAGTTCGTGGGGCTCATCATGTCGACGATCTGGCGGGTGAAATACCCGACGCGCTGACGTTCGCCGGGATCAAGGCCCTCCATATCGTCGACGGCCTCGGCGAGCGCGGCGGCATTGGTCAGATACTGTCGCTTGAGGAAGTTGAAATACGGGTGGCTATCCCAATGCGGGTCGGCAAATCGCTTATCTTCGGGCAGGCCGTCGTCGGCTGCGGGCGCTTCGAAAGTCCCCTTTGCGAGCGCCTGCTGCGCCTGGACGTAATGCTTGAGAGTCTGCCCCCAATAGGCCACCTGGTGTTCGACGATACGAGCCGGGTTCGACATCATCTCGGCCAAGTATGCCGTGGCCGCACGCATGAACAGTTCCTGGCCCGGACCCTGCAAACTGGGGCTGATCGGCTCTTTGTCCGACACCGCATTCATCAGGCGAGACGTCAATTCCTCGAGTTTCCCGAGATTGTCGTTCAGCCGGTCAAGGTCCGCCGACGGTTCGGTTTCCTCGGTTGTCATGGCGACCCCTTCCGGTTACTTTGCACTTGCAGCATGTGGAAGTGCTGTCGGACGAGTTCAGAGTTTACCGTCGCGCGCACCCGGGGAAAAGCGACGATTTCAGCGGACCGGCACCGCACGAAGGAGACGCACATGCGCTATATGCTCACTTACGATCTTTATGAGAGCATTCGGAACACGAACCAATGGCTTGGCGCCTCGGCCCTTGCGATGGCCTCGTATCCCGCTACCGGTCTAGTGCCCAACCCGATGTTCCAACTCATGGCCGCCTGGGGCGAAGTTACGGAACGGGCGTTCTCTCGCATGGTCGCCAAACCGGACTGGAACATTTCCGCTGTTCTCGGCGAGGACGGCCGTGACCACCTTGTCTCGGTCGAACCACAGGTTGAACGCCCCTTCGGCGATCTCATCCATTTCAACGTCACCGGCCGTGCGCCTATGAAACGGCGCGTCCTGCTCGTTGCGCCGATGTCAGGGCATTATGCAACGCTCCTGCGCTCGACCGTGATAAGCCTGCTGCCCGAGGCGGATGTCTGGGTGACAGATTGGCACAATGCGCGGGACATTCCCGTTTCCTGCGGGAAGTTCGATGTCGAGGACTACACGCTCTACCTGATGGATTTCCTGCGCCATCTCGGCCCGGACACCCACGTGATCGCTGTTTGTCAGCCTGCACCCTTGGCTCTTGCTGCGACGGCGTATCTGGCCGAACTTGAGCCCGATGCCCAACCCCGGACCCTAACGCTGATCGGTGGCCCGATCGATCCGGATGCGGCGCCTACGGATGTGACTGACTTCGGGCGCCGGGTCACGATGGGCCAACTTGAGCATCTCGCGCTTCAGCGGGTCGGCTACAAGTATCCCGGCGTCGGGCGCATGGTCTACCCGGGCCTTGCGCAGCTTGCATCGTTCATGTCGATGAATGCCGAGCGTCACGGCAAGGCCTATTTCGATCAGATCCTGCGCACGGCCAAGGGTGACGCGTCAGAGCACGACAAGCACAACCGGTTTTATGACGAGTATCTCGCGGTGATGGATATGACCGCCGAATTCTATCTCTCGACGGTCGAGCGTATTTTCAAAGAGCGCGAAATAGCCCGAAATGCCTTCACCGTCGACGGCCATGTCGTGGATGCCAGCAAAATTACTTCGGTCGCGGTGAAAATTGTCGAAGGTGAGAAAGACGATATTTCCGCCCCCGGCCAATGTCTTGCCGCATTGGACCTCCTGACCGGGCTTCCGGACGCAAAGAAGGCGGCGCATGTAGAGCCCGGCGCTGGCCATTACGGAATCTTTGCCGGCAAGAGCTGGCGGAACAACATCCGACCGCTCGTTCTTGACTTCATTGACACGAATTCCGGCGGCACCCGCCGCCGCATGAAAGCGGTCTGACCCTAGGTCAGCAGCAGAGTTCCGCTTAGCCATCGCTCAAGCGCTGCGGTCGTCTCTTCCGGTGCCTCAAGCATCGGCAAGTGACCAGCATTCTCGATCACCTCGAAGGACGCTCCGGCGACAAGGCCGGCCATGAATTCATGACGTTTGACTGGTGTCACACGGTCGTGCCGCCCGCACAGGATCAGAGTGGGCAATTGAAGCGCACGCAGCACCGCCTGTTGGTCCGGCCGGCGCTGCAAAGCACGCGATTGACGAACAAAGACATCGGGGCCGAGGTCCCTGGCCATCGTCATCATCATATGGGTGACATCCAGCCGCCCGGGCCCATCCGCCAGACCTGCGATGGCAATCTCGTCCCGCATCACGTCATCAAGGCGCCCGGCCTTCGCCGCAGCAATCCGAGGCTCGCGCCCAGACGCGGTATCCGGTGTCTCGGGTAAGGGGCTTGTGCCGACCAAGGCTAGTCGTGTCATACGGCGGGCGGCTCGGCGCACCACATCCAAGGCAACAACGCCACCCAGACCATGCCCCACAAGCGCGAACTTAGGCGGGGCCGTTTCCACGACCTGTGCCGCGATCATCTCGATGGTCCGCGCCGTCGCAACCGGTGCCACGTGGACCGGTCGGCTGCCGGACAGGACGGCCAGTTGCGGCAGGAACACTCGCGCGTCCGCCATAAGCCCCGGCAGAAACACCACGGGCTCATTCATTCCACGCCCTGCCCCGTCGCTGCATACCCGTCACCGCCCATTCAACTTATTTGCACTCTGACCGCAGCCTTCGACCGTGCGCAAGCGGCGGGGCCAATGCGCCCTCGCACCAACATCAATCCGCCGTCCAACCTCCGTCGACCAGTAGATGGGTGCCCGTCACCAGCGCGGCGGCATCGGATGCGAGATAGATCACGGCGCCCATGATGTCCTCGATCTCGCCGACGCGGCCGAGTTTGATCTTGTCCTCGATCCAGCGGCGTCGCTCGGGAATCGACAACGTCTGTTCCGCGAGGGGTGTACGGATAAAGGTCGGGCAGATCGTGTTCACGCGTATGCGATCTGGCGCCCATTCGATTGCCATCGCCTTGGTCATACCTTCGACCGCGTGCTTGGTCGCGCAATAGACGGCGCGGTCTTGCCCGCCCACTAGACCCATTTGCGACGAGATCTGGATGATCGATCCAGGCCGCCCGGCGGCAACCAGCCCGCGCGCAACCTCGGTCGCAAGCACGAAGGCAGCGCGCACATTGATGGCCATGACCGCGTCGAAATCTGCGAGGTTGGTGTCAAGCGCCGGGGCATGCCGCGCAATTCCAGCCGAGTTCACGAGAACATCAAACGGGCCGGCAATCGCGAGCGCGTCACAGACGGCATCTGCATCGGTCACGTCAAGCCGCAGGGCCTCGGCCTCGAGTCCCGCCCGGTTCAACGCTTCAACCGCGGCATCTAGCTCTTTCGCCCCGCGCGCGACCATGACAACATGCGCCCCTGCTTCTGCCAACGCTGTTGCGCAGCCCAAACCGATCCCGCGCGATGCACCTGTGACAAGGGCACGTCGACCGTCCAGCCGGAATGCAGGCGTTCTGGGCAGATCCATTTTTGTTTCCTTTCTGCTAACCGGACCCTAGGCGAGAGGTCACTCGGGAGAAAGCCGTCACCGCGGGCACAGGCACGATCACAGAACAAGACCCCGGAGCGGCGGAAAATCCGCGTAACGGGCAGCCCGAGACCGCGATGTTTCCGAGGGGTCCGTACCGGCGCGCAGCAGCGCCCCCCGCGGCGCAATGTAGCTGTCGATGCGACGCAGAGGCTGGGGCCGCCAGACCAGATTGAACGCCGCCAGTTTCGGGAAGAACCACATCTCGGAATAGGGCAGGTGATCGTGGATCCACCAAGCCAGATCCCGCCAATCCCGCCCGGTTTCATACTGGTCCGCAAACCAAGGGATCACGATGCTTGCTCCTGCGATGGCCTTTGCGCCGGCGTCCCGGTCCCAGATATGGCACTCGATCGGATTGTCGTTTTTTGCGCAATTCAGCCGATTTTCGTTTCCGAACCTGTTCACTTCGGGGGCGCGGTAGCCAGACCGTACCGCCACACGGCCAAAGGTCTCTTCCAGCGGATCGAGCAACGCCGTGCAAAAGGCCCGACCGTTTTGAATGACCAGTTCAGGGTTCACCGGGACATTCGGGATCCCGTGGATATTGGCGATTTCCGAGTACAGGAATTCGCGCATGTAAAAGTACTTGGACAAACGGACGCGGCCCAGCGTCTCAAGTGACCACATTGTTTTGGGCTGTCGCACGAAGCTAGAGTACCGCCGCCACGGTCTCAGTCAGAAGCGCGAGACAATCGGGTGATGAAAACCTGTGATCCGCACCGCGAACCAAAGTCAGGCGCAAGTCCGACCCCTCGGCATGGCTGAGAAGCCGCAACGCCACGGACATGTCAACATCCGCATCCGCCGTTCCCTGAAGCATTCGAACTGGAAACTGCAGCTGCAGTGGCGAACGCAGCAGCAGCCGGTTTCGCCCCTCTTCGATCAGCCGCTTTGTGATGATGAAGGGACCGTCGTTGTACTCCGACGGCAATGCAACACGGCCCTCCTCGGCCAAGGCCCTACGCTGATTGGTGTCGAAACCGGCCCACATGGAGTCTTCGGTGAAATCGGGAGCGGCTGCGACGGTCACCAGGGCCGCAACGCGTTCCGGAAGATCGCGCGCGAGCAAAAACGAGATCCAGCCGCCCATGGACGAGCCCACGAGCACCACGGGTCCCTGCACAAGGTCAAGAGCAGCCCGCGCATCCTCGAACCAGTCGCCGATCGCCCCGTCCTCGAACGCACCGTCCGAGAGCCCATGACCCGAGTAGTCGAACCGCAGAAACGCTCGCCCGGTGGCTTGCGCCCAGGCCTCAAGATGGACCGCCTTGGTCCCGCCCATGTCCGACCGGAACCCGCCCAAAAACACCACCGTCGGCCCATCTCCGGGCGTCTGATGATAGGCGATTCGCCTACCTTCGGGGGTTACGAACCGATCCGAGACTGACATGTTCTCTCCTGTTTTTCCAATGGTGGCAGATGCTTAGTTGCAGCACAAATTGATTTTTAGGTGACTGTGTTGTCACGTGACTATTTACTCACATATACTCGATCCATGGATGCGATTTTCAAAGCTCTGAACGACCCGGCACGCCGGGCCCTATTGGACAGCCTGCGCCAGAAGGATGGACAGAGTTTGAGCGAACTGGAGGAGCAACTGGATATGACCCGCTTTGGTGTCATGAAGCACCTCAAAGTTCTTGAGGACGCGTCCCTGATCGTCACGCGCAAGAAGGGCCGGTTCAAACACCACTACCTGAATGCGCTGCCGCTCCAGGAGGTGATCGACCGATGGATTGATCCCTTCCTCGCCAAACCGGCGGCCCGTGCCGTCATTGAACTGAAGAGCAAACTCGAAGGAACCGCCCCCATGCTCGACACCGCCCTAAAGCCCGACTTCGTGATGGAGACCTTTATCCGCTGCCCACAGGCCAGCCTTTGGGACGCGCTCCGCGACCCCGATGCCATGATGCACTACCACTTCATGGCGGCCCGTATCGAAAAGGATGCGGACAATCGCGTGACCTATTTCACGCCCTCCGGCGATGAAATGCTCGTATGCCGCGAGATGCGCTTCGAGCCCATGACCCGGCTTGAGACGACGTTCGAGCCGAAGTGGAACGCAGATGGCGCAACACCCTCGCGCGTCGTCTACACAATCACCCCCGAAGGTGACACCTGCCGGCTCGTGGTCGAGCATTTCGATCTGACGCATCCCGTCGTCCAGGGCGAAGGCGTTGCCGACGGCTGGGCTCGCATGCTTGCCGGACTGAAGACGTGGCTTGAGACCGGCCAGGACGCAAAGTTCGGATCGGCCGGCCAGGCTTGATCCCTCAGGAAAAGGAGACAATCCCGATGTCGAAACCCGATTTCATGATGCAGACCTACATCCGCTGTACTCAGGATGCCCTTTGGGATGCACTGACCGATCCCGACCAGATGGCGGCCTATCACTTCATGTCGCACCGCGTGACACAAGAAGATGACACCTACACCTACTTCGTGGGCGAAGATCACGTGATGCTCCGCGCCAAGACCATCCAAGCCGACCCCAAGTCGCGGATCGAGGCCACATTCGAACCCCATTGGGAGCCGGGAATTCCGGCTTCGCGTACCGTCTTTCTGATTGCCGCCGAAAACGGTCATTGCCGCCTGACGATCGAACATTACGATCTCGCATTCCCCGCAACTCCAGGTGAGGGCGTAGTCGACGGCTGGGAACGTTGGGCGTCGGGCCTGAAGACCTTCCTTGAAACGGGCGAGTCGACCCGATTCACCACCAGCGCGGCCTAAGGGAGCGGATCATGACCATTGAACTTACGTACCTGACCCTTACCACGCTCTTGGCTGCGTCGCTCTGGATCCCGTTCGTGATCGGGGTCAACACCACGACCTTCGAGCGGCCCGAGGAAAACCGACCACCGGACCCTGCGGCCATGTCGGCTTGGGTTCACCGCGCCTATCGCGCGCATCTGAACCTGATGGAGCAGTTTCCACCGTTTGCCGCCATCGTTCTGGTGGCGCATATGGCCGGTGTTTCAACCATGGTCACGGTCGTGGCAACGGCAGCGTTCTTCTGGCTCAGACTCGCGCAGGCCATCTGGATGGTTGGGGATTTCCCGCAGATTCCCGTTCGACCGATTATCTTCACCTCGGCCTGGATCTGCATTCTGCTCATCGGCTGGCAAATCATCGCCGCCTGAGACAGCGGCCGGCGGCCCGGGCGATCTCCGCCCGGGCCAAAGCACCTAGCCCGGGTTCCGGGCCGTGACCAGCCAAGACGAAGTGGGAACCCAGAATCCCGTCTCGTCCTTTTCTTGCGTTTCAAAGAACGCCCGCATGTCAGCTTCTATTTCAGTACGCTTCGCCTCGGCCAAGGCACCTGCTTCGCGAAAGCCCACCAACCAAGATGAGTTTGCACTTAACGAACATGAGCGCGAGCACTCGTTCCGGATCTTTACAAACTCGGTGTCCTCACGAGTGCCGAGTACCATGGCTCCCTCCACTCAAAACATCGCGATCTGGTACTATCCCCGCATAACATCCAAATGGCAGCGCCAGCGACCAATTCATGCTAGGCTTGGGCGAACCCCAAGGGAGACATTCCATGCAACTCGGTGCCTTTTCCATCAGCCTCGCGGTCAGCGATCTTGCCCGCTCGAAAGCCTTCTACGAAAAGCTCGGATTCGAAGCGCCCGGCGACACCTTGGACCAGAATTTCCTGATCCTCAAAAACGGCGATACGGTCATTGGGCTCTTCCAAGGCATGTTCGAGGGCTCGATCATGACCTTCAACCCGGGTTGGGATCAATCGGCCCAGCCCGTCGATCCATTCAGCGATGTGCGCGAGATCAAGGCCCACCTAACCGAGGCTGGTATCGAAGTGGCCGAGGAGACCGGCGGCGAAGCCGGCCCAGGAAGCTTTATGGTCACCGATCCGGACGGCCACACGATTCTGATTGACCAGCACCGCTAATCCAAATCCGAGCGAGGTTCCCATGGCCATCGAAGACCAGATCCCGACCAATTCCGGTTTCCACGCGAAGTCCACCGGGCAGGAGGTACTCGAGGGCCTCGATCTTTCGGGCAAGTCTGCCATCGTGACGGGCGGTTACAGCGGTCTCGGGCTTGAAACAGTGCGCGCGTTGGCGGACCGTGGTGCCCACGTGATTGTCCCCGTGCGAAACGCAGAGAAAGCCAAGGACAGCCTTTCCGGCATACCGGGCGACATCAGCACGGCGCCAATGGATCTTGCCGACATCGCATCGGTCCGCAGCTTCGCCGAGGCCGTCGTGGGGTCGATCGGACGTCTTGATCTGTTGATCAACAACGCCGGAATCATGGCGTCGCCCGAAGCTCGGGTCGGCCCGGGCTGGGAATCGCAATTCGGCATCAATCACATGGGCCACTTTGCTTTGACGCAGACTTTGATGCCCCTGCTTAGAAAAAACCCGGGCGCCCGTGTTGTGGCGCTTTCGTCGGCGGCGCACAAACGCTCCGACATTCTCTGGGACGACGTGCACTACGAGAGCACACCATACGACAAATGGCAGGCTTACGGACAAGCCAAGACAGCCAACGCGCTTTTCGCCAATGCCTTGTCCCGACGGTTGAAAGAGACAGGTGGCCTTGCCTTTTCGCTTCATCCCGGCGGAATATTCACGCCGCTCCAGCGTCACCTTCCCAGGGAAGAAATGATCGCACTGGGCTGGCTTGATGAAAATGGCGAACCGTCCGAGTTGGCAAGACAGGGTTTCAAGACCCCGGAACAGGGTTGTTCTACAACGCTTTGGGCTGCGACCTCGCCGAAACTCATCGGCAAGGCCGGGGTATACTGCGAAGACTGCGATATTGCCGCGATGGTCGACCCCGACAACCCGGCACGGCGTTTCTTCGGCGTCGCCGCACATGCCTGTGACGACGCCAGTGCCGAGCGGCTTTGGGAGATGAGCGAAGGGTTCCTGCGCGCGGCATGACAACCCCGCCACTGGACACGGGTAGTGTTCCCGAATTACTAGCGACATGGCAAACCCGAAACCCGTGACTTTAACGATCCGCCCCGCGGCAGATGCAGATCTGCCGGCGTTGGCTGCGCTTTGCGTCGAAACGAACCGTCACTACTATGGCCCGATCAACGGCGACGAAGAGATGTCCTCGGCCACAGCGGCAGCACTGATTCAAGGCCGGTCGGGCTGCACGGCCCTTCTCGCCCTTGAAGGGGAAGCAGCTATCGCCTTTGCGACTTTCACGATTGTGCACCTTGCGCCGAACGCCAACGGAACTTTGTTCCTCAAGGAATTGTTTGTCTCCAAACGCGCCCGCGGCACCGGAGTTGGAGAGCAGGTGATGCGCCATCTCGCACGGATGGCCGTCGAGATGGGCTGTGCCCGGTTCGACTGGACAGCAGAAACCGACAACCCCCGTGCCATGGCATTCTATGATCGGCTGGGCGCGCCCCGTGTGGAAGAAAAGGTCTATTACCGGCTCACCGGCACAGATCTCTCAACCTTCGCGAAGGGTGATCAGCCCTAGCGTGGCGGCGCCCGCTTCGACGACCCGAAGGGTTTCTCCGGCGGTTCGCGGAAGCTGGGCGCAAGATCCGGAAACAGTCCCCCAGGCTCCCAACTACGCATCCAAGGCGTGGGCTCGGCGAGCGCGCCTCCCGGCGTCCAATCGAAGTAACCCAGCGCGCCGGGCGCCGGGATCGGGTCCACCCCAACTGCGTTGGCCAGAACCAGCCCATGATCGCCTCCGAACCATTGGCTGTCACTCTCGCTGACGATGTCGGTCACATCGACGGCGCCGACAATTCCCCGACGCGAAAGCTGGGCCGGCGCCGGGCAGCGAACACCGTGTCGTTCGAGCCGCCAAAAGGCCCAGGCGTATTCCTTTGCGGTCATGCCAAGGGCCGCGTGGATTGCCACTCGGCGACAAGTCATGCCGCCCGCGCGGATCGACGCCAGCGATCGATTCTCGATCACTTTGTGCCCGGCGACAATGGCCCAGGCCCAAGGTTGGCGTACCGATAATGCGATATCTGGCAAATTTCCCGGCTTTGACATGTCTGGACAACTAATCCGACATCAGAGGCACTTCAAAGACCAGGGTCCTCCGGCGCTGGTTTCTTGAGCACGATCACCGCCTTCGGGCGGATTGTGACAAGCAACGTGATCTTCGACCGGGGCCACAGCAGCAGACCCGTGGCTTGACCTTTTTCGTCAGCGACGTCACATACCCCTACACATACCCGCAACCGGGCGTTCCGTGGGCGCCAAACTGACGAGGAGATGGGCCAATGCCCCAGATTTCCCTGACCTTTCCCGATGGTAATGTGCGCGCGTACGACGCCGGCGTAACCCCTGCCAACGTTGCCGAGAGCATTTCGAAGAGCCTCGCGAAATCCGCCATCTCTGCAAGCGTCGACGGCGCGCACTGGGATCTTCAATGGCCCATCGATACAGACGCCAAGATTGCAATCCACACAATGAAGGATAACGCGGAGGCGCTGGAGCTGATCCGCCATGACCTTGCACACATCATGGCCCGTGCGGTGCAGGAGATCTGGCCCGAAGTGCAAGTGACTATTGGCCCTGTCATCCAGAACGGATGGTACTACGATTTTGATCGTGCAGAGCCCTTCACCCCGGAAGATCTCGGGGTAATCGAAAAAAAGATGAAGGAGATCATCAACGCGCGCGAGCCGGTCCGGACCGAGCTGTGGTCGCGTGACGATGCGATCCTGCACTACAAAAAGGCCCACGAGCCCTACAAGGTCGAGCTTGTCGAGGCGATCCCGGAAGGTGATCCGATCCGCATGTACTGGCATGGCGATTGGCAGGATCTGTGCCGTGGCCCGCACTTCCAGCATACCGGTCAGGTGCCGGCGGATGCCTTCAAGCTTATGAGCGTTGCGGGCGCTTATTGGCGAGGTGATTCAAACCGGCCCATGCTGCAGCGGATCTATGGCGTTGCCTTCAAAAACCGAAATGACCTCAAAGACTATCTGACCTTTCTCGAAGAAGCGGAGAAGCGGGACCACCGCCGTCTCGGGCGAGAGATGGAACTGTTTCATTTCCAGGAAGAGGCGCCAGGAATGGTCTTCTGGCACCCGAACGGTTGGACCATTGTCAGGCAGATGGAGGACTATATGCGGCGGAGGCTGACCGCCGCGGGGTATCAGGAAATAAAGACCCCGCAGGTCATCGACCGAAAGCTATGGGAAAAGTCCGGCCACTGGGACAAGTACCGCGAAAACATGTTCACCACCGAAATCGATGAAGAACATGCCAACGAGAAACGCACCAACGCGCTGAAACCCATGAACTGCCCAGGTCACGTGCAGATCTTCAATCAAGGGCTGAAGTCTTATCGTGACCTCCCTTTGAGGCTGTCCGAGTTTGGGTCTTGCCACCGGTATGAAGCGCATGGCGCGCTGCACGGATTGATGCGTGTCCGTGGCTTTACCCAGGACGACGCACATATCTTCTGCACCGAGGATCAGATCGAGGCGGAATGCGCCGGCTTTATCGATCTGCTTTCAAAGGTGTATCGGGATACCGGGTTCCCGAAATTCGACATCAAGCTTTCGACCCGCCCGGAAGTTCGTGTGGGATCCGACGAGGTCTGGGACAAAGCCGAGAGCGCCCTTGAGAAGGCGATTCTGTCGGTCCGCAACGACTTTCAGGTGGATCCCGGGGAAGGAGCGTTCTACGGCCCGAAGCTCGACTTCAAACTGACCGATGCGATCGGACGCGAATGGCAGTGCGGGACCTTTCAGGCGGATTTCAATCTGCCCGAGCGGCTGGACGCCACATATATCGGCTCGGATGGCGAGAAACACCGCCCTGTCATGCTCCATCGCGCGATCCTTGGGTCCTTTGAACGCTTTATCGGGATCATGATCGAAAACTACGCGGGCAGGTTGCCGTTCTGGATTGCCCCTCGCCAAGTCGTGGTTGCCTCGATCGTGTCGGACGCAGATGCCTATGTGGGCGAGGTCGTGGCCGCACTGACGGCGGTCGGTCTTCGGGCCGAGGCGGACATCCGAAACGAGAAGATCAATTATAAGGTCCGCGAACACTCCGTTGGCAAGGTGCCGGTCATCCTCGCCGTCGGACAACGCGAAGTGGATGAACGCACGGTGACAGTCCGCCGCTTAGGCGAAAAGGCCACGTCGGTCGTTCCGCTGTCAGAAATCGTTTCCATGCTTGCCGAAGAAGCGGTCGCCCCGGACCGGGTCGAAGCGGCCTAGGCGGTTGCCCGCCTCTTCATTGAATGGGTGTTAACGAATTGAACTTGGTGGACTTTGCTGGCCGGCGGTTGTTGCAAACTTCACGAAGCCGTTGGCCCACAAGACTGTGATTGGCCAGAGACTGTACCATCGGATTAGCACTTTGGCCGTCGCACGTCGCGGCACAAGAGACTAAGAAAAGGACCTGATCCATGTCGAACACTGCAAAGACTCTCGCCGTCGCGGGCGCCGTTGCCGCCGCTCTCGCCGCTTCGATCTCGACCCCGGCCAACGCCCAGGCAAAAGAGAAGTGCTTCGGCATTTCGCTTGCTGGCGAGAACGATTGCGCCGCTGGCCCCGGAACAACCTGCGCCGGCACGTCGACCGTTGACTACCAGGGCAACGCCTGGACGCTTGTTGACGCTGGCACCTGCGCCGACATCGAACTGCCAGCCATGGCCGACGGCACCCCGCGCGCCGGTTCGCTTGAAGAACTGGACCGCGACCTGCCGGCATAAGCCGTGTGATTTGATCCCCGGGGTGATAACATCCCGGGGATTCTCCGACGAGACGCTCCCATGCCAGACGGATCCCTTCCCCGCTTCGATCACCTGCCCAACAGACCCGGTGTCGGATACAAGGCTCAGCATTTTGACGCAGTGATGGATGACCCCGGTCCGGTGGCATGGCTCGAAGTCCACGCTGAAAACTACATGGGTGACGGCGGACGCCCCATCGCGCAACTTAGACACCTTGCCGAGCGCTTTGCGGTTTCAGTACACGGCGTCGGGTTGTCGATCGGGGGCGAGGGCCCTCTTGATCCGGAACATCTTGCGCGGTTGAAGCATCTTGTCGGATGGCTGAACCCGGCGAGCTTTTCCGAGCATCTGGCCTGGTCAACACATGACACGTCTTTTTTGAACGATCTCCTGCCTCTGCCGTATACCGAAACCACTCTTGCCAGGGTTGTCGATCACATCGACCAGGTTCAAGAAACGGTCGGTCGCAGGATGCTTCTTGAGAACCCGTCGACTTATCTGGTCTTTGATGAGACAGAGATGTCGGAAATAGATTTTCTGTCCGAGATTGCCCGGCGGGCGGGCTGTGGTCTGCTCTTGGATGTGAACAACGTTTTTGTGTCAGCCACCAATCAAAAAACGGATCCGATCAACTACATTGATGCGTTTCCGCTGGCTCATGTCGGCGAAATCCACCTTGGCGGGCATGACGAAGATTCCGACGAGCTTGGTGCACCGTTGCTGATCGACAGCCACGGACGACCGGTCGTCGATCCAGTCTGGGCACTTTATGAACACACGATCCGAAGCGGCGGTCCCCGACCTACGTTGATCGAATGGGACACCGATGTGCCAGAGTGGTCCGTGCTCGCCGCTGAAGCACAGCGGGCCGAACGCGTGCTTGCAGGAGCAGTGGCGTGACGGTCACCCAAACCGCTTTTCGGACCGCCCTTCTAGATCCATCCGCCCCGGTTCCCGAAGGCCTGAGCGATCCGGAGGGGCGCCCAGCCTCGAAGCGCTTCGACGTTTATCGCAACAACGTGGCCGCCAGCCTTTCCAACGCGCTCGAGACCGCGTTTCCAGTTCTGCGAAAGCTTGTTGGGGAGGCAAATTTCAAGGTGCTCGCGGGCGCGTTTCTGCGCGCCCATCCGCCCGTTTCGCCGCTATTGATGTTCTACGGCGACGAGATGCCCGGATTTCTTGCTACGTTTGGCCCCACGTCCGCTATTGGATATCTGCCCGACATCGCGCGGATTGAATTGGCCCTTCGCGAAGCATATCACGCCTCAGATTCCGTTCCAGCCGATTCACAGGCTCTTGGCGCTCTTTCCCCGGACGACTTGATGCGGTCGGGCCTTCAGTTTGCGCCGGCTATGCGCATCGTTGCTTCGCCTTGGCCGGTTCATTCTGTATGGCGTTTTACGACCGAGGCTGGTGCGCCAAAACCCGAACAGCGGGCCGAGACGGTCCTGATCACGCGCCCCGGTTTCGATCCTGAGATTTCCGCGCTGCCGCCGGGCGGCGCGCCATTCATCCGCGCCCTGGCGGACGGCGCAAATTTGGGCAGCGCCTTGGTGTCCGAGGGCGTCCCAGAAGACTTCGACCTGGCGGCGGTTCTTGGGCCGCTGATCGCCGGACAGGCAATCACAAAAGTGAGAATCGTTCCATGACGACCAATCCCATTGCCATTCAAGAGCGGCTTTTTGCGCCGCTGGAGCGTATCGCGCCCGCGGTCCTTCCGACGCTTGCGCGATTGATCTTCGCCGGCACTCTTTTCGTGTATTACTGGAATTCCGCACAGACGAAATTCGGCGAGGGCATTGTCGGCTTGGTTCGCCCATCAGACGGCGCGTACATCCAAATCTTCCCGCGTGTTATAGAGGCTGCGGGGTACGACTTTTCGCAGCTCGGCGCGTTCCACTATCTCGTAGTCATCGCCGGCACCTGGGCAGAGGTCATCCTGCCGATTCTGATCGTGATCGGGCTTTTGACGCGGCTCGCGGCGCTTGGGATGATCGGCTTCGTCGCAGTGCAAAGCTGGGTCGACGTGGTTGGCCATGGACTTGGCGCCGCAGATATCGGGCGCTGGTTCGACGGCCTTCCCTCGGCGTTGATCGTCGACCAACGTGCGTTCTGGGTCTTTCTGCTATTGGTGCTGGTCTTGAGAGGCGCAGGCCCGCTTTCCGTGGATCGCCTTCTTAGCGGGCGCACGGACAGCTGAGAACGCAATAATTACGGCGGACCGATCTCTTGTCTTTGGGTGACGCGACCCAATGTTATCTAGGGTTGCAGATGGTTTACTGAGGGAATGCGCATGTCCTTGGCGCAGTAGCTGCAGCGGAGACCGCCGCTTGGCCGCGGCGAAGGAATTTAAGGAGAAGCGGCATGCCGACGGGCACCGTGAAATGGTTCAACACCACCAAGGGCTATGGTTTCATTGCCCCCGATGATGGCGGCAAGGACGTGTTCGTCCATATCTCGGCCGTCGAGCGCGCGGGGATGACGGGCCTTGCCGACAACCAGAAGGTTAGCTTTGAGCTGATCGAAGGGCGCGACGGGCGTCAAATGGCGGGCGACCTGCAAGCGCTTTGATGTCTCTTGCGGGAACCGTATTCCACCGCCGGCACGTCTCGGCATGCCGGCGGTCCGCCATGCCTGCCTAGGCGGGATTTGCGTTGGCGGACTCCCAGTTCTCGCCAAAGGCCACGATACAGGCGCGTCCGGTTGCGTGGACCACAACGATTGTCCAGTCACCCGACCGTGGGTTTGACCAGACTTCGACCACCTGCTCGTGGCCGCGGATCCCCCGGCCCATCGGCACAGACTGAAAACGCTCCGATAGCTTCTCTACCAAGTCTGCGCGCGGCGCGCACAGCACCTCTCCCATCGGGTTCGATGCCGAAGCCGGCGCGCCGAGAAGGAGAAGGGGGATTAGGTAACGCATATACAACGTATAGCACACTCAGCCTGGAAATGTAACACTTATATGACGGTTGTTTCGATTTCGTTCCCGGTTTCGAAAGTAAGCAAGCCCTTTGCAGCACGAGATTCCGCACAATCCCCGCGATTATCTGGGCGAAGTGAAGCTCTGTTGCCTCGAACTTGAGCAATCGCTCCGAGTGACGCCGCAGCGCAGCAACTTTGCGTCCCCCGAGCGCCCCAGCAGGCTTAGGCTTCAATCATAAGAACACCACATGCGGGAGGGTTTGGCGGATCGGCCGGCACTTCTCCGCGCCCGGTCCTAAGCAAAGAAGGATCTGGGCAATGGAAGAGTTTCTATCGGTATTGGCACTCTACTACACCTGTGACGCGGCAGCGGCGCTTCGCCCGTTGGGCCCGGACGAGGTGCGGGTCTGCACCGACGCATATGAAAGCGTGAAGGTCTGGTTCACGGAAGATTTTGAGCTGGCTGACCCGGGCACGCTCGCCCGTTATGAGCAACTTCTCGACGGCTACCGTGAGTTCAAGGCGTGGGAAGCAGCGAACCCCGAGGTCGTCGGCAAGGTCGAGGTTCATGCTGCCGAACTGGCCCGCGGCGGGGTAAGGCTGGAAGAAATCCGGTTCTGAGACCGCGGTCGCAAGCCACGATTTGCTTCGACGGTGACTTAAGGCTGACCGCTACGCCGTTATTGGCGCCCTAGGATTTGATCGTGCCCTGAAACTCCCGCCACTCACCCTTTGACATACCCGACGTTTCATGAGTGACCTCTTCGCCGGCCAGCATCCTGCGGACACAGTCCAAGGCCTTGGCCGACAGCGTGGCACCGCCCATTCGGTAATCCTCGAACGCCGCCCAGGCGAACGGAACCCAGTCTTTGACCACATCGCAGATCGCGTCGGCATAGGCACGGATCTCGTATTGAGCGTGGGCGTCAGCGCGCAGCCTGAGGAAGTGGAAGAGATTGTGGAGGTCGGTCTTCCAGTACCACTGCGTGTAGATGTTGGCGGGCAGGTTCATGCGAGCGAGTTCCCGGGCAAGGCCCTGCTGACCATCTTGGCTGAGCATCTCTTCATAGTGGTCGTAGGCGCGCATGCTGTCGTCGCGCAGGATATCGAGGACACGTTGCGCCTCGTCCCCTTCGAGCACGGCGCCGCGCCCTTGATTGTTCACTGTAGACTGGGCAGCGAGGTGTTCAGGTGAGGGGATGTAAAATTCGCGGTCAAGAATCGAGTAGCGGGCAGAGTACTCGTTCACGTTGGCCGTCCGGTGGCGGATCCATTGGCGCGCGACGAAAACCGGCAGCTTAACGTGGAGCTTAATTTCGCACATCTCGAACGGGGTCGAGTGCCAGTGACGCATGAGGTAGCGGATCAGACCCTCGTCGTTCTGCACGGCCTTGGTGCCCTTGCCATAGCTGACCCGGGCGGCCTGCACGATGGCGGCGTCGTCCCCCATGTAATCGATGACTCGAACATGGCCGTGGTCGAGCACTGGGATCTTCGTGTAGAGGTGCGCTTCGATACCGGACGCCGTGGCGCGGCGGGTTTGCGTCCACGTTGCGCGCATGTCGGCGATGTCTTGATCTTCGGTGGTCATGTCGGTCGCCCTCTGGTTCATGCTGCCCTCGTTTTACCTGGTGTTTCCCGCCGGGTCTTTACGATATGCTGGGGTTGGCCGCCGGGCAACGGCTATATCTGGGCTATCCACAGGAAAAAACCGAATGGCTGACTGGGGGACACGAGCGCTCGAACGATCCATGGGGGCATGGGTCCGGCGGCATATGCGTCCCGCGCCCGCCGAATTTGTCATGTTCGTACTGAAACAAGGTTGGGCGTGCCTGTTTGGCGGCGCTTTTTTAGTCGCGATCCTGCTAAGCAAGGCGATCTGGCACGAAGACTGGATTGTCGCGCGGTACGATGCGCTGTTCGTTTTCGCGGTTGTGGTGCAGGTCGTGATGTTGGTTCTCAGGCTGGAAACCCGGGACGAAGCCAAGGTCATTCTGCTCTTCCATCTGACCGGGACGGTGATGGAAGTCTTCAAGGTGCAAGCGGGATCATGGGCGTATCCCGAGGATGCGCTCCTGAAATTCTGGGGTGTCCCCCTGTTCTCGGGCTTCATGTATGCCAGCGTCGGAAGCTACATTGCCCGGGCGATCCGCGTGTTTGAGATGCGGTTCGCGCCGTATCCGCCGTTTTGGCTTGCCGCTCTGGTAGCGTCTGCGATCTATGTAAACTTTTTCGCGCACCATTTCCTGCCGGACATTCGGGTCGGCCTGTTTGCGGCTACGGTGCTGATCTTTTGGCGCACACGGGTCTGGTTCTATGTCGGGCATGACCCACGCTGGATGCCGATGCCCGTGTCGGCGTTGTTGTCCGCCTTCGCGCTCTGGGTGGCAGAAAACGTGGGGACATTCACTGGAACCTGGATTTATTCCGGGCAGGCCGCCCGGGAGTTTGTCAGCACCGGGAAACTCGGATCATGGTATCTCTTGCTTTACGTCAGCTTCGTCACCGTTACGTTGGTTTCACGCGATGCGCTTTGCCGAACGGCCATAACGCCCGGGCCGCGCGAGGCGCTGGAAAAATACCGACCTTCGGAGGAGATCCATGGGAATTGAGTACTATCATGCGATGCAGCGGGTCGAGGATCTCGACAAGACCATCGCTTTTTACGAGCTTCTTGGCCTGTCCGAGCGCCGCCGCACCGAAAGTGAAAAGGGGCGTTATACGAATGTCTTTATGTCGCCTGACGGAACGTCGACGGGAAATGTCGAGCTGACCTTCAACTGGGACGGTGACGAGGGCCTGCCTTCGGACAGTCGCCACTTCGGGCATCTGGCCTTTCTGGTCGATGATATTTACGCGCTATGCCAGCATCTGATGGACAACGGCGTGACGATCAATCGCCCGCCACGAGACGGCAACATGGCCTTCGTGCGCTCCCCCGACAACATATCCATCGAACTATTGCAAAAAGGCGACGCCCTGCCCGCGCAAGAACCATGGGCCAGCATGGGCAATACGGGTCATTGGTGATCGCTGCGGATTAATAGATGTACCGGATCTGGTCGGACCAGTAGCGTTCGACCCGATGAAGCGCCGCATTGATGCCGGACATCTCGTCCTGAGTAACGGCGCCCGCCCCGATAAGCCCGTTGGCGTGGCGTTCGAAAAGGTCATGGACAATCTTGTGAACGGCCTGGCCTTTCTCAGTAAGTCGCACACGGACCGAGCGCCGGTCTATCTGGCAACGCTGATGGTGCATATACCCCATCTCGACCAGTTTCTTCAGGTTGTACGAGACATTCGAGCCCTGGTAGTAGCCGCGGCTCTTTAGCTCACCTGCGGTGACTTCGTTGTCTCCGATGTTGAACAGCAGAAGGCCCTGAACGGCGTTGATCTCAAGAATCCCGAGCCGTTCAAAATCGTCTTTGACCACATCCAGCAGAAGCCTGTGCAGCCGTTCAACAAGCGAAAGGCTTTCCAGATACGAGTCTATGAAACCTTTGGGCTTCGTTGGGATGACCGGCTGAAGAATGCTCATTCGAGCCTCCGCGCATGATTGCCGGGTTGGTTTGCGCGAAATACCCAAAAATTCTGTTAAAAGCGACGGTCAGCTCGCGTCTGGCCCCAACTCCGCAAAGGCACGGATATGGCTCAGCAGGCCGGAATGCGCATCGGGTATGGGCGCTTGGCCGCTTACCCAAAGATATAGATCCTGATCGTTCTCGCCCAGCAGCGCTTCGTAAGCATCGATCTCATCTGGCTCGAGATTGGCAAGATGCGCGTCCGACCAAGGACCGAGGATCATGTCCATTTCTTTGGTCCCGCGCCGCCAAGACCGGATGTTGAGACGGCGCAATCGCGGATCGTCCGATGTGATCATTCCGGTGCCCGTTTTAGGCTTTGCTGCAGGCGCTTCTCGATGATCCCAAGTCGCTCGGCCGCCTGTGTCAGTTGCCCCTTGATCTGGCGCACATCAAGCAAGAGAGACGCAATGTCTTCCGGGGGAGCATCACTTCCGGGCGCTTCGATCCCCTCGCCCTCCCCTGTGAGAAGCCAGCGGAATGAGACGTTCAGAATACCCGCGAGCATCTGCAACTTGTTGGCTCGGGGCTCAGACAGGTCCTGTTCCCAGTTCCGTAGGGTACGCACTTTGACACCAATCTTGCGGGCCAGCGCCTCGTCACTTAGCCCGAGGGCTTCACGCGCACCGGCAAGTCGGTCCCCAAATGTGGCAGTTTCGTTCGAGTACCAATCCTTCGCAGGCTCGGCGGTGAGATCATGGGTGGCTTGATCGGGCATGCGACAGATCATATGACGAGAGGCCCGCTCTTTCCAACCGGAGGCGACTATGCCCTTTCTTTCCGCGACATTGGATCGCGTTCGGCCGTCGCCGACCATGGCGATGTCGGGCCGGGCGCTGGAATTAAAGGCGGCCGGGGCAAATGTTGTTGCATTGGCGGCGGGCGAACCGGATTTTGACACGCCCGCCAATGTTCGCGAGGCGGCCAAGGCGGCGATCGACCGGGGGGAGACCCGGTACACGGCTGTAGATGGAATCCCGGAATTGAAAGCCGCCATCGTCCAGAAGTTCCATCGCGAAGACGGGCTCGACTATTCGCCCGAGAATGTAACCGTGTCGGGCGGCGGCAAGCAGGTGATCTTCAACGCGCTCGTTGCAACCCTGAACCCCGGCGATGAAGTGATCGTGCCGGCACCCTACTGGCCGAGCTACCCGGACATGGTGCGGCTCGCGGGAGGGACGCCCGTGATTGTGCCTGCAGGTATCGAGACGGTTTTCAAACTGACCCCCGGTGCTCTTGAGAGCGCGATCAACGACCAGACCAAGTGGATCATTTACAATTCTCCGTCCAACCCGACCGGTGCGGCCTACTCCGAAGCCGAACTTCGTGGGCTGACGGATGTGCTGGTGCGCCATGAGCATGTGTGGGTACTGGCCGACGACATTTATCAGCACATTGCTTTCGGCAACCTGAAGGTCCGGTCCCCAGCCGCGGTCGAGCCGCGACTCTTCGAGAGGACCCTGACCATGAATGGTGTGTCCAAAGCATATGCAATGACCGGTTGGCGTCTAGGATATGGTGCCGGGCCAGTGGAACTTGTTAGGGCCATGCGTAAAATTCAGTCTCAATCCACTTCTAATCCCTCTTCGGTTAGTCAGTGGGCAGCGGTCGAAGCGCTAACCGGGCCGCAGGATTTCCTCGCGCCCAATTCCGCGATGTTCGAGCGGCGGCGTGACCTTGTTGTATCGAGCCTGAACGCCATTCCGGGGATCTCTTGCCCTGTCCCGCAAGGGGCCTTTTACGTCTATCCGTCCATCGAAGGGTGCATGGGAACCACATCCGCAGGCGGACGCGCCATCTCCTCGGACGAGGATTTCGCGATGGCCCTGCTCGAGGAAGAAGGTGTCGCGCTCGTCTTTGGGGGTGCTTTCGGTCTCTCGCCACATATCCGGATCAGCTACGCAACGGATGACGAGACGCTGAAGGATGGCATATCGAGGATCGTGCGTTTCTGCGACGGGCTGAGCTAGGGCCATGTCGACGGATCTTCCAGACTACTTCTTTCGCGTCCGGGAGAACGGCGCCGCTGTCTACCGCGTGGATACCGAAAACCGGCATCGACGCATCGAGATGGACCAGATCGCGGTCGTGAATATCCGCAACGGCGAGATCCGTGCTCATGGCGACGGGGATCTTAGTACAGCGGACATGGAGGCCATCGAAGCATGGATGACAGAGCGCCGGGCACATCTGCAGCGCCGCGATCTGGACGACATTCATCGGACCGTCGATCACCTGAACCTCACGGCCCAATGGGCACAATCCAAGGCCACCGAGGAACAGCTTGACGAAATCACGGACCGCCTTTTGCTCGCCATGCATGATCTTCGAACAGTCCTGGTTCGAAAAAAAGCAGACCGGATGAAATAGACTGACGCCAGATGCGTGTTAGGTTCTCGCATCAACTACGCATTCGAGAGAACATTTATGGCACGTTGTTTTTTGCTCGCCATGGCCGGAGCGGCCCTCGTTAGTTGCGGTCAGATCGATGCTCCGCAGATTTTCAGTTTTCAGTTTCGGGTCGCCCCCACGGACTCGACACTGATATCTGAGGTCCAGAATGGCACCCGGAACATCGCACCGCTTTTGACCGCGTCACCTTGTGTCGTGGCGGTCAGCTTTGCCGATGGTGTAAAACCAACGGTGAACCAATCAGGTGCCCCCGGCGACGCGAACTATCTGATCACAATTACAGCGGTAAACCCGGTCAACTTCTCGACATCGAGCCCCGCTGGCTGCCCGGTTGTGACCGAGGTCGTCCTTCAAGCGGGTGGATTGGGAAGAAACTTCGGCGTCGGCACGACGGTGGATGTTACGAGCCTTGCGATTGCTTTCGGCAGTCAACGCTTCACGGCCGATTCCTCGAACGAACACTTCGAAGCCCGCCTAACAGGATTTGCGCCCGCGTCGTCCTTTGTTTCGGGCGATTTCGAGGCCATCGCTCGTGAAGATGGCAGCGGAGCCAGCATGCTGATCGTGTCGGGCTCGTTCGCGGCCGAATGAGTTTCATGACCGGGTAACTGGGCCCGAGACACCGTCCCACGCGCCGTCCGACAGTGCACGTCCGAGTATCCGCGCCGGATTAGTCGGCGGCGGCATATCAATGCCGGCCAGTGGCATGAACCCAAAGCGACGGTAATAGGGTGCATCGCCCACGAGGAGAACACGGTCCCAACCGGTTGCGTGATCGAGGCTCTCCTCGATGATCCAGCCGCCAAGACCCTCGCCTTGGCGTGTTGGGTGGACGGCCACAGGACCGAGAAGAAGCGCCGGCAGTTGGCCAACTTTCACTGGCCAGTATCGGATCGCAGCCGCCAGGATTCCCTCGTCATCGCGTGCAACCCGGCAGAGCTTTGCGACTGGGTCCGCTCCGTCGCGCAGGCGGTACGACGACAGGGCCTCTCGGCCCGGTGCGAAAGCGAGGTCGAAGAGAGCTTCGACCTCCCAGTAATCGTCGCCGGTTTCCTGTTCGATGTTCACGGCCCGGCCTTCGTGCCTGTCCCTTTTTGGCTGGCGTCGGCCCTAGCACGCGGCTAGGCCTGCGGCAAACCACCTAGGGTCCCAAGATGTTCTACCGCCCAGAAGATGGCCACGGCCTTCCCCATAATCCCTTCAACGCAGTGGTCACACCACGCCCAATCGGTTGGATCTCGACGCGCGGATCTGACGGATCGGAAAACCTTGCACCCTACTCCTTCTTCAACGCGGTCGCATACGTGCCCCCACAGGTCATGTTTGCGTCGACCGCTACCAAGGACGATCAGGGCGACACCAAGGATACCGTTGCTAATATTCGGGATACGGGCGTTTTCGCCGTGAACGTCGTCGAGTACGCGATGCGAGATGTGATGAACGTGTCTTCGGGACCTTGGCCCCGGGAAGTCGACGAGTTTGACAAGGCCGGCATTGCCCGTGCGCCGTGCGAGGTGATCTCCTGTTCTAGGGTAGCCGAGGCGCCCGCGACACTGGAATGCCAAATGACGGATGTGATCCGATTGAAAGGCGCCTCGAATTTCGTCGTCTTTGGAGAGGTGGTCGGTGTGCATTTGCGCGACGATTGTCTGGTCGACGGCATGTTTGACGTGTCGACCTTTCAGCCCCTGACCCGTTTGGGGTACCGGGACTATTCACGGATCACCGAGACCTTCTCCCTGAAGCGCCCCGGCGAGTGATTGATCCCAATTGCAATTCCAGGATGAGGCGGCAAACTGAGCCACGCGGCCAATGGAGGCAGGTATGACGGAAACGATGATCGGCGTTATCGGCGGGTCTGGCGTCTACGAGATAGAGGGACTGGAGGGCGCGGAATGGCAGAGCACCGAAAGCCCGTGGGGATCACCATCGGATCAGGTCAAGGTCGGTGTCCTTAACGGAGTGAAGATGGCCTTCCTGCCCCGGCATGGTCGGGGCCACGTCCATTCACCCACGACCGTCCCATACCGCGCCAATATTGATGCCTTGAAACGGCTGGGTGTCACGGACGTCATCTCTGTTTCAGCCTGTGGGTCCTTCCGGGAAGAAATGGCACCCGGGGACTTCGTGATCGTTGATCAGTTCATTGACCGCACCTTCGCTCGGGAGAAGTCCTTTTTTGGCACCGGATGCGTCGCTCATGTGAGTGTCGCGAATCCAACCTGTCCGCGGCTGGGGGCTGCCTGTCTTGATGCGGCGCGCGAAGCCGGCATCACCGTGCACGATGGCGGTACCTATCTTGCGATGGAAGGGCCGCAATTCTCGACACTGGCCGAGTCAAAACTGTATCGCGAGGTTTGGGGATGTGACGTAATCGGAATGACCAACATGCCGGAAGCCAAGCTCGCTCGCGAAGCCGAGCTTTGTTACGCATCCGTTGCAATGATTACCGACTATGACAGCTGGCACCCGGACCATGGCGAAGTTGACGTCACAGACATCATTCGAACGCTGACCGGAAACGCCGAGAAGGCAAAGTCACTTATTGCAGGTTTACCGGAGCGTCTCGGGTCCGAACGCGCGCCCTGCCCCCATGGCTGCGACCGAGCGCTCGATTTTGCAGTTCTTACAGCTCCGGATCAGCGTGATCCTGAACTTGTCGCGAAACTTGATGCAGTCGCGGGCCGGGTTCTCGTCTAGCGCGCCCTACTCTTTGTGTTTTTTCAGGAAGCGACGGATGAATGCGCGTATCTCGCGCGCGGCCGAAGTATCCAGGTCTTTGCAGAGTTGAACAAAGGCGTCCCGTTCGTCCTTGTCGAGCCGCAGGACGAGTTGGCTATCCTTGTTAGCAGTCTTCTTCTTGTCAGGCATTCTTCCACGATCTTGACAATGATGATATGCAATGTATATACATAACATATCCAAAAGCCATACAGCATTAGCAATGGCAAGATGTGAAAGGAAAGAGCAATGTCACTTTTTACCGCACGTAATATGCTCATCCGAGACCAAATGAACTGGCGGAAACCACATTTGACATGGATTCCAGATGGGCTTTACCGCACGGTCAGGAGCCTTCGCAGCGCCTGATCAAGACATAGAATGGCACGGGACCCTGAGGGGCCCCGTGGCGTGATGACCGCACAAGGCCGGTGCGGCCCCTTAACAAGGCATTCACCCTTGCGTTGTGGCATGCGACGCCGTGAGATGGCGGCGTTGCGCCAATCGGAGGGTTCCCCATGCAGCATCTGCGCCCGACCGTGAAGGACTATGTCCGGACGATCGCCGACTTCCCGCATGAAGGGATCATGTTTCGGGATGTGACGACCCTATTTGCCGACCCGCGCGGGTTCCGGATGTGCATCGACCAACTTCTGCACCCCTATGCAGGCGAAGAAATTGACAAGGTCGTGGGCCTTGAGGCGCGCGGTTTCATCCTTGGAGGCGCGGTTGCGCATCAACTGTCAGTGGGCTTCGTTCCAATTCGCAAGAAGGGCAAGCTGCCCGGCACAACAATCAGCCAAGACTACAAGCTCGAATATGGCGAGGCGATTGTCGAAGTTCACGACGACGCTATTCAGGCCGGGGAGAAGGTCCTCGTCGTCGACGATCTTTTGGCAACCGGCGGCACCGCGGAAGCGGGGATAAAATTGATCGAACGACTTGGGGGGAACATTGTCGGATGTGCCTTCGTCATCGACCTGCCGGAACTCGGAGGTCGCAAGCTGCTTGAAGATCTCGGTATGGACGTCCACACGCTCTGCGAATTCGAGGGCGCCTAGACGCCAGCGCGTAAGACCGCTCCGGGGTTCAGGATACCGTTTGGATCCAAGGCTTTCTTGATCGCCTGCATGGCGGCAAGTCGCGTCGGATCGCCGTATTTCTCGACATCTCCGGTCTTGGCGCGGCCCACACCATGTTCTGCACTGAAGCTGCCGCCAAGCTTGTGGACAAGATCGTGGACTGTTTCAGTCACTCGGGTGCGTAGTTCTGATGAACTAGCCCCAGAATCGCCAGGCAAAGGAAATGCGTTGTAGTGCAGATTGCCGTCCCCCAGATGCCCGAACGCGTTGATTCGGAGCGGTTTAATTCGTGACAGTGCGTCTCCGGCCTCCCTCAGAAAATCCGGGATCGTGCCGATCGGAAGTGAAATGTCATGGCTGGCGACCGCGCCAATACGGCGGTTGGCGGCGGGGATGTTTTCCCTGATCGACCAAAATGCGGCCCGCTGCGCCTCTGACTGGGCGATTACACCGTCCGTGACCAGATGGTTCGCCAAAGCGCCTTCGAAGAGATTTCCGAGGCCTTCCACCGGATCGACACCAGCGAACGCCCCGATCTCGATCAGGACCAGCCAATCGGGAATACCGGAGAACGGTCGGGGATAGTCGAAACCCGTTTCGTCTAAAAAGCACAGCCCCATGCCCGAGATCAGTTCAAACGCCGAAATCATGGATCCGAACCGTTCCCGCGCTTGGGCGAGCAGGTCGAGTGCCGCAGCAGAATCGGGAACGACCACAAGCGCGGTCGCGATATGGTCCGGTTTTGGATAGAGTCGCACCGTGGCGGCTGTGATGACACCTAGCGTGCCCTCTGATCCGATCAGGAGGTGCCGCAGGTCATACCCCGTGTTGTCCTTTCGAAGGCTGCTCAGCCCTTCGTAAATCCGCCCGTCGGCCATTACCGCTTCAAGACCAAGGCAGAGGTCGCGGGCAGTGCCATAGCGCAGGACGTTCAGTCCACCTGAATTGACAGCAAGGGCCCCGCCGATCGTGGCCGTTGCTTCGGAGGCATAGGACAAAGGGAAGAGCGCCCCAACATACTCAGCAGCGCTGTGAAGATCGGCGAGCGTGGCGCCAGCTTCGGCAATTATGGCCATGTTCTCGGGCTCAGCCGCACGGATCCGGGTCATGCGCTCGAAAGACAGGAGAATGGGGCGCGCACCCTCTGGCATGGTCTGTCCACCCACCAGCCCAGTACCTCCGCCTCGCGCCACCACCGGAACACGGGCTTCATTGGCAAGTCGAAGAACCGTCCCCACCTCGCCCGGTGTTTCCGGGCGGACCAGAAGGCCGACCTGGCCACGCCAGCGACCGCGCGGCTCTTCATGATCCGCTTCACGTGGCTGTCGAAAGGCAATGTCTGGTAAGTGCGTGCGCAGGCGTTTGGCCAGCGCCTCATCGGCGTCATTCAACATAGGCCGACCATCAGTCAGACGGTGGCCACCCGCAAGCTATTCTGGATACGAAAGGAAGCGGGGCTGCATGACAACGACGGTAGGCCTTTCCGGGAGGGTTCGAAGAGAAACCTCGATACTGTTCGGTCCCGCCCGATCGATGTCGAACTCGTCTGCCATACCTGCGAGGAAGCGCTCGAGCGACGAGACGCTGAACCAGTGCATCGGGATGACCACGGATGAGCGAAGCCGTTTCAGGGTTTCGATCATGGTCGGGAGATCAAGCGTGAACCCACCATCGACCGGAGCCATAACAACATCGAGCCGCCCTAGGGCCGCGAATTGTGCGTCGTCGGGCTTGTGATGGAGATGACCCAAATGGCCGATGCAAAGACCCGCAGCCTCGAACACAAAGATCGAATTCCCGCCGACACGAACACCGGTGCCCTGCGCTGGATCCCCAAGCTGGAATCCCGAGCGTGCGTCCGTCGGCACGTTGCGCACAAGCATTTCACCCAGATCTAGGTGGTGATCCGCGGGTTCTCCGCTCGAACCCCAACCCTCCAGTACATGCGGGATCCCGGGGTCGGGAACTGCCGTCCAATGGGTGGAATGCGAGTTGTTCATCGTTACGACATCGGGGGTGAAATCGGTCACGCCTATGAACCCTGCATAGTCGGTCACCGCGCTCAACCCGCCTTCGGTCTGGATCAGGAACATGGCGTGATCGATATAGGTGAGCCGAACCGAGAAGGGTTCGACCGCTTCTTGGAAACTTACATGCTGGACGAATTCAATCCCCGGGGCAGCATCGGCGATTGCAATGCAATGGCTGGGCCGTCTGTCCTGAGCGGCCGAAGGAAGGGCGGCGAGGATGCCGCAAAGAAACACGAAAGATCTGATCATGGGCATGCCTCCTTTTGGAAGGGTAGCACGCCCGTGTAACGGGTCAGCCCGAATTTGATCGTCCGCGCCGGTCTGTGCGCAGTTTTGCGTAAAGAACGTGGTTCCGCCATCGCCCATTGATCTGAAGATAGGCTTGGGCGATGCCCTCGTACTTAAACTCACACTTCTCGAGAAGACCTCGCGACGCCGCGTTCTCTGCCAGGCAGGCAGCTTCGATCCGACTAAGATCTAGACGCTCGAACGCGTGATGAACCAAAGCGGTGATCGCTTCTCGCATATGGCCTTGGCGCGCATAGGACGCCCCGATCCAGTAGCCAAGTGTCCCGGCCTGGGCCGGCCCGCGGCGAATGTTGTCGAGAGTGATCGCCCCCAAGAGCGCATCGTCAGAGCGCCGGAAGATGAAGAGAGGCAGTGCGTTCCCCTGCCCGATCGATCGGCTCGCCCAGTAAACGCGGTTTGTGAAGGCGCGGCGCGTCAGGTGATCTGTGGCACGCGCAGGTTCCCAAGGAATCAGGAAATCGCTGCTTGACTGGCGCAGCGCGACCCAAGGATTGAAGTCCCCATGGGTCGGCGGGCGAAGGATCAGACGTTCGGTATCGATCCGGAGTGTCCGGCGACGGAGCAGCATCAGGCGGCAAGCCGTTCCTTCAAGGACTCGAGGGCCGGTGCACGGTCGACTGGCCCGTACAGGGCGAGCGCGGCCTGCTGGCCGCCGACCATCTGCTCGGCAAAGCGCCGGACATCGCCAACGGTGACCGCATCGATGCGGCCAATGGTTTCCTCGATGGGTGGAACACGGCCCCAAATCGCGACAAGACGCGCCAACCGCTCTGCACGTGATGACGGGGACTCGAGTCCCATCAACAAGCCCGCCTTCATCTGTGCTCGGGCGCGGGCGATCTCGGGTTCGGAAAGATCTTCGACAGCACGCTTCAGCTCATCAACTGTAAGATTGGCCAGATCGGCGATCTCGTCCGCGCCAGTTCCGGCGTAGATCGTCGTGAGACCACTGTCGAGGTATGAGCCCGACTGCGCGAAGACGGAGTAGCACAACCCGCGCTTCTCCCGGGCCTCCTGAAAGAGGCGCGACGACATTCCCCCGCCAAAAGCAGTCGAGAAGATCTGCGACGTGTAGACATCCGGATCTAGGTAGCCAGGCGCCTCAAATGCCATGGCAAAATGAACCTGTTCCAGAGCCTTGTTGACCCGATGCTCGCCCCCCCCAAAGGCCGCCGGTTCCGGTTCGGCTGTAGGATGCGGCGGAAGGCCTCCGAATAGCTCGGTTGCGGCTGCGACAAGAGCATCGCGATCGAAAGCGCCGGCTATCGACAAGACCATCTGATCAGGGGCATATCGCTCGGACACAAACCCCGCCAGATCGGCGCGCCCGAACCGGCTGACGCGGTCACTGGGCCCCAGGATCGTTCGTCCAAGAGGCTGGCCAGGAAACGCGACCTCCTGCAACCAGTCGAAGATGATGTCGTCCGGCGTATCCAATGCCTGACCGATTTCCTGAAGGATTACATGGCGCTCAACTTCGATTTCGAGGGGATCGAAAGCCGGGTTCAGGACGATGTCGGAGATAACGTCCAGCGCCAGTGGCACATCCGGTTCAAGCACGCGGGCATAATACGCCGTCATCTCGCGACTGGTATATGCGTTGATGTATCCGCCCACATCTTCGATCGCCTCGGCGATTTCGAGGGCCGACCGGCGCGCCGTGCCCTTGAACGCCATGTGTTCCAGAAAATGCGCGATCCCGTTTTGATCCGGGCGCTCGTGCCGTCCTCCTGCCGCGACCCAAATACCGAGCGCGGCTGAATGCAGACCGGGCATCGTTTCGGTTACGATCCGAAAGCCGTTGGGCAGGGTGATCAGATCAACGCTCAATGCGCGCGGCGCTCCCGGATTAGGTTCTCGAGGGCTTCAAGGTCATTGGCGACCTCGGTGATACGTTCCGATCGGTCATAAAGGTCCGCCATCCGGTTGGGAAGGGGTGGGCGTATGCCAATGGCGCCTTCGACCGCGTCCGGAAACTTGGCGGGATGAGCCGTGGCCAATGTCACCATGGGAACTCCGGGATCACGGGCTTCCTCGGCAACTTTCACACCGACCGCCGTGTGAGGACAGAGAACCTCTCCGGTCGTCTCATACATGCGCTGGATGGTCTCGGTTGTCTCGGATTCGCTGGCCCGACCTGAGGCAAAGGTCGTCCGCAAAGCCTCAAGCGCGCCTTGGCTAACTGGAAAGCTGCCGGTCTCGGCCAGTTCCGACATCAGCTGTCCCACCGCCGCGCCGTCCCGGTCGTAGGCGTCGAACAAGGCGCGCTCGAAATTGGACGACACCTGAATGTCCATCGACGGACTGATCGAAGGCTCGACTGCCGCCTTTGTGTAAGCACCGGTTTCGAGAGTCCGGTGAAGGATGTCGTTTTGGTTCGTGGCGATTACGAGGGTCTCAATCGGAAGGCCCATGCGCCGCGCGATGTAACCCGCAAAGATATCGCCGAAGTTTCCGGTTGGTACCGTGAAGGAAACCGGTCGGTGCGGCGCACCAAGTGAAACAGCGGCAGCGAAGTAGTAGACAACCTGCGCAAGGACACGCGCCCAGTTGATCGAATTGACGCCGGCCAGCCGCACTTCGTCCCGAAAGTCGAAATGGTTGAACATGTCCTTCAGCCGAGCCTGACAATCATCGAAGTGCCCTGCGACCGCCAAAGCGTGCACGTTGCTCTCGGACGGGGTGGTCATCTGGCGGCGCTGGACCTCCGACACCCTGCCATGCGGATACATTACGAACACATCGACGGCGTCTAGACCGCGGAACGCCTCAATCGCCGCCGAACCGGTGTCGCCAGACGTTGCCCCGACAATCGTGACAGTCTCTCCCCGCCGCTTCAGCGTTGACTGGAACAACTGCCCGATCAGTTGCATGGCAAAGTCTTTGAAGGCGAGCGTCGGGCCGTGGAACAGCTCGAGCAGATGCTGATTGGGCCCGGTCTGAACCAGCGGCGCGCGCGCCGCATGACCGAAAAGCGCATAGGACTTCGACACGATCTCGGCGAACTGGCTGTCGCTGAAAGCGTCGCCAACAAACGGGTGCATAACCCGGATCGCCGTTTCCTCGTAGCTCAGCGGGGCAAGCGCGGCGATGTCCGCTGTGGACATCTCGGGTATGGTTTCGGGCACGTACAATCCACCATCTCGCGCAAGGCCGGTCAGCATCGCGTCCTCGAAGCCAAGCGGTTCGGCTTTGCCGCGTGTCGAAATATAACGCATTCGGGAGGTTCCTCAGTCCACGCGCCGCCTGATACGCCAGAGCGCGAAGACTGTCATCCCCGCCCAGACTGCGGCGAGAGAAAACCAGGTAACGGCATATTCGAAGTGATCGTTCGGGATGCCCGAAGTATCGAGCGGCAGTGGCGTGACGGCTGGATCCGCCTCGGATGTCGTGCTCAAGATGACCAGGATCGGCTCGGCATCCAGCACCTCCGCCATTTGCGGAACGTCGCGGGCAAACCAGATATTGTTAACCACATCATTTGCCGGCGTGTCCCAATAGCGCTCGTCCGGCCAGTGCAGATTTCCGGCAATCGTCGCCAGAGCCTCGGGGCGGGGATTATCCTGCTGACCGTCGGGCACGAAGCCGCGGTCGACCAAGATCGCTCGCTCGCCGGTCTCGAACCTCGAGACGATGCGGTAAGCGGCCCCGATCCCCTTGACCGAAACGAGAACGCGGATTTCGTCCGGCGTGAAGAGACCCGTGGCCTCGACCGGGCGAAAACGGTCAGTCTCCGGATCGGCCTGAATGGGAACGGCAGCGGGCTGGGCACCCATGCGAGCGTCAATATCGGCGAGAACCGCGTTCTTCCATTCCAGCCGCCGAACCTGCCAGAACCCAAGGTTCAAGAGGATGGCTAGTCCACCGATGCCGAGAATGAGGGTACCTATCAGGCGCGTGTGCACGACGTTCAGTGTCCTTCAACGGAAAAGCGCGCGGGGTGCCGCGCGCCTTGAACTCTAGAAGCAAGCGCCGGCACCGGCGGCAGGGATACCTAAATCAGATGCCCCAGAGATAGACGGCGAAGAAGAGGAACAGCCAGACCACATCGACAAAGTGCCAGTACCACGCCGCCGCTTCAAACCCGACATGGTTATTGGCAGTAAAGTGGCCGGCGCGAACACGTAGATAGCAAACGAACAGAAAGATCGTTCCGATGATCACGTGAAGACCGTGGAACCCTGTAGCCATGAAGAAGGCCGAGAAGAACTTGTCACCACCGAAGGTCCAGTCCTGCTCGACCAGCAGGTAACGGTATTCGTAGGCTTGAAGGAAGGTGAAGAAGATTCCGAGGAGAACGGCGATCAGCAAGCCCCACTCGATGTCCTTGCGGTTTCCATTGTGAACCAGCGCGTGATGCGCCCACGTCACCGCACAACCCGACAGGAGCAGCACCAAGGTATTAATCAATGGAAGTTCGAACGCGTTCACCTGGTAGAACTCTGGCGGAACATAACCCGAGCCCAAGTATTCGTTCATCGGATAGATCGTATGCTTAAAGAACGCCCAGAACCATGCTGCGAAGAACATGACTTCGGACATAATGAACATCAGGAAACCATAGCGAAGGCCGATACGGACGACCGGTGTATGGTCGCCCTGCGCATTCTCGGCGATGGTCTCGGCGAACCACGCGAACATGACATACAGCACGGCAACGAAACCGGCGAGGAACAGGTATGGCGTGACCCCGTGCATCCAAAGCACCGCGCCGAAGAGCATGGCGAAGGCGCCGACCGCGCCGAGAAACGGCCAGATTGACGGAGTGAGAATGTGGTAGTCGTGGTTCTTATCGTGCGCCATGGTGGTTCCCCGGGCTGCGGTTAGTTGGTGTCAGTCACGACCTCGGCGTCAAGGACGGCAAAATCCTCTGGCAGGTCGGTTTCATAGAAAGTGTAGGACAGAGTGATGTTGCGGGCCCACTTGGCGTCGGCATCGTCGACGATTTCCGGATCGACGTAGAATGTTACGGGCATCTGCACGCGTTCACCTGGCGCCAGCACCTGCATTTCGAAGCAGAAGCAGTCAACCTTGGCAAAAAACCCGCCGGTCGAGAACGGAGCCACGTTGTACGTTGCCGTTCCGGCAACCGGACGGTCCGTGGGGTTGTAGGCTTCGTAGAACGCGAGACCGGTCTCGCCGATCCGGATTTCCATCTCGCGCACGACAGGCGCAAACTCCCAAGGCATGTCGCGTTCTTTGGACGCATCGAAGCGGATCGTGATCGTCTGATCGAGGATCTCGATTTCGCCAGAGGTGCCCACGACGGTCGCACCGCCAAAGCCTGTCACACGGCAGAACCAATCGTATAACGGGACCGAGGCCCAAGCCAGTGCACCCATCGCGATGACCACGCCGACCAAGCGGATCACAGTGCGCGTCTTGGGATCTGTCAAAGTGGTCATTGGCCCGCCTGTTCGATCATCTGCGGGCGTACGACATGATCAAAGCCCTCAAATCCGCCCAGCTGGCGCACCTTTACAACGGTCAACCCGAAGATGATCCCGATGAAGCCGACAAGCACAAGTGCAAGGCCGACATTCCGGCCCTTCCGGCGATCGTGCAGTTCGTGGGTCACGCGCATTGCCATCAGATCACTCCCAAGGACCGTAGTGCGGCGTCGATCAAGAGGGCGCCAAAAGCAAGAAAAAGGTACAGTAGCGAGACGCGGAAGAAGCGCTTCTCGACCCGGTAGTCATCCCGTTCGGCCATCTCTTCGCTCCGGCGCCAGATCGACCAAGCGCCCCAAAGGAACACGGCATTCAAGCCGATGGCGGCAAGCAGAGACGCCGGGCCGCCGATAGAAGAAAGGGCCAGCGCAACGGATATAGGCGCAAGAATGACCGTGTATGCAAAGACATGTGCCCGCGTCGCCTTGCGGCCATGTGTGACAGTCAGCATCGGCACACCGGCATCGTCGTAGTCAGACCGCATGAACAGCGCGAGCGCCCAGAAATGCGGCGGTGTCCACATGAAGATCAGTGCGAACATCAGAACGCTTTCCAGCGCCACACCGCCTGTCGCCACACTCCACCCGATCATCGGGGGAAAAGCTCCCGCCGCTCCGCCAATCACGATGTTCTGTGGCGTCCAGCGCTTCAGCCACATCGTGTAGATTACGGCGTAGAAGAAAATTGTGAAGGCCAGCAAGCCCGCCGCCACCGCATTCGTGGCCAACCAGAGCATGACCACAGCAAACCCCGATAAGACCAGCCCGAGGGCAAGCGCATCGTCGCCCGCCACACGGCCGACAGGGACGGGCCGACCGCGCGTCCGACGCATCACGGCATCGATGTCGGCATCCCACCACATGTTCAGGGCCCCGGAGGCACCGGCACCAACGGCGATAAACAGGATCGAAACGAAGGCCAAAAAGGGATGTACCGGCGCGGGCGCCACCACAAGGCCGACAAAAGCGGTAAATACGACCAGCGACATGACACGCGGCTTCAGAAGCGCAAAGAAGTCGCCAAACCCTGCCTCGTGTTCATTGGGAATCGCGTCGATACTCGACATGGTCCGCGCTTACTCCGCCGAAGCCACGGAGATTGTGCGAGGCGTGCCAGCATATTCCTCGATCGCGCTGTCGAGCCAGACGTCGTACTCTTCCTGCGTGACAGCCTTGACCGTGATCGGCATATAAGCGTGAGCTTGGCCGCACAGTTCGGAGCACTGGCCGAAATAGATGCCTTCCATGCCTTCGTCGACCGTGAACCAGAGCTCGGCCAGACGGCCCGGGATCCCATCCTGCTTCACGCCGAACGATGGCACAGTCCACGAATGGATCACGTCAGCCGCGGTCACTTGAACGACGATGGTCTTGCCAGTCGGCACGACCATCGCTGTATCCGTAGCAAGGCGGTACTCATCGGGTCCGTAACCGAACTCTTCAAGTTCGTCTTCGGCGAGCATGAAACTG
This sequence comes from Pseudomonadota bacterium, assembly GCA_038521345.1. Classification (GTDB taxonomy): domain Bacteria; phylum Pseudomonadota; class Alphaproteobacteria; order Rhodobacterales; family Rhodobacteraceae; genus JBCBKU01. The sequence continues at coordinate 189,288 of JBCBKU010000001.1, read as the reverse complement.
TCGAACCCGAAATCGTGGTCGACATACTCGTAACCCCAGTACCACTGGTATCCGACAGTCTTAATCGTGACGTCGGCGTCGGGGATTTCCTGCTGCCTGAACAAGACTGGAAGCGAGAAGGCCCCAATGAAGACAAGGATCGCCACCGGCACCAGCGTCCACGTCACCTCGAGAGGTGTGTTGTGGGTGAAGGTCTTTGGCTTTGGATTGGACCCGCTGTTGTAGCGAACGATGACAATCGCCAGGAGTGCCAGTACGAAAACCGAAATCGCGGTAATAATCACCAAAAGGAACGCGTCAAGCGCCTGGAGTTCCCGCGCAAGGCTGGTCGCCGCAGCCTGAAAGCCAAGACCACGATCTGTGGGCGCACCAATGATCTCAAGGTTTTCGGGAAGAGTTTGGGCGGTAGCCGCCGTGCCACCGGCGATGCCAAGAAGCGCTGCAGAGACAAGTGCATGAAGGCGCATGCTTCGATCCTTCTCAGGTGTGAGGCAATTGTTGTGCCGAAGCCGTGGTACCGGCCCGCCAGTCTGGCGCCTCACCGTTGTATTTGGCCCGGTACAGATCATATATCCGGAGATCCAACAAGCCGTCGAAGCGCGGCAAAGAGCCGCTTGAGCCATGGCCAGCGGAGAGGAGTTTTTCGGTGACCGACACCCCGACTGAGACCGCCCCGTTTCGCCCGTTTGAGACCCATATCGCCCAGGAGGATGCCTTGGGATTCTTGCGCACGGCCACTGCGGGGGCCGATGATGGGGAACTGTTCGCCGAGCGCAGCCGGCGCGAACGCATTGCCTTTGATGACGGACGCGTGCGGACCGCGTCCTACGACACATCCGAAGGGTTCGGATTGCGGGCTATCCGCGGCGAGACTGCCGGTTACGCCCATTCGACCGAACTTTCGGACCAGGCGCTTCGGCGCGCGGCGGACGCCGTCCGAGTTGCAGTGGGGGATGGCGGCGGGACCATGGCGGAACCGCCGGTACCAACGAACCGTCGGCTATATACGGACGCAGATCCTTTGGCTGGCGCCGTGTTCGCCGAGAAGATCGACGTTCTGGCCGAGATTGACACATATGCGCGCGGGCTCGACCCCCGCGTGGTCCAAGTCTCGGCCACGCTTTCGGCAGGACTGCAAGAAGTGGCGATTCTTCGCCCAGAAGGGCATCTCGTGACGGATGTCCGACCAATGGCCCAATTGACGGTGTCCATCATTGTCGAACAGGACGGTCGGCGCGAAAGCGGCTTTGCGGCGGGCGGAGGACGCACCGGGCTTCAAGGCCTGATGGAGCGCAACACGTGGGCGGAAGCAGCGCAAGAAGCGCTGCGCATTGCCCTTGTCAACTTGGAGGCTGAACCCGCCCCGGCGGGCGTCATGGATGTGGCGCTTGGCCCGGGATGGCCGGGTATCCTGCTGCACGAGGCGGTCGGTCACGGACTTGAGGGCGATTTCAATCGCAAGAAGACGTCAGCGTTTTCTGATTTAATGGGCAAGCAGGTTGCCGCGAAGGGCGTCACAGTTCTGGACGATGGCACGATCCCGGATCGCCGCGGCTCGATAAGCGTGGACGATGAAGGGACGCCATCGGGCAAGACGGTGCTGATCGAGGACGGAATCCTTACGGGATACATGCAGGATCGCCAGAACGCCCGGCTGATGGGCGTTCCGGCCACCGGCAACGGACGGCGCGAGAGTTTTCAGCACCTACCCATGCCGCGCATGACAAATACGTATATGCTCGGCGGTGAGACGGCGCCTGAAGACATCGTGGCCGACGTGAAGGATGGGATCTGGGCTGTCGGTTTTGGCGGCGGGCAGGTCGACATTACGAATGGAAAGTTCGTGTTCTCATGCACCGAGGCGTATCGGGTCAAGAACGGCAAAGTTGGTGCGCCGGTCAAGGGCGCAACCCTGATCGGCGACGGACCCACGGCCTTGGGCCAGGTGCGGGCGATCGGCAACGACATGTCGCTGGATCCGGGCCTTGGTACTTGCGGGAAAAATGGCCAGTGGGTGCCCGTCGGGGTCGGTCAACCCACCTTGCTAATCGGCGGACTGACCGTGGGCGGAAGCGCGCGGTAGCCGCGGCCAAAACAAATACTATGCTCCGGGGTGGGCAAGCATTTACTGCGGGTTAACCGACTCGGGCCAGAACGGATCCTGCAAGCAGATGGAGCCAGGATGGCTGCGGAGGAAACTCCCTTCCCCACCCCCCTCACCCCACCCCTCACCGAGGAAGATAAGCTGTCCTGGCTTCGTCTCTTGCGGTCGCGGCGGGTCGGTATTTCCACGTTCTTCCGGCTGATGGCCGAACATGGATCCGCAGGCGCGGCACTGGAGGCGCTCCCGGAGATCGCGCGCGCTGCCGGGGTGGACCGCTACGAAACGTGCAGCCGGCGCGCCGCAATGGACGAACTGCAGGCCGGAATGCGCGCAGGGGCGGAGCTGCTCGCCTTCGGCGGACGGAACTATCCTGCACGGCTATATACTCTGCCGGATCCGCCTCCTCTGCTTTGGACGATCGGCGAACCCGCACTGCTCTCTCGCCCATGCATCGCGGTGGTGGGCGCGCGCAACGCTTCAAGCCTTGGGACGCGAATGGCGCGCCGGCTGTGCCGTGAGCTGGGGGAGACCGGCTTTGTTGTCGTTTCAGGCCTAGCGCGGGGGATCGATACGGCCGCGCATCTTGCAGCGCTGGACGCCGGTACGGTCGCCGTGCAGGCAGGAGGCGTCGACGTGGTCTACCCTGCCGAGAACGCGGTCCTCGCCCAGGAAATCGGCGAAAAAGGCTGCAGGGTCAGCGAGGCCCCGATGCATCTTGCGCCTCAGGCCCGCCACTTTCCACAGCGCAACCGAATTATCTCGGGTCTTGCTGACGCTGTTGTCGTGGTCGAAGCGGCCGCAAAATCGGGAAGCCTCATCACAGCGCGAACCGCTCTCGATCAGGGGCGCGACGTGCTCGCTGTCCCGGGTCATCCCTTTGACGCCCGGGCTTCAGGTTGCAACATGCTGATCCGAGACGGTGCGGTTCTTGTGCGCTCGGCCAAGGACGTTATCGACCATTTGGGATTGGCGCGCACAGAATCCCAAGAGGTTGAGCCAGAACCCCCGACTGTTGCGGCAGTCCCTGTCGACACGACCGCGTTGCATAGCCGCATCCTGGATCGGCTGGGCCCGAGCCCCATTGCCGAGGATCAGTTGATCCGCGACCTCGCCCTTTGTGCAAAGGACGTCACGCCAGAATTGGTCGCACTCGAACTCGACGGCAAGATCCTTCGACAGGCTGGCGGACTCGTCTCGCGCGCCTAAACGGGCCGTCATCCTATCCCGTTCCAGCGGTCGATCCCGTCCGGAAGGTGTTTGGCCCTGTTGACAAGGCTAAGACCGACCCCACATGTTGCGCCGCTGATCCTGGCGCTTATTCCAGAAGGACCATTCATGCCCGTCGTCGTTGTCGAGTCCCCGGCCAAAGCCAAGACGATCAACAAGTATCTCGGCTCCGACTACACCGTTCTTGCCTCCTATGGACACGTTCGCGACCTGCCTCCGAAAGACGGATCGGTCGACCCGGACAACGGGTTCGACATGAAATGGGAGATCGCGAGCGATTCGAAAAAACATGTGAAGGCGATCGCCGATGCGTTGAAAGAGGACGGATCGCTCATCCTTGCGACCGACCCGGATCGTGAAGGCGAGGCGATCAGCTGGCATCTTGAAGAAGCGCTGCGCAACCGCAAGGCCATCAAGAAAGACACGCCGGTCAGCCGCGTTGTTTTCAACGCGATCACGAAATCCGCGGTCACCGAGGCGATGCAGAACCCACGCCAGGTCGATCAGGATCTGGTCGAAGCCTACCTCGCCCGCCGGGCGCTCGATTATCTCGTGGGTTTCAATCTGTCACCGGTTCTTTGGCGCAAGCTGCCCGGGGCCAAGTCGGCCGGACGTGTGCAATCGGTCTGCCTGCGGCTCATCGTCGAACGCGAAATGGAGATTGAGGCATTCCGGCCACAGGAATACTGGACGGTCAAAGCGATCTTGGTGACGCCCCGCGGCCAGACTTACGAAGCACGACTTACGGTTCTCGGTGGCGAGAAGCTTGAAAAGTTCGACATTGCGACCGCAACCAAAGCCGAAATGGCAGTACAAGCCATTAAGAGTCGCGACCTGAGCGTGCGTTCCGTCGAAGCCAAACCCGCGAACCGCAACCCGTCTGCTCCATTCATGACCTCAACCCTTCAGCAGGAGGCGAGCCGGAAGTTCGGCTTTGGTGCACGCCAAACAATGAGCGCCGCACAAAGGCTATATGAAGCCGGCTACATTACTTACATGCGTACGGATGGCATCGACATGGCCCCGGAAGCCGTCAGTGCCGCCCGCGAAGCCATTGGCGATAGATACGGGGCCGAATACCTTCCGGGCAGCCCGCGCATGTACAAGAACAAGGCCAAGAATGCGCAGGAAGCCCACGAATGCATCCGGCCAACCGACATGTCCGCCGATATTGACAGTCTGAAAGTCACGGATCCGGATCAGAAGAAGCTCTATGATCTGATTTGGAAGCGGACGCTCGCAAGCCAGATGGAAGCCGCACGGCTTGAGCGCACGACCGTGGATGTTGCGAGCACGGACGGTCAGGTGGTCTTACGCGCGACAGGCCAGGTCGTCTTGTTCGACGGTTTCCTGAAGATCTATGAGGAAGGGCGCGACGATCAGGTCGTGGATGACGACGACAAGCGCCTGCCCCAGATTGCCGAAGGCGAAGTCGCCACCAAGCAATCTGTCACCCCCGACCAGCATTTCACGCAGCCACCCCCCCGCTATACAGAAGCCACGCTTGTCAAACGGATGGAGGAGCTCGGGATCGGCCGCCCATCGACCTATGCTTCGATCGTCTCGACGATCCAAGAACGCGGTTATGTCCGCAAAGACAAGAACCGCCTGATTCCCGAGGATAAGGGGCGGCTGGTCACGGCGTTTCTCGAAAATTACTTTCGGAAATACGTTGGTTATGAGTTCACAGCCAATCTCGAAGACGAACTTGATGACATCACATCGGGGTCGCGGGACTGGCAAGAGGTGCTCCGACGGTTCTGGCAGGACTTTACGGCAGCCCTTGCCGAGACTTCTGAACTCCGGATCACCGACGTTCTCGAGAAGATCAACGAGGTCCTCGAACCACATCTCTTCCCACCAAACGAAGAGGGAACGGATCCGCGGCTTTGCCCCAATTGCGGAACAGGGCGCTTGTCGATGCGGACAGCCCGGTCTGGCGGTGCTTTCATCGGATGCTCGAATTACCCGGAATGCCGGTTCACCCGTCCATTCGGTCCGCCCGGCATGGACGATGGCGCGGCCATCGGACCCGACGGGAAGATACTTGGAGAAGATGAGGGCGACACAATCCGCGTAATGAACGGGCGCTTTGGCCCCTATGTCCAACGGGGTGAAGCAAGCGAAGACGTGCCCAAGCCACCGCGTGCAAGTCTTCCGAAAGGCTGGTCACCGGAAGAAATCGAGCTTGAGAAAGCGCTTCTGCTTCTCAGTCTGCCGCGCGAAGTCGGACCACATCCAGACGACGGCGAGGTGATTGAAGCGGGCATCGGCCGGTACGGGCCCTACGTCAAACATGGCCGGTTATACGCCAACCTCGCCGAGGTCGACGACGTCTTTACTATTGGAATGAACCGGGCCGTCGAGGAACTCGCCAAGAAAGCCGCCAAGCGCGGAGGACGCGGCACGACGACTCCGCCGTTAAAGGAACTGGGCGAGCATCCTGAGAACGGCGGGCCGGTAGTGGTGATGGATGGCCGCTATGGCCCTTATGTCAAATGGGAAAAGGTCAACGCGACGCTTCCCAAAGAGGTGGACCCATCGGATGTGACGATGGAGATGGCTGTTGCACTGATCGACGAAAAGGCCGCCAAAAAGGGCGGTCGGAAGACGAAAGCCAAACCGAAGGCCAAGAAGTCAGCCTAGGTCTCGCCTGCCGGAACGAGGTGCCCAAAGCCGTTGCGGTCGAGGATCTCTGTGAGCTCGTCTAGGTTGCTCGGTCCGGCTTTGCCTTTGCCACCAACCCTATCGAGGTCGGCCGCGACAGGCGTCTCGGGTAACCCGAACCATCCGCAGATACGATCCACCGTGGCTTGGTGCACAGCGGATCGCGCCAGGTCCTGATCATAATCGATAACGTCATGCGGCAGACCCGACAAAAGAGCGCGTTCGTAGTCGAGAGTGGCGTCGTTCCAACGCACCTGCTGAAGAAAAAGGTCGGGGTCGAGCGTATTCGCCGCGCGCTCCACGCCCCCTTCTCCCTTCAAGGCGTGGTACGTTCCCCTAGCCTGCGCAACGGACAGGGACAGCGCCTGATCGAAGGTGTTTCGCGTCAGATGCACGAGGCGATACCCGCGGTTCAGCAACTTGCGCAGGAACGCCTCTGGGTCAGAAAGCTTCTGCACCTCGAGCATCTGATAGGTCAAAAGCTTGGATCCATACACTGCCGCACCCGAGTTCCGCGCCGCCAAGTCCAGAAACCGGATCGGTGCGGCCACGGAAAAGTGCAGCATTTCGCCGTCGCAGCGCATACCGTCAACCTGATCAAGGAGGCGGGTCAATAGCGTCGAGCCCGAACGTGGCCGCCCGAGGATCAGAAATCTTTGAGGCATAGGACGCCCCGGAGAGAGCATGGCCTTGAGCGAAAGACGGGCCTCCATCGCAAGACCCCGGCCGCTGGCCCGGTCCTTGTGCCAGCGGCCAAGCACATAGGGGGCGCCCACAGGACGGATCCCGTGAAGCCGATGCGCGGATAGAGGGGCGGACATTGGACGATCGGAGCCTGCAAAAGTGGTTCGGATGGCGCGACAATAGCGAACGGTCGGGCTGGGTCCAGCCTACCCACGCCGCGTTGACAGATACCGTGCCGCGCGGCACAACCGACCCATCACCGAAAGGGGGAAACGGAATGCAGAAAGTCTACGGATCGGCATCCGAGGCGCTTGACGGCCTCTTGCGGGACGACATGCTGATCGCCGCCGGAGGCTTTGGTCTATGCGGCATCCCCGAGTTGCTGATCGATGCGATCGTGGCCAGCGGAGTCAAGGGTCTGACCGTGGCATCGAACAATTGCGGCGTGGATGGATTTGGATTGGGTAAACTGCTCGATACCCGCCAGATCAAAAAGATGATGTCGTCCTATGTTGGCGAAAATGACGAGTTCATGCGCCAGTATCTGTCAGGCGAACTCGAGATCGAGTTTAACCCGCAAGGCACGCTGGCCGAGCGCATGCGGGCCGGCGGCTGCGGAATCCCGGGTTTCTACACGAAAACCGGAGTCGGAACAGTTATCGCCGACGGAAAGGAGACGAAGGACTTCGATGGCGAGGAATTCGTCCTCGAACGAGGGATCTTCGCGGATCTGTCGATCGTCAAGGCTTGGAAAGCCGACGAAACCGGGAACGCCGTGTTCCGCAAGACTGCGCGCAACTTCAATCCACCGGCGGCCATGTGCGGCAAGGTCTGCGTCATGGAAGTGGAAGAAATCGTTCCTACCGGAAGCCTTGACCCTGATCTGATCCACCTTCCCGGCATCTATGTTCATCGCCTTATCCAGGGCGAACATGAGAAACGTATCGAACAACGGACGGTCCGCCAGAAGGAGGGCGCGTGATGCCTTGGGACAGAAACCAAATGGCCGAGCGTGCGGCGGCCGAGCTTCAGGACGGGATGTACGTGAATCTCGGGATTGGTATCCCGACCTTGGTCGCCAACTATGTGGGCGACAAGGATATCACCCTGCAATCCGAGAACGGCATGCTTGGCATGGGGCCTTTCCCATTCGAAGGCGAGGAAGACCCAGACCTGATCAATGCCGGCAAGCAAACAATCACCGAGCTAGAGCGCACTGCTTATTTCGACAGCGCGACATCCTTCGGCATGATCCGCGGCGGCAAGATCGCAGCGGCGATCCTCGGTGCCATGGAGGTGGCCGAAAATGGAGATCTGGCCAACTGGATGATCCCGGGCAAGTTGGTCAAAGGCATGGGCGGAGCGATGGACCTTGTTGCCGGCGTGGGCCGCGTCATCGTGGTCATGGATCACCAGAACAAGCGTGGCGAAAGCAAAGTTCTGTCGGCCTGCACACTGCCCTTGACCGGAAAAGGTGTCGTTGACCGCATTATCACCAATCTGGGCGTTCTCGATGTGGTCGAAGGTGGCCTCCGGATTGTCGAAACGGCCCCGGACGTGTCCGAGGATGACATTCGCGCAGCGACTGAGGCCAAAATTGTCTGAGGGTGATGACGGAATTCGCCGCGAAGTAGACGGATCACGGGGCCGGTACGTCTTTGAAGAAAGCGGCGTCGAGGCCGAACTGACCTATTCCATCAGTTCGCCCACGATGATCATCGCAGATCACACGGGAGTGCCGGACTCGCTCCGCCAAAGCGGCATCGGGTTAAGGCTGGTTGAACGACTGGTCGCGGACGCGCGCGCCGAAGGCGTGAAGATCATTCCGCTTTGCCCTTTTGTGAACTCGATGCGTCGCCGTCACCCGGAGTGGGCCGACGTCTTTCAAAGCTAGTCGAAGGCTGGCGGCCCATGCCGCGGAACCTAATTGTTGCCTCAATCCGTAGTTACTCGCCCAGCCGATGAGCATGACCGTCTCCGACACGTCCCGTCGCGCCACAAAATCGGGCGACCCACCAGAGACCCCAACGCCGCCCAAGGGGCGCGGCCGCTTCGATCTGTTCGTGATCATCGGGCTGCTCGTGCTTACGGGTGCGGGACTTGCCGCGCTTGCCGCCGCAACCGGGTGGCAGGATACATGGGATGCAATGCTGCGTCTGTCTCTGGCGCAGTTTGTATTTCTTCTGTTTCTCAGCCTCGTGAATTACGGGTTTCGCGGGCTGCGCTGGCATCTCTTTGCGCGCACGTTGGGCCTTGGCACCCGCATTGGGCAGGATCTCCGTCACTTCGTGGGCGGGTTCGCAATGTCGGTGACGCCCGGCCGCGTTGGTGAACTGATCCGGATGCGCTGGATTCGTCGTGAAACTGGGTGGAGCTTTGAACGGACGGCGCCCCTCGTACTCGTCGACCGGGCGGCGGATCTTGGCGCGATGGCGCTGATCCTCGCACTTTCCCTTGGCCTTTCGGCCACGGCGATTGCCGGCGCCGTGCCCTTGGTCGCTCTCGCCGTCGCAGCTGCGGTGGTTGTAACCCATCCGGCGCTACTTGGGGGCGTCGCAACGCTCGCGCATCGGCTGGTCGGTGTCTTCCCACGCCTTTTTGCGCGCGTAAGGGCGGCCTCTCGATCACTTGAGACGTTCCGGGATCCCAAGACGATGGGAGTTGCCCTTGCGCTTGGGATCGTGGGCTGGATGGCCGAAGGCGTGGCGTTCTGGCTTCTTCTGGTCTGGCTTGGGGCGGATATCGGGTTTTGGATGGCCGTTGCCATTTTCGTCTTCGCCACGCTCGCAGGCGGGCTGACCGGCGCGCCCGGCGGTGTTGGCGGCGCAGAGGCGGCCATGATCGCGCTTCTGACACTTGACGGCGTAAGTCTTGATGTGGCGATCGCTGCGACTCTAATCATTCGACTCACAACTTTTTGGTTCGCGATCGCCCTTGGTGCCATGGTGTTTCCAATGGCTGAACGCAGGTCACAGGCAGCGCGTCATGCGACTTAAATCGATGGACTACACCGGTTGGGGGCGGGCGCTTCGGGCCAAAGGAGAGATGACCCGTCCCGAGCGGCGCGCGCATCTTGAGCGTATTGCGGCGGAAACCGGCGCACCGGCATTGGGCAATCGACGCTCCTACGGCGATGCGTGCTTGGTGAATGGGCGCGCGGCCATCGACATGTCGCGCCTTGACCGGGTGCTGTCTTTTGATGCCGAGGCCGGCATCATCACGATCGAAGGCGGTCTTTCGCTCGGAACGTTGACCGAGATCGTCGCACCCCTCGGCTGGCTTCCCCCTGTGATGCCGGGCACGGGCTATGCGACTGCAGGTGGTGCCATGGCGATGGATGTACATGGCAAGAACCACCACGGTGCCGGATCTTTTGGTCAGCACGTTCGCCACGCAACGCTGGTGGCGCCGTCCGGGGTTCGCGAAATCACACCCGACGGAACCGAGCGATTGTTCAAGGCAACCGCGGGCGGCCTTGGTCAAACCGGCGTGATTGCGGACCTTACCCTTCAGCTGACGCGCGCCAAGGGCGACATCGTTACTGTGACCGAACGGCGGATCGCAAACTGGGACGACCATCTGGCGGCTCTCGACCAGTCCGAGGCGACGTATTCCGTCGGTTGGATCGATGCCACGGCCACGGGTACCCATCTGGGCCGCGGGATTCTGGAAGAGGCCGAGACTGCGGCTGGCCTTGTACCCAAACCTGCGCGCGCCAAGGGCGTGCCGGCGGATGCGCCAGCGTTTCTGTTGTCCGCGCCCGTCGTCCGCTCCTTCAACGCACTCTACTGGCGGCGTGTGCCGGCCTCAGGGCGCACCGTGGTCAAGCCGATTAGGGATTTCTTCTTTCCACTCGACAAGATTCGGGACTGGAACCGCTTGTATGGCAAGCGCGGCTTCCATCAGTTCCAGTGCGTGGTTCCGCCGGGTTCGGTTGATGCGCTGCGTACCATGCTGGAATGGGTCGCGCGCGCGGGACTGGCCTCGCCATTGGCAGTTCTCAAGCGGATGGGTCCCGGACGTGCCGGCTACATGTCCTTTCCCATGGAAGGGTACACACTGGCCGTGGACATGCCCAATACCAAGAGCGCTGAACGGCTGATCGCCGCTCTCGAAACGGAAACGCTTGACGCTGGCGGCCGCATTTACCTCGCCAAGGACAGTTTGGCGACCGCGGCGGCGGTTCACACCATGTACCCTGAACGCGCTTCTTGGGCCGAAGAGGTGGACGCGGTCGATCCCGAGGGGCGGCTTGCCACCGATCTGGTGCGTCGCCTACGGCTGAGAGAGACATTATGAGCACGACTTGGATCATTCTTGGGGCCACGTCTTCGATGGCACGGGCCCTTGCTCGACGGCTTGCCGAGAGCGGGCAGAGCGTAGTGCTGGCGGGCAGAGATGGAGGGGAACTCGCGGCGATAGCCGCGGATTGCCGAGTACGAGGGGCGCCATTGGCAGAAGCCATCCCGTTCGACGCGCGTGATCCGACGAGCTTTGACGCGATCGTCACCAGAGCCGGCAGCGTGGACGGCCCACTCTCCGTTGCGGCCTTTGTGGGGTCCATGCCGGAGCAATCCGAGATCGACGCAGATCCCGCATTGATCGCAGGCACGATTGCCGACAGTTACACCGGTCCGGCGACATTGATTCACCGGCTCGCGCCTTTGCTCGAGGCACACGGGTCAGGTGCCGTTGTCGGTGTGGGATCTGTGGCAGGAGACCGGGGCAGGGTCGGAAACTACGTGTATGGCTCGACCAAGGCGGGCTTCCACACCTATCTTTCCGGGCTTCGCAACCGTCTCGCCCGCTCAGGCGTGCATGTGGTGACCGTCAAGCCCGGATTCGTCGACACCGCGATGACATGGGGGCTTCCGGGGATGTTCCTGGTCGCTTCACCCGACGCGGTGGCGCAGGACATCCTTCGTGCGGTGTCCAAAGAAAAGAACGTGCTCTACACGCCCTTCTTCTGGCGCTGGGTAATGCTGATCATCCGTCTGGTTCCAGAACCGATCTTCAAGAAACTGTCGATCTGACCCCGTCACCCGCCGATGAAGACGCACCCATCGGTCACCAGGTCAGGGGGTGTCACGCACAAGGCCCGCGCAACGTTCCACGCGGCAAGGACCCTCGGAACGTATCCAAGCGTTTCGGGATACGGGGGCACTCCCGCGTTTTCGCGGACGGCAGTCTCGCCGGCATTGTAAGCTGCAAGCACCAGAATTGGATCGCGGTCGAAGACCCCCATCAATTCATCAAGAAAGGCTACGCCGCCGCGGATGTTCTGGGTTGGGTCCGTCCGGTCCTGGACCTCAAACCGTGACGCGGTCTCGGGCATCAACTGCATCAATCCGACGGCTCCCGCGCTGCTCTCGGCCTCAGGCTTGCCCGAGGACTCGGCATGGATAACGGCCGCGGCGAGCGCTGGTGAGACCGCCGTGCCCACCGTAAGCCCCAAGAGGTCCGCACGGTAGGTCTCGGTAATCCGGCGCATATCGTCCAAAGAGGGCGCTGCGCCCTGTCCTGCGGCCGCTCCGTCGGTCAGCGCCTGCATTGCACGACGAAACCGCTCGGCCGGGTCCACATCCAGATCTCGGGACACCGTCGCCCAGAACCAATCAAACGGCAGCGCGGCCGCGCCCAGGCTCTCTTCCGGCGCGGCATCCGGAATCGCAACCACATCTGTTTCGGGCCCGATTTGGACCCTGATCCTTGGTTCGCCATCGCTCGCAGGCGGCGCGACCCTGCGGAATGTAAAATCCTGAAACGGCGGAGGATCCGGTCTTTCTTGCGCCTTGGCGCCAATGGCCGACAAGGTTATCACGAGAAGCGCGGTTCGCCTCATCTGGTACGGCCTCTTCTGTGCAAACGTCCGGATTTGGAACTTCGCAGAAAGCGAAACTCAAAGCCACCTGATGAAGAACGATTGTCTCCGAGGCGCAATCAATCGCGCACAAAGCGGCCCGAGAATCTCTCGTACTTCCGTACGAAAACATGAAAATACTTATATAAAACAATGCATTAACAAAAATAAGAACGAATCCTTACATGTCTGCAAAATAGTACGACATGCGCCTAACTCTTGCCGCTTTTGAGCGGCCATATCGCCGTCATACCAAGGCGGTAGCGAGAGAGTGAGAGACACTCGCATATGCCGGCCAAGGTGGAGTGCAACAGAGTTAGATGGAACGGAGACGACAAATGGAATTCTTCAAGCTTGCTAAGACCTTCTCGAAGGACGAAGACGGCGCAGTCACGGTTGACTGGGTTGTTCTGACTGCTGCTATCGTTGGCCTCGGCATCGCCGTGCTTGCTTCGGTTCGCGGTGGTACTGAAACCCTCGGCGGCCTGATCTCGGACGCAGTTGCGACCCAGCCGATCGGCGGCTAATCGCTTCAGGATCGCCCGTCGCTTCGTCGACGGGCCTTCGGAAAGGCCACCTCCTAGGGTGGCCTTTTTCCGTAGCTTCAGGATATCGGGCAGTTTACTGGATTGTCGAGCGTTGCGGATCCGAGAACAGGTTATCCTTCAATGCAGACCAGAACACACGTCTGCGGCATGCAATTGCCATGGTTAAGACACAATCCGACACAACCTAGAGGGCACCGCTGAGGAGAGACGGCGGTGAAGAAGGGGCGTAATGCGGAGAGTACGATGATCAATCGCTTCACACGTTTCCTTGAGAAGGAAGATGGGGCCATCACCGTAGACTGGGTTGTTTTGACAGCGGCCATGGTCGGTTTCGGCGTCGCCATCGTCGCGATGATCTCGGCCTCGGCCACAGACGTATCGACGGGTATCGGTGCCTACGTCGAGGATCAGGAATCGCTGCTGGAGTAGTGCCACACACGCTTCGGCACACCTTCTTCATCGCGTTCCCTCGTTGCGTTCGGCCGGCCCTGAATTTGGTCGCTTGGCTTCTAAAATGGTGGGAATTATCCGCGTTCTGTCCACGCTATTGCCACAATTAGGCGCAGTATAAGGGACAACACGAACGTCGGTTCGACTGAGAGGGTACGTAATGCGATTGGTATTTGGTCTTGTCCTGTTGCTGGGGCTCGGGCTCGCGGGTTTCGCGGTCTATATGGCTCAGGACTACATCAACGCGCACCAAGCGGAACTGGCACGCGAACGCGCGGCGCGGCAGGCAATCGTGCCAACCAAGCCCGTCTACGTCGTGACGCGTGCGGTGCGCTATGGCGAACGTTTGGCGCTGGATGACCTGCGCATCGTCAACTGGCCCGAGAATGCGATCCCCGAGGGCGCCTTCCACGAAGAAGCGGAGATTTTCCCGCAAGGTACAAACGAACTCCGGACTGTCTTGCGCGCCATGGAAAAGGACGAAGCGATCCTGCGGGTGAAAGTGACAGAGCCCGGCGAGGATGCTGGTGTGTCGTCACGGCTTGCACCGGGCATGCGGGCATTTGCGCTGCGCGTCGACGTTGCCTCGGGCGTTTCGGGCTTCCTGCGGCCGGGTGACCGTGTCGACGTATACTGGACTGGTGCAATCGACGCCGAGGAAGTTGGCTCGCGGGAAGTGACCCAACTGATCCAGCCAGGCATCAAGCTGATCGCCGTCGACCAGTCGGCCGACGAGGACCGCAGCGCCCCGACCGTCGCACGGACCGTCACCGTCGAAGCGACACCGGTTCAGGTCGCTGCCCTGGCCCAGGCGCAAGCGACAGGACGACTTCAGCTTTCGCTCGTGGGTGCCGAGGACGAGTCGACAACTGAACAGGTTTCGATTGACCAGCGAGTGCTCCTGGGCATCGAGCGCGAAGAGGTGATCGAGCGCGAAGAGAAGCGGGTCTGCACAATCCGGACGCGGCGTGGCGCGGAACTGGTCGAAATCCCGATCCCCTGCACCAACTGATCCGAAAGACATTTTCGCAAAGGCCCCCCTCATTTGGGGGGCCTTTATCGATCCAACCGCAAGACATTCACCTGTGTTGCGGGTTATCCACATAAAATAGCGCCACCAACACACTGATTCTTGCAATAAAACAGGACATGCCGCATGGTGGCGCCAATCACGGGCGACAAAGACCCGAAATGAGGCGTGATCGGAGAGGCAGGTCACATGAAAATCGATAGATTCCTTAAGGCGGCCCTTGCGGGCTTCGCCGTAGCAGTTGCCAGTGTTCCGGCCGCCTATGGCCAAGGTGAGGTGCTTCGCGTCGAGACTGGCCAGGCATCGAGCGCCCTTCGGGTGCCGATGAACAGGGCCGTAGTCGTGTCGGCCGAAATGCCGTTTGCCGAGCTTTCGATCGCCAACCCGAACATCGCCGATATTTCGACGCTGTCGGATCGATCGATCTATGTGCTCGGAAAGGCGCCGGGACGGACGACACTGACCCTTCTTGGGCCGGATGGTGGTCTGATCACCAACGTCGAGGTGCAGGTCACCCCGGACACAGACGAGTTCAAAGAACGAATTCGCCAGATCCTTCCCGGCGAAAACATCGAAGTGCGGACCGCCAATGACGGTATTGTGCTGTCGGGCGTCGTGTCATCGATCGCACGGCTTGATCGGGCGCTGGAACTGGCGGAACGTTATGCTCCGGGCCGGGTCTCAAACATGATGGTGGTCGGCGGAACCCAGCAGGTTATGCTGAAGGTGCGCTTTGCAGAGATGCAGCGATCCATATCGAAAGCGTTGACCGCCGGTACAAACATCAGCGTCGGCGACGACGGACCGGTTGCGGCGCTCGGACCCAGTGTTGAATTCGAAGGGGTCGATGCGGACGGGGATGCCAATACTCCGGCAGTCCTGACACCGCTCTTGATCGACC
The DNA here is from genome assembly GCA_038521345.1 of Pseudomonadota bacterium. GTDB lineage: Bacteria > Pseudomonadota > Alphaproteobacteria > Rhodobacterales > Rhodobacteraceae > JBCBKU01. Next base: position 173,817 of record JBCBKU010000001.1, on the reverse strand, counting down.
AGGCAGGCGTTGCCGGCCAGATCTTCGACAGCTTCGAAATCGGCGACCTCGCCTTTGACGTTCTCCTTCAGGCCCTTGAGACCAAGGGTCTTGTGCGGACGTTGAGCGAACCGAACCTGGTCGCGCTTTCCGGACAGGAAGCCAGCTTCCTTGCTGGTGGCGAGTACCCGGTTCCGGTGGTCGACGACGAGGGCAGCATCTCGGTCGAGTTCAAACCCTTTGGCATCGAACTCACCTTCACTCCGCGGGTCGTCGACCGTGACATCATCAACCTTCAGTTGGTCGCGGCTGTTTCGGATCTCGACCCTACGGTTGTCGTCCAAAGCGGTGGCTTTACGATCAACGGCTTCCGTCGTCGTGAAACTCAAACAGTTGTGGAACTGAGAGACGGCGAAAGCTTCGCTATCTCCGGTCTGCTCGAGGACGACTTCCAGGACACAATCACCCAGGTGCCTTGGTTGGCCGATGTTCCGGTTCTGGGCGCCTTGTTCCGCAGCACGGACTATGAACGCCAGCAGTCGGAACTCGTGGTTATCGTCACGCCACACCTTGTGACACCGACCCGCGGTGAAGCTCTGGCCCTTCCGACCGACCGGGTCCGCATCCCGACCGAGAGCGAACTGTTCCTGCTTGGCGCAACGGGACCCGGTAGAAACACGACGCCGCAACAGGGCGCCGCTGGCGAGGTGGCCCGTCAAGACTTCAACGGGTCCTACGGCTACGTAATGGAGTGAGAGACATGACTGTGCGTATCAAGATGATCCTTGCGGCCACGAGCGCTCTTGCTCTGGTGGCATGTGGGGACACCGACACCGGGTTCTACCGGCAAGCTGGGGCGTCGCTCGACGAGGGCGCCTTCGGCAACCCGACCATGAACAATGTGCTGATCCAGACAGGTCAGCGTTCGTTCGTGATCGATCTTAACCAGCGCTTCAGCGCGGAAGTGCCGACAATGGTCAACTTCGCGTTCAACTCGACCGCACTCGACCAAGAGGCCCGCTCGATCCTTGCGCGGCAGGCCACTTGGATCAAACAGTTCCCGGAGGTCCGGTTCAAAGTCTTCGGTCATACAGATGCAGTCGGGTCGAACGCCTACAACCAGTCGCTTGGCTTGCGGCGGGCGCAAACGGTTGTTGGCTTCCTTGTTTCGCAGGGCATCAGCCGCAGTCGCCTTGAGGCGGTGGTCAGCTTTGGCGAGACGCAGCCCCTCGTTGTCAGCCAGACAGAAGAACGCCGCAATCGCCGCACGGTCACCGAAGTTTCCGGCTTCGTCCAGAACCATCCGACGCTCCTGAACGGGAAATACGCCGAGGTGATCTTCCGCGAATACGTCCCGAGTGCAGCCGAGGCTCCGCCGAATGCGGGTGCTGGTCTCAGCTCGCTCGAAGCGGCCGCAGGCGGCGGCTAATCAAAGAAAGAAATCGTTTGTTTTCAAGGGCGGCCCAAGGGCCGCCCTTTGTGCTTCCATTGGTCGCCAGTGAACGAATAATTACGGTTATTTAGCCTCAATGTCGCCAACTTTGCCCGTCAATTTTCATGGGAAGGAGCGGTGCGCACGATTCTGAGTATCGTGCGCTCGGGCATGAACGGTTCTGGCTGGTGGAATCCCCAAGGAAGACCGTGATCGCCCGGTAACGGAAGGACGTGAGGGCATATGAGTAGCACTGCGGCATTGCAGCCAGAACCGGCACCGATCGTTGCGTGCACGATCAGCCGGGATGTCCAGAATTTTGATCTTTTGATCGAGGACATGGAAACCGAACTTGGAGAAAGCTGGGGCGACCTGTCGTTCGACGATGCGATGGCGTTCATAAGCCAGTCGGAGTCCGACAGCCTCGAATTCGTGGCCATTGCCATTGATGAAGAAGACGAAGCTTCCATCGCTCAGATTACCGACATCATCAAGACCTCGGTCACCAAGAGCATCAAGGTTCTGGTCATCGCCGAAGACGTCAGCCCGATCGCCCTGCATCAGTTGCTGCGGCTGGGCGCCGAAGAGTTCGTTCCCTACCCGCTTCCGGACGGCGCGCTCCACGATGCGATCGAACGGATGCGTAAGCCAAAGGCTTCGGCCGCACCGGCCCGTGCGGATGGATCGGCGACGATCAAAGCAACCGGTGACCGGGATGGGGTCGTACTGCCCGTTCATGGGCTGGCCGGCGGCGCGGGATCGACAACCTTTGCCGTGAACCTCGCCTGGGAGCTTGCCACAGTTTCCAAGGATGAATCGCCGCGGGTCTGCCTGATTGATTTCGACCTGCAGTTCGGGTCGGCCTCGACCTATCTGGACCTGCCCCGCCGTGAGGCGGTGTTCGAATTGCTTCAGGACACCGAGTCTATGGACAGCGACGCCTTCATGCAGGCCCTGCTGACATTCAACGAAAAGCTCCATGTCCTTACCGCGCCTTCGGAGATGCTCCCGCTCGACATCATCACCCAAGAGGATGTTGAACGGATCATCGAGGTCGCGCGCACCAATTTTGACTACGTTGTCATCGATATGCCGACCCCGCTGGTGCAATGGACCGAGACCGTTCTGAACGCCTCCCACGTCTATTTCGCACTCATCGAGCTCGACATGCGGTCAGCCCAGAACACGCTCCGGATGATCCGTGCCCTGAAGGGTGAAGACCTTCCGTTTGAGAAGCTGCGCTACGTCCTGAACCGCGCCCCGAAATTTGCCGATCTGAATGGCAAGAGCCGGGTCAAGCGGATGGGTGAAAGCCTCGACATCCAGATCGAGGTCCAAGTCCCGGACGGCGGGAAGCAAATCATGCAGGCCTGCGATCATGGCCTTCCGCTTGCGGAAACTGCGGCCAAAAGCCCGGTCCGCAAGGAAATCGCAAAACTCGCGAAGTCGGTTCACGAACTGAACATTTCAGAAGCTGCCGGTGGCTGAAACCGACGCGCTAGAGAAGGGGTGATCTCGTGTTCTCTAAGTACAAGAAACCAAGCGGCGGACCGCAGCCGGGCGGCAAACCTGACCTGAAACCGGTCGATGCGGCAGCAGGCGCTGTCCAGGCCCCCGCGGCGACGCGACGCAAGCCCGATACCAGTGCCAAGAAGCCTGCCCAGGCGGCGCCGATGGACAAGGAACAAAAGCGCAAGGAGCGTTTGGGCGAGATCAAGCTTGAACTGCACAAGGCGCTTCTCGACAACCTGAACCTCGCCGCCCTTGAAACAGCGACGGAACAGGATCTGCGGGCAGAAATCGTTTCCATCTCGGCCGAACGCCTCGATGAGATGGGCGTTGTGCTGAACCGGGAAGAGCGTGCGACGCTCAACCAAGAGCTCTATGACGAAGTAACCGGTCTTGGTCCGCTCGAGCCGCTTTTGAAAGACGAGAACGTCAACGATATTCTGGTCAACGGCCCCAATCAGGTCTTCGTCGAACGTGCGGGCAAGCTTCAGCTGACCGACACGCACTTCAAGGACGAAAAGCACCTTCTTCGGATCATCGACAAGATCGTTTCGGCCGTTGGCCGGCGGGTTGATGAATCGAACCCCTACGTCGACGCCCGTCTCGGCGATGGTTCGCGTTTCAATGCCATGGTCCCCCCCATCGCGGTGGACGGGAGCCTTGTCTCCATTCGTAAGTTCAAGAAAGACAAGCTCGGGGTCGACGATCTCGTCAACTTTGGCGCCTTCACCGAAGAAATGGCTGCGTACCTTCAGGCGGCCGTGGCAACGCGCCTCAACATCATCGTTTCGGGTGGTACCGGCTCCGGTAAGACGACAACGCTGAACGCGCTTTCGTCGTTCATCGACAATTCCGAGCGCATCCTGACGATCGAGGATACAGCCGAACTTCAGCTACAGCAGACCCATGTGGGACGCATGGAAAGCCGACCGGCAAACGTTGAAGGACGGGGCGCGGTATCCCAACGAGATTGTCTGCGAAACGCACTTCGGATGCGTCCAGACCGGATCATCGTCGGGGAAACCCGCGGCGAAGAAGTTATCGACATGCTGCAGGCCATGAACACCGGCCACGACGGGTCGATGACCACGATCCACGCAAACTCGGCACGAGACGCCGCGTCGCGTCTTGAAAACATGATCGCGATGGCCGGGATCGAAATGCCGATCAAGGCGGTGCGCGCCCAGATCGCCTCGGCTGTGAACCTCGTCGTACAGGCGTCGCGACTTCAGGACGGGTCGCGCCGCATGGTGTCGATCACCGAGATCACCGGCATGGAAGGCGAGGTCATCTCGATGCAAGAGGTCTTCCGTTATCAACGCGTGGGTCTCACTCCGGACAACAAGATCATCGGCCACTTCACCGCATCTGGCATTCGCTCGGCCTTCTCCGAACGTTTCCGCATGTGGGGCTACGATCTTCCGGCAACGATCTTCGAACCTTTCGCGGCGGAGTAAACACGCATGAACATCTCAGCCGAGCCGCTAATCTACGGCTTGATTTTCATTGCGGTCCTCGTCGTCGTCGAGGGCCTTTACCTGGTCATCTTCGGCAAATCGATCAGCCTGAATAACCGCGTCAATCGCCGCCTCGAGATGCTCGAAAAGGGCGCGGGTCGCGAGCAGGTCCTGGAACAACTCCGCAAGGAGATGGGCCAGCACATGAAGACGCGGTCCATCCCGATTTACGCGATACTTGCCGACAAAGCCCAGAAGGCCAACATTGCCTTTACACCTCAACAGCTGATCATCGTGATGCTTGTGCTGGCAGTCGTGGCGTTTCTGGGTCTTACGATCGGGACGACCGCGGCGCTTCCCGTGCGTCTGTTTCTTGCATTCGCCATGGGCGTCGGTGGTGTTTACGTCTGGGTCGACAACAAAGCCAAGAAGCGCCTTGGCATGATCGAGGAACAACTGCCCGACGCTGTCGAACTGATGGTCCGCAGTCTTCGTGTGGGGCACCCCTTCTCCTCGGCGCTTTCTATCGTTTCGAAAGAAGTCGCCGACCCGTTGGGGTCTGAAATGGGCGTGATCTCGGACGAAGCGGCCTATGGGCGCGATGTGGGAGAGGCGCTCAAGGCGATGGCAGAACGCCTCGACATGCAGGATTTGCGCTTCCTTGCGGTTGCCGTGACGATCCAACAGACATCTGGTGGTAACCTGGCCGAAATTCTCCATGGGCTCGCGCAGGTTATCCGCGCGCGGTTCAAGCTTTTCCGCCGCGTCAAAGCGATCACGGCTGAAGCCAAATGGTCGGGCATGTTCCTCAGCGTCTTCCCGCTGGTGGCGCTGATCGGGATCAATGTCGTCGAACCAAACTACTATGACGACGTCAAAGGGACCCAGTACTTCATCCCCGCCTGTCTTGTCGTTGCAGGTTTCCTCGTGGCCAACATCTTTGTGATGCGGGCTCTGGTGAACATCAAAGTCTGAGGATCGCGCCATGCTGGAACAAATCAACAGCTTCATGACCGACCGCTTCGGCGAACTCGGCCCTTTGCTTATCGTCGGCGTGCTGGGGATGTTCCTTATCCTCCTGACCTTGCCGATCCTTTTGCGGAAGGAAGAGGATCCGCTCGACAGGCTGAAGAGCCCAGGCAAGGGACAGGAAGCAAAGAAGGACAAAGGCCAGGTTCTGCGCAGCGGAAGTAACAAGCAGGACAAGTTGGCGAAGTATGCCAACTTCCTCGAACCCCAGGACGAGGAAGAGTATTCGGCGGTCCAACTGAAACTTCTGCAAGCTGGCTACCGGTCGAAGAACGCCGTTCGCACATATCACTTCATGCAATTCGTGCTGGGCATCGGCCTTCTGATTGCCGGCGCGCTTTATGCGGTCTTACAAAGCGCCACGGGCGAACCGGAAGCGCAGACCCTGATCCTCTCGGTTCTGATCCCGGGCGTCTGCGGCTACATGTTGCCGAAGTACTGGGTCACACGACGCCAGGAAGCCCGTCAGGAAGAAATCACCAACGGTTTTCCCGATGCGCTTGATATGATGCTGGTCTGCGTTGAGGCGGGTCAATCACTAGACCAGTCCATCAACCGCGTCTCGGGCGAGATCCGGGCCGGCTACCCGGCGCTTGCGGAAGAATTCGAGATCGTCAGTCACGAAATGAAGGCCGGTAAGGACAAAACGCAGGTTCTGCGGGACATGTCCGAGCGCGCCGGTGTGCCGGACGTTTCATCCTTCGTGACCGTGCTGATCCAATCGTCGCAATTCGGTACGTCGATTGCAGAAGCGCTTAGGGTTTACGCGGGCGAAATGAGGGACAAGCGTGTTATGCGGGCCGAAGAAGCCGCAAACAAGTTGCCTACGAAGATGACACTTGCGACAATGACGCTCACGGTGCCGCCGCTTCTGATCATCCTCATCGGCCCCTCGATCTACGAGATTTCAGTTACGCTCGGGAACGCCGACTTCGGATTGTAAGGGAACGCCGCGGCCCCCAAGAAAGAGGCCGCGGCAGTCCATGATGTTTTTCCGGGTCGGACCGACCCTACTTATCCTCACTCTGGCCGCCTGTGATGGCACGGGCGGACTCGGCAATTCCCGGGACAATCCCTTTCCGCCATCCGGTCCAGTGCAATCGGACGACGCTGTAGATGGACTGATCGTGGGTCACCGCTTGATGGAAGCAGGAGAATATGAGCTGGCTCGCAATGCCTATCTCCGTGCTGCCAGCGAACAGGGACTAACAGTGGATGTCCTGTCGGCCCTCGGTTCGGCCAACCTTCGGTTGGGCCGCCTAGGACAGGCCGAGGATGTGCTGCGTCAAGCCATCGCAAAAGACGGGTCTTTCGCCCCGGCATGGAACAACCTTGGGGTTGTGCTGATGGAACAGGGCAACTTCGGTGAGGCCGAGCGCGTATTCCGGACGGCTTTTGCGCTCGACAGTGGCGAAAGTGCCGAAATTCGCGACAATCTCACCTTGGCTCTCGAAAAACTCGAAAATCCAGAGTACTCTGGCGGCGATAACAATTTCGCATTGGTGCGTCGCGGCTCGGATGAATACGTCCTGTTGCCCGCTCCATAAGCGAAGGTTCGAGCAGAAAAAAGGACGCAGGCACCATGCGCCACCCTATTCTCGTGACCATCTGCCTTGGCAGCGCTATCGCGCTTGCCGCTTGTGACAACAGTGCCGAGACGGAAGTCGAGCGCGCGCTCGAAACCGTCAATGCCATTGACGGTGCCGACCTCAGCGAGTTGATGCTGACCACAGCGGACCCGAATGACGGTGTCGCCTATTTTCAACGAACTCTTGCCGAAAACCCGGACCGCATCGACATCCAGCGCGGGTTGGCCAAATCGCTCGTCCGCGCGAACCGTCCCGCCGAAGCCGTTCCGGTTTGGAAGCTGGTCGTCGACCACGAAGAAGCCGCGCACCAAGATCGTGTCGGTCTGGCCGATGCCCTGATCCGGACCGGCGAATGGGACGCCGCCGAAGCCGAGTTGGATCTGATCCCGCCGACCTACGAGACGTACCGCCGGTACCGTCTGGAAGCGATGGTCGCCGACAGCAACGAGGAGTGGGACAAGGCCGACAGCTTCTACGAAGTCGCCTTGGGCCTGACGACCACACCTGCCAGCGTCCTGAACAACTGGGGCTATTCCAAGCTGACCCGCGGCGAACACGGCGCGGCCGAGGCTCTTTTTGATCGCGCAATCACGTACGATTCCACCCTCTTCACCGCCAAGAACAACCTTGTTCTGGCAAGGGGCGCCCAGCGTAAATACGACCTTCCAATCGTCGAGATGGACCAGGTTGAGCGCGCGCAACTGCTTCACACCGCGGCCCTTTCGGCGATCAAACAGGGTGATATTGAAACGGGCAAGGGCTTGTTGCGGGATGCGATCGACACGCACCCGCAGTACTTTGAGGCCGCGGCACGCAGTCTCGAAGCGCTCGAAGCAAACGTACAGAACTGATCCTGGAGTCGCGGGCGCGATGCTTGCCATCTCGACCGCGACCGCTCTTTGGTTTCTTCCTTTCGCGGTTCCCGTCTGCATTTGGGTCGCTTGGAGCGACCTGTCATCCATGAAGATCCCCAACAAGGCGGTGGTCGCCTTGCTGGCGGTCTTCGTGGTGATCGGCATCGTCGCATTGCCCTTGACAGAGTATCTCTGGCGCTATGCCCATTTCGTGGTGATCCTTATCTTTGGCTTCGTGCTCGCGCAGGCTGGCATTGGCGCCGGAGACGCCAAATTCGCGGCGGCTATGGCCCCGTTCATTGACCGAACGGACGCGATATCGCTTCTGTCACTGTTTGCCGCCGTTTTACTTGCCGCCTTTGCCACGCACCGGATCTTCCGTGCCATTCCGGCCATTCGGCGCGCATTCCCAGACTGGAAGAGCTGGACCCACAAGAAGTTCCCAATGGGGTTCGCACTGGGCGGGACGCTGATCCTCTACCTGATCGCCGGCGTGGCGCTCGGCTCGTGATGATCAGGGGGTGATGTCGTAGAGCCGGAACAGTTTCGTCTCTGCCACCTTCCTCAGTGGCAGCCTTCGTTCCTCCAGCGCATCGAGCGCCGCACTTCGCGCCACCTGTTGAATTGGACAAAGGGGAACGAGGACATAATCCGCATCCTCAAGCCCGGGCAGACCCCCATAGTACCAAGGAGCACCGCCGATCAATGGGGCCCGCCGCCCATATAACCAGATCGCCGACAGTACATCCGCGACAAAGATCCCGTCTTCGCGCGAGATCTCTGCTTGGGCCAGTCCGCGCTCAATCTCGAGCATCCAGGCGGTATAGCCGCTGGCGACCTGGCACTCGGGCACGTTTTCGCCTGCAAAATCTCGCGCATGGGGGCGGTCTACGCCGCCTGGCGGGATGCCTCCGTCAGGACCGTCCATCGCAGCCAGCCCATTGACGGTAAAGGCGCGTGGGATCGTGCCCTCAAAACCGCCTCGCGGCATAGGGACCTGAGGAACGATGGCGGAGTAATCTGCGGGAGCCGAACCAAGATGGCGCAAGGTACTGGTGGCCATGGTGACGACTGGTGGCGCCACGACTATCATCATGGCGAGAGCCATCATACGGCTGACGCTGGTGCGCTGCCCAATGAGCAAGAGCGCGACCGGAGCCAGCCAAAGAGGATCGTTCCCGAAGTTCTGCCAAGTGATGTAAAAGAACGCCGGAGCCAGCAGAAACAGCGCAAGACCTAGATGGGATGCGCCGGAGCGCCGGAGCACGACAATTGCGGCAAGCAACAAAGCGGTCGCGGCCACGTGGGACGGCGCAGTCAGGATGTCGGGCAGTGGCAACCCCGGAAATGGCCGGACACTGGTAGCGGCAACCGTCCACAAATCGCCGAAGTAAGCTGGCCAGTAGGCTGGACCCAGCAACAGTGTGACCAAGACGACGCCTAACCCGAAACCGGCTGCGCCCCAGCAAATGAGCACCCATTTGCGCACTACGATCGCGACCATCAGCAGCGCCGGGCCCAAGGCCACAGCATAGGTGGCTTTGAGGACAAGCAGCGCGGCGCCAACGAGGCCCAAAATCACGCCGTCAACATCTGATCGCGTCGCCCGACCCGGTAGGCAGACTATTAAAACGGCCACGGATGCCAGCGCCCATGCCCAGCGGTTGTAGTGCATGGAAACCGAGACATGGGCGAGGTCGCCACCATACGCCAGTGCAGTAACCATGATTGCCTGCAAGACAACGAAGGCGATCGCCGAACCGGGCTCGAGGCGGGTCATCGCCACCCAAAGACTTGGCACCAAGATCAGAATGCCGACAGCCGCCTGACCCAGAACGAATGCCCGGCCTGCCCCCAGTCCGGCCTCGAGGAGCGGCAGAAACGGCCAAAACGCCAAGCCGCCGATCGGCGTGGCAATCTCGTGGTGCAATCGCTGGCCCAGTTGGATCCGGCCGAGGATATCGAGCAGATGAAAGGCATCACCTTCGTGGCGCGTCATGTAAAGCGCACCGGGCAACAATTGGAGTCCGACGACAATCGCCAAAAGAACTCCGGAAATTCCCACCAAAACAAGAGCGCTCGGCCTGCTCATCGTGCTCTCTGTTCCATTTTTTGGCCACAATAGACGTTCATTTTCCGCTTGGAAACGCCCGAGGCCCAGACCTCGGGACCAATCGTTTTGGGCAAGGGCAATACACGGTATGAACGTTCAGACAAGCAATGTGATGGCACCCCCGGCACCGCGCCGGCTCGAGGAAATGCGCCTTCCGATCGTGCTGATGCGCGATATTCTCCTGAAAACGATTTTCCGCCAGAATCTGGACATGGTGACTGAGATTGCCCGGGCGGTTTGCCTGCCGACGCCGGTCACGCAAGAGCTGGTTGATCTGGCTCGGTCTCAACGCCTGCTCGAGGCAACAGGCACGCTTCATGCCAATTCCGGCGGCGAGATGGGCTTTCAGCTCACTGAAGCCGGTAAAGCCCGCGCCCTCGATGCACTTTCCCAGTCAGAATATTACGGCGCGATGCCTGTCCCGCTTCAGGTCTATGCCGAACAGGTAAAGCGCCAGTCGATCCGGAACATCCAGATCACCCGCGACGCCCTGACCGGTGCGATGGGTCACCTAATTCTCCCCGACGATCTTCTGGATCACCTTGGCCCAGCGGTTGGTGCCGGACGCTCGATCCTGATGTACGGGCCGCCGGGGAACGGTAAGTCTTCAATCTCCAACGGGATTCGCGACGCCATCGGCGACAAAATCTATATCCCGCGGTGCGTCGAATATGCGGGCCAGGTCATCACGGTCTATGACCCGATTGTACACTCCGCGGCACAGATGCAGGAAGACGATCCGAACGCGCTTCGCCGGACCTCCAACCGGTTCGACACGCGGTATGTCCTCTGTGACCGGCCCACTGTGATCACCGGTGGTGAGTTGTCGTTGTCCATGCTCGACCTCGTATACAACCCGACAGCGCGGACCTACCAGGCGCCGCTGCAGCTGAAATCAACCGGCGGCATCTTCATCGTCGACGACCTTGGCCGACAGGAGGAACCACCGCAGGCGCTGGTCAACCGCTGGATCGTTCCGCTGGAAGAGTCGAAGGATATCCTCGCATTGCAATCGGGTGAGAAGTTCGAAGTGCCCTTCGACACGCTCGTGATCTTCTCGACCAACTTCCACCCAAACGAGATCTTCGATAAGGCGGCGCTTCGGCGGATCTTCTTCAAGATCAAGATCGATGGTCCGAACCAGGAAGACTACCTGAAGATCTTTGCCATGGTTGCGCGGAAACGGAAGATGCCGATCGACGAGGGCACTCTCGTTCATCTGATGAAGAACAAGTACCCGACGATCGACAATATCTACGCGAACTATCAGCCGATCTTCCTGATCGACCAAATGATCTCGATCTGCAATTTCGAGGGCATCCCATATCAGATGAGCCCGGAACTGATCGATCGCGCCTGGTCGAACATGTTCGTCAAAGACGAGGCGATCGTCCGCTAGGTTTTCGGCGCCAGCGGCGCCGACCGAACGGGGGGCGTTGCCCCCGCCCCCCAGCGCATTTGAATCAAGGCGAAGGGACGCTGGGCACCGGCGCGCAGGCGGCTATGCTCCGCACATGGACCTTCCTGACCGATTTAACAGGTGGTTCGCCTCAAAAGGGTGGACCGCGCATCCCCATCAGATCGAAATGGCACAGAAGTCGTGCGCGGCCTCACTTTTGCTGATTGCGCCGACGGGCGGCGGCAAGACGCTTGCCGGGTTTCTGCCCAGTCTGGCCGAACTGGAGGACGGTGTGCATGAGGGGCTTCACACGATCTATGTCTCACCTCTAAAGGCGCTCGCCGCCGATATCCGGCGCAATCTCGGAACACCGATCGCCGAGATGGGGTTGCCCATCCGGGTCGAGGACCGTACCGGCGACACGTCGGCCACCCAAAAAAAACGGCAACGGGCCGATCCGCCTCATATTCTTCTGACAACTCCGGAATCCTTGGCGCTGTTGCTTTCGTACGAGGACGCGCCGCGAATGTTTGCGGGGCTGTCGCGAGTCGTTGTCGACGAAATTCATGCTCTGGCGGAATCGAAGCGCGGAGACCAATTAATGCTGGCCCTCGGTCGCCTCCAGCGACTGTGTCCAAGCCTGAGGCGGGTCGGGCTTTCGGCAACAGTCGAGGATCCGGCGGCCATCGCCCGCATCCTTGCCCGCCATCCCGACCCCTGCCCGATCCTCTATGCGGATCCGGGTCCTGCGCCGGATATTTCAATGCTGGAAACCGAAGAGCGACCGCCATGGTCCGGCGGTGGCGGGACATACGCCATACCCGCGGTTCTCGAACAGGTGCGGCGGCACAAGACGACTCTTATCTTTCACAACACGCGCGCGCAGGCCGAGATTTTCTTCCATGCACTCTGGCACGCCAACGAAGAAAACCTGCCCATCGGGATCCATCATGGAAGCCTTGCCCGCGAACAGCGCGAAAAGGTCGAGGCCGCCATGGTCGCCGGAGCGCTTCGAGCGATTGTCTGTACGGGCAGTCTCGATCTCGGGATTGACTGGGGTGACGTGGATCTAGTGATCCAGATGGGTGCGCCCAAGAACGTCAAACGCCTTGTTCAACGGATCGGGCGCGCCAACCACCGCTATAACGCTCCGTCGAAGGCCCTGTTGGTTCCGGCCAATAGATTTGAAGTAGTGGAATGTGTGGCCGCTTTGGAGGCTGCCCTTGCACATGATCTTGACGGTGATCCACGAGGCGACGGGCCCAGAGACGTTCTTTGCCAGCACATTCTTGTGACCGCTGCGGCAGGCGGTTTCGACGCGGAAGCGCTTTATGCGGAGGTTCGGAGCGTCGGCGCCTACACCAACCTGTCACGGGAGGATTTCGACGCGTGCCTCGATTTCGTTGCGACAGGGGGATACGCCCTGCGCGCCTATGACCGGTGGCAGAGGCTGAAACAGCAGGCCGATGGCACGTGGCAATTGCGCGATCCCCGTGCGGCCGCCCATATCCGTCGCAATCTTGGCACGATCATGGACACCGACCTCTTGAAAGTCCGCATGAAGAACCGTGCCGGCGGACGTCCGTTGGGCGAGATCGAAGAAGGTTTTGCCGCGACGTTGACGCAAGGCGACACCTTCCTGATCGGTGGTCAGGTTGTGCGCTATGAAGGCCTGCGCGAGATGACGGTCGAAGTGACGCGCCGCGCCGACAAGCCGCCCAAAATCGCAACTTTCATGGGAACCAAGTTCGCCACCTCGACCCAACTGTCCCGTCGGATCCTGCGCATGTTTCGCCAGGAGAACTGGCCGGACTTGCCAAAGCACACCGCTGACTGGCTGGCTTTGCAACGCCAGGTCTCGAAGCTTCCCGAAGCGGACCGTCTGATGGTCGAGAGCTTTCCTCACGATGGGCGTGCGAACACAGTGATCTATGGGTTTGCGGGGCGCAACGCGATGCAGACGCTTGGCCTTTTGGCCACGCAACGTATGGAAGAGGCCGGACTTAATCCGCTTGGTTTCGTATCCACCGACTATGCCTGCCTGATCTGGGGGTTGGATCAGATCCCCGACGCGGCGCCTTTGCTGAATGCCGAAGACTTACGCAGCGCGTTCGAGACATGGCTGGCCGGAAACGCGGTCATGAAACGCACTTTCAAAGCGTCCGCGACGATCGCCGGGCTCTTGGACCGGACCGCAGGCGGTCAGCGCAAGACGGGCAAGCAAGCGACGTTCTCGTCGGATATCCTCTACGATACGCTCCTGAAGTACGATCCCGAACATCTCCTGATGCAAATCACGCGCGAAGAGGCCTTGCGGGGACTGGTGGACTTCGGGCGCATCGAAGAGATGCTGGCTCGTACCGCGGGTCGCATCGACCACATTGTCTTGGACCGGGTCACGCCGCTTGCCGCACCGCTTTTTCTTGAACCCGGCCGCGTGCCGATCCAGGGTGCCGCCACAGAAAGGCTGCTGGAAGACCAGGTCGCGGAATTGATGGATGCGGCAGGGATCGCCGAGACCGGAAAACCGACCTGGCGGGTGCCATACTAACTTGCCAACTCGACGCCGGAACGCCATGAACGAAGCATGAACACACTGACTTTGAACCGCCAGACCCTCTGCCCCAGACCGTCGGGCGCGCTTTCCGTGCCTAGCCTCGGTATTTTGGTCGTCTCAGATCTGCACCTTGGCAAATCCGACCGTATCGCCCGGCGATCAGGCACGCTGTTGCCACCTTATGAGACCCGAGATACTCTCGGGCGTCTGGACGAAGACGTTACCGCCCTTCGGCCGCAGACCGTGATCTGCCTCGGCGACAGTTTTGATGACATGGCGGCGGCCGAAAGCCTGAGCGACGACGAACGTCTTTGGCTGGCCCGCCTTCAGGCGGGACGCAGGTGGATCTGGATCACCGGGAACCACGATCCGCTTCCCGGCGATCTCGGGGGGACCTACCGGCGCGAAGAGCATATTGGTGGCCTCGTCTTCCGGCATATCGCCGACGCTAGCGGATCCGCCGAGATTTCCGGGCACTATCACCCCAAGGCCGTGATCCTCACCCGGGGGCGGCAGATCTCGCGACCCTGCTTTCTTTCAGACGCCGACCGCCTCGTGATGCCGGCCTATGGCGCTTACACCGGCGGCCTGCGATGGACCGACCGTGCCTTGCAATCGCTTTTTCCTTCGGGCGGCCTCGCGACGCTGACCGGTGCGTCCTGCCATCAGGTTCCGATGCCACAGGGCCGCGCACGGCAAGGTGCAGCTTGACGATCTCGCCCGAAGTTCGGAGCAGGATCGAGGCAAGCCTGGCCCGCCAGGCGCTGATCCAAACCTTCGACGGCAAACTTCTGGATTTGGCCGAAGGCGCCTGCACACTGGCTGCGCCGATCACATCGGCGGTGCTTCAGCAACACGGGGCGGCCCATGCAGGTTTGACCTTTGCACTGGGTGACAGCGCCGCGGGGTACGCAGCGCTATCCATCATGGCACCCGGACGCGAAGTCATGACGGCCGAAATGAAGATCAATTTGTTGGCCCCAGCACTCGGCGATCGGTTGGTTGCAATGGGCCGCGTCCTGAAACCCGGTAGGCGCCTTGTCATCGTCGCCGCGGACGTGTTTTCCGAGGGTCCAGAGACAGGGCGGCATGTGGCGACCCTGCTTGGCACAATGGTGCCTGTGGATCCGGCCTAGGCGGTCAGGCCAGCCGGCGCCGGCAAGCCGTCTCGCCGGCAGGCGGCGGTCAGGGTGTTGGCCAGCAGGCAGGCAATGGTCATCGGCCCAACGCCGCCCGGCACCGGAGTGATGGCACCGGCCACCGCGGCGCAGCTTTCGAATTCACAATCTCCGACCAGACGCGTCTTTCCATCCGGCAGGGCTACGCGGTTGATACCCACGTCAATCACGACGGCGCCGGGTTTGATCCAGTCGCCGGTCACCATTTCCGGCCGCCCGACGGCGGCCACCACGATATCGGCACGACGCACCACACCGGGCAGGTCGGCGGTTCGTGAATGCGCGACGGTCACCGTGGCGCTGTCGCGCAGCAGCAACTGGGCCATGGGTTTGCCCACGATGTTGGACCGGCCGATCACCACCGCTTCTTTTCCAGAAAGGGTCCCGAGTTGGTCGCGCAGCAACATCAGACATCCCAGTGGAGTGCACGGCACCATGGCGTCCTGCCCGGTCCCCAGACGGCCGACATTCAGGATGTGGAAACCGTCGACGTCCTTTTCGGGAGCGATGGCGTTGATAACCTTCTCGGCATCGATATGCGCGGGCACCGGCAATTGACAAAGGATACCGTGAACGGCCGGGTCCGCGTTCAATTGCTGAATAAGGTCCAGAAGTTCGCCCTCTGGGGTCGTCACATCCAACCGGTGTTCGAATGACGCCATCCCGACTTCGCGGGTGGCCTTGCCCTTGTTGCGGACATAAACCTCGCTCGCTGGGTCTTGACCGACAAGAACCACGGCCAGTCCTGGTGTCGTCCCGGAACTTGCCCGGAGGTCGGCAACACCATCTGCGACCCGGGCGCGCACACCGGCCGCGAAGGCCTTCCCATCAATTATGGTCGCTGCCACGGGCTTTCTCCTTCCGGTTTCTTGTCCGGCGCGCCGACACGCCTAGAACAATCCTTCGATCGCGCCATCGGCATTCAACCGGATCGACTCCGCTGCCGGAGCCCGCGGAAGGCCGGGCATCGTCATGATCTCTCCACAGATGGCCACGACGAAACCGGCGCCCGCCGACAGGCGTACCTCACGGACCGGCACCGAATGACCGGTCGGGGCACCGCGCAGTCCTGGGTCGGTCGAAAATGAGTACTGCGTCTTGGCCATGCACACGGGCAGGTGCCCGTACCCCGCGTCTTCCCATGCTTTAAGCTGATCCCGGATCTTCTTATCGGCAATCACCTCGTCGGCGCGATAGATGCGCTTTGCGACGGTCTCGATCTTGGAAAAGAGCGGCATCTCGTCGGGATAAAGCGGCGCAAACTGGCTTTGGCCGCTTTCGGCGATGTCTGCCACCCGAGTCGCAAGATCGGTCATGCCGGCCGATCCCTCGGCCCAATGCTTGCAGAGGATCGCCTCAGCCCCTTGATCGGCCACATAATCCTTGACCGCCGCGACTTCGGCATCGGTATCGGACACGAAGTGATTGATCGCTACAACAACCGGGACGCCAAAGCTTTTGACGTTCTCGATATGACGGCCAAGGTTCGGACAACCAGCCTGCACCGCCGCCACGTTCTCGGCTCCGAGATCGGCTTTTGCAACCCCACCGTTCATCTTCATAGCGCGCACCGTGGCAACCAGCACCACGCAGTCAGGTGCCAGCCCGGCCTTCCGGCACTTGATGTTCATGAACTTTTCCGCGCCCAGATCCGCGCCGAACCCCGCCTCGGTCACCACAAAATCGGCGAGTTTCAGGGCCGTGGTCGTGGCGATGACCGAATTGCAGCCGTGCGCGATATTCGCGAAAGGTCCGCCGTGGACGAAGGCCGGGTTGTTTTCCAGCGTCTGGACCAGATTGGGCTGCATTGCATCCTTCAGAAGGACCGCCATCGCCCCGTCTGCCTTGATGTCGCGCGCATAGATGGGCGAGCGGTCGCGACGATAGGCGACGATCATATCGCCCAGCCGCCTCTCGAGATCCGCAAGGTCCTTGGCAAGGCACAGAATTGCCATCACTTCAGAAGCCACTGTGATATCAAACCCAGTCTGGCGCGGGAAACCGTTGGCAACCCCGCCCAGCGACGTCACGGTATCGCGAAGAGCACGGTCGTTCATGTCGAGGACCCGGCGCCAGGCCACTCGGCGCTCGTCGATCTCCAGCTCATTGCCCCAGTAGATGTGGTTGTCGATCATGGCCGAAAGAAGGTTGTGCGCTGCCGTGATCGCGTGGAAATCGCCGGTGAAGTGGAGGTTCATGTCCTCCATCGGCACCACCTGGGCATAGCCGCCCCCCGCGGCCCCGCCCTTCATCCCGAAGTTTGGCCCAAGCGAGGCCTCGCGGATACAGATCGCCGCGTTCTTGCCGATCTTGTTCAGCCCGTCGCCAAGCCCCACCGTCGTCGTGGTCTTGCCCTCGCCCGCAGGTGTCGGATTGATCGCCGTGACTAGGATAAGCTTCCCGTTCGGGCGATCCTGCACCCCGTCGATGAAGCCTTGGCTCAGCTTGGCCTTGTCGTGACCATAGGGCACGAGATCGTCGGCGCCGATGCCGAGCTTTTGGCCAATCTCCTGGATGGGCCGCTTTTGGGCCTCGCGCGCGATCTCGATGTCGGATTTGTGAGCCACGGCGGCGCCCCCTCCTAGTTCTGTCCCACCCGGCTATACGCGCCATGGGACAGCGGGTTGATCAGAATACCGACATAAACTGCGCTGGAATCGTCGCATGCCACCGTATTCCGCAGCGCTCAGAATACCTCTGTCGCGGTCGGACGACGCCCTGCCGCCAGAAACTTGTCCGTCACCTGGTAGGTTGCTGACATGAACCGCCCGTGCAACTTGCATTCGGCCCACCATGCCGCGCCGCCCGGTGTCGTCAGAAGATCGATCAGGGAGTTTCCAATGGCCTTCTCAAGCCCCTCCAGCTTTTTCGGCACCACCTCGTTGTGCTTGAGGAAGTTTCCGTAGATGTGAATGCCCTGCTCAAGATAAAGAACGAAGACCCGTTGCTCGGCCGCTGAAAGTGCCTGTAGTCGGCATGCCCACGCTCCACGAACTCGGCAGGCGCGAGATCGTTCGTGGCCGCCATGAAATCGGTCAGTCCCTGCGACTGGTCCCGCCAGTTCGCCAGTTCTGCTTGCTTTCGGGATTGGTGAAGCTCCTAGGCCAGAAAGGCGAGCTAATCGATCACGCCGAGGGCGGCAAGAATATCGGCTGTGTCTGCTATCTGGGACATGGGGCATCTCCGGTCTGGCCATGGGGACCAAACAAGGGGATGCGGAAGGTGACAACCCACAAAAAAAGCACGCGACGGCGCCTTTCTTTGGCTTGGTCGCCGCGGCCTATGCCAGAGCGGGCTCCCGGCCGCCGCCGTCGCCCGCGGACTTGGCACGCGGCTTGGTCTTGCGATCGCGGTCAAGGACGGCGCATAGCCCAGACTTGGCGTGTCGTCTTCGTCGTCGCACGGTTTAGGGGATTCCCTGCAATCACATAGGTGATTTCGTCGCCCGTTAGGGTCTCGTAATCAAGAGGACCCTCGGCCAGCCGGTGCAGATCGTTGTACCTCTCGGTGAGGATCTGCTTTGCGGTCTCATACCCTTCGTCGACGATCGTCCGCACCTCGGCGGCGATCTTCTCTTGAGTATCCGGCGAATTGTTCGACGGCGTGTTATAGGTGCCAAGGTACGACTGCTGCTCATTGGCGTAATCGATAATGCCGAGCTTGGCGCCGATGTCTTGTATGGGGCGCTTCTTCGCCTCTCGGGCAATCTCTATATCCGAGTTGTGGGCGATGGGGCCCTCCCATCCAAGTGCTTTCAGCGTTTCCACGGCTATCCGCCCGGTTCTCGGGGCCGGGAACGCGAATTCCGACATTTCCGCGTCGGAAACGTCCGGTACGGAAATTCACGCCTCGGGGGACCAGCCCCGCTGGCGCGGAATGTGAAGACGCAGGGTGTCTCCGATGACTAGCGTGCCGGGCCGCTCAACCCAAGCCGTGACGCCCCGACGGTTTCGCGCAGCCACCTCAAATCCCGCTCCGTGACCCGGCCGGGACTTCTCAATCGTCTTTCCGGGAAAGCCGCAGGGCAGATTCTCCATGTCCACGGTCAGAGTGGCACCTGTCTCTGCTTGCAGCCGCGACGAAGGGGGAAGATGGGTGAAGTCCGGAATGCCCCGAAGTACGAGCGATGCGCCCAGCCATTTGGGATCGAGGACCTTGAGTCCAAGATCTGCGGCGATCCCGTCCATTTCTTCCTCGGACACCAATGAAAGCTGGCGCACGTTACGGATCTCGGTGCCCTTTGGGTGCTGAGGAAGGACGCGAGAGCAAGACGGCCGGTTCACGCCGCCGTGGATCGATCCCGGGATGCCGTCCCACCCAAGCGCGATCGAGTCCACCGAAACGGTTGGCAATTCAGGTGTCTCGCGGTGCGGCACATAGCCCAACCACGTGATCTCGCCGACGTAGTCGGTGGGTTCAAGCGCAGGCATTCTCCGGCTCCTTCTTGAATAGGAGCCGGACGGTATACATCCCCGCGTTTCCCTGTCGAGAGGTTGTGCGGCCTAGGCGGGATCGGGTTCCATCCCACCGTCGTCGCCCGCAGGCTTTGCACGCGGCTTCGTTTTGGGAATGGCCGTCAGCGAAGGAGCGTTGCCTTGGCTCGGCGTATCGTCCTCGTCATCGCCTCGGTTCAGGGGCTGCCCGGCAATTACCTTTGTGATCTCGTCACCGGTGAGCGTTTCGTATTCCAACAAACCTTCGGCAAGGCGCTGAAGATCGTCCGACTTCTCGGTCAGGATTCGTTTGGCCGTCTCGTAGCCTTCGTCGACAATCTTACGCACTTCCTCGTCGATCTTCTCCTGTGTCTCCGGCGAGTTGTTGGCCGGAGTATTATAGGAGCCGAGATAGGATTGCTGCTCGTTGGCATAATCGATGTTGCCCAGTTCGTCAGAGAATCCGAACTGCGTGACCATGGCCCGTGCAATCTTGGTGACCTGCTGGATGTCCGAGGCCGCGCCAGACGTGACGTTTTCTTTCCCGAAGGTCAGTTCCTCGGCCACCTTACCGCCCATCGCCATGGCGATCTTGGACTTGTATTTGGTGTAGGTCACACTGAGTTGATCGCGCTCCGGCAAGGATAGAACCAAGCCCAGCGCCCGGCCTCGCGGAATGATCGTCGCCTTATGGATTGGATCATGCTGGGGAACATTCAGCCCGACAACCGCGTGGCCAGCCTCGTGATATGCGGTCAGTTTCTTCTCGTCTTCGGTCATGACCATTGATCGGCGCTCCGACCCCATCATGACCTTGTCCTTGGCGTTCTCAAAATCTTCCATGGTGACAAAACGCCGGCCCACTCGGGCCGCCATCAGAGCCGCTTCGTTCACCAGGTTCGCCAGATCCGCGCCCGAGAAACCCGGAGTACCCCGCGCGATGATGCGCAGGTCCACATCCGGGCCCAACGGCACCTTGCGTGCGTGCACGCCCAAAATCTTCTCGCGCCCCTTGATGTCAGGGTTCGGCACTTGAACTTGACGGTCGAAACGGCCTGGGCGGAGAAGCGCCGGATCGAGAACGTCGGGACGGTTCGTCGCCGCCACGATGATGATGCCTTCGTTGGCTTCGAACCCGTCCATCTCGACCAAAAGCTGGTTCAGCGTCTGCTCACGCTCGTCATTGCCGCCGCCGTAGCCCACGCCACGCGAGCGACCAACGGCGTCAATCTCGTCGATGAATACGATGCAGGGGGCGTTCTTCTTGGCCTGTTCGAACATGTCGCGCACACGGCTGGCGCCAACGCCTACGAACATCTCGACGAAGTCGGAACCAGAAATCGTGAAGAAAGGTACGCCGGCTTCGCCCGCAATCGCCCGGGCCAGAAGCGTCTTACCGGTGCCCGGAGGGCCCACGAGCAGCGCGCCTTTTGGAATTTTGCCACCCAGGCGGGAAAACTTCTGCGGGTTCCGAAGAAACTCGACGATTTCTTCAAGCTCTTCTTTCGCCTCGTCGATGCCAGCGACATCGTCGAAAGTGACGCGGCCATGTTTCTCTGTCAGAAGCTTGGCCCGCGATTTGCCAAAGCCCATCGCGCCGCCGCGCCCGCCGCCCTGCATCCGGTTCATGAAATAGATCCAGACGCCGATCAGGATCAGGAAGGGCAGGAACGTCATCAGGATCGTCGTGAACCCGGACTGTTCCTGAGGCCGAGCATTGACCGTGACGCCGCGCTCGATCAGCCGCTCGGTTATGTCGGCGCCGTCTGGCCGGATGGTTACGTAATCATTGCCGTCATTGCCGCGGAACATGACCCGCTCGCCGTCAAGGGTCACCTCGGAGACGTCGCCCGAATCAACCGCTTCGACGAATTCCGAGTAGCTGATCGACCGAGAGGACATCGTCGACTGGCCGCCGGAAAAGAGGTTAAAGAGCGCCAGGATCAGCAGGAATAGTACAACCCAGAAGGCAATGTTACGCGCGTTTCCCAAGGGGGGTCTCCTGATTTGCAGGGGCAGGGCCAACACGGCCCTAAGCACCGGCTAAAGATAAACGGATAGCCGGGATGTTCAATGATCCATCAAAAACAAGGCAAAATCATCGCGACCCGACGCCAATTGTGCGATCCAGCCGTTTTTCAGCCCCGCGAGCGGCGCCGAAACCAGAGTGCTTCCTTTGAATACGGCAGGCGACGCCAAAAGGGACACCCGTGGGACACTCTGAGCGCGCCAATCCGGGCATTCGGCGAGCGCGTGGCCCAAGGCTCGAACCTCGAGGGCCGGTGAATGAGGGCCTTCCAGGCGCCAGCGGTCCCAGACCTCGGTAGTTGGTGTCCTGAGCGTCTTCACCGCGTTCCATTCCCGCGTGATCCGAAGCGTTTGGTTCAGGTGACCTTCGGGACGCAACAGCGTCACACAGCAACCCCCCAGGGTGTGAGTGCCTTTCCCGTATGCATTCAGGGCAACGAACATCTCGTTCAGTGCCTCGGATCGCGGAGGATAAATTGCTCCGGATACGAAGCGGATTCCGGCGACCACAAGGCGCCGCTCTATCTCTTGCGGAACTGCCGGGACCGGGTTCCGCGTCACCAGAAGATCGCCTCCTTCAAATTTCGTCAGGCGACGGGCCTCTTGGGCGGCGTAGTGTTCGAGCGCGTGCCGAGCCTTGGATATGTGATTGGCCGTGCGAGCCAGACCCGGCCCGTCGATTCCAAGCGGTTCAAGTGCCGCCAGCGTCTGGCGTACTTTGACACGGTCGAAGCGCGGATCGTCATTCGACGGATCCTCGATCCATGTTACGCCTCGTTCTTCGAGATAGGTGCGACAGGCGTCTCTGGTTTGGCCAAGCAAGGGGCGCAACCAGATGACACCATTCCGTTCAAACCGATCCTGCATGCGCGCAAGGCCGTCGATCCCAGCGCCCCGGGCCAATCGCAATAGAAAGGTCTCGGCAACATCATTCTCCGTGTGGCCTAGTGCGACGGCACCGATGCCCCTGTCGCGCGCCCATTTGGCGATGAGCCGATAACGTGCTTCACGAGCTTCGGCCTGCAGATTGCCCGTTCCATCCCAGTCCGACCACCTGAGCGTCTGGTGTGGAATACCACGTGTACTGCAATAAGCAGCCACATGCCGTGCCTCGGCTGCCGCCTCCGGCCGGAGCCCGTGGTCGACAGTGACTGCCGAGAGTTGAAAGTCACCCTCGCGCGCATGGCCGTGCATAAGGTCCAGAAGGGCGAGGGAATCGCTGCCGCCGGATACCGCAACAGCCAGATCTTGTACGCGCCCCTCGACCACAGCGCGCCGAGTTTCGGAACGTAGGCGTTCGGTGCGCCGGTCGGCGGCCTCGGTCACACGCAGCCGAGGCTTGCCCGTGCCGCCTGCGCCTCGAGCGAGGCATTTGAGGTCGGGAAACGAACGGTGACCTGTTCCAGCATCACGCAACTCTCCTCGATCTGGCCGAGTGTTTCGAGCGATTGACCCAGCCTTAGCAGAGCATCCGGCGCCACAACACTGTCGGGGTCGCCGGAAAAGCTTTCGAGAAACGCGCGTGCGGCACCGGCGGGGTTTCCGATAGCCGTGAGTGCCTCTCCCCGCCAGAAATGGGCCTGTCCCGAAAGCGGTCCGCCGATATAGGTCTCGGTGAACGTCTCAAACTGAATGGCCGCGTCGTTAAAGTCGCCGGCATCAAACGCCGCCTTTGCACGGTCGAAATCGGACTGTTCGCTCACCGCAAGCTGTGCCGCGGGTGCTGACGGCGCAGATTCCGGCGTCGCTTCGGCCCCCGCAAGCTGCCCAAGACCCGGCAAAGCCGGCTCTCCTCCCAGCGTCGTGGTTTCTCCCAGTTGGCTGATATCGCCGCCTTCGAGCTCGACAAGACGGAATTCGAGATCGCCGATGCGGTTCGTTCCATCCTGAACAATCCGTTCGACCCGGTTTGTCAGTTCTTCGGTGGCGGCGGTTAGCCGCTGCAGCTCACGCTCCATGGAATCGATGCGTTCAAGGGCGCCGGTCCCGCCCAATTGCAAGTGGGGCGCGCCTGTCGTCGACAATTCCCGCTTTAGTCTCTGGATCTCGACAAAGAGAATGTTCAGCTCTTGGCGAATGTCCGCCAGAGTTTGATCCCGGTCCTGCGTCAGCGCCGGACCAGCCACGAGAAAAAGAGAAAGACACAGCGCGAAGCGGATCATCGGATTACCCCGCTAGCCCCGCGGCAATCACCGTCACGGCCCGACGGTTCTGGGAATAGCACGCCTCGTCGGAACAGATCTCAAGCGGACGCTCCTTACCGTAAGTGACGGTGCGAAGCCGGCCCGGCGCAACGCCGCGCGATACAAGATACTCCTGCACCGCGTTCGCGCGTCGATCACCCAGCGCGAGGTTGTATTCCCGCGTTCCGCGCTCGTCGGCGTGACCTTCGATGATCGCTGTATATTCCGGGTTCGAGACAAGCCATTGGGCCTGTCCTGCCAGAACCGACTGGGCCTCGGGCGTCAGCGTCGACTGGTCGACGATGAACAGCACGCGATCTCCGATCGTTTGCTGGAAATACACCGGCGAAGTCGGATCCTGGGCCGCGGCGTCAAGGCTCGAAAGCTCCGATCCGGTCCCTGGGGCGCCATCGGCGTCGCCAAACCGGTCTGCATTCGTCGAACAGCCTGCGATGACACACACGGCCAGAAGGCCAAATGCCTTGTTTGCAATGCTCATGGGCGTTGTCCTGTTTTTCTGCTCGTTTTGGTCAGTCTAGCAGTCTTGGGGTGATTTGGGAACGCGCGATCAAGGAAGAAGCGGTGACCACGCGGGATCTGACGCGGCGCCGGGGACGGGCACGCGCTTGAGGTTGCGGCCGGAGATGTCCACTGAAAAAAGCGCCGGAGCGCCCTGAGCCCCAGCTGTTTCCCGCGTGAACATGATGACGCGGCCGTTCGGAGCCCATGTCGGACCTTCGTCGAGGAAGGAGGCCGTGAGCAATCGTTCCTCGGATCCGTCGGTCCGCATCACACCAATGTGAAAGCGGCCTTCATTCTGTTTTGTGAAGGCGACCAAGTCGCCGCGCGGCGACCAAACCGGGGTTCCATAGCGGCCCGGGCCAAAGCTGATCCGTCGCGGTTCGCCGCCACCCGTGGGCATGACGTAGATCTGCTGGCTGCCCGAGCGGTCACTCTCGAACACAATCTGGCTGCCATCCGGGGAAAACGACGGCGCGGTGTCGATCGAAGGCGCCGACGTCAGGCGAGCCGTCGCGCCTGTGCTCAGGTCCAATGTATAAATGTCGGTGTTGCCACCTCGAGCCAGAGAGAAGACCACCGTCTGTCCACCGGGGCCATAGCGGGGCGCAAAGGTCATCGCTTCGGCTGGCAAATCGATCCGGCGTCGCTGCACGGTACCAACCGAAAGCTCGTAAATGTTCGGGAACCCCGTCTCATAACTCGTGTAGATCACCCGGCTCCCGTCCGGGGAAAAGCGTGGCGCCAGTACGATCGACGCGGCATCGGTCAGGAACTGAACGTTTGCGCCATCGTAATCCGCCACGGCCAGCCGCTTTTGCCGGTCGTTCTTCGGTCCGGTCTCCGACACGAACACGATGCGGCTGTCGAAATACCCACTCTCGCCGGTGATGCGGCTGTAAACCTGATCGGCCACCTTGTGCGCCATTCGGCGCCAATCGGTGGCGTCCCCGGTCAGTTGGAGCCCCTCGCCCAGCGGCGCATCCGAAAACACGTCAAAAAGACGGAACTTTACGGCGATTTGCCCCCCCTGCTGCGATACGGCCCCGGTCACAAGCGCCTGCGCATTGATCGCCTTCCAATCGGCATATTGCACCGGTGCGTCGAAACTGCTGACTCGCGCAATGAATGCTTCGGAACGGATCTGACGGAACAATCCGGTTCCAGCCAGATCTTCGGCGATCACCTGACTGATGTCGCGGGCAAGTTGCTCGGATCCCGGTGTCTCGGGAATGAAGTCAGGCAAAGCAAAAGGCAGCGGTTCGATCACGCCTTCGGTAATTTCGATCCGAAGCGGTCCCTGCTGCGCCATGGCAATGCCGGGCAACAGGAACAGAAGAACGATTACGCGTTTGAACAAGGTCATTTCAGCCGCATCCCATCCGGGTTGAAGGTCATTTCGATCTGACGCCATTGATCGTATTTGTCACGGGGAAGTGGGAAGCCACTTCCCTGGCAGCGAAGGATTGCGCGGCGCGCTTTTTCGAACGCGGCGCGTTGGGCCGTCGCGTCCCCGCCCGAGGCCGAAATCTGGCGCACCTGGTTGCCCACCACTTTTCCGTCGGGCGTCATGTCCACGCCAACCGTAACGGTCACATTCGCCGATTGAGACCCGACATCCACCACCCAGCATTGCTGGACCGCGATCCGAAGCGCATCCTTTTCCCCACCGGTCAGGGGCGGCCCCGAGGGGGTCGGCCGCGACGCGGTTCGGGCTGCCGCATCAAGGGCCGCCTGAACCGCAGCGTCCGTCTCAGTCGGCGTCTGTTCGACAGGCGCATCGGCCTGTTGGAGCGGTCGGTCGGGACGGCGCGTGGGACGTATCGACTGCTGCGGGGCCTGCTCGCTTTGTTCCGCTTCGGTGACGATTTCAGTCGTGGCTTCTTCTGGCGCTGCGGTTTCGGTTTCTTGAGCCACCTCATCGGCGTCGGGCGACGGCGCTGTCTCTTC
This sequence comes from Pseudomonadota bacterium, assembly GCA_038521345.1. Taxonomy (GTDB): domain Bacteria; phylum Pseudomonadota; class Alphaproteobacteria; order Rhodobacterales; family Rhodobacteraceae; genus JBCBKU01. The sequence continues at coordinate 147,608 of JBCBKU010000001.1, read as the reverse complement.
AACGACGTCGGGAGCGCTTTCGGCCTCGGGCGGCGACGGCGGGGCCATCTCGGGTGCGACCCGCGGCGCAGGGGCGGGCGCGACAGCCTGGGTCGCGGCGCCAACGTCCAATGTGGGCGGCGCGACAACTGGCGGTGCATCCACGACCGCGGCAATGTCATTCTGGGGCAGAGGTTGCGGCGCCTCAGGCGGCGTCTCGGGAGCTTCTGGCGTTTCCGGCGTCGGCGCCTCTGCTGTCTCTGGCGCCACTTCCGGTTCCGGCGGGGCGACAGGTGCTGTATCGACGACCGGCGCTTGGGGCGCAGCGGCATCAGTGGTGACTTCGGGCGCCTCCTCCGGACGGGTCAGCGCCGCGAACTGCTCTTCCGTGATGACGGTGACATCCGCGACGACGAGGGGCGGCAAAGGATCACGCGCGAACCAACCACCGAACAACAATCCGGCGAACAGGGCCCCGTGCGCGACCCCCGAGATATACCACCCGACGGTCAACGCCTTAGCCGTCGCGTCCGTCGAGCCGCGGCCCGCCTGTATCCGTTACCAGTCCGATGTTGGAGAACCCTCCGGCGTTCAGTGCCCCCATCACCTGCATCACCCTCTCATAAGGGATCGACCCATCAGCGCGGAGGAAGACCTTGTCGCCATCCCGCTCTGCGGCCACGGCACGCAGCTTGGGGATCAGCTCCGCCTCCGGCGTATCGGTGGTCTGGATCCGAACCGTGCCGTCCGCCGTCAGCGTCACGGTCAGCGGCTCTTCTTGCTCGACGGGCAGCGCGGTCGCCGCGGTCTTGGGCAGCTCCACGGGTACGCCGACGGTAAGCAGCGGCGCGGCAACCATGAAGATGATCAAGAGAACAAGCATCACGTCGACGAACGGCGTGACGTTGATTTCCGCCATCGGTCGTGTCCGGCGACGCCGGCGACGCCGGCTGCCGCCTTCGTCCTTCTGCATGACACCGGCGCCCATGTCAGGCGTCCAACTCGCGCGACAAGATCGTGCCGAACTCGTCGGCGAAGGCTTCGTAGTTCGCGACGATCCGGTCGGAGTCCGCCGACAGCTTGTTGTAGAAGATTACGGCTGGAATGGCGGCCAAAAGCCCGAGACCCGTGGCAAGCAACGCCTCTGCGATGCCCGGAGCCACCACTGCAAGATTGGTGTTCTGCTCTTTTGCAATCTCGATGAAGGCGTTCATGATTCCCCAGACGGTGCCGAATAGCCCTATGAATGGTGCCGTCGCCCCAACCGTCGCCAGAAGCGGCAGGCCTTTCTGCAAACCCTCGGCCTCTTTCTGGATCGCAACATCCATCGACCTGTCGATCCGCGACTGAGCTCCGGGGATCAGCCCCCCGTCTTTTCGGTGCGACCGGCGCCACTCGACCATGCCACTGGCAAACACTTTCTCGGCGGACCCGCCAGGATCGGGCCCAAGCTTCTCAAACAACTCGTCCAGGGGCTCGCCCGACCAAAATGCCCGGTCAAATCGATCAGCCTCGGCGCGGGCGCGGCGATAGTCGATCATTTTCTGGATGATCACGGCCCAAGCCCAGACCGAGGCCAGAACCAGCATGATCATCACGATTTTCACGGTGAGGGTAGCGCGCATAAAGAGCGACCACATTGAGAAGTCGATCTCCTGCGCAAGCGCAAGGGTTTCCGTTTCCATAAGCCTGCTCTGCTCTGGTGGGCCGCGTTTCTTGGGCGGCTCCAATTGGCGGTGTTTTACCTGAACACGCGGCGGATTGCCAACAGAACTGACCGATCGGCACAAATCGACCGTTGCATCAATCGAGTAGGCGAAGAGCTGCCGGAAGCCGTACCGGACGACCGTCAGAGACCGCGGCCAATGTCACCTCGGCTTCGAACAGCATTGCCTTGTCTCTCACCACTCGTTGTCGAAGGACGGCCCTGGCCGGCGTCGTGCGAAGCACTGTTGTTTCAACCGCAAGGCAATCGTCGAACTTTGCGGGCAGCAAGTATTCCGCCTCGATCCGTCGAACGACAAAGGCGACACCTTCATTCGCCAGAGCCACCTGATCGATGCCCAAAGCGCGGATCATCTCGGATCGGGCGCGCTCGATAAACCTTAGATAATTGGCGTAGTAGACGACGCCGCCCACATCTGTGTCCTCATAGTAGACACGAAGGTCGAAGCGATGGGTCATTGGGGCGGGCCCAGGCGTGCTGCGATCCTCAGGGCATGCGATGGATCGGTCGCCATGGCTGGCAGGATCGGATCATAAGCCGTGCGGATCACGTCGCCGATGTCCGGCCGCAGAACGAGCGTGCCATTTCCTGCGCGAGCGAGGGGCGGCGCGTCGGTGAATGCCTGATCGGACCATAGCAGGATCGCCTGCGCCGCTTGCCCCAGCGCGACGGTCTCGGCGGGCATTTCAGACATGTGCGCGTCCATGCAGACGAAAGCGAAACAGGCCTTGATCCCGCCCTCTGAATCAAAGCGGAAGAAACGATACTGGTTGGCCTCCGCGGCCTTCAGGCGCGGAACGAGATCCCCCAGTTCCGGAACCAGACGATCAAGACCGGGTGTTTCGGTCAGTTCGATCCAGTCCCGAACAAAGAACAACATGAAATTTGCTCCAAGCTCCGGGTCGGTTTCGGCCATCCGGTGCCCGGCCAGAAGGACCACGGCTTCTATCGCGCCTTTGACCGTAGAAAGCGTGGCATCATCAACGCCGAAGACGACCGGAACGATCGGACGCGCCCAACGCGCAAATAGAAAACTCCCGTCCGAACGGGTGAAGAGCGCTCTGATTTGGTCGCTTGGCTCCACGCCCAACCCCCTCGATCGCGGATCACTACTCAAAGAAATCCGTCTGCCCACGAGCTGGCGCAGACAAACCGAGATGGCGCCAAGCGCCGTCGGTGAGAAGCCGACCCCTTGGCGTTCGCTGAATGAACCCTTGCTGCAACAGGTACGGTTCGATCACTTCTTCCAAGGCATCGCGCGCCTCAGAAAGAGCGGCCGCAAGCGTTTCGATACCCACGGGGCCGCCGGCATAATGCTCGGCGATAAGCCCCAGATACCGCCGATCGGCCCCATCCAGCCCCTTCTCGTCGACGCCGAGCCGCGTCAAGGCGCGGTCGGCGATCGCCTTGGTCACACGGCCGTCCCCTTCAACAAGGGCAAAGTCGGCCACGCGGCGCAATAACCGCCCGGCGATGCGGGGGGTTCCCCGTGCCCGGCCGGCAATCTCGCGTGCCCCGTCAAAATCCACCGCAACCCCCATGACCCGCGCCCCTCGGGCCACGATCTGTTCAAGCTCGGCAGTCGAATAGAACTGCAACCGGGTCGGAATTCCGAAGCGATCCCGCAGCGGCGTCGTGAGAAGGCCAAGGCGCGTGGTGGCGCCGACCAGGGTAAACGGTTGCAACTCGATCCTCACCGTACGTGCGGCCGGTCCTTCGCCGATGACGAGGTCGAGCTCGAAATCCTCCATCGCCGGGTACAGAACCTCCTCGACCACAGGGGACAAGCGGTGGATCTCGTCGATAAAAAGAACATCATGCGCTTCGAGGTTCGTCAGGATCGCGGCCAGATCACCGGCCTTCGCGATCACCGGACCAGAGGTCATCCGGAACCCCACGCCAAGTTCCTTAGCTATGATCTGAGCGAGCGTGGTTTTTCCGAGACCGGGCGGACCATGAAACAAGGTGTGGTCCATGGCAGAGCCCCGGGTCCGCGCGCTTTGCACGAATACCTTCAGGTTGGCCTTGGCGTCCTCTTGCCCGACAAAGGTATCAAACGAAAGTGGCCGAAGCTGCGCATCCGGGTCTTCAGGTTGCCGATCGGCATCAAGGAGCGGGTCTTCCATATCAAACCCCCGCCGGTGCGAGGCGCTTCAGGGCCGCCCGAATGACATCCGGCGTCGTGGCATCCGGCGTTTCGACCAGAACCTCGGAGACGACGCGCGCCGCCTCGGCCGGCGCATAACCGAGGTTACCCAAGGCCGACGTCGCCTCGGCATGTGTCGTGGTCCCAGGGTCCACGGGCGTGGCAGCCGCCAAAGCGCTTTGCGCCATTACCTTGGGGGCCTTTTCGCGCAACTCGTTTACGACCCGCTGCGCAATCTTGGGGCCGACTCCCGGCGCAGCCTTGATCGCCGCCCAATCCCCTATTGCAATCGCGCTGGCCACGCCGTCCGGGCCCAGGGCACCAAGGATGGCCATTGCGCCCTTGGCGCCGATACCCTGAACGCTGGTCAGCAAACCGTGCCAGTCCTTCTCGGCCTCGGTCAGGAAGCCGAAGAGCTGAAGCAGATCCTCTCGGACCAGAAGTTCTGTAAAGAGTGAGACATCGGCCCCTTCCGCAGGAAGCTTGGAAAGCGTGCGGTCTGAAACATGGACCACATATCCCACACCACCCACATCTACGATCACATTGTCTCCGCCCTTGCGAAACAAACGCCCCGACAACCGGCCAATCATGCGGCGCCCCGGGCAACATTGATCCGGGTTCCAATGTGATGTGCGTGGCAGATAGCAATGGCAAGCGCGTCAGCCGCATCCGGCCCGGCAATCTCAGTTCCGGGCAGTTGCAGCCGCACCATGTGCCCGACTTGGGCCTTGTCCGCCCGACCGACACCCACCACGGTCTTTTTGACAGTAGTCGGCGCGTATTCCCCGATCTCGAGCCCGGCCGCGGCCGGAACGATCAAGGCGACACCCCTGGCCTGGCCCAATTTGAGCGTTCCGGCACCGTCGCGGTTTACGAAGGTCTCTTCGATGGCGGCTGCGTCCGGGAGATGACGATCCAGAACGGCGGTCAATTGCGCGTGCAGACTCAGGAGCCTTGCAGCAAGGGTCGCACCATCTGACGCACATTCACCATTCGATACATGACGCAGGCGCGGGCCATCGACGTCGATGACGCCCCAACCAAGGACGCGAAGGCCCGGGTCGATGCCCAAAATACGCATGTCGCTGCTCTGCCTCTTCCGGCCTTTCCGAAGAGGTATCACGGTAAGCGCAGAGCTGCCAATCCCTGACCATGTCCGATCAATGTGACACGAACACCTTCAAGATCACCGCGGCATCGGCCGCGACGCCAATCTCGGAACCCAAAGCGCGGTTTATGCGCCGCCGGTCAGCCAGTTGGAGAGGTACAGCGTGGCCGGGTCCGGCAGAAGGATGTAAGCGCCAATCTGCTCGCCGACATTGCCTTGCTGAAGCTGAACAACGGCGGCCTCGTAAGCGGTGGGACCCATCTGAGCGTGAAGAAAGCCTTTGAAGCCGACTACGATTACGAGGATCGCAAGGAGTCCGCGCCACGGAAACCGCATACGGACTGGACGCGGCTTTGCGATGATGAGGCCATCCTCGGAGATCGCCGCGACACTTCCAGCCGCCAACCGGCGCTGCGAGCGCTCGATACGGCGCATGCGCTGCTCGAATGCGCGTTGCTGTTGATCAGGCATACCACAAACTCCTTCATCACCCGTACACGTGGGTGGACCGAACATTCGTGCGAATTTCGGCGGAAATGTGGCGCGTGCCAAGCTCCAGCGCCATCCCGTAGCCTCAGGCTGAAATCCGCCGGAGTTCTAAGGTCGTCCAGTCGACAATCGCTTCGGACTGTAGGGTATTGAAGCCAGCTTGCGCATAAACCTCAATCACTTCAGAGGCTTGTTCATTGAGCAATCCAGACAGAATCAGTGTTCCACCGGGACGAATGATGCTGGCAAGGGGTTCCGCAAGGTCAAGTAACGGTCCCTTGAGGATATTGGCAAAGACAAGGTCGAGTGGAGCGGCACCGGCCAGAACCGGATGATCAAGGCCAGCGGCAACCACGGTTTCAACCCGGTCTGAAAGGTCATTGGCCGCCAAGTTGGCCTGAGCCACTTCGATCGCCACAGGGTCAATATCGGTTGCGAGGATGCGGGCAGACCAGACACGTGCCGCCGCGATCGCCAGTACCGCCGTCCCGCATCCGATATCTGCGATGCTTTCCGGGACAGGGGTCATCCCCGCGAGCCGGTCAATTGCGCGCAGGCAGCCAAGGGTCGTGCCGTGATGACCTGTCCCGAAGGCCATGGAGGCTTCGATCAAGAGCGGGATCGCACCTTCGGGCAGCGCATCGGCGTCATGGGCGCCGTGCACCACGAAACGGCCCGCGTGAACAGGTGACAATTCGCGCCGCACGTGGCTTACCCAGTCGGTTTCCGGAAGCTTAGAAACGACGAAATCGGATGATCCGAAAGCGGCCGACAAAAGCGCGAGTCCAGCGGCATCGGGCGCCTCGACAAAAAATAGTCCGACTTCCCAATTTCCAGAGCCGTCCTCGATCTCGAACACCCCGACACCCGTTGGGGCAGGCGTCAGCGCTTCGGCCGCCGTGCCCATGGCCTCGGCATTTTCGCGGTGGGGTATTGTGGCAAGCGCCGTGTAGGTCGTCATCACCCGGCGGCTATGCTGCGTGGTCGACCTCGTCAAGAGCGGTCAGTGCTTGGGTCACCAACGCATCTGGTTCGACGTCAGCGGTCAGGCGGATCACCGGGCAAACCAGCGTTTCCAGCCAGGCCTCATGGGCTTCGCGCCTTCGGCTGGGGCCTTCATCGCCTTCGTCATAGGACATTGCCCAATCAAGAAACGCGCGGAACGACTCGGCTCGGTCGCCGCCCGGAGCAATCCGGGCCCCGTAGCGCGTGCGCTCCCGGGCCCGCAACCGAGCGAGACGCGCGGATGCAGGTAGGGTCAGAAAGATCACGTGTGTTACCCTTTCCATGATCGGGCCGCCCCACGTATGAAGCGAGCCCGACAGGATCCAGTCGCCGCGGGGCAGAAATACCTGCTCCATCAGCGCGATGCGCTCGGCTACAAGCCGTTTTTCAGTGAATGGTGGATCTGTAGGGACCCAGTAGAAATCGTCAGTGTCAAAGGCCTGACTGGCCAATTCACCGGCAAGGGCACGTCCGAGAGTCGACACACCCGAGCCAGACGCACCGGTGATATGGATTCGCCTGTCCACCTTCCCTCCTCACTTATGCAGCAGTTCCCACAGGACAGCTCACCCCTGTCCCGCCAAGTCCGCAATACCCGTTCGGGTTTTTGGCGAGGTATTGCTGATGAAAGTCCTCGGCGAAGTAGAACGTCGGCGCGCCAACGATCTCTGTCGTAATCTTCCCGTACTTTGCCGCCTCAAGGTGCGCTTGGAACGTTTCTTTCGAGCGCAAAGCCGCAGCTTCCTGGGCTTCCGAATAGGTGTAGATCCCGGACCTGTACTGGGTGCCGCGATCATTGCCCTGGCGCATTCCCTGGGTCGGGTCGTGACCTTCCCAGAAGACCTTCAGCAGTTCGTCAAAGCTGACTTCGTCCGAACTGTAGATAACCCGGACAACCTCGTTGTGGCCGGTCCGACCGGAACAGACCTCTTCGTAGGTGGCATTCGGTGTGTGTCCACCGGCATAACCGACCATGGTCAGCCAGACACCGGGCACCGTCCAGAACACTCGCTCAGCGCCCCAGAAACATCCCATCCCAAACATGGCCTCTTCCATGAATTCCGGGATCTCGGCCGTCAGGGGTCGACCGGAAACGAAGTGCGTTTCTGCGGTCGGTATTGGCTTTGCCCGGCCCGGAAGGGTGTCCTCCGGCTTTGGAAGCTCAACCGGTCTGGACATGAATGAGAACATTTGGGCGCCTCCATTCGATAGTCCCCGCTCATATAGGCGCGTCGCGCGCTTCACGCTACTCCGCCGGGGCCGCAATCGGACGCGACAGGACGGTTTCGTAACCTGGTTCCGGATGGCGGGGGACCAAGAGTGCAAGGCAGAGCGAAACAGCTGCCATGCCGGCCGCGAGGAGAAACACCCCCCCCGGCGACGTGACCCAGAGATATCCAAGGGCTGCTGGCAAGAGAATCGCCGCAATGTGGTTGATTGTGAAGGCCACTGCCGCCGTTGGAGCAATGTCTCCAGGATCGGCGATCTTCTGGAAGTAGGTCTTCATGGCAAATGCAAGCGCGAAAAAGAGGTGATCCAGAACATAGAGTGTGGCCGCAACGGCCACGCCCCATCCAAGCCAGTAGACCCCGCCGTAGGCGAGAAACACAGCGATCAGGCCGACATACTCAAACACCAGAGCATTGCGTTCGCCAAAGTGGGCCACGGCGCGCCCCATCAACGGTGCTGCGACCATGTTGACGAGGTAATTGATGAGAAAGAGTGCCGTAACCTCGTGCACTTCAAACCCGAAGCGTTCCACCATCATGAACGCCGCAAACACCACGAAGATCTGCCGACGCGCGCCGGATACGAACTGCAATGCGTAGTATAGCCAATAGCGCCGTCGTAGGATCAGCCGCTTGGTCTGAAGATTAGGAGCCTCGAACTGGCGGAAGGCCAGTACGCAAAAAAGCACGATTATAAGCGTCAAACCGCCGGCCGTGACGTAGACGAACCCATAGCTCAGATCAAAGGTCTTCCAGGTCACGACCAAGATGCCATAGGCGACAAGAGATGCACCCGAACCCACGGCGACAAGCCAGCCGATGACCTTGGGAGCTCGGACCTTGTCTATCCATTGCAGTTGAAGCGATTGATTGACCGTTTCAAAGTAGTGGAACCCGAGTGATGACAGCATGGTTACAATCAGGATCCCCGCCAGCGAGGGGAACATCGCCGTGACCGCGGTTGCCACGCCCAACAGCGCAAGAGAAATGAGGGCGAGCACCTGCTCGCGTACAAAAAGGATGATGGCGATCACGCCGACCGCAAGAAACCCGGGGATTTCGCGTACCGTATGCAACCAGCCGATTTCTACGCCTGTGAAGGCTGCCTGCTCGATGACGAAGTTGTTCAAAAGCGCCGACCATGTTGCGAATGAGAGCGGCTGTGCCGCCGCCATCAGAACCAAAAGGGCCACCGGCCGGCGCCAGAATGGCAAGGTCCGCGCTTCTGAAAGGGGGAGTGTCCGCATGAGGGTGCATTACGGCCCTTGCCAGTCGGTGAAAAGGTGTGCCCGACAATAGGGCCTGTGCAAACGCGCGCCAGATCAGTAAAAACTCTGCGGATCTATGTCGACTGCAAGGCGCACGTTGGGGCTCATCTTGACCGATGCCAACCAGGCAGCAATCGCCGGCTGCAGTGGCGCTCCCTTCTCGGCCTTGACGAGCAACCGCACCCTGTGGCGTCCTCGGATCCGCGCGATAGGAGCCGGCGCCGGTCCGAAGACCTCGGCACCGATCCGACGCAGCGGCTGGTCGTTTCGGGCCAAGGCTTGGCCAAAGTCGAACACTTCTTGCACGTCAGGCGATGAAAGGACGATCCCGGCCATCCGCCCGAAGGGAGGCACGCGAGCGGCCTTTCGCGCAGCCGCTTCGGCAGCCCAGAACTCCTCTTCTTCTCCGGACAGGATGGCTTGGATGACGGGATGATCCGGTTGGTAGGTCTGAAGCAGGGCTTGACCCGGGCGCTCGGCCCGTCCGGCGCGGCCCGCAACCTGACGCATGAGTTGAAAAGTCCGTTCCGCCGCCCGAAGATCCGAACCCTGAAGCGACAGATCAGCGTCGATCACACCGACCAGGGTCAGTAGAGGAAAGTTGTGCCCCTTGGCGACCAGTTGCGTCCCAATCACGATGTCCGCGCCACCCGCGGCGATCGTCTCAATCTCGGTCTTGAGTGCGCGTGCGGAACCGAAGAGATCCGAGGACAGCACCGCGATCCTGGCGTTGGGAAAAAGCGCCGCGGCTTCTTCGGACACCCGCTCGACCCCAGGCCCTACGGGAGCGAGCCGGTCTTCGGCCCCGCACGAAGGACAAGCCGACGGCACCGGCAAGGTTTCACCGCATTGATGGCAGACAAGACGTTTCAGGAACCGGTGTTCGACCATCCGGGCGTCGCAGTTCGGGCAACCGATCTGATGCCCACAGGCCCGGCAAAGCGTGACGGGCGCATAACCGCGGCGGTTCAGGAATAAGAGCGCCTGCTCGCCCGCCTCTATGCGCGATGCGACGGCGCCCGCCAATGCGGGAGAGATCCAGCGGTTCGACGGCAATTCTTCGCTGCGCATATCGATGGACTGCATGCCGGGCAGAACCGACGGCCCGAACCGGCTTTTGAGTTCAAGCCTTGTGTACTTGCCCGCCTCGGCATTGGCCCAGCTTTCAAGCGATGGAGTTGCCGACGCCAAGACGACTTGCGCGCCGCAGATGGACGCGCGCAGAACCGCCATGTCGCGCGCATGGTACAGAACACCGTCTTCCTGTTTGTAGGCTGTGTCATGCTCTTCATCCACGACAATGAGCCCAAGCTCACGAAACGGAAGAAACAATGCGGACCGTGCGCCGACCACCAGTTGGGCGCCTCCTTCGCCCACCATCTTCCACACGCGACGGCGTTCGGTCATTGTTACGCCCGAGTGCCACTCTGCAGGCCGTGCTCCGAACCGGGCCTCGACCCGTGTCAGAAACTCGCTGGTCAGCGCAATCTCCGGGAGCAAAACCAGCGCCTGTTGCCCGAGCGACAGACAGGCAGCCACCGTCTCCAGATAAACTTCGGTCTTCCCTGAGCCTGTGACACCTTTCAGCAATGTGGTGCCATATCCCCCCGCACGCATCGATTCCGTCAAGGTTGATGCGGCCGATGCCTGATCCTCGGTCAGGGACTTGCCCGGAATGCCGGAATCAAGCGGCGGAAACGGAAGATCTCGCGGCGATTGCTCTTCTCGCACTGCACCCGAAGCGACCAATCCTTTGACGACCGAGGTCGAGACCCCCGCCGCCTCCGCCAATTCACCAAGCGTGAAGGCCAACCCGCCAAATTCATCCAATATCGCCAGCACCTTTTGCCGGGCGGGTGTCATCCGATCGGGCCGGCCCGTGCCGCGCCGATATACGACCCGCATCGAAGGTGGATCACCGAGCCCCGGCGATCGCGTCGCCAACCGCAACATCGCCGGCAGGGGTGTCAGAGTGTATTCGGCCGCACGAACAAGGAAGGTCCGCATCTCGTCCCGCATAGGTGCGGTGTCCAGAACACGGATGATCGAACGGACCTTAGTGCGATCAAAGTCACCCGCGCCATCGCCCCAAACCACGCCCATGACCTTTCGCGGACCCAAGGGCACCTCGACAAAGGCTCCTGTCATGCACCCACCTTCCGGCGCCTTGTAGTCCAGCGTGCGGTCAAGCGGCTGCGTTGTTAGAACCGCGACCAGGTCGCCTTCATCGTACTGGCGGATCACGCAGCGCTTCGGCGCAGCATCGCCGTCGCGATCCCCATCCCGATCAACGTGGTGCCGCCGATGCGGGTGAGCCACCGCAAAACGGCGGGGCGACGGATGGCGAGGCGCATACGATCGGCGATCATCGCGTACGCAAGAGCATTGATCATCGCCAGCCCAACAAACGTTCCGATCAGGATTGCAGCTTGCGGTGCGAAGGCCCGTGCGGGGTCGATGAACTGCGGCACAAAGGCGATGAAGAACGCGATCGACTTGGGATTGAGCGCAGTGACGGTTGCCGCGTTCATGAATGCCGAGCGGCGGCTCATCGCGGCGCCCGGCGCATCCGGTGACGATGGGGTCGCGCCGCCGGCGCTCCGGATCATTCGCACGCCGAGATAGATGAGGTAGACCGCCCCCGCCCATTTCAGAAGGACAAAGGCCGCCGCCGATGTCGCGACGAGAACACCCAGACCAAGCAGCGACGCCGACATGGCCGCCAGATCACCGGCCGCAACGCCGAATGCCGTTGGAACGGCCACGCGCCGCCCTTGTCCAAGGGCATAGGCAAGCACCAACATCACTGTTGGGCCAGGGATTAGGAGCAAAGCAGTAGACGCCGCGAGATACGCAATCCAAATCGACGGGTCCATGGCAAACCTCTTTCGGAAATGGGGTTTCGGCTCTGTGTCCGTATGGGCTATCAGTGCCGCAAATCCTAACCGTTCGCCAGTGGGGCCCCCATGAAATTCTTCGTCGATACCGCCGACACCGACGCGATCCGTGAGTTGAACGAGCTCGGGATGGTCGATGGGGTCACAACGAACCCTTCGCTGATCATGAAATCTGGCCGCGATATCAAAGAGGTCACTGCAGAAATCTGCGAGATGGTAGACGGTCCGGTGTCTGCCGAAACCGTGGACACCAGTGCCGAGGGTATGATCGCCGAGGGACGCGAGCTTGCCAAGATCGCCGAGAACATCACCATCAAGGTCCCGCTGACATGGGATGGGCTCAAGGCCTGCAAGGTTTTGTCCGACGAAGGTCGGATGGTAAACGTGACCTTGTGCTTCTCGGCCAATCAGGCTCTGCTTGCCGCCAAAGCCGGCGCGACGTTCATCTCGCCCTTCATCGGACGCTTGGACGACATCAATCTCGACGGCATGGACCTGATCGCCGACATTCGTGAGATCTACGACAATTTCGACTTTCGAACTGAGATTCTTGCGGCCTCCATAAGGACCGTCAACCACATGACCGACGCTGCCAAGATCGGAGCCGATGTCGCGACTGCGCCGCCTGATGTGATCCGCAAGATGGCCGCGCATCCCTTAACCGACAAGGGTTTGGCGGCGTTTTTGGCCGATTGGGAAAAGACTGGCCAGTCGATCCTCTGACCGTGACCCAATCGCCGCGGTCTGCACGCTCCGTGCGTCCCTGTGGACAATTTTCTTGAGATGCGCCCCTTGGTTAAGGCGTAATGGGCGCGCGTTCCCTTGGGGAAGGGACACGGGGAAGGAATGCTGCTGCCATGACCGTTTTGACGTCGAATGCGACCGAGACAATAAGCTTGCGCGAAATGATCCTTAGGGAACCCGAACTTGTCCTCGACGATCCCGATGTGATGCGGGCACTGATCACGTCCAACGAGAACGCATTGGGCGGCAACATCGTTGATTTGCGCGGTGTGGCGATGGAGCGGCTTGAGACGAGGCTCGCCCGACTCGAAGACACGCATCGCAGCGTCATTGCCGCCGCCTACGAGAACCTCGCCGGCACCAATCAGATCCACCGGGCAATCCTTCGTATGCTCGACCCGATCGACTTCGAAGATTTCCTGAGCGATCTCGGCGGGGAAGTGGCTGATATCATGCGCGTGGACGCAGTGCGGCTGCTGCTAGAAAGCGGTGAAGGCGGCGATGATCCGGCGCTTGCTCGGGTCGGAGACGTGCTGATGGTCACGGGCACCGGATTCATCCACGGATACCTGACCGGCGGTCGGCAGGTCCCCGTACGCCAAGTCACCCTTCGGCAGGTCCAAGGGGACGCGGGCGGCATTTACGGCGACGGCGGCGACTGGATCCGGTCCGAAGCCTGCCTGAAGCTCGATTTCGGACCGGATCGCCAGATCGGCATGCTGGCACTCGGCAGCGAAGATCCTCATCACTTTGCGCCGGCTCAAGGCGCCGATCTGCTCGCCTTTTTTGCCGGGGTTTTTGAGCGCTCGATGCGCCGCTGGCTGGCGTGACAGACCCGGGCGGCGACACACGGCTGCCGCCCGTTTCGAGTGCTCTTTTGGCCGAATGGCGTACCCATCTTGCAGCGACAACCGCGCGCGCCACTGTCGAGGCCTATAGCCGGGATGTGGCGGGGTTCCTTGGGTTTCTGACCGGGCACTCTGGTACCGCTGTTACGCCAGGTCGGCTCGGATCGCTCACCACATCTGACATGCGGGCATGGATGGCCTCGGAACGCGCCCGCGGCGCCGGATCCCGCTCGCTGGCCCGGTCACTTTCGGCTGTTCGCGGCTTTCTGCGCTGGATCTCGCACCGTGACGGGATCGATGTAACTGCTGCACTGGCAGTGAAGAGCCCCTCCTACACGCGAAAACTGCCGCGTCCACTTGATGTGGCTGCGGCCGCGCAGGTGATCGACCGCACAGAGCTTCAGGCAACGGAACCTTGGGTAGCCGCGCGGGACGTTGCCGTGATCACGTTACTTTACGGTTCGGGCCTTCGGATCTCTGAGGCGCTTGGTTTGTCCGGATCAGACCTGCCTCTTGGAGAAACCCTCCGGATCCGCGGCAAGGGCGGCAAGGAGAGAATCGTGCCCTTGCTGCCTGTGGCGCGGGACGCGGTGACGGAATACCTGCGCCTTTCGCCATGGTCGACCGAACCCGGGGAGCCGCTTTTTCGGGGTGTCCGCGGCGGAGCGCTTGGCGCGCGCCAGATGCAAAAGGTGATGGCACGGGTTCGGGTAGATCTGGGATTGCCCAGCAGCGCGACGCCCCATGCCCTGCGGCACAGCTTTGCAACCCATCTTCTCGCATCCGGCGGAGACCTGCGGGCGATCCAGGATCTACTCGGGCACGCGTCTTTGTCGACGACCGAGGCCTATACGGGAGTCGATGCCGTGCAACTGATGGACGTGTACGAACGCGCCCATCCAAGGGCGCGGGGCGGAGCGTCTTAGTCCTCTCGCCTTTCTGGACGGATCGGGCCATTGGCGGCGATCGGATTGACAGGGTGCCCTCGCTGCGCCGCCACCAGCCCGATGTCGGACCCCACACGGGGCACAAAGACGCCACTCCACCGCAAGCGCCTGCGCGGCTTCGGAAAGACAGAACGCTTTGACCGGCTTCCGAACCGTGGCGAGGCGATCCAAGGTACGCTCGATATCCCTATCCGAGGGCGGCATTGCAACGGGCGCAGACACCGGGATAGGCATGCATCCCCACGTCAGGCAGGATTTTCCAGCAGCGTTGGCATTTCTGACCTTCGGCGCGTTCGAAAACAACGCCTACGCCTTCGACCTCGGGCAGACGAAAGGCCTCGGATGGGATCGGATCGCCTGTCAGAGTCAGACCGGATGTTATGCAGACATCCTCGAATTCAACGGACCGCGCTGCGGCAAGTGTCTCGGCATCGCGCACATGGACCACCGGCGCGGCCTCGAGGCTCGCGCCAATCACCTTGTCCTGGCGCTGGATTTCAAGCGCCGCGGTCACGACCCGGCGGACAGACCGGACCGCTGTCCACTTTGCTGCGAGAGCCTCGTTGCGCCATGACGCGGGTGTGTCTGGGAAGTCCTGCAGGTGGACCGACGACCCCTCCCCCGGCATCCGGTCGAGCCACACATCCTCAGTCGTGAAGACCAGGATCGGCGCAAGCCACGTGGTCAGCCGTTGAAAAAGTTGATCAAGCACCGAACGCGCAGCTCTGCGGCGAAGGGTCGGCCCGTCACAGTAGAGCGCATCTTTGCGGATATCGAAGTAGAACGCCGAAAGGTCCACCGTCGCGAAGGTAAAGATCGACTGGAAGACGCCCTGGAAGTCATAAGCGGCATAGCCAGCCCGCACCTGACCGTCGAGTTCGGCCAGCCGGTGCAAAACCCAGCGTTCGAGCTCAGGCATCTCGGCTTCGGCCACCCGCTCGTCTTCCGAGAAACCGGACAGGTTGCCAAGCATGAACCGCATCGTGTTCCGAAGCCGGCGATAGCTGTCAGCGACCCCCTTCAGGATCTCGGGCCCGATCCGCTGGTCGGCGGTGTAATCGGTCTGTGCCACCCATAGCCGCAGGATATCGGCGCCGTATTGCCTCACGACCTCGTCCGGCACGATCGTGTTGCCGAGCGATTTGGACATCTTCATGCCCTTCTCGTCGAGCGTGAAACCGTGGGTCAGGACCCCGCGGTAGGGCGCGCGGCCCTTTGTGCCGCAGGCCTGCAGCATCGAGGAGTGGAACCAGCCCCGGTGTTGGTCTGTCCCTTCGAGATAGAGATCCGCAATGCCGTCGTCGGTCCCGTCCGGCCGGTCGCGCAGGACAAAGGCGTGGGTCGAACCGCTGTCGAACCAGACGTCGAGGATATCAAAGACCTGATCGTACTCCTCAGGGTCATGATCGTTCCCGAGGAAGCGTGCTTTGGCACCCGGCTTGTACCACGCGTCGGCACCTTCCTCTTCGAAAGCCGAGAGGACCCGCGCATTCACGGCCGGATCGCGCAACAGGAAGTCCGGGTCGTCTGGGCGCGTACCCTTCTTAGTGAAACACGTAAGCGGCACGCCCCAGGCCCGCTGGCGTGACAGAACCCAGTCAGGTCGCGCTTCGATCATCGAATAGAGTCGGTTCCGCCCGGTTTGCGGAGTCCAGGTCACAAGCTCGTCGATGGAACGGAGAGCCCGTTCGCGAATCGTCGTGCCGTAGGTGTCCTGCCCGTCGCCAACGGGACGGTCGACCGCAGCGAACCATTGCGGCGTGTTCCGGTAGATCAGAGGTGCCTTTGAGCGCCAAGAGTGCGGATAAGAGTGCTTGATCTTCCCGCGCGCGAGCAGTCCGTCGACCTCGACCAGCTTGTCAATGACCGCGGCATTGGCATTCCCCTCTTTCCCGTTGGGTTTCAGAATCGCCTTGCCCCCGAAGAACGGCAAATCCGCACGGAATCGACCGTCTTCCTCGACATTGTAGGTAATGACCTCGCTCAGCATGCCGAGAGCGCGAAAAAGCTCAAACTCTTCCATCCCGTGGGACGGTGCACAATGGACGAAGCCAGTCCCCTCTTCGTCGGAAACGAATTCGGCTGCACGGAAATCGCGAACAGCGTCCCATTCTCCGTCGCCCCCGTCAGCTCCGGCAAGCGGATGCTTGAGCCGTATTTTTGCCAGGTCGTCGGAGGAGATATCGCAAAGGCGTCGGTACATGGATGTATCGAGGCGCGCCTTCCACATGACGCCTTCAGCCAGCTTGTCCGCTAGGATCAGGCGCTCACCGATCCGCGCCCAGCATTCTTCGGGGCGGCCCGTCACTTCATAAAGGCCGTAGGAGATGTCCGAACCGTAGACGACCGCTTTGTTGGAAGGGATCGTCCAAGGCGTCGTCGTCCAGATCACCACCTTGGCGCTGTCGAGTGTCGGATCGCCAGTGCCAACGACGGGAAACTTCACCCAAACCGTAAAGCTCTCCTTATCGTGGTACTCCACCTCGGCCTCTGCCAGCGCGGTCTTCTCGATCGGCGACCACATCACCGGCTTCGAGCCCTGATAGAGCGTCCCGTTCATCAGAAAGGTCTGGAATTCCTCGGCGATCACCCGCTCGGCCCGGTAATCCATGGTCAGATACGGATCCGGCCAATTGCCGGTCACACCGAGCCGCTTGAATTCCTCTCGCTGAACATCGATCCAGCCTTCGGCGAATTCGCGGCATTCCCGGCGGAATTCGACGACATCGACCTCGTCCTTGTTCTTTCCCTTCTTGCGGTACTGTTCTTCGATCTTCCATTCGATCGGAAGACCATGGCAGTCCCAGCCCGGCACGTACCGTGCATCCTTGCCCATCATCTGCTGGGACCGCACGACCATGTCCTTCAGGACCTTGTTCAACGCATGACCGATATGAAGGTGCCCGTTGGCATAGGGCGGCCCGTCATGAAGCGTAAAGGGTGCGCGCCCCTCCTTCTCGCGGAGCCGGTCATAGATCCCGATTTGCTCCCAGCGATCCAACCAGCCGGGCTCGCGCGCGGGCAGACCGGCCCGCATGGGGAACTCGGTCTCGGGCAGGTTCAGCGTATCTTTGTAGTCAGGCAGGTCGGGGCTGGTCGTGTCGGCGCACATGACGGGCGATCCTCGGCAATCGGTCGAATGGGGATGTATCGGGGGGCGGCGCCCGGGTCCAGACGCCTTCGGCCGGCGAACCTGATCCTCAGGACGCCGGGCAGATAATTCGCGTGCTGCGTATCGTCCAAGCCATGCCGGATACCTAGCGGCGGGCTGTCCCTTGCACAACCCATCCTGTCGTCCCGTCAAAATCGGCCAACGCAGACCATTCCGTTACATGTGAAAAAGCGAACCCACACCATAAGCGATCCCAGCCGCTACGCCGCCGATGGCCAGTGTCTCGAGGCCCGAACGCCACCAAGGCGACAGTGACCACCTGCTTTTCAGCGTCCCAATCGCGAAGAACGTCGCGCCGGTCAACGCGGTTGACAGGTTGAAGCCGAGCTCGGACCCGAAAAGGAATGGCGCCAACGGCACCATCCCGGCCGCAAGAAACGCCGCGAAAGTCGCCAATGCCGCGCGCAGGGGATGCGGGTCAACGGGCGACAGGCCGTACTCGTCGGTCAGCATCAAACGGATCCAGGCGGGTTTGTTGGCGGCGATCGCATCCGTCGCCTGATCCAGCACCTCTCCCTTGAGGCCTTTCTGCGCGAGGATTTCGCGGAGTTCGCGCCGTTCGCCTTCCGGAACTTCCGCGATATGACGTTCCTCGATTTCACGGATTCGGCGCATGTTATCAAGCTCGGCCTTGGTCCCCGAATAATTGCCTGCAGCCATCGAGAACCCGTCGGCGAGAACATTGGCCAGACCAAGCGCCACAATGATTTGGGTCGACAGGCCAGCCCCCGCCACACTGGCGACGATTGCAAACGTCGTTACCGCCCCGTCGATTGCGCCGTAGACCGTGTCGCGGAGATGGCCTTGTCTGTTTTCGGATCGGATCCGTTCTTCGACCTCGGCCTGGCTGTGACCATGTTCGGGCTGCTCCATCAAGCACGGTCCTGGGCATCGAGCCAGGCCCAGACCTGACTGATGACAACCGACCCCTCGCCCACAGCACTGGCGACCCGCTTGACTGATCCGGCGCGGACATCGCCGACGGCGAAGATCCCCGGGTACGAGGTCGCATAAGAAGCAAGACCACCACAATCGCGTCCGGTGCGCACGAAACGCTTTTCATCCATCTCGACCAATCCGGTCAACCAGTCCGTGTTGGGGGCAGCACCCACCATCACGAACACTGCCCCTGTAGGCTGCCGGCGGGACGCGCCGGTGTCTTTGTCGGTGAGCGCGATCGCCTCCAGACTTCCCTCTCCATGAACTTCGGTCATCTCTGTCCGATAGTGGATGGTAATTCGCGGGTCGGCCTCCAATCGGCCGGTGAGGTAATCCGACATTGAAGCTGCGAGGCTTTCACCCCGGACCAACACATGAACGTGGCGAGCCGTTCGGCTCAAAAACATGGCTGCCTGTCCGGCCGAATTGCCGCCGCCAATCACGACCACCTCGGTGTCACGACAGTAGCGGGCCTCGACATCCGTCGCGGCGTAATAGATCCCGGCGCCTTCGAAGACATCAAGCCGATCGATGGGCAGGCGCCGATACTGGACCCCTGTTGCCACAACCACTGCGCGGGCACATACGATCCGCCCATTTTCCAGCGTTGCGCAAAAGACCCCGTCATTTCTTTGTTCCAGCGCGGTTACGCGCCGCGGCACTGCGAACCGCGTTCCGAACTTGAGCGCCTGAACCTCGCCCCGCCAGCAAAGATCCGCCCCGGATATCCCGGTCGGAAAACCCATGTAATTCTCTATTCGGCTCGACGTGCCGGCCTGGCCACCGATTGTCAGATCTTCAAGGACGAGTGCACTCAGACCCTCGGCGCCAGCGTAGACACCGGCCGCCACCCCCGCAGGCCCGCCCCCCACGATCAAGACGTCGTAGGTGACGTCATCCTCGACAGCAAGGTCAAGCCCCATAAGCCGCGCAACCTTGGCAGGTGTCGGATCGTCAATAGCGCCTGCTTTGCCAAAAATTGCGGCTGGGCGGTCGCTCGTGATCGCGCATGTCTTGGCTTCTTCCGCAGCTTCCGCCGAGCCCAGCGGGAGCAATGTCACCGGAATGCGGTTGCGCCCCGCGAATGCCGCGATCTGGCGAAGGTTTCGGTCTTCCTCGGCCCCGATCAGAGTCAGCGCAGATTCATTCGATTCGAGAAGGCGCCGGCGCCGGGCGGCAAAAACGGTGACGATGATGTCGCCCATCTCGGGAATCTCGCGCATCAGTGACAGCATCGCGTCACGCGGAATTTTCAGGATCTCGCTATCGACCAGACAACGAGCGCCCATCATCACCGGACTTCCGGT
This sequence comes from Pseudomonadota bacterium, assembly GCA_038521345.1. GTDB lineage: Bacteria > Pseudomonadota > Alphaproteobacteria > Rhodobacterales > Rhodobacteraceae > JBCBKU01. The sequence goes on along the minus strand of JBCBKU010000001.1, from coordinate 127,801 downwards.
CAGGAACGTGATCTCGCCAAAGTACTGGGTCGGACCCAACGTTGCATTCCCATAACGCTCGCCAGTGGTGGGATTGATTGCCTCGACCTCGCCCGCGAGGACATAAAAAAACATGTCCGCCGGGTCGCCGAACCGTGCAAGCCAGGTTCCCGCCGTCAAATTCTCAACCACCCCCGCCTCTCGCATTCGCGCGACATGGTTCGCGTCCAATGGCGTGCGGGTCATCGTTCTTAGATCTTCCGCAAGAGATTCCATGCGCTAACCCTCTCTTTCGGCCTTAGAGAATAGTCCGGCCAACGCGCGTTTCACCACGGCGGACACCGACGGACGCGACTTGGCGTGGAAGGCCAAAGGCCGACATACATCGAGCGCGGCAAGTCCGACACGGGCGGTCAGCGCCCCGTTGATCAGACCTTCTCCGAACCGACGCGATATCTTCGACAGCACACCACCACCCGCCACGGATCCCAGAAGGTCATCCCCCACTGCAACCACGCCTGTCGCGACAAGATGCGAAAAGACAGCACGGGTCAGGCGCCACGACCCTAGCGTGCCGCCGCGCCCTCCATATACCTCCGCAATTCTCCGGATCATCCGCATGTTCGCAGTCAGCGCGGCGATGACATCGGCCAAGGCAATCGGCACCAATGCGGTGACGGTGGCGACCTGGCGTGCTGCCATTTCGATTTCGCGAGTGGCCGCCGCGTCCAGCGGCGCCAAAAGCTCACGCTCGGCCAGTTCGAGAAGACTGGTGGCGTCAACGGCTTCGGCCTTGCCGCCTTCCAGTCGCTCCTTGGCCCAGCGCAGTTCGTGGCGTCCTCGATACAGTCCGAGCAACTGGACGACAACGTCGCGTGCGCCTGCCAGGTCCTCGTTCGCCCACGCCTGGCTCGCCTGCTTTTGAAGCGCGTCGATCCGGGACAGACGCCGAAGTGCCGCCGCTTCCCGGACAAGAATCGCGATGGCCACCGCAAGAAACAGACCGATCAACCCCGTCGCAGCCCAGCCAAGTAGCGCATTTCGGGCAATCAGACCTGTTGCAAAGTCCCACGCCGCGACGGAAAGACCAAACACAAGCAGCGCCAGCAACAATCGAAAAAACCACCGCACCAAGGGCGACGGGCGCGCTGCGGTCACTTGAATTGCCGTCTGCAAGGTCGAACGTCCGAACTCTTCCATATCCGGAACGGGCGGCGCTTCGGATGGGGAAGCGGGTGGGCTATCATCGTCAAGACTGATCAGCACGGGGCGGTCAGGCGGGGTCATCTCAGGCGATCTCCGATCAGGTACTCGGCCGCTTTATCAAGGCGGATATGTGGGGGGCCTTCCCCGGGCCGCGAGGTAAACGGCTGAGGCGCGAAGCGCATCGAACCGTAGTCACCCAAGGGCCACGCATCGGCGCTCTGCGCAGCCGGCGTCAGCAGGGTCGCAGGATCTTCCGGCAGAGAACCGGGATGGAACGCTGCGGGTTTTCCCGTGGACGCGAGAATGCCGCGAACAACGTCGATCTCGTCCCCGCCATGGCGCATGCGATCTTCCGTCGTCGCCCGCAATGACGCTATGGCAAGAGCCTTCGTCTCGGCGCCCGCGAATTCTGCCCGCGACTTGGCATCGGCCAGTACCGCTTCGGCAATCGTGGTCAGTCGACCGTGCTGCGTATGGTGCAGATGATCCGCTTTGGTGGCGGCGAACAGAATTCTCTCAACTCGCCGTCCCCGAAGTAGTTCGGTCAGGAAAACGTTCCGCCCCGGCCGGAAAGCCGCCAGAATATCCGCCATCGCCTCGCGCAGGTCTTCCACCGCGGCCGGACCGGCTGCGATAGCCTCGAGCATGTCAACGAGAACAACCTGGCGGTCGATCCGCGCAAAGTGGTCGCGAAAAAATGGGCGTACGACTTCGCGCTTGTAGGCTTCGAACCGTCTCTCAAACTCGCGGGCTAGGCTGCCCCGGCCAGTCCTGCCCGGCGGCACGGGCGCGAAAGTCAGGACCGGCGAGCCTGCCAATTCGCCAGGCAGCAGAAAGCGCCCAGGCGTACAATCGGCATAACCGGCGCCCCGCGCTGCGGTCAGATACTCCGTAAAGGAATCGGCCAGTGACCTTGCCGTCGGTTCATCTGTTCGGGCATTCGGATCGACCGTCTCGAGCACTGCAAGAAAGCGCTCTGCCTCGGTCCGCGCACGCGCGCGATCGAGCGTTTTCTTGCTCCACGCAGAGAAATCCGTCTCAAGAAGCGATAAGTCGAGCAACCATTCGCCGGGATAATCCACAATGTCGACATGCAAGGTGCGGATGCCGGAAAGCCCCGCCAAGAGGCCTTTCGGCTGAACGCGGAATGACAACCGCAGCTCGCTCACGGATCGGGTGCTTTCCGGCCAGTGTGGGGTCTCGGATTTCAGCGCTGCGAGATGCGTCTCGTAGTCAAAACGCGGAATTGTGTTGTCGGGTTGCGGTTGCAGATACGCCGCGCGGATCGTCCCCTCTGACGCACCGACCAAACCCTGCATACGCCCCCGGTCAAGCAGATTTGCGACCAACGAGGTAATGAAAACGGTTTTGCCCGCGCGTGAAAGGCCCGTGACGCCTAGTCTCACCACGGGCTCGAAGAACGCTTCGGAGACGGTGGATACCGTGGCCTCGACCCCGCGGGTCAGACCGTCTGCAATGCGCCCTATAACCAAGACTGCCCCCTTTGCCGTCGCCCGAACATATGCAGGACACCCGGCAGGAACCAGAGGAGCGCAGAAGTTTGCATCCTCGCGCCACGAACGGTATTCGCCGCGGCATGCCCCGCTTTGCCCTTCGGATCGAATATGACGGCGCCCCATATGCGGGGTGGCAGCGGCAGGACACCCATCCGACCGTTCAGGGCCGCATCGAGGTTGCGCTGGCCCAACTCGAGACCGGTATCGATAGTATGGCGGCCGCTGGGCGCACGGATGCCGGGGTTCATGCAACAGGTCAGGTGGCGCATGTGGACCTTGCGCGACCGTGGGATCCGTTTCGCTTGTCTGAGGCGCTGAACTGGCACCTGAAACCGGACCCGATTGCCATCACCGCGGCCGCGGAAGTGGGCGAGGACTGGCACGCGCGGTTCTCGGCACGTGAACGTTTCTATGTCTTCCGCCTTGTGGTCCGTCGGGCGCCACTGACGCACGATGCAGGCCGGGCGTGGCGGGTTCAACGTAAACTGGACATCGAAGCCATGCGCGTAGGTGCCGCCCATCTGACCGGTCAGCATGACTTTACGACCTTCCGGTCCACCATGTGCCAAGCCAAGAGCCCTGTAAAAACGTTGGACGAGATCCGCATCGCGGCCATGCCTTATCCCGGCGGGACCGAGTTTCGCTTTCAGCTGCGGGCTCGCAGCTTTCTCCACAACCAAGTTCGTTCGATTGTAGGAACCCTTGAACGCGTCGGTGCCGGAGCGTGGGAGCCTGCGCGCGTTGCACGGGCATTGGCGGCCCGAGACCGCGCGGCCTGTGGTCCGGTTTGCCCGCCTGACGGGCTCACGCTGGCGGGGGTTCGGTATCCGACCGATCCCTTCGGCGGAGAAACGTCGGCGGTTGGCGCCGCGGAAGCGACAAACTAGGCAGCATTTTCCGATTGAATCTCGATCTCGAACCAATGCCCCAAAATGACCTCAGCAATCGGGCCGCGCCGCCTTTTGGTGTCCCTTCTTGCGCCCCGAATCTCTGGCCTAAAGGTCTTCGTTAAGCAGGAGTGCCCAATGGACTTGTTGGTTTCGATTTCATTCGATTCGGTGGTGATGAGCGCCATTACTTGCCTTGTTCTTCGCGAGATCTTCATCATCACGCTTCCCGATCACATCGCAGGTCCCGGCGGTTGGCTCGTGGATACCGGCGAAGAGTAACGCATCCGGTGCCTTAGCGCGCTGGTATGGCGAATGTCATGTTCGCCCAAAGACTTTCCCAAACAGCACCAGTTTCCTCGGCCAAGTCCGGCGTCGGTTCGCGAAGAACCACCGCGTCGATCATGTATCGATTTCCCGCCGATACAGGAACTTGAGCCACGCCGTCCGCGTCTGTTCTGACGAAGTTCACGGTGACCGACCCGTCCGGCATCTTTTCAAACACTTCGACTTGGGCATCGGGCCTAGGTTCTCCTCGGTACAAGAGGCGGACGGGAAATGCGCCACCCACCAGGTCCGTGTAAGGGTTCGCAAGCGCAATGAACTCTGTCTCTAACCCGGCTTCCTGGTCAGCACCGGCTCCAGATCCAACGGCGATAAGAGCCTTGGCGTACCGCGAGTAGACTTCCCGGAATTGGTCCTCTGGGAAACCGCGCTCGGTATGCACGTCAAGCGTCCATGCCGCGTCCTTGTGCAGGACGAAATCGGCGAACTTTGACATCTCGGTATAGGTCAGCCTGCTGTCGGTGGTCTCGTGGACCACGACCAAAAGTCCTTCATCCACTTCGACCGTCAATGCCGGGATATCACCAAGCCGTCCTTCCACCGGTCGGGTTGCGCCCTGCTCGATCAGGTCAAATCGGCGGAAACTGCGCGGAAGAAAGCTGAAGGCGGATCCTTCGTAGTCTTGGCCGACACGGAGGTTCGCGGTAACAGGTTCAGCCACAGATACTTTGTAACTCTCGGCATCGATCCAGAACTCATGCGCTACGGCAACGGGGGCGTTGGCATGCCAAGCTATGGCTGCTAGGCCGAGAGAAGCAATCAGGGGGCGAAGCGCAAACATGGGCAAGTCCAATCCGATAGCGTTGGCAAGAATGGTGCGATGGCATGTCTTCCTGTCAAGCCTATGCGCCGTTTGGATGACGGGCGCCAGTGCGCACGAAGTCCAGCCAGCGGTCGCCGATCTGAACTTCGAGGGCCGAACAGTTTCTGTCGTCGTGCGTATGGCGCTTGAGGCGCCGGTGGCTGGGATAGATCTGCAAGGCCTGTTCGATACCAACGAAGCTGAAAACTCGGAGAGCTACGACACCATGCGGGCGCTGGATCCGCTGGGCTTTGAGAACGAAGTGCGCGGCTTTTGGCCAACCATGGCCGACAAGATCACCCTTCGGGCGGGCGAAACCGAGATTGAACTCGCGCTTGCGGGCGTTGAGGTGCCCGAAGTCGGGAATGTGGAATTGCCGCGCACCTCCACCCTCAGGCTAGAAGGAGCACTGCCCCGAGGATCGGAACCAGTGGTTTTTGGATGGACCGGTGATCTCGGCGCACTTGTCATCCGCGACGTGTCTCGCGAAGACGGATACACTGGTTTCGTGACCAACGGCGGGCTTTCCGACCCGATAGAACGCCGCGCCGGCGGCGTTTTCGGCGGAGTAAGGCGCCTCTTCGGAGATTGACCTCAGGTTGTGACGTCGGGTCCGTTCCGACCAGTTCGCGTGGCGATGCCCGCAATCATATCTGCCGCCTCTGCCACTGGTGCCAGCGCCTCGGCCGGATCCAGTCCCAAACGCGTGGGATCGTTTTCGAAGGCTTCGAGGTACACACGCAGCGTCGCTCCAACGGTGCCCGTTCCTGAAAGTCGGAAAACGACACGAGAGCCCCCATCAAACCCGATGCGAATGCCCTGGCCCTCGGATCGGGACCCATCTACGGGGTCGTCGTATGCAAACTCGTCAATCATCGTGACCGTGAGCCCGCCATGGGTGGACCCGACCAGTGTGGCGAACTGATCGCGCAGGTCCCGCATCAACCCCTCGGCGGCGTCCTTGTCCACGGCTTCATAATCGTGTCGGGAGTAGTAATTTCGCCCGTATTCGGTCCAGTGGTCGGTCATGATCTGGGCCACGGATTTGCCAGAAACGGCAATAACGTTCAGCCACAACAGCACAGCCCAAACACCGTCTTTTTCGCGTACATGGTCGGATCCAGTCCCGGCGCTTTCTTCACCGCAGATCGTAATGCGGCCGGCATCCAGAAGATTCCCAAAGAATTTCCAGCCCGTTGGCGTCTCAAAACACTCAAGTCCCCGTGCCGCCGCGACACGATCAAGCGCCCCAGACGTAGGCATCGACCGCGCGACACCGGACAATCCATCGGCGTATCCGGGTGCCAGATGTGCGTTCGCGGCAAGTACCGCCAGACTGTCCGAAGGGGTGACGTAGATCCCACGGCCAAGAACCATATTCCGATCTCCGTCGCCGTCTGACGCAGCGCCGAAGTCCGGCGCACCCTCGCCCATCATCAGATCAACCAATGGCTTGGCCCAGATAGGATTCGGATCAGGATGACCACCACCAAAGTCAGGACTTGGTGTACCGTTCACAACGCTGCCGGTGGGCGCGCCAAGCCTGTGCTCAAGTATGGCCTTGGCGTAGGGGCCGGTCACCGCGTGCATGGCATCGAACCGCACGCGGAAACCACCCGAAAAAAGGGACGCGATTGCGTCGAAGTCAAAGAGAGTCTCCATCAGCGCTGCGTAGTCGGCCACGGGATCCACGACCTCGACGACCATCTCGCCCAGCATCGTTGTTCCGATCTGTGTCAAGTCGACATCCTGCGCTTCGCATATAACGTATTCTGAGATCTCTTGTGTGGCCGCAAAAATACGGGCGGTCACATCTTCCGCGGCCGGCCCCCCGTTCGGGGTGTTGTACTTGATACCAAAGTCTTCTTCCGGCCCGCCGGGATTATGGCTGGCTGACAGAATTACACCCCCATCCGCGCGACGCGTCCGAATTAGATTCGACGCTGCCGGAGTGGACAGAAGGGCGCCCTGCCCCACGATGACCTTCCTAGAACCCGAAGCCGCGGCCATGCGCAGAATGACCTGCGCCGCGCGGTCGTTGAAGTAACGGCCGTCACCTCCGAGGACGAGAGTCTTGTCCTTTACCCCGCCGATCCCGTTCCAGATCGCCTGAACGAAATTTTCAAGATAGTGCGGCCCCATGAACACCTTCGTCTTTTTTCGAAGTCCCGACGTTCCGGGCTTTTGACCCTCGATCGGGCTGGTCTTGATGGTCAGGCATTCCATTGGAAGGGTCCTTCGTCAGTTCGTCTCAAGGGCAAAAAGCACAACTGAATTGGCTGCGACTGCGGTGGTCTCGCCCACCGGACTTCGGGTCACATCGGGGCGAGAGCTGTCGACCTCTTGGACCCATGAGGTTCCCGGCGGGCAGGCTGGCAAGGTGACGATGACATCATCGCCGGCATTGAACGCCACGAACACAACCGCTTCATGGTTTGCGAAGGCCGGCGTTCCCGCCGCGGTTCTCATCTCGACGGCGACCAGACGCAACATCGGGTCGTGCCAGTCTGCCGGGTCCATCGGGGTGCCGTCCGCCCGGCGCCAGAACAAATCCTCTAACCCGCCTGCCACGCGCTCTCGCGAGTGCAGGAATCGTCGCTGCGAAAGGATTGGATGAGCCTTGCGCAAGGCAATCAGGCGCTTTACGAAATCCCGAAACGCCCAGTCTGCGCCGTCCCAATCGATCCACGCCGTGGGATTATCCTGGTTATAGGCGTTGTTGTTCCCGCCTTGCGAATTCCCGATCTCGTCCCCCGCAAGGATCATGGGCGTGCCCTGACTGAACAAAAGCGTCGCCATCATCGCACGCTTGCGTTCCAGACGTGCAGCCCGGATCCCGGGATCTGTGGTTTCTCCCTCAAAACCCATATTGTCCGAAAAGTTTTCAGAGTGCCCGTCGCGCCCGTCTTCGCCGTTGGCCTTGTTGTGGCGGCGCGAAAACGACACGACATCCTCAAGCGTGAACCCGTCATGGGCCGTCAACATGTTCACGGAAGATGTTGCTGCGCGCCCCGAGTGATCAAACTCGAGCGCAGATCCAGTCACGCGAGACGCGAGATCCGGCGCGCGCCCCGGATCGCCCCGCCAGAAGCGGCGGACGCCATCGCGAAACCGGTCGTTCCAACTCATAAAAGGCGATGTGAATGCACCAAGCTGGTAACCACCGGGGCCTATGTCCCATGGCTCGGCGATCAGCTTGACTTTGCTTAGAACCGGATCCTGCCGCATCGCCTGAAAGAGGGGGGCATCGCGCTGAAACCCTTGGTTGCCAACTCGACCAAGCGCCGCGCCTAGATCGAACCGAAAGCCGTCGACCCCCATAATCTCAACCCAGTAGCGCAGAGAATCCATTACCATGCGCATGACCATCGGATGCTCGGTTCGTAGCGTGTTGCCGGTTCCGGTATCATTCACATAGTACCGCGGATCCGGCATCAGCCGGTAGTAGCTAAGATTGTCGAGACCCCGGAAGGACAGGGTCGGGCCGGTATGGTCACCTTCGCCGGAGTGATTATAGACGACATCAAGGATTACCTCGAGGCCGGCTTCGTGCAGGCGCCGAACCATGTTCCGAAACTCAAGAACAGGATCGCAGACGGCGTAACGCGGGTCCGGAGCAAAGAAGCCTAGCGACTGGTAGCCCCAGTAATTCGTCAATCCCTTGTCGACCAGAAACCGGTCGTTCAGGAACGCGTGTACCGGCAAGAGCTCGATTGCCGTGACGCCAAGATCCAAGAGATGCTCGATCACTGGATCAGCGGCGACGGCTTCGTAGGTTCCGGGGTTCGGGATGCCGGACCAGAGCCGGGTCAATCCTTTAACATGGGCCTCGTAGATGACAGTACGGTCGGGCGGGGTTTCCGGTCGGCGCTCGGTGGCGGGGCCTGGATCAGCCACAACGATTGAGCGCGGCGCTGCCGCCGCGCTGTCCCGGCGGTCGAATGACAGGTCAGCGGCCTTTGCGCCAACCGTGTAGCCCATCAGTGCGTCGTTCCAAGCCGGATGTCCCGTGACCGATCTAGCATAGGGGTCCAAGAGAAGCTTCGAAGGATTAAAGCGGTGCCCGTGATCGGGTCGGTACGGGCCATGTGCCCGGTAGCCATAGCGCTGACCAGGTTTGATCCCGGACACAAAACCGTACCAGATATCTCCCGCACGCTCCGGCAAATCGATACGGTGTTCGCCGCCAGCCTCGTCGAAAAGGCAAAGCTCGACGCGGGTTGCGTGAGTCGAAAAAACCGCAAAATTGGTGCCGTCCTCGTTCGGGGTCGCGCCGATTGGCGCGGGCTGCCCCGGTCCGATGGCGGGATACGATTTCATGACCCCGGCGCCACCTGATCATACAGTTCGGCGTATTGCACTGCCGATGCCGACCAGCCGACCTCGCTCCGCATGGCGTTGGTCTGCATTCTGGACCAGACTTTCTTGTCAGAATAGAGCTCAAGCAGCTGGAACAATCCCCGAGCCAATCCGTCCACTGTCACCGGGTGAAATTGTATCCCGGTCGCCACCCCGGACCGGATTGCCGCAGGGCTTGCGTTGATCACCGTATCCACCAGGCCGCCGGTATAGGCGACAACCGGAACCGTGCCATAGCGAAGCGCATATAGTTGGGTCAGGCCGCAAGGTTCGAAACGGGAGGGGATCAGAATCGCATCCGCCCCTGCCATCATGCGATGCGACTTTGCCTCGTCGTATTCGATATGAACTGAGACCGATGGATGGGCAGCGGCGACCGCGCGCAGGCGCGCCTCGATCCGCCGGTCTCCTGTTCCGAGAAGTGCAAGTTGACCGCCGCGATCGACCAGAACCGGCAGCGCATCGACCAGCAGATCAAGCCCTTTTTGGTCGGACAGCCGCGAAACGACTATGCAAAGCGGTCCTGCGGAGTCGCCAAGGCCAAATTCTTTACGCAGTTCCTTCTTCATCCGTGCTTTGCCCTTGGGCGACTTGTAAGTCTGGATGTGCGGATCGGTCGAAGGATCCCAGGCCACGGTATCGATGCCGTTCAGAATACCCACGAAATCGTCGGAGCGGTTGCGGAGCACGCCATCAAGACCCATGCCGAATTCGGTCCGCATCAATTCTCGGGCATAGGTGGGACTGACAGTCGTCACCTTGTTGGACCACGTGATCCCGGCCTTTAGGGAACTGACCTGGTTCCAGAATTCGAACCCGTCTTGGGTGAATCCCTCGGCCGGAAGGCGCAGGGCCGCGCGTCGGGTCGCGGGCGCCAAACCATGGAAAGCCATGTTGTGGATGGTGAAGACGCTGCCGGCAGAGGCACCTAATGCCTGTAGATAGACCGGCGCGAACCCAGCCTGCCAGTCATGACAGTGAAGGGTCTCAGGGCGCCACGACCCTGCACCCTCGGCGGCAATCCGCGCCGCCATCCACGACAACGCAGCAAACCGTTCGGGGTTATCGGGCCAGTCCTCTCCTTCTGCGTCCAAGTAGGGTGCGCCGGACCGATCGAACAGGTGTGGCGCATCCAGAACCAATACGTCCAGCCCGCCACCGGTCCCCGGACGGATCACACCGGTCCCACCAAAGAGATCGGTTTCGCTCAAAAGAGGTTGCTTCAGCTTCACCCGGTCCATCACCTGGGGATAGCCAGGCAACAATGTCCGCATTTCCCAGCCCGCAAGAGATACGGCGGCCGGAAGCGCACCGGCCACATCGGCAAGCCCACCCGTTTTTACGAGGGGCGCACATTCCGACGTGACCGACAGGACCGGTCTCATAGGCTTGCAGCCCGCTCCTCGATCATGCGCTTGGTTATAAGTGTGACACCTGTTTCGGTCACACGGAACCACTTGGCATCTTCGTCAGGATCCTCGCCCACAACCAATCCTTCGGGAATGATGACCCCCCGGTCGATCACCACATTCTTCAGTCGCGCCGAACGTGCCACATAGACATATGGCAGGACCACCGCGTGATCGAGAACCGAATAGGAATTCGTGTGTACCTGCGTGAATAGAAGCGAGTTCCGAACCTCAGTACCGGAAATAATGCATCCCCCGGAAACAAGCGATGATACGGCGCGCCCGCGCCGATCCTTTTCGTCATGGATGAACTTCGCCGGTGGCACGCTTTCGGAATAGGTCCAGATCGGCCAAGACCGGTCCCAAAGATCGAGAACCGGCGTAAACCCGGTCAGATCGATGTTCGCCTTCCAGTATGCGTCGACCGTTCCAACATCACGCCAGTAGACTGGCGCACTCGGCTCATGACGCACGCAACTCTCGTCAAAGCGATGGGCCATCGCCTTACCGGTTGCCACGATATCGGGAATGATGTCGTGGCCGAAGTCGTGCGACGAGCCATCATCGGCTGCATCGGCCTCCAAACGCTCGCGCAGGAACTTCCAGTCGAAGACGTAGATACCCATCGAGGCAAGCGAGACGTCGGGATCCTCCGGCGTTCCAGGGGGATCTTTCGGCTTCTCAAGGAAACTCGTGATGCGGCCGGTGGCATCGGTGGCCATCACACCGAAGGCCGAAGCTTCTTCCCGCGGAACCGTCAGGCAACCCACCGTCACGTCTGCGCCGGACTCTACATGCTCGCGTAGCATGATCTCGTAGTCCATCTTGTAGATGTGGTCGCCCGCAAGAACGATTACGAAGTCGACGTCATAGCTGTCTACGATGTCGGTGTTTTGTGTCACCGCATCTGCGGTTCCGCGATACCACAGCGTCTCACCCATCCTTTGGGATGCGGGCAGGATATCGAGGTACTCGTTTCGCTCAGCTCGGAAAAAGCTCCATCCGCGTTGGCAATGCCGTATCAGCGAATGCGCTTTATATTGAGTGGCGATCGCCATTTTGCGAATGCCCGAGTTAAGGGCATTTGAAAGCGCAAAATCTACGATCCGGGATTTGCCGCCGAAATAGACCGCGGGCTTGGCGCGGCTATCGGTCAGCTCTTTCAGTCGGCTGCCTCGGCCACCGGCCAAAACAAATGCCATGCTTCGGCTCGCGAGCCGGCTTGGTCCAGGTTGCATTCATCCCCCCTTGGTAATGCTTGGCGACGCCCCTTATCCCTCGTGCACCAGAAAGACCGCCGAGAGTGGCGGCAATGTGACACGAGCCGAAGCAGGCCATGTTCCCCATCCCTGTTCCGACGCGGTAATGCCGCCCAGATTGCCCCGGTTGCCCCCTCCATAGATCGCCGCGTCGGTGTTCAAGGCTTCACGCCACGCTCCGGAACGCGGCAGCGCCAGGTGCACGTCCGCACGCTCGATCGGTGTAAAGTTGCAAATCAACACGACGGGCGGATCCCCGTCGCCTCCGCGCCGAACCCAAGACAAGATCGATCGTTCCGCATCGTTCGCCTCGATCCATTGGAAACCGTCGCCTTCGCAGTCCTTCACGTGCAGGGCAGGCTCGGACCGGTAAAGCGCATTCAGATCGCGGATCAGACGCTGGATGCCGGCATGGGACGGCGTGGACGCCACCGACCAATCCAACTGGTCGTCATGGTTCCATTCGGCACGTTGGGCAAACTCTTGGCCCATGAAGAGCAGCTTTTTCCCCGGATGGCCCCACATGAACGCGTAATAGGCCCGGAGATTGGCAAATTGCTCCCAGTCGTTGCCAGGCATTTTCGATAGCATCGACCCTTTCCCATGCACCACCTCATCATGGCTGATCGGGAGGACGAAGTTCTCCGAGAACGCGTAAAGCAGGCCAAACGTCATCTGATGATGATGGTATTTCCGATGCACGGGATCGTTCCGGATATACGACAGCGTGTCGTTCATCCAACCCATGTTCCACTTGTAGCCAAAGCCCAGTCCGCCGGCATCGACCGGCTGGGAAACACCCGGGAACGACGTCGATTCCTCCGCAAGGGTCATGATGCCGTCGACTTCACCGTAGACCGTGGTGTTCATACGTTGCAGCAGTGCAATGGCTTCTAGGTTCTCCCGGCCGCCGTGGACATTCGGCACCCACTCGCCTTCTTGGCGCGAATAATCCCGGTAGAGCATCGACGCGACGGCATCCACGCGAAGGCCATCCACGTGGTATTCCTCAAGCCAATAGAGCGCGTTCGATACAAGGAAGTTGGCAACCTCGCGACGCCCGTAATTGTAGATCAGCGTGTTCCAGTCCTGATGGAACCCTTCCTTTGGATCGGCGTGTTCATAGAGTGCAGTTCCGTCAAAGCGGCCCAGCCCATGTTCATCCACCGGGAAATGGCCCGGAACCCAGTCCAGAATGACGCCCAGTCCCCTGCGGTGGGCGGCGTCGACAAGATCCCGAAACTCATGGGGCGGGCCATGCCGGATCGTTGGCGCAAAAAGTCCAACCGGTTGGTAACCCCAAGATCCGTCAAACGGAAACTCCGATAGCGGCAGGAACTCAAGATGGGTGAAACCCATATCGGCGGCGTACTCGACCAGCTCTTCGGCAGCTTCCTTGTAAGACAGAGGTCGACCGCCTTCGCCCATTCGGCGCCGCCAGGATCCAAGATGAACCTCGTAGATCGAGATCGGCGCGTTGCGCGCGTTACGCGCACTACGCTCGGCCATCCACTCCACGTCCCGCCAGCCGTAACCGGAAATATCGCGTACAACGCTTGCTGTCGCGGGCGGGTGTTCGGATCCGAAGGCCACCGGGTCGGCCTTGAGCGGCACGATCTCACCGGTCGCACTCAGGATCTCGTACTTGTAGATTGTGCCTTCGCCCAGTTCCGGAAGGAATATCTCCCAGACGCCACTAGCTCCGCGCCGTCGCATTGGGGTGCGACGACCGTCCCATGTATTGAACTCGCCGACGATCGAAACCCGAGCCGCGTTGGGCGCCCAAACTGCGAAATGCGTTCCGCGAACACCCTCGTGTTCGATGGTGTGTGCCCCGAGAGCGGACCAAAGCCGCCCATGGGTCCCCTCGCCCAGCAGGTACTCGTCCATCTCACCAAGAACCGGGCCAAAACGGTAAGGGTCGTCCCAACTCCACATTGCACCATCCGGTGCTTCGGCAAGAAGACGGTAGGTTCCAAGCCCAGGCACCGCCCCGGCAAACGCGCCATCCGCACCCCTTACCGGTGAAAGTAAATGGCGGGCCCCGTCGGCCTCGGCCCAAAGCTGCGTCGCCGAGGGAACGAATGAGAAGACTTTGCGGGCAAGGCCCACCCCACGTGGACCTAGGCGAGAGAACGGATCCCCTTCACGGCCGTCGATCAGCGCCCGAAAAAAAGCCGGATCGGGATCGGCAGCATGTCGTGAAATATCGTCCATACCCTAAGGCTAGACGGGTTTGCCCAAATCTCAACCGCTTACTCGGCGGCGAGACTTTTCATCTCTTCGGCCACATCCGCATCCCAGACATCTGACATATACCCGCGGATCGTCCGGTCCGACGAGAACCATCCCGACCGCGCCGTGTTCATTGCAGTCATGCGTGCCCAGCGCGCGGGGTCCTTGAATACCGCGTCGACTTCGCGTTGCGCATCCCAGTACGCCGTGAAGTCGGAGGCCACCAAGAAGTAGTCAGGACCCCCGATGTTGTCCGCGATGCCGCGGAACAGATCCGGGTGATCTGGCGCAAAGGTGCCGTCGCGCAGCGTGGCAAGGGCGCGGGCAAGCCTTGGGTCCTTTTGGATAGCGTCCTGCGCATGGTCTGGAAACGTCCGCCTGGCCACGACTTCGGGCGCGGTCATTCCAAAGAGAAAGAAGTTCTCGGCACCCACGCGCTCGCGAATCTCGACATTCGCGCCATCCAGCGTGCCGATCGTCAACGCTCCGTTCAGAGCAAACTTCATATTGCCGGTGCCAGAGGCTTCCTTGCCCGCGGTCGAGATCTGTTCGGAAAGATCCGCTGCTGGGATCAACCGCTCTGCCAGAGTGACGTTGTAGTTGGGCGGATAGACAATCTTCAGGAAAGGGGCGGTGATGGGATCGGCGTTCACTTTGGCCGCCACCGCGTTAATCAAGTGAATGATCTCCTTGGCAAAGAAGTAGCCAGGCGCCGCCTTTCCACCGAAGATTTTGACACGAGGAACCCAATCACCCTGTGGGTTGTCACGGATTTCCTGCCAATGAGCGATTGCCTCAAGAATATTGAGATGCTGGCGCTTGTATTCGTGGATCCGCTTAATCTGAATATCGAAAATCGCCTCGGGATCTGCACGGAGATCGAGCGTCTCGGCCATCCAGTCGGCGAGACGCGCCTTGTTCTCACGTTTTACAAGTGCATAGCGTTCAAGAAATCCGGCATCATCCAAGTGCGGTTCCAACTCGGACAACCGGGCCGCGTCGTCGGTCCATCCATCTCCTATGGACGCCGTGATCAGATCGGCCAGCCCCGGATTTGCACCAAGAAGCCAGCGCCGCGGCGTTACGCCATTGGTCTGGTTCACGATCCGCTCGGGATGCAAGGCGTGAAGACCCGCGAACACCGTCTCTTTCATCAAGTCCGTGTGCAGAGCAGAAACGCCGTTGACGCGGTTCGCCATAATGAAACTCAGTTCGCCCATATTGACCTCACCATGGTCGACCACGGCGATGGATCGCGACGGGTATTGCGCGTGATGCAGGCGATCAATCTCTTCAATCAATTGCATGTGGCGCGGCAGGAGATGGCGCATTAACCCCTCGGGCCATCGCTCAAGCGCCTCGGGAAGCAGCGTGTGGTTGGTGTAGTTAAGCGTCGCCTGAGCGATTCCCATCGCATCCTCGAAGCCGAATCCATGTTCGTCGAACAGAAGCCGGACCAGCTCGGGTCCGGCAATGGCGGGATGCGTGTCGTTCAGTTGAATCGCTGCCTTCTTGGGCAGCTCTCGCAAGTCGTCGTACTCCGACTGGAACCTTCGCAGGATGTCCCTGATCGACGCTGCAGTGAAAAAATACTCCTGCTTCAACCGCAGCTCTTTGCCGCGCTCGGTCGTGTCGTCCGGGTAAAGAACTCGGCTGATGGTGCGCGCCAGCGCCTCGGGCTCTGCCGCCGCAGTATAGTCGCCTGCATTGAAGCGATCGAGGTCAAACAGTTGTGTGGGCAGCGCCGCCCACAGTCGCAGCGTGTTCGCCCAGCGCCCCCGCCAGCCGATGATCGGCGTATCATGGGCCTCGGCGATAACGGATTCCGCTGGCCGCCAGATGCCACGCAGCCCCTTCTGGTGGACATGACCTCCGAACCCGATTTCGAACGCGGCTTCGGGCCGGACAAATTCCCACGGGTTGGGCTGGCGCAGCCAATCCTCGGGTTCTTCGACCTGACGCCCGCCCTCAAAACGCTGTCGGAACAATCCGTGTTCGTAACGGATGCCATAGCCCATGGCAGGGCAGCCAAGAGTTGCCATACTCTCCATGAAGCATGCCGCCAAGCGACCCAGGCCCCCATTGCCAAGCGCCGCGTCTGGCTCGTTCATCAGGATCTCGGTTAAATCGAGAAGCTCTTCGTGAAACAGCTCTTCAATCTCGCCCATCACGCCAAGGTTGACCATCGCGTCGCCGAGCAGTCGACCAATCAGAAACTCCATCGACAGGTAGTAGACGCGTTTTTCCTGACCTTGATAGGTCGCACGCGTAGACGCGAACCAGGGATCGACGACCCGATCGCGGATGGCGAGAGACAGCGCCATACGCCAGTCGAACTTCGTGGCGTGTCCGCGGTCCTTGCCAAGCGAGTACTTGATGTGCGCGAGGACACTGTCGCGAAGTGAGAGTTCAGCCATTTTTCCGGTCCTTCCGGTACACCTGACGCCTGACAAACGCGCTTAGATCGCACTGCCGCAATGCTGACAAGCGCCTTAGCCGTGAACTGTTAAGGTCGCTCGAACCGCTTCCGACCACCGGCCATATTTCGCCGCGCGGGTGCTTTCATCCAAAGCAGGTTTGAACTGGCGTTCCCGCGCCCAAGTTGCCGCGAACTCGTCCTGAGCGGGATAGAGATCGGCGGCAGATCCGGCGAGCCACGCCGCCCCGAGCGCAGTTGTCTCGAGGATTTCCGGCCGATCAACCGGCGCGCCGAGAATGTCCGCAAGAAACTGCATCGCCCAGTCCGAGGCCGTCATGCCGCCATCAACCCGAAGAACATTCTGACCCGATGCGTCGGGCCAGTCCGCGTTCATCGCCTCAAGCAGATCCCGGGTCTGATACCCAACGCTCTCGAGCGCCGCGCGGGCAAATTCCGCCGGGCCCGAGTTCCGTGTCAGCCCGAATATGGCGCCCCGGCACTCAGCGTTCCAATAAGGTGCGCCCAACCCGACGAACGCGGGTACGAGCACCACGTTCTGACCGGTATCAGCCTCCTCGGCCAAAGTCTGGGTTTCCGCGGCCTCCCGGATCAACTTCAGCCCGTCACGCAGCCACTGAACAACAGCTCCCGCAGTAAAGATCGCGCCTTCCAGCGCGTAGGTCCGGGTACCGCCCAATTGATACGCGATGGTAGTTAGTAGGCGGTTCTCGGATACGACCGGCGATGCGCCAGTGTTAAGCAGGGCAAAACAACCCGTGCCATATGTCGACTTCAACATTCCCGGCTGAAAACACGCCTGACCCACGGTTGCGGCCTGTTGGTCGCCGGCAACGCCCAATATAGGTATCTCGCGCCCGAACAGATCGGCACGCGTATGTCCAAAAAGACCGGAACAATCGCGCACCTCGGGCAGCATCTCCATTGGCACTTCCAAGAGCCGGCAGATATCTTCGTCCCACTGACCCTCCCTGATATTGAAGAGAAGAGTGCGCGCCGCATTGGTCGCATCGGTGACGTGGGCAGTTCCCCCTGTCATGCGCCAGATCAGATAACTGTCGACCGTCCCGAAAAGCAGCTCGCCACGCGCCGCGCGCGCCCGCGAACCTTCCACCTTGTCTAGAATGTACTTGACCTTCGTACCTGAGAAATAGGGATCAAGCAGAAGCCCAGTCCGCTCGGTCACCTGGCGTTCGTGGCCTTCGGCTTTAAGCACGTCGCAGATGGAAGCGGTGCGACGATCTTGCCAGACGATCGCCGGATGGATTGGCGCTCCGGTAGACTTGTCCCAGACAAGCGTGGTTTCGCGCTGATTTGTGATACCAATCGCGGCGATGTCCTTTGGACCAATCCCGGCCTTTTCGATCGCCGCCCGTGCGGTCGCGGCGACCGTCGACCAAAGATCCGACGGATCATGTTCGACCCAACCGGATTGTGGAAAGTGCTGAGGAAACTCTTCCTGCGCCATTGCGGCGACCTTCAGCCTTGCGTCGAACAAAATGGCACGACTGGACGTCGTTCCCTGATCCACGGCCAATATATAGCCCATGGGCCCATCCCTCCCTTGGTTCAGAGTTATTCCGCGGCAGTCGTTACGGGCGCCTGACGCATCCAGACGTCTAGGGCGGCAATCTCGTCCGCCGTCATGCGTAGGCCAAGCTTCGAGCGACGCCAAACAATGTCTTCCGCCGATACGGCGTATTCCCGATCCATCAGCCAGCGCACCTCGGCCTCGGTGAGACCAGCACCAAAACCGTGCCCCAACTCGGCTTCGGAGCCAGCGTTGTCCAGAACCAACCATGCATCAGTTCCATAAGCGCGAACCATTCGGCGCGCGCGCTCTTCGCCCAGAAACGGATACGCCTCTGCAAGCTCAGCGACTTTTTGATCGAAGGCCGCCACGGGAAAGTCCCCGCCTGGCAGCGGCACGCGGGCCGTCCAAGACTGTCCCATGCCGACAACGTGTGGCTGCAGCTTGGCCAAAGCACCTTCAGCCAAGGTCCTGTAGGTCGTGATTTTTCCACCGAACACATGCAGGACCGGAGCCCCGGCCGTGTCGAGTGAAAGCACGTAGTCCCGTGTGGCCGCGGTCGCCGATTTGGCACCGTCGTCGTAGAGTGGACGAACACCGGAATAGCGCCAGACCACGTCATCACGGGTCACGGGCGTGGCAAAGTACTTGGATGCAAAGTCACAAAGGTAATCGGCCTCTTCATCCGTGCATTCGGCCTCCTTCGGATCACCCTCGTGGTCCTGATCCGTAGTTCCGATCAGAGTGAAATCCCGTTCGTACGGAATCGCAAAGATGATGCGCCCGTCTTCA
Source organism: Pseudomonadota bacterium (assembly GCA_038521345.1). Taxonomy (GTDB): domain Bacteria; phylum Pseudomonadota; class Alphaproteobacteria; order Rhodobacterales; family Rhodobacteraceae; genus JBCBKU01. The sequence continues at coordinate 109,043 of JBCBKU010000001.1, read as the reverse complement.
CCCTGGAAGAAATAGCACTTGTCGTGGTCGTAAAGCTTCCGCGTCACGATGTGACTGCCGCGAACAAGTCGGACACCCTCGGTCGAGTTCAGGCGGATCTTGGTCCGGATGACATCCTCGACCCATGGCCCTCCCGCATTGACCATCGCTTTCGCGAGATGGTCCCGCCGGGTTCCTGTTCGTGTGTCCTCCGTCGTGATGCGCCAGTTTTCTCCGTCACGCTCTGCAGATAACACCTTGGTCCGAGTTAGAATCTGCGCGCCGCGCAACTCGGCATCCCGCGCATTCAGAACGACGAGCCGCGAATCCTCCACCCAGCAATCAGAATACTCATAGGCCTTGCGAAAGCGGCTTTGGAGGGCGGCGCCCGCGGGATCGTTTCGAAGATCCAAGGTACTTGTCCCGGGCAAGATCTCGCGACCCCCGAGGTTGTCGTAAAGAAACAGCCCGAGCCGAATCAGCCACGCGGGACGACGCCCTTTCATCCACGGCATGACCCTTGTCAGAAGTCGTGAAGTGGGTGTTGAGCTCTCAAAGCGCATGTCAGGGTGGTATGGCAGGACGAACCGCATCGGCCACGAGATATGGGGCATGGCAGTCAGCAGCACTTCGCGTTCGATCAGCGCCTTGCGCACAAGACCAAATTCGAAGAATTCCAGATACCGAAGGCCTCCGTGGAACAGCTTGGTCGAGGCGGACGACGTCGCCGAGGCCAAGTCATGCATCTCTGCCAAGGTCACGCTCATGCCTCGGCCTGCCGCGTCACGGGCAATGCCTGCGCCGTTGATGCCGCCGCCGATGACGAAAAGATCGGTCGTTTTGCCGTCGCTCATGTGGCCGCCCTTTCTCGCTTGGACGACACGTAGCGTGTTCGGCGGCGCGGGTCCACGCCATCGGCAATGTTACCAAAAAGCAACGCAGTGTGCGCATTTGGGCACAAGTTAACCTTGCATGCGCTGATCCATGGTACACAATCAACGTCGGGTGCTTTGCACCCGCATGTTTACCTCCGCGGCGACGCGGACATGGATCCTCCCTGACTGGACAGGCCGTGCTTGCGCGGCCTTTTTTTTATCAGATGGCTTCGATCAATTCGGGTCCGCTGGCGCGGTTCGAGTTGACGTCTGTGCCGACGCGGTGAAACGCCAGAGCCGTGTCCTCCAAAGGGGTCATCAAACGCGCCGCCCCTTCTCCGGCTTCCCCAAGCCAAAGCGGCCAGTCCGGTGGGCAGACGACGACCGGGACCCGGTGATGGATTGCCTGCGTGGCTGGCCCGGCCGCCGTGGTGACGATGGCGCAAGTCGCAAGACTTTGTCCGTCGCGCTCCCACATCTGCCAGACCCCGGCAAAAGCGAGCGGCGACCCGTCAGTCGACCGGATGTACCAAGGCAGGCGCTTTCCGTTGTCGTCCTTGGTCCATTCATAAAATCCGGTGGCCGGGATCAGACACCGACGTTGCCGGCAAGCGGCCCGGAAGGCCGGCTTCTCGGCGATGGTCTCGGAGCGCGCGTTGATCAGGAGCGGTCCGTCATTGGGCTTCTTGTACCAATGTGGAATGAAACCCCAGCGCATCTGGATCAGCCGGCGGTTCTCTCCGGCGAGGATCGTGCAGACCTGATTGGTCGGACAGATGTTGTAATTCGGCAGCTCCGGCAGATCGTTCGCCGGCACTGCCTCGAAGAGCTGCGCCATCGCGTCGATCGGGAGCGTCAGGGCAAAGCGGCCGCACATGGCGGCCACTTTATGCGACGCGCAAAACTGCGCCTAGTCCCGGTTCATCCGGTTCGCAATCAGGTCGTCGACCACCGACGGATCAGCCAACGTCGAGGTGTCGCCCAACGCGCCGAAATCGTCCTCTGCGATCTTTCTCAGGATGCGGCGCATGATCTTGCCCGACCGTGTTTTGGGAAGACCCGGGGCCCATTGCAGGAGGTCCGGTTTTGCGATGGGGCCAATCTCGGTCCGGACCCACTTTTCGAGTTCCTTGCGCAACTCGTCCGTGGGCTCGACCCCGTTCATCAGGGTGACATAGGCGTAGATGCCCTGGCCCTTGATGTCGTGGGGGTAGCCCACCACCGCGGCCTCGGCGACTTTCTCGTGGGCGACGAGGGCGCTTTCGACCTCTGCGGTGCCCATACGGTGGCCCGAAACATTGATCACGTCATCGACCCGGCCGGTGATCCAGTAATAGCCATCAGCGTCTCGGCGGCAGCCATCGCCCGAAAAGTAATAGCCCTTGTAGTCCGAAAAGTAGGTCTTCTCGAACCGATCGTGGTCACCCCAGACGGTGCGCATTTGCGCGGGCCAGCTGTCCTTCAGGCAGAGAACGCCCTCTGCCTCGGTCGCCGTGATCTCCTCGCCCGATTGCGGGTCGAGGATGACGGGCTGCACTCCGAAGAACGGGACCGTTGCAGACCCGGGCTTGGTGGCGATTGCCCCCGGCAGGGGTGTCAGAAGATGACCGCCTGTCTCGGTCTGCCACCACGTATCCACGATGGGGCATCGTCCCTTCCCGACGACATCGTTGTACCAGTTCCATGCCTCGGGGTTGATGGGCTCGCCCACCGTGCCGAGGACCTTCAGGTCCGAAAGATCGTACTTCTCGACCCACTCCTTGCCCTGTCCCATCAGGGCGCGGATCGCCGTCGGAGCGGTGTAGAACTGGTTGACCTTGTGCTTGTCGCAGACCGCCCAGAAACGGCCGGCGTCAGGATAGGTGGGCACCCCTTCGAACATCACTGTCGTGGCCCCGTTGGCGAGCGGTCCGTACACGATGTAGGAGTGGCCGGTGACCCAACCCACATCGGCCGTGCACCAGAAGATGTCACCGTCGTGGTAATCGAAGACGTACTCATGGGTGATCGACGCGTAGACAAGGTATCCGCCTGTAGTGTGGACCACGCCCTTGGGCTGGCCGGTCGATCCGCTTGTGTACAGAATGAACAGCGGATCCTCCGCCGCCATTTCGGCCGCTGGCGCATGGTCGTCCACCTCAAGGCGCAGCTCGTTGTAATCGTAGTCACGTCCGTCAACCCAAGTGGTCTGGCCGCCCGTCCGACGGACCATAAGCACCTTGCACTCGTGCAGAACGTTCAAGAGCGCTGTGTCGGTATTTGATTTGAGCGGCGTTTGGCGACCGCCACGGGGGGCGTAGTCGGCGGTAATCACGACCTTGGCGTCACAGCCGTTGATCCGCGCGCCAAGAGCATCCGGAGAAAATCCAGCGAAAACAATGGAGTGAATAGCGCCGATCCGCGCGCACGCCAGCATGGCGTAGGCTGCCTCGGGGATCATCGGAAGATACAGAACCACACGGTCCCCTTTCCGGACCCCCATCGACTCGAGGATGTTGGCCATCTTGCACACTTCGGCGTGCAATTCCCTGTAGGTGATATGCTTGGCGTCGTCGGACGGATCGTCCGGTTCCCATATGATGGCTGTTTGGTCACCACGAGATGCCAGATGCCGGTCCACGCAATTGGCAGCAACGTTTAGGGTGCCGTCTTCGAACCACTTAATCGAAACGTTGCCGAGGCCGTAATTCACATCCTTCACTTTGGTGAAAGGCTTGATCCAATCGATGCGCTTTCCGTGCTCGGCCCAGAATGCCTCGGGGTCGTTTAACGATGCCGCGTACATCGCGTCGTATGTCGCGCGGTCAGCGTGGGCCGAGGCTGCAAATTCGTCGGACGGCGGATAGACGGGTTTGTCAGAATCGAGCATGGGTGTCCCTCCCGGTCAGGTTCGTGTCTTCAAGGCCGTCCCCGGGGGACGGCCCCGGGACCGGCGGGATATGAATTAGATTGCGAGATACTCGGCGCGCAGCGCTTCGTTCTCCAGAACCTCCTCCGCGGTTCCATCAAATACGATGCCGCCGGTGTCGAGGATGACCGCCCGATCCGCCAGTTGCAGCGCGCGGACGGCGTTTTGTTCGACGATGACGGTCGTGATGCCCTGCTCTTTGATAACGCTCAGGGTCTTCTCGATCTCGTCAACGATCACGGGTGCGAGCCCTTCATAGGGCTCGTCCAGCAGGAGCAGTTTCAGACCGCGTGACAATACCCGTGCGATCGCCAGCATCTGCTGTTCGCCACCCGACAAGGTGGTGCCTTCCTGGTTCTTCCGCTCGCCGAGGCGCGGGAAGAGGTCATAGAGTCGGTCGATCGACCAACCGATGGGCGGAGCGATTTGCGCGAGCTTCAGGTTCTCTTCCACCGTCAGACCCTGAATGATCCGACGGTCTTCTGGCACGAGCCCGAGCCCTGCGCGTGACGCCTCATGAGCTTCCATCGTGTGCAGGGCCTGATGGTCTAGCCAGATCTCGCCGTGAGTGACTTGCGGAGACCCCACACGCGCGCAAGCACGCAAAGTCGAGGTCTTACCCGCCCCGTTCCGACCAAGAAGCGCAAGGATCTCGCCTTCGTGGACGGTAAAGCTGATACCCTGAACGATGTAGCTTTCGCCGTAATAGGCGTGCAGATCGTAAACCGAGAAGTAGGCCGGCGCTGTCGATGCCTGGTTGGCGTGCTTGGAAAAGTCTGGACGTTCGTTCATCACGCGACTCCTTATCCGTGCGCCTGTCCGAGATACGCTTCCTGTACCTTCGGGTGGCCTTTTATGTTGTCCGGCGTGTCCTCTACCAGCGGCGTGCCCTGGGCGAGTACCGTGATCCGCTCGGCCAGCGAGAACACGACATGCATGTCGTGTTCGATGATCGCCATAGTAATCTGGCGCTGTTCGTTGATCTCTTTCAGGAGATCGATCGTGTTGTTTGTGTCGGCCCGAGCCATGCCGGCGGTCGGTTCATCCAGAAGGAGGAGCTTCGGCTCTTGCACAAGGCACATCGCCATCTCGAGTCGGCGCTTGTCGCCCCGGCTAAGTGAAGCGGCATGCATGTTGCGTTTGTCGATCATATTGACGTCCGTCAGCATTTGGTCTGCCATGTCCGTCAACTCGACCTCATTCCCGACGCTTTCAATCGCATGCATCCGAAAGGCGCCGTCGCGCTTCGCGAAGCAGGGGATCATGACGTTCTCAAACACGGTGAGATCGCCGAAAATCTCGGGCGTCTGAAAAACACGCGAAATCCCCATCTGGTTGATTTCGTGCGGCTTCCGGCCCAGCACCGATTGCCCGTCGAACATAACTGATCCGGTATCGGGGATCAGTTTGCCGACAAGACAGTTGAGCAAAGTCGATTTGCCTGCGCCGTTGGGCCCGATGATGGCGTGAACCGAATTCTCGTTCACCGAGAGGTTCACGTCCGAAAGGGCTGCGAGGCCGCCGAAGCGTTTGCCAACGCCTTTGACTTCAAGAATACCCATGGGTTGTCTCCTCTCTCAGTCCGTCACTCGGCCACGTGGGGCGCCGGCTTCGGATGATGCTCGGCATCTGGGCCACCGTCGTCGGTTTTCTTCTTGCCGAAGAGCTTGGCGATGCGCTGACCGCCCTCAACCAGTCCACCCGGCAGGAAGATCACGACCAGCATGAACACGATGCCCAGTGTCAGGTGCCAGCCCTTGCCGATGAAAGGGTGGATCATGAAGACCAGCGCGTCCTCAAGCCCGTCGGGCATAAAGGCGAACCATTGGTGCAGGATTGCGTCGTTAATCTTGGAGATGATGTTCTCCATGTACTTGATCATACCCGCGCCAAGGACGGGCCCGATCAGCGTGCCCGCACCGCCGAGGATGGTCATAAGCACGACTTCACCCGAGGCAGTCCAGAACATCCGTTCGGCGCCAACCTGCGTGTCCATCGCGACCATCAGACCGCCGGCCAGGCCGGCATACATGCCTGAAATTACGAAGGCAGCCAGAGTGTAGGGCTTTGGCGAAAGACCGGTATAGCTCAGACGGTTCTGGTTCGACTTCACGGCGCGCAGCATCATGCCGAACGGTGACCGGAAGATCCGGATGGCCAGGTAGAAGGCCACAACCATGAATGCAGCAGCAACATAGTATCCAGCGTTGAATGTGAAGACCCAGCCGCCGACGGACATCTCAAAGCTTTGTTTCATCTCGAGCCCGAAGAGATTTGCGCGCGGGGCCGCACCTTCCAATGGCGCGTCGAAAATCCGTGGATCGTTGACCTTCGGCTGAAGGCCCGTCTCGCCGCCGGTGATCGGCGTCAGGACCGAGTAGGCTAGCGAGTAGGACATCTGAGCGAAGGCGAGCGTCAGGATTGAAAAATAGATCCCCGAACGCCGTAGCGAGATCCATCCAACGAGGAGGCTGAAGAGACCCGCGACAACCACCGAGATAATGATCGCCGGCAGCACGTTCATCGTGAGCAATTTCATCATCCAGATAGCGGCGTACGAACCGACACCCAGGAACGCGGCGTGTCCGAAGCTGAGATACCCAGTCAGCCCGAAGAGAATGTTGAAGCCAATCGCGAAGATCCCGAAGATCACGAAACGCTGCATCAGGTCGGGATAGCCAGCATTGAACTGTGCCAGCTCCGAATTCTCCGGAAACGGGTTTAGTATGAAGGGCGCCAGCAGCGTCAAAGCGATGACGATCAGAAGAAGGTTGAAGTCCTTTTTCGTGAGACCCAGCATGGCTTAGTCCTCCATCACGCCCTTGCGGCCCATGAGGCCACGGGGACGGGTCAGCAGAATAATGATGGCAACGAGGTAGATGATGACCTGGTTGATCCCGGGGATCAGGTTCACCACGGCCCCCATCGAGGCGAAACTTTCGAGGATGCCAAGCAGGAACCCGGCGGCAACCGCCCCGGGCAGGCTCCCCATGCCGCCGACAACGACCACAACGAAGGAAAGAACGAGGAAGTCCATCCCCATGTGGTAGTTGGGCGAGATGATTGGCGTGTACATCACCCCGGCAAGCCCGGCGACCGCGGCGGCGATGCCAAACATGATGGTGAATCGCCGATCGATGTTGATGCCCAGAAGCCCGACGGTTTCGCGGTCGGCCATGCCGGCCCGCACCACCATCCCGAAGGTCGTAAACTGGAGGAACCCGAAGACCGCAGTGATGATGATCATCGCGAACACGAAATAGACGAGCCGCCAATAGGGATAGATGATCACATTCGGATCGAACCCGATCAACTGGCCGAAATCAAATGACCCGGTGAACGCCTCGGGTGCGGGTGTCGGGATCGGATTGGCGCCGTAGAAGTACTTGATGATCTCCTGAAGCACGATTGCAAGACCAAAGGTCACGAGGATCTGGTCTGCGTGGGGGCGCTTGTAGAAGTGCTTGATCAGGCCCCGTTCCATTATGACGCCGATCGCGATCATGACCGGAATAGCAAAGAGGATCGACAACGGCACCGACCAGTCGATTATGGTCGATCCCAGCGCCTCCCCAAAAATGTCATGGATGTAAGGAACCTCGACCTTTAGCGGATTGCCGAGGAAATCTGTCCGCGTTTCATCGATAATTGTATGGCTCAGCGTGAGCAGGCCGTTCACGAACACAGCGCAGAACGCACCGAGCATGAACAGCGCACCGTGCGCAAAGTTCACCACGCCGAGCGTGCCGAAAATCAGCGTTAGGCCCAACGCGATCAGCGCATAGGCCGAGCCTTTGTCGAGGCCGTTCAAGATCTGAAGGATGATGGCGTCCATGGGTCCCACTTTCTCATTGTGGATTGGGTCACCCTCGCAGATGAGGATCGGCCCCCGCTTTGATCCGGATCAAGAGTTCCGGGGTGCCGGGCGCGTAATCCGCGCCCGGCGGTTTCGGATTAGGCGCCCGGGTTGCAGGTTCCCAGTTCGCCGCCCGCGAACTGCGGGTGATCCGGTGCATACGTCACCTGCTCAACCGGCGTGATCTCGACGATCTCGAGAAGGTCGAACTCCGAAGTCGGGTTCTCTTTCCCTTTCACGACGAGCACGTCTTTGAAGCACTGGTGGTCGGCGCCGCGATACAGCGTCGGGCCGTTGCCGAGGCCGTCGAATTCGAAGTCCTCTAGAGCTTCGACAACACCACACGGATTGAAGGTGCCTGCACGGTTGACTGCGTCCGCATAAAGCAGCGTCTGCACGTAGCAGGTGTGCGCAGCCTGGCTGGGCGGGAAGCCGTACTTGGTGCCGAACGATCGGGTGAACGTCTGCGAACCTTCGTCCGGCAGCGACCAGTGCCAGTTCGTCGACCCGAAGATGCCCTTAACGTTGGCGCCAGCGCCCCGTGCCATCAGACGCGAGTAAAGCGGAACAACAATCTGGAAATCCTTGCCGTTGGCTTGCGCGTCGCGCAGCCCGAACTGAACGGCGTTGGTGAGCGAGTTCACCATGTTGCCGCCGTAGTGGTTCAGGACCAGGACGTCGGCACCCGAGTTCAGGACCGGAGCGATGTAGGACGAGAAGTCCGTCTGTGTCAGTGGCGTCAGCACCGTGTCGACGGTTTCCCAGCCGACCTGCTCGGTCGACTCTCGAACCGCCTGCTCGGTGGTGTAGCCCCAGTTGTAGTCTGCAGTGAGGTGATAGGCCTTCCGGTCCGTGCCGTAATTCGCCGCGAGGATCGGGGCAAGGGCGGCGCCCGACATGTACGAGTTGAAGAAGTGACGGAAACCGTTGGCCTTCCGGTCTTTACCCGTAGTGTCGTTCGAGTGCGTAAGGCCGGCCATGAACATGACACCGGCTTCCTGACAAAGTGCCTGCACAGCAACGGCAACACCCGACGACGAACCGCCGGTGATCATGATGGCGCCGTCCTTCTCGATCATCGAGCGGGCCGAGGCGCGAGCGGCATCAGACTTAGTCTGCGTGTCGCCGGTCACATACTCGACTTTCTTGCCGAGGATGCCCGTTCCGTCGAGCGTCTTCGACGAGAACGTGTTGATCATTCCGCCGTCGCCTTCACCGTTGAGGTGTTCAACCGCAAGTTCGTAGGCGCGGAGTTCGTCGGCACCTTCGTCGGCGTAGGGGCCGGACTGCGGCACGTTGAAACCGAGCGTGACCGTGCTGCCTTCCGGCGCGTTGGTGAAGCCGGCGTGGCTTCCCGACCAAGCGGCACCGGTGAAAAGGGTCGGCGTGGCAAGACCGGCGCCAGCAACGGCACCTGTCTTAAGTACACCACGACGGGTGAGGTTGGACTTGGACATGTATATCCTCCCAGATTTCAATGCAGCGCATGCTCCCTCACACGCCACGGACCTTGACAGGCCTGCCACGTTATCGCCGCTTGAACGTCAAGTTGGCAACAAAGGCCTGCGGTCATTTGATTTTTTTGTAAATATATGGACAAGATCGAGTTGCGAACTGTAAATTTGTTTTCCCGCACCTGCAGAAAGTGTTTATCCACAGAGGCGTAGTCATGCCCAGCAGCGCTTCCACCGGCACTCGTATTCGCGAACGCCGGATCGAGCTTGGACTAAAGCAGGCCGCCGTGGCGGCAACCTGCGAAATCTCGCCATCCTACCTGAACCTCATTGAGCACAACCGGCGCAGAATCGGCGGGCGCCTCCTGGTTGCGATTTCCAATGCGTTGGGCGTTGATCCCGCGCAGCTTTCGCAAGGGGCCGAAACAGAGTTGGTCGAAGACCTTCGCCTCGCGGCAGTCCAGTCGGGAACGCCAGACGCCGAGACCACCCGGACAGAGGAATTCGCCGCGCGATATCCAGGATGGGCCGGCCTTGTTCGCGAACAGTTCCGGCGGATCGGGACACTGGAACGCGTGGTCGAAGCGCTGGACGACCGGTTGACACACGACCCGCACTTATCAACTTCCTTGCACGACATGGTATCGACCGTTACGGCGATCCGGTCAACCAGTGCGATCCTCGCGAATGAGCCCGACATCGATCCGGACTGGCTCTTGCGGTTCCATCGCAATGTCTATGAGGACAGTCAGCGGCTGGCCGAGGCGAGCCATGCGCTGATATCCTACCTCGATGCAGGCGGCGACGCATCACGCATCGTCGCAACACCACAGGACGAGGTCGAAGCGTGGCTCGATACCAAGGAGTGGCACCTCGACGATCTTGAAACCGGCGAACCGGATTACGCCGGACTGGATGATGTCGGAGAGCTGACCCTTGATGCTTCGCGGATGCAGGCCTCGCTGGTCATGCACATGTATCGCGCAACTGCACGCGCCATGCCATTGGACGCAACGCTGGACATGTTGGCCGAAATTGGTCCGGACCCAGGCGCACTTGCACAGAAATTTGGAACGGACCTTCTGACCGTATTCAAGCGCCTTGCGTTTCTGCCTCAGGGGGCGCTGAAAGACCCGGTGGGTCTGGCGCTCTGCGATGGGTCCGGAACTCTGACGCTCAAGAAACAGATCCCGGGTTTCCTGTTGCCGAGATATGGCGCCGCCTGTGCATTGCTTCCGATCTACCAAGCGCTTGGTCGGCCCATGACACCATTGCGTGCCCGGATCGAGCAGACCGGGCACGCACCGACCCGCTTTTTGACCTATGCTATTGCTGTCCCTCGCCCGAGCGACTTTGATGCACCGCCGGTGGTTGAGGCTGCGATGCTGTTCCATCCGGAGCCGCCGGGTTACATCGGCAATTCCGCGCCGTTGGGCGTGGGCACCAGTTGCCGGATTTGCCCACGCCGAGCTTGTCCTGCGCGGCGCGAACCCTCGATCCTGCCCGAGGACGCGGGTTCATCCGCGTCCTCGGGACAACCGACCGTCAGGGCTGGCTGATACGTCCGTCAGTGTAGGGCTGGTAGGTGCCCTGCGCTGCCATAAACTCTGCCGTCACATCCGCAAGGTCAGGACCGAAGTCATACGCATTGTCCGCATTGACGAACATCTCGTACCCGTCGCCACCATTGCGCATGAAATTGTTCGATACGACCCCGTACACCTTGATCTCGTCGAGCGGAACGAAGGCACCTCCATCGGCCACCATGATCTCTGTCACACGCGAACCGGGCGCCATCGACGGGTCCCAGGTAAACTTAAGTCCAGCAACTTGCGGGAAGCGGCCACCACCCTCTTCAACCTGGCTAACCCCGTTTTCAAGCGCCGACTTGATCGCGGCGCCCGAGACCTGGAACGTGGAGAGCGTATTCTGGAACGGAAGCACGGTCAGCACCTCGCCCTTGGTAACCTCGCCTGCATCGATGGAGGCACGCAGACCACCACCGTTCTGGATAGCGATCTGAATACCCTGATCCTTGACCCGGTCCAGCATGGCGTCGGCCACAAGGTTGCCCATTGGGCATTCCATCGCTCGGCATACCGACCGGTCTCCTTCGATCGCACTTGCGGTTTCGGCGACGACCTCGTTGCGGACTTCGTCAAGTGGGCCGGCCAGTTCCCGTACGCGGCGAAGCGTGGCGGCATCTTCTTCGACGCTGGCATCGATGAGGATCGGCTCACCTGAGGTCGAGATCACATTACCAGCGTCATCAAAGGTGATTGTGAGTTCACCCAGATACTTGCCGTAGGCGAAGGCCTGCACGATCGGAACGCCGTTCGCCAAGGTGGGATAGGGGCCCGCCGCGCCGTCGTCTGTATTCGACAAGAGCGTGTTCGAGTGGCCACCCACGATTAGGTCGAGCCCTTCGGTGGAGGCCGCAATGGCAAGGTCGGTCGGGAAACCCGAATGGCTCAGCAGAATGATTTTGTCGATCCCGTCTGCTTCCAATGCATCGATCTCGGCCTGAACCGCCGGGCTCGGGTCGGTGAATACAATGTTCGGTCCGGGGCTCGACAATTCATCGTTGTTGACAGGGGTCACTCCGATCAGGCCGATCTGTTCGCCTGCTTTCGTGATCACAACCGACTTCTGGACGAGGTCGCTTAGCAAAGGTTCGCTTGAAAGGTCCGCATTCGACATGAGAACGGGAAAGCGCACCTTTTCGATGAATGCTGCGAGGCCTTCGGGACCGTTGTTGAATTCGTGGTTGCCGACGGCCATCGCGTCGTATCCCAGCTTGTTCATCATCTCGGCCGAAACGTCGCCCTTATAGAATTGGAAGAACAAGGTTCCCTGGAACTGGTCGCCCCCATCAACGAGAAGATAGTTGTCGTGGCGCGCCTTTGCGGCTTCGATTGCTGTGACGAGCCGCGCGATCCCACCGAAACACTCACCCGCCGCATTGTCTTCCGCGGAGCAGGTTGAGTTAAAGCGGCTGATCGGTTCGATGCGGTCGTGGAAATCATTCGTGTGTAAGAGCGTGATCGAGTACTCGGCCGAAGCGGCACCTGCGCCGAGCGCCAATGCGCAAGCCGCGGTCAGAATGGTCGGTCGCATCATGAGAAGTCCCCCTGTGAGATCGCTTGGGTCACGGGTGCCTTGGCACCTCCAACCCGGGTTGAATACCCGGTCGGTGACGCGAGTATGACAGGACTTGACCCGGCCGCAACAGACCGGCATCCCCCCGCAATGATCGTCTACAAACTTTTTCGCGGCGGCGAATGGGACGCGCTGGTGCGCGACGGCCAGACCCGGGGAGCGCCTGTGGATCTGGCCGACGGGTACATTCATTTTTCCACTGCAGACCAAGTGGCCGAGACCGCAGCAAAGCACTTTACCGGCGTCTCCAACCTTGTAATCGCCGCTGTCGATGCCGATGCCCTGGGCGACGACCTGAGATGGGAACCATCGCGCGGTGGGCAGCTTTTTCCTCATCTCTATCGGGGCCTGAACCGTAGAGATATTCTGTGGGCGCGCCCGGCACCTCTGGGTACCGATGGGGTACATGTGTTGCAGATAAAGCCATGACCATCCTTGAAAAAGTTGGGCTTCCCTTCTTGCAGAAGTTGGATCCAGAACGCGCACATGGTCTGGCGCTCTTGGCTCTTCGGGCCGGTCTTGGCCCCAAACCAGGACCAGTGACCTCGCCACGTCTGCGGACGTCGATTGCTGGCATTTCTCTGGCCAATCCTCTGGGTCTTGCAGCCGGGTTCGACAAGAATGCCGTGGCGCTTCGGTCCTTGTCCGAGGCGGGATTCGGTTTTCTCGAAGTCGGCGCCGCCACTCCGCACCCGCAAGAGGGGAACCCACCGCCCCGGCTTTTTCGCCTTGCGACCGACCGCGGTGCGATCAATCGTTTCGGCTTCAATAACGACGGGATCAACGAAATTGCGGCTCGGCTGGCTTCGCGGCCCGCAACAGTGCCCATTGGCCTTAACCTTGGAGCCAACAAGAATAGCGCGGATCGCGCTGCCGACTTCGCCGAGGTTCTGTCTCGGGCCGGCGCGAGCGTGGATTTCGCGACGGTCAATGTCTCTTCGCCCAACACAGAGAAGTTGCGCGATCTGCAGGGGGCCGATGCACTGAAAGGACTACTCGATGGCGTGCTGGCGGCTCGCAGAGCGCTGCCGCGACCTGTGCCAGTCTTTCTCAAAATCGCGCCCGACTTGTCGGATAACGAGATTGCGGCGATCGCCGCCACAGCAACCGACCGAGGAATCGACGGGATTATCGCAACCAACACCACACTTGCCCGAGATGGCCTTCGAAGCGCAGCTCGGGGCGAGAAGGGGGGCTTGTCCGGCGCCCCACTACTTGAACGCTCGACCCGCGTGCTGGCGGAAGTCTATCGCGCAACTGAGGGTCGACTGCCTCTTATCGGCGTCGGTGGCGTGCAACGGGCGGAGGACATCGTGACCAAAGTCCGGGCAGGAGCGAGTGCTGTACAACTCTATACCGCACTGGCCTATGACGGCCTGTCGCTCGCATCTCGGATGCTGCGCGATCTCGACCGGCTCCTCGAACGCGAGGGCATTGAGAACATCGCCGACCTTCGTGGCGTCAGCGCTTAGGCACGCGCAGCACCGACATCCGCCTCAAGTGCGGGGTACTTCATGCCCAACGTTGCGCCGCGGGCTGCAAAGGACACGAGAAGCGCAATCCAAAGGCCGTGGTTCCCAAATGCCGGTACCAAGCCGATGAGGGCCACAAAGTATATCGACGTTGAGATTGCCATCATGTTGCGCAAGTCTTTCGTACGCGTGGCGCCGATGAATATCCCGTCGAACATCCAAGCAGGCGAGCCAACAATCGGCGCCGCCACCATCCAAAAAAGAGAGGTCCGCGCCTCGGACCGCACAGGCTCGGAAGTCGTCATAATGTCGATGACCAGACCACCGCCGATCGCAAATCCGGCTGCGAGCGCGGCGGCGATTCCAAAACCCCAGATGCTCGTTAGGACCGCGCTTCGCCGAAACCGGTCCCGTGCACCGGCGCCCATGGCCTGCCCCACCAACGCCTCTGCGGCAAACGCGAAGCCATCCATGGCATAGGCCGTCACGTGCAAAAACTGTAGAAGGATCTGGTTGGCCGCAAGTTCCACGTCACCAAAGTCGCTTCCGACAAAAAGGAAAGATACAAAGACGGCCTCGAGCAGCACGTTGCGGATCAGAACGTCCCGGCTTACTTCGGCCAGTCGCAAGAGGCGGTTCGCATCGAACACCTGAGTCCAGCGGTTCCAGTAGCCACGCGGGATCACGTCTCGGCAAAAAAACAGCCCTAGGGCGAGGCCGGACCACTCGGCAAGGAACGTTGCCCAAGCCACGCCCTCGACACCCCAACCAAAACTGAGAACGAAAAGGAAGTTCAGGGCGATGTTCAGCCCGTTCATCCAGAGTTGAAGTCCGAGAACGGCCCGGGTCCGCTCTGCTGCAATCAACCAGCCCGTAATTCCGAAAATCGCGATCGCCGCGGGCGCCGAGAAGACCCGGATGCTCATATAGTCGCGAACAAGATCCTCGACCTCGGGCGAAGCCGGGGCCAGTTCCAAAGCAGCCCAGAAAATCGGCCATTGCCCGAGGATCAACAACAGGCCACCAGCGCCGCCGATGAGCATGGCGCGCGTCAGGATGGCGTCAGCCTCGGGCCGGTTTCCGGCGCCAATTGCCTGGCTGGTCAGGCCGACCGTTCCGATACGCAGAAACCCGAAGAGCCAATAGATCGCACTGAGGATGATCGCGCCTAGACCAACGGCACCGATGGGGGCGGCTTCACCCATTTGGCCGACCACGCCGGTATCGACCACACCGAGCAGAGGCACTGTTGCATTGGAGATGACGATGGGCAGGGCAATCTTCAGAACCCGGGAGTGAGTAAGACGCTCAGGCCTGACGCCAGACCTAGTCTCCATCGTCGCGCCGCGGCATCAGAAAATGACCCGTAGCCTGAGCAAATAGGCGCGCCCGATTGTCTTGCCACGCCTCGACGTGAACGGATGCGTACCGCCGGCCCGACCGGTTGACCCGGGCTCGTGCATAAGCGTCACGCGGCAAACCGGAGCGCAGGTAGTCGACGGTAAAGTCGATTGTCTTCGGCATCTGCGTCATGGCTCCGGCGCGAAGATCATCGATCGAGACATCGCCGGACTCCACGTCTTCCCAAAGATGGACCCACGCGAGCTCGACGACAGCGGTCAACTCCAGAAAAGCCGCCGTTACTCCGCCATGGATGGCGGGCAAGAGGGGATTGCCGATCAATTTTTCATCGAACCCGAGTATCGCTGTCAGTTCGTCGCCCCGCCGATCGAACCGGATGCCAAGATAACGGGCATATGGAATTCCGTCCACAAGTGCACGGAGGGCCGCATCGCGTCGCTCTTTCACGACCTGTACGGGTTCCGGCTTCTGGCGCGCCATCAGCGCGGCGTCCTCGACCCGTTGATGGCAAATGCACCCGCGGCTGTCGCTACGGGGTTCTCAGAATCGTCATCGTGTGCCACGGCGCGAATGAACGCCACCGAACGCGTGACATGATAGCATGTGGCCTCGGCCCGGATCGCTTCTCCCGGCGTGGCAGGCCGCATATAGTCAATCCGAAGATCCAGCGTGGCCGTTGTCGCCGGCGCGTTCGGGTGGCTCATTACGGCCGCGCCGCCACAGGTATCCATAAGCGCAGACACTGCGCCACCGTGGATCACTCCGGTTGCCGGATCACCTACGAACCGTGCATCATACGGCATCCGGATCGTCGCGGTGCCCTGCCCGATCGCCGTCAGCTCCATCGACAATGCCCGGCTGTGCGGGATTGCCTCGATGAACTGTCGCGCCAACTGTGCTTTTCTGTCGTCCATGGGCACGGTCTAAGAGCGCAATCTTCCCGAAAGCAAGTCCCGATCCATACGGATCGATTGCCTGAGGGCCAAGGGGTGGTTAAACTTGGCTTTGGGAGGATGCGATGGACGCGGTACGTCTTTCGTTCAAAGAAATGTGTGCGCGGTTCGACGTGACACCCCGCACCTTGCGCTACTACGAGTATATCGAATTGCTCTCGCCGGAACGCGACGGTCGGAGCCGATGGTACAGTTCCCGGGAAGTTGCGCGAATGACGCTGATCCTGCGCGGTCGCAGGTGGGGTTTCAGTCTAGAAGAAATCCGCCAATGGCTGGAAATGCGCGAAACCAGAGGTGATCGGGCGCAGCTTGAGGGTTTTCTGGCACTCGCCGACAGGCAGCTTGGCACATTGGCGGAACAGCGTACCGAACTTGAAGAAACCATTGCCGAGCTGGAATCGATGCGGGCCGAAGTCGCCGCCGATCTCGGAGCGCCTCCAACCGCGGTAAAATGACGTAACGTTTCGCTTACGTAAACGTCAAGTTGGCTTGCATTGACGGTGCCGCGCTTCTTAATCGGACCCACGGCGAGGGAGAGGAGGCCCGCGACGATGGAAAGCGATACTCTGACAATTCGGGAAATGTGCGACGCATTTTGCGTCACCCCCAGAACGCTTCGGTACTACGAACAGATGGAACTTCTGGGCCCAATCCGGGACGGTCAGAAACGGCTCTATACCCGCCGCGACCGGGCACGTCTTAAGCTGATCCTGCGCGGCCGCCGGTTTGGGTTCAGCCTGGAAGACATCCGTCAACTCCTCGATCTCTACGACATCGGCGACCAGCAATTGACTCAGCTCAGCCGCACCCATGCGCTGGGCAAAGAGCGGCTGGCGGACATGATCGATCGCCGCGACGAACTGAATGAAGCCATCAAAGACCTGGAACAGCAGCTGCGCTGGGGCGAGGACATGATCGCTTCGCTACGCGCCGAATCCGACGCCGCCTGAATTCGGCCCGGTTAAACCGGGCCAGACCGAAAGACCCCGTAACCTGACGGAGCAGACGACAGATGCCCAGCTATGCCGCCCCGACCAAGGACATGCAGTTCGTCCTTCACGAAGTTCTCAACGTCTCCGATGCCCCAATCCCGGGCTATGCCGAGCTCGATCCCGACTTTACCCATGCCGTTCTCGAAGAAGCGGGCAAGCTTTCAGTCGAGGTGCTTCAGCCCTTGAACACGGTCGGCGACGAAGAAGGCTGCGAACTGGAGAACGGCGTAGTTCGCACACCAAACGGGTTCAAAGCCGCCTACGAAAAGATGCGTGAAGGCGGATGGATGGGACTTGATGCTGATCCGGTTTATGGTGGTCAGGGCATGCCCTATCTGCTCGGGACGGCTGTCGGCGAAATGTTTGTCTCCGCCAATATGGCCTTCAATATGTACCAGGGCCTGACTCACGGTGCGGTTGCCGCAATCCACGCTCATGGTTCGGAAGACCAGAAGGCAACCTACCTGCCCAAGATGATCGAAGGTGAGTGGTCCGGCACCATGAACCTGACCGAACCGCAATGCGGAACGGATCTTGGCCTGATCCGCACCAAGGCTGAGCCTCAGGACGACGGGACGTATAAGATCACCGGCCAGAAGATCTGGATCTCGGCCGGCGAGCACGACCTTTCCGACAACATCATCCATCTGGTGCTCGCCAAGATCCCGGGCGGGCCCGAAGGGATAAAGGGCATCTCGCTTTTCATCGTACCCAAGTTCCTCGTCAAAGACGACGGCACTAATGGAGCGCGGAACGCACTTGCCTGCGGCGGTCTCGAAAAGAAGATGGGTATCCACGGCAACGCGACCTGCGTGATGAACTATGACGGTGCCACCGGGTATCTTATCGGCGAAGCCCACAAGGGCATGCGGGCCATGTTCACCATGATGAACGAGGCCCGGCTCGGCGTCGGGTTGCAGGGCTATGCCCAGGGGGTCGTGGCCTATCAGAACGCACTCGGGTTCGCACAGGACCGCCTTCAGGGCCGCGATGTGACGGGAACGAAGAACCCGGACGGTCCCGCAGATCCGATCATCGTGCACCCGGATGTCCGCCGGAACCTTCTGGTGCAAAAAAGTTTCGTTGAGGGTGCCCGCGCTTTCGTGTTCTGGGGCGCCCAAATGATCGACGCCGCCAACCGGGCAGGCGATGAAGACTCCGAAGCCTTGGTTTCGCTTCTCACTCCAGTCATCAAGGGGTTCTTGACCGACAAGGGGTTTGAGACCACGGTTCTCGCCCAGCAGACGCTCGGCGGCTCCGGCTTCACTCGGGAATGGGGCCTCGAACAATTCGTCCGCGATGCCCGGATCACGATGATTTACGAAGGAACGAACGGGATCCAATCGCTGGACCTTGTAGGTCGTAAGCTCGGACAGAATGGTGGCAAGACGGTCATGGCTTTCTTCGACATGGTCAAAACCTTTCTCAAAGAGAACGAGGACAACGCCGCACTAAAAACCAACTTCCTCGATCCGTTGAAGGCAGCTTCCAAGGACCTGCAAGCCGCGGGTATGTATTTCATGCAAAACGGCATGAAGAACCCAAACAATGCGTTGTCGGGGAGCTATGACTTCATGCACCTATTCGGGAATGTCTGCCTTGGCCTGATGTGGGCCAAGATGGCCAAGGCTGCGCAGGCCGCGCTCGATGCAGGAGCCACAGACCGGGAGTTCTACGAGACCAAGATCGCCACGGGGCGCTTCTACATGGCACGCCAGTTGCCAATCACGTCGACCCATCTCGCCCGAATCCAATCGGGCGCTGATACGGTCATGTCCCTCGACGCCGCGAACTTCTGATGCCGAAGCGTTTACGCCTGACGCGTCGCCCGAACATCGCAATGACCGAAGACGCATTCCGCCGGCTGCGGCGCTTTGCGGCCGAAGCCGGTCTCGATGAAGGCGAGGCGCTGTCGTTTCTCTTCGAGAATTTCGACAGCGTTACAGATCAGGACAACCTCACACACCGACTTCGGATCTTCAATTCCGAACTTGAGGCGCGGAAACGGTGAGCGGAGCGCACATGGAGATGTGGTGCCATGTGTATTTGGGCCAAGATGGAGCGGGGGATCCAACGCCCCGGTTCCGACGGCCGGGCAACATGTCGTGCAGCTACCGGCGAAACAGGGGCGTCTTCACGTTGGACGGTCATCGGCTCACCAGCCTGTACCGCGCATCCGATCAGAGGCGATTAACCTTAACGCTGCGTTACCCTTCGTCTTCTCGTTGGCGAAATTGCGCATCTTGCGGCCTGCCCGCGTGTAGAACGCTCAGCATCTTTGCGGAGGCGTCCCGGCGCGGCGAGGCTGGGCCGGGAAGTCATGTCGTGGCGCTAATAGCGCCGCAGTCAAACCGGGGGTATCCATGAGGCTCTACTGCTTCGGCGAAAGCGGCAACGCGTACAAGGCGGCACTTACGCTCGAGTTGGCGGACGTTAAATGGGAACCGGTCTTCGTCGATTTTTTCAATGGCGAAGCACGCAGCGCGGCATACCGGACCGATGTCAATGCCATGGGCGAGGTGCCCGTGCTTATCGACGGCGAAACCCGTCTCACGCAATCAGGGGCAATTCAACAGTACATCGTAGACAGCACGGGCAAGCTCGGGGGCAATCCAGAGGACAAATACGAGGTTCTCCGCTGGGTCTTTTGGGACAATCACAAGATGTCCTCCCAAGCCGGCGTCACGCGCTTTCTCCTGAATTTTCTGCCGGAAGAGAAACGGCCGCTTGGCGCCATCGCCTTTCTTCAAGGCCGTCTCGATGCTGCGTATGGCGTGCTCGATACCCATCTGGCCGCACGGGACTGGATCGTGGGCGACGCCATCACCGTCGCCGACATATCGGCCTGCGGCTATCTGTTTTACCCCGAGCCATTCGGTTTCGTCCGGGGTGACTGGCCCCACATCGACGCCTGGCTGGATCGCATTGCGGCCACGCCAGGCTGGAAACACCCCTACGACCTGATGCCCGCACCGACCAAGGGCACCGACACGAGGAAACTCCCATGACCGACGCCTATATTTACGACGCACTTCGTTCACCCCGCGGAAAGGGCCGAAAGGATGGCAGCCTGCACGAAGTCACCAGCGTGCGCCTTTCGGCGCAGATTCTGAACGCTGTAAAGGATCGAAACAACCTGGACGGGCACGCTGTCGAAGACGTCATTTGGGGCAACGTCACGCAAGTGGGTGAACAGGGCGGTTGTCTTGCACGGACCGCGGTCCTCGCATCGGACCTCGACGAGACCATCCCGGGCCTCGCCATCAACCGGTTCTGCGCCTCCGGTCTCGAGGCAGTTAATCTCGCCGCCAACCAAGTCCGTGGTGGGGCCGGCGGGGCGTACATCGCAGGCGGAGTCGAAATGATGGGCCGCGTACCGATGGGCTCTGACGGGGCTGCGATTGCTGTCGATCCAACTGTGGCCATGGAGACGTATTTCGTGCCGCAGGGTATCTCGGCCGACATCATCGCGACAGAATACGGGTTCACAAGGGACGATGCCGACGCATTCGCCGTGGAATCTCAAAAACGGGCCGCTGCAGCCTGGGAGGCTGGCCGGTTTAAGGACAGCGTCATCACGATACGTGACCAGAACGGTGTGCCGATCCTCGACCATGACGAATATATGCGGCCCGGAACGGACATGCAGGCCCTTGGCGCGTTGAATGCCAGTTTCCAGGCCATGGGCGAAGTCATGCCGGGTTTCGACAAGGTCGCCCTGATGAAGTACCCGCATCTCGAGACGATCAATCATATCCATCACGCCGGCAATTCCTCCGGCATCGTTGATGGTGCGGCAGCGCTTCTGATTGGATCGAAGGAATGGGGCGAGGCGCGGGGTTTGAAACCGCGCGCACGGATCAAGGCCACGGCCAAGATCGGGACCGATCCCACGATCATGCTCACCGGTCCTGTCCCGGTGACCGAAAAAATCCTTGCCGATCACGGAATGGCAATCGGTGACATCGACCTTTTTGAGGTGAACGAGGCGTTTTCCTCGGTGGTCCTGCGGTTCATGCAAGCATTTGACGTGGATCACGCAGCACTGAACGTGAACGGCGGTTCGATCGCGATGGGCCATCCGCTAGGGGCCACCGGTGCGATGATCCTTGGAACGCTTCTGGACGAGATGGAGCGATCGGACAAGGAAACCGGCCTAGCCACGCTTTGTGTCGCCTCAGGTATGGGCGCTGCAACGATCCTTGAACGCGTGTGATGTTTGCGATGGATCCGGGCAAATCTGGATCAAACGGCCGCGAGGTTCCTCTCGGGGGACCTCGACTAGATCGCGGGTTCTTGTACCCCGCCCTGCCCGATTTAATTGGAAGGTGTTCTAGTTTGTCGGGTCACCCGCGAAGAGTTGCTGTGCCGCCTCGCCTCGTTGCGCGCCGCCCCGATGTGGTCGGCGGTCCGCGAGATATCCGACAAAGTGCTGGAACGGGGCGGTACATCGAACGGCCGCGCGCGGTTCGTTGTGGCACGGACCTATCGGAGCCCGGCCTGGCAGCCTTTGCTGCGGTCCCAAATGACGTACTTCGGTCGGGTGGCGCACGTCGTTCAGGTTCGGCCCATCCCCGCCGTGATCGAGATGATGGACTTTCTCGTATTTCACCTGGCGCTCGCAAGCCAGGGCAGTCTTCCGGCGAGTGCGTGATGCCCGCCGAACGGAAGCTGGCGGGAAAGGTTCCTTTGACCCTGCGCGTCGCGGGCTGTACTTTCGAACGAAACACTTCGTTTAAGTTACGTTTCCTGAATTGCGCATCTATTGGCCCTCGTTCTGGGCAAAGGTTTTTCATCACGTCTCGATACGAGGTTTCGGATTCATACCACCCTGGCCCAGTTTTTCGACGCGCACGGTGCCGACTTTCTCGCAGGCCGTCTCGACAAGGTGGCTATGGCCTATGCGCTTCCTTTATTGGTGGAGCGACAAGGGCGAATTGTGCCGCTTCGAAACCAAAGAGCCTTGCTGCTGGCTCTTACCGAGTCTCGGGAAAGCGTGTTACGTGCCGGAGCCTTGAAAGCGGTCGCTCATGGACCGCCCGACACAAAGCTTCCAGCAGGGCGCGAAACTGTCGAAGTGGAATGGCAAATCGAGACGGGCTCAGAAGGTCCGCCGCTTGTTTGCCAGATCAACTACTTCCTCTGGATCCAGCCGGACGGACCGCAGATCGAGATGGTGAGCTTTGGGCGACTCGATATCGATTGCGATGTCCCCAGTGGCGAGGGCTTCGCTCTGGCGGGATAGCGCCTGCTCGCTGGCTGGAACAATCGGGCGTTCACCGCCCCAAACGGACTTCGTTGGCGCGCATCGCGCCGACGACCCCTCATCACAAAAGCTGTAAGCCACACGACGTGGACGGAGGACCGAGACATGACTGACTTTACCTATAGCGCCGCCGACGACGGTGTCGCGATCATCACCTGGGATGTTGCCGACAAGTCGATGAACGTTCTCAGTCTCGAAGGGTGGAACGAACTTGACGCGCATATCTCGACTGCTCTTGCCGATGACGCCGTCAAAGGAGTGGTCATCACGTCCGGCAAGGACACTTTCGCCGCCGGCATGGATCTGAACATCATCGCCAAAATGAAAGAGGCTGCAGGCGAAGATCCGGCACGTGGCCTTTTCGAAGGCCTCATGGAAAAGCACCAGATTCTGCGCAAGATTGAGCGGGCGGGCATGGACCCGAAGACGCTCAAAGGTGGCAAACCGATTGTCGCCGCCCTTCCCGGAACGGCCCTGGGCATCGGCCTTGAGATCCCGCTTGCCTGCCACAGGATCTTTGCAGCCAACGACCCAAAGGCTAAAATCGGCCTGCCGGAAATCAAGGTCGGCATCTTTCCGGGCATGGGTGGTACGACCCGGGTGTCCCGAATGCTCGGAGCCATGGCCGCGTCCCCCATACTTTTGGAAGGCAAGCTCTTCGATCCCGCCAAGGCCAAGGCCGCCGGCATAATTCACGAGGTCGTAGAGCCCGGGGAACTGATTGAGAAAGCCAAGGCATGGGTGTTGACAGCAACTGACACAGACATCGTGAAACCGTGGGACGCGAAGGGGTACAAAATGCCGGGTGGGGCCCCTTATCATCCTGCCGGGTTCCAGACCTTCGTCGGAGCATCAGCGATGGTCCACCATCAGACGCAAGGCGTTTACCCTGCGGCCAAGGCGCTTTTGTCTGCTGTGTATGAAGGGGCGATGGTCCCGTTCGACACCGCGATCAAGATTGAGGCCCGCTGGTTTACCAACGTCCTGATGAACCCATCCTCCGGCGCCATGATCCGATCGCTCTTCATCAACAAAGAAGCACTCGAGAAAGGCGCGAACCGCCCGGCTCTTGATGACCAGCGTGTTGCCAAGCTCGGGGTTCTCGGGGCCGGAATGATGGGCGCCGGCATCGCCTATGTCGCTGCCAATGCAGGCATCGAAGTCGTCTTGATTGATCAGGCGCAAGAGGCCGCCGACAAGGGCAAGGCCTATTCCGAAGGCATTCTCGACAAAGGGATAGCGCGAAAGAAAGTAACTCAAGACAAGAAGGACGAGGTTCTCGGTCGCATCACCGCGACCACGGACTACGGCACACTGGCGGGCTGTGACCTTATCGTCGAAGCAGTTTTTGAGGATCCGGGCATCAAAGCCGAGGTGACAAAGAGGACCGAGGAGATCGCCGGACCGGATTGCGTCTTCGCGACAAACACGTCGACCCTGCCGATTTCGGAATTGGCCAAGGCATCGGTTCGACCCAACCAGTTCATCGGGATCCATTTCTTTTCACCGGTCGACAAGATGCTTCTCGTCGAAATCATCCGAGGCAAGGACACGGGCGACCGGGCTGTGGCCAAAGCGCTCGATTTCGTGCGTCAGATCCGCAAAACGCCAATCGTCGTCAATGATGAACGGTTCTTCTACGCGAACCGCTGCATCATTCCTTATCTGAACGAAGGCATTCGTATGGTCGGCGAGGGCGTCAGACCGGCGCTGATCGAAAATGCAGCGCGTCAGGTTGGTATGCCGCTTGGACCGCTACAACTGATCGACGAAACCTCGATCGATCTCGGAGTGAAGATCGCGAAGGCCACGAAGGCCGCCATGGGGTCCGACTATCCGGACGACGCGGTGGATGCGATTGTCTTTCCCATGGCCGAGGCCGGCCGGCTGGGCCGAAAGGCCAATGCTGGTTTCTACAGCTATGATGATAAGGGCAAGCGGGGGCTGCTTTGGGACGGCCTGACGGAACGCTTTCCGTGGTCGGACGTACAACCTGATCTCTCGGAGGTTCAACACCGCCTTTTGATGGCGCAGGTGCTAGAGGCCGTGCGCGCAATGGAGGCCGGAGTCCTGATGGACATTCGCGAAGGTGATGTGGGTGCTATTCTGGGTTGGGGATTTGCGCCGTGGTCCGGTGGTCCCTTCGCATGGCTGGACATGATCGGCGTTCAAAAAGCGGTCGAGATCTGCCGTGACCTTGAGGCGCGCCATGGCGCGCGGTTCGCGGTACCAGCTCTGCTGAGCGAGATGGCCGCGGCCGGGGACACCTTTTACGGACGGTTTTCAAGCGCGACCGCGCAGGCTGCATAAGCCAGACTAGGCAGCGTGGCCCGAAGCTCCGGGCCGCGCTGCAACAAGCCCCCCGGTGCCAACGGCCATCAGAACCCGGTCCGCCGCAAAGCCATCTAGAACCGGTATGTCGGACAGATTGGCCTCTTCAGCCGCGGCAATCCTATCATGCGCAGCGCACATGACCTGAACCCGACTATCCGCAAACACGATCTCCGGCTGATCGAACAAGAGCGTGTGGAGTGTGACGATGTCGATGGGCAGCACGTCCTCGATCCCGGCCTGTCCCAAAAGCGCCGAGGCGCGGAGAAGTGCTGAATCCGAACCGACGATGGACGAGGCCTCCCCAGTGTCGATAAGCACGAGCTGGTCGGGCAAGAGATATATGTCAGCGGAATTGCCCATGACCCCTGGAGGGATCAACACGAAACCGTCCGGATAGGCATCTTCGAGATCTGCACAGTAGCTTACGGTTTCGATCCGCCGCACCGGGACGAACTCGCCTCGGCGGGTCATAAGGTTGTCGCCCGGTTTCAGGGTTTCGACCGGCTGCGGGCCGCCTTGTGCCTCAAGACAAGTTCCGCGGACGAAACCGGAGGTGAGGCGCCGTGCAAGAGGTCGGGAGCTGGGTTTCAGAATGACCACGCGGTCGTCCTTACCGAAACCACTGCGGCTTGGATCATACATCGCGGAAGACTCCCTGCACTATTCCGAACGCAATTTGCGCTTGAACCCGCACGTGGCGGGCTGCCCGCAAACAGGCTCCGGTATAATGCCGTCAGTCCGGCGCGAACGCGGCTGCAATGGGGCACCATTTCCAACTTCGAACCAGTTACACCGCTTCGCGGGCATACGTCCTCACTGCGTCACAAGTCTTAACGAGGACTTAATCGTTGAGATCAGACACGAAGAACGCGTCGAATCACAAGTTAAAACGTGTATCCAAAGCGCTTGATGTCCTCGGCCGCCAGTTCCGAGAGCAACTCCGCGTCCGCGTCGGTGTAAGCGGACCGGTAGTCCATAGGCCGCTCGGAGGGGTTCAGGCGCGGGATCGGCCCGATTGGAAACCCGAGAGCGCCCTCGAGGCGCTCGATGTGAGGGGCGAGATCCTCGAGACGAAGGTACATGTCGCAGCCCTCGCGTCCATCTGGCAGTGCCACATAGGACCCGTAGCTCGCCATGGCCAGACTGGCTTGCGTATGCGGGTGGTTGAGAAACTCTGAAAACGCGAGGCGACGGGCAAGTGTGACCGCTTGATGGTCGAAGGACTGGGCGCGAAGCCAAGAATGATAACTCACTGCCCGGTCCCATGGGTTTCGAACCAGCGTAAAGACGAAGAAGTCTTCCAAGTCGGGCCGGGCGACCAAGCCCTCGGCGTCCGACAGTGTCATGTGTTTCCAGATGCGGCCCTTGGCCGACAGTTCCTTCAGCCGGCCCTTCCGTCGCCGCGCCTTCGGAGTGTCGCCGATAAGCAGATCGTCTTTCATCGCACGCGCCTCAAGCGCGGCAGCTAGTGATGTCCCGCCGGTCTTCGGGATATGCACGAAAATATATCGGCGACCTCTGGAAATGATCATGGGTGAAATGACTAACGGCGGGCCCGACAGGTCGCCAGCACCTTCAGCACGATTGTTCGGTACGCAACACCGCGCTACGCTTACGTCAATTCCCGAAACGGGAGCGAGCGGTACGAGGGTGGAATGACGGCGCTGAGCGAATATCAGCGGCTCGAGGCGACGGGCATCTGGCGACCCGCGGCAGGCGAGCAGCGCCGGGAAGTAATCCTCTCTCTGGGTGATGCGACGCTCCAGATATTTGATGCCAACGGCACGGCGTTGACACATTGGTCCTTGGCGGCCGTTGTCCGATTGAACCCCGGAGAAGATCCGCCGCGGTTCGGTCCAGAGCAGGAGTCGCCGGAGGAACTCGAAGTCGAAGATCCGCCGATGATTGAAGCCATCGAAAAGGTGCGCGGCGCGGTTTCTGGAAAACCGGCGCGCCATGGTCGACTGCGGAGACGGGTCAGTCTTGCATTGGTCGTCTGCGCCTTGCTCGGTCTTGTGTTTTGGGTCCCGGGTGCGCTGGTGTCTTATGCAAGCGGGATCGTTCCACCCGCCGCCCGAACGGCGATCGGCGACGCAGTGATGTCTGAAGTCGAGCGCTTTGCCGGCCGCGCATGCAGCGAACCTGAGGGGGTGCGTGCGCTGGACGCCCTCGTGGCACGACTTGACCTGCCAGCCGATACGCGCATCCTCGTCTTGCGCGCGGGGGTTTCGGGATCTGCGCATCTTCCGGGCGGTACCATTCTTTTGAACCGCGCTGTTGTCGAGGATCATGACAGTTCGCAGGTTCTGGCGGCCTACGTGCTGGCCGAGGACGAACGCCGCAAGTCCCGGGATCCCGTGTATCGATTGCTGAGCTCTGGCGGCGTGCGTGCCGCGCTCGGCCTTCTGACCACCGGCGAGGTGCCGGCATCTGTTCTGGCATCCCATGCCGAACACCTGTTGACAGTACCTCCCGAACCGCTGGCGCCGAGCCAGCTCTTGGAACGGATCAATGGAGCGGGTGTGTCAGCAACGCCTTACGCATATGCCCTCGATATCTCGGGTGAAACCACCCTCAATCTCATCGAGGCCGATCAGGTTCCACCTGCCGCGGCTCAACTCCCGCTTCGCGATGCCGAATGGGTGGCAGTCCAGACCATTTGCGGGGCCTAAGGGTTACTTCGTCCCGAACATCCGGTCGCCGGCATCGCCAAGACCTGGAACGATGTAGCCGATATCATTCAGCTTTTCGTCGACCGCAGCCGTGACCACAGGAACATCGGGATGTGCTTCCCGCATGCGTTCGACGCCCTCCGGTGCAGCCAGCAAACAAAGAAAGCGAATATTCGTGGCTCCGGCCTCCTTTAGTAGATCGATCGCCGCCACCGACGAATTGCCCGTTGCGAGCATCGGGTCGACCGCGATAACCAGGCGATCGGAAAGATCCTCCGGAACCTTAAAGTAGTACTGCACCGGCTGCAGAGTCTTCTCGTCCCGATAGAGCCCGACGAACCCAACCCGAGCCGAGGGCACCAGTTCCAGGATGCCGTCAAGTAGGCCGTTGCCGGCGCGCAGGATAGAAACGAGCACCAGTTTCTTCCCGTCCAAAACGGGCGCGTCCATAGGCGCCATAGGTGTATCAATTCGGCGCTTGGTCATCGGTAATTCACGGGTGATCTCATAGGCCAAAAGCTGGCTGATCTCGCGCAGCAATTGTCGGAAAACGGCAGTCGGCGTGTCCTTGTCGCGCATGAGGGTCAGCTTGTGCTGTACCAGAGGATGCGTGACGACAGTCAGGTGGTCAGCCATTCTTCTTCAATCTCCCTGCAATGCGGGTCCGTGTTTCCCCATCGCAAAACGCAGCGTTGAGGGCGGCCTCATTGATCGCGTCCAATGACGCCTCATCCCATCCGATGCGCAACAGTTCTTCGTACTCTCGCGTCATCGTTGTGTGGAAGAACGGGGGATCATCGGTGGACACGGTCACCTTCACGCCCGCGTCGCGGAGGCGTGTAATCGGATGGGCCGACCAGTCGGGATAAAGGCCGAGCGCCATATTCGACCCAGGACAGACCTCGAGAACCGTGCCGCGTTCCACCAGATCCTCAACAAGCGTGGGGTCCTCGATTGCGCGCACACCATGGCCGATGCGCTCGACCCGAAGATGGGTCAACGCGTCCCGTACACTCTCGGGTCCACCCCATTCGCCGGCATGGGCGGTCAGGCGCAGCCCGGCCTCGCGGGCCATGTCAAAGGACCAGCCGAAGTCCGCCGGATTGCCAGCCGTCTCGTCGCCCGCAATGCCGAAACCACGAACGAAAGCGCCCGCAGTTTCGGCGGCACAAAGGGCGGTCTCCTTCGCCTTGTCCGGCCCGAGATGCCGAATGCAAGTCACCACTCCGCAAAGTGTGACCCCATCGGTCCGTTCGGCCTCTGCCGCGGCGGTTTCAATCGCGGCAAGGTAGTCTTTCCATGCGACAAGGTCGCGGTCGCCACAGAAATCCGGGCTTAAAAAAGCTTCTGTGTACACGACGCCGGCCGCAGCGCTTTCGGCAAGAACTGCGCGCGTCAATCGATAGAAGTCGTCCGGGCTTTGCAAGACGGCGGTGGCGGCTTCATAAACCCGAAGAAACTCCCAGAAATCGGCAAACTGGTAGTGCCCGCGATCATCGAAGATCCGTGAAAGGTCCACGTTTTTTTCTGCCGCAAGTCCGCGGACAAAGTCCGGAGGTGCGGCCCCTTCGAGGTGCAGGTGAAGCTCGACCTTGGGGATGGTCATATGAAGCTTTGTCCTTGTCCAGGGTTCGGCACCCCAAGGTGGGCAGCAAGACTTGCCGCCACATCAACGAACGACACGTGACCGACGGATTTCGGTCCTGCGCCGTATCCCAGTACCGGCACCCGCTCACGGGTGTGGTCGGTCCCGACCCATGTAGGGTCATTACCGTGATCGGCCGTATAGATCACGAGATCGCCCGGACCAAGCGCGGCATGAAAGGCTGGGATTTCTGCATCGAACCACTCTAAGGCGCGCGCGTATCCCGAAACATCGCGTCGGTGGCCATAGATGCTGTCGAACTCGACAAAGTTCGCGAAGATCAGACTGCCCGCCGGTGCGGTCTGCGCAGCAGACTTCAGGTGCAGCATCAAATCACGATCGGGCCCCTTCACCACGGCGTCAATGCCCCGCATCGAGAAGATGTCCCCAATCTTGCCGATCGCGTGAACCGTGCGGCCTGCCTCCTGCACCTTGTCGCAGAGCGTCGCGGCAGGCGGCGAGATCGCAAAGTCTCTACGGTTACCCGTGCGCTCGAAATGGCCCGGTTTTCCGACAAATGGTCTGGCGATGACACGGCCGACCTTCATGGCGTGAAGAGTGGGCGAAAGATCCTCGCAGAGGCGCATCAGGCGATCAAGACCGAAGGCCTGTTCGTGGGCCGCGATCTGGAACACACTGTCAGCAGATGTATAGCAGATCGGCCACCCGGTCTCGATGTGGCGTCGGCCCTCTTCCTCGATCACGACGGTGCCCGAGGCATGGCGATTGCCGAGGATTCCGTCTGTTCCTGCACGCGTGCAAACCTCTGAAACCAGATCGGCGGGAAAAGCCGGGGTTTCGTCGGGAAAGGCATGCCAGTGCCACGGCACCGGCACTCCTGCCAACTCCCAGTGACCTGACGGGGTATCCTTACCGGGGGATTGCTCGGTTGCCGCACCCCAAAGCCCGACCGCATCCGCAGTAAGCCCGGGGGTTTCTGCGCCGGATGCAAGACGCACCGCAGAGCCGAGACCGAGCGCGTCGAGGTTCGATACGCAAAGGGGGCCGCTTCGACCATCCTCGGCGTCGCCACGCGCACAGGCCTGTGCGATGTGTGCTAGAGTGTTTGCGCCCGTGTCGGGAACCGCCCCGTTGAAGAATTCTGCGGCGTCCGGCGCACCGCCCACACCAACACTGTCCAGAACGACTAGAAACGCGCGGGTCATGGGCGGAGCCGATCCAGAACGAGCGCCCCCTGTTCGACAGGTTCGGACCCGACCCTATAGGCCGCTTGAACCGCATCGACGGCGAGATGGGCGGCGTCATAGTTGGCAGCGTGGACAACTGCAACAGGATCGCCGGCTGAGACGGACGCGCCGATCGGTACAAGCTCGGTCAACCCGACCGCGGGGTCGATCTGGTCCCCGTCGCGTAGGCGTCCACCTCCCAGCCGCACCACGGTGTTCCCAATCGCCCGCCCATTGATGGACTGGACGCGGCCATCAGCGACGGACGGTACATCGACGCGCACAGGGGACCGGGGCAAGTGTGTACGCCAAGACTCCATAAAGTCTCTTGGCCCGCCCAGATCCGATACCATCCGACCGAACCGATCGGCGGCGCTGCCGTCCTGCAGGACCTGGAAGGCGGCGGCACGGGCCACGTCGACGTGCTCATAGACACCGGCAAGAACCAACAGATCAGCGATCAGATCAAGCGTCACAGAAACCAACCGAGATTCGGGGTCCGGCGACTCGAAAGCGTCCATACAAACCGCGACTTCCACCGCGTTTCCCGCAGCCGATGCCAACGGTTCGTTCATATCCGTTATCAGAGCGGACGTCGCACATCCCGCTCCGTTGGCTGTTGAGACCAACGACCGTGCCAAGACCCTCGCGTCTTCAGGTGTCTCCATGAACGCCCCGGTTCCGACCTTGACGTCAAGGACCAGTGCATCGAGACCAGCGGCCAGTTTCTTGGACAGGATCGATGCGGTGATCAAATCCACACTCTCAACCGTCCCAGTCACGTCGCGGATCGCGTAGAGCCTTCGGTCCGCTGGCGCCAGATTGCCGGTGGCTGAAACGATCGCACAACCGGTCTGGCGAACGATCTCGTGAAGGCGCGTCTCGTCGACAACGGTTCGCAACCCGGGGATCGCCTCGAGCTTATCGAGCGTTCCCCCCGTATGACCAAGGCCGCGGCCCGATATCATCGGATTGAAGACACCAAGAGCGGCAAGGATCGGGGCAAGCAGAAGCGAGACGCAATCGCCGATTCCACCGGTGGAATGCTTGTCGAGCACAGGACCGGGCAGGTCCCAGCGCATCACATCGCCGCTGTCACGCATGCCCTCTGTCAGGGCCACCCTTGCCTCGGTCGACAGACCCTTCAGGAGGGTCGCCATGGCAAAAGCACCGGCCTGCGCATCGGTGACGCGCCCGTCAGCAATACCGCCCGCGACGTCCCGCATCGCGTCGGCTGGAACCGTGCGGCCGTCGCGGATCGCGATGATGAGATCACGAACGTCCATCTCAATCGGCCATGTGCTCAGTGCCGAAAGCGCCGGGTAGCAAATCTCCGACGGTGGTCGTCAGAACCATGCCGCGCGTCGTCGCCAGGGTGACCACGACATCATGCGCGGCGAATTCTGCGAGTTTCTGCCGGCAACCCCCGCAGGGCGGAACGGGTTCGGGACTGTCGGCGATCACGGCGACTTCGGTTATCTGCGTCTGGCCGGCCGCGACCATCGCAGCGATTGCACCGGCCTCGGCGCAAGTGCCTTCTGGAAAAGCCACATTCTCGACGTTGCAGCCTGAATGTACGGTGCCGGCCGCAGTTCTCACGGCTGCCCCCACCTTGAAATTCGAGTATGGAGCATGCGCGTTTTCGCGGACGCGTCGCGCTGCGTCGATCAGATCCATCGAAATACCTCCGCTTGCCCGCGCATCGTGAGCGTCCAAAAGAACGAGTGCAAGTGCTGCATCGGATGCGCTCAGGCAGACCGCACCTTAAAGCTGCCCGGCAGCGCGACCTGCAAGATTTCCAAGTCCGAGCTGGGGTCCCGGTAGCGGGTCGACATATCCGGTGGGATGACAAATGCATCCCCAGGTCCGAGATGCACCGGGTCCTGCTCGCCGCCTTCAAGGGTGAACGAGCCCGCCATCACGAAACTGAAATGAATGTCGGCATCGTGCCGCGTCCAGGTACCCGCCGCGCCTTCGGGGCGAAGTACTCGAACATCGGCCACACCGTTTGTGTGGGCACGAATGGTCGTGTCGCGCGCGCAAAAACCCGAAACATCGTCCGCTCGCCAATCGGCTTCGTCGGCCCGGTGGTGTACAAAACGCTGACCATCGAATTCACGGTCTGGATCCAATGTCTCGTTTGGAAGATCCATCTCGTGATCGATCGTGGTCAGATGCTCCGCCGGCACTCCGATTTCGATGACCTCGATATTGTCGGACGCAAAAAGGACCCGGTGCCGAATTTCCGGCGGTTGAATGACGCAGTTCCCGGCATGAAGCCGAAACGGCGGGCCCTGATCTTCGTAAACGAGGTCCACCCATCCCCGATAGCAAAAGATCAACTGAAATCCCACCGAATGGAAGTGAACCATGTCGGGAACCGGGCCGCCATCTGGAATGCGAATGTGGCTTGCGATGATCGAACCACCAAGGCGCGAGGGAATAAGATCCCGGTAGTGCATGCCGGCTCGCCCAACGATCCACGGCGCGTGATCCGCAAGGCGCCGCACGACAAATGCGTGATCGGTCGGAGGCATTATAATCGGTGGCTCAAGCTCGGCAATCTCGATCCGCGTGCCGTTAGGCGCGGTCAATTCACGAGCACCCCCGGCAATCAGAACAGGATCGTCCGCAAGAATGCGCAATGTGCCAGGAGGTTCCGCTGCCCCCTTCTCAAGCCGTATACGCAATCCATGACCCGAAAAAACGGCAACGCGCGGGTCATCCGCCGGAAAGATCGCATCTAAACGCATGCCAAGGGTCTTGGTGAAGAACGGGATGTCATCCCGCACTTCGTCTGTCGGCAACCGAACTTCGGCGCGGATGTTCTGCATGGTCCACCCCTTTCGCGGTAAGAGCGTCTTCGCCCTTGGGAAGGATTGCAAGGGTCGCTATGGTTTCCAGGACGGGAAACAAAAACAAAGATAGTTTAACGCTAAACTATCCGGTGGGAGGATCCGCGGGTGACGGACGAACGTAACATGGCGCTGCGTCAGGCTGCGCTGGACTATCACGCGGCGGACAAGCCCGGCAAACTTGAGATCCGGGCCACAAAGCCCCTCGCCAACGGGCGCGATCTGGCACGGGCCTATTCTCCCGGCGTTGCCGAAGCGTCGCTCGAAATCAAGGCCGATCCCGCGAATGCCCAGCGCTACACCGCACGCGGAAACCTGGTCGCCGTTGTATCCAATGGTTCAGCCGTGCTGGGACTTGGCAATATCGGTGCGTTGGCCGCCAAACCCGTGATGGAAGGTAAAGCGGTTCTGTTTAAGAAGTTCGCAAATATTGACAGCTTCGACATAGAGGTGGACGAGCAGGATCCCGAGCGGCTGGCAGACATAATCTGTGCACTTGAACCGACATTCGGCGCCATCAACCTCGAAGATATCAAAGCGCCCGACTGCTTTATTGTCGAGGATCTGTGCCGGGCCCGTATGGGGATACCCGTGTTTCATGACGATCAGCATGGCACTGCCATCGTCGTCGGGGCGGCGGCCACCAACGCCCTTCACCTCGCCGGCAAGCGTTTCGAAGACATTAAGGTGGTCTCTACCGGCGGAGGGGCGGCAGGCATCGCATGCCTAAACATGCTTCTGAAACTGGGCGTTCGCCGCGAGAACGTGTTTCTGTGCGACCTTGCCGGGTTGGTTCACGAAGGCCGCGAGCAGGATATGACACCGCAGAAAGCCCAGTATGCTCAGCCGGGCGGCCCCCGCAGCCTATCAGATGTGATTGACGGCGCCGACCTATTCCTGGGACTGTCCGGACCGGGTGTACTGACCACAGACATGGTGTCCCGGATGGCCGGACCGCCGATCGTCTTTGCCCTTGCCAACCCGACGCCGGAAATCCTGCCGTCTGACGTCCGTTCGGTCGCGCCGGACGCCATCGTGGCCACAGGCCGGTCGGATTTTCCCAATCAGGTCAACAATGTACTCTGCTTCCCCTTCATCTTCCGGGGCGCCTTGGACGTCGGCGCCACTGAAATCAACGACGCTATGGAATTGGCTTGCATCGACGGCATCGCGGCGCTCGCCCGGGCCACGACCTCGGCCGAAGCCGCCGCCGCCTACAAGGGAGAAGCGCTGACCTTCGGGCCGGAATATCTTATACCGAAACCGTTCGATCCTCGTCTGATCGGGGTCGTCGCCGCGGCCGTGGCCGAAGCGGCTATGACAACGGGGGTCGCCACACGACCGCTCGCGGATATGGACGCCTACCGCGAAAAACTCGATGGTTCGGTCTTTCGCTCGGCCCTGATAATGCGGCCTGTCTTCGAGGCCGCGTCGACGGCCAAACGGCGCATCGTTTTTGCTGAGGGCGAAGATGAGAGAGTGCTGCGGGCCGCACACGCAATGATCGAGGAAACAACGGATGTGCCAATCCTTATCGGACGACCGGAGGTGATCGATACCCGGGCCGAACGGATCGGACTTCCGTTCAAGGCCGGCCGCGACTTTGAGCTTGTGAACCCTGAGAACGACCCTCGCTACCGCGATTACTGGGGCACATATCACGATCTGATGGCTCGACGGGGCGTCACACCGGACCTTGCCAAAGCAATCATGCGCACAAATACCACGGCAATCGCAGCGGTTATGGTGCACCGCTCCGAAGCCGACAGCTTGATCTGCGGAACATTCGGGCAGTATCTTTGGCATCTGAACTATATCACACAGGTGCTTGGGACTGGCGGTCTGCACCCTGTCGGTGCGCTTTCCCTGATCATCCTTGAGGGCGGACCGATTTTCGTGGCCGACACTCAGGTGCATGCCGAACCCACTCCGGATCAGATCGCCGAGACTGTCGTGGCATGCGCCCGACACGTCCGCCGCTTCGGAATCGCGCCAAAGATTGCGCTTTGCAGTCATTCCCAGTTCGGAAACCTGGATTGTGAGACCGGCCGACGCATGCGGGACGCAATGGCAATCCTCGATGCCGCTCCAAGGGACTTCGACTACGAAGGTGAAATGAATGTGGACACCGCAATCGACGTCGAGCTTCGTGCCCGGGTTTTGCCCGGTGCTCGCTTTCCTGAGCCAGCCAACACACTGATCTTCGCCAATTCCGATGCCGCTTCGGGCGTTCGCAACATTCTAAAGATGAAAGCGGTTGGGCTCGAAGTCGGACCGATCCTGATGGGAATGGGCAACCGTGCGCACATCGTAACTCCCGGCGTAACGTCTCGCGGTCTTCTGAATATCTCGGCATTGGCTGGCACACCCGTGGCTCATTACGGATAGCGGGTTCGCGACGCCTTGCGCGCCTGGCCTCGCCTCCCGTAACACAGAGGCGGGATAGAGGAGGAGCATGCAATGCGGTACAAGGACGTCTACGAGGCATGGCAGGCGGACCCGGAAGCCTTCTGGATGCAGGCGGCGGACGCGATTGACTGGATCAAACGTCCCTCCAAGGCGCTCTTTGACGACAACGCACCGCTGTATGAGTGGTACCGCGATGCCGAGGTGAACACGTGCTGGAACGCAGTTGATCGGCACGTTGCGGCGGGCCACGGTGATCGGACCGCGATCATTTACGACAGTCCCGTCACCGAAACAAAGCACCGTATCAGCTATACCGAGCTACGGGATCGCGTGGCGTCGCTGGCCGGCGCCCTGCGTGCGAAAGGCATCGAGAAGGGCGACCGGGTCATCATATATATGCCAATGGTCCCAGAGGCTGTCGAAGCTATGCTGGCCTGCGCCCGTCTGGGCGCCATCCACTCCGTCGTCTTTGGCGGGTTTGCGGCCAACGAATTGGCCGTCCGCATCGACGACGCGAAACCCAAGGCGATCATCGCCGCATCATGCGGGATCGAACCCGGCCGCATTGTGCACTACAAACCGTTGCTGGACGGCGCACTTGAGCAGGCCGAACACACGCCCGAGTTCTGCGTCATCTTTCAGCGGGAACAAGAGGTCGCAGGGCTCGAGGAAGGTCGGGATTTTGACTGGCACGCCTTCCAATACGGCGTCGAGCCTGCGGATTGCGTACCTGTAGCCGGATCGGATCCAGCATACATCCTTTACACGTCCGGAACGACCGGACAGCCCAAGGGTGTTGTGCGCCCAACAGCGGGGCATCTCGTTGCCCTCGCATGGACTATGCCGAACATCTACGATGTTCAGCCGGGGGACGTGTATTGGGCTGCCTCCGACGTTGGCTGGGTGGTTGGTCATTCCTACATTTGCTATGCGCCACTAATCCACGGTTGCACGACCATCGTTTTTGAAGGCAAGCCGGTCGGCACGCCCGATGCGGGCACGTTTTGGCGCGTGATTGGAGAGTACGGGGTCAAAGTCCTATTCACCGCGCCGACCGCGTTTCGTGCCATCAAACGTGAAGATCCCAAGGGCGAGCAAATTGGAAACTATGATACATCAAGCCTTCAGACGTTGTTCCTTGCAGGTGAACGGGCCGATCCGGACACGATCCGTTGGGCCGAGGACAAGCTTGGTGTTCCGGTGATCGATCACTGGTGGCAAACCGAGACCGGCTTTGCCATTGCATCGAACCCCCTCGGAATCGAAAAACTGGAAGTTAAGATCGGGTCGCCCGCTGTAGCCATGCCTGGATATGACGTGCAGATCCTTGACGACGGGGGACATCCTGTGTCGCCCGGAACGCTTGGCGCGATAGCGGTGAAGTTGCCTCTGCCCCCGGGTACCCTTCCGACGCTTTGGAATGCCGAGGAACGATTCCGGAAAAGCTACCTCAACACCTTTCCAGGATACTACGAGACCGGAGACGCCGGATACATCGACGAGGACGGTTATCTGTACATCATGGCGCGCACTGACGACGTCATCAACGTTGCCGGCCATCGCTTGTCCACCGGCGCCATGGAGGAAGTTCTTGCCGGGCATCCGGATGTTGCCGAATGCGCAGTCATCGGGGTTGCCGACGAGTTGAAGGGCCAACTCCCTCTTGGGTTCCTGTGCCTGAACAGCGGCACAAACCGTCCTCCGGAAGAGATCACGAAAGAAGCCGTTTCCCTTGTTCGGCAAGAGATCGGGCCCGTGGCTGCATTCAAACTGGCTTTGGTGGTGGATCGGTTACCAAAGACACGCTCAGGTAAGATCCTTAGGGCGACCATGGTCAAGATCGCCGACGGGCAGGATTACAAGATGCCGGCCACTATCGATGACCCTGCCATTCTCGACGAGATCACCGAAGCACTTCGAACCCTGGGCTACGCATCCTGAAAGTCAGGTGAATTGCTCTCGGATCAATCGTTCTTCGAGACCATGGCCTGGATCGAACAGTATGCGATGCCGGATCGTGCTTTCGCTTCGAATCTCTACCCACAGGACGTCCGGAACGGAGCGACTGTCCGCATCCGCGCGAACAGGCCGTTTCTGAACCTCTAGAACGTCTAGTCGGACGACTGCAGATTTCGGTAGCAACGCACCGCGCCATCGGCGTGGCCGAAAAGCGGCCATAGCCGTCAACGCAAGCACGTCTGAACCAATGGGCAAGATCGGTCCGTGCGCTGAATAATTGTATGCCGTGGACCCTGCCGGTGTAGAAACGAGAGCGCCGTCGCAAACCAACTCGTCCATACGAACAAGTCCATCAACAGAAATACGTAGTTTTGCAGCCTGAGGCCCTGATCTCAGAAGAGAGATTTCGTTGATGGCAAGCGCATCGTGAACTTTACCGTCGATCGCTTCCGCACGCATGACGAGTGGGTTGATCACCTCTTCCTCAGCCGCCAACAGCCGCTGATCCAACTGTTCGTCGTCGTACTCGTTCATCAGGAAACCGATCGTACCGCAATTCATACCGTAGACCGGTGTTTCGAGATGCATCGTCGCATTGAGTGTCTGAAGCATGAAACCGTCGCCGCCAAGCGCGACAATGATATCCGCATCATCCTCGGATGCGCCGCCGTACCGTGCGACCATCACCCGAAGCGCATTTTGCGCCACATCGCTTTCACTGGCGCGAAAGGCGATCTTTGTCTGGTTGCGCATGGGCTTTCCGTCTTGGTTCGTTTCACGGTGTGACCGCTGGACCCAAGCTTGGCAAGGGTGGGACTTAGTCGCCACGGCATACTGAGCCGGGTTTCCAGTGGATGCGGAACGCGCTACATCGCCTGTCAACGCTGGCTTAAGGAGAGCGCCAATGAACGCCCCCCACCGAGACGACGGCTTTTTCACCGAGACACTGGCCGAACGTGATCCCGAAATCGCGGCTGCGATGGAACAAGAGCTTGGTCGCCAGCGCCACGAGATCGAGTTGATCGCATCCGAGAACATTGCATCCGCCGCCGTTATGGAAGCGCAGGGCGGGGTGATGACGAACAAGTATGCCGAAGGCTATCCCGGACGCCGCTACTACGGGGGCTGCCAGTTCGTCGACATCGCGGAAACTCTCGCAATCGAACGGGCCAAGACGCTCTTTTCCTGCAGCTTCGCCAATGTTCAGCCAAACTCCGGAAGCCAAGCCAATCAGGGCGTGTTTACAGCGCTATTGAAGCCAGGTGACACGATCCTCGGCATGAGCCTTGATGCCGGCGGGCACCTAACCCACGGAGCCAAGCCCAATCAGTCGGGAAAATGGTTCAACGCAGTGCAATACGGCGTGCGGCGTGACGATCTTGAGGTCGACTACGATCAAGTAGCCGCACTTGCTGGCGAACATCAGCCGAAGATGATTATCGCCGGAGGATCTGCGATCCCTCGCATCATTGACTTTTCGCGGATGCGCGAGATCGCCGACAGCGTCGGCGCTTGGCTTCTCGTTGATATGGCCCATTTTGCGGGACTTGTGGCCTCGGGACATTATCCGTCCCCGTTTCCCCATGCCCATGTTGCCACAACGACCACCCACAAGACGCTTCGCGGTCCGCGAGGTGGCATGATTCTGACCGATGACGAAGCAATTGCGAAGAAGGTGAATTCCGCGATCTTCCCTGGGATTCAGGGCGGCCCCCTCATGCATGTAATCGCGGCCAAGGCCGTGGCGTTTGGTGAGGCATTGCGGCCCGAGTTCAAGACGTATCAGGCGCAAGTCATCGCAAATGCCAAGGCAATGGCGGATCAGCTGCAGAAGGGCGGGTTGGATATCGTTACGGGCGGAACAGACACGCATCTGATGCTGGTCGATCTACGACCGAAAGGCGTGAAAGGGAACGCAACGGAGGCAGCGCTTGGACGCGGGCACATCACCGTCAACAAGAACGGGATTCCTTTCGACACGGAAAAACCGATGATCACGAGCGGCGTCCGGCTTGGGACCCCGGCTGGAACCACGCGTGGCTTCGCTGAAGGTGAGTTTCGCCAGATAGCCGATTGGATCGTTCGCATTGTCGATGGCCTTGCCGTCTCGGGCGAAGATTCAAACGTATCCGTCGAAGCCGCGGTGAGGACCGAAGTCATCGAGCTTTGCACACAGTTCCCAATCTATCCCGGTGCCTGACGCGCTTTCACTTGCCGCTCAAGACTTCGGCGACGTCTCCAAGAAGCGGCGGATCGTCATCGCCCACGGCCTTTTTGGGGCCGGTCGGAACTGGGGAGTGATCGCTAAGAGGCTGGCGGGCGATCGTCGGGTTACGACGGTGGACATGCGAAACCATGGCGATAGCCCATGGTCCGATAACCATGACTATCCATCGATGGCCGCTGATCTGGCGGCGCTGATCGACGAACCGGTGCATGTCATTGGTCATTCGATGGGCGGCAAGGCAGCCATGGCACTGGCGCTTATGTATCCTGAAAAGGTCGACAAGCTGGTGGTGGCCGACATCGCGCCCGTTACCTACAGCCACACGCAAATGTCCGTTCTCGACGCGATGGCGGGACTGTCCCTGAGCGGTATTGATCGGCGAAGCGAGGCGAATGAGCGTTTGTCAGACACCTTGCCGGACCCAGGTGTTAGAGCGTTTGTGCTTCAATCACTCGACATCGCCAATCATCGCTGGTCGTTGAACCTCGATACGTTGCGCGCAGAGATGCCAAAAATAATGAGCTTCCCGCAAATGTCCGGTTCGTTCTTCGGCCCTTCGCTTTTTTTGGCGGGAGGAAACAGCGACTATGTCAAGACAGAGCAACAACCCGGCATTCTGGCGCTTTTTCCCAACGCACTATTCCAGACCATACCGGATGCTGGGCACTGGCTTCATGCTGAAAACCCGCGCGCATTCGAAGCGTCCGTGAGCACGTTTCTTGACGGAACCACCCCGGGCTAGCTAATCACCACCTGCGGCTGGCGTTCCTCAACTTCGGCGCTGCCAAAACCGATGTCCCCGCCGTTGGTCCCGGATCCCAGTGCAGGAGATCCCGCGCCGAATGCATAGTCCGACATTATCAGCGACGCTGCCGGCCCGATTAGCGGATCGCCTGTTTGGGTGCCCTGCACGCTCGTGCCACCACTATCGGCGGCCAGCAAGTCGGCATCATACACCTTACCGCTCGTAAGGAAATTGTTCCGGAACGCTGCGCCAGCTGCCACCAGATACCCCGCGTTTGCAGCATCCAGCGACATGAAGGTATAGCTTCCAGCGAATATTGTATTGTTGATCTCGAACGGAGAGCTCGACCCGGGATCATAATTTGAGAAGACACTGCGCGACTGACTACTAGCAGGACCCGAGAATACCGAGTTCCGCACAATGATGTCGCCACCGTTCCGCGATCTTACCGAAAACCGACCATAGCACCGGTCGATTGTCAGAAGCGAGTTGCCGTCGACATATGCGTTAATGAAGCACTTTGTCAGCGTCGATGCATCAGTTGTGGTTACCAACCGGACGGCCTTGCTCTCTGTCCCAAGCTGGCAACGCTGCATCGTCGATCCGTCGATCTCCAATGTCCCGCCATTCGCGTCCGGGATCAGAATGCAATCCTCGAAATGCATCGCACCCCCATCGGCAATAACTGCATTGCCGGTCCCACCGCCAACTTTTTCAGTGACATGGCACCGATAATGGGATGCCGTTGCGCTGTTGACATGAGCGATGCCTGCCTTGGTGCAGTTCCGGACAGTTACATCGTAGAACGTCCCGATAGTTGAATCGTGCAAGGTCATGCCATCGACGCAATTGTCGATCACAAAGTTCCAATATTCACAGATAACGGACCCGTTCCCCCCAAGGGCATTGCCCGTTG
Organism: Pseudomonadota bacterium; assembly: GCA_038521345.1. Lineage (GTDB taxonomy): Bacteria > Pseudomonadota > Alphaproteobacteria > Rhodobacterales > Rhodobacteraceae > JBCBKU01. The sequence continues at coordinate 67,818 of JBCBKU010000001.1, read as the reverse complement.
TCGTTTGCACGTTTTGAATAGTCGCTCCGTTTCCATAAACACGGAAGGTGAACGCGTCACCCGACGGATCGAAGGCACTTTCGTTGCCAGCATAGGATGCCCCGTCGACAACGCATCCGGGCTCAAAGGCGATCTCGAGTGTAGCCCCTGAAACACCGACATTCTGGACTGAAACATAGTCGCCCGATGTAGCGTAGGTTCCCGCTTTGACTCGTACGCGAACAACGGACCCCGAGGCTAAAAGTGTCGCAGAGATCATGCTGAGGCTCGCCCAAGGCGATGCCTCGCTCATTCCGTCATTGCCATCATCTCCGGCAGTCGCATCAATCCAGTAGTCCGGAATTGACTGAAGCCCCAGCGCGTTTGACCCCGTTCCGCTCCCAAGTGGGTTGTCTTCAAACGGCCCAATGTCGACAACGGATCCCGATCCCGAGAGATCGCGCCGGTTGCCGAATATGTCGCGCGCAGCCATCTCCAGCAATCCACCCGAGGCTGCGTCAATTGCGATCGATCCGGCTGCGGGCACCTTGAAGTTGCCTTGGTCAACGAACGGCCCCGCACTCGGCTCTTTGCTCGCGGCATTCGGCGTCTCAAGGATCACGTTCTGACGTCGTACATCCCGGTTGGGCCAGTTGGATCCGATGTCCCGTTCGAACGTCCAACTCGTTGACCGCTCGCTATAGAACATCGCGTTCCGCACGATCACCGGCGCCGTTTGCACTGCATTTGCGACGTTCGACATATCCCCTGCGGACGTGTCGTCATAGCCGACGACACGGGCGGGGTTGAAGCGAGAGTTCGCGCGGGTCCATAGATAAATGTTTTCTGCCACGATGCCGCCCGATGAACGGCAATTGATAAAGTCCGGCTGTTGCCAATCCTCACAAACGACCATGTTGACGCGACGCTTGCAAAGGGACGTGATCGCGTTGTTCGGGTTCGGGCGACCAATCTGGATACCGGCCGTAAGCATGTGAAGGCGGTCAGCCGACACGTATGATGTCCCCGGAACGCTCTCGCAATACCATCGAATACACTCTTGGAAGTTTCCCGCCGGATTTGCCCATTGGTTGTAGGAAGCCAGCGAAATCGAGTGAATGCAGCCGCGATAGTGGTCGGCGTATCGGATCGGCCCGTGGTCGGCCCCTTCGACATCCGACCCAGTGGCCGACGGCGCCTCAGGTTCGGTCTTTCCGTCGTTCTGCCAAAGCGTATTGGGGTTCTGCCGAATCTGTCCTCCATAGGTACAGACGTTGATCCATCGCGTGACACATTGCCCGTAGTTGAACCAGTCGCTGATGTCGCAATCCGACACAAAGAGCCAGCTCGACGTCTGAGCCGATCCAATCCCTTCAACAGAATGGCGACAGCCTCGTGTTCGAATGTTATGCGCGGTGCAATACCCCATCGTTGTGGTGCCATCGAACTGAACACCATACCCGACGGCAGAGGAAGATTGACCCGTGACTGGGTCAAAGCCCATACGAATATCCTGATCGCGGGCCATCGCATTCCCGGTCACTGCCTTGAAGTACCCCATGCGCGGCTTGTCCCAAGGCGATGCGGTCTCGGTATGGATGGGATCCGCGCCCGTGCCAAAGGCATCCCAAAGCGCGTCGGTCATCGTATTGAAGGTCAGCCCGTTTGACCCGTGCGCATAGGTTTCCCCCCGTCGAAATCGCAGGCGGACCCGGTTGCCGGCACCGCGGGCGGGGCCGCTCAACCAACTCCGGACAGACGCGAGATCGGTGAAGTGCGTATGAACCGCATCTTCCGGCGCCGCGTCAGAGAAGTCACCAGTAAGCGACACCCAGCCGATATGGGTCCAAGGATGTGTTTCGACGTCAACCGGAGAAACAGTGACGGAACCCTGTCCTACCGCACCGGTCACCTTGTTCTCGACAGTCAGGGTCACCGTGAACGGATCACTAGAAAGTGCGGTTTGCGCCCAAGACGCGCCATAGCCGACGTCTCGCCGGTTGGCGAAGGGGTAGTCTGGCGGCAGGTTCGCAAATGTCGTTCCCGCCTGATCGCTCGACCAGAAGAAGTCGGCGTTGTCCCAGAAGTCTTCAAAATCCGCAAAGCCAAGGGCCGAGAGCTCACCCGAGCTCAGACCTGGGAAGAAGTGCACACCATGTCCGACCAATGGTGCCGACGCCGACACCGTCACAGTTACTGGTTCGACCGACCCGGCCGTGAGATTACCACTCTGCGCGTCAGCCGTCACCGGCGCGGTAACGCCGCTACTCATGGCGCTGACCCTTAAAGTAAGCGCACCTGGGCTTTCTCCGGTGCTGTCCCATACAAGCCCGGTCAACTCGCCCGAGCGGTCCGCTCCATCCAAGCGAAACGACTCAATGGACAGCGTGGCGCCAGGAGTGGAGACCACCCCCTCAGTCAGCGCGAAGATTGTGCCGGGCATACCGTTCAAAGGGGAAATCGACGGACCAGTTGCAAAGACGGGAATGGGCGCCCGGACGACGAAGGCATCAGTTGTGTAGAAGGCGCCATCGATCAAAACTTCACAACGCAAGGTGCGCCCGTCGTCCGTGAGTGTCGGCACGTAGGTCGCGGATGTCGAGACATCACCGAAATCCGTGAACCAGCGATAGGAGGCGACACTTCCTGAAGCACTGACTGCGAGGACCGAACCGATCTCTGCGGTCGAATCCACAAAGTTGGGGTTGGCAGTAAGCCCTGTCATCGCCACCGAAACCGCAGCAACGTTGATCGAAAGGACAACGCCCATCGTCGCAGTCCCGCCGGAATTCGAAACAGAGATCGTCAGGGGCGTAGGGGACACCACCCCTGTCATCATTGTATCGATATCCAGCAACCCGGCCGAAGAGAGGGTGACACCAGTAATCGGTGCCCCAAGCACGAAGGATAGGTCATTCCCGCTGATATATGCGGCCAGGTTTACCGACTGGCTTCCGCTGCTCTCGACAAAGCTCTGTTCGGGAACCGGTCCCGTTGCAATGGGGGGCGCCCACCGGACGGTGACGGCGCCAGACACCTGATCCGGATAACCGCTGCCCGATACCCTGCAATGTATAACACCGAGGTCGTCCGACGTAAGGGGCGTATAGCTAGAACCCGTTGCTCCGGGAATATCCGCACCGCCTTTGACCCATTGAAAAACCAGATCACCGGGTGCGTCTTCCGAAAAGTCCCCTGCCACCGCTGTAACCGTGCTTCCGATCTCGGCGACGACCCCATGGGAAGCATTCTCCGTCAGCCCTGAGAGTGTGACCGAAAAACGTGGCGCGCCCGCCATATCGCCTGCAAACCTCGGAAAAATGCCGATCGAAAGTCCGATCATGGGACCACCTGTACTCTGTTGCAGTAAGAGGAAGCCGGCAAAGACGCCGGAGACTTTAGGATCAGGACAGACCGCGGATACCGGCCGCGGTCGTGCCAGTGCTCCAGACCCGAACGGCGCGGAATGGAAATGCAGTGCCTGCCGCGATGTAGACATCGGCGGTATGCCCGGAGGCGGACGTGACCCGGACTATTCCCGAATTGGCGACGTTCAGGGCGCGGGTGGTCGTCAAAAGGTCTACAGTGTCGCTTGGCGTGATCTCTTCAATCTCTGTGGCGGGGCTTGAAAGGCCGACAGCCAACTCCTTGAACTTGTCCTGGGGCATGGGGAACTCCGCAAAATGCAACTGCGCGGGCCGCTTGACGCGATCCGGCGCTGCCCAGAACGCTCTCCGAATGTGGTTAACTGCGGCCTAGACCACCGTTCGCCTAGAGATCACGCCTCTTCGGACGCAGAACCGCCATCTTCGATCTCTGCAAGCAACGATTTGATCTTTCTGGATATTCCGATCTGGAGCGCACGCCTTGCCGCAGACTTTGCAAGGCCAAGATGACCACGATCCAACGCCCGTCGGATCACCCGGTCCTGATAGCGCGGCTCGGACCATCGCGCACGGCGCAACCGATGAAATGCCGATGTCGTCAACTCGCCTGACAACGCCAACCCCACTATATCCGGGATCCCCGTGGCCATATCTTTCTGCGGCGCGTGCCCCATGAATGGGGCAGCGAGCAAGGTCGTGCCCTCAGACCGGAAACGCGATGCATGCAACTCGTCCAGTTCGTCCGTCGGGTCGTAAATCAGATACCTTGTCTGTTTCGCTTCAACCGGCGACGCCGCATCCGCATAAGAACCCGTCCAATCAAGGCGAGCCGTCCATCCCCAGCGCTCATCGCCTGGTACATCTGCCCGGTTTAAGGTGGCTTGCGGAGCAATTGCCAGGACCCGCGCCTTGGCCCCTGCCGCCCGTGAAAACGCGGCGGCGCCGTAGCCGCCCATCGAATGGCCGAGAAAAAGCACGTCGTCAAATGTGTCGAAGAACGCCTGATCGCGCAACGCATCGAAAACCTCGGTAACAAACGGGTCGCGGAACCAATTTCGGGTTACCGCCATGACCCCCAGAACAGATGCTCCCAAATCCGTGTGTGCTGTCTCGAACCAGGCGGGAAGGCGTTGTTGTTCGGTTTTGACGTCGCTCTCCGCGTCAAACGACACGATCAGCGAGCGTCCTCTCGGAATGAACACGGCAGCATTCTGTGCGCCTTGCCATAGGAAGCCTCCCACCTCAGCAGCAGTCTTACCGACAGACTCAAAGCGCGGATGTCTTGTGACCGACTTGGCAAGAGCAGGTCGCTGGACGTCCGGGATATCGTCCAAAGGTCCGATCCTCGGCTTCTCCGAAACCACTACCTCCCGCGCCTCTTCCTTGCGAACGAAGATTGCGTCCGGTCGATCCGGTTTGATCAGTTCTTGAAACAGTGCGAGGTAATCGGGGTCACTCTTCAGCCGGTCGATCTTCGCACGGTGCCATGCGACCGCTTCCTCGTGCAGGCGCGCAAGATCGGGGTCCGACATCAGCTGGGCACGTTCAGCCTCCATCCTTGGAAGCCGTCGTAGAATTCTGTTGTCGCACTCGCTCGCGTAGTTTCGGCGGGTCCAATAGTACAAACCCTGGTCCTGATCCGTGTGATTAATCCGACCGCGATCCCGCTTAACAAGATAGCTCTCGGCCGACCGCAATACGTAGTGGTTCAACGTGGCCAATTCATAGCCAAGCGAATGCGTTGTCGAACGCCATCCGCGAGTCAACGTCGAGGTCGGCATCACCTTGCCCGACCCGTTGACCCAACGCACGTCACTCAACTTGTTTTGAAGTGGCTTCAGCGGCCGATGAACTCCAATTGCACGGTAGCCCGAGGATTTGTGGAACATCGACTTGAACCCCCATCCCAGTCTGGGCTTAGGGATCACCTCGGGAGCGCATCGCAGGAACTGTTCGGCGATCGGGCGGTCTTCGTAAGCGTCGATTCCACCGTTGCCGAAGAACTTCCAAGTGAAGCTCGCAACGTTAGGCTGGCCCGCCGCATCAAAAAAGTCAGAAAACGTACCGTTGCCCACGTGTATGTTGACGAACTCGTCGACGTCGATTGTCAGCACCCAATCCGCCCTGCGGAACAACGGCTGCCGAACCGCGTCCTTCAGGGCGACATGCTGTGGTTTTTCGCCCGAGCCGGACCGCCAGGGATTGTCGACTCGCACGACATGTCCAAGTTGCGCCAAACGATCGAGAATTGCGGTGGTATTGTCCGAGCAGTCGTTCGTGTAGACGAGGAAATCGGTCACACCAATCGACCGGTTATAGGCGATCCATTCAAGAATGAACGGAGCTTCGTTCTTCATTGATGTCACAACAAGGATGCGCTCGCTCGGTGGAGTCTGGTCCGGGACCGGCAGCCAACCAAGTGTCCTACTCGTATGCCGTTCCTGCACAGCACTCAGATGCGCGGCCGATGTGCTTTGGGGGTTGGGGTCGACCGGCAGGGATGCGCGGGCAGCCGGCGGCGTGGCAACGGCGATCTGCGATTGGAAGGCAGGCACTGGCGGTGCACTTGCCGCAGCCTTGCCGGGTGGCTCGTCCGGAATTGGCGCCGCCCCGGGATCAACCTGGTGGCGCTCTAGCGCGCGACCCAAGAAACTCTCAGGATGCGGCACGCCGTTCTCATGGGTGACGATGCGCCGTCTAAGCCGACGGTTCCAAAGATGAACTCCGTAGCACCCGGAACCCAACTGGGCAGCGATATCGACCTTTGGGTCCAAGAGGTCGCGCCGGTCTTTGAAAGGAATTGGATAGAAGGCCTGCTGCGGCAAGACATGGGACATCTCCCCCGTCTCGAACAGGAAGTGAGTCAATGCGGCTGGTCCCCAGACTCCCCAACTTAACTCCGATACATGAACGGGATCCCCGGCGGCCTTGGCCTCTTCCAGGCGCGTACGTTCCTCGGGTGCGGCCCACGGAGGAATGGGATACTCGTCTGAGCAAAGCGTGTTCAGTTTTGCGAGGGTTTCAGAGCCCCGGGGCAAACCCAAAACGGCGTTACAGACGAGCCTCTCCGATTTCTCCCAGCCGAAAACGTACGGACTCGAAAAGTCCCATGGACGCATGCATAGCATGTCGGCATCGACCCAGATGACATCCTCGACCTCGATCATCCGATATCGGAATGCATCGGCGTGGATAGCAGGACTGCCGGACCGTTTGTGACGAATAAAATTCTGGTTCGGATAGATGATGTTGGCGTCTTGAACATCGACCCCGGTGGGGACGCCACCAACACGACCATAGACATATAGAACGGTATGGTGGCCATGGTCGACAAACGACTTCAAGCAAACCTGTTCCAAAAAGCTCAGGCTGCCACCAATCCAAAGTGACGCGATTTTAGGCAGGCTCATTTTATCGGCCGGTTTGTCTGCTCGTTGGCGTACAGACTAGCGGTTTCGCGGCGCCACGGCTAGCTGGGTCCGGAGTGGATAAGTTTCAGCAACCGCCGCGCCGTATTGGGATCAGGCGGTGTGCTTGTCGCTAGCAGCGCGATCCGGCTGTAAAGCTCTCTCTCCCTCGGGTCGCCAAGCAAGTCGAGGATGAGACTTTGGTGGATTTCGACTGCGGTCTCATGGGCTTGCCTAACATCGGGATTGTCCATAAGGCGCACGCGCTCCGCATCTCGTCCAGCCTTGTGGCGCAGGGCACCGGTTTCCTCGACAGAGTTGAAGTTCCGTTCGGCCCAATAGACGGCGTCGATGTCTTTATTAGATCGGTTTGGTAGCCCTCTGGCGCGCTTTACAAGAAAGTCCTCTGCAGAACGCACGGAATAGTGATGAAGGGCCACGATCGGCCGCAGCTCGTTCGATGCCGGGTCTAGGAGGATACGATTGTCATCGGCTGAAAAGGCCCAGCCGGGATCGCGCCCGTACCCGTCGCGCCATACTGGTGCTGCGCCCTTTCGTTGTTTGGGTCGGTGCACGCCCGGCGCTCGAAATCCTTGCACACCAACATTGTAGAGGCTTTTGAAGAACCGCCCCGCGGCAGGAAAAATGATGTCTTGTGGTGCGGCCATCGTGAAACGCTCGGTCACCGGCTCGGGCCGAAATGTCAGATGGCCCGAATGTCCAAACAGCCGCCAAGGAATTGCCAGAGCGTCAACATCGACCAGCGCCGCCAGAAGATCTTGCACACTGGCATAGTCCTCGCCGAGAACAAGAAATTCGTCGGCATCGATATGAACGAACCACCCGACTTGTCCAAGAAAGTCGTCTTCTAAAGACTTTAGAACTCGCCACTGCGGCCGTCCGTTGCCAGGTGGACATTGCCGGTGGGTAATGGCCCCCGACAATGCCAAAGCGTCGAGGATACCCATTGTTCCATCTTCACAGCGATCCGAAAAAACGGTGATAGGACCGAACCCCAAAGCACGATGATGGGCTACCCAGTCCAAAACGAAAGGGCCTTCGTTTCTCATCAGCGCGGCTATTCCGACAGTGTCACTCAATTGGATGATCCCGTGGTCCGGCGTCTCGGGCATTAGCCCTGACGAAACAACTTGGCGCAAGCAGATCGGCTCGGATGCAACACAGCCCCGACCTTCGGAAAAGCGCCTTGTTGCATCAGGACCGGGGCTCTACATGGGCTCCATGCTGCGCGCTCTACCCTTCATACCGTCGCCTCCAACCGTCGCTGTGATCCGCCTCCAAGGTGTTATTGCCGCACAGGCCCGTGGCGCGTCACTTAGCGATACAGGGCTAGCGCCCTTAATCGAGAAGGCTTTCCGTCGCAAAACTCCTGCGGCAGTCGCCCTTATTGTCAACTCTCCCGGCGGAAGTCCGGCGCAGTCCTCCCTTATAGCGTCGCGCATTCGGCGGCTATCCGAGGAGAAAGAGGTGCCCGTCTTCGCCTTTGTGGAGGATGTCGCCGCTTCGGGTGGCTACTGGCTTGCCTGTGCGGCCGACGAAATCTGGGTGGATCCCAATTCAATTCTTGGGTCCATCGGTGTGATCTCCGCCGGTTTTGGGTTCAGCGAGTTCATTGCGCGGTACGGGATCGAGCGCCGGGTGCACACGGCCGGCAAGTCCAAGAGCCTCCTCGATCCCTTCAAGCCCGAAAAACCAGAAGACGTTGAACGACTGAAAGCCCTCCAGACACAGATCCATGATAGCTTCATCGATCACGTCAAGATCCGTCGTGGCGAACGCCTTGCCAATCAGGATCTTTTCACAGGCGATGTATGGGTTGGTCAGTCGGCCGTCGAAGTTGGATTGGCCGATGGCGTGGGACATCTTGTTCCCAAGATGAAGGAGCGGTTCGGCGAGAAGGTGCGTTTTGCAGTGTACGCGGCTCGGCGCCCATACCTAAGCCTATTCGGAACGCAAATGGCGTCCGGAGTGATGAGCGAATTAGAAGAGCGGGCGACATACGCCCGCTTTGGTCTCTGACGCCGTGATCCAGATTGTCGGCCTATTCTTGATCGCAATGGCGGTGCTGGCAATCTCAGGTCGGTTGAGACGAGGAAAACAGCCGCGTTTGGGCGATCGCCGGTGCAAACGCTGCGGCCGCCTGACAAAGGCCAACCAGACCTGCGTCTGCTCGAAGGGCCATTAGCGCATGGACTTCCTTGTCGCGACTTTGGGCCTCGTGATCCTGCTAATGTCAGGTGACGTCTTGGTACGGGGTGCCGTGAACATGGCGCTCCGGTTAGGTGTACCGGCGCTGATTGTATCGCTCTCCATCATCGCTTTCGGCACATCCGCGCCGGAACTGTTGATCGCAATCGAAGCCATTTGGGACGACGCGCCGGGTATCGCGCTTGGGAATGTCGTGGGATCGAATACCGCAAACATACTGTTGGTTCTCGGAGTACCGGCGCTCATCGCAGGGCTTTCCACGACCGAGTGTGAAACGCGGCGCAGCTACGTCCATATGATCGCGGCCTCGCTGCTCTTCATCGTGGCCTGTTTTCTTGGTCCCATTGGGTTGATCCATGGCATAGTCCTGCTGTTTGCACTGGCGCTTGTTCTCGGGGATCAGGTTCGTACCGCGATGGCACACCGGTCCAGCGCAGAGCCAGACGAGGATGACGAGGATCTCGAGGGGGCAGACCCAGAAATACCTTGGTGGAAGATTTTCCTTTTCACGGCCCTCGGGTTGATCGGACTGCCGCTCGGGGCCGACTTGTTGGTCGAAAGCGCGACAGACATCGCCAAGACCTACGGCATAAGCGATCGGGTCATCGGCCTGACCCTAGTCGCCGTCGGAACATCATTGCCTGAACTCGCAACAACCGTCATGGCAGCAATCCGTCGGCAGGCAGACGTGGCCCTGGGCAACGTCATCGGGTCGAACATGTTTAACCTTCTGGCCATCATAGGGGTCGCCAGTTTGTTCGGTACTATCCCGGTCGACACCTCGTTCCTCACGTTCGACCTTTGGGTCATGCTTGCCGCGTCGCTTGTTTTGGCACCCTTCGTCTTCCATCTGACGGGCAACATGAACCGCTTGATTGGCGTTGTATTCACGTCGCTCTACATCGCCTATCTCGCGGTGCTTGTAGCCGCCTGAGGAGATTGAGCATGCTCAAAACTGCAGTAATTACAGGCGGCGCAAAACGAATTGGCCGAGCTACTGCTCTAATGCTCGCGAACCGGGGGTTCGACGTCGCCGTTCACTACAATTCCTCGGCCGAAGAAGCAAACGAACTGGTCCACGATATTGCGTCGCTCGGTCAATCCGCCGTCGCAATTCCGGCCAATCTGCTTGACGAGGTCGCGGTGCGCAAGATTCTTCCTGCCGCGTCCCACGCACTTGGGAAACCGATCGGCGTTCTCATCAACAACGCCTCGATTTTTGAACCCGACGATGTCGCAACGGGCACCCGTGACAGCTGGGACAGAGCGGTGGAATCGAACCTCCGCGCGCCAGTCGTCCTTACTCAAGCTCTCGCCAAACAGGCTCCCATCGCCGTCCCTGAGGCGGAAACCGGCGAACCCATTGCGCAAGCACTTGTCATTAACATGTTGGACCAGCGGGTTCGAAAGCTGACCCCGGCATTCATGTCTTATACAATTGCCAAGATGGGACTTTGGGCATTCACGCAGACCGCCGCCCAGGCACTCGCCCCCCACATTCGAGTCAACGCGATTGGCCCCGGACCAACCATCAAGAACGAACGTCAAACCGATGCGCATTTTGCCAAACAGCGCGAATCCCTCATTCTGAAGCGCGGACCAACGCCCGAAGACATCACCGCAGCGATCGCATACTTTTTGGATGCGCGCACGGTGACAGGTCAGCTATTGTGCATCGACGGAGGCCAGCACCTCGCGTGGGAGACGCCGGATGTCGGTGTCCCAGAGTAGGCGAAGTAAGGCCCTCACGACTTGACTTGTGCACGGCACGGCAGACCGTCACGAATCTGTTACTAAAATCCTAGCGTTTTCAGGTATTTGGAGATCGAAATAAATTTTTGATTTAAAATCAGTTAATTATCTGATTGCCTAAAAATTAGGCACCTTGGTGAAAGCGCCAAAAAATAAGGGAAAATTGGACTGCGTGGAAAGTTACTCGCATACTTATCCCCAGAATCCGTGGACAGCTTTTCTCTTGCTCGCCCCGTCGTATGATTGCAGCCCGTGTAGAGAATCGAGATGAACGTCCCCGACCCCACGCTCCCTCCGACCGGCCACAACGTTATCCAAGGCTATCTGAATACCCTTGAGACGCGTCCTGGCGTTTACAGGATGCTCGATCCGAAGGGTGCCGTTCTCTATGTCGGAAAAGCGCGCAACCTACGCGCGCGGGTTTCGTCCTATGCCCGGTCTGCGGGTCATTCCCCGCGCATCTCTCGGATGATCCGCGAAACGGCATCCATGATGTTTCTGACGACCGAGACCGAGACCGAGGCGCTGCTTCTCGAACAGAATCTGATCAAACAGCTTAAGCCGCGCTACAACGTTCTGCTTCGGGACGACAAGTCCTTCCCCAACATTCTCGTCGCGAAAGGCCATCCGTACCCTCAGATCAAGAAGCATCGTGGTGCGAAGAAAGAGAAGGGCGACTACTACGGTCCTTTTGCAAGCGCAGGCGCCGTCAATCGAACTCTGAACCAGCTTCAAAAGGTGTTCCTGCTACGGAACTGCTCGGATTCAACCTTCGAAACGCGGACCCGTCCTTGCCTTCTTTACCAAATCAAGCGCTGTAGCGCGCCATGTGTCGGTTACGTTTCCGAAGAGGACTATTCTAGCCTAGTGGCTGACGCGGAGCGCTTCCTGCGGGGCCGGACAACCAAGGTACAGGGCCAGTTGGCCAAGGATATGCAAGCAGCAAGCGACGCCATGGAGTTCGAACGTGCAGCGGCGCTCCGCGATAGGATCCGGGCCTTGACTCAGGTTCAATCAGCCCAGGGGATAAATCCTCAAGGCGTTGCCGAGGCGGATGTCATTGCTCTCCACATGGAGGGCGGACAGGCCTGTGTGCAGGTTTTCTTTATCCGTGCCAACCAAAACTGGGGGAACCGGGACTTCTACCCGCGAACGGGGTCCGGCGCGGGTGCCGCCGAGGTTCTAGAAGCCTTCCTTGGGCAGTTCTACGATGACAAGGCCCCACCACGGCTGATCCTCCTTTCCAACAATATAGAGAACTCGGATCTCATGACCGAGGCCCTCAGCCAAAAGGCTGGCCGGAGGGTCGAGATCAGCGTTCCCAAACGGGGCGAAAAGGCCGATCTGGTCGCGGGTGCTCTACGAAACGCCCGGGAAAGCCTGGGGCGGCGTATGTCAGAGGCTGCGACACAGTCCAAACTGTTGAAAGGACTGGCCGAGGCATTTGACCTAGACACGCCGCCGGAACGGATCGAGGTCTACGACAACTCTCATATCCAGGGGACAAACGCGGTCGGAGCTATGATCGTTGCAGGTCCGGACGGGTTTCTGAAGTCACAGTATCGGAAGTTCAACATCAAGGGCGAGAATCTCACGCCCGGCGACGACTTTGGAATGATGAAAGAAGTTCTGTCGCGTCGCTTCAAACGGCTCTTGAAGGAGGATCCCGACCGCGACAAAGGTATGTGGCCAGACCTGCTCTTGATCGATGGCGGCGCTGGCCAGGTCAGCGCTGTGCATGAAATCATGGCTGAGCTTGGGGTCGAGGACATTGCCATGATCGGAGTCGCAAAGGGCATTGACCGCGACGCTGGCAAGGAAGAATTCCATCGAAGAGGACGTACAACTTTGGCCCTGAAGATGAACGATCCGGTCCTCTATTTTGTTCAAAGGCTCCGGGACGAGGCACACCGCTTCGCCATTGGCGCCCACCGCCAAAGGCGGTCAAAGACGGTTGGCGCAACACCGCTTGACGAAATCCCCGGCGTCGGCTCTGCGCGCAAGCGTGCTCTCCTTTCGCACTTTGGATCGGCAAAGGCTGTAGGACGTGCGGGCTTAAATGACCTGCAGGCGGTAGAAGGTGTGTCAGAAGGACTGGCCCAGAAGATCTACGATTACTTTCATGATCGTGGCTAGGCTGGCATCCGCCGGTTGTCGGGGCTAGGACCTGTACATGATCTGGACCATACCCAACTTCCTCTCGATCATGCGCCTGATCGCAGCGCTCGGTGTCGCGTTCTCCTACGCTCTCTTGCCGCATCCGGTATCGGACTGGACGGCAGTTGGCCTTTTTGTGCTCGCCGCGGCCACGGATTGGGTGGATGGCGTCCTGGCGCGCGCTTTGAATCAGCAAACGCGCTTCGGTGCTATGATCGATCCGATCGCCGACAAGGCCATGGTAGCGATCGCGCTGCTGGCGCTTTCTGGGGCCTACAACCTTGATCCACTGGTCTTGATACCCGCATCCCTCATTCTGCTGCGTGAAGTATTCGTTTCCGGGCTTCGCGAATTTCTCGGGGACACAGCCGGTACACTGAAAGTGACGCGCCTCGCGAAATGGAAGACCACCTTTCAGATGGTGGCCATCGCTCTTTTGTTGGCCGCAAAGGTCTTCGAGCACTACTTCGGCATTGTTGCTTTCGGACTGGGTCCGGTCATGACCGACGACATACTGTCCGGCCGGGTTCCTGACGAGCTTGGGCTTGGCGCGCGCTACTCGGCGATGATCGCCTCTTACTGGGTCGGCGTCGGTCTGCTGCAGTTGGCCGCCATCCTTACGTTGCTCACTGGCGGCGATTATCTTGTCAAAGCTATGCCTCATCTCCGAGATGCATCATGATCAATGTTCTCTATTTTGCTTGGATCCGCGAACGGGTCGGTACGCCGAAGGAGAGAATTGAAACCTCGGCCAAGACCGTCGCAGAACTCATATCTGAACTTCGGGCACGCGAAGATCGGTATGATATCGCGTTCTCCGATACATCCTCGGTCCGGGTTGCACTGGACCAAGAACTGGCAGACTTTGACGCCCCGCTGGGCGGAGTTCGCGAAGTGGCATTCTTCCCTCCAATGACGGGCGGCTGATGCGTGTTTCGGTTCAACAGGCGCCCTTTGAGATTGGGAAGGAAGTCGACGCTTTCTCGAAAAACGTGGCAGGTTCCGGCGCGATCGTGACGTTTTCCGGGGTCGTTCGGGACGTTGAGCCGGGCCTTCAATCCATGACGATCGAGCACTATCCCGGCATGACCGAACGCGCGTTGACTGACATAGCAGAGACGGCGATCTCCCGATGGTCGCTTCAGGATTGCTTGATCATCCACCGCTACGGGACACTGGGTCCCGGAGATCAGATCATGATGGTCGCCACCGCGGCAACCCATCGCAAGGCAGCCTTCGAGAGCGCCGAATTTCTGATGGACTACCTGAAGTCACGGGCGCCGTTCTGGAAAAAGGAACTCACCGCCAAAGGCGAAAACTGGGTGGCGGCCCAAGACACCGACGAAGCCGCGCTCGATCGCTGGACGCCCTAGACGCTCTGGTTCATCCGTTCAATGTAACCCCGAAGCTCTTCGGCCTCGCGCCGGGCATCACGCAAGCCGTCCATGGCAGCTTTCAACTCGGCCTCGGTCTGCGTCAACTGGTTTGTCATCTCCGCTTCGCGCTGCTGAAGGTAGGTTATCGCCTCTTCACGGGTTTCTTCAGCTTCGTGAAGTGCCTGCGCCATACGGTCCAGTTCACTAATGTCCGCGGCCGAAACCCGGTTCATCCGATGCAGGATCCAGTGGGTGAACCACCCTAGCATGAAGGCAATAAATAGAACGATTGCGGTGGCAATTATGAATTCAGTCCGGTCCATCGGAGTCCCCTTCTGGCGCGGCTAAGACCTCTTCGACTTCGGCAGGTGCAGCCACCAGTTCCTCCGGTAACTCTTCAATAAGCTTGAACTCGATCCGGCGGTTCGCCTCTCGCCCTTCCTCGCTCTCGTTATCGGCGATGGGCTCACCTTCACCGTAGCCCTTGGCAACGAGGTTCGAGGTCAAGACCCGGCGGGCCATTATCTCGTTCAGGACGGTGTCTGCGCGCGCCTGACTTAGTCTAAGGTTCATCGACTCTCGTCCTTGGCTGTCCGTGTGCCCGCCGATCTCCATCGGCACGGTCTGGCACGACTTCAACTCGTTTGCGATCGCATCAAGCGTCGCCACAGTGGCCGCCTCGATCTGTGTCGAACCCGGGGCAAACTTGATCTGGCCTTCCCCGAGAATGGCGTTCACGCGGCGCACACATTCGTCTGGGCTTGGCACGGCATCCACGGGTGCAAGGGCTGGCTCGTAGGCCACATTAACACTGAAGTCCGCACCACCACCAAGCCGATCGGCGAGGATCCGGGAGACCGTATCCGAAACAGTCTCATCGCCGGTGGCACCCGACAATTGCAACGTATCTGCACGAACCATGACGGCCCCGCGGTTTAGATGAGACAGGACTTCCAGGCCAGCTAAGACTCGCGTTGGCCAACCGGGCGGAAGTGTTTCGTCAATACGTGGGGTCGAAGCCACATTGCCGACGCCGAACCGCGCGAGAGCAAACCCTTCCACCGCGCGTCGGATCTGTTCATCGGGTACTCGCCCGCGCAGTTCCACCGTGCCATCTTCCTCAAGCACAGCAACAAACTCGGGCACCCGTGTTAACTCTGCAACGTCTCCGTCAGTGTCTTCTTTTTCAGGTAGTATCGCGGCAAGCGAGAAGACTGGGGGCAACCGACTTTCCAGGCGCCCGACTTCACGGTCGAAAATCGCCTGTTCAGTGTCTTCCAATCCCAAGATCGTCACGTCTGCGTCGGTGAAGGTGATGGTTCCGCCGCCGATCCGCGCCATTGTCTCAATTCCTGCGACGATGGCTTCGGCCCAAGACGTCGTCGGTGCACCAAGGCCAACGGTGCAAGTGCTCTTCTCGGGCGCTCCAGCGCGCTGCGCCGCATCCAGTATTGCGTCCCGGGACCCTGTGGTGTCGGCGCTGCAGGCATCAAACCGCGCGCTTCCGTTGGCCACAACAAAGCGAACCGTGAACGGGGTGATAACCGGACGCGGCGCAGAGATATCCAAAACCAGGTCAACACCGATGGGTGCGGCTTCCTTCAGGGTCCGTTCGAGCTCTACCTTTTCATCGCGGCTTTCGGTCAGGGCTGTGACCGAAACCTGTGCCGCTGAAACCGAGACCTTCGACCTTGGTGCATCCGCAAGCACCTCGGTCGCAAATGCCACGGCCTCATCCCACGACTGGGGAACCGGGAAATCAGCGACCTCCATCAAGTCGGTGACATCGTCGGCGCGTACGGCCCGCGCGATCCGGCGAACGACAGCCTCGCGGTCCATGGCCTGCGGCACCAAGCCAATCACCGAAACACCGTCTAGATTACTCAGGATCTCCAGCGAAAACCGAGGCGGCTGGATCGTTTCCGCCTGCGCCACGTCGATCAAGTCTATCACTCTGCTCGCATCGACGCGCGTGCCTGCGACGGAAAGCGCGCGAAACCGCTCGGCTTCGTCGGGGGCCGTGCCGGTAAGTTCAACGCGCAAGCCATTCGTGTCGACGTTCGCCCATTCGATCTCGCTTTCTACCAGCGCGAACGAGACGTCCGTCCCGGAGAGATCCTCCAGACGCTCGACGGCAACCACTGCCGCACCCACGCTTGCCACTGCGGCCAGGAGGACCGCTAGAACAATTGGTACGTACGACGATAGACGCATCTTGCTTGCTAACTCTCTGCCCGTTTTTTCGTGTTGATAGAGAAGCCGAAGGGCCCGCGCAATCAGACGAGAAGTGCAAGTCCAAGAAAGGCAGCCGGTATCAGGCCAGCATCCCGGTTCGACAGAAACACAGCCCGGCAGCGGTCGGGATTGTCAATGTCGAGCCGTGTAAGTTGCCAAGCCAAGTGCCAACCCATTGCCCATACACCGCACAAACCAAGAGCCAATGCGAGCGCATTTCCCTGTGGCGCGACGGCCCCAACGACGGCAATCCCGAGCAGCAGAACCGTCGCGACAAGAAACCAGCGCAGCCATCGGTGAGTTCGTTCACCAAACAGTCGGGCTGTGGATTTTATCCCCATCAAGGCATCATCGTCTTTGTCCTGGTGGGCATACACCGTGTCGTAAAAAAGCGTCCAGGCAATCCCGGCTCCATAAAGTGCGAATGCCGGCCAAGCCAAAGAGTTCGCGTGCGCCGCCCAAGCAAGCAAGGCGCCCCAATTGAAAGCCAGACCAAGGAAGGCCTGTGGCCACCAGGTGAAGCGCTTCGCGAAAGGGTAGATTGCCACCAACGCAAGCGATCCGATGCCCAATGCGATCGCCAATTTTGGGAATGTCAAAAGGATAAGGAACGCGATCAGAGATTGTACCACTGCCCAGACCAGAGCGCCGCGTGCAGTTACTTGTCCCGACGGTATCGGACGCGAGCGGGTACGCGCCACACCCGCATCGATGTCTCGGTCCGTCAGGTCGTTCCATGTGCACCCGGCTCCGCGCATTAGAAAAGCGCCAATTGCACAGCCAACCGCAATCCAAAGATCGAAGAGAGCCATCGTTCCATCTGCGAGAATTGCCAAGGCCAGCCCCCACCAACAGGGGATCAGTAGTAGCCATGTGCCAATCGGTCGGTCGGCCCTAGACAGACGCAGATAGGGTCGCGTCCATTCGGGCATCCGCGCGTCAACCCAGTTGTCTGGCTCGGCATCGGCAACTTGCCCTGCTGGTATCTGATCGCCACCAGTCATAACGTTCCGCCCATGGCACCATCGACTATCCGCCTTTATGTAGAGCAGCGCTTGGGGCGAGGGCAAATCGTTCCCTTGTCGCGGGACCAAGCACATTACCTGTTCAATGTTATGCGTTTGACCGAGGGCGCCCAGATCACCGCTTTCGACGGCCAGAGTGGCGTTTGGTCCGCCCTTCTGGCTGGCGCCGCAAAGCGGCAACCGCATTTGTCTGTGATTCAGCAAACCGACGAACTACGCCTTCCGCCGGACCTCTGGTTGCTCTTTGCCCCCATCAAGAAGGCGCGAACCGACTTCATCGTTGAGAAAGCAACAGAACTCGGTGTCCGTCGAATCTGCCCCGTTCAGACCCAGCACACCAATTCCGAACGCATACGGCGTGATCGCTTGCAGGCCCACGCGATCGAAGCTGCGGAACAATGCGGCGGATCATTTGTTCCTCCAGTCGATGACATTGCCCCGCTCGAACGCGTGCTCGATAACTGGCCTTCGGACCGACATCTTCTCTTTTGCGACGAGGACTTGGCGGGCGGGCAAATTGTGATCCCACTCAACCCTGGACCATGGGCCATCTTGATTGGTCCCGAAGGCGGGTTCTCCAGCTACGAACGGGACCGCCTCACAGACCTGACTTATGCGCATCCGACGAGCCTCGGGCCACGTATCCTTCGGGCCGACACCGCCACCGTTGCGGCGATTTCTTTATGGCAGGACCGGCTTGGCGACTGGCAAGGACCGCTGGCGTGACACCCGGATCCGCCCGCTTTAGATGCTGATTGGACGCGATCGAACGGAGTTCAGCCCATGTCCTTTGTCCGGCCCGAAGCCTTACGGGCGCTGAGCCGTTGGCGCGAGGCCCTTGCCGGTGCCGCCGCGGCCGCTCTCGGCGCTTTCTGGATGGTGACCGAAACAGGGGCGGCCCTGATCATAGGAACGGTTCTCGCCTTAGGAGGCGCCCTTTTGATCTTCGCGGGCATCCAGCGCGCGCGCTTTCGGCGCGGGGATGGCGGCCCGGGTCTTGTGCAAGTTGACGAGGCGCTACTGACCTATTTCGGCCCGTACGAAGGCGGCTCGGTCGCCATTGCCGACCTATCCGCCCTTCATCTTGATCCCGGACAGCCCGAGGGCATGTGCTGGATCCTGACTCCGGACGGCGGCGAGCCGCTTCGTATTCCGGTGAATGCGGAAGGTGCTGACGCGCTTTTCGATGTGTTTGCCGGCCTTCCCGGGATAAACACCGAACATATGCTCACCCTGATCCACGCGAATGCAACTACCCGCAAGACGGTTTGGACAAAGACGAGGGGCGCGCGTGCATTGACTTCGCGCTGAATTGCCACCACCCCTGACCGGCAGGCCAGTAATCAGAGCAAAGCGCCATGTCGATACCACAATCAGGCGGCGGTCCGATCGAACGGGACAGCCAGTTGGCCGAGTACCTGGCGTCCGGCTGCAAGTCTCCGGAAGAATGGCGGATCGGAACGGAACACGAGAAATTCGGTTATTGCACCGAAAGCCTGAAGCCCCTTCCCTATGACGGCACGCGGTCGATCAATGCCATGCTCGAAGGCCTGCGCGACAAATTCGGTTGGTCGCCGCTCTTGGAAGCCGGCAGGCTCATAGGTCTCGAAAAGGTTGGCGCCAACATTTCGCTCGAACCCGGGGGCCAATTGGAGCTTTCGGGCGCACCGTTGAAAACCATTCACGAGACCTGCGACGAAGTGAACGAACATCTCCGCGAGGTAAAGGCTGTCGCCGACGAGATCGGCGCAGGTTTCATCGGCCTTGGCGCTGCCCCACATTGGCGTCACGAAGACATGCCCATGATGCCGAAGGGTCGCTACCGTCTCATGACTGAATACATGGGAAAGGTGGGCACCCACGGAACCCAGATGATGTATCGCACGTGTACGGTGCAGGTGAACCTCGACTTCGGCTCCGAAGCGGACATGGTCAAAAAGCTTCGTGTTGCCCTTGCGCTCCAACCAGTGGCGACGGCGTTGTTCGCAAACTCGCCCTTCTTTGAAGGCAAACTTAACGGCCACAAGTCATGGCGAAGCCGCATATGGCGCAGCCTCGACGCAGACCGAACCGGCACATTACCGTTCGTTTTTGAGGACGGGTTCGGATTTGAGCGCTGGGTCGACTATGGGCTGGACGTCCCAATGTACTTTGTCTACCGCGATGGGACCTACATCGATGCCCGCGGACAATCCTTTCGTGATTTCCTCGCGGGAAGATTGCCAGCACTGCCGGGCGAGATCCCGACGCTGTCGGACTGGGCGGATCATCTGACCACGATCTTCCCGGAAGCGCGGATCAAGAAGTTCATCGAGATGCGAGGTGCGGATGGCGGGCCATGGCGCCGGCTCTGTGCCTTGCCGGCCTTTTGGGTCGGACTGATCTACGACCAGTCTTCGCTCGATGCCGCGTGGGATCTGGTCAAGGATTGGAACGCCGCCACTCGGGAAGAACTCCGCGTTGCTGCATCCGTGGACGGTCTTGGTGCCGAAGTCGGTGGCATTCGGATGCGCACCCTTGCAGAGACTGTGTTGGCTATCGCCGAGGCCGGGTTGAAGGCGCGGGCACGTCCGGGTGCCGGCGGACTGATCCCGGATGAAACCCATTTTCTCAACGCCCTTACCGAAAGTGTGTCCACAGGACAGGTGCCTGCAGATGAGCTTATCGCCCGTTACCACGGCGACTGGGAAGGCGATGTGACAAAGGTGTTTGAGGCATACAGCTACTGACGCTCGCTGGCTCCCTCGCCGATCTTCGGCTCGGTCCCGGCCTTGATCCGCGCAATGTTCGCGCTGTGCCGGACATAGATCAGGATTGCGAGCAATGTGAACAACACAAAGGCCGAGACATGGCCGAACAAGAATGCCCAGACCAGCGTTGTACCCGAAGCCACCAAGGCAGCGTATGACGACATGCGCGAGGCGTAGGCCGCCCCAAGCCATGTCAGGCAGGCGGCCGCGCCAACGGGCCATGCCACGGCCAAAGCAACCCCGAGAAATGTTGCTACGCCCTTTCCTCCTTTAAATCCAAGCCAGACTGGGAAGAGGTGGCCAAGGAACGCCGCCAACCCTGCCAATTGCGCGGCGTCCTCGCCAACCAATGCCCGGCCCAGAACGACAGCAAGCGCGCCTTTTGCGCCATCTAGCAGCAATGTCAGCGCGGCTGCGGTCTTGTTGCCTGTCCTCAGGACGTTGGTCGCGCCAATGTTGCCCGATCCGATTGAGCGCAGGTCCCCAAGCCCAAAAGATCGCGCTACAACGATACCGAAAGGAATAGACCCGAGCAGATAGGCAAGCATGGCAACGACTGCGAGAAGCGCAGGGGCGGCTTCAATGTTCGGCATCGGCACCTCCATAGACACACTTTCCTTCGACCCACGTCGCGCGCACGCGGCCCTGAAGCCGAGCACCATCGAACGGTGTATTCTTAGATTTGGATCGAAGTGCGGTGCGATCGAGAACATAGGGAACGTTCGGATCAAACAATACAAGGTCAGCAGGCGCGCCCACCGCCAAACGACCTGTTTGCAGGCCAAGGCGCCGTGAAGGCGCCCATGAAAGCGCCCGGAACAGCGTCGGCAAGTCGATGGCGTTGGCGTGAAAAAGGCGCAACGCCGCAGGTAAGAGCGTTTCGAGACCGACAGCACCAGACGCCGCGATCTCGAATGGCAGCCGCTTGGATTCCTCGTCCTGCGGCGTGTGCATGGACGAGATGACGTCCAGAGTTCCGTCGGCGATTGCAGCGACCATGGCGCGGCGGTCCTCTTCCGAACGCAGCGGAGGCTTCACTTTGAAAAATGTTCGGTAGGGTCCGACGTCAAGCTCGTTCAAAGTGAGATGATGGATCGAAATACCGGCCGACACGTCAAGACCCGCAGCCTTTGCCCGCCGCAGCGCCTCGATAGCCCCCACTGTTGTTAACTGATCTGCATGGTATCGCGCTCTGGTAAGCTCGACGAGCGCAAGGTCGCGTTCCA
Source organism: Pseudomonadota bacterium (assembly GCA_038521345.1). GTDB lineage: Bacteria > Pseudomonadota > Alphaproteobacteria > Rhodobacterales > Rhodobacteraceae > JBCBKU01. Next base: position 46,296 of record JBCBKU010000001.1, on the reverse strand, counting down.
GCCCTATCCTTTCTGCCATGGCCGGTACCGATGGCAGGCCACGCAACGCTGCGAATTTCCCCGAAGTCGCGGCCGAGCCTTCTGACAATCCGGGATCCTGTGGATGCGCCATGACAAGTGCGTTCAAGGACTTCGCATACGCCAGACAACGTGAGAACACCTTGGGATCCGAGACGACACGATCGCAATCCGTGAACGCGACCGCGCCCGCGTCCTTGAGGAACCCGATCTCAACCATCTCGCGCCCTGCACGGTCCTTGGTCAGTGCCGCCATGGGAAGGACCTTGACGGCAGCATCCTCCTGAGCCCGCCGCGTCACGAATTCGAGGGTCTCCGGGTTGTCGATTGCTGGGGATGTGTCGGGGCGTGTAACCATCGTTGTCACGCCACCGGCGGCAGCGGCGGCCCCGGCTGAGCGGAAGCTCTCTTTATGCCGCTCTCCGGGCTCGGACACTTTTACGCCGATATCTACGATTCCGGGGGCCAACACCTGTCCACCGGCATTCCAGACGGACTTGGACTGCACGCCCGCCGGATCCGGATCGTTGAAGATGCGGGCGATCAGGCCGTGCTCCAAAAGCACTGTACCCCGTCGAACCTCGCCAGCTTCCGGATCAACAAGCTCTGCGTCTTTGATCAAGACCTCTGTCATCTAGCTCCCAATCAGGACAAACACGACCACGAAGATCGCGAGGAACAGCAGGACCACCGTCGCAACCATGCCGCCGATCCGTGCGTCACTCATTCGCTTTCTGGTGTGCGGCGCATCACCCGCCGCTAGGGAACCGGATTCTGCGCTGTCACTGGACAACGGTGTGGCCAATGGGGGCGCCGCTTGGGGTTCGTCCAAGGTGGCGATCAGTTCCGCGCCCCCGGCCTGGGATAGCATTGTCTCGCGCCCTCCGAATGCCCCCGACCTCAGGACTGCCACATGTCCCTCCGCGTTCAGAACTGCCGGCACAATCTGGTCCGTCGAGATTCCGTAAGCGGCCTGAAGAAACCCGGCGAAACCCAGATCGCCAAGCGTTCCGACATCGACGAGCTGTACATCCGCCGGATCAAGGCTCGGCGTTCCCAGCGCCGTTGCGAGCGCTGTGAAGCTGTCGTCGTTTGTCGCATTGGGCACAATACTGGGCGCAAGGGCAAACACGCGAACGCGCCCAAACTCGCCGGCTGGAACAAACGGTGTTGTCATGAACGTGGCCCTTCCTGGATCTCTCTCAGAAGGGTGTAGACGTGATGCGGATCTTTGATGTGATCGAAGCTTGCTTTTTCCCAAACCGGGCCGTCACTGTCGGCCATGCGGCGCGCATGGAATCCTACCGACCCCGTGCCGTCTCTGTTCTCCGAAATCCAAATCTCGGCCTCGGGATCCACCGAATAGACAGAAAGATGTCGGGTCAACCATCGTTTGGCTATGTACGCCCGCCTCGTACTGAGCCCATATCGAACCCGCTCCGGCGCCGTTTTCGCGGCCCACCAAGGCCCGAAGACCAGCCCAGCGCCTGCAAAAACGAACGGCAATCCGAACGCCAAGATCACCACACCCATTACGGAGTTCCAGCCCCCGCCGATTAGCTGAGACAGTCCTTGCGCCTCAACGAACAAGCCAGCCGCGAGGAAGGGAAGGCCGAAGACCGACAGGCCAAAATATTTCCAGGCTTCTCGAACTCCCGGTGCCGCCCCCCCCTCCCAAAGCAATCGCTCGCCGGGCGTGAAATATGCATCCCATCCTTGGGTCACACCATGACCCCTGTTGGTCGGCGCGCAGCACGCTGGTTGCGCGCCAACAAGTCCATGACCGCCATTCGCACCGCCACTCCCATCTCAACCTGATCCTGAATGACCGATCGATTGATGTCGTCGGCGAGGGTTCCGTCGATTTCCACGCCCCGGTTCATCGGACCGGGATGCATGACGATCGCGTCGGATCGCGCGTGCGCCAGCTTCGCAGAGTCGAGGCCGAAGCGGTGATAGTATTCGCGCTCGGACGGAATGAACGCGCCGTCCATCCGCTCTTTCTGGAGGCGCAGCATCATGACGACATCAGCGTCTTCAATACCCGCCTCCATGTCATGATAGACTTCGACCCCCCATTCCGTCGCCGCGGACGGAATGAGCGTCGGCGGCGCGACAAGACGGACGCGGTTCTCCATCTTACCCAGCAGAAAGATGTTCGATCTGGCCACCCGTGAATGGGCGACATCGCCACAAATCGCCACAGTGAGGCGATGTAACCGACCCTTGGCACGACGTATCGTGAGCGCGTCTAGCAACGCCTGCGTTGGGTGTTCGTGCCGCCCGTCGCCAGCGTTCAACACGGCGCATGTCACTTTTTCCGCCAAAAGGTTGACCGCCCCTGAATGGGGATGGCGCACCACAAGAAGATCCGGATGCATAGCGTTCAGCGTCATCGCGGTATCGATCAACGTCTCGCCCTTGCGGATCGACGAGGCCTGCATGCCCATGTTCATCACGTCGGCGCCCAAGCGTTTGCCGGCGAGTTCGAAAGAGGCCTGCGTTCTGGTCGATGCTTCGAAGAACATATTGATCTGCGTTAGTCCGGCCAACGCATCACCGTGCTTGGCTTCGCGCCGGTTCACCTCAACATACTGATCCGAAAGGTCCAGGACTGAGATAATCTCGTCCGGTTGAAGGGGCTCGATGCCAAGAAGGTGCGTGCCACGGAATGTCATTGAAGGCCCTTCGCGAGGTTCGGCCGCTTATAGGCAATGGGATGCCTTGGTCACAAGGTTTACCAGCATCGTCCGTCGGTTTAGCCTGCCCCGCATGGATACCCATGCGGCACTGGCCGCGCTTCAGTGGCAAATAGAATTAGGCGCGACCGAGGTCATAGCCGATAAACCGCTCAATCGGTTCAACGCGCCCAAAGCCGCAGCACACGCCGCCGTTGCGCCTGCGACTACTGCACCCGCACTGGCCGATCCCGTGGCCGAGGCACGACATGCGGCCGATTCTGCACCAGATCTGGAATCACTCCGCGCTGCCATGGCGGCGTTTCCCCATTGCGAGTTGCGCAAAGGTGCCCGGACCCTCGTTTTCGCCGATGGAATGCCCGGTGCCCGTGTCATGATCGTTGGCGAAGCCCCAGGGCGTGACGAGGACCGGCAGGGGCTTCCTTTCGTCGGTCGGGCGGGTCAACTCCTGGATCAGATGTTCACCGCCATTGGGCTGAAACGGCATGCCGAAGAAGCACCGACAGCTTTCTATATCACCAATGTTTTGCCATGGCGCCCGCCGGAGAACCGCGATCCGACACCTGAGGAAATTGCCATGCTGCTTCCGTTCGTTCAGCGGCATGTAGCCCTTGCAGCGCCCGATATCGTGGTGCCGATGGGAAACATCTCGTGTCAGGCGCTGCTGGGCCAGAAGGGGATCACTAGGCTGCGCGGGACTTGGCGCGAGGTTCTCGGACGGCCAGCGCTGCCAATGTTCCATCCCGCCTATCTGTTGCGAAACCCGGCGGCCAAGAGGACGGCTTGGCATGATCTTCTCGAGCTTCGAAGCAAGCTGGACGGCGGAACCGCATGACAAACTTGGACACCGAGAGACCGTTTACACCAGTCCGGATCGCCGTAGTGACGGTTTCGGATACGCGTACGCCGGAGACGGACCGATCCGGAGACCTTTTGGTCGAGCGGATCTCTGGCGCAGGTCATACCCTCGCCGGCCGTGCCATTGTTGTCGACGATCAGCCAAGCATCGCGGAGAAGTTGCGGGACTGGAGCGTGGACCCCGACATCGACGTGGTGCTGTCTACAGGCGGCACGGGCCTGACAGGGCGCGATGTCACCGTCGAAGCCCATAGAGAGGTCTATGAGAAAGAGATCGAGGCATTCGGCCCGATGTTTACATGGATCTCGATGCAGAAGATCGGGACCTCTGCGGTCCAATCTCGTGCTTGCGCAGGTGTTGCTAACGGAACCTACCTCTTTGCCCTGCCCGGCAGCCCAAGCGCCTGCGGCGATGCATGGGACGAAATTCTGCTCCCACAGCTCGACTACCGGCACCGTCCCTGTAACTTTGTCGAGATAATGCCCCGTTTGGACGAGCATCTTCGTCGGAAATAGCCCTGACGGACGTTAAAGGCACTAAGTTGTACAACACGGTGCTTGCGCTACCTATCAGCACAGGCGGTTTAGGATACGCAGCATGCGATTTTTGCGACGCAGTCTCGCCGGTGTCTTCCTCCTCGCCCTGACGGCAGGACTTCTTGCCATGGCAGGAGGGTCAGTCATTCGGGCAGTGCAAGACAGCTTGGCGGAAGGTGAACCCGCGCGGCCAGCGCGGGAACGCGTTTTCGCGGTGAACGTTCTTCCTTATATCCCGGAAACGGTCGCACCTGTACTGGAAACCTTCGGCGAAGTCGAAAGTCGCCGCCGCCTAGAGCTTCGTGCGGCCGCGGCGGGAGATATCGTTTGGCTCGCCGACCGTTTCGTCGAGGGTGGGCGCGTTCAAGCCGGCGAATTGCTCGCACGGATCGACCCCCAGGATGCGGAATCGGATCTTGCAACGGCGCGCGCCGATTTGGCCGAGGCTGAAGCCGATGCGCGGGACGCCGAGCGCGGCCTCGCATTGGCTCGGGACGAGTTGCTCGCAGCCGAAGAACAGGCGGCGTTACGTGCAAACGCCCTTGAGCGTCAACGCGATCTCGTCTCGCGCGGCGTTGGCACTGAGGCGGGTGTCGAAGACGCGGAACTGTCAGCCGCATCGTCGCGCCAATCCGCCCTGTCCAGGAGACAGGCCGTTGCACAGGCCGAAACCCGGCTCGAGCAAATGGACACGCTTTTGGAACGGCGGGCGATTTCACTTTCACTGGCGGAACGAAGGCTGACGGATACGGAGATCTTTGCACCCTTCGACGGGATCCTGAGTGAAGTCTCGGTCGTAGAGGGTCGGCTGGTCTCGACCAATGAACGGATGGCCGAGATCATTGATCCCGCTGCGCTTGAGGTTTCGTTCCGGATCTCGACCGCGCGATACTCGCAACTGTTGGGACCCGACGGTCAGTTGCCACCGCTTCAACTGACGGCGTCACTCGACGTATTGGGTGCGGATCTCACCGCGACAGGGCGCATTGTACGGGAGGGCGGAACGATCGAGGCGGGCCAGACCGGCCGGCTGTTGTTTGCACAGCTGGATGCAGCACCCGGATTTCGCCCAGGAGACTTCGTGACCATCCGCATCGACGAACGGCCCATCGACCGTGTTGCACGTCTGCCGGCAGGCGCGCTTGGCTCGGATGGAAATCTGCTGATCGTGGGCGACAATGACCGCCTCGAAGCCCGCCAGGCTAGCCTTGTGCGTCGACAGGGCGATGACATCCTAGTTCGCGGCCAAGGCTTGCGCGACGCTTGGATCGTGGCGGAACGGACACCACTGCTCGGCGAAGGTGTGCGGGTTCGGCCGATCATGCCCGAGCTCGAAGGTGCGCAGGCCGCTCAACCAGAAGCCGAGCTGGTTGCACTTGAACCGGAACGCCGAGCAAGGCTTGTCGCTTTCGTTGAAGGCAACTCAAACATGCCCGCAGAAGCCAAGGCGCGCATTCTTGGCCAGCTTCAGGAAGACCAGGTGCCGATCCGTGTGGTCGAGCGCATAGAATCACGCATGGGAGGTTAGGGCGATGGCTAGACCTGCGCTGGGCAAGGCAGCCGGCCTCTTATCGTACTTCGTCCGGCACCGGACGGCAGCCAATCTTCTTCTCGTCGTCCTCATCGCGCTTGGTTTCTTTGCCGCCCCCAACATGCGTGCCCAGTTCTTTCCCGATGTTGTCGTAGATAACGTCACCGTATCCGTCACATGGGAAGGTGCTGGCGCAGAAGACGTCGATCGCGGGATCGTCGAGCTGATGGAACCGACGCTGCTGGCGGTGGAAGGCGTTGCAGAAAGTACGTCTCGGTCGTCGGAGGGTCGGGCGTCTATGACGCTTGAATTCGAACCCGGCTGGGACATGGGGCGCGCCGCTGACGATGTTCAGTCGGCCGTCGATACGATCACCAGCCTGCCAGAGGATGCCGAAGAACCCGCGGTGCGACGCGGCGTCTGGCGCGACCGGGTTACCGATGTGGTCATTACCGGACCCGTCGGTGTCGAACAGCTTGCCCGCTACACCGACGAGTTCGTCTTGCGCCTGTTTCAGGAGGGCGTAACGCGCACGACGATCCGTGGGATTGCGGCGCCGCGAACCACGGTCGAAGTTACTTCGCTCGCCCTTGTGCAACACGATGTCAGTATGGCCGACATTGCGGCCACGATTGCTGAGGCGACGGAAACCAATCCAGCCGGTGATGTTTCGGGATCTAGCCGGGTCCGCACCGGAAGCGAGCGCCGGTCGGCGAGTGACATCGCGGCGGTTGTGCTGCGATCAAATCCGGATGGCTCACAGCTCACCATCGGAGACATCGCGACCGTCCGTGTGGACGGCGTTGACCGTGAGCGCGCGTATTTCGTGGGCGACAATCCCGCGATGTCAATCCGGGTGGATCGTTCAGCACAGGGTGACGCAATCGAAATTCAGCGGCAGGTCGAAGAGGTTGCCGCCGACATGCAAGCGACTCTTCCGGACGGCACAGCGATCGATCTGATCCGGACCCGCGCGGAACTGATTACCGCCCGTCTCGACATTCTTCTGGACAACGGTTTGCTGGGCCTTGGCCTCGTGGTTCTGCTTCTCTTCCTCTTCCTGAACGCGCGCACGGCGTTCTGGGTTGCTGCCGGCGTACCGGTGGCTATGACGGCGGCTATCGCGATGATGTTCGCGGCCGGTCTGACCATTAACATGATCTCGCTGTTTGCTTTGATCATTACCCTCGGGATCGTGGTGGATGACGCGATTGTCGTAGGCGAGCACGCGGATTTCCGGAACCGGAGACTGGGCGAGGACCCCGTAACTGCTGCCGAGAATGCCGCTAAGCGAATGTTCACTCCCGTCTTCGCCGCGACGGTCACCACGGTGATCGCCTTCTTCGGTCTAACCGCGATTGGCGGCCGGTTCGGTGATCTCATCGCCGACATTCCATTCACGGTAATCGTCGTTTTGATCGCATCGCTAGTCGAGTGCTTCCTCATTCTTCCCAACCACATGGCACATGCCCTTACCCATTCAGCCAAGGACCACTGGTATGACTGGCCCAGCCGACAGGTAAACAAGGGGTTTCGGTGGTTCCGCGAAGTAATCTTCCGGCGTCTGATGGCCGGGGTTATATGGGCGCGTTATCCGGTGATTGCTGGCGTACTACTTATCCTTGCGAGCCAGGTGACCCTGTTCATCCGGGGTGACGTACCCTGGCGTTTTTTCAACTCGCCGGAACAGGGGTCCGTCACGGCGAACTTTGCGATGTTGCCAGGAGCAACGCGCGAAGACACTCTTGAGATGATCGGGAATCTTCAGGATACGGTCGAACGTGTGGCCGCCGAGTACGAGGCGGAACACGGCCTAAACCCGGTTACGTATGCTCTTGCCGAGATCGGCGGTTTTACAGGCCGTGGGCTTTCAGGCGGCGATACCAAGGACACCGATCAGATCGGATCAATTGCAATTGAATTGATCGACGCAGACCTCAGACCATACACCTCATTCGCGTTCGTCGGCGATTTGCAGGATAACCTGACCCGCCACCCGTTGCTTGAAACCGTCAGCTTCCGCCGATGGGGCTCCGGTCCGGGGGGCGATTCCCTCGACGTTCAGATATCCGGCGCAAGTACAGAAACGCTCAAGGCGGCTGCAGAAGCCCTTAAGACAGAAGTTGAGCAGTTCGGCGAGGTCTCAGCGGTGGAAGATACGCTGGCCTACGACAAGGAAGAACTCAGCCTGAACCTTACACCGCAGGGCCAGGCACTGGGTTTCACGACCGAGGGGCTTGGACGGGTCTTAAGAAACCGCTTGGGAGGAATTGAGGCAGCCACTTTCCCCGACGGTCCGCGTTCGGCCGAAATCCGTGTCGAGCTACCAGATGGCGAGATGACAGCGGACTTTCTCGACCGGGCGCAGATGCGAACGCCCGAAGGGGTGTACGTGCCGCTCGCCGACATCGTGACTGTGGAATCGCGGACTGGTTTCTCGACCATTAGGCGCGAAAATGGGATCCGCGTTGTCTCGGTCACAGGCACGATCTCAGAAGATGACCCCGCTCGCGCCGTCGAGGTAACCGACGCCATCCAAAACCGCATCCTGCCGGAACTCGAGGAGAGATTTGGCGTTGCGACTGAACTTGGCGGTCTCGCAGAACAGGAAAACGCGTTCCTGCAGGACGCGCTCACAGGTCTGATTCTATGCCTGACTGGAATCTTCCTGACGCTCGCATGGGTCTTTTCCAGCTGGACACGCCCAATCGTCGTCATGGCAATCGTGCCCTTCGGATTGGTCGGTACCATCTACGGCCATCACCTTTGGGACGTGCCGCTGTCTATGTTCTCGATCGTCGGCATGATCGGGATGACAGGGATCATCATCAACGACTCTATCGTTCTGGTGAAGACGATCGACGAGTACGCAGAAGATCGCGGTATGCTGCCAGCAATAATCGACGGGGCCGCCGACAGGCTTAGACCTGTGATGTTGACGACGCTCACAACCGTGCTGGGCCTCGCTCCGCTTCTCTATGAAGGATCCCAACAGGCTCAGTTCCTGAAACCAACAGTCATCACATTGGTCTACGGACTCGGATTCGGACTGGTCCTTGTCCTCCTGGTGGTGCCGTCGCTTCTTGCCATGCAACATGATGTGGCACGCCAAATCCGGTCGGCCCAGCGCGCGATGGGAGCTACAGCACGTTCGCCACTTGCGGCTTGGGCAACACGGGCCGCCGCAGGAGCCGCAGCCGTGCTCTTCGTGCTGATTGTCTTGCCGGTGGCAACGGATGGCTCGGTGCCCGCCCCGCTAAGCGGTCTTCTGCCGGATTCTGTGACCCAATCCACCGGGGTCGCAGTTGCCCTTTTCGCGGTTCTTTTGGGGATCATCCTGACCATGATCTGGGCCGTTGTCGCGGGACTACGGCTGCGTCGGCAGGTCTAGTCGCCTGACCCGGTACACCCTTTGATTTCCACGGCAGCGCCGTCTGCCAGAATTGTGAAGCGCAAGTCGGACCGGGCGACTAGAAATGGCTTCGCCTCCGTGGGGACCAATTCGGCTTCGGCAACCAAACGCTTGCCGTCCCGCGTCACCTTCGCTTCAGAAACCCAAACGCTCGGGTCCGAGAACTCGACCACTGCAAATTCGTCGGAACCCATGACCGGGAGATTCAGCACGGCCGTCAGACGCATTCCATCCGAAATAGGTTCGATCGCGCAGGTGACCGGCCCCGCGCCTGCTTCGCCGGCAGTGGCCGGACGATCCTGCACCGAGGCCATGATCTCGGGGTCAGGAGCGGCGGTGTCCGGCGACAGAACCGCCGAGACATCAAGCCGAACCGGCACACAGACGGCCTCGCAAACACCGATGTCGATTTGCGAGACCATAGTCACGACTGATGCGGCGTCCTGCGGCGCGATTTGGATCGGAAGAACAACGGCGCCCGAATACCCTACGGATGTGTATCCATTGTCTTCGAAGACGATGGGCACCGGCCAATGGACGCCGACGCGGTCGATGTTCTGGGACCCGGACCAATCGAATCTCGGAGGAATTCCTGCCGCACCCGGGCTTCGCCAATACGTTTTCCAGCCGTCGGCCAGAGTTAGCCGGATTGCAGCTATATGGACCCCGCCCGGATCACGCCAACCATTCAGCACTTCGACAGTGACAAGTTCGTCTGGCATCTGCGCAGCAACTGGCGCAGCCGCGAGGGCACAGGAAAGAGCAATGGCAAGGCGCGACATGGCGCGAAACTGGCGCAACTGGCCGCAGAGGTGAAGTAACAATCAAGCGACACTATGCCAGCTGAATAAACAGGCCTTCCCCTTCGATTATCCTTTAGGCAGTATTCCTCCGACGCGGAGTGCACATGACCTCGTTCAAATGACTTCTCTGACCGGCCAAACCCTTATCGCCATGCCAGGTATGGGCGACCCACGCTTTGAGAAAAGCGTGATCTTCCTTTGTGATCACTCCGAAGATGGTGCGATGGGATTGATCGTGAACAAGCCCGCCCCGGAGATCAGCTTTGCGGATCTTCTAAGGCGGCTCGATATTGCCGAAGAGGCGGCCTTTAAGCTTCCGGTGCATTTCGGCGGCCCCATGGAAGCAGGCCGCGGCTTTGTCTTGCACTCGGAAGACTACTGCACCGAAGGGGGAACCCTCTCAGTGGGCGACGGCGTCGCCATGACCGCGACGCTCGACATCCTCAGGGACATTGCCGAGCTCAGGGGCCCGTCGAAAGCCTTCCTAGCGTTGGGATATGCCGGTTGGGCGCCGGGTCAGCTTGAGACCGAGCTGCAGATGAATGGCTGGCTGACCAGCTCGGCCGATCCGGAGATCATTTTTTCTGAAGACAACGAGGCCAAGTGGAGCCGGGCACTTGCGGCGCTCGGCGTCGATCCACTCTCTCTTTCGGCTGTTTCCGGGCGGGCCTAGCCGTGGCGCTGATCACGCGGCGCGGCAGCGCGGCGCAATCGGTCATTTATTGCGCGACCGAGGCCTTGATCGGGAATCGGAGCCACTGCAATTTTCGAGGGTCCCCTCGCGTCGAGCTCGGCCAGCGCCGCAAAAAGACGTCGCGCTGCTTCGGCAAGATCACCAGACTGCGACAGGGACAGATCGCCAGGCACTGATCCAAACCCGAGATGCACCTCGTCCGCCGCCGAAGCCGTTGCGTTCAACCTCAGGATAGCGCGAGGCGCATAGTGGGATGCCAATTGTCCAGGCGCCTCCGGCGCATGATCCGAGCCGGCATCAATCGCCAGATCGGTACCAAGACAGGCTTCTATCGCACCCAACGGAAGTCCGCCCGGGCGAAGCAGTCGCGGCGCTTTCCCCGTCGCGACAATCGAAGATTCCACTCCGATCTCGGCACCGCCACCGTCTACGATTGCCGCGATCCGCGCGCCCAGACCCGACAAGACATGTTTGGCCGTTGTTGGACTCAGCCTTCCCGAGAGGTTCGCAGAGGGAGCTACGATGGGCAGCCCGGTCGCGCGCAGCAATGCCAGCGCAACGGGATGGTCCGGGGATCGCAGGGCGACACTGGGCAGTCCGGCTGTTGCCGCGGGGACAATTTCCGAATCCGGTCGCTTCGGCAGAACAAGCGTTAGCGGACCGGGCCAGAACGCCTCAGCAAGGCGCATAGCATCATCATCAAACGATGCCAGGTTCTGCGCCACCGCCAAATCAGGGACGTGTACGATAAGCGGATTGACCGCAGGACGCCCCTTTGCGGCATAGACCTGCGCCACGGCGGCAGGAACATCCGCACGTGCCCCAAGGCCGTAAACCGTTTCTGTCGGGAAGGCGACGAGTTCGCCATCACGGAGCAGCTGGCTGGCACGGGCAATCCCATCATTGCTGGAAGACAACAAAAGCGGCCGTACTGAATTGGTAACCATGGCGGTGACGTGGCGTCCTTGTTGATCGGGCCCGAGCGACCGGACCATCCTTTTTGGGTGCGCCGCTGTTGGGCGACCAAGGGGAAGACCATGGCCTATCAAGCTCCGATTGCAGAAATCAAGTTCGTCCTGGAAACCATCGCACGCTTCTCACTGGTTCGCGGAGCGCAACCAGGATCCGATCTTTCCGAAGAAACAACCGAAGCAGTTCTAACCGAGGCTGGTCGGCTGTGCGAAGAACAAATCGCCCCTCTGCAGCGGTCGGGCGACATGCAAGGAGCAGTGCTTAAAAACGGGCGCGTGCGATCGCCCGATGGGTTTGCGGAAGCCTATTCCAGTTTGGTGGAAGGCGGTTGGATTGGAATCTCAGCCGACGAATCCTTTGGCGGCATGGGATTGCCCCACGCCTATCAGGTCGGCGTTCACGAGATGATGGCAGGCGCTTGCCTTTCGTTTGAAGTGCAGCCCTTGCTTAGCCAATCGGCCATCGACGCCATCCAAGCACATGCGTCGGAGGCCATCCGCCAGACATATCTGCCCAAACTGGTCTCGGGCGTATGGTCAGGGACGATGAACCTGACCGAACCCCAAGCGGGCAGCGACGTAGGCGCGCTTCGCACAAAGGCGGAACCTCAGGGGAACGGCACATACAAGATCACCGGGCAGAAGATCTATATCTCATGGGGCGACTGCGATTTCACGGAGAATGTCTGCCATCTGGTGCTCGCCCGGACGCCCGGAGCACCGGAGGGAACCCGCGGCATCTCGCTATTCCTCGTGCCGCGCCAGATCCCGGACGCCGACGGGCGCGCCGGGGTGGCGAACGACCTGCGGGTGCAAAGCCTCGAACATAAACTGGGTCTTCATGCGTCTCCGACTTGTGTCATGCAGTACGAAGGCGCGACGGGTTGGTTGATTGGCGAAGAAAATGCAGGCCTTGCCGCAATGTTCACGATGATGAACCGAGCACGGCTCGGAGTAGCCGTGCAGGGCATCGGAACCGCAGAAGCCGCATACCAACAGGCAACGCACTACGCCATGGACCGGGTTCAAGGCAAAACGCGAGGGCCGACCGGATCCATCGTCGACCACGCCGACGTCCGGCGTATGTTGGCCGAGATGCGGGCCGAGATCCATGCCGCACGCGGGATTGCCCTTAGCTGCGCGGTAGCGATTGACCTTGAGGCGCAGCCCGGCTGGGAGGCGCGCGCTGCACTGCTCACTCCAATAGCAAAAGCCTTTGGAACCGACATTGGTGTCGACGTGGCAAGCCTTGGCATTCAAGTTCATGGTGGCATGGGTTTCGTCGAGGAAACCGGGGCCGCGCAGTATCTACGTGATGCCCGCGTTCTGACAATCTATGAAGGGACAAACGGGATCCAGGCGATGGATCTTGTCACCCGCAAGATGTCGGATGGTGGCGAGGAGGCGTTCAAGTTGATCGATGAGATCGAACAGGCCGCTGAAGATGCTCGCGCCGCGCTTCCTGATTTAGCCAATGCTCTTTGGTCTGCCGCCGAGGGCCTGCGCGAAGCGACAGAAACGATCGTGGCACGGTCCGTTTCAGACAGGCTTCCGGCGTCTGCCGCGTATCTTCGGGCCTTCGCTCGTGTTTTGGGCGGACATGTCCACCTCTTGTCCGCCATCGCGGAAGGAGGAGAGGGTCCTCGAACGAGGTTGGCGCGCTTTTATATGGCACGGCTCCTACCGGAAAGCGGCGGGCTTTTTGCGCAGGTGGCGGCGGATCCCTCCAGCGTACTGGACGTGACGCCCGACGACCTCGCGGCATGACCGATCGGGACCTAGCAACGCTTCGATACCCGTTTCCGGAGCCCCCGCCGCCTGGGGGCTGGGCCGAGATCTCAGAGGGCATTCTCTGGATCCGGCTTCCACTGCCTATGGCGCTCGACCACGTCAACGCCTACGCCCTGCGGGATTCAGACGGCTGGACGCTTGTCGACACTGGGCTTGGGACGGAACGGACAAAGTCTCACTGGCGCGAACTTCTTGGCGGACCGCTTTCCGGCCTTCCGGTACGACGGGTTATCGTGACACACCACCATCCGGACCACGTCGGGTTGGCTGGGTGGTTCAAATCGGATTTCGACGCAGAAGTACTGACCACACGGACCGCATGGCTCTTCGCGCGGATGCTGACCCTCGACGAGCAATCGGTGCCGACGCCCGAAACACTGGCGTTCTATCAAAGCGCAGGTATGGACTCTGAGCGGCTGACCGATCGCGCAGCTTCGCGTCCGTTCAACTTTGCCGACGTCGTCGCTCCCCTTCCCTTGGGCTATTCAAGACTGACCGATGGCGATGCGCTGCGCGCCGGAGGTCGCAAATGGACGGTCAGGCTTGGAAACGGGCACGCACCCGATCACGTCACTCTGTGGGCCTCCGACGGAGATATCGTGTTGGGTGGGGACCAGTTGCTCCCGTCCATTTCCCCGAATCTCGGCGTGTATCCGACGGAGCCCAACGCGGATCCGGTCAAGGACTGGCTCGCGTCTTGCCGAATGTTTCTGGGGCCGGCAGACAACAACGTACTGGTTCTGCCGGGACACAAGTTGCCCTACCGTGGCCTTCAAACTCGCCTCGGCCAGCTGATCCGGAACCACGAAGAGGCCTTAATCCGGCTCGAGGACTTTCTGACAGAGCCGCGCACGGCCACTGAGTGCTTCGTGACACTTTTTAAACGCGAAATCAGAGACAGCGAGTATGGCCTTGCCCTTGCCGAAGCCTTTGCCCACGTCCTACATCTTTGGCATTCGGGACGCGCCACGCGTCAAGTTCGAAAAGACGGAGCCTGGCTTTGGCAGACGACGACTCCAAAGTAGACGACCCCTGTGCTCATGCGGTGCACACCGATGCCGATGCTCGACCGACCGCCGAGCAACGCCCGCTGCCTGACGCTGTCACCAAGAAACCGGTCGAGGCAAAAAGCGCGGCGGAATGGGCCTATCAGCGGCTGATCCTTTACATCCAAAACTTTGAAGAACAATTGGACGAAGACCACGAAGTCGCGATCGGCGTGGCCGATGGCCCGGGAGTTATGCGGATCCTGGGCATGGGTTACTTTGACCCCGACATCGTCACGTTCTACGGCGCCGACCCCGGCGGGCACCGGATGCAACTTATTCAGCACGTCTCTCAATTGTCGGTGGCGCTCAAGGCAATCCCGAAACGGGTCGAAGCCGAAAAGGCCGAACGGATCGGATTTCGGCTTGCGGCGGATCTGGAAGACCCCGTTCCACAATCCGAAAGCTGACATGCGCCGCTTTGGCGCGGCCAAACACGCGTGACACGCCGGGACAGATCACGTAACTCCCGGTTGAGATGACTGAGGAACTAATGAAAATGGCGGACCACATCCACGGCAAGATGGACATCAAGGATCAGGAAAAGACGTTCGACGCGTTCATCACGTATACGACACGGTCGGTCATCGTCATCTTCGCCGTCCTGATCTTCTTGGCCATTTTCACGATCTGAGGCGCTTCTGCGCCTCTCGGCAGCAATCATTGCTTTTCTTTGCCTTGCGGCGTGTGCCCAACCGGTTTGGGCACCTGACGACGCCGTGCAACGCGCGCGTTACGCCACGAGCGATCCGGCGTCCATAACTCTGGTAACTGTCCGGAACGACGCATCGGGTTCCGGCTCGCACTCTGCCCTTCTGATCAATGGATCGGAACGCGTTGTATTCGACCCAGCGGGCACATTTCAACATAAAGCGGTACCGGAACGAAACGACGTCCTGTTCGGGATGCGGGCTGACGCATTGCGAGCGTACTTTGCGTACTACGGGCGGCCTGGATTCACCGTGACCTTGCAGACAGTGACCGTACCGCAAAGCATCGCTGATACCGCGTTGGCAAGAGTTCAGGACCACGGTCCGGTCCCAAAGGCGCATTGCGCCCAGGCCACGACACGCGTCCTGTCCCAACTACCGGGGTTCGAAAGTGTAGGGACTAGCTGGTTTCCGAACCGCACGGCAGAGCGATTTGGTCGCATCTCGGGGGTTCAGACGCGTCGGATCGGCGCGGGCATTATCCCCCAATAAGGGTGGGCAACCCATAAAGCGCTCCGGCGCCTGCAACGATCGCCCAGAATATGTTCTTCGTCCACATCCCAACGGTAACTGTCGCAGCAGCAGCAACAAGGCGGATCGGGTCCGGTTCCCCGTTTGTCGCAGCCGGCCACACTACTAGGGGGGCCACAAGCCCAGGGATAACCGCCACTGGCGTGTAGCGTAGCAGGCGAAGGAAGTATGGGGGGATCCTCCGGTCACCGATCAGGCCCAGAAACGAAAAACGGATTAAAAAGGTCCCGGCACCAAGCAAAAGGATGATCGTCCAGATCTGAAACGACGACAGGCTCATGGTGCACGCTCCATCCGTCTCTCGACTTCGGCGCCGATAATCATGGCCACCAAACCGGCAATCAGCAGCCCCACACCCGGTGGCAGCCAAGCAAGCATTAAAGCGAGCACAATCGAGGTCAGCGCGGCGGCAAGATGGGCTACCGTCTTCAGCATCGGCGCTGTAATCGCAAGGAACGCAATTGGAACGGCGAAATCAAGCGCCCAACCATCCGGAATCTGCTGGCCAAGCAAAGCCCCGACCAGCGTGAAGACATACCAAGTGGTTGCCACCGGCGCGATCACCCCAAAAAAGTATCGAATCTTCTCCGACGTCGACATCGAGGGATCGGCGTCATAGCGCGACACCGCCATGACATAGGATTGGTCGACGGTCAGGTATGCAATCACCGCACGTGTCCAGAACGGCGCCGCCCCTAAATGCGGAACCAACGATGCCGAGTACATCGCCATCCGCAAGTTGACCGCTAAGGCGGTGGCCAAGATAATTATGGTCGGGGCGTTGTCTACCATAAGCTGAAGCGCAGCGATCTGCGACGCTCCAGCGATCACCAGAACAGAAAACCCCATCGTCTCAACGACCGACAATCCGGCCTCAGTCGCCAGCACACCGAACACCGCAGCGAATGGCGCTACGATAACGACGAACGGCAGCCCATCGCGAAAGCCCTGCCAGAACCGGCGTTTTGCTGTGGAGGAAGACATCGACAGGTCCTAAGCTCTTGAAGCCTCCGGTACCGGGCCGAAGCGGAAACATCAAATGACCATTCATGATGATGACCATAACTACCTGATCCGGCCGGATCCGACCGCCGCCCGGCTCACACGTTCTCTTGTCGGCACGGACCAAACGGGCACCACCGTCGAGACCAATGTGGTCGAGGAACGACCGATGACCCTGTTTCTGAACGGTCAGGAAGTGATCACAATGATGACCATCGGAGACTACCCCGAATTGTTGGCCCGCGGCTTCTTGTTGAACCAAGGTATGCTCGGGCCAGACGAAGCGGTGCTGGCCATCGACGTGGACGAAGAGCTTGAGACCGTGGTTGTGCGCACGTCCAGCCCGACGAACTTCGAAGAAAAACTCGCGAAGAAGACGCGGACATCAGGATGCGCAGTTGGCACGGTGTTCGGCGATCTCATGGAGGGTCTGGCGTATCTGGAGTTGCCAGACGTCAAAGTCCGCACATCGTGGCTCTACGCGTTGGCCCGACAGATCAACGTGACCCCTAGCCTTTACCTCAATGCAGGCGCCATCCATGGCACCGTGCTTTGCCGCGCGGACCAGCCGTTGGTCTACATGGAGGACGTGGGCCGCCACAACGCGGTCGACAAGATCGCGGGGTGGATGGCAGCCGAGCGCTGTCCGGCCGACGACACACTTCTTTATACGACAGGCCGCCTGACCTCCGAAATGGTGATCAAGACCGCCAGAATGGGCATCCCGGTTCTTGTCTCGCGCTCCGGGTTTACCGCTTGGGGGGTGGATCTGGCACGCGAACTCGGCTTGACCCTGATCGGTCGTATGAGAGGGCGAAGGTTCATTTGTCTCTCGGGAGCAGACCGGCTCGTCCACGATGCAGACCCTGCCGCGATTCCTGACGAAGAGACCCGCCACGCGCGCAAATCGGGAGGGCATCGATGACGCTTCCCGCAATCATACTCGCCGGCGGGAAGGCGCGCCGCATGGGAGGTGGTGACAAAAGCCTTCTAGATCTGGACGGGCGCCCAATCTTGGCCCACGTCATTGATCGTCTTGCCTCGCAGGCGAACCCTATCGTGTTGAACGCAAACGGTCCCAAGGGACGGTTCGACGAGTTCGATCTTCTTGTTCTTGAAGATAGCGTCCCAGACTGGCCCGGCCCCCTTGCGGGGGTGCTGGCCGGCCTGGACTGGGCCGCACAGAACGGGGCAAACGCGATAGTGACTGTGGCCGCTGACACGCCTTTCTTTCCGCGCGATCTTGTGGACCGACTGCGTTCCGAGAGCGATGGCATAGCGCCCGTACTTGCCGCAAGCGGCGCCTTGGGTGAGACGGCCAACCGCCATCCTACCTTCGGGCTCTGGACAACAACGCTGCGCGACGACTTGCGTCACGCGCTTGCGGACGGGGTTCGTAAGATCGTCGCGTGGGCAGACCGCCACAATGCGCGCACGGCCCGCTTTGACGCGCCTGCAGACTTGGACCCGTTCTTCAACGTTAACACGCCCGCAGATCTTGAGATCGCGCGGCAACGACTTGCCGACGCGGCATGAAAGTCTGGGGCGTAACCGGATGGAAGAACAGCGGGAAAACCGGATTGGTCGAGCGCTTGGTGGCTACCTTCACCGAAAGGGGGCTGACAGTTTCCACCCTAAAACACGCCCACCATGAATTTGATGTGGACCAGCCGGGCCGCGACAGCCATCGCCACCGAGAGGCTGGCGCGCGAGAGGTTCTCGTGGCCTCAGATGCTCGTCTGGCCCTCATTCGCGAGAATCGGGGCGAGGACCCTCCTTCGTTCGAGGACCTGCTCGGGCGCTTGGGGCCAGCGGACCTCATTCTGTTCGAAGGGTTCAAAACCGCGCCGCACCCTAAGATTGAATGCTGGCGCGGAAATGACTTCGGTCCGCTGAGGGCCGGCCAGGATCCGACAATTAAGGCGGTCGCGGCGGACCGGGCACTCGACGCGGCTGTTCCGGTATTGCCTTTGAGTGATACGCGCACGATCGCGGCCTTCATCGCTGCGGATTTGGGTCTTTGAGAGGTTTCCAGTCTTTTGCCGTGATCGACTGGTCGTCGGCCAACGACACAGGTTCTAAACCGAGAGCGGACGCAATCTGGGCAGCTCTGGTAGTCGACGGTAAGCCCGAGGATCCGGTTTATCTACGGAACCGGGACGCCGCCATGGAATGGCTTGAAGACCTGATCCGTCGTGAGATTGCCGCGGATCGGCGCCTTATGATCGGTTTTGACTTTCCATTTGGGTATCCGGCTGGATTTGCCCAAGTGATAACCGGGCGAGCATCGCCACTCGACCTTTGGGATTGGTATGCTGCCTCGCTTGAAGATACGCCGCGCGGCAACAATCGCTTTGCACTTGCCGGGCAGATGAATGCGCTCTTTCCGGGGGACGGTCCTTTTTGGTTTAATGGGTTGAAGGCGGACGTTCCGAACCTGCCACGACGCAAGCCCCAGGACATGCCCCCCAATCTTGCGGAAGATCGGCAAGTGGAGACGCGTGCAAAAGGCAGCTTCTCATGTTGGCAGATGGGTGGCGCCGGCGCGGTCGGCGGCCAGATCATGACCGGTATGGCCTGTCTTGCGCAGCTTCGCGAGGCCTTTCCAAACGCCATTTCCGTTTGGCCGTTCGAGCCTTTGAACGGACCGGTCGCCTTCGCCGAGATCTGGCCCAGCCTCGTTAAAGATGCCGTGATTGCAGAAGAGGACACGATCCGCGACCGCGCCCAGGTGCTCGTTCTGGCCCGCGCCTTGGCACGGTTGTCGGATGCAGAGCTGAGCAAGATGCTGGATGTATCCGCGCCCGAAGAAGGTTGGATCTTGGGTGTAGGATATGAAGACACTTTGCGACGGGCTGCTCGCCAACCTCGCGGCGGTGATTGTTATGCCCTGCCGCCGGGCGTCGCTTGGATGTCGGTTGACGAGGCGGCGGATCGTCTTCGGCGTGTGACACTGCAAGTATCCGGGACCGAGTTAGTACCGATCTTTGACGCGGTCGATCGGGTGCTATCCAAAGACATGTCGGCCAAGCGTGACAATCCACCGGCCGCCAATGTGGCGGTGGATGGCTGGGCATTTGCCCATGACCGATCGCCCGGCGGACTGATCTGTGCGCCGAAACGGGCAGCCCCGGGCGTGCCCTACAAAGGCGCACTGAAATTCGGTTGTGCCGTCCGTGTACTGACAGGGGCCTTGCTGCCATCCGGGGCGGACACCGTGGCCCTCGACGAAGAGTGCCGCGTGGACGGCGACCGCGTGTATGTGCCCGCGGACGCAAAACTGGGCGCTAATGTGCGCCGACGCGGCGAAGACATCCGTCAGGGCGATGTCGCACTTGAGGCAGGTTCACGGCTTCGGCCGCAGGATCTCGCGCTTCTTGCGGCAACGGGACACCATGAAGCCGAAGTCGTTTCCCGTTTGCGTGTTGGGGTATTGTCGACGGGCGACGAACTCGTCGATCCGAAGGGCCAAGCCGGGCCAGAACGGACTTATGATGCCAACCGTCCAATGCTTCTGTCACTCTGTACAAGGTGGGGATTTGCAGCGGTCGATCTTGGTATCGTCAGCGACGCAAGGGACGCTCTGCGCCATGCCCTTGATCGCGCTGCCACCGAGGTCGACATTCTCCTGACATCGGGCGGAGCTTCAGCAGGCGACGAGGACCACGTCTCGTCGCTCTTGTCTGATGAAGGCCAGGTGCATGCATGGCGGATCGCAATCAAGCCAGGCCGTCCACTAGCACTTGGACAATGGGGTGACCTTCCCGTCTTCGGACTTCCCGGAAACCCTGTGGCGGCCTTTGTTTGCGCGCTTCTGTTCGCGCGCCCGGCCATGCTGGCGCGGGCCGGATGCGACTGGTCAACACCAGAACCCGAGCTGCGACCGGCGGCCTTCATCAAACGCAAGAAAGCCGGCCGCCGAGAGTATCTTCGCGCTCGGTTGGACGAGAAAGGTCAGGTCGCCGTGTTTCCGTCCGAAGGTTCGGGTCGCATTACAGGGCTGTCATGGGCGGAAGGTCTTGTCGAATTGCCAGACCAAGCCGTTGAGATCCGTACTGGAGATCCGGTTACCTATATCCCGTTTTCGGCTTTCGGGCTTTGACCGATCAGTCGAACGTTCCTGCAACGCGCCCCAAAAGCATGAAGGCGCGCGCGGTCCGCGTATCGGTAAGATCGGCAATCTCCAGATCGGATGCTGTCTTTTCAAAAGCCGACAAGGTCTGGTCGAACCGGCGAAGAAAGTGATGTGCCGTATCGCGAAAGATATGATCCTGTCGCATCCGGGCAGCCGTGAGTGTCAGCGCAGACCGGTCCCGGATGCCACCCAGCCCCGCGACAGTCCGGCCCCGCTCGCCTTGGGCGAACCGCCGCCAAATCTCCGGGCGGGCACGGTCGGGATGCATGTCATCCATGTAAATCCCTTCCTGGCTTAGAAGGGTCAGAATGTCCTGGCTGGCTTGCACCAATTCTGCGGTCTTTCGGTCCGCCATGGCCCTCCGAAGGGCGCGAAACCCCTCCTTGTCGTCCGCGTTTTCCGGAAAATTCAAAGCCCGAATGAAATCCTCCACCGAAACCGGCGGTGGCGCCTCGTCCGCACGGGTTCCAAGGGCAAGGCTTGGCTGACTGTCCGGAATGTCGTCGGGAATGACTTGCGCCGGTTCAATCGGAATTGCTGGTTTCTCGGCCCGAATGGTCTGAAACGAAGCAAAAGCCTCGCCGGCTTTTCGCTGCGCCTCGACCAGTTCGTCCAGTTTCTTTTCGACCGAGGGCGCGACACTTGTGCTGTCTGCTTGCCGCTGGGCCACGATGTTTTGGCGCATAGAATCCACCGCGGCCTGCAGGCGTGCGGATTCCTCGCGCATCACACGCGCTGAATTTGCAGCTGTTGCCGCGATCCAGATAAGGGCGATCGGCATAAAAATGGACACCAGTACCATGACCACACGGAAGGGGTCCCCAGCACCGCCGTCATCAGATCGGCCCGCCGTAAAAAAGAAGAGCGCCACAGCGCCGATCCACAAGGCGGAGAGCGCAAGAGCAATGAGCTCGGCATTCGACAGGCCACGCGTTTCGCCGCGCCGGGCAAAGACGCCAAGGCCTACCTGTTTGTCCTGTGGCGCGTCGTCCATGCGAATCGGCGTCTCGGCTGCTCGCCCCTATCTGTAATCGATCTTCAGGATTTCATAGGCTTTTTCGCCGCCGGGCGTTCTGACTTCGATACTGTCACCCTCGTCCTTGCCGATCATGGCGCGGGCCAGCGGGGATTTGATGTTCAAGAGACCCTTCTCAATATCGGCCTCTGGCTCGCCCACGATCTGGTAGGTCTTCTCGTCGTCGGTGTCCTCGTCCACGACGGTCACGGTCGCTCCGAACTTAACCGTGCCGGAAAGCTTCGTCGGATCTATCACATCCGCGAGCGAGAGAATGGCCTCCAGTTCCTTGACCCGCCCTTCAATGAAGGATTGCCGTTCACGCGCTGCGTGGTACTCGGCATTCTCCGACAGGTCGCCATGTTCACGCGCCTCTGCGATCGCCTGAATGACCGCCGGCCGCTCAACTGTCTTGAGCGCTTTCAGTTCGTCGTTCAGCGCCGTGTGTCCGGCGCGGGTCAAAGGGATCTTATCCATAATCCTATCCGGGTTCGGGGCCTAGCTGCTCGCTATAGCGTATTGGGGGCGGGCCCTCGGGAGTGTTCCGGCTAACTGACCCAATCGACCAACGGATTGCAAGGGTCCGACGATCCGAGCCTGTCGCGCTACGCAGTGTCACAATTGACCCGGAACATAGCCGTCGGTACCTCTCGATCGCCAAAGCAAAGATCCGAAAAGGCCGAGACATGAGTGAGTTCGAACGCGAAACGATGGAATACGACGTCGTGATCGTGGGGGCGGGACCCGCGGGTCTGTCGGCCGCGATCCGATTGAAACAGCTCGATCCCGAGCGGACCGTCGTGGTGCTCGAAAAGGGATCTGAGGTCGGGGCGCACATCCTTTCCGGCGCGGTTCTGGATCCAAGTGGTTTGGACGCGCTTCTTCCGGATTGGCGCGACATGGGCGCGCCAATTGCGGTGCCCGTAAAGAAAGACCGGTTCTATCTCCTTGGTGAAGCCGGTGCGGTGCGCATCCCGAACGCGGTGATGCCGCCACTGATGTCGAACCACGGCAACTACATCGTCTCTATGAGCAACGTATGTCGCTGGATGGCCGAACAGGCGGAAGCGCTTGGGGTCGAAATCTTCCCGGGCATGTCCTGTTCGGAAATCGTCTACGGGAACGATGGCGAGGTGAAGGGTGTCGTTGCCGGCGAGTTCGGGCGCAACCCGGACGGCACGCCCGGTCCGGGCTACGAGCCAGGTATGGAACTGCACGGCAAGTACATTTTTCTGGGCGAAGGGGTGCGCGGATCTTTGTCGAAAGAAGTGATCGCGCACTTCGATTTGGCCGCCGAGGCCGATGAACCAAAATTCGGTCTCGGCATGAAGGAAATCTGGGAAATCGATCCCGAGAAACACCGCGAAGGCACGGTCATGCACACCATGGGTTGGCCATTGGGATCGAATGCGGGGGGCGGATCATTTATCTATCACCTGGACAACAACCAAGTTTATGTCGGCTTCGTCGTGCACCTGAATTACGAGAACCCGCACCTTTATCCGTACATGGAATTCCAGCGGTTCAAGCATCATCCCATGGTGGCCGAGCTCTTGAAAGGCGGGAAGCGCGTGGCTTACGGCGCGCGGGCCATCTCTGAAGGGGGATGGCAATCCATGCCCAAGGCCGTGGCGCCCGGGGTGGCGCTTTTGGGATGTTCAGTAGGACTGGTGAACGTGCCCCGGATCAAAGGCAACCACAATGCAATGCTTTCCGGCATTGCCGCGGCCGAGGCCGCCCACGCGGCCCTCGGCAAGGGCCGTTCTAGCGACACGCTGGATGCGTATGATACCGAATTGCGGGATGGAGCGATCGGGGATGACCTGAAGCCCGTACGCAATGTCAAACCACTTTGGTCAAAACGCGGCCTTCTCGCATCGCTTATCGTCGGTGGTTTCGACATGTGGACGAACAACCTCGCTGGACTTTCGGTGCTTGGGACCCTCAGGCATGGCAAGAACGATGCGCAGGCCACAGGCAAGGCGGACAAGTTCGCGAGGATCGACTATCCCAAACCGGATGGCACACTGAGCTTCGACCGGCTAACAAATGTCAGTTTCTCGGGTACCAATCACGAGGAGTCTCAGCCAGCACATCTGAAGCTGAAAGATCCGGGCATTCCGATCAATGTGAACCTGCCGGCCTTTGCAGAGCCCGCCCAACGATATTGCCCCGCGGGTGTGTACGAAGTTGTCGATAACGACAACGAACCAAAGTTTGTTATCAACTTCCAGAATTGTGTGCATTGCAAGACCTGCGACATCAAAGATCCGTCTGAAAATATCCTGTGGACGGTCCCTCAAGGCGGGGACGGACCGAACTATCCCAATATGTAGGCTTGAGTGCCGGTTAAGGCCTGTCAGATTGACGCGCCGGACAATGGGCGGCGTTGCCGGATGCTGTGGCCAACGCTAGGGTCCTGCGAATACAATTTTGGAGACGCAGGCAATGATGCAACGCACGGTATCGGCGACCCTTTTTAGCTTGGCCTTGGCCTGTGGGCCCGTGGTGGCCCAAACGGATGCAGGCGCGTATCTCGCTGCGCGTCAGGCCAGTCTGACGAGTGACTATGCGACTGCGACCCGGTACTATGCTCAGGCTCTGTCCCGTGACGGCGGGAATCCGGAACTGCTGGAAAATGCCGCTGTGGCATATCTGGGTCTGGGCGATGTCGAACGCGCGGCACCGATAGCAAGGCGCCTTCTACAAACCGGCACGGAGAGTCAAATCGCCAATCTCATCCTCCTCGGAAGTGAAGCCGCGGAAGGAGAATGGGACAATGTCCTTGCGGACCTTGACGCTGGTCTCTCGGTGGGCCCGCTTTATGACGGGCTGGTCCGGGCCTGGGCGCTCGTCGGGGCAGGCCGCATGTCGGAGGCCCTGAACGTATTCGATGCCATGGCCGAAACGCGTGGTGTGGAGGCATTTGGGCTGTATCACAAGGCGCTCGCTCTCGCCTCAGTTGGCGATCTGGAGGGCGCCGATGCAATCCTCGGGGACGAAGAAGGATCACCAATCCAGCCGACCAGACGTGGTATCATCGCGCACGCGTCGATCCTTGGGCATCTGGAAAGATCCAGCGAGGCGATCGCGCTGGTGGACGAAGTTTTCGGTGAGGATCTGGATCCCGCGCTGCTCGAGTTACGGGACGCACTTGAATCCGAAGACGTCGCGGCTCTTCCCCTACTGACGAATCCGGCAGAGGGCCTTGCCGAGGTTCACTTCTCGATCGCCGGTGCGCTATCGTCTGAGGCGACACCCAGCTACACACTTCTTTTCTCGCGCATGGCCATGCATCTTGATCCCAACCACATCGATGCGGTTCTGCAATCAGCCGAGTTCCTAGAAACACTCGAGAACTATGAACTCGCGGTTGATGTTTATGACACAGTCCCCCGTTCGCATCCGTCTTTCTACGCCGCCGAGCTTGGTCGGGCCGTGGCTTTGCGGCGATCGGGCCGCGAATTCGCAGCGATCGAAGTTCTGAAAGCATTGTCGGAAAGCCATGGGGGCATTGCCGAAGTACATGTCTCGCTCGGGGACATGCTGCGTCGCATGGAACGCTACGATGAAGCCACGCCAGCCTATGACAGGGCGATCCAGATGTATGGTGATCCTCTTGTGAGTCATTGGCCGGTCTATTTTGCCCGCGGAATAACTCATGAACGCGGAGGTCGGTGGCGCGCGGCAGAATCCGACTTTCGGCTTGCACTCGAACTGCGGCCAGACCAACCACAGGTTTTGAACTATCTTGGTTACTCGTTTGTCGAGATGCAGGAGAACCTCGACGAGGCGCTTAACATGATCGAGCGGGCCGTCGAGTTGGAGCCGAATTCCGGGTTCATCACCGACAGTCTCGGATGGGTGTTCTATCGCCTTGGCCGGTATGAAGAAGCCGTTACGCCAATGGAGCGCGCTGTCGAGCTGGAACCTCTGGACCCGATCATCAATGATCACCTTGGCGACGTTTATTGGGCCGTCGGCCGTATCCGCGAAGCCGAGTTCCAATGGGCGCGGGCCCTATCTCTTGATCCAGAGCCAGGCGATGCAGAGCGGATGCGACGGAAGCTAGAGGTCGGATTGGACGAGGTCTTGATCGAAGAAGGCGCAGACCCCGTCACCGTTGCGAATGACGACGGCTAGTGTTTTTGCTCCGGCAAAGGTCAACCTGACTCTACATGTGACCGGGCGTCGTGCGGACGGGTACCATCTGATCGATAGCCTTGTCGCGTTCGCATCGGTCGGGGACCAAGTGACTGTCCATCGTGCCGCCGAGTTTTCGCTTTGCGTTGACGGACCCGAACGCGCGGATGTGCCAACCGATACCGGGAATTTGGCACTGCAAGCCGCGGCCTTGTTGGCCGGGGCACGCGGTGCGACGCTTTTTTTGGAGAAGCAATTGCCCGCGGCATCGGGCATCGGGGGCGGTTCGGCGGACGCAGCCGCCGTCCTGCGCGCCATGGTTGCCCTACGACACGGATCTGATCCGGCGTCATGGATCGCGGACGCCGACACTATGCTTCAGACAATGGACGAACAGATCCTGTCCCTGGGCGCTGACGTTCCGATGTGCTTGCGCGCGTCCCCTTGCCGCGCACGCGGGATCGGCGGGAACCTCGAATTCGTGGATCTACCCCGTGTGCCCGCTGTCATGGTGAATCCGCGCGTCCCGGTTCCCACCGCATCGGTTTTTGCCGCACTGGTGACGCGCGAGAATCCGGCCATGCCCGACACGCTGCCCGCATTCCCCGCTGCTCGTGACCTGATCGACTGGCTGGCAAGGCATCGCAACGATCTTGAAACGCCGGCGCTTGGCATCGCACCTGCGATCGGTGAGGCCTTGCGGGCACTCGACGAGACCGCGGGCTGCCGGCTGGCCCGCATGTCCGGCTCTGGGGCGACGTGCTTTGGCCTTTACGAGACAGCCGAAGACGCATGCGCTGCGTGCATGGCCATTGCGGCCAAGCGCCCAACTTGGTGGGTAAGGGAGTGCGAAATTGGGGATTGGTCCGAGCGCGCGCTACCCGTGATCAGTTAATCCGGGCAACCACGTAGTCGGCCAGGTCGGCCAGCGTGTCCCGCAACGGGTGGGCCGGCACGTCCACCAGTGCCGCTCTTGCTTCGGCGGCCCAGCCAAGCGCTGTCTGACGTGTGCTGGCCAATGTCCCATGCTGGTGCAGCAGGGCGATCGCATGGTCCAGATCACCGTCCTGCTGATCGCCCTTTTCGATGACCCGGGACCAAAATGCGCGTTCGCGATCATCCGCCTTTGCGACAGCGCGGATTAGGGGAAGGGTCAGTTTGCGTTCGCGGAAATCGTCGCCAACGTTCTTCCCTGTCGCGCCTGCATCGCCTTCATAGTCCAGAAGATCGTCGACGATCTGGAATGCAATTCCAAGCGCATCTCCGTAGCGGAAGAGCGCGCGGACGACGGTATCGTCTGATCCAGCGATCACGCCGCCAACCTCAGTGGCGGCCGAGAACAACGCCGCTGTCTTCCCACGCACCACCTTCAGATAAACATCTTCGTTTGTCGCGAGGTTCTGCGCCGCCGTCAGCTGGAGGACTTCTCCTTCGGCAATGGTCGCAGCCGCGTTCGACAAGATGCCAAGCACTCGGATCGACTCGGTCTCGACCATCAACTGAAAAGCCCGTGCAAACAGGTAGTCACCGACAAGAACGGAAGACTTGTTGTCCCACAGGAGATTCGCTGTGGGGCGCCCACGGCGCTGCCGGCTTTCGTCCACTACATCGTCGTGCAGCAGTGTTGCCGTGTGAATGAACTCGACAGTTGCAGCTAGGTTCACGTGATGCTGGCCCTCGTAGCCACAAAGCCGCGCTGTCGCGAGGGTCAACATCGGGCGGATCCGTTTTCCCCCTGCTTCCACCAAATGTGCGGTGATCTGAGGAATGCGCGGCGCATGCTCAGAGGCCATGCGTTCGCGGATCGTCGCGCTAACACTCGCCATGTCATCAGCCAGCGCGGCGGCGAGGCGCTCGTGCGGCTTGGCGGAACCGGTTTCGGAATCCATCACGTACTCGTCAGACTGCTCGACATTCGGGGCACGCTCACATTTAGTCGCGCCATGAAGGAACTGATGCGCACCAACGATCCCACGGTCATTGCCTTCGCCTCTGCGCTGCTCCGGGGTGAGGGTATAGAGGTGTTCGAAATGGACGTCCATATGAGTGCACTGGAAGGATCTATAGGCGTCTTACCTCGGAGGATCATGGTTCGCGCGGCAGATCACTTCCGCGCCTCGGCCATCCTTCGGGACAACGACATCGACCTCAGCGGCTAGGCATGAGCGGCCTGACCAACGACGCGTTTCTTGGTGGACAGTTGATGCTGCGCCAGCCGCGCAACGGATATCGTGCAGGGGTCGATCCTCTTTTTCTGGCGGCCGCGGTTCCGGCAAGACCGGGCGAAACCGTCCTGGAATTGGGCACCGGGATCGGCACAGCACTCCTTGCACTTGGTCAGCGCGTCAACGGGCTTCATCTCGTGGGGGTCGAGCTGCAGGAAGCCTATGCGCAACTGGCGCGTTACAACGCGACGCAAAACGCGATCCAGGCAGAGATCGTCACGGCAGACCTTACTAATCTCCCCTCCAAGGTTAAGGAGAGGTCGTTCGACCATGTCATCGCAAATCCACCCTATCATCGCCGGGACGCGGGCATCGCGGCGGCAGATAGTGGGCGCGAGCGGGGGCGCGGAGAACACACACCCCTCGCGGATTGGATCGAAACCGCCCTTCGCCGTGCGCGCACTGGCGGACGGGTCACCCTGATCCAGCGGGCCGAACGGTTGCAGGAAATTCTTCGCGCTGCCACCGAAATGGGTTCGATCAGCATACACCCGCTTCAGCCACGGATCGGGCGACCCGCACGACTTGTCGTTATAACCGGACAGAAGGGTGCAAAAGGGTCGCTTAAGCTACACGCGCCCACGCTTCTTCATTCCGGGCCGGCACACGAAACCGATGCGCCGGACTACTCTCCGGATGCAGACGCGGTTCTTAGGTCGGGTGCTTCTTGGCCTTGGGTCGCCTTGGATTAACGCATCATAAGGACCCGGCTGGCACGCTCGTGGGATCGATACGTTACCGTACGTGACTCGACTCAGCAAATGTGCTGGACTGGTAGGGTTCATGTGCAAGGATTGAGACAGAGGAGAGCAAAGATGACGCTGAGTTCGCACATTCAAGAACTCCAGAAAAAACACCAAAGCCTGTCCGTCGCCGTAGAAACTGTTCAGCGGAATCCGGCTGCCGACCCCCTTGAAGTCACGGCCATGAAAAAACAAAAACTGAAGCTTAAGGAAGAAATCGAGCGCCTGAAAGCGGACTAGCCCGCCGGGACATCCGCCGCGGGAACAAAGCGCCGGCCTTCCGACAAGTCGTCATGGGCCCGCGCCTCCTCCACGATCCACTGAAGAAAGGCGCGGATGTTGGGCCGCGTTTCAAGGCCGGACGGACAAACGAAACGGAAGTCTGCGTCGGTGGTTAGTGCAACTGGAAAAGGCGCGACCAGTCGACCTTCGCTTAGAGCCTTTTGAGCAAGAACCGACCGCCCAAGCAGGATGCCCGCGCCACTTTGTGCCGCGTCCAGAGCATGGTCGGACTGGTTGAATTTTGCGCCTGGCGGCGGTTGCATGAAGAGGTCATTTGCGCGGAACCAAGCCGGCCAGTCCACTGGCGGATCAAGAAAGTCGAGCGACTGATCCCAGAGTAGCGGCGCATCGACCAGGCTTTCGGGGGTCGGAAATCGTTCGGCGAGATTCGGCACCATCACCGGCACGAGGAAGTCGGCGAAGACTGGGTGGCTGAAAAGGCCGGCTTTGGCACCATGTCCGAGTCCGTATCGGATGGCGACATCAATCTCGTCGCGCTCAAAGTCCATAATGCGCAGGGCCGCCGAGAATCTCAGTTCGATGTCCGGGTGGGCCTGCGCAAACTTGTACATACGCGGCGCCAGCCACTTTGCGGTGAAGGCGGGACCGGCTGTAACGACGATGGTCGTGTTGTCGGTCAGGCGGCGCGCAGCGCGCCATGCAGCAATCAGAGTTTCAAAACCGTCCTGGGTTCCAGGCGCCAATGCCCGCCCAGCTTCAGTCAACTCGACCCGGCGGTTCAAGCGGTGGAACAAAGGCAGCCCAAGATGGTCTTCCAGTGATTTGATCTGAAATGACAGCGCCGCGGGCGTCACGTTCAGCTCTTCTGCGGCGCGCGCAAATGACATGTGCCTTTGAGCAGCATCAAACGCGCGAAGCGCGGTCAGAGGGGGGAGGCGATCAGACATATCACTTCAATTATTCTTAACTGATACTCTCAAAAGTCTCGTTTGTAAAGAAACTGGGTCGACTTCATATAAGAGGCAGTTGATTGAAACCCGAACGGAGATGGTCACATGTATGAACCCACCGCTTCACGCCGCACCCGGGATGCCCTTCGCGCCGCACATCAAGAACGCGGCAGAGCCGCTGCAGACGCCTGGAACTGGCTTTTTGGCGGCAAGTAAAGGATCCTGATGAACGCAAAAGGCCAGCGCCGTGCGCTGGCCTTTCGCTCTCCGGCACGAATACGGTGTCCTAGACGAAGAACTGGGCGCCGTTGGCCGAGATGGTCGACCCGTTGATAAATCCGGCCTCGTCGGAAGCAAGAAACGTAACGCAGCGTGCGATCTCTTCTGGTTCACCAAGCCGCCCGGCCGGAATTCCGGAAATGATCTTGTCACGGATGCCCTCGTCGATCGCCATCACCATCTCAGTCGCGATGTATCCCGGACAGATGGCGTTTGCGGTGATACCCGCACGGGCCCCTTCCTGCGCAAGGGACTTCACGATACCCAGATCTCCGGCTTTTGTTGCGGCATAGTTAACCTGACCGAACTGCCCTTTCTGCCCGTTGATCGAAGAAATCACGATGACACGGCCGAACTTGCGCTCTCGCATACCCGGCCAGACAGGGTGAACCGTGTTGAAGACACCCGTCAAGTTGGTTGCGATAACCTCGTTCCACTGGTCCGGTGTCATACGGTGAAATGGTGCATCCCTTGTAATGCCAGCATTGGCCACAACGATGTCGATCGGTCCAAGCTCAGCCTCAACGGCCGCGATGCCGGCCTGCGACGCGTCATAGTCCGCCACATTCCACTTGTATGTCTTGATAGCCGTCGCCTCGGTGAAGGCCGCCGCTTTCTCGTCGTTGCCCGCATACGTTGCGGCAACCTCACAGCCCTCTGCCTTCAGTGCCTTCGAAATGGCCTCGCCAATCCCGCGCGAGCCTCCAGTCACCAGTGCAATACGTCCCATCAGTATCCTCCCTGAATCTTGGTTCGCGTCGGGGCACGTTCTGGCGCGCGCCCTGACGATCTTGGCGTGGTTGTTCCGCCCGCGCTCTGATCTGGATCAGTCCCGTTCGACGCAGAGGGCAACACCCATCCCGCCACCGATACAGAGCGTGGCGAGCCCTTTTTTCGCGTCACGTCGCTTCATCTCAAAGAGCAGAGTGTTCAGAACGCGTGCACCCGATGCACCGATCGGGTGACCGATTGCAATTGCTCCACCGTTGACGTTCACGATCGACGGATCCCAACCCATATCCTTGTTCACAGCGCACGCTTGGGCAGCGAAGGCTTCATTGGCCTCGACCAGGTCGAGATCGTCGACCTTCCATCCCGCTTTACCGAGTGCCTTTCGGCTCGCATGGATCGGTCCGACGCCCATGATGGCCGGATCAAGCCCCGCCGTGGCATAAGCGGCAATGCGGCCAAGCGGTTCGATCCCGCGTTTCTCTGCATCCGAAGCCGACATCAGCAGAACTGCGGCGGCCCCGTCATTCAGCCCCGACGCGTTCGCAGCGGTTACCGTGCCGTCCCTGATAAAGGCCGGGCGCAGCTTCTGCATGGCATCGATCGTCGCGCCATGCCGAATGTACTCATCGTCTTCCACGATGATGTCGCCTTTTCGATGCTTGACGGTGAACGCTACAATCTCATCCTTGAACCGGCCTTCTTTCTGGGCGGCTTCCGCTTTGTTCTGGCTAGCGACGGCGAACTCATCCTGTTGATCGCGGCTGATCTGCCATTTCTCGGCGACGTTTTCAGCCGTCTGCCCCATGTGATACCCATTAAAAGCATCCCAGAGACCATCACGGATCATCGAATCGATAAACTTGACGTCGCCCATCTTGTGGCCCGCCCGGAGATGAGAGACGTGCGGGCTAAGCGACATGTTTTCCTGTCCGCCCGCCGCGACGACGTTGGCGTCGCCTAGTTGAATGTGCTGAGCACCAAGTGCAACGGCCCTAAGTCCCGAACCGCACACCTGATTGATCCCCCACGCTGCACTCTCGATCGGAAGACCCGCGTTCACATGGGCCTGTCGTGCAGGGTTCTGCCCCTGCCCGGCGGAGAGCACTTGCCCGAGGATCGTTTCGGAAACCTCTGCCTTGTCAACGCCGGCACGGTCCACGACGGCCTCGAGAACCGTCGAACCCAGGTCATGGGCAGGCGTCGCGGCGAAGGCACCACTGAAGCTTCCAACCGGCGTTCGTGCGGCGGACGCGATGACGACATGTGTCACTTGGGGTCTCCTGATTTCATCGGCGCAAAAATGCGCGCCTCCGGGGCTCTGCCACCATGAAGCGCGTCGGCGCGGGCTCGGTGGCGGGCGCGGTTCCTCCGCTGCCTGCAACCTTTAGAGGCGATGGCCTCAACCGGGTCAAGACTGAGAAGAGCGAACGTGAGATGCGCCTTTATCAAGGACGCAAGAGCGCTCTGATTAGGGTCCGTAAAATGTGTTTCGGAGGCGAGCCAAACCGACGGTACCGCAGACCGTTCAACCAGCCTGGCGCGCGGGTCCTTCGGGTTGCCACACGGGCTTCAGCGTCGGTGCGCCGAAGTAGTACCCTTGCAAACAGTCGATCCCGATTGATGCGAGATAGGCGGCATCATCGGCGTTCTCGACAAATTCAGCCACGGTGAACATCTCGAACTGGCGCGCAATCGAGACAAGAGCAGTGGTCAGCACCTGATTGTTGGGGTC
This sequence comes from Pseudomonadota bacterium, assembly GCA_038521345.1. Taxonomy (GTDB): domain Bacteria; phylum Pseudomonadota; class Alphaproteobacteria; order Rhodobacterales; family Rhodobacteraceae; genus JBCBKU01. The sequence goes on along the minus strand of JBCBKU010000001.1, from coordinate 13,496 downwards.
ATTGGCAATTCCCTTGACGAACTGGCCGTCAATCTTGATCGCATCGAACACAAACTCTTTGAAGTATCTGATTGCCGTGTACCCAGCCCCGAAATCGTCCATCGCGAATGTGACGCCCTGCGCCTGCAGATCAATCATCATCGCTGAAACAACCTCGGGCATCATGACGACCGAGCTTTCTGTGATCTCGAGGATTAGCCGTTCACCAACAGTCGGCCCAAGGCCGAGACCCCGCTCCAGCGTCTCGTGCCACCGCTTGTAGCCGATCGATCGGGCAGACATGTTGATGGCGAGCCGCAACCTCGGGTGCTCGGCCAGCGCACGCGTTCCGTGTTCGAGAGCCAGGCAATCGAGGATGCGACCGAGCTCGGACGTCTCGACATGATGAATGAATTCCCGTGCGGGAATCACGCGGCCGCTCTCATCCATCACCCGCAAGAGACCTTCGTAGAACGCCAATCGTGTCATGCTGCGGGACTGGACCACCGGTTGGTAGGCAAGTGCGACATTGCCGGTCAGAATGGCGCGTTCAACCACGTTCGGCATGTTCGTTTCGCGGCTCGCTACCGCCTCAGTCAACGGATCACTTACCATACTGGACGGGTACGGCGAACTCGGCGGGAGCGGTTCGGTCATGGTCGTCTCTCCTTTAAGAAGAGATATGACCAACCCGCTCTAACAATCCGTGAAGAGGCACTGTCTAACCGTCGGAGCCGATCAGTGTGGCCACAATCGCCTTTGCGTTGTCGCTTGCCCAGTCAGCGTCGCCGCGCATGCGGGCAATCTCTCGACCCTTGGGATCAATGAGAACTGTAATCGGCAACCCGAGCACTGCCATCTCGCGGGCAAAGGATTGGGTTGGATCCAGGAGGATTGGAAGGCCCTCGATCTCTACTTCGTCAAAGAACCGTCTGATCGACGGCAAGGGATTGCGGCCCGTGGCAACTGTCAGAACCTCGAACCGGTCCCCCTTGAACTGGGTTTGAAGCTCATCCAACGCTGGCATCTCCTTTCGGCAGGGCGCGCACCATGTGGCCCAGAAGTTGAGAAGGACATATTTGCCGTTCCAGTCTGCCAGACTGTACTCCGTGCCCTCTGCATCCGTGAATGTGCCGGAGCTGACTTCCATCGGCTCAGAATGAAAGACGAGTTTTTTCATATCACCTTCACGCATGGCCTCGGCCGCATCTAGATCGGCGAGTGCCGCGTTTGCACCAGCCAGAATGGCCGTGTAGAGGACGGCGGAACGTAAGAACGACATGGGACCTCCGAGCGTTGACCAAGACCGATGAAACCGCAAATGCCATGTGGGGCGGACGTTTTGCGGTTGGACCCGACGCATTGATGCAGGCCATCAACGCTTCGATTGGGTTCGACCAACGGCTCGCCACTCAGGACATCGCAGGATCACGGGCCCATGCGGCCATGTTGGCAACCGCGGGCATTATTAGTGATACGGACGCCGCGGCGATCCGGGAAGGTCTCCTCACGGTCTTGTCAGAGATCAAGGCCGGAGAGTTCGAATTCTCGGCAGAGCTCGAAGACATCCATATGAATGTCGAGGCTCGGTTGGCAGAGCTAATCGGGGAACCTGCGCGGCGCTTGCACACAGGCCGCAGCCGTAACGATCAGATCGCGACAGATTTTCGGCTTTGGGTGCGCGACCGAACGGACGACGCGATTGCGGGCCTTACGGCCACAATGCATGCGCTTGTGGATCAGGCTGAGGCCGGGGCCGATTGGGTGATGCCCGGTTTCACACATTTGCAAACGGCTCAGCCGGTGACGTGGGGTCATCACATGATGGCCTACGTTGAGATGCTCGGCCGTGATCGCGGACGGCTACAAGATGCGCGCAACAGAATGAACGAAAGTCCACTCGGCGCTGCGGCACTGGCTGGCACGTCCTTTCCGATCGATCGCGACATGACCGCTGCGGCGCTCGGTTTTGAACGTCCGATGGCGAATTCACTTGACGCCGTTGCGGACCGAGATTTTGCGCTCGAATTTCTTTCGGCCGTTTCGATTTCGGCAATGCATTTGTCGCGGCTTGCCGAAGAGATCGTCATATGGTCGTCCGCACAATTCCGTTTCGTGCGTCTTTCGGACCGTTTTTCCACCGGCTCGTCGATCATGCCGCAAAAGAAGAACCCCGATGCGGCAGAGCTTGTCCGGGCAAAAATCGGGCGCATTCTGGGTGCGACTGTCGGCCTCTTCACTGTGATGAAGGGGCTGCCCCTGACCTACTCCAAGGACATGCAGGAAGACAAAGAACCCGTGTTCGACGCGGCCGATAATTATCTTCTTGCTCTGAGCGCAACCGAGGGGATGATCCGCGACATGACCGCAAACCGCGACGCCCTGAAGTCTGCCGCGGCCTCGGGATTCTCGACCGCCACGGATCTGGCGGACTGGCTGGTTCGCGAGCTTGCGCTCCCTTTCCGTGAAGCCCATCACATCACCGGATCCCTTGTGGCCGCCGCCGAGGCACGCGGCGTTGACCTGCCGGACCTGTCGATTGACGAGATGAAAGCCGCGCATTCCGGCATTTCGGAAGGCGTCTATGCTGTTCTAGGTGTCGACAATTCCGTCAACAGCCGTACGTCCTATGGTGGAACGGCGCCTAGCGAGGTACGCCGCCAGATCGCCCGTTGGAGGGAAATTCTGTGACGCGCCTTCTTCTATCCCTTGCCCTGTTGGTCCTTGCGGCCTGCGAAAATCCGACACTCGGCGCGAACCTGAGACTTGGCGGTGACGGGATCTCGGTTTCACCCTCGGTCAGTGGACGGGTCGGCGATGTCGGCGTAACGGTGACCCCATGACCCGGCTCTTACTATTTATTGTCTTTCTTCTGGCTCTCGCGGCGTGCGGTGTGGACGGCGCCCCCCAACCCAAGACCCAATCGGGTGTCACGGTTAGCGGATCCGCGTCCATCGGAATCTCCGGTCGGCTCTGATGGCACCCATCCGGATGATTTTTCTCGGGCTGGCCGTCTGGGGGGCAATCCACCCCATGTACTGGTTCGTCACCTACATGCGGGAAACCGATACCGGATTGTCCGGGCTCATCGACGCCTGGTGGGTTAATGCATCCACGACGGGTCTTGTATGGGACCTGACTATCGCGGCCATTGCACTGACAATCTGGATCGTATCTGAAACATTCGTTCGCAAGAATTGGATCGGACTGATCGCCATTCCAGCGACTTTCTGCATCGGTGTTTCCTGCGGGCTTCCACTGTATCTCTTCCTGCGTCTCCGGCCAATTACCTAATGGATCATTTTCTTTATCAAAGCGGCGCCCTTCACGCCGAGAGCGTGCCCGTGGCCGATATCGCAACCACAGTCGGCACCCCGTTCTACTGCTATTCCTCGGCCACGTTCGAACGCCACTACCGACTGTTTGACGAGGCGCTTGATGGATTGGACCACCTCGTCTGCTACGCCATGAAAGCCAACTCGAACCAGGCCATCATCAAACTAATGGGTGATCTGGGCGCGGGAATGGACGTCGTCTCGGGCGGCGAATACGCGCGCGCGCGCGCCGCGGGGGTCCCGGGCGACCGGATCGTGTTCTCGGGCGTCGGCAAGACACAGGCCGAGATGCGTGCGGCAATCGAGGGCGGTTTGCGTCAGGTCAACGTGGAAAGCGAACCGGAACTGGAGGCTTTGTCCGGCGTCGCTGCCGAAATGGGAGCCGAAGTGCCGGTCACCATTCGCGTTAATCCGGATGTCGATGCGCGCACCCACGCCAAGATTGCAACTGGGAAAGCCGAGAACAAGTTCGGCATTCCCATCGACAGGGCCGAGTCGGTCTATGCGTTGGCTGCCCGACTTCCGGGTATCAAGGTCGTCGGGATAGACGTGCATATAGGCTCGCAGTTAACGGATCTGGCGCCGTTCGAAGCCGCCTATGACAAAGTGGCTGAACTCACCATCCGGCTCCGCGCCGAAGGTCATGACATTCAGCGCCTCGACCTTGGTGGCGGCCTTGGGATTCCATACGCACGATCGAATGAAGCGCCACCATTGCCCACGGAATACGGCGACGTGGTCCGGCGAACCGTCGGACATCTTGGCTGCGAGATCGAAATCGAGCCCGGGCGGATGATTGCCGGAAACGCAGGGATCCTTGTTGCGCGCACGATCTACGTGAAGTCCGGCGCTGATCGAACGTTTTTGATCCTCGATGCCGCAATGAACGACCTTATCCGACCGGCTATGTATGAGGCATGGCATGATATCGTGCCCGTCAAGGAACCGTCTCCCGGGGTGGATTACGGTCCGGTCGACGTCGTCGGCCCTGTTTGCGAAACTGGCGATACCTTTGCCCGGGCCCGGCCCATGCCGCCGGTCAATGCCGGTGATCTTGTCGCCTTTCGATCCGCAGGCGCCTATGGGGCGGTCATGGCCTCTGAATACAATACCCGCCCTCTTATCCCCGAGGTCCTCGTGAAGGGCGATCAATTCGCGGTCATCCGCGCAAGACCCACCTATTCCGAGATGATTGAGCGCGATAGCATTCCCGTGTGGCTTTAAGCGCCTATATTGGTCAAAGGCCCGACGGGAGAGCCCATGCCTGACATCGATGCTTTGCGCGACGCGACGCACCGCCTAACTTGGCCGGTCCGCTTCACCCATCTTGGTTTGATTGCAGAACGTGTGGTCCACGCGTTTTGGCCGTTAGTCTCGGTCATCCTTGCTGCGCTTGCCCTTGCAATGCTTGGCGTACAGGACAGCGTGGCGGTCGAGGTAGTTTGGTTTGCGGTCGTCCTGAGCGCCCTTGGAGCAATCGGTGCATTGGTGTGGGGCGTCCGAGTGTTTCACTGGCCCACGCGCGCCGAGGCCGTCGATCGGTTGGATCGCACTTTGAAAGGGCGGCCAATTGCTGCTGTTACGGATGCTCAGGCTATCGGACGCGGCGACGAAGCGTCGGAAACCGTTTGGAAGGCCCATGTCACCCGGATGACTGACCGGCTCGCCGATGCACGCGCAGTCAAACCTAACCTTCGCGTGGCGTCACGGGACCCCTACGCACTTCGATATGTAGCGGTTGTCGCCTTCGTTGTCGCCTTGTTGTTTGGGTCAATCTTACGCGTGGGGACTGTTGCAGATCTCGGCGCGGCCCAAGGAGACACCCTAGCTGCGGGACCGGCTTGGGAAGGCTGGGTCGAGCCACCGGCCTATACAGGCCGCCCGAGCCTTTATCTGAACGACATTCCTGCCGGTGAATTGTCGGTTCCTCAAGGAAGCGCTATCACGCTGCGGCTTTATGGCGAAATTGGCGATCTCTTGATCACCGAGACGGTGTCCGGGGAGACTACGGATATTTCGGCAGCGTCCGACCCCGCGCAAAGCTTCACAGTCACTCAAAGCGGGACTATTGCAGTTGAGGGCCCGGGCGGCGCCACCTGGAGCGTGACGGTGCTTGAGGATCTGGCCCCCGAGATCGCGCTCGTCGGATCACTGGAAGCGACCGCAGGGGGCGAGTTCCGGCAATCTTTCCGCGCCAGCGATGACTACGGCGTCATTGCTGGCCGGGTTGAAATAACACTTGATCTGGCACGGATCGATCGCCGCTATGGGTTGGCTATTGAGCCGGAACCGCGCGAGCCTGTTATCCTTGATCTGCCGATGACCATTTCGGGCGATCGGTCGGAATTCGACGAGACGCTGGTTGGAGAACTGGCGCAACATCCGTGGGCCACGCTTCCGGTAACTGCACGCGCGATGGTCGAAGACGCCATCGGGCAGACCGGGGTTGCGATTGATGCGTCGGCCGTGCTTCCGGGCAAACGGTTCTTCGACCCATTGGCCGCGTCGGTCGCCGAGCAAAGACGCGATCTTCTTTGGAACCGGACCAATGCCGGTCGCGTATCGGATGTTTTGCGGGCAGTCAGCTACGAACCTGAGGACATCTTCCGGTCCGAGACCACCTATCTGAAACTGCGCGTTCTGATCCGACGGCTCGAAGCCGCGACTGAACTCGGCGTCCTGACGGACGAGACGCGAGATGAGATCGCACAAGCTCTTTGGGACATTGCCGTCGAGATAGAAGAAGGCGATTTGTCCGATGCGCTCGAGCGTCTGCGCCGGGCCCAAGAACGCCTGTCCGAAGCGATCGAAAATGGTGCCACGGACGAAGAAATCGCGGAGTTGATGCAAGAACTGCGCGAGGCGATGCAGGATTACATGCGCCAACTGGCCGAGCGTGCCGGCGAAGAGGGAGAACCGCAGGCTCAATCCGAAAACATGGAATCCATCACCGGTGATCAGCTCGAGCAAATGTTGCAAGAGCTTCAGGATCTGATGGAACAAGGGCGGATGGCGGAAGCCCAGCGCCTGTTGGATCAACTGCGCCAAATGATGGAGAACATGCAAATTACGCAGGGGCAGCCCGGCCAGAATGGCCAACAAAGTCAGGGCCAACAGGCAATGGAGGGCCTTGCCGAAACCTTGCGCGAGCAGCAGGGCTTGTCAGACGAAGCCTTCCGTGACCTTCAAGACCAGTTCAATCCCGGGCAACAGCAACAGGGTCAGCAGGGCCAGCAACAGGGCCAGAACCAGCAAGGGCAGCAACCGGGCCAACTTCCGGGCCAGAACCAAGGACAAGGGCAGCAGCCTGGAACCCAGCAGGGCCAGAACGGCCAGGGTCAATTGCCGCAACCGGGCCAGCCAGGCGGCGGTCAAGGACAGCAAAGCCTCGCCGACCGACAACAAGCACTGCGCAACGAGCTTGGACGTCAACAGCAGAACCTGCCCGGGGCGGGCACGCAAGAAGGTCAGGCCGCACGCGAGGCACTGGACCGGGCCGGGCGTGCGATGGACGATGCTGAAGAAGCACTGCGCGACGAAGATTTTGCCGGCGCACTCGACAACCAAGCGGAGGCGATGGAAGCGCTGCGTGACGGAATGCGCGCCCTTGGCGAGCAACTGGCTCAGCAGCAGCAACAGAACGGGCAACAGGGCGAAGCCGTAGGCGAGGCCGATCCAATGGGTCGCCGCGATCCTCTTGGGCGCGAACCCGGGCAGAACGGCGCGATCGGGACCGAGGAAGAGCTCTTGCAAGGCGAAGATGTCTATCGCCGGGCGCGCGAACTCTTGGATACGATACGCGAACGGTCAGCGGACCAATCCCGCCCCGAAGAAGAACTCGACTATCTCAAGCGACTGCTAGAGCGCTTCTAGCCTGTTCAACTTTCGGGACTCGGCCCGCCCACGAGGCCAATGATGGCCCCCATGACCCCGTCAAGCCATAGACGGAACCCGTTGGCCGCTGCCACATAACCCGACAAAGGACCTTCCAGCGCAGGCACGGCCGAGCTCAGGGCCGGTGCAAATAGGTAAGTTAAGATCAGGATCGCAATCAGAACAACGACCAGAGCAAAACCCAACCTGAAGCCGCGCCGGCCGGCCCCCGCATCCTCGAAATCAGCTTGGTCCTCGGGGTCCTCCGCAGCTGGTGTCAGGGTCGAATTGATCTCTTCGATATTGGGTAACAGCGCGCCCCGGGTCGCACGGTCAGTGACCTCATCGACCAGTGGTGCGTCCTCACCGCGCAAACGGGCTGTTCGTTCGTGAACACTTTGTTCGCCTGTTTGCGCATCGAGCCCCAGATCCGGTTGCGTTTCCAACGACGCACCCGTGTCACGGCGCCTTGCTTCGATTTCACGCTCCGCTTCCTCTCGGAGAATACCAAGTATGTTGTCGTCCACCTTCGGCCGGGGCTGCGCCACCGCCGCGGGTTCCGGGGCGTCGACTTGAACGGACTCCGGCTCCGGAGCAGGTGCAGGAACGGACATCTCCTGCATCTCCACGGACTCGGGCACCGGTTCAGGTTCCGGTGTCGGTTCTGTCGGCACACGCTCGGGCGCTTTTTCGACCGGGGTTTCCGGAGGAGGCGGAACAACCGGCGCGCCGCGGCCTTCTGGCTCCTGAAACCAGGTGGTTCCACAATTTGAACACTGCACATCGCGACCGGCCGGTGGGATCAGCGACCCGTCAACCTCGTACTGTGCGTCGCAATTTGGGCATGTCAGACGCATATGCTTTCCTCAAACCGGCGTTTTCGCCAGCGATTTCTTGCCTTTGTGCACATGTGTTTAACAGCGACCAACGGAAACTCAAACACTCGGACGCTTGCTCGCATTGAAACACGCCCTGCCTTCCGCCAAAAGAAGGACAAGAAGAATTGGGGCGCGCGTGATCGAGCTGACGCATGTGGGCTACAGCTACGGGGGTGGAACCCTGTTGCGTGGTGTTGACCTGGCGCTTGGGCCCGGAGACTTTTACTTTTTGACTGGGCCTTCGGGCGCCGGGAAAACGACCCTTCTGAAGATCTGCTATCTTGAACTGATGGCAACTGAAGGCAACGTGTCCGCATTCGGGGAACGTGCCGACAACCTTGATCGCGACGGGATCGCGCGGGTCAGACGTCGCGTAGGCCTTGTTCATCAGGACTGCGCCTTTCTCGATCACCTCAGTGTTGCCGAGAACATTCTGCTGCCTTTGTCCGTTTCCGGGCTCGATACAGCGCGGGAGTCCGACAATCTAAACGACCTCATGGCATGGGTCGGCTTGTCGGAACGAGCGGCGGCACGGCCGCCTGAACTATCTGGTGGCGAACGACAGCGTGCCGCACTCGCGCGCGCGATCATCATGTCGCCCGACGTTATCCTTGCGGACGAACCTACTGGCAATGTTGACTGGGAGATGTCGCAACGGCTTCTCTCGCTTCTCGTAGAACTCAACCGCATGGGCAAAACCGTCCTTATCGCCACCCATGACCTTAACCTGATCCGTCAGGCCAAAGCGCAAGTAGCAGCGCGCGTGTTGCGCATTAGGGACCGGACGCTGACTGCCGCAGGGGCAGACTTGTGACCGGTACCTTGGGCCGAATCCGAGCTTCTTTCGCAGAGATCGAAGGCACGCGCATCGTGCCCCCGACGGGCTTCACAGCGTCGCTCACGGTGCTGACCTCTGCGGCCATGGCGTTTCTTGCGGTGTTCGCATTGGCGCTGCTGTCGGCAACGGACCGGCTGGCCGACCGATGGGGCGCGGAGCTCGCCCGCACGGCCACGATCCGGATTTCTGCCCCCGAAGGTCAGGTCGGCGCCCAAGTCGATGCCACCCTCGCGATACTAGAACAAACTCCTGGCGTCGGATCGGCACGCGCGATGTCGAAAGAAGAGCAAGCAGCACTTTTGGCGCCGTGGTTCGGATCAAACATCACACTTGACACCCTGCCCGTTCCCAAACTGATCGAGATCGTCGAGAACGACCGTGGCCTGGACATGGATGGACTGCGCCTTCGATTGCAGGGCGAAGTCCCAGGCGCGCGCTTGGACGATCACACACGATGGCGGCAGCCCTTGATCGATGCGGCGGGGCGGATGCGAACGATGGGTGTCGCCGCGATCGTCCTAATTGCGGCCTCTTCGGCAGCTCTAGTCACGCTTGCCGCTTCGACGGCACTTTCGGCCAACGATCAGGTGCTCCGCGTCCTGCGACTGATCGGTGCGCGCGACGTTTTCGTGGTCCGGGCCTTCGTCCGCCGATATACGCTTCGGGCGCTCCTTGGTGCGACAGCGGGCACCGCGCTTGCGACGGCGATCATTGCCCTTTTTCCGCGGAACGAGGGTGTTGAGAGTTTTCTGACGAGTTTTGGTTTTCGCGGGTGGGAGTGGATCTGGCCCCTTTTCGTGCCACCATTTGCTGCCGCGACCGCGTTCTGGGCAACCCGGTTTGCGGCATTCCGCAAACTGGGCGAGATGACGTGATGGCACTTCAGTATCTACGCTCGCTCTTCTTCAACACGCAGATGTATGTCGCGATGCCTGTTCTTGCCATCGTGTTCACACCGCTAGCGATCTTCAGCCGCAAGTGGGCCTATCGTGCCTGCCACACTTACTGCGCTTGGGTAATATGGTCAGCACGATGGATTGTCGGGTTGAAGGTGGACATTCGAGGAGTGCCCCCGAGCTGCGAAGTTATGGTGGCCGCCAAGCATCAGTCTTTCTTTGACATCTTGGTCATCTTCCACGCATTGCCCGCCGCCAAGTTCATCATGAAGAGGGAGTTGGTTTGGGCTCCGATCCTCGGACAATACGCGCTTCGGATGGGATGCGTTCCTGTGTCGCGCGGCAAGCGTGGGCATGCCATTCAGAAGATGCTGAACGATGTGGCCTCGGGCCTGCAGCATCCCGGACAATTGGTTATCTACCCGCAGGGAACCCGCGTCGCCCCAGGAGACCACCTACCATACAAGATCGGAACCGGCGCGCTCTACGAACAGCTGAGCCAAGACTGCGTTCCGGTCGCCACCAACATTGGGGTGTTCTGGCCAAAGCGTGGTATACTTCGAAAGCCTGGGACGGCCGTGGTGACATTCCTGCCGACGATCTCGGCGGGTTACAAAGTCGACGTATTCATGCAGCGGTTGGAGCGTGATGTAGAAAAAGCGTCCAATGCATTGATGCTGGAGGCAGGATTTCGAGGAGGCGTGGTAGTTGAAGACAATCCAGTCGATTGAAGCCCTTGAAGACTTGTACGGTCCGGCCGTGCCGCGGTCGCTGACGAAAGTGGTACAGGAACTTACGCCTCTCTACCGGCGATGGATTGATGCGGCCCGGTTCGCCATTCTCACGAGTGTTGGCGAAGAGGGCACGGATGCAAGCCCCCGTGGCGACGATGGCCCGGTGGTTCGGGTCGTTGACGATAAGACGGTTTGGCTGCCTGATTGGCGTGGGAACAACCGGATCGATAGTCTCCGCAATATCGTTCGGGACGGGCGGGTTTCCCTGATGTTCATGGTGCCTGGTGAAGACAACGTCGTTCGGATCAACGGGGTCGCCGCACTCACGGCCGACCCAACTGTTACAGAAACCTTCGTGCAGAATGGGAAGTCGCCGAAAACCGTCATCGTGGTCACGGTGGGAGAAGTCTACTTCCAATGCGCAAAGGCGCTGATGCGGTCCGGTCTCTGGGGAGACACTCCGAAGCCAGGCCTTCCGTCTGCCGGCGACTTCATCAAGGAACGTGAACCGGCATTCGACGGGAAAGAATACGATTCCGGCTACTCGGAGTACGCGAAGACCCGAATGTGGTAATTCCTAGGACGCCAGACCACGCGATCCCATGTCCAGGAACTTCTTACGGCGGGCAGATATGAGTGCATCGGGCGATTTTTTCGAGGCATCCTTTAGCATGGCTTCTATAGCATGTCCCACCGATGTGATCGCAGTCTCTCGATCGCGTTGCGCGCCACCTTCGGGTTCGGGAATGATCCGGTCGATGACCCGCAACTCCTTCAAATCCTGAGCCGTCAGACGAAGCGCTTCGGCCGCCTCGCGCATCTTCTCAGCATCCTTCCAAAGGATCGATGCACAGCCCTCGGGCGAAATTACTGAGTATACGGAGTGCTCAAGCATCGCGATCCTGTCGGCGGTTGCAAAGGCCACTGCACCACCGGAGCCTCCCTCACCGACGATGACGCTGACAATCGGCACGCGAAGCTGCAGACACTTCTGCGTTGAACGCGCGATTGCTTCCGATTGCCCACGTTCTTCAGCGCCTTTCCCAGGATAGGCACCTGGTGTGTCGACCAATGTGATGACCGGAAGCTCAAACCGGTCAGCCAAGTCCATCAACCTGATGGCCTTTCTGTATCCCTCAGGTCGCGCCATTCCAAAGTTGCGCTCGATTCGGCTTTGCGTGTCGGTACCCTTTTCCTGTCCCATCACCACAACGGGTCGATCCCCGAACCGCGCCAGCCCCCCCATGACCGCATGGTCATCGGCAAAATTCCGATCTCCGGCCAATGGCGTGTACTCGGTAAAAAGCGCGCCGATGTAGTCGGCGCAATGAGGACGATCGGGGTGACGTGCGACCTGGCATTTCCGCCAAGGCGAGAGGTCCTTGTAGAGGTCCTGTAGAAGCGTGCGCGCTTTGGCATCCAATGCTTCGGCTTCACGCGCGATGTCGAGCGTTTCGTCAGCCCGCGCCATGGCCCGCAATTCCTCGGCCTTCCCTTCGATCTCCGCAAGCGGCTTTTCGAAATCCAGGTAATGGGTCATGGCTTTTGTCCCCTGTAAGCGCGGAGGTTATGGCGTTGGCGCCCTTAGGATGCAATGCCACCGGGCCCAATTCAGGGCGAGACCTCGCTGGTATAACTGGGAGTTTGGTTGCGGGGGTAGGATTTGAACCTACGACCTTCAGGTTATGAGCCTGACGAGCTACCGGGCTGCTCCACCCCGCGCCGGAGCGCCTTAGGTAGATGAGTCGTTGAGGGACTGCAAGGCCCGGGACCCATAAGACGACAGATTTGTAACGACGATCGCTACGTCACTCGCGCCAGGCATCCTCAACCCATTTGGTGGGGTGCAGATAGATCCGATAGAAATGGAACCGTCGACCACGGCGCCAATTGTCGGCCAAGTGTTCCAGTGGTGGGCGGTGTGCCTTGGTGCTGTCCCAACGCCCGGCTATCGCATCGGGTGGATTCAGTTTGCCAGCGAATATGATCGCGCGGGCGCCCTTGGGTAGCCATGGAGGGATCACCAAATTGAGCGGAAATGGGGGGATGCATTCGATGCGAAAGTGACGAACCCACCGACGGGGCCAGAACTTCACTCCGTTGGGCGATCTTTTGGTGACATAGAATTGCTCGTAACGATAACGGTCGGCGATCCCCTGCGCGTCTTTGCGAAAGGCTTCGTAAAGGGGAACGAGACCGCCCACAGGGAAGCGGTAGATCGACGTCTGGCCCGCCCGTTGAAACGGCTTTGCAGCGTTTCGGGCCAGCACAACATCATCGGGATCACCAAAGCCAAAAAAGGGATCAAGCGACCCCGTTATCACGATATCCAAATCAAGGAACAGCACCGGACCGATCAATCCGGCGAGTTCTGGCGCCCATAGCCGCGCCTTGGGCCATTTGCCTGGTGTGTCCTTCGGATCGGCAGCCGGCATTGGCGGCAGGTCGACACATCGCACCTCAGGTCGAACGCCTTCGGTCGTGTCCGTGATCGCGGTGAATGTGAAAGGCGGCGTCGTATGCCGAGCGACCATCGCATACAGACGGTTAATGTACGGCGCGCCGTACTTTGTACCCCAATTTATGCAAACGATCTGCTTGACCATGCAAACCGGTACCGCGCAGCGCTGCGCAGGTTCAAGTGAATTGATATGGGGGTTCCGTTCGAGAGATACGTCGTGTTCTTTACTAGGTTTGGCGGCGACCTACTCTCCCACGCCTTAAGACGCAGTACCATCGGCGCTACCGAGCTTAACGGCCGAGTTCGGGATGGGATCGGGTGTTTCTCTGGCGCTATGACCACCAAACCGAGAAAAGAACACAACCGATGCATTCGGCAAAAGAATGCATCGTGTCCAAGTCAAACACACGGGGTGTGATGGCTTCTGATCATCCAGTTCCGACCAAAAGGTCGAACCAAAGCTTGGCTTCTACTGGATCAAATCAAGCCTATTTGATTTGAT